>NZ_FPJO01000004.1 GCF_900119365.1 Streptomyces atratus
CGGGGTGGACGGCGATGGTGAACCTTCCCCTTGATCGTGGACACCTGGAGACTGGGACGTGAGAGCCCAGAGGAAGCAGTGCCAGGTGGGAAGCAAGTACACGAAGCGGTACTCGGAGGAGTACAAGCGGGACGCGATCGAACTCGTGCGGTCGTCGGGACGGACGGTGACCGAGGTTGCCCGGGAGCTCGGGGTCAGTTCGGAGTCACTGCGGGGCTGGGTGAAGAAGGCCCGCGCTGCCCAGGACACCGGATCGGGACCTGGTTCCGTGCGAGCGGGGCGGGCCGCCGGCGATCGGGACGAGGAGCTGAAGCGGCTGCGGAAGCTGACCGCCGAGCAGGCGAAGACGATCGAGATCCTGAGAAAAGCGACTGCCTTCGTGCGTCCTGAACGGAAAGGGGCTGCCGGTGTAGGTCGGTAGCAACTGGATGATGCTGTACAGATGGTGAGGGTTTTGGCCCCTCGTTGTGTCCTGAACGTCAAAGGCAACTTTGTGCAGGCAGAGCTGCTAATGCGGTGCTGTGTGAGAGATGAAGGCGTGGCCCTTCGAAGTCGCCCTGCGGGGGGAGGCTTCAAACCGCCTCATGCTGCGTTGGGTTGAAGACCGTCGTGGTGAGCGATGAGGAAAAGGCGTCGTGAGAGGCGTCAGGTGGGGATCAGAGAGACGAGCGCAAGCGAATCGTTGCTGAAGTGTCGTTACAAATCAAACCGACATCGAAACCGAAGTACCGAAGGATCTTCGGGATGAGCCTGGCGGGTGCCCGTTTATTGGCCAGGTGGTGTCCGGCATGCAGACGACGTGAATCTGATCTGCTGCTTTCACATGGAACAGGAGAAGGCGTGCCCCGACACGGTCTGCCCAGTCGGGTTGGACAAGAGGGAGCGTCCCAAGTGACTGAAACCACAAGGGACTGAGTACCGGCGCGGGGCGCGCTGGCGGACCGGTTCGTAGTAGTGACGAAGCCCTTGTAATGGGGGTGGAACGAAGGGGCCGGGCCATTCGTGACTGTGTGCATTTGATCAACCGGACGTTCTCCAGCAGTTCTTGCGCGGGAGGTCCGATAGGAGTCCGAGCACCAACCGCTTAACTCGCCGCCGGGGTTCCACGCGCGCGAAACGACCCGCGATCCGGTGCATCAGGCCCTCGAATGCGTCCTGCCATCGGGCCGGGTCTACGCTGTGACCTGCGGCCACCGCTTGATCGTTCGTTGTCTTCACAAACCACGAGGATCACCGGTGGCCGTAACCATCTCGTCCCCGGTTCGCATGGCGGGACCGCGCGAGCCGCTGCTGCCGGGAGGAGAGGCTGCGGCTCCGATACCGGCGGCGCTGTCAGCGCCATCTGAGCTTGGCCGGTCTGGAGCCGAATCTCCGGGGTGGTGGGCTTGAGTCAGTCTGTATCCTCATCTCAGTTTGGGGGGAGGCGTACGGGTTGAGCGGGAACTCTGACAGAAGCCGCAGATGGCGAAAGCCACACCTCTGGCTGTTGCTTTCGGTTGCATCGTGCGTCGGGGGGTTCGTCATCTGGTGCTGGGGAGTGTTCTCTGGCGGCCTGGACGCACAAGAGACCTGCGAGATTTTGCGCGGCCAGGTCTACGACGACGGCTACAGGGAAGAGCACTGGCGCGAGCCTTCCCGCGTTTTCCCTCTGCATAACAAGTGCAATGCCTCATACGACCTCGTTGCAGCTTGGATCAACCCCACGCTCGTCTGCCTTGCAGTCACGGCCGTAGGTTGTCTGATCGCGGCTGCTGTGCTGGCTGCCGCGCGTTTCAGGTTGCGAAAGCGGAACACAATGACCTGAGTTGTCGGTGGGTGATCAGGCAGCACTTCCTCAGCGAGAGGTGCGAGTAGGTCTCACAGCAGGGCCCTCAGTTGTCGTCCACTACCCCTCCTGGACCCGCTGGGTCACCCTCGCGATGCTCGCCCACGCCTTCCTCGCAGTGGTCCGCGCCGACGAACACGCCCGCCATCCTGCGCGGGCCGACATGGTTTCCGCTGTCCTGTAACGAGATCCAGCGCCTGTTCATCACTGTCGCCGTCCAGCCACTCCACGACACGGCCCACCGACTCCGATGGTCCGACTGGCTACGCCGCCATCAGAAGCGATCACGCACCAGCCATTACCGGCGACAAGCCGCATCCCAGACATGAAGATCACGATCTACAGCTGGAGTACTAATACTCCAGCCGGACTTCTTCATTAGCGCTGGTCAACGGCTTGGGCGTGGAGAGTGTAGCGGGCTGGGACGGGGGTGGGGCGGTCTTTGCGGGGTCGTCCCACGAACGTGTGGCCGCGTTGCTTGTAGTGGCAACGTTCCGGGCAGCCCGCTCGCATGAGTGATACACCAACGGACCTGTGGGAAAAGGGACTTGCTGAGCTGCTCTTGCGGATCGGGGGCCGTTTCGCCCGGGTGGAGTCCCGGCGCCGGATGCGGGACTACGTCCGTGGGCTCCTTGGTCCGGTGGGCCGCAAGAACGGCTGGCAGCTCGCCGAATACGCAGGCCACGCCACCCCCGACGGGCTGCAGCACCTCCTGTCCCGGAGCCGATGGGAGGCCGACGAGGTCCGCGACGACCTCCACGCCTACGTCGCCGAGCACCTCGGCGCGGACAACGGCGTGCTGATCATCGACGACACAGGCTTCGTGAAGAAGGGCACCACCTCCGCCGGTGTCCAGCGCCAGTATTCCGGCACCGCAGGCCGCACCGAGAATTGCCAGATCGGGGTCTTCGCTGCCTACGCCACCTTCCGCGGCCACACCCTGGTCGACCGCGAGCTCTACCTGCCCAAGTCCTGGACCGAGGACCGCGAACGCTGCCGGGCCGCCCGCGTCCCCGACGACCGGGTCTTCGCCACCAAGGGCGAACTGGCGCGGGCCATCATCCTGCGGGCCCTCGCCTCGCCCCTGCCCATCGGCTGGGTCACCGCGGACTCCGCCTACGGCCAGGACTCCCACTTCCGCCGCTTCCTCGAAGACCACCAGCTCTCCTACGTCGTGGCCGTCCCGAAGTCCCAGCAGGTCCACGGCCCGCGCATCGACCACCTCATCGGCCAGGCCCCGCCCGAAGCCTGGCAGCGGCTGTCAGCAGGAAGCGGCGCGAAGGGCGAGCGTTTCTACGACTGGGCCGCAGCCCGCCTGCCCGCCGTGTGGGAGTTCGACGGCGACGAACCCACCCGGCAACGCTGGATGCTGGCCCGCCGCAGCATCGCCAAGCCCGACGAGATCGCCTACTACCTTGCCAGCGCACCCCTGGAAGCCACCGTCGCCGACCTCGCACGCATCGCCGGCTGCCGCTGGAAGGTCGAGGAATGCTTCCAGAGCGCGAAGAACGAATGCGGCCTGGACCAGTACGAAGTCCGCCGTTACGTGGGTTGGTACCGGCACATCACACTTGCCATGCTCGCGCACGCTTTCCTCGCCGTGCTGGCCGGCCAGGAACGGGAAAAGGGGGAACCGAGCGGGACACACCCGACCTCGTGGACCTCACACCGGCCGAGATTCGACGTCTGCTGGCAGTTGGACCCCGCCGCCGTGCTCCGGACCGCGACCACGCGATGACGTGGTCCCACTGGCGTCGCCGCCACCAAGCACGCGCCCGCCAATGCCACTACAAGCAGCGCGGCCACACGTTCGTGGGACGGCCCGGCAATGACCGCTCCACCCCCGTTCCAGCCCGCTACACTCTCCACGCCCAAGCCGTTGACCAGCGCTAATGAAGAAGTCCGGCTGGAGTACTAAGGCGACCCCGAGTGTGTCCTTGTCGGCGACCGCGCGACCCAGATCCACGGCGTCGCAACCTTCCGTGTCGCCACACCGTAGGAAGGGGCAGGTCAGGGGCGTATGTGGTGGGACACCATAGTTCTCGGGCCGGGTGTGCGCGGAGCCACCATCCCGGGCGTGCCGAGATTGCGCCGAGGACCGCCGAAGAGGGGGCACGTCGATTCCGGGGATCGAGCCGGACGTGTGGACCTCTCCGGTCGCCTGGGACCACCTGGTGGACGAGACCGGGCAGTTCGTGGCCGGGGCGTGGCAGGCCACACCCCAAGTGGCGGCGGACCGCAGTGACCGGGTGGGTGCCGGCGCGAAATGGTCATCTCAGACGGGGTAAGCGTGGGTCTGTGTCGCCTTCACCGTGGCCCAGACCTCCGCGCCCGGGTGCAGGTCCAGCTCGGCGGCGGCGACCGTGGTGAGGTCGGCGGCGAGGGGGAGGTCGCCGGTGAGGGCGGCGCGGATCTGGTCGCCGTGGGTCTCCAGGCCGGCGACCTCGCAACGCCAGACGTTGCGGGCGCTGGAACCGGTGGGGCGGCCGCGGTGGAGGGTGATGGCGCTCGGGGGGAACGCCACGAAGACCGGTCCGGACAGTACCTCCGCGGTGGTGATGGCGGGGCCGGTTTCCAGGCGGACCGTGTGCCCGTCCGCGTGGCCTCGGTGGAGGTTGAGGCCGACGAGCTGCGCGATGTAGTCCGTACGGGGGTGGCGGGCGATGTCGGACGGGCTGCCCTCCTGGACGACTTCGCCGTGCTCGACGACGACCAGACGGTCGGCGAGGACCATCGCGTCGAGCGGGTCGTGCGTGACGAGTACGGCGACTGCCTCGAACTCGGCCAGGTGGCGCCGGAGTTGGGTACGTACCTCCAGGCGGGTCCGGGCGTCGAGTGCGGCGAGGGGTTCGTCGAGGAGGAGCAGCCGCGGGCGGGTGGCGAGGGCGCGGGCGAGCGCGACGCGCTGTGCCTGGCCGCCGGAGAGCCGCCGGGGCTTGGCGCCGGTGTGATCCGCGAGACCCAGGCGGTCGAGCCACTGGGCGGCCTGCGCCCGCGCCTCCGTCTTGCTCGCCCCCTGACAGCGCGGTCCGAACGCCACGTTGTCCAGGGCGGTCAGGTGGGGGAAGAGGAGGTAGTCCTGGAAGACGACGCCGACCGGGCGGGACTCCGGCGGCGTACGCTCCAGTGTCGCGCCGTCCAGCCGCAGGTGGCCGCCGGTGAGCGGGGTCAGGCCGGCCAGTGCGCGCAGGGCGGTGGTCTTGCCGGCGCCGTTCGGACCGAGCAGGGCGACCACCTCGCCGGGTGCGACGGTCAGCGCCACGTCGAGGTGGAAGGTGCCGCGGTCCACCACGAGCCGGGCGTCGAGCCCGTCGGGGCCGGTGCCGGCACCAAGGCCGTGGGTCTCGGTCATGCGGCGATCGTCCAACGGTCGTGGGTCCCGGTCATCCGGCGGTCATCCAACGGTCGCGCAGCCCGGCCAGTACCGCGATGGACACGGCAAGCAGCACCAGGCTGAGGGCGATCGCCGCCTCCGGGTCGCTCTGCAGGGCGAGGTAGACGGCGAGGGGCATGGTCTGCGTACGGCCGGGGAAGTTGCCGGCGAAGGTGATGGTCGCGCCGAACTCGCCGAGCGCGCGGGCCCACGCCAGCACCGCACCGGCCGCGATGCCCGGAGCGATCAGCGGGAGCGTGACCCGGCGGAACGCGGTGAAGCGGGACGCGCCCAGGGTGGTCGCCGCCTCCTCGTACCGCGGGTCGGCGGCCCGCAGAGTGCCCTCGACACTGATGACGAGGAACGGCATCGCCACGAAGGCCTCCGCGACCACGACCCCCGCCGTGGTGAACGGCAGGGTGACGCCGAACCAGGAGTCCAGCCACTTCCCGACGATGCCGTTGCGGCCGAGCGACGTCAGCAGCGCCACGCCGCCCACGACCGGCGGCAGGACCAGCGGGAGCGTGACGAGAGCGCGCACGAGGCCGCGACCGCGGAACTCGACCCGGGCCAGCAGCCAGGCCAGCGGCACCCCGATGACCAGGCTCACGGCGGTGGCGGCGGTGGCACAGATCAGGGACAGCCGGAGCGCCTGCCACACCTCGGCGCTGGTCAGCTGCTCGGGCATGCTGCGCCACGGGGCCCGTACGAGCAGGGCGACCAGCGGCACCACCAGGAAGGCCAGGCCGATCAGCGCGGGCACGAGCAGAGGCAGCGGTGCGCCGCGGCCGCCACCCGCCCGGACACGCCGACGCCGCGGCCCACCCCGGAGGGTGCCGGTCGCGGCGTCGGGCTTCGCGGTCGAGGTCACGGCTTCAGGAACCCGGCCCCGGTCAGGACCTTCTGACCCTCGGCGGACCGCACCAGCGCGATGAACGCCTTGGAAGCGTCCGCGTTGGGGGCGTCCTTGAGCAGGGCGATCGGGTAGTCGTTGACGGCATCGGCCGATTCGGGGAACTCCACGCCCTCCACCTTGTCACCGGCCGCCTTCACATCGGTCTTGTACACGACCGCTGCGTCGGCCTCCTTCAGCTCGACCTTGGTCAGGGCGCTCTTGACGTCCTGCTCGTACGAGACCGGGGTGAGCTCGAGACCGCTGGCGTCCAGGGCCTTCTGGGCAGCGGTGCCGCACGGCACCTCCTTGTCGCAGAGCACGACCTTCAGGCCCGATCCGGTGAGGTCCTTGAGGGAGGAGATCTTGTCGGGGTTGCCCGGCAGCGTGACGATCTCCAACTGGTTGCGAACGAAGGTGGCGGGCGTGCCGGAGGCGTCGCCCGCATCGGTGACGATCTTCATCGTCTTGGGGCTGGCCGCGGCGAACACATCGGCCGGTGCGCCGCCGGTGATGCTCGCGGCGAGGGAGTCGCTGCCGCCGAAGCTGAAGGTCACCTCCGTACCCGGGTGTTGCTTCTCGAACTCCTTGCCCAGAGCCGTGAAGCTCTCCTTCAGCGAGGCCGCGGCGAACACGGTCACCGTGCCGGACAGCTTGTCCGACGAGGAGGACGGGGCGGAGGAGTCCGACTTCACCGACGAGGAGTCGTCGGAGGAGGAGCAGGCGCCCAGGGCCAGCAGCGCGGCGGTGCCTGCACCGGCCACCTGCAAGGTCCGGCGGGTCCGGCGCGCGGTACGGGTTGTCACGGGTCCACTCCCTCTGGTCCTGACGGACACATCACATCTACGGTCTGGCGACGACCACGTTGGTCGACTTGACCACGGCAACCGCCGGAACACCGGGCTCCAGCTTCAGTTCCTCAGCCGACTCGCGGCTGACCATCGCCACCACCCGGAACGGCCCGGCCCGGATCTCGACCTGCGCCGACACATCTCCGAGGATCACGTCGGTGACGATGCCGGAGAGGCGGTTGCGGGCCGAGGATCCGGTGGATTCCCGCTCCGTGCGGTGCACCTGCCGGGCGTAGGCCGCGAGGGCCGGCCCGGGGATGATCCGGCGGCCGGCCCCCGTCGCGTACGGCGGTGATTTTCCCGCCGTCGACCAGACGCCTCACGGTGTCGGCGCTGACGCCGAGCAAGGCGGCCGCGTCCCCGATCCGGTAGGTGTGCATGCGCTGATGATACTGCCGCAGATGCGAGGAGAAAGTCATCTGTTGCTTCGCATGAGCCGGACCATTGATCTTCATGGGTTGCATGTGCGTTTGTACAGGATGGATATCCGGGTATGGGCTTCGGGGAGGTGGTAGCCCGTGAGCCGGTCCCCCGAAGCGGCGGACGAGGTGGCGGAACTCGCCCTCGCCGGCGATCTGTCCCGTCCGCTCCGTCTGACCGTGCCCGACCTGCTCGCCTGGCCGCAGCACGAGGCCGACGTCAGCTTCGAGTGCGCCACCAGCGGCATCCAGCACCACCGCTTCACCGGGCCGCTCCTGCACGACGTCCTTGCGGCAGCCGGTCCCGTCTTCGATCCCACCCGCCGCAAGGACCGTCTGCGATTCCTGATCGCGGTGTCCGGCGCGGACGGCCACCACGCCCTGCTGTCCTGGGCGGAGATCGACCCCGACTTCGGCCGCGCGCCCGTACTGCTCGCCGCCACCGTCGACGGCACGCCGCTCGACCGCGCCGGCGCCCAGCTCGTCCTGCCCCAGGACCGTTGCGGGGCCCGGCACATCAGCGGCATCAACGCGATTCGCGTGGACGGCCGCTACGCCTCCTGGGCGTGACGACCCCGGCCGCGCCCGCCGGCTCCCGCCCCGCGTCGTCCCATCCGTAGGTCCGGGCCCTGCCACACCGGAATCCCGTTGCCGGAGGCGATGGGGATGGTTACGGTCGGCCTCATGGCGGATGACGAATCCACGCGCGCTGCCCGGCTGTTGGACGCCCAGGCGAAGGCCGCACGACTCTTCGCGGAGATCGAGGAGCGCGGGCTGGTCGCACCGGGCGAGGGAGAACGCGACGTCAGCGACCGGATCCGGGACCTGGCGAACGAACTGTTCGGCACGACCCGGCACTGGCACAAGCGCATCGTGCGCTCCGGGCCGAACACACTGATGCCGTACCGGGAGAATCCACCGGACCGGGTGATCGGGGCGGACGACATCGTGTTCGCCGACTTCGGGCCGATCTTCGAGGAGTACGAGGCCGACTTCGGGCGGACCTTCGTCCTCGGCGACGACCGCGTCAAGCACCGGCTGCACCAGGACCTGCCGAAGGTCTTCGCGGCGGGCCGCCGCTTCTTCGAGGCCGACCCGGAGATCACGGGCGCGCGGCTGTACGCCGAGGTCGAGCGGCTGGCGGTGCTGGCCGGCTGGGAGCTGGGCGGCTGGCATGCCGGCCACCTGGTCGGGGAGTTTCCGCACGAGTGGATCGACGGCGCGGACACGGAGTCGTACGTCGCGCCCGCCAACGACACCCCGATGCGCCGCACCGACAAGGCCGGACGTCGCTGCCACTGGATCCTGGAGATCCATCTCGTCGACCGGGAGCGGGAGTTCGGCGGCTTCTACGAGGAACTGCTCACGCTCTGACCCGACGGCGCCGGCCCGCGCAGCGGTCAGACGCGGTCGATGTGCACATTCGTCGACTTGACCCGGGCCGTGGCCTCCATCCCGACCTCCAGCCCCAGTTCCTCCACGGCCTCCCGCGTCAGCAGCGAAACCAGCCGGTGCGGGCCGGCCTGGATCTCCACCTGGGCGGCGACGTCGCCGAGCTTCACCGCGGTGACGATCCCGGGGAAGGCATTGCGGACAGAGGTGTACGAGGTGTCCTCCTCGCCGCCACCGCCCTTGGCCAGCTCCACGGAGAACTCGGCGAGATCCCCGCCCTCGATGAGCCGCCGCCCGCCCTCGTCCCGATGGGTGGCCACCCGGCCGGCGTCGGCCCAGCGACGTGCGGTGTCGGGGCTCACACCGAGGAGCCGGGCGGCCTGGCCGATTGTGTAGAACTGCATACCAGCCAAGATAGGCCCCTCCACGGATGTCCGGGCCCACCGCACCACCGGCACCGTCGGCACCACGGGCATCACCGCACCGCCGTCGGTCGACCGGATAGAATCCGATGATGTTCACACTTCGCGCCCGCACACTGGTTTTTGACATCGACGGCACGCTCTGCTTCGACGGACGAACGATCGATGACCGGATTCTTGCCGCGATCGGCGAGTGCGAGCGCGTCGGCCATCATGTGGTCTTCGCCTCCGCCCGGCCTGTCCGCGACCTGCTGCCCGTCCTCGACGGAGCCTTCCCGGCCGCCACACTGATCGGCGGGAACGGGAGTCTCGTCTCGGCCGACGGCCGGGTTCGGGCCCGGGCCGCGTTCGATCCTGCCGGACTCGGCGCACTCATGGAGACGGTCGGCCAGTACGAAGCGACCTATCTCGCCGACGGACTCTGGGACTACGCGTACACCGGACCTGCGGACCATCCGATCCGGGGCCGCGTCGACCAGGGGAACCTGGCGAAAATGGTGGACATCGCCGAGCTTCCCGAGGTTGTGAAGTTCCTTGTCGTCGGTGCGTCGGACATGGCGGCACTCGCCGACGCCGGCCGTCGGCTGGGGCTGACGGTCAACCATCACCTCGACGAGGCGATCGTCGACTTCGCGCCGGGCTCTACGACGAAGTGGGAAGCCCTGAGCTCGACGGGGATCGGCGAGTACGTCGCGTTCGGGAACGACATCAACGACTTCGATCTCCTGCGGAACGCGGAGCGGGCGGTGCGCGTCGGCTCGCACCCGGGTCTCGACGACGTCGCGCAGGTCACGGTCGCCGCCGACCCGGAGGCAGTCGCGGCCGAGATCTCACTGCTGGCCGAGGCGGCCCGGGCCGTCGTCCGGGCGGTGTGAGGCACGACCGCCGGTCGCCGAGCCGAGCAGATGGCCGTCGAGAGCACGGGCGTCAGCCGGGTCCCGGCGCCGTGCTGTCCCGTACCACGAGTCGCGTCGGCACCAGCGTCGTTCCCCGCTCGGCCTCGCCCTGCCGCACCTGGCGCAGGGCGCTCTCCACGCAGCGGCGGCCGACTTCGGCGAGGTCCTGGTGGACCGTGGTCAGCGGCGGAAGGAACGAGCCCGACTCCGGGATGCCGTCGAAGCCGACGACCGAGACGTTCTCGGGGACCCTGCGGCCGCGCTCGTGGAGGGCGTGCTGCAGTCCGAGCGCCATTTGGTCGTTGGCGGCGAACACCGCGGTGCAGCCGGGCTGTTCGGCCAGGCGGAGGCCGACCCGGTATCGCCCGCTCGTGACTGTGCGAGGTCTGCGAGGAGCGCGTCGAGTGCCTTGGTCAGGGCCTCGGAGTTGGCCGTGCCGAACCACGTGGTGCGGATGCGCTCGTTGAGTCCGTTCGGCGTCTCGTGGTGGCCCACGAGCTGCCCCAGGGACTGCTTGTCGTCGCCCAACGAGCGCCCGACGCCCTGGAAGAGGCTGCGGACGTAGCGGTCCGCGGCCTCGGCGGGCACGCCTTGCCGGGCGGCCCACGCGGTGAGCGTGGCCAGATACCCGTAATGGGTGGTCAGTGTGGCCGTCAGGGCGGAGAGGACATTGAAGGCGGATTCGTCCGCGAGGGGCAGCGCCCCGCCGAGGCCGTCGTCCGCGACCGGGTGGGAGGGGCACGTCACGGTGACGGACCGGAGCTCGCGCACGGTGGGCAGCGGAATCGCGCGCACGACGGGGGCGCCGGTGCCGAGCGTCTCGCGCAGCTCGCCGATGCCGACGCCGGTCATCAGGCTGATCACGACACCGTCGTCGCCGACCCGGAGCCCGGCGAGGGCCTCGGCGCGGTCCTGGGGGCGGACGGCGAGGACGACCACCTCGGAGCGGTTCGCCACGTCCTGGTTGTCGGCGCAGACCCGGACGTTCGGATACCGCTGGGACAGTTCGGCGGCCGTACGGGCTCCTCGCGGCGAGAGGTGGTCCGCGGCGGATTGTCGACGCCGTCGCACAGACCGTCCACGATGGCCCGGCCGATCTCGCCCACGCCTATGATCCCGATGCGGTCCGTGGTTTCTCCCTGTCGTCGCGTTCGTCGGACATACCGGCGCTGTCCGTGACCGCTCACCGGGTTCCGCCCCGGGCCGCCCGGTCCTGGACGCGGCCGAGCACGGTGCCGAGGATCCGGTCGAACTCCGCCACGGACCCGTAGCCGGCCTGGAGGGGCGCGAGGGCGGCCATGGTCGGATACGTGTCGGCGTCGATCGCGGGGGTGCCGGTGTCCTCGCCGCTCTCGCCGCTGAGGACCGCCAGGAGGTATCCGTTGAGGAAGCCGAACAGCGTCATCGGCGCGTCCGCGACCACCTGTTCGGGCAGGCCGGCCTCACGCATCGCGGTGACCAGCCGCTCCAGCGCGATGAGGGCCACCGGCGAGGTCTGGGCGCGCGTCGCCAGCAGCGGGAACACCCGGGGGTGCCGGTAGGCCATCTCCCGGTAGCCGTGCGCCGTTCGGCGGGCGATCTCCTCCCAGTCGCGCGACGTGTCGTCCGTCGCGGCGGCCACTTCGGCGAGCACGGCCTCGGAGACCGCGTCCAGCAGCGCCGCCTTGCCCTTGATGTGGTGGTAGATCGACATCGGGTCGACCCCGAGCTCGTCCGCGAGGCGCCGTACCCCGAAGCGCTCCAGGCCGTCGCGGTCGACGAGCGCGACGGCGGCGTCGGCGATGCGCTCGCGGCTGAGCCCCGCCGCGGTGCCCTGTGCTCGTCTGGCCACGTCTGCTCCCTGTACCCCGTATGTCCCCGTCCTTTGCTGAACCTACACCGTAGATTACGTGGTGTGGGAAGAACTCCGCGGTGCGGGGATCGAGAAGGGGACCGTCACGGCACACCGGTCCGACCGGGGCCGGGGCGCTCACGGGCGCCCCGGCCGTCGGACGTCCGCCGTCAGGACACGGGCAGCTCCGCTCGTACCGTGCGGGCCGCGGAGACCAGGTTCTCCGGGGAAGCCCTGGTCTCGGGCCAGCCACGGGTCTTCAGACCGCAGTCGGGGTCGACCCACAGCCGTTCGGCGGGAATCGCCTTCAGGCCCTTGCGGAGCAGGGCGGCAGCCTCGTCCGCACCGGGCACGCGCGGGCAGCCCTCCAGGTCGTTGACTTCGTCGCGCAGGGCGAGGGCGACCTGCCGGGCGGTGTCGCCGAGCGGTTGGTCGTCGCGGACGTAGGACCAGGCCGGCATGGTGACGACCTCGCCGATCTCGGCCCTGATCCGCTCCTCGTATCCGGCCGTGTCGATCCGGCCCGCGCGCAGACCGGCGCGGGCCGCGCGCAGCTCGTCGGTCTGCGGGAAGGGCCCGATGGCGGTCGTGGGCAGCAACGGCAGCTTGAGGTGGGCGCGTTGGGTGGCGGCGCGCTCCGTGTCGACTGGTCGGTGCGGGCGTACCGGCGCAAAGGAACGCTTCACCTACTTCAGCGCGGTCGCCACCACCGCGACGACCGCGCTGATGACGGTCAGGGCCGTCGCGAACGCCTTGCCCGACCTCGCGACGGCCTCGGGCGCCGGAGCGCCGCCCCAGCGGGCGACGGCGAACGCGATCCCCGCCACGAGGCACGCGGAGATCACGGCCAGCGCGACTGCCATGAGCAGCATCGCCGTATGGGTGGGGCTCACAACAACTCCTCCTTCGAGGCCTTCGAGCTCATCTGCTGTGTGCGGCGCGCACTCACGCGCGGCACGAAACAACCATCCACCTGCACGCGGGGCGGTAGTGCGGGTTGGATGTTGTCCACGCGACAACATGGGGTTGTCCGTGGAACAACTTGCCCTGAGAGAGATGACGTGGGGACTTTGAAGCGGCCCGGCCGGCCTTGGGCGCCCGCACGTGGGACATGCACGGAGATCAACGATCTCGTTCACGCCCTGCGGACCTGGCTCGACACCTCCAACGTGTCGGTGACCCAGCTGCACACACGACTGACCGCCGAGCACTTCCGTTCCGGTGCGGTGCCCGATCTGCGCAAGCTGCGTGAGCAACTCTCCGGGGTCGCCCTGACATGGGACCTCGTCGAAGCCGTCGCCGATGTCTGCTTCCCCGACGAGACCGGACCGCGGACCGCCGAGCGGCTCAAGAAGCTGCAACCGCTGTGGAGCGCCGCTCGCACCGCTCCCACGCCCGTCACCACCGACGGAAAGCCGGCCGTCCCGGCGCACGAGCTCGTCGAGGCCCAACAGCGCACGATCGCCGCGCTGGAGGATCTCAACCGTGTCCGGCAGGCTTTCGAGGTCAGTGAGCAGGCCAGGCAGCAGGCTCTCCAGGTGGCCACCGTGCTCTTCGCGCTGCTCGGCCAGACGCAGGCGCAAGTCGCCCAGCTCACCCGGCGGTTGGATGCATTGCGCGGTGCGGACGAGTCATTCCTCGTCGATGTGGAGTTGGCCGAACACCGCCTCGAACGCGCCGTACGGCAGTCGGAGGACCTTCGCTCGCAGCTCGGCCGGGCCGAGGCCGAACGGGACACGGCGCAGCGCGTGGCCGATCACGCCGCCCGCCGTATCAAGGTGCTGGAGGACGAACTCCGTGAACTCAGGAGCGGCTCGGCACCCGGCGGTCAGCTCCGGTCAGGAACCGCCCTGCGGATTCCCGGCCCGCTGACCGGCACCGCCGACGACGCCGCGCTCGACCAGGTGGACGACACGCTGCGCAAAGCCCGTGACGTGCTCGACCGGGAACACGAGGCCGTGCAGGAAGCGGCCGAGGACATGGGATGGAGCGAAACCCGGAACGCCGAGAAGGAGCACACCGGCGTCGTCATTCCCGGGCAGGCTGTCCGCAGCGCAACCCGTCACGACGCCCGGTCCGCGCACAGCGGCAACGGATTGTTCCGCACAACCCCGGACAACCCTGCGACCAGCACGGACGGGCCGGGCAGCGAGGTCGCACTGCGGCGGGCGGACGACTCGATGCGGTTCGTGGGAGCCGCGACCCGGCGGATTGCCCGCGGCATGGATCTTGACGAGATCGTGCTCGGGCTGTGCCGGGCGACCGTTCCGTCGTTCTCCGACGAGACCCTCGTCTTTCTGCGCGACCCGCTCCCCGTGGGTGACGAGCGACCGGCCTCTCCGTTCGTGCTGCGGCTGCGCCGTACCGACCGGCTGCGCCCGGCGGACGAGCACGACGGACTCTTCGCACCGGATGCCGATCGTGCCGTGCTGCGCCCGGTTCCTCGGGGCAGCGCGCTCGCCGAGGTGTTACGCGGGGTGCGCCCGGTCCTCGGCGGCTCGGCCGCCGGCCGGGACGCACTGCCGTGGCTGCTCGGCCCCGACCACTCGCTGCCCGACGATGACCGGGCGATTCTCGCCCCGCTGCGCGGCCGTCGTTGGGTCATCGGGGTCGCGGTCTTCCTGCGCTGGGACGAGCGGCCGGGTTTCGACCAGAACGACCTGCTGGTCGCGGCCCAGCTGGTCACGCACACGGCGCTCTCCCTGGACAAGGCCGTACTGTACGGGCGCGAGGCGTACATCGCGGGTGAGTTGCAACGAGCGATGCTGCCGCGCTCCCTTCCGCAGCCGCCCGGCGTGAAGCTCGCCGCCCGCTACCTGCCGGCCGCTGAGACGGCCCGGATCGGCGGCGACTGGTACGACGCGATCCCGCTGCCCGGGAGCAGGGTCGCCCTGGTCGTCGGCGACGTCATGGGCCACTCCATGACCTCCGCGGCGATCATGGGACAGCTGCACACCACCGCGCAGACCCTCGCCGGGCTCGACCTGCCGCCGCAGGAGGTACTGCGACGGCTCGACGAGCAGGCACGGCGTCTGGGCGACGACCGGATGGCGACCTGTCAGTGCGCGGTGTACGACCCGGTCGCGCGCACGATCACCATCGCCAACGCCGGCCACCCGCCGCCCGTACTGCTGCATCCGGGCGGCCGGACGGAGGTGCTGAGGGTGCCGCCGGGCGCCCCGATCGGGGTGGGCGGTGTCGAGTTCGAGGCTGTGGAGTTGGCCGCACCCACGGGCGCGACGCTGGTTCTCTACACGGACGGGCTGGTCGAGTCGCGGTCGCGGGATGTGTGGACGGGCATCGAGCAGCTCAGGGAACGGGCGGCCGCCACGGCGCGACTGACCGGGCCGGACCGCGGGCCCTCTCTGGAGGCGCTCTGCGACGATGTGCTGGACGTGCTCGGCCCGGGGGACCGGGACGACGACATCGTGATTCTCGCGACGCGGTTCGAGGGTATCGCGCCGAGCGACGTGGCCCACTGGTTCCTGGAGCCGACGTACGAGGCCCCGGGGCGGGCCCGGAGGCTCGTACGGCGGACGCTCGCCGGCTGGAGCCTGGAAGAACTCGCGGACGTGGCCGAGCTCCTGGTGAGCGAGATCGTGACGAACGCCGTGCGGTACGCGGAACGGCCCATGAGCCTGAGGTTGTTGCGGACCGGTGTGCTGCGCTGCGAGGTCGGCGACGACTCGACGCGGCTGCCCCGGCGGCACAGGGTACGGCCCATGGACGAAACCGGCCGCGGGCTGCACGTCGTCAACGCACTGGCGCAGCGGTGGGGCGCGGCCGATGTCTCCGGAGGCAAGGTGGTCTGGTTCGAACTGGACCTGCCCCGGGGCGCGGGCGCCCGCGGGACCGCCCCCGCCGCTGGGGACGTCCCGGGCTGACCCACGCCCCGGAGCGCGCTTCAGGACTTGGGTGAGAAGCGCAGTCGCGTGGCCGCCAGCGCGCCGAGGGCCAGCAGGACGACGGAGACCCACAGGCCGGACAGGTGATTGCCGGTGGCGTCCTCGGCGTAGCCCATGATGTACGGGCCGACGAAGCCGCCGGTGATGCCGATGGTGTTGAGCAGTGCCAGGCCACCGGCGAGGGTCTTGCCCGAGAGCCGGGTGGCGGGGAAGTTGAACAGCAGGGGCTGGACGACGAAGAACGCCAGGCCGGTGAAGCAGAAGCCGAGCAGAGCGATCACGGGACCCGCGACGGCGGCGACGATGAGGCCGGTGAACATCATCAGCAGGCCGACCACCACGAAGTTGCGGGAGCGCCGGGGCGTGGTCGCGCGCGGTGGCACCAGTACGGCACCGACGGCCGCGGTGAGCCAGGGCAGTCCGGTGAGCAGGCCGATGGTGAACGGCGAGAGATCGCCCCAGCCGCCGATGATGCCGGGCAGGAAGTAGACGACGGAGTACAGGGCGACCTGGTGGGTCCAGTTGGCGAAGATGGCCAGCAGCATCTGCTTGTCGCGCAGCACCGTCAGCAGGGAGCCGGACCCGGAGCCGTTGCCCGCCGCCTCGGAGCCCTCGGTCTGTTCGCGGGTGACCGCGTCCTGGACCAACCGGGCCTCCTCCGCCGTCAGCCAGGGCGCCTTGGCCGGGCCGTCGGGCAGGAAGCGGTAGATGACGAACGCCAGGAAGAGACAGGGGACCCCCTCGATGACGAACATCCACTGCCAGCCGTGCCAGCCGCCGAGCCCGTCCATCTCCATGAGCAGCCCGCCGAGCGGGTTTCCGACGACGCTGGCGATGGAGGCGCCGAGCAGGAGCAGGCCGATGGCCCTGCCGCGGGTCTCGGAGCGGAACCAGTACGTGAAGTAGAGCAGGATGCCCGGCAGCAGCCCGGCCTCGGCGGCACCGAGCAGCAGCCGCATGGCGTAGAAGGACTTCTCACCCTGGACGAAGGCCATGCAGGCGGAGATGACGCCCCAGGTCAGCATGATCCGGGTGATCCACCAGCGCGCGCCCACACGGTACATGATCAGGTTGCTGGGCACCTCGGAGATCGCGTAGGTGAGGAAGAACAGCCCCGCGCCCAGCCCGTAGGCCGCGGCGGAGATGCCGAGGTCGACCTCCAGCCGTTCCTTGGCCAGGCCGATGTTGGTCCGGTCCAGGAACGACATGATGTAGGCGGCCAGCAGCAGCGGCATCAGCCGCCGCAGATTGCGCTGGTCCAGCTCGCCGAGCGCATCGCGCGGGGTTTCGTTCGTTGTGGCCGCACCGGGCGTGCGGGAAGCGCGGATCAAAGACATCGGTGTCCTTTTGGAGTGCTCTGGCAGCCGCCGGACGCGGACTGCGGCCCAGGGGTGGGCGGCGGCGGGCGGACCGCGACGTTGACGCCGCGGGCCGCCCGGCCCGCCGGGGTGGGGTCAGACGACGAGCCGGACCGGGTTCTCCACGGCCTCGGTGAAGGCCGCGAGCCAGCGCGCCGCCACGGCGCCGTCCACCGGACGGTGGTCCACGGACAGGACCACGCCGAGTACCTTGGCCGCGGTGACCGCACCGTCGCGGACCACCGCCTCGTCGCGTGCGGCGCCGATGGCCAGGATCGCGGCCTGCGGCGGGTTGATGATGGCGGCGAACTCCTCGACCCCGTACATGCCGAGGTTCGAGACGGTGATCGAACCGCCTTCGAGGTCGGCTGGGTGCAGCGCCCCGGAGCGCGCCTGCTCCGCGCAAGCGCGGGTCCGCGTGGCGATCGCCGACACCGAAAGGTTCTCGATCCCGCGCAGTACCGGGGTCACCAGGCCGGTGTCGGTGGCGATGGCGACCGAGACGTCGACGGTACGGAACCGGCGTACGGACTCCGGCTGCCACACCGCGTTCATCTCCGGCACCTGGGTGTGTGCCGTGGCGACGGCCTTGATCAGCAGGTCGTTGACCGAGATCCTGACCGGGCTGACGGCGTTGATCCGCTGCCGCAGGGCGAGCAGCTCGTCCACGGCGCAGGTCGCCCGCAGATAGAAGTGCGGGGTGTGCTGCTTGCTCTCCGTCAGGCGCCTGGCGATGGCCCGGCGCATGCGGGTGTGCGGGATGTCCTCGTGGTCGCCGGTGCCGGCGGGGGCCGCCGGGGGAGCCGGAGCCGGAGACACGGACGGGGCCGGGGCGGGGGTCGGGTCCTTCGCCGGTGTGTGCAGGGTCGCGACCGCGGCATCGACGTCACGCCTGACGATGCGGCCGCCGGGCCCGGTGCCGGTGAGGGCCTCGATGTCGAGGCCCGCCTCCCGGGCCAGCCTGCGGGCCAGCGGACTGCTGAACACGCGCCCGCCGCGACCCGGCCCACCGGAAGCCGGGGCGGCCGCAGGCGGTGCCACCGGCTCCTCCGGTACGTCCCGGCGCACCGCCTGCGGGGCCGCGCCGGGCGCGCTGACGCCGAGCCCGGCCAGCAGCGCGTCGAGGTCACCTGGCTGCTCGCCGACGGCGCCGAGCACCGCGATCGGGTCGCCGACCTCGATCTCGACGCCGGCCTCGTACAACGCCTTGAGCAGGACGCCGTCCTGCTCGGCGGCGACGTCCACCTCCGCCTTGTCGGTCTCGATGGAGACCAGTGCGTCGTCCTTGGTGAACGACGCCCCCTCCGCCACCTGCCAGGCGGACAGCACGGCCGTCGCCGCGTCGGCGGCCACGGCGGGCATTCGGAACAGTTCTGCCATGATCAACCCTCCTGGGTGTTCTCTCGTACGGGGAGGGTCAGTTCCCGGTGACCCGCTGGAGCGCGGCCACGACCTCTTCGGTCCTTGCGATGGCCGCCCGCTCCAGCACCTTGCTGATGCTGGGCGAGGACTCGCCGGCCTGGACGCGCTCCACCGGCTGGTCCAGCCAGTCGAAGTAGCGGCGCTGGATCTCGTCGGACAGCCAGCCGCCGTAGGAGGTGCCGATGGGGCCCTGCTCGGCGATGAGCACGTTGTTGGTCTTGCGGATGCTCTCGCCGAGGGTGTCCCAGTCGAGACTGGCGCGGTCCAGCCAGCGCAGGTCGATGACCTCGGCGTCCAGGCCCAGCTGTTCGACGGCCTCCAGTACGTAGTTGGTCATCGCGAGGTACGTCACGACGGTGAGCCGGGATCCGCTGCGGCGCACGGCCGCCCTTCCCACGGGCAGGCAGTAGTCGAAGTCGTCCACCGGGCCCGGACCGACCGAGCCGTACAGGTCGGTGTGTTCCAGTACGACGACCGGGTCCTTGCAGGTCAGCGCGGAGTTCATCAGACCGACGTAGTCGAAGGGCGTGGACGGGGCGACGATCCGCCAGCCGGGGGCCGTGGCGAGGATTCCCGCCGGGTCCATGGAGTGCTGGGAGCCGTAGCCGGTGCCCATGGCGACCTTGCTGCGCAGGACGAGCGGGACGCCGGTGCCCTGTCCGTCGCCGCCGAACATGTGCCGGGCCTTGCCGATCTGGTTGAAGATCTGGTCGGCCGCGACCCACATGAAGTCGGCGTACATGAACTCCACCACCGGCTTGTACCGGCCGTCGAGCGCGATGCCGCCGGCGAGCCCGGCGAAGGCGTTCTCGCTGATCGGTGTGCCCAGGACACGGTCCGGGTGGGCCTCGGCCAGCCCCTTGGTCGCGCCGTTGGTGCCGCCCTTGAGCCGGTGCACGTCCTCGCCCATGACGACGACCGACGAGTCCTCGGCCATGCGCCGGCTCATCACCTCCGCCACGACGTCGATGAACTTCCGCTGTTCCAGGCGCCCTTGGAAGCCGTCATTGCCGGTGCCGGTGCCGGCGAGGCGTACGCCCTCGAACTCGCTGAGGTCGCCCCGTACGCCGATGTCGCGGAAGGACGGATCGGGCCATTCGGAGGGCCTGATGCGACGGGTGCCCGGCTTGCCGTCGGGGTCGGGCTCCAGCAGTTCGTCGCCGATGGCGGCCATGACCGCCTTGGCCCGTGCGGTGCACTCCTCGATCTCATCGGCGCTCAGGACGCCGTTCTCGACGAGCTGACGCGAGACGAGGGCCAGCGGGTCGCGGGCCCGCCACTCCTTCTCCTCGTCCTTGGTGCGGTAGCCGAACGCGCTGCCCGGGAACGGGCCGTTCTGGTGGAAGTAGCGGTAGACCTCGGCCTCGACGATGGTCGGGCCGTGGCCCGCGCGCATGTGGTCCACGGCCTCGCTCATGGCGAGGTACACGGAGAGCGGATCCATGCCGTCCACACGCCAGCTGGGGATGTTGAAGCCCAGACCACGCGCCGAGAGCCGGGGCTCGGCCGTCGCCTCGTCCACGTGGGTGGAGACGGCGTACTTGTTGTTCTCGATGAAGAAGCAGACCGGCAGCTTCCAGGCGGCGGCGAGGTTCATCGTCTCCAGCACGGAGCCGATGTTGACCGCGCCGTCCCCGAAGTAGCTCACCGAGACGGCATCGGTGCCGGCCTGCCGCGCCGACCAGGCGAACCCCGCGGCCTGCGGCACGCCGCCGCCGACGATCGCGTTGGTGCCCATGGCCCCGGCCTCGCGCCACTGCAGATGCATGGATCCTCCCCGGCCCCGGCAGAAGCCCCTGGCCAGACCGCAGATCTCGGCCAGGCTGCGCTGCAGGACGGTCCGCACACCCTCGTCGACGGGGCGGCGCAGGTCGATCCCGCCGGGCGCGACGTATCCCAGTGCCTTGGCCAGGAACTGGTGGTGCCCCCGGTGCGAGCCGCCGACGAAGTCGGCACCGGTCAGCGGCAGCACGGAGCCGACGGCGCCGCCCTCCTGGCCGATGCTGGAGTGCGCCGGCCCATGGACCAGCCCCTGACCCGCCAGGTCGAGGACGTACTCCTCGAAGGTCCTGATCAGCAGGGTCTGGGTGAACATCGAGGTCAGCAGCCGCGGGTCAGCGCCGAGCCAGTCCTTCTTGGTCGCCGTCACCTCGGTCCAGGGTGAGGCGGGGGCCAGTTTCCGGTGTGTGGGCATGAGCACTCTCCTGTGTGATTCGGAGAGCACTGTCGCAGCGAATGGATCCATAGCCAATACCTCGTTACCGGAACGTTACGTTCAGATTTCAGGTATGTCCATTGACTACGGCACCTACGGCGGCGCAATGTGAGACGCATGGCGGAGAAATGGATCCATTCCACAAGTGACCGGGGGCAGGGACTTCCCGGGCTGGCCGGTGTCGAGCACATCGGCTTCACCGTTCCCGACCTCGAGGAGGCGACCCGCTTCTTCGTGGAGGTGATCGGCTGCGAGCACGTCTACTCGCTCGGCCCGTTCCGCTCCGGCGGCACCTGGATGAGCGACCACCTCGGCGTCCACCCGCGCGCCGTGATGCGCGAGCTGCGCTTCTTCCGCTGCGCCGGCGGTCCGAACTTCGAGATCTTCGAGTACGAGGCCCCCGGACAGGAGAAGCGACCGCCGCGCAACAGCGATGTCGGCGGCCACCACCTCGCCTTCTACGTCACCGACCTCGACGCCGCCGTGGCGCACCTGCGGCAGCACGGCGTACGGATCCTGGGCGAACCCACGGCCAGCTCGGGCCCGAGCGCGGGGCAGCGCTGGGTCTACTTCCTCACGCCCTGGGGGATGCAGCTGGAGCTGGTCTCCTACCCGGGAGGCAAGCAGTACGAAGCCGACTCACCGGTACGGCTGTGGCAGCCTTCCGTCTGAACACGCTGCCGCGCACCGCACCAGGGAGAGCCATGTCACGCAAGCCGACCACCGGATCCGAACCGTCCGGATCCAGTACGTCCGGGTCCAGTGCAGCCGTCGCCAGCCAGCGCGTCGCGGACCATCTGCGTGCCGCCATCCTGAGCGGTGAGCTGCGCCCCGGCGCACGGATCATGCAGGAGCAGGTCGCCGCCCAGCTCGGCGCCAGCCGGCTGCCCGTACGCGAGGCCCTGCGGATACTGGCGGCCGAGGGTCTGACCGTCGTGAAGTCCAACAGCGGCGCCTGGGTCTCCAGGATGGACATGGCGGAGTGCGAGGGCGTCTACAAGATCCGCGAACGCCTGGAGCCGCTCGCCCTCAGCGAGAGCGTTCCGAACCTGACCCCCGAGCAGGTCGCCGAACTGGAGACGATCGCCCGGCAGATCGAACTCACCGCCGACGTGGACCGCTTCCTTGCCCTGGACCGCCGTCTGCACCTGCTCACCTACGCCGGCTGCCGCGTCGCCCAGATCACCACCATGGTCGACCGGTTCTGGAACACCACCCAGCACTACCGCCGTGCCTTCGCCCGGCTCGCGGGCGACAGCGGCTGGGAGCTGATCCACGCCGAACACCGCCTGATCATCGAGGCGATCAAGCGGGCCGACACCGTCGACGCCGAACGCTTTCTCACCGGCCACATCCGCCGTACGCGGCTGGAACTGGCCCAGCATCCCGAACTGTTCACAGAGGACGACCATGACAGTGACCACGCAGCAGACTGACGCACGCCCCTTCGAGGGCCGGACCCTCCTCCTGTCCGGCGCGGGCGGCGGCATCGCCCGCGAAGTGGCCCGCCAGTTCCACGCGGCCGGCGCCGACCTGGTGCTCGGCGACCTGAACGCCGGGGCACTGGAGGAGTTCGCCGCGACGCTCGACCCCACGGGCGCGACCGTGATCACCCGCACCCTGGACGCCGCCTCGCCGGAGAGCAACAACGCGTTCGTCGCCGCCGCGGTCGAGACGTACGGCTCCGTCGACTTCCTCGTACCGGCCGCCGGGATCTATCCGGAGCAGGCCGTAGCCGACATGACCGACGAGCAGTGGAACGCCGTCATCTCGGTCAACCTCAACGGCGTCTTCTATCTCACCCGCGCCGTGCTGCCCCACCTCAACGAGGGCGGCAGCATCGTCAACCTGACCTCCATGGCCGGTCACCGCGGCAGCGTCCGGCACGCGCACTACGCGGCGACCAAGGGCGCACTGCTCGCCTTCTCCCGCAGCCTCGCCTGGGAACTCGGCTCCAGGGCACGGATCAACATGGTCTCGCCCGGCATCATCGAGACCTCCATGACCCGCGACTACGTCGCCGCCCGCGGCGACACCGCTCTCGCCACCACCCCCCTCGGCCGCCTGGGCAGGCCGGACGAAGTGGCCTCCGTCGTCACCTTCCTGTGCTCGCCCGCGGCAAGCTTCGTGCAGGGCGAGGTCATCCATGTGAACGGCGGAATGCACATGATCTGAGCAGGACCGAGAACACCGGTGGGAGGAGCGGCAGTGCGAGCGGGAACGGAGCGGAACATGACGACGGAAGCGGCGATCTACCCCGACCTCAGCGGCAGGTCCGTATGCGTCACCGGCGCCGCGCGAGGCCTGGGTCTGGCGATGGCCGGCGCGTACGTACGCGCCGGCTGCCATGTGCTGCTGCTCGACATCGACGGTGACGAACTGGACCGGGTACGGCCCGCACTGGCCGCCGGCCGCCCCGGCCAGGTGATCGCGACGGCCACCGCCCCGGTGAGCGACCAGGACGCGGTGACGGCGGCACTCACCTCGTTCACCGCCCGGACGGGAGAGCTGTCCGTCATGGTCGCCAACGCCGGCGTGTCCGCCAACGCGCCCTCCCTCGATCTCGAACTGGACCGCTGGAACACCGCGTTGGACGTCAACCTCACCGGAGTCTTCGTCTGCGCACGCGCCGCCGCCCACATCATGCGTGAGGGCGACGGAGGCGTCGTCCTCACCACCTCGTCGATGTACGGGGTGACCGCCGGGCCCGAACGCGCCGCGTACTGCGCGACCAAGGCCGCCGTCGCCGCCCTCACCAAGGTCCTGGCCGTCGAGTGGGCCCCCTTCGGTATCCGGGTCAACGCGCTCGCGCCCGGGTACGTCGAGACCGACCTGCTGACCCGGCTCTCCGACGCCGGGCGGCTCGACACACAGGCGCTGCGCCGCCGGACCCCGCGCGGCCGCCTGGGCACCGCGCAGGACATCGCGCATCTCGCCCTCTTCCTGTCCTCCGGGGTGTCCGCGAACATCACCGGCCAGGTGATGGTCAGCGACGGCGGCTGGACCGCCGACGGATACGCGGTGGCACCGAGCTGACCGGAGGCGGGGCCGCGCCACGCCGACGGGGCCGGCTGATCTAAAGTGCTCAGGCCAATTCCCGGACCGCGAACCTGAGAAGGAATCACGGATTATGCCCACTGAGACGTTCGAGTTTCAGGTGGAAGCGCGACAGCTTCTGCAGATGATGATCCACTCGATCTACTCGAACAAGGACGTGTTCCTGCGTGAACTCGTCTCCAACGCCTCCGACGCGCTCGACAAACTGCGGCTCGAAGCACTGCGCGACGACTCGCTCGACGCGGACGTGTCAGACCTCCACATCGCCATCGAGACCGACCGGCAGGCCCGCACACTGACCGTGCGGGACAACGGCATCGGAATGTCTCACGACGAAGTGGTCCAGCTCATCGGGACCATCGCGAACTCGGGCACCGCGAAGTTCCTGCGGGACTTCAAGGAGGCCGAGTCGACCGCCGCGGCCGAAGGGCTGATCGGTCAGTTCGGCGTCGGGTTCTACTCCAGCTTCATGGTGGCCGACGAGGTCACACTGCTGACCCGGCGCGCGGGTGAGAGCCAGGGCACCCGGTGGACGTCGACCGGTGAGGGCACGTACACGATCGAAACCGTCGACAGCGCCCCCCAGGGGACCGCCGTCACACTCCGGCTCAAGCCGGAGGACACCGACGACCAGCTCCACGACTACGTCTCCCCGTGGAAGATCAGGGAGATCGTCAAGCGGTACTCGGACTTCATCACCTGGCCCGTCCGGATGGCCCCCGAGGCGGCCGACGGCGCGGACGGTGCGGAAGGGGCCGATGACGCCCCGCGCGAGCCCGAGACGCTCAACTCGATGAAGGCCCTGTGGGCGCGCTCGCGCGACGAGGTCACCGACGACGAGTACCACGAGCTGTACAAGCACATCAGCCACGACTGGAGCGCTCCGCTGGAGACCATCCGTCTCCAGGCGGAAGGCACCTTCGAGTACCAGGCGCTGCTCTTCATCCCGTCGCACGCACCCCAGGACCTGTTCATGCAGGGGTACCAGCGCGGCATCCAGCTCTATGTGAAGCGCGTCTTCATCATGGACGACTGCGAAGCGCTGATGCCGCCGTACCTGCGCTTCGTCAAGGGTGTGGTCGACGCGCAGGACCTGTCGCTCAACGTGTCGCGCGAGATCCTCCAGCAGGACCGCCAGATCCAGTTGATGCACCGGCGGCTGGCGAAGAAGGTGCTGTCGACCGTCAAGGACATGATGTCCGCCGAGCCGGAGCGGTACGCCACGTTCTGGCGGGAGTTCGGCCGGGTCCTCAAGGAAGGGCTGCTGAGCGACTTCGAGAACCGCGAGGCGATCCTCGGTGTCTCGTCCTTCGCCACGACCCACGACAAGGACGAGCCGACCACGCTGCGGCAGTACGTGGAGCGGATGAAGGACGGCCAGGAGCACATCTTCTACCTGACGGGCGAGTCCCGGCAGGCCATCGAGAACTCCCCGCACATGGAGGCCTTCCGCGCCAAGGGCGTCGAGGTGCTGCTGCTCACCGACCCCGTCGATGAGGTGTGGGTCCAGGCGGAGCCCGCCTTCGACGGCAAGCAACTGCGGTCCGTCGCCAAGGGCGAGGTCGACCTCGGCACCGAGGAGGAGAAGAAGGAGGCCGCGACCGAGCGCGAGGGCCGGCAGCAGGAGTACTCGGATCTGCTCGGCTGGATGACCGACCGGCTGAGCGGGACCGTCAAGGAGGTGCGGCTCTCCTCGCGCCTCACCGTCTCGCCCGCCTGCATCGTCTCCGACATGCACGACGTGACGCCGGCCCTGGAGAACATGTACCGCGCCATGGGCCAGGACGTTCCCCAGGTCAAGCGCATCCTCGAACTCAACCCGGGGCACCCGCTGGTCAGCGGCCTCAACCGGGCGCACGCCGAACGCGGTGAGGGGGACGGCACCGGTCTCCAGGAGACGGCCGAGCTCCTCCACGATCTGGCGCTGCTGGCCGAGGGCGGCGAACTGGGCGACCCCTCGCGCTTCGTCAGGCTGATGGCCGACCGCCTCGAACGCACCCTGTGAACGCGACCGCTCCCGCACGCCCGGGAGCGGTGCACAGGAGCTGACGGCCCCGGCCGCTGTCGGTGCGTCGGCACCGGCAGCGGCCGGCCGTCGCGCGTGCCGCCGGGACCGCTCCGCCGGTGGCGGCGAGGTGATCCGGATGCGAACCGCGCGGTCCGGAGCGAGGATCGAGGTACGGGCAGTGGCCCGGCTGCGCCCCGACTCCCAGAGGGTCGGCTCCCTTCCCCGGCGCTCCGGTCCGCTCCCCGGCCGCCGTCGCGTCCGGCGCCCGCGCGCCCTTCCGGCTCGGGCGCCTCTTCCGCTCAGGGCCCGGTACGCGGTGCGATCTCGGCGATCAGGCCCTCGACCAGGACCTTGATCGCGTCGCGGACGGGGCGGACGGCCTCGACGCCCTGTCCGGCCGGATCGTCGAGCTTCCAGTCCAGGTAGCGCTTGCCGGGGAAGACCGGGCAGGTGTCGCCGCAGCCCATGGTGATGCACACGTCGGACTCACGGACGGCGTCGATCGTGAGGATCTTCGGAGTTTCGGCGGAGATGTCGATGCCGACCTCGGCCATCGCCTCGACGGCCGCCGGGTTCACGGCGTCGCCGGGGGCGGAGCCGGCGGAGCGGACCTCGACGCGGTCCCCGGCCAGGTGGGTCAGCCAGGCGGCGGCCATCTGGGAGCGGCCGGCGTTGTGGACGCAGACGAACAGGACGGACGGCTTGCCGGAGGACTCGGCCATGTTGATCGTTTCTCTCGTCGCGGGGCGGGAACGGCCACCATTGATATCAGTCCCTGCTGGTACCAGCGGGTGGTGATGTGAAAGTATCAGTGCATGATGACTTCAGTCGATCCTGATCTGATCCGGGTGCTGGGCGATCCGCTCCGCCTCCGGATCGTGACCCTGCTGGCCCGCGAGACGCTCTGCACGACGCATCTGGTCGAGGAGACCGGGGCGAAGCAGACCAACCTCTCCAACCACCTGAAGGTGCTGCGCGAGGCCGGCGTGGTGGAAACCGAACCGTGCGGCCGCTTCACCTACTACCGACTGCGCCCCGAGGTACTGGCCGGTCTCTCCGAGCAGTTCGCCGCGCTGGCCGAGTCCGCCCGCAGCGCCGCCGGGAAGAAGCGGGCCTGCCCGTGACCTCCACCGAACCCACCACCACCGCCCCGGCGGGCGGCGACGACTCGATCGTCGGAAAGCTCTCCACCCTCGACCGCTACCTCGCGGTGTGGATCCTGCTCGCCATGGCCATCGGCCTGAGTCTGGGGCGGCTGATCCCCGGGATGAACGACGCGCTGGCGAGGATCGAGGTCGGCGGGGTCTCCCTGCCGATCGCGCTCGGCCTGCTCGTCATGATGTACCCGGTCCTTGCCAAGGTCCGCTACGACAGACTCGACACCGTGACCGGCGACCGCCGACTGATGGTGTCCTCGCTGGTCATCAACTGGATCGTCGGACCGGCGGTCATGTTCGCCCTGGCGTGGATCTTCCTGCCCGACCTGCCCGAATACCGCACCGGCCTGATCATCGTCGGCCTCGCGCGCTGCATCGCCATGGTCATCATCTGGAACGACCTCGCCTGCGGCGACCGCGAAGCAGCCGCCGTACTCGTCGCGCTCAACTCCGTCTTCCAGGTCTTCGCCTTCGGCCTGCTCGGCTGGTTCTACCTCGACCTGCTGCCCAGGTGGCTGGGCCTGGGCGACGGTCAGGGGCTGGACGTACCGGTGTGGCACATCGCCCTCAACGTCGTCGTGTTCCTCGGCATCCCGCTGCTGGCCGGCTTCCTCACCCGCCGCATCGGCGAGCGGAAGGCGGGCCGCGAAGGTTACGAGCAGCGGTTCCTGCCGAGGATCGGCCCCTGGGCCCTGTACGGGCTGCTCTTCACGATCGTCGTCCTGTTCGCGCTCCAGGGGAGGACGATCACCTCGCAGCCCCTGGACGTGGTCCGGATCGCGCTGCCGCTGCTCGTCTACTTCGCGGTCATGTTCTTCGGCACCTTCCTGCTCGGCAAGGCCCTCGGGCTGGCTTACGACCGCACGGCGACACTGGCGTTCACCGCGGCGGGCAACAACTTCGAACTCGCCATCGCCGTCGCCATCGCGACCTTCGGCGTCACCTCCGGCCAGGCCCTGTCAGGCGTCGTCGGCCCGCTCATCGAGGTGCCCGTCCTGATCGGCCTCGTGTACGTGTCCCTGGCCTGGCGCAAGAGGTTCACGACGCGGAAAGACGAGTGGCACACGGACACGCGGTCCGCATAGCTTGGGCGCCCGTGACACCGCCGCGTCGGCGATGGTCGTCGCGGCGGTCGGCATGGGCCTGCTCGTCCCTTCCCTCACCGTGCTGTCCCTCGCCCACGCCCCGACCGGCCGGCAGGGCTATGCCAGCAGCGCGATACAGACCAACCAGAATCTGGGCCAGATCCTGGTTCTCGGCGTCGCCTCCGCTGTGTTCAACGCGTTCCTCGGCGCCGGCTCGGACGACCACGTCGGCTACGCCGCCGCCTTCGGGCTGCTGCTGGTGCCGGGCACCTGGCCGCCGCGCTCGCCACCCGGGCCCGCGGGGCGTTGAGACCGGACGGACGGGATTCGCGGACCGATGCCCGCGGCGCGGCTCAGGGCCGCTGGTCGAGACCCGCGCCGAGCGGCGGCTGCGGGGCGTCGAGCAGCGAGGTGTCCACCTCGCCGACGCCCCAGCCGTACGCCAGCTTGTGCACCTCCAGCACGAAGAACGAGTCGGTGGAGACGATCCCGTCGATCAGGTGCAGCCTGCGGTTCATCAGGTCGGTGAAGTGGTCGGTGTCCCGGCAGATCACCTCCGCCATCACATCGTAGTTGCCCGCCGTCATGATGACGTAGGAGGTCTCGGGCAGCTCCCGCAGCCGTCGGCAGACCTCCGGGGCGGTGCCCGGCGCGACCCGGATGCCGACCATGGCGAACCTGTCGAAGCCGATGGTCAGCGGGTTCGCGATGCCGACGATCTGGAGGGTGCCGTTCTCCTCCATGCGCTGTACGCGGTAGCGCACGGAGGAGGCCGGAATGTCCAGTTCCTCGGCGATCTGGCTGTACGGGCGGCGGCCGTCCGCCTGGAGTGCGGCGATGATCTGGCGATCGGTGTCGTCCAGCGGGCTGCCACCCAGCGTGCTCATGCTGTTGCTCCGGCTCTCATGTACGGCCCGCCACGGTGTGCGGGCCTGGATCTTCGGTCGTACGCCCCTATCCTGCCCGGCTCAGGAATCGAAGCCGAGGCCGAGCCGGTCCAGGGTGCGCAGCCACAGGTTGCGGTGGCCGTGGGTGTCCTCGCGTGCCATGGACCACCGGGTGGCCTCGACGCCCAGATAGCGGACCGGCTCCGGGGGGAAGGGAACCGGCGGGCGACGGATCATCGCGGGCCGCAGCCGCTCGGTCTGCCGGCCGGACAGCAGGTCCAGCATGACCTGGGCGCCGAAGCGGGTGGCGCCGACACCGAGTCCGGTGAAGCCGAGGGCGTACGAGATCCGCCCGCGTGCGGCGGTGCCGGCGAACATGCAGAAGCGGGTGGTGGAGTCGATGACACCGCCCCAGGAGTGCGAGAAGCGGACGTCGGCGAGGGAGGGAAAGGCTTCGGCGAACTGGGCGGCGAGGGTGTCGAAGGTGGCCGGGCGCTGGGTGAGGTGCTCGTCGACCCGGTTGCCGTAGTGGTAGATGGCGTCGTAGCCGCCGAAGAGGATGCGGTCGTCGTCGGTCTTGCGGAGATAGTGGAACTGGTTGCCCGCGTCGGTGATGCCGTGGTCGCCGCTCCAGCCGATGGCGGCCAGCTGGTCGGAGTTCAGGGGCTCGGTGGTCAGGGCGTAGTCGTAGACGGGGATCATGCTGAGCGAGAGGCGCTTGAGCAGGGGCCGGTAGATGTTGGTGGCCAGGCCGACCTGCCGGGCGCCGACCGCCGCGTACGGGGTCGCGAGCTGGATCCGGCCCGCATGACGGGTGGACAGCGCGGTGACCTCGGTGTGTTCGGCGATACGGACTCCGAGGTCCAGGCAGGCGGCGCGCAGTCCCCAGACGAGCCTGGCGGGGTCGAGGAGCGCGTAGTCGGGGGACCAGAGACCGGCGGTCCAGATCGGGGAGTCGACGTAGGACCGCAGCTCCTCGCGGTCCAGCAGCCTGGTCTGTTCGCCGTACTGGTGGGCGAGGGTGTGGGCGTTGCCGAGCCCTGCCGCCTGCCAGGGGGTGGCGGCCACGGTGACCTTGCCGCTGCGGACGAATCCGCAGTCGATGCCGTGGGTGTCCAGGTCGCGTTCGAAGGCGTCGAAGTTCTCCATGCCCAGGCGGTGCAGCAACCGGGCCTCGGCGGGCCAGCGTTCGCCGCCGTTGACGAGGCCGTGGGTGATGCTGGGCGAGCAGAAGCCGCCGTTGCGGCCGCTGGCCGCGTGGCCGCAGGTGTTCTGTTCGAGAACGAGGACATCGCGTTCGGGGTGGGCGCGCTTGGCGAGCAGCGCGGTCCACAGCCCGGTGTAGCCGCCGCCGACGACGGCGAGGTCGCAGGTGGTGTCGGAGGTCAGTCGGGGCAGCGGTGCGGGGTGCTCGGGCCGGTCGAGCCAGTAGGGGGCGGCCTTCGTGTCGCGCAGGCGGCTGCGGTGGTCGGTGGGGCGCGGGGCGGCGGTGTTCATGTGATGGGGTACCTCGTTGCCGGCGGGGTGGGGCGGCGCGGGCCGGGGCCCCGACGCCGGTCGGAGCCCCGGCCCGCGGACGGTGGTCGGGCGCGGGGCGGTCAGAGACTGATGACGCCGGTGCGGGTGTCGGTCATGTCCATGAGCGTCCACTTGCCGCCGATCCGGCCCCAGCCGGTGGAGCGGTTGCCGGCGCCGCCGAAGGGCATGTTGATGTCCCACCAGTTGTTGCTCTCGTTCACGATGACCTGGCCGACGGCCATTTCCTCGATGAAGCGGAAGGCGGAGGTCATGCTCCGGGTGAAGACGGCGCCCTGGAGGCCGAGCTTGTCGTCGTTGGCGATGCGCAGCAGATCGTCCTCGTCCCGGCCCGTGATGATCGGCACGACCGGTCCGAAGGACTCCTCCCGGGACAGCAGGCTGTCCTCCGGTACCCCGTCCACCACGGTGAACTCGTAGTAGAGGTCGGTGGGGTGGCCGGAGGCGCGCTTCCCGCCGAGCAGGATGCGCGCGCCGCGCTCGCGGGCGTCGGCCATGTGACGGTCCATCTTGGCCGCGACGCCCTCGTTGTTGAGCGGGCCGAGGACGGTCTTGGGGTCGAACGGGTCGCCGAGCGTGATGCGCTGGGCCTCGCGCAGCACGGCCTCGACGAACTCGTCGTGGATGTCGGCGTGCACGATGACACGTTCGGTGGCGCAGCAGACCTGTCCGGCGCACGGGTAGGCGCCGTCGACGGCGGCCTTGGCGGCGGCCTCGATGTCGGCGTCGGCGAGGACGACGAGCGGGCCGTTGCCGGAGCACTCCATGATGGAACGCTTGAGTCCGGCGGCGGACTGGATCTTCGCCCCGGTCGCGGTGGAGCCGATGAAGCCGATCGCGTGGATGCCCTCGTGACGTACCAGGGCGTCGCCCGTGTCGCCCTCGCCGGGCACGATGTTGACGAGGCCGTCCGGCAGCCCGGCGGCGACGAACGCCTCCATCGCCTTGAGGACGGTGAGCGGGGTGTTGGCCGGCGGCTTGACCACATGGGCGTTGCCGGTGGCCAGGCCGGGGGCGACGAACTCGGCCAGCATCAGCAGCGGGAAGTTCCACGGCGTGATGATGCCCCAGGTGCCGACCGGGCGGTGGAAGGTGAACATCCGCTTGGTGTTGTCGGTGGAGGGCAGCGTTTCGCCGTGCAGTCGTACGGCGTCCTCGGCGTGCAGGTGGAAGAGCTTGGCCGCTTCCTCGATGTCGGCTACGGACTCCGCGAGCGGCTTGCCCTGTTCCAGGGACTGGAGGCGGGCGAGTTCGTCCACGCGCTCGCTCAGCTCCGTACCGATGCGGTGACAGAGCTCGGCGCGGGTCCACACATTGGTCGCTGCCCAGGCCGGCTGGGCCTCGTTCGCGGCACGCACCGCGGCGTCGACATCGGCGGGCGCGGGCAGCGGGAAGGTGCCGACGAGTTCGCCCGTGGCGGGGCTGACGACCTCGTGGGTGGTCCCTGAGGTGCCGTCGGTGAAGGCGCCGTTGATGAAGAGCTGGTGCCGGTCGGCGGTCGGGGTGGTCATGCGTTGGCCTCTCTGTCCTGTCCTGACCGGGAAGAGGCGTGCCGGCTCGAAGCCGCGCCTGCCCGGGTCCGGTGCGAAGCGATGAATGGAGACTCGCTGAGCAACTAGGAACTGTCAAGACTGCTGGATCGGCGAATTTCAAAGTCAAACATTGCTGATTCGTGAGTATTGACAGGCGTTTTTCGCTTCATCTATAACCAGGACCCATCGACTCTCCTGCCTGCGCCCACCCTGAGGGGAACGCCATGTCATCCGAGCCACAGACCCCGGCACTGCCCAAGAAAATGAGCTGGTTCGACGGATTCGCGATGTCGCTGACCATGCCGGCGGCGCTCATCGCCTCACTCGGTGCCTCCATCGGCGGCCTCGGCGCCTGGGGCGCGATCGCCCTGTGGGCAGCCTCGATGGTGCTGGCCACCGCCACCAACTGGATCTACACCGAACTGGCCGCGATGTTCCCCGACTCCTCCGGCGGGATCGCGCACTACGCGACCGAGGGCTGGAAGAAGCGGGCGCCCGTGGTGGGCCCGATCGCGAGCATCGGCTACTGGTTCCCCTGGACGACCGCGCTCGCCGTCTACTCCGGACTCATCGGCTCCTTCGTCCAGGCCCAGTGGTTCCCCGGCCAGGACTGGAGCGCGGAATTCGGACCGGTGAAGGTGGACTTCCCGATAGCCGTCGGCCTGGTCGTGATGCTGCTGCTGTTCGGCGCCGCGATGATCGGCCTGCACGTCGCCATGTGGGTCGTCTACGTCACCGGCGGAGCGCTGCTCGTACCGCTCGCCGTCTTCATCGTCATGCCGCTGTTCTCCGGTGACTGGAGCGCACAGGGCCTGCACTGGAACCTGCACGGCGCCTCGGGACTGCGCGAGGCGCTGGTGTGGCTGTACGTCATGGCGTGGACCTCGTTCGGGGTGGAGGTGTGCGCGACCTTCGCCCCCGAGTACAAGGACACCGTGCGCGACACCACCCGGGCGTTGCGCGCCGGTGTGCTGTTCTCCCTCGGTGTCTTCGTCCTGCTTCCGCTGACCCTGTCCGGATACGTCGGTGAGAAGACCATCGGCGCGGAACCCACCACCTTCTTCGTCGGCGCCTTCCAGGACCTGGTGGGCGGCGCCGCCGACCTCATGGTGGTCTTCCTCATCGCGTCGCTGCTGCTCATCATGATCACCGGTCTCGCCGATGGCTCCCGGGTGCTGTACGAGATGGGCAAGTCGGGGCTCACCATCAAGCAGGTGGGGGTGCTGAACAGGCGCGGCGTACCGGCACGGGCTCTGCTGGTGGCCCTGGTGCTCAACGTCTTCGTGCTGACGGTGCTTCAGACCCCGCTGGCCATCATCGTCACCGGCAACCTCGGCTACATCCTCACGCACGTCCTGGCGGTCTCCGGCTTCGCGCTGCTGCGCAAGGACCGGCCCGACGCCGTGCGGCCCATCCGGCTGCCCGGGTTCTTCGTACCACTGGCCTGGGCGCTCGCCGGGTGCCTCACCGTGGTGCTGGTGGTGGGCGCGACCGGCTTCTCCATCACCGGCTACGGCGGCTACACCGAACTGGGCGTCGCGCTCGCCGTCCTGGTGGCGGCCGTACTCCTGTGGCTGTACCGGATCAAGGTGCAGGACCGGCGCGCCACCGAAGACCGTCGGGCCTGACGGCCATCGGCGTACGAACAGCGGAAGCGCGCCGAAATCAGGCGGAAAGCCGTCCTGTGGGCGGGGCACGGACATCCCTAGGCTCGGCCCCATGCGTGTACTTTTCGCCTCGACCCGCGGATCGGGCCACTTCCACCCACTCATCCCCTTCATCGACGCGTGCACGGCACGGGGCGACGACGTCCTCGTCGTCGCCCCACCGGCACTCGAAGCGTTACTGGCGTCCCGGAAACAGCCGTACCGCATCGGCGGGGAGCCGCCCCAGGAGGAACTCGCGCGGGTCATGGAGCGCGCACTGGCACTGTCACCTGAGGACGGCGTCGCCGTGATGGTCGGGGAGGTGTTCGGCCGGCTCGGCACCGCCGCGATGCTTCCCGCGCTGGAGGAGGCCTGCCGCGACTGGCGGCCCGACCTCGTCCTGCACGAGACGTTCGAGTTCGCTTCGGTGATCGCCGCCGAGCGCCACGGAATCCCGCATGCCCGGGTCGCGGTCTCCGCCGCGCGGTTCACCGGGTCCACCGACCATCTGCTGGGCCCCATGCTCGACCCGTACGGCCCCGGCATCGCCGAGCGGCTCCTCGCCGCCCCGTATCTGTCCCGCCTGCCCGCTTCCCTGGACCCCTCGCCGTACGCCGCGACCCGCCGCTACCACGAAGACCTCCGGCAGGAGACGCTGCCGGACTGGTGGGACGGGGCGGCGGAGCCGCTGGTCCATGTCACCCTCGGCACCGAGGCGGGCGCCCTGCCGACCGCGACCGGCCTGTACCGCGCGGTTGTGGAGGCGGTGAGCGTACTGCCGGTGCGCGTACTGCTCACGACCGGGCACCGCATCGACCCGGCGGACCTCGGACCGCTGCCGCCCCGTGTCCACGCGGAGCCGTGGGTGCCACAGGCGGACGTCCTGCGCAGCGCCTCCCTCGTGGTCTGCCACGGCGGCTCGGGGACGGTCTACGGAGCCCTCGCGGCCGGCGTCCCCGTGGTCTGCGTCCCCCTCTTCGCGGACCAGCCGGAGAACGCCCGGCTGGTGACCGAGGCAGGGGCGGGGGCGGCCGTCACCCCGACCGGCGGCCCGGTGAACGAGCCGCCGGTGCTGGGCCCCGACGACGTACGGAGCATCCGCGCGGCCGTCGAACGCGTCCTCGGCGAACCCGCATACCGTGCGCGGGCCCAGTCCCTGGCCGACGAGGTGCGGACCACCGCCACGGCCGCGGAACTGCTCGCCGCCCTCGAACCGTGACCCCGGGCCACCACCGGGCCGCCGGCCCGCACGCCCGTACGGTGGGTGTCGCCGCCCCGTGGTGCTGCCGCGGCGCACGGGCGGGCATGGGAAGGAGATGGCCCGAGTATCCGCACCCGTGATCGAGCTCGTCCGGCGTACGACCGAGCCCGTCGGGGCGCAGACCCTGCGTTCCACGGCGGCTGCGGTCATCGCCTACGTCGTGGCGGTGTGGGCCCTGCCGCATCCCGCACCGCTCACGGCCCCGCTCACCGCGCTCCTCGTCGTGCAGGTCACTCTCTACTCGACCCTCACCACGGGCATCCGCCGGGTGAACTCGGTCGTGGTCGGGGTGCTCATCGCCACCGCGCTCAGCGCGCTGGTGGGCCTGAACTGGTGGAGCCTCGGGCTGACGATCTTCGCCTCGCTGATCATCGGGCGGCTGGTGCGCGTCGGCGAGTTCGTACCCGAGGTGGCGATCAGCGCGATGCTCGTGCTGGGAGTCTCGCAGGTCGCGTCCACCGCCTGGGACCGGGTGCTGGAGACCCTGATCGGCGCCGGAGTGGGGCTGCTGTTCAACCTGCTCCTCGCACCTCCCGTGTGGGTGCAGCCCGCCGGCGCCTCCATCGACGGCCTGGCCCACGAGATGGGGCGGATGCTCCGCGCGATGGGCCAGGACGTGAGCGGGCACATCACCGTCGAACGGGCGGCCGACCGGCTCCACGCCGCCCGCCGCCTGGACCACGACATCGTGGAGGTCGACGCCTTGCTGCGGCAGGCCGAGGACAGCCTCACACTCAATCCGCGCGTCCGGCAGGGACTGCTGTACCGGGTCGTGCTGCGCACCGGTCTGGACACCCTGGAGATCTGCGCCGTGGTGCTGCGGGTGCTCTCGCGCACCCTCACCGACCTGGCCAAGGCCCGTACCGACGAGACACTGTTCCCCGCCGATGTGGCCGAGTCGCTGACAGAGCTGTTCGGCCGGATGGCCGGTGCCGTCGAGAGCTTCTCGGAGCTGATCACCACTCCGCTCGCGGAGAACGCCGAGGAGGCGGAGGACCGGCTGGCACAGGCACTCGCCGTCAGCCGTGCGACCAGGGACCGGGTGGCCGATCTGCTCCTCGAAGACGTCCAGGAACACCCCAGGCAGTGGCAGTTGCACGGCGCGCTGCTCGCCGAGGTCGACCGGATCCTGGACGAGCTCGACATCGACAAGCGCACGGAACGCCTCGGCAAGGAGCTGGACCGGCGCTCCGCGCAGCTCCACGAACGCCATCCCTGGCTGCGCGCCGTGTCACGCCGACTGGGAGCCGGGCAGAGCTGACGGCGGGACCTGCGGCGGGCCCGAGGACGGTGCCGGCGCGGGCGTCATCCGGAGGCCGGCAGGCGCTCGACGGCGACCAGCGCGGCATCGTCCCCCAGGCGACCGCCCGCATGGCGCGACAGGTCGGCGCACAGCGACTCCAGCAGGGCGTCGGGACCCGCGCCGCACCACGAGGCGGCCCGTTCCCGCAGCGGATAGAAGTTCCCCGCCCGGTCCCGGGACTCGATGACACCGTCGGTGTACAGGAGCAGGGTGTCACCGGCCTCGAAGCCGAACGTCTCCGCGGTGTGTTCCGTGATCACCAGACGCGCCAGACCGAGCGGCGGGGCCGGCGCCCGCACCGCGAGCGGGATCACCTCGCCCGCGCGCAGCAGCAGCGGCGGCGGATGACCGCAGCTGACCAGGTGGAGCTCGGCGGCGTCGTCGGGGATGTCGAGGACGGCCGCGGTGACGAAGGACTCCGCGAGGTCCGGATCACCTCCGGCGTTCTCGTCCCCGTTGTCGTGCGCGGGGTCCTCCGGGTCCGGGGCGATGCTCGTCTCCAGATGGGCCACCAGTTCGGGCAGGAGCCACCGCTGGCGGGAAAGAGCGTGGAACGCGCCCAGGACGCTGGCCGCCTCACCGATCGCGGCGAGCCCCTTGCCGCGCACATCGCCGATGATCAGACGGGTGCCTCCCATGGTGCGGGCGGCGGCGTAAAGATCGCCGCCGATCTGCGCCTCCGCCTCCGCCGCCAGATAGACCGAGGAGATGCGCAGCGGGCCGCTCCGTCCGGGCAGCGGCCGAAGCACCACGCGCTGCGCCGCCTCGGCCACCGAACGCAGCTGGGTCACGGCCCGCTCGTTGCGGACTCTCAGGTGGGCGAAGAAGGTGACGCAGACGGAGATGAGGACGAGCGCGATGATCTGGTAGGTGTGGTTGAGGTCGTTGAGACTGGTGCGCACGGTGGCCACCAGTGCCTGTGCCAGCACGGCGACCACGCCGACGAAGGCGGTCATGCGGGGCCCGGTGAACGAGGCGGCAATCGCGGGCGCCGCCACCAGGAACGGGCCGAGATGGACATCCGGCGGTGCGTTGACATCGACCACCGTGACGGCGGCGATCAGCGCGAACGGAATCGCCAGGAGCGCGTTCCTGTGCCTTCGGGACTCACGGATCGACTCCAGGAAGCGCGGGGAAGCCATGCTTCCGGGATACCTCACCCGGTCCGTCTGCGCTCCTCGTACGGCTGCCGAGCGGCCGGGCGGGCCGGCGCGGGCGCAGCCGGCCGCGGGTTTCCCGTGCGGCCGGCTGCGATCGATGCGGAACGGAGGCCCGGGTCGGAGATTCCCGGGGGCCGGGGTGCCTATGGAACCAGCAGGGAGTCCGACAGGCGGGGCGACGGCGGCGCGGCGCCGTCGAGCGCCGCGGAGTGCAGCGCGGCGTGCTCCTCGCGGGAGACGACCGACCGGCCGCCGCAGACCGTGAGCCGGTTCCCCCGCGGGGTCGTCCACCGCACCTCGGCGCGGTCACCGGCCACGCCCAGCTGCGGATCCGGCGCGGGCCGCGCATCCTGCTCCGCACCGGACGGCACGAGGGACAGGGTCCCCGCGGCGAAGGTGTCGCCGAGCTCCGCCCAGTCCAGCTCGGCCGGGGTCGTGCTCTCGAACAGGACCACTTCGATCCGCACCCCGTCGGCGTGCGGGACCAGCCGGGCCGTGGGCGTACGGCCGCCGAAGGCGCCCCCGGCGAGCCGGAAGTCCAGCCGCGCCGTCCCCAGGTCGACTTCGATGCCGCCGTCGATCGCGGATTCCTCCGCCACGGGCGGCGCACCGACCAGGTCCACCACCAGACGCAGCGACCGCGCCCGGAACCGGTCGCCCGGCTGGATCATGTCGAGGTGGTGGTGCCGGTCGCCGGCCGGGCAGGCGAAGCCGGCGAGCCAGGCCACGTGCGGGCCGCTCTGCACGGCGGAGAGCACCCCCGAGGCGAAGTCGAAGTCCTCCGCGCCGTCGTCCTTCATCAGATGGAAGTGCAGATGTCCGGATGTCCCGTCCGGGCGCACCCAGTGGCCGAACAGCGGCCGGCGCTGGAGCCAGGTGTCCTGGTGGTTCACGCTGCCCAGGGTGGTGACCGGATCCAGCCAGGTGGTGCCGGTCTCCGGGGCCGGGCTCTCGGCGAACAGCTCCCGGTGCTCGTGCGCGCTCTCCAGCTCCAGCAGCCGGGGCCGGACCCAGTCGGGCATCCGGTAGTCCACGCAGGAGTCCAGCCCGGTCGACATCTCGCCCCGGACCGGGCGGGGCTCCGGCGCGCCGAGCAACCCCCCGACCGCCTTCGCCAGGAACGGCGGCACACCCAGGTCGTTGCTGTAGCAGCGGGCCATCGGGCCGGAGAGCTGGCGGGTCGGCGGGTGCCAGCGGGCCAGGAAATGCAGCCAGAGACGGTCGTGCAGCCGGTCGTTGAGCTCCAGCACCTCCTCGTCGGTGACGTGATCCCTGATCAGGGTCAGGGTCTGGAGCACGACGCCCCAGTACGACGGGCTGTTGAACTCGGTGAAGCTGCCGGTGCCGTCGATGGCCTGCGAGAGCCGCACCATGCGGTCCTTGCCGTACGCGAACAGCTCCTCGTCGTCGAGGACCTTCCCGGCGGCGAGCGTCACGAACGTACCCATGACGGCGACGTTCGTGTACGTCAGGTGCACATTCCTGCGGACGATCGACGCGGCCGCGTGCCGCAGCGACTCGCGCAGTTCGTGCCGCACCTCGGCCGGCAGGGCATCGCCGTGGCGGGCGTGCACCAGCAGCAGGGCTATGCCGAGGAAGTCCGCCCAGTTCCAGTCGGCCGGAACCATCTCCGCCGCCGGTTCCTCGGCGTAGTAGCCCCAGATTCCGTAGGTGGCGTTCTCCGGTGACCGGTCCTGGAGCCCGGCGATCCGCAGGATCACGGAGTGGGCGCGCTCGGCGTCGCCCTCGGCGCCCCGTTCCAGCAACAGGAGGGCGTAGTGCAGGGAGTTGCGGGTGGGGTGCGCGGGGCCGCCCTTGATGTTGGTGTGGATGGGGTTGTACGGGGCTTCGACCTGCAGCAGGTTCGCCTCGGCGTCCCAGCAGCGATCGCCCTCGGCGAGGGCCGCTCGCAGCAGGGTTCGGTCGTACGCGGCGGCCGACCAGGCAGGGTGCACGGGATGTCCTCCAGCTCGCGATCGTCGGACCGACGATCTCCGTCAACGCTTGGGAAACGTTTTCCAGAGGCTAAGCCGACGTCAACGCTCCGGCAAGGGGCATGCGGTGGACTCCCGCCCAGAAGCCCGTACCTGACCCATTGACGCGGAGATATCGGGCGGTGCAAGGTGACCCCGGCTGGAAAACGCTTTCCAGCCGGTTTCCGGTCTGCCCTTGAATGGAGTCCCCGATGAGACCCTCCCTGCGCATCGCCCTGACGGGCGTCACCGCGGGTGCGCTCGTCAGCGTGCTTGCCTCGTGTTCCGGTTCCGGCAGCGACGCGGCCGGCGACGGCACGGTGACGATCACCGTCTCCGGGCGCCCGCCCGCCACCAACGCGGCCGCGCTCAAGACGTTCGACGCGCGGGTGGCGGAGTTCCAGAAGGCGAACCCCAAGATCAAGATCAAGACGAACGAGTACCAGTACGACCAGCAGAGCTTCCAGACCAAGGTGGGCGGCGGCACTCTGGAGACGATCGTACGGGTACCGCTGACCGAGATGTCGGGTCTGATCAAGCGCAGGCAGATCGCCGATCTCACCGCGGATTTCAAGACGCTGAAGCACAGCGAGGACTTCAACGACGTCGCGCTCGGGCCCGCGAAGGGCGTGGACGGCAAGCTCTACGGCATCCCCACCGAGGAGTACGCCCTCGGTCTGGTCTACAACCGGGACCTGTTCGAGAAGGCCGGACTCGACCCGGACAAGCCGCCGGCCAGCTGGTCCGAGGTCCGTACGGCGGCCAAGGCGATCTCCGAGAAGACCGACGCCACCGGATACGCGCAGATGACCAAGGAGAACACCGGCGGCTGGATGCTCACCGCGATGGCGTACTCCTTCGGCGACAGCATGCAGGAACAGTCCGGCGGCAAGTGGGCCAACACCTTCGAGCGTCCCGGCAGCGGCGCGGAGAAGGCGCTGAAGGCGCTGAAGGACATGCGCTGGACGGACGACTCGATGGGCAAGAACCAGCTGCGCAACATCACCGACATGGAGAAGGACTTCTCCGCCGGGAAGATCGGCATGACGATCGCCGGACCGAGCATGGTCGGCCACTACATCCAGCAGTACAAGGGCGACCCGAAGACCATCGGCCTCGGCGCCATGCCCGTCGACGGCACCAGCAAGCGGACCCTGGCCGGCGGCACCATCGCGGTGATCAGCCCGAGGGCCACTGAGCAACAGCGCGAGGCCGCGGCGAAGTTCATCGACTTCTACTACCTGTCCACCAAGTACGACGTCGGGCTCGCAGAGAAGGACGCGGTGGTCAAGAAGAAGGACGGTGCCGCCATCGGCGTGCCGACCGTGCCGTTCTACAAGCCGGCCATCGCCGATCCGGTCCAGGCCGCGGTCGACAAGCAGGCCAATGTGCCGATCGGGAACTTCGCCCCGTACAGCAGCACGCTCGGCGACTACGAACTGGCCATCGAGCCGCCCGTCGAGGCACAGAACGTCTACAAGGCCCTCGACAGCGCCGTACAGGCCGTACTGACCCGCCAGGACGCCGACCCGGCGGAGCAGCTGAAGAAGGCCGCGGCGCAGGTCAAGTCCCAGGTGGAGCGGGCGCAGAACTAGCGCCCCTCCCGGCAGCGGAGCGTCCGGTACATCAGGCAGTGAGCACAGCACGAGGAGAGGCGAGGAGACGTCAATGAGCAGGTCGCAAGCGCCTGCGGCGCCCGCCGGGAACCGCACCCAGAAGGACCGGACGAGGAAACAGCGTTCCGCCGACCCGTCCGCGGCCCGGCCACGGACCCCCGACGGGCCGCCGCGCACCGCCTCCCCGCATCGCGGCGGCCCGGTGGAACGCTTCGTCCGCTGGGTCAGGCAAGGAGGCGTCACCACCATCCTGTTCGGCCTGCCGATGGTGCTGTGCTTCGCCTACTTCTCGTGGTGGCCGATCGTCCAGAGCGTGCAGCTCAGCTTCCAGCAGACCAATCTGGTCGACCCCGCCACCTGGGTGGGGCTGGACAACTTCCGCCATGTGCTGGACGACCCGCTGCTGTGGAAGGCCGTCAAGAACACCGCGCTGTTCGCCGCGCTCGCCCTGGTGATCGGCTTCCCGGTGCCGCTCTTCCTCGCGGTGCTCATCGCCGAACTGCGGCGCGGCGGCACACTGTTCCGCGTCCTCGCCTACCTTCCGGTGGCGATCCCGCCGGTCGTGTCCGTCCTGTTGTGGAAGGTGTTCTACGACCCGGACGCCGGCCTGTTCAACCAACTGCTGGCCCATGTGGGCCTCGGCCCGTACCCCTGGCTGCAGTCGACCGACACCGCGATGCTGTCGATCGTCCTGGAAGCCACCTGGGCGGGCTTCGGCTCCACGGTGATCATCTACCTGGCGGCGCTCGGCTCCGTACCGGGCGAGCTGTACGAGGCCGCCGAGATCGACGCGGCGGGCATCTGGCGCCGGGTCTGGCACATCACCCTGCCGTCGCTGCGCGGGGTCATCCTGATCATGCTGCTGCTCCAGATCATCGGCACCCTGCAGATCTTCACCGAACCCTTCGTGATGACGGATGGCGGCCCGGAGGACTCCACACTCACCATCCTGATGCTGATCTACAACTACGCCTTCCAGAACGGCGACTTCGGAGCCGCGACCGCACTCAGCGTCATGCTGGCCCTCGTGCTCGGCGTGCTCTCGGCGATCTATCTGCGGGCGACGAGGAGCTGGAGCAACTGATGGCCGTACAGATCCCCCTTCGCACCCGCCGCAGGATCCGCCCCGAGGAGAGCGGACGCGGGCTCATATCCAGCGCCGACCGGCGGCGCACCTCCGTACGCCTCTCGCTCCGCTCCGTGCAGACCCTCTCGCTCCTGCTGCTGCTCGCCTTCGGGGCGGCGCCCCTCTACTGGACGTTCAAGGGCGCCGTCTCACCGACCCAGGAGCTGTTGCGCGACCCGCTGGCGCTCTGGCCCGGCCACCCGCAGTGGGACAACCTCTCCCGCGCCTGGGACGAACTCCAGGTCGGCCAGTACCTCTGGAACACCGTGGTCCTGGTCACCGGCTCGGTCGTCGCCCACCTCGTGGTCGCCACCACCGGCGGCTACGTCCTGTCCGTGCTGCGCCCCAAGTGGGCCGCGCCCGTACGGTGGATGGTGCTCGCCACCCTCTTCATCCCCGGCTCCATCTCCCTGGTGGCGCTCTACCTCACCGTGCTCGATCTGCCGGGCCTCGGCATCTCGCTCGCCAACAGTCCGTGGGGCGTCTGGCTGCCGCACGCGGCCAGCGCCTTCACCGTACTGATCGTGATGAAGTTCTTCGACGGCATCCCGCGCGAACTCTTCGAGGCCGCCAAGGTCGACGGCGCGGGTCCGTTCGTCATCTTCCGCCGGATCGTGCTGCCCATGTCGCGGCCGATCCTCGCGGTGGTGACCCTGCTGACGGTCATGAACTCCTGGAAGGACTTCCTCTGGCCACTGATCGTCATCCCGGACACCGAGAAGCAGCCCATCTCCGCCGCACTGCCGCGCCTCGCGGAAACGGCGGAGCAGTCGCTGCTCATCGCCGGGATGCTGCTCGCCATCCTGCCCCCGGTCGTGCTGTTCCTGATCTTCCAGCGGCAGATCGTGCGCGGCGGGGGAGGCTTCACCGGCCTCAAGGGATGAGCACCACCCGGGCACCGGCGCGGAACGCCTGTCCGCGTCGGCCGACGGCGGCAGCGGTGCACGCCGACGGCACACGGGCCGGTGTGCTCCGCCGGGGTACAGCCGACGGAGCACACCCCCACCCGGGAACCACCGAAACGCACCGCGCCGATCCGATCGAGAGGAAGCCTCGATGGAACAGAACGGCACGATCCGGCCAGGTCCTCTGGTTCCAGCCAGAGTAATGGGTCGCCCGAGACGGTCCGCGGCATGGGGCGGCGCGGCCGCCCTGCTCGGCTGCCTGCTGGTGGCGGCGCCGCTGCCCGGCACGGCCCCGGCCGCCCACGCGGTCGGCCCCCTCACCGTCACCTCGCCCGACCTGATCTTCGTCAAGGGCCAGGCGAAGATCACCCTCACCTCCGACCAGGCCTCAGTGGCCTGGAAGGCCACCGACGACCAGGGCCTGACCGTCGCATCGGGCACCGCCCCGGTCTCGGGCGGCACGGCCACCGTCGACGTCACCGAGCTCGGCAGCGGCTACTACACGCTCACGGCGACCGCCGGCACCACCACCCGTACCGCCAACTTCGGCGTACTGACCGCGCTGACCGGCAAGGAACAGCAGGACACGCGCTTCGGCACCGGCATCCACTACGGGTGGAACGCCGGCGACGACCAGAAGCTGCTGCGCTCGGTCAAGCTGATGGGCATGCACGGGATCCGCTCCGACATCAACTGGGGCGCCATCGAGAAGACCCCCGGCACGTACTCCTGGAGCAACTACTCCACCGACCAGCACATCCCGTACGCCAAGTCGCAGGGACTGACCGCCCTGCCCATCTCCGGCTACCGGAACCCCAATTACGACGGCAACCGGACCCCGGCCTCCGACGAGGCGCTTGAGGCCTACGGGAAGTTCACCGCTGCCGCGGTGGAGAAGTACCAGCAGTCCTCGAAGGAAATCGAGATCTACAACGAGTACAACTCCACCGGCTTCAACAACGGCACCTGCGGCATCACCGCCGACTGCTATGTCAAACTGCTCAAGGCGAGCTACGGCAAGGTGCACGCCAAGGTCCCGGACGCCACCGTCGTCGGCGGCGGGCTGGCCGGTCTCCAGACCGACTGGCTGAAGCGGCTGTACGCGGTCGGTGGCCTGAACTACATGAACGCGCTCAGCGTTCACCACTACGGCTACCCGAACCCGCCCGAGACCGCGCTGGAGAAGCTGCCGCAGGTACGCGCCGACCTGGACGCGGCGGGCGGCAAGAACTTCCCGCTCTGGATCACCGAGAACGGCTACCCGACCCACAGCGATGGCGTCACCCCCGCCCAGCAGGCCGCGTACGTGCCGCGCGCCCAGATCTTCTCCTTCGCCTCGGGCGTCAACCGCTACTACTGGTACGACCTCACCAACGACGGCACCGACGCCACCAACAAGGAACACAACTTCGGCGCCTTCAAGCGGCCCACCGCCGAGGTCAAGGCCTGGCAGCCCAAGCCGTCCGTGGTCACCGAGGGCGTCCTGATCCGGCAGCTCGCGGGCCGCGCCTACGCGGGCCGCGACGACGCCGGGTCCGCCGACGTCCGCTCGTACCGCTTCGGCACCGGAACCGACACCGTCCGGGCCCTCTACACCACGGCCGCGACACCGGGAACGGCGGAGCTGACCGCCAGTGGCCCGGTCACTGTCACCGACCAGATGGGCCACGAGAAGACGTACCTCCCGGTCGGCGGCAAGGTGCAGCTCGGCATCGACGGCACGGTGCTGTACGTCAAGGGCGCGGTCAGCGCGGTCAAGGCCGTGAGCGGCCCCGTGTTCTCCCTCCGGCTGCCGCAGCACTCCAACACCGAGGAGACCGTCGACGCGGTGCTACAGGTGGACGGCACCAAGGGCCGGACGCTGCCGCTGCGCTACGACTTCCGGATCGCCGGGGAGAAGCACCGGGTGACCGCCGAGCCCGGCAAGGTCGTCCGCCAGAACGTCCAGCTGCCCACCTCGGCCCTCACCGGCCCGCGCACGGTCAGCGGCACGGTCGGGCTCGGGCCGGTGAACCTCGCCCGCCTCACCTCCGACACCGAGGTGCTGCCGCCGACCCAGGTCACCTTCGACCCGGTGGTGAAGCAGGCGGCCCCGTTCGCCGCCGCGCTCAAGGTAACCGTCACCAACAACCGCGTCCGCAGCCCGCTCGAACTCACCAAGCTGGACTGGCAGGTGAACTCGGGCGACACCTACCTGGACCGGGGCACCATCGACGGACCGATCAAGGTCGGTACCGAGTCCAGCGCCTCGTACACCGTGGACGCGCGCAACATCAAGCAGTGGAAGCGCTACTGGACGGCCGCCTACATCAACACCCCCGACGGAGCCAGGACCGCCGTGGGCGCCTGGAACGGCTGGGGTTCCGTCCAGCCGGCCGGCACCGACACCACCACCCCCATCGACGTGATCGCCGACGGCTCCGTGAGCTACAAGGGCGGATACAACGGCGCGGCCGACCTGTCCGGCGCCGTCCGGCCCCAGTACACCGACGCCGGACTCGTGCTCAAGGGCGCGATCACGGACAACACCCTGGCCCAGCCCGCCACCACCGCCGAGAACATGTGGCAGGGCGACAGCATCCAGTTCGCCGTCACCCCCCAGGTGCCGGGACGCAGCAAGCAGTACGTCGAGTTCGGCGCCTCGCTCGTGGGCGGCAAGCCGCAGGTCTACACCTGGCGGGCGCCGTCCGGCCAGTCCGCAGGTCCGACCCCCGGCGCCACCGCCCAGATCACCCGTGACGGCACCACCACCCGCTACACGGTGACGGTGCCGTGGGCATCACTCGGCCTCGCCGGGAAGCCCACCGCGTCCATCGGGCTCGGCTTCGTGGTCAACGACAGCGACAACGACGGCCGGGCGCGCGGCTGGTCGGAGTGGGGCGGCTCCATCGCCAACAACTCCAAGAGCGCCGCCGGCCTGCGGGCCGTCCAGCTGACCGACTGAACCACCCCATGACGGGCGGGGCCGGGTGCACCTGACAGCACCCGGCCCCGCCGCTCCATGCCGTACCACCGCACGGCAGACTTGTCCGGAATCCCACCGTGAGGAGACCAGCTTCATGGCCCTGTTCGACATGCCGCTGCCCGAACTCCGCGCCTACCGGCCGCAGATCGACGAGCCGGACGACTTCGACGCCTTCTGGGCGAAGACCCTCGCCGAGACGCGCGCCCACGACCCCGCGGTCTCCTTCGAACCCGTCGAGACCGGACTGACCGGCCTGCGCACCTGGGACGTCACCTTCGCCGGCTTCGGCGGCCACCCGATCAAGGGCTGGTTCAGCGCCCCCGCCGACGCCGAGGGTCCGCTCCCGCTCGTCGTCCAGTTCCACGGCTACAACGGCGGCCGCAGCCTCCCGCACTGCTGGGGCATGTGGCCGCTGGCCGGCTTCGCCCACTTCATCATGGACGTACGCGGCCAGGGCAGCGGCGGCAACGTCGGCGACACCCCCGACCCGGTCGGCTCCGGCCCCTCCCACGCGGGCTTCATGACCCGGGGCATCGCGGACCCGGAGAGCTACTACTACCGCCGGGTCTACGCCGACGCCGTACGTGCCGTCGAAGCCGCCCGGTCCCATCCGCTCGCCGACCCCGCCCGCACCGTCGCCCTCGGCGGCAGCCAGGGCGGCGGCATCACCCTCGCGGTCGGCGCACTCGTCCCCGACCTGGCCGCCATCGCCGCCGACGTCCCGTTCCTCTGCCACTTCGGACGGGCCGTCACGCTCACCGACTCCAACCCGTACGCGGAGATAGCCCGCTACCTCAAGATGCACCGCGGCAAGGAGGAGACCGTTCTGCGCACCCTCTCGTACTTCGACGGGGTGTCCTTCGCCGCCCGGGGCAGCGCCCCCGCGCTCTTCTCCGTCGCGCTGATGGACCAGGTCTGCCCGCCGTCCACGGTCTTCGCCGCCCACAACGCGTACCCGGGCGAGAAGGAGATCGAGGTCTACCCGTTCAACGGGCACGAGGGCGGTGCCATGTTCCAGGAGGCCGCCCAGCTCCGCTGGGTACCGAAGGCGCTGAACAGGGCGGTCTGAACCCCGCCGTACCCCGGCCGGCGTGGTGTGTATCACGGACAGAGTGTGGACAGCACGTATATCGTCCACCGGGGCACGTCAATGCCCCGTGATGTGGCGAGGACAAGGGCGGACAGTGGGGAAGACAGCCTATGCACAGGCGTTGCGTGTCGTCGCCTGTGCGCTGATGGTGTGGCAGGTTTGGATGATGTGGTACATCTCCAGCCACGAGGCGGTGGGGGTGAAATGGTCCTGCGACCTGGCCGGGGGCTGTGCCAGTGACCAGCTCGCGTCGATGTCCCCGATGCTCGGAATCGCCTTCGCCGTCGTCCTCGGCCTGCTCTGTGCCCGGTACCTGCACCGGGCGGCACCGGGCGCGGTGATCGCACTCTCCGCCGTCGCGGCCGCGGCAGGCTGGTACGACGCGCTGGCGGAGGGCCAGGTCGAGCGGAACACCGTCACCAGCTTCCACATCCTCCTTCCGCTCGGCGACTTCTCCGTCTCCCAGTGGCTCACCTTCCTGTGGTCCGTCGCAGGCGTGGGCTGCCTCGCCGCCTGGTGGGGCGCGGCGGTCAGCCTGCGGCGCACCGGGGGGTTGCGCCGGCTCACCCGCCGCTACACCACGGCCGACGCGGTGATCGAGGGCTGGCGGGCGGTGGGCCGCAAGTACGGCGAGGTCACCGTGGTGTTCGACGACGCGGCCGGGGTGCGCCACGAGGTCCCGGCCGTCGTGGAACGCGTCGCCCTCAGACGGGACGTCCTCGCCCTCTACGACGCCGACCGTCCCGACGACCCGGCACACACCAGGGTCGTCGTCCCCCGCCGGAAGGTGCTGCGCCTCTCATGACCACCTCGACCTCCACCGCGTCCTCCCTGCGCGGCTTCTTCAGGCTGATCACCGTGGTGTCCGCGATCGGCACCGGTCTCGCGCTGGCCGCGCTCGTCCAGGGCGCCGTGGACGGCCCCCGCTGGCTGCTGATCCTCGCACTCCCCGTGACGGCCCTGGCCCTGACGGCGTACGGGAAGGCGGCCGAGGACATGCAGTCGGGCGTCGCCGCCTCCGGGCTGCGCTCCCGCGGCCCGCGCGCCTTCGCGCCCGCCGTGGTCAACGGAGTGAAGGCGGTGAACAAGGAGAACGGCCGGACGGCCGTCGACGGGCAGGCCCTGAACTCCGTGTTCGCCTTCGACCTGACCGTGGTGTCCGACGAGCTGCCCCCGTACCGGATCGAGGTGCGTCACCCCCTCGACCTGCAGGGGCTGCTGCACAAGTCCAGGGCGGTCGTCGAGTACGACCCCGAGCAACCCTGGCGGGTCGTCATCCCCAACAACCCGCCGCGCGAATGGCTGGCCCGCGCGGAGAGCCTCATCCCGCCACCAGGCACGGTGAAGCGGCGGGCCGGCGGTGCTCCGGCAGGCTTCCGCGCTCTGCTGTCGGGCGCGGTGATCGCGGCCGTACTGCTGGTGCTTGTACGGGTATTGGGCTGAGAGGCCGTCGGGCGACCTCCCGGCCGCCGCGGGCTCAGCCGTTGCGCGGGTACTTCTTGAGCACCTTGCCGTTGATGTCTGCCCGCAGATAGGCGCCGCCGTACTCGTCAGAGACGTAGACGCTGAGCGTCGGCTGGTAGTCGTCGAACGGGGAGGCCGGGTCGATGTCCACGTAATGGCTGGTGGGCTCGTCGACACCGAGCTCCTTGTCCGCCCGGCGGATCAGCCCCGGCAGGGCGTCCCAGTTGAACTTCTCCAGATCCACGGACTTGGCGCCCGACATGAGGGTGCCGCCCGCCCGTTCCCGGGTGGCCTTGCCGTCCCGGTAGGTGAAGACGTCGTACAGGGCCTTGTTCTTCGCGACCGGGGCCTCGGCGCTCGCGTGCACGTCGAACAGCGAGAACGACGTGACCCTGGTGCCGCCCATCACCGGCTTGAGCTCCGCGATGACGGACCGTGCGGCGGAGGGCGTCAGCAGGTTCTTGGCCGGCGCGGTGGCCTTCTGCCGGCCCTCCTTCTCCTCGGCGGGTGAGGGCCCGCCCGAAGCCCGGTCCGGGGCCCGGTCCGAGGCGGACGGGGCGCTGCCGGCCGCCCCCGTGTCCGAGTCGGGCATCAGCGACCACACCAGGACGCCGGTCAGGGCGGTTCCGGCGAGCGCGGTGGTGAACGCGACAGCGCGGCCCCGCCGGACCCGGCGACGGATCTCCTGGGTGCCCAGCGTCGCGGGCCGGGGGCGCGGGGGAGCGGTGACGGGCGGACGTCGCACGGGGGCGGTGGGCAGGACGGTGGTCGGGCCGGCCTGGGCGTAGCCGGGCGGCGCCGCGTCCTGCCGGGTGGGCGGGTCCTGGCGGGGCGGCACGGCATCCTGCGGCGCCGCACGGCCCGGTCCGGGCGCCGGCGCCGGCTCGCTCACCGACGCCAGCATCCGGTCGAGCTCCTCGGGACCGGGCCGCGCGGCCGTGTCCCGGGTCAGCAGCGCGTCCAGCACCGGAGTCAGCGGACCGGCCTGCCGGGGCGGCGGGATCTCCTCGTCCAGCACGGCCGCCAGCGTCGCCAGTGTGGTGGCCTTGCGCAGCGGGTGCCGGCCCTCCACGGCGACGTACAGCATCATGCCGAGCGACCACAGGTCCGACGAGGGGTCGCCCTCCGCGCCGCGGATGCGCTCGGGCGCCATGTAGTCGGGGGAACCGATGATGGAGCCGGTCGCCGTCAGACTGGTGGACTCGCGGATCGCCGCGATGCCGAAGTCGGTGAGCACCGGGCTCCCGTCGGCCCGCAGCAGTACGTTGGCGGGCTTCACGTCGCGGTGCAGGATTCCGGCGGCATGGGCGGCACGCAGCGCGGACAGCACCCCGCGGCCCAGCCCGGCGGCCTCGACCGGGGTGAGCGTGCCCTCGGCCAGGCGCTCCGCGAGCGAGGCGCCGGGCACCAGCTCCATCACGATCCACGGGTACGTACCGTCGCCGCCGTCCACGATGTGATGGACCGTGACGACACCCGGGTGGTCGAGCCGGGCCAGCGCACGGGCCTCGCGCAGCACCCGCTCGCGCAGCAGCCTGGCCGACTCCGGGTCGTTCTCGGCGAGCGCCGGGTCCGGGGGCCGCACCTCCTTGAGCGCCACATCGCGGTGCAGGGCCAGGTCGTGGGCCCGCCACACCATGCCCATTCCGCCACTGCCGAGCCTGTTCACCAGCTCGAAACGGTCGTCGATCACACGGCGCACAGGCCCCCCAGCGGTCATGGAAAAAGAGTACGGGGCGGGTCCGCAGCCGTGCGCACCCGCCCCGTACGCCTCAGAGGCTGCCGGGTGACCCCCGACCGGGCGGCCACGCCCCGGCACGCGCGCTTCCCGCGTTGTCGTCGGTCGCCGACGCTCCTTCCCCAAGCTCTCGGCTCCGCTCGAGCAGGGGAGACCCCATCCGACTCCCTCCTCCGCCTTGGGATCGCACGCACCGGACCGCGTCCGCTTTCCGACCAGAGGTCACCCTCACCCGACCGCCTCTCACACTTCGTCGTTCGGTGTGAGCCTGAGCGTCACGATCTGGAAGGGCCGCAGCACCAGCCGAACCGCATCGCCCTCCACCTCGGCGGTCTCGTCGGCGAGCGGACGCTCCAGCAGATCGGTCACGCGCGCCCCGGCCAGCGCGAAGCCCGCAGTCAGACGCGCCGAGGCCCGCCCGCCGTGCGCCTCGTGGAGCCGGACCACCACATCCCCGCTGCCGTCGTCGGCGAGCTTCACGGCGGTCACCACCACCGCGTCGTCGTCCACCGAGACCAGCGGCGCCACCGCGGCACTGCCCGGCACCCGGCGCTCGGGAAGGCTGAAGCGCCAGCCCTCGCGCACCGCGTCACCGATCGTCGCCCCCGGCAGCAGCGCGTACCGCAGCCGGTGCACCCCCTGGTCGGTCGCCGGGTCGGGATAGCGGGGCGCCCGCAGCAGCGACAGCCGCACCGTGGTCGTGGTCGCACCGTCCTCGCGGACCGTACGGGTCACGTCGTGCCCGTACGTCGAATCGTTGACCAGCGCCGCACCCCAGCCCGGCTCGCCGACATGCAGGAAGCGGTGGGCGCAGATCTCGAACTTGGCCGCCTCCCAGCTGGTGTTGGTGTGCGTCGGCCGCTGGACGTGCCCGAACTGCGTCTCCGCCGTGGAGTGATCGGCGCGCACATCGATCGGGAACGCCGCCTTGAGGAACTTCTCCTGCTCGTGCCAGTCGACCTCGGTGTCGATGTCCAGGCGCCGGGCACCGGGCCGCAGCGTCAGCAACTGGGTGACGCGGGACGAACCGAAGGTACGCACCACCTCGACGCCGTCACCGCTGCGGCGCACCACGTCCGCCTCGGTCAGATCGGTCACCGTGTTGCGGTAGAAGGCATCGACGTCCCACGCGTCCCAGCGGTTGGGCAGATCCGGGTGGACCTGGAGCAGATTCGCCGCGCAGCCGGGGGCGACCGTCTCGCGCCCCGCCACCAGGTCGAGGACCGAGACCACGAGCCCCCGCTCGTCCACGGTGACCCGCAGCAGCCCGTTGTCCAGCCGGAATCCGGAGCCGAGCTCCTCGACCTCCACCGCCGGCTCCGGGTCCTGCGACGCGAGCGCGGCGCCGCCCGCCGCGATGCCGGCCCGGTCGTGCGGAGCGGCGTTGAACACCACCGCGGAGCCACCCTCCGGTGCGCCGGCCAGCGCCCGCTGCGCCGCCCCGATCACCGCTTCGAGCTCCGCGGCGATCCGGGCGTACGTCGCCTCGGCCTCCTGGTGCACCCAGGCGATCGACGAACCCGGCAGGATGTCGTGGAACTGGTGCAGCAGCACGCTCTTCCAGATCCGGTTCAACTCCTCGTGCGGATAAGGGAATCCGGTCCGCACGGCGGCGGTCGCCGCCCACAGCTCCGCCTCCCGCAGCAGATGCTCGCTGCGCCGGTTGCCCTGCTTGGTCCGCGCCTGCGAGGTGTACGTACCGCGGTGCAGCTCCAGATACAGCTCGCCCAGCCACACCGGCGGCCGGTCGTACTCCGCCTCGGCGGCGGCGAAGAACTCCGCGGGCCTCTCGATCGTCACCCGGGGTGAACCCTCCAGATCCGCGAGCCGCTCGGCGCGCGCCAGCATCTCGCGGGTGGGGCCGCCACCGCCGTCGCCCCAGCCGAACGGCACCAGTGAGCGCGTGGCGTGGCCCTTGTCCCGGAAGTTCGCCTCGGCGTGCGCGAGCTCCTCGCCGGACAGCTCGGCCACATAGGTGTCCACCGGCGGGAAGTGGGTGAACACCCGGGTGCCGTCCAGCCCCTCCCACAGGAACGAATGGTGCGGGAACGGGTTCGTCGTGTTCCACGAGATCTTCTGGGTGAGGAACCAGCGCGAACCGGAGAGCTTCACCAGCTGCGGCAGCGCAGCCGAGTAGCCGAACGAGTCGGGCAGCCACACCTCCTCGGTCTCCACCCCGAACTCCTCCAGGAAGAACCGCTTGCCGTACACGAACTGCCGGGCCAGCGCCTCCGACCCGGGCATGTTGGTGTCCGACTCCACCCACATCCCGCCCACCGGCACGAACTGCCCGGCGGCGGCCTTCTCCTTCACCCGGGCGTACAGCGCGCTCTGGTGCTCCCGCAGCCAGTCCAGCTGCTGCGCCTGCGACATCGCGAAGACGAACTCCGGGCAGTCGTCCATCAGCGCCACGACGTTGGAGGTGGTGCGGGCGACCTTGCGCACCGTCTCCCGCAGCGGCCACAGCCACGCCGAGTCGATGTGCGCGTGACCCACCGCCGACAGCCGGTGGGCGGAGGCGTGCGCGGGGGAGGAGAGCACGGCGCGCAGCCGCTCCCGGGCGGCGGGCGCGCTCGCCCCCACGGCGTCCAGGTCCAGGGCGTCCAGGCAGCGTTCCACCGCGCGCAGGATCTCCCAGCGGCGTGCCGAGCCGAGCGGCAGCTGCCGCATCAGCTGGTCGAGCACCTCCAGGTCCTGGACCAGCTCCCACACCTGCCGGTCGAAGACCGCGAGGTCCATCCGTTCGACGCGGTACAGCGGCTCGCTGCCCGCCGTCTCACGGTCGCCCAGCGCACTGACGCCGTCCAGGATCTCCGGATTGGCGGCGGCTTCCAGGAGGTACGTGAACTCCTCGCCGCCCGCGACCGGTTCGCCCACCCTCAGCCAGGTGTTGCGCGGGTTGAGCGCCTTGACGACGCTGCCGTCCGGCCGGTGGGCCAGCGCCTCCGCGGAGAACCCGGGCCGGTCCTTGGCGAAGCCGAGGTCGATGACCGCTTCGACGGTCTCACCGGCCCACTGAGCCGGGACACGTCCGGTCACCCGGAACCAGCTGGTGCCCCAGGCCGGCCCCCAGTCGTCGCCGACGGCACCGGGCTTGAAAGGGGCGGCCACCGCTTCGGCGAAGGGCACCGGTTCGCCGGGGGCGTGCCAGACCTCGAACTCCAGGGGCGCCGTACGGGGATGGACGGCGGGGCGGATGCGCTCGCGCAGGGCGCGGTCGAGGCGTTCCTCGGTGAGTGTGCGGTCGTCATGCATGAGTGAAGGGCCCCTCTGAATGAAATGTGTGCGAAGCGGTAGTGGTTCACGGGAGTTCGTCGAAGCCCACGCAGGGCAGTGACATCCCGTCGGCCAGGGCCAGCAGCTTCTCCAGCCGGGCCGGGGTCACATGGTTGGCCTCGTGGTTGGCCTCGTGGGCGTAGGCGACCGAGTGGGCGTAGAGCGTGGTCGCACCACCGTGCTCGGCGGTCCGTCGCAGTGCCGCGTCGACGCCGGTCAGATCGTCCTCGTACGCGACGGTCCCGCGCCCGGAGTCCACCGAGCAGCCCAGCAGGACCCGCCGGGAGGAGATGTCCCCGGCCGGGACGTGGAGTTCGGCCGCGAGGGTCGGATCGGCACGGCGGTCGACGGGCACTCCGCCGCGCAGCCGCTCGAAGAGTGTGAGGAGCAGCCGGTCGGTGCTTTCGTCGCGGGCGCTGCACGGGTAGGCGAAGTTGCGCGACGGAAAGCCGAGGCGGCGCAGCCCGTCGAGGGCGGGCACCACCTCCTGGTCGAGATAGGCGCCCGCGCCGTGCGCGGCGACGAACTCGGGTGCGCGCTCGTGCCGCAGGCCGTGGCAGCCGATGGTGTGGCCGTCGTCCGCGAGCCGGCGCAGCAGCCGCACCTCGTCCCGGTCGAGCCGGTCCGGCTCGCAGATGAAGAACGTGACACGCGCGCCGTACGAGGTGAACAGCGGCGCGGCCGCCGCCCACTCGCGCACATGCCGGTCGTCGAAGGTGAGCAGCAGGGCACGGTCCGCACCGCTGTCCGGACGGGCCCCGGGGCGGTCGGTCATCGCCCGGACCCCTGCGGCGCCCAGCCGGGGACGGAGCCGTGCAGTGCCGTGTAGAACGGGTCGCCCGGGACGATCTCGCCGGCCGACACCGGGTGACCGGTGAGCGCCGCCTTGTACATGGCGGTGATCAGCTCCAGCGAGCGGCGGCCGTCCCCGGCGCTCGCCCTGGGCCGCCGGCCCGCCCGCATGTCGGCCAGCAGGGAGCGGAGCTGGGCGCTGTGCGAGCTCGGGACGTCCTCGGCCGGGGAGTTCCAGGCATCCGCCCGGCCGGGAGCGACACCGGGGGCCGGGGTGTAGGTCCAGTCGCCGTTCCCGTAGCCGTAGAGATGGTTCAGCTCGATGGTGGCGTCCCTCAGATCGATCCGCAGATGGCTCAGCTGGCGCGGCGAGAGGGCGCTGTTGACCACGGTGGCGAGCGCCCCCGAGGCGAAGCGCACGGTGGCGGTGGTGACGTCGTCGGTCTCGACGTCACGGGCCAGCCGGCCCGCCATGGCCCGGATCTCCGCCCAGTCGCCGAGCAGTTCGAGCAGCAGGTCGATCTGGTGGATGCCGAGCCCCATGGCGGGGCCCGCGCCCTCGGTCGCCCACTTCCCGCGCCAGGGAACCGCGTAGTAGGCGTCGTCGCGGTACCAGGTGGTCTGGCAGTGGGCTACCAGCGGCGCCCCCAGCTCCCCGGAGGCGATGAGCGCCCTGGCGTGCTCGGCCCCCGATCCGAACCGGTGCTGGAAGACGATCGGGGCGTACGGACCGTGCTCGCCCTCGGCGTCGGTCATGGCGTCGTACTCCGCCAGGCTGAGCGCGGGCGGCTTCTCGCACCACACCCAGGCCCCGGCCGCCAGCGCCGCGACGACCTGTTCCCGGTGGGCGACGGGCGGCGAGGCGATGACGACGAGATCGGGACGGACCTCGCCCAGTGAGGCGGCGAGATCGGTGGAGTGGTGGGGGAGCGCGAAGTCGGCGGCGAAGGAGCGGGCGGCCGCGGGATCGGCGTCGACGGCGCCCACCACCGCGAAGTCCGAGGGGAGTTCGAGGAACGCCGGCATATGGACGGCGCGGGCGATGTTGCCCGCGCCGACGAGCAGTACACGATAGGGAGTCACAGTCACAGGGGGCCGTCCAGGCTGAGGGCGTGATCCGCCGGGGCTGGTAAGCGTTTTCCAGTGGGTCGGGAAAGTGCCCTTCCCGAAGGAAGGGCAGTGGGTCGGGTCAGAGGGTGGCGTAGAGCGCCCCGGCACTGGTCACGGGTCCGGTGCGGAGCCGGTCCGGCCAGTCGAGGGCGAGGCCGAGCGAGGTGCTCAACCGGTCCTGGAAGGAGGCGAGCCGCTGCTTGCTCCCGCGGACCGCACGCGGTGGCAGCCGGTGCTCCAGGCAGTACGAGACCAGTGCGCCGACGGCCTCACCGATGCTCCACTGGCCCGCGTGCCCGCCGAGCGCGGGTGCGCTGAGATGCGTGGCGCCGATGTTCCGCCCGGCCGGGAGCAGATTCTCCACCCGTACGGGCAGCAGCGCGCCCAGCGGCAGCTGGAACGGCAGGCACTCCAGATCCAGCCCGGCACCGCCCCCCGTCCCCGGGTGCAGGGTGATCCGGGAGCGCAGGGTGCCCACACTGTCGGTGAAGGTCTCGGCACCCGGCGCCCCGGCCCGTGCCGCGACGGTCAGATGGTGCTCCAGCAGGGTGAACTCGGCCCGGATGCGCCGGGATTCGCGTACGTGCACGGCTTTGGCGAAGCCGTCGTCGGTGCCCGTGGCATCGGGGCGCAGCCGCAGTTCGGGATAGCCCTGGCCGCCGTCGTGCCGGGGCGCGCTCGTCTGCATCCAGTACAGGAACGACAGGGCCTGCTCGCGTGCCTCCCGCTCGGCCCTGGCCCGTACCTCCTCGCCGGAACCGGTGAGCGGCAGCCGTGCGTAGGCGGTCTGCTCCCAGTCGACCAGCGTGATGTCGCTGTCGAACGTGCCGGGCAGATACCGGCTCCGGGCGAGCGCCCGCAGCTGGTGCCAGCGGTCGTTGGGCGGTGCGGCCCAGTGCGGGACGTCGTCCGGCTCGTGCAGGAACAGCGGTACGGAGCGGGCCGGGCCGCCGCCCGGTTCCGCGGTGTCCCAGGAGAAGGCCTCGGACCACCGGTCGTAGCCGGCCGGCCGGTCGACGGTGTGGTCCTCGCCGGGGCGGTGGTCCAGGGCGAAGACCCAGGAGACCGGCTGCTGGTCCAGCGGGTCGGCGGCGGCGGGCGCGTGCGGCTCGCCGGTCTCCTCGCGGGACTCGGCGCCGGTGACGTGCTCGACGCCCGCGAGGCCGAGCAGCTCGCCCAGGTCCGTCGCGTCGACGACGTAGGGGGCGCTGACCGTCAGCGGTTCGCCGTCCGCCGTCTCCAGGGTGACCGCGGTGACCCGGTCCCCGTCGGTCAGGGCCGCGACCGGGCGGTGGCCGAGCAGCAGGGTGAGCCGGCCGGAGGCGAGGTGCGGGGTGAGGAGCTCCTGGACGACCGCGAGCGCGGCGCGGGGCTCGTGGCTGAGATGGCCGGTGGTACTCAGGCCGGGGTCGAGCAGTGGATCGGCGAACGGCTCGGGGCACAGCGGGTAGTTGCGCCGGTAGAAGTCGCGTATCCGCTCACGCAGATCGCGGTAGCCGGGGGAGACGGGGTCCAGTTCGATGCGGTGGCCGTCGGCGAGCGGCACGGCCTGCGCGGTGAACAGGCCACCGGGCCAGTCGGTCGCCTCGGTGAGCACGACGCGGTGTCCGAACCGGGCGGCGGTCAGCGCGGTGGCGAGACCACCGAGACCGGCACCGACCACCAGGACATCGGTCCCGAGTTCGCGGGTACGGGGGGTGGGGGCGGCGAACACAGGAGTCTCCTCCCTCAGGGCCGGCGGGCGGCGACGGTACGGAGCCGGACCGGAACGGACTCGCGCGTCCTGATCCGGACGGGAAGCACGATCTGCTCGGCGCTGCGGTACGGGTCCTCGCCCGCCGTGCGCTCCGCGATCCGGGTGACCAGCTGCTCGACCGCACGGCCGCCGATCTCCCTGGCGGGCAGCCGGGCGGCGAAGCTGGTGAGCGGCAGCAGATCGTAGGGGCCGGCGTCGTCCATGCCCGCCAGCACGATCTCGTCGGGTACGGCGATGCCGAGCGAGGCCAGATCGGCGGCGGCGGTGGCGACCGCGAAACCGTGGGCGCAGAGCAGGGCGGTCGGCGGCTCGGGCGAGCCGAGCAGCTCGGTCAGCAGCTGCTTGCGCTCGTCCTCGGGCAGTGCGGTGTACGAGCGGAGCGCGGTCAACTGGGGGAGCAGGGGCTGGTCATGGGCGCGCAGCGCCTGTTTGTGCCCGGTCATCCGGTCGTGGACGCTGGTGCACTGCGTCTCGCCCCAGAGCGTCGCTATCCGCTCGTGGCCGTCGGCCAGCAGATGTTCGGTGAGCCGGTAGCCGACGCTGTAGTTGTCGGCGGTGACCGCGTCGATGGCATGGTCCGGGAAGTACCGGTCGACCAGGACCATCGGGATGCGCAGGCGCCTGAGCTCGTCGAGGACGTCGGCGTCCGGCGGGCCCTCGACGGGGTACAGGATGATGCCGTCGACCCGGTCCTCGACGGCCTGGCGCAGCGCCTGGTCCTGGCGGGCCAGCGACGCACCGTGGTCGGCGTGCCCGGTGTCGGTCATATGGACGGCGGAGTCCGAGAAGAACAGCCGCAGCCCGCGCTCCGAGCAGCCGGACTCGATCCCGCGCAGCACCTCCGACTGGTACGGCCCCTGGCCGCTGATGATGCAGGCGATCACACCGGACCTGTGGGCCGCGACCGGCTCCGCGGTCCGGTCACCGGGGTCGGCGACAAAGGTCCCCCGGCCCCGCCGGCGCACCAACAGCCCCTCCGCGACAAGGTCGTTGAGCGCCCGGACGGCGGTGGTGGAGCTGACCCCGAAGCGCTCGCGCAGCTGGTTCTGAGTGATGAACGGAGCACCGGCCTCGTACTCGTCGCGCGCGACCTCGGCCCGCAACTCGTCCTTGATGCGCTGGTACTTGGGCCCTGGCGTACCCATCCAGCCATCACCCCCTCGGATTTGACGCGTCAATCGACGTTGATGTCAGTGTGGTGGGGGTTAATGCATTATTTCAAGAGGGTTGCAGGGAAAGGATCGACAACTTGGCGCGTCAAGCCGGGAGTGTGTTGTTTTAACGCGTCAATCCGGTGTCCCGGACGGTCTCCGGGGCTCGGGATTCAGCCGGTCACGCGGGGCGGCGGTGTCGTGCTGGCCCGGACCACCAGACGCGAAGGCACATCGAGCGTGCGCGGCGAAGCCGTGGCATCACCGAGCGCCAGCAGCAGTGCCCGGCGGCCGATCTCCTCCAGCGGCAGCCGTACGGTGGTCAGCGCGGGCGTGACGTCGCAGGCCACCGGCAGATCGTCGAAACCGACGACGGAGACATCGGAGGGAACACTCCTGCCGAGATCGTCCCGGAGCGCCGCGAGCGCACCCAGCGCCATGGCGTCGTTGAGCGCGAACAGCGCGGTGATCCCCGGCGACCTGCGGAACAGCCGCACCGCCGCGGCCCGCCCGCCGTCCCGGGTGAAGTCGGCCTCGACCCGGTGGTGTTCCGTCACGACGACGCCCAGCTCGGCGGCCCGCTCCAGGAAGCCGTGCAGCCGGTCCTGCACGGAGACCAGCGCCAGCGGTCCGCAGATGACGCCGATCTCGGTGTGTCCCAGCCCGGCGAGGTGCTCGGCGACGGCCCGACCGCCCTCGCGGTTGCCCGGCACGATCGTGTCCACCGGAAGGCCCTGGTGCGCGACCGCGGTCACCCGGCCGCCCTGTGCCGCGAAGGCCTCCAGCTCCTGGGCGAGCGCGGGGCTCCCGCCGGTGAAGCCCGATCCGGCGAGGATCACGGCGCGGGCCCGCTGCGCCCGCAGCCGGGCCACGTACTCCGCCTGGAGTCCGGGTTCGTGGAAGGTGCCGGCCAGCATCACCAGGAGCTTGTGGTCGCGGGCGACCTCCATGACACCGGCCGCGATGGCGGAGTAGTAGGCGTCGTTCACATCGTGCACGACCAGACCGACGATCGAGGTGGTGGACTGCACGAGCGCGCGGGCCGGCGCGTTGGAGACATAGCGGAGCCGGGCGGCCGCCTCCAGGACGCGCTCCTGCAGCTCCTGGGTGACGTTGCGGTCGCTGTCGCTGAGGACGCGCGAAGCCGTGGCGAGAGAGACCCCGGCGTCCTGCGCGACCTGCTGGAGCGTCACGGCGGACGACGGGCGGGGACGGGCGGAACGTCGATTGACCTGGCTCTGCATAGGGCTACGATAGCCGCACTGAAAGCGTTTTCCCATTGCGCACGCCACAGGAAACCCGCCATCGGGACCGTCCTCCCGTACACAGGGTCAGCCCGTGCGCCACCGTCCCGCTGCGGCCGGCGGCACCGTGGTCGCACAGCGGTAGACGGCGTCCTCCCGGCAGGCGTACCGCCGTTCGGTCTCCGGAGTGAGCCGGACACCGAGCCCCGGGGCCTGCGGAGCGAGCAGGCAACCGTCCTCCAGACGGAACGGCTCGACCAGCAGCTCCGACCGCAGCGGATACCGCGGCATCGGCCACTCGGCCAGCCGCCCGCCGCCGGCGAAGGCGGCGTGGTAGTTGGCCGCCTGGCACACGGCACTGCCCCAGCAGTGCACGACCGCCTCGACGCCGTGCTCCGCCGCGCCCGCGAAGACCGCCAGCGTCTGGCGCAGGCCCCCGACGACCGTGGCGTCCGGCTGCACCATGTCGTAGTACCCCGATGCCATGCGTGCCAGCAGCTCCTGCGCGGTGGTGACGGTCTCCCCGCCCGCCACCGGACAGCCGGCCGACCGCCGCAGAGCGGGGTACGCGGCGGCACGCGCAGGCCCGAGCGGCTCTTCCAGAAAGCGCACCGGCCACCGGGTGCCGGTCCTGACCGCGTCGAGGAACGCCGTCGTGTCCGCCACCGACTGGCCGGGGTCCTCAAGATTCTGCGCCATGTCGACGGCGACGCCGATGCCGTGCGCTGCCGCGTGCTCCAGCGTCCACACCGCCTTGTCCGCCTCGTGGCCCCGCGCCCTGATCTTGAAGGTGTCGATGCCCAGGGCCGCCACGGCGGCGATCTCGGCGCTCATCGCCGACGGGGAGGTCGAGTCGCCCCCGCTGGCGTACAGCCGGATCCGGTCCGTACGACATCCGCCCAGCAATTCGTACGCGGGCACGCCCGCCCGTTTCCCGAGGGCGTCGACCAGGGCCGCCTCCACGGCGGAGACGACATGGCGGGCCGCTCCCTGAAGGCTCCAGTAGCCCGTCGCGAGGACCATGTCCCGGTACCGTCCAGCCAGGTCCCCGGCCGGACGGCCGACGAGACAGGGGGCGATCAGATCGACCGTCGACACGAAGACCTGCGGCGCGAAGACGGCGAGATAGCCCTCACCCAGGCCGGTCGTGCCGTCGTCCAGGGTGACCTCCACCAGGCCGGTCGTGCGCCACCCCGTCGGCAGTGCCAGGCGCACCTCCAGACTGTCCGGATCCGCGTAGGGGGCGCTGAGCAGCACCGGCCGGATCGCCGCGATGCGCACACCGTCGTCGAGATGTGCGCCGATGTGCGCGAAAGGTGGTTCGGACATGACGTCGCGTCCTCAGAATCCTCTGGACCACTGCACGGGATTGCGCAGCGGTGAGCCGGCTCGGAATCGGTGCCAGTTGTCGGTGAACAGGTCGATGACCCGGGCGCTCTCGTCCGTCGAACCACCCGCGGTGTGCTGGGTGAGGACGACCCCGGGGCAGGTCCACAGAGGGTGACCGGCGGGCAGCGGTTCCTCGGCGGTGACGTCCAGCACCGCTCCGCCGAGTCGCCCCGAGGACAGCTCGGACACCAGGGCCTCCTCGTCCACCAGCGATCCCCGGCCGGCGTTGACCAGAACGGCCCCCGTCCGCATCCGGGCCAGCCGCCGCGCATCGAGCAGTCCGCTCGTTTCGGGCGTCCCGGGCAGCAGCCCCACCACCACGTCGAAGTCCGGCAGCCGCTCATCGAGCTCGGCCAGGGTACGGAGGTCCCCGGAGCCGCGAGCGAAGTACGAGACGGCGCAGCCGAACGGGCCGGTCAGCTCGGCGAGCCGCCGGGCGATGGACCCCCGTCCCAGCACCAGGACCCGGGCCCCGGTCAGCATTCGCAGCCGGGGCCGCACGGCGGACTTCGCCCACCTGCCTTCGGCACGCAGCCCGGAGAGCCGGTCGATCCCGCGATGGAGCGCGAGGAGCCCCGCCAGGCACGACTGCGCGACCGGGTCGGCGAAGACATCACCCAGGTTGGTGACGGTCAGCCGGCGGCCGAGGCCGGGCCAGTCCAGACCGAGATAGCCGTCGATCCCGACCGAGGCGAGCTGCAACCACCGCAGCCGGGGTGCGTTCGCCACCCAGGCCGCCCTGGGGTTGCCGAGCGCCGTGCCGGCTCCGGCGAGGGCGCGGGCGTCCGCCTCCGACGTGGTCCCCGGCTCGGCGAACCAGACGGGCCCGGGGCCGAGTTCGCGCAGACGGGCGCGGTCGGCGTCGGCGAGCGGCAGTTCCACGTACAGGCCGGCGCCGTCCATGGCCGGGTTCACCACGGGTGCTCCGCGAGGTACGAGGCGATCCGTTCCCGGTCCCACGCCCCGTCCGCGACGGTGACCCGGTAGCGGCGGGCCAGGGTGTCGCCCGGGGCGAGCTCCAGCTCCTCGTGGAACGCGAAGGAGGGGGCGACGGCGGCGAAGGGCTCGTCGCGGACGAACCAGTGGGCCGGGTGGGTGCCGCCCGCTCCCGTGTGATCGTTCTCCGGGGCGTGCTGGAAGATCAGTGTGGCGTGACCGTCGGCGCCGTCGTGTTCGCCGCTGTAGGCCAGCCAGGGCGCGTGCGTGCCCATCAACTCCGGGCCCTCCCCGTCCGGGCCGAGGATCCGCCCGCCCCGGAAGGCGCGCGGCCCGCGCCAGAAGAGGCCGGTGTAGCCGGCCGCCTTCCGGCCGTGGGTTGTCGGGCTGCCGAAAAGCAGCGGTTCGGTACGCCGGTTGGTGATCGCGCTGGACCAGGTCAGTGACCAGCTGCCACCGGTGTTCGCGCCCGTGGTGCCGGAGTCGGGGCCGGCGTGATCGTCGTGCTCGACGTCGTGCAGCTCGACGCGGCGCAGCTCGTCCGCCCAGTGCGTGCCGTCGTTGTGGCGCCAGCTCAGCCGCTCCACGATGACCGCGCGGCCGGCGTCCGCCGCGACCTCGTCGAATCCGAGGTGCGCCATCGATCCGACCCGCTCGGGCAGCGGCTGGTAGTCCTGGCCGTGCACATAGGTGTTGCCTCCCCAGAGGTTCTGCCCAGAGAGGTGGGAGGCCGTCATCTGGAGGCCCTTGTGCCAGCGGTGGTCATGGGGCCGATAGTCGGTGACAACGTTGTCGGTCAGTGTGCGCATGGGGTGGATGTACGGCTTGGGGGCCTCCCAGGCCGCCTCCGGACGGTAGACGTAGCTGATCAGGTCGATGCCGCCCCGCTCCTCCGTGACCGTGATCCGGTCCCCGTGGGCGTGCGTGATGCGCAGTGGACTGCTCATGTCCCGAGTCTCCTGGGTGCGGCTGGAAAGCGCTTACCGCAACCTAGGGCCTTCGCCGGAGGCGCGTCAACAACCGTGGGGCGCAAGGGGGGAGAAGGCCTCGGTCGAGTGGGGGCGGCCGGGATGGGGGAGCGGGCCATGGGGTCGTCCCGCACGGCGGCCGACGGCTTGCCGCACACTCATGGAAGAGGGGCAAGCCGTCGGCCGTCGGCGTGAGGCGGGTGCTACTTGGGCGGGCGGATGCCGCCGCCGCCCGTGGTGCCCATCTGGTCGCACTGCTCCTGAAGCTTCCGGGCCTTCTCCTGGAGCCGCTGGCGCTGCTCAGGGTCGGTGGTGCGCTCGGCGGCCTCGGTCATGTGCCGGGCCTTGTCGCGCAGCTGCTGCGCACGGTCACCGGATTCACGTGCAACGCTCATCATCGCTCCTTGTGCGGTTGGGAAGAGCGGGCTCCATCAGAGAACCAGCGCCGTCGGACCGCCGCACCTCGAATCGTCACTCAGAGTCACGGTCTCCAGTGGGGTGCCGCGACGCTGGCATGATCGGGGGCATGAACGAAAGCATCATCGCCGCGTGTGACGGGGCGTCCAAGGGCAATCCGGGACCCGCTGCCTGGGCGTGGGTCGTGGCCGACGAGCAGGGGCGGCCCGAGCGCTGGGAGGCGGGACCGCTGGGGACCGCCACCAATAATGTCGCCGAACTCACCGCACTGCGAGAGCTGTTGGAGTCGACGGACCCGTCCGTTCCGATCGAGGTGCGGATGGACTCGCAGTACGCGATGAACGCGGTCACGAAGTGGCTGCCGGGGTGGAAGCGCAACGGCTGGAAGACCTCGGGCGGAAAGCCGGTGGCCAACCAGGAGCTCGTGGTCGCCATCGACGTCCTGCTGACCGGCCGGTCCGTGCGCTTCACCTACGTTCCCGCCCACCAGGTGGACGGCGACCCGCTCAACGCGCTCGCCGACCAGGCGGCCAGCGAGGCCGCGGTGACCCAGCGGCCGGCCGGAACCGCGCACGGTGCCACGCAGTTGCCGGCGCCCGCTCCGGCCCGCGCGACCGAGGGCCGCCGGAGCGGCACGGCGACGAAGAAGGCCGGGGGCGCGTCACGCCCCGCCCGCTCCGGGGGAACCATCCGGGCCAGGTTCGCCGGCCGCTGCCACTGCGGAAAGCCCTATGCGGCACAGGACATGATCGCCAAGAACCCCAACGGCTGGGGCCACCCGGAGTGCCGTACCGCACCCGCCTGACACGCACCGTCACCGCCGTGGCCGGCCGGAGCGGGCGAGTGGCCACGCGGGACCGGGCCCGCGTGCCATGATGCGGCTCCGACGGCAATGGCGGCACGCTGGGGGGCGGATGGGAAGCACGGGCACGGTTCTTCGTGAGCTGCGCGGCGCGCAGAAGACGGCCAAGGGGGTGTCGCTGTACTCGCGGTACGTGAACCGGCCGGCCGGCCGGGTGTTCGCGGCCGGTGCGTACCGCATGGGACTGACGCCCAATCAAGTCACTCTGATAAGTGCAGCCTTCACCTTCACTGCCATCGCATCGGTGGCCCTCGTCCGGCCGTCCCCCGGGCTCGCGGTCGCGGTGTACGCCGGTCTCGCCATCGGCTTCGCCCTCGACTCGGCCGACGGGCAACTGGCCCGGCTCACCGGCCGGGGCGGTCCGGACGGGGAGTGGCTGGACCATGTCGTGGACTGCGCCAAGATGATCCTCGTACACACCGCCGTGCTGATCTCGTTCCGGCGATTCCTCACGCTGCCCGGCGAGGTGTGGCTGCTCCTGCCGCTGGGTTTCCTGTTCACGGCCGTGCTGACCTTCTGCGCGGGGCTGCTGCGCGAACAGCTGGGAAAGGCGGCCCCCCGGCCCGCGGCCGACGCCGCCGCCCCGGTGTCGCGGCTGCGGGCCGTCGCGCTGCTGCCCGCCGACTACGGAGTGTTCTGTCCGGTGTTCCTGCTCCTCGGCGACCCCACCGCGTTCCGCATCGGCTACGCGGCCCTCGCGCTGGTGCACGCGCTGTTCCTGGTGGTGTTCCTCGCCAAGTGGTTCAGGGAGCTCAGAGCGCTCCGTACTGCGGACTGACGAGTGTGTCCAGCGCCCGGCGCAGCTGGGTGCTGGACGTGTGCACGGTGTACGGGAAGTAGACGACCTCCACGCCGACCTCGGCGAAGTCGCGTTCCAGCCGTTCTCCTCGTTCCGTGTCCCGCCAGTCGTCCCCCTTGAAGATCACGTCGAACCTCACCTGCTGCCAGGTCTCGACCTTGTCGGGCACCGTCTCGACGAACGCGGCGTCCACGTAGCGCACGCTGCGCACGATCTCCAGCCGCTCCGGCAGCGGAATCACCGGCCGGTGCCCCTTGGCGAGCGCGGCCATCTCGTCCGAGACAACCCCGGCGACGAGGTAGTCGCACTGACTGCGGGCATGCCGCAGGATGTTGAGGTGCCCCACATGGAACAGGTCGTAGACCCCCGGCGCGTAGCCGACCCTGTGCGCCATCCGTTCTCTCCCCCCCACGGTGAACGCGATGCCCGTGTCCCGCACGGCAGTTGTCCGGACATGGCATCCGGTGCGGTGGGATATCGGTATCGGTGTTGATGGTGCAACGACCTTACTGTGAAGGCCACTTGCTCATCACGTGAACGGATAAGCTCGCTTTTGGGGCTGTTCCTCGAGGGGAAGACAGATTGTTCCGGGGGGAAGGCGGGCGTCCATGTCCGATGCCGAGTCTCACAAGCCGTTCGAGGACCGCACGCTGCTGGTGGTCTCGACGAACTACGCACCGGAGGTGACAGGCATCGGCCCGTACGCCGCGCAGCTCGCCGAGCACTGGGCCGCGGCCGGGGCCGACACACACGTACTGACCGGAATGCCGCACTACCCCTCCTGGCGGACCGACCCGGAGTACCGGGGGGTGTGGCGGGTCGCCGAGAAGCGGGCCGGGGTCACCGTGCACCGAAGAAGACACTATGTGCCGCCCCGTCAGACCGCCCTGCGAAGGGCCGTGTTCGAGGCGACGGTGCTTGCTCACGGACTGCTGTCGCCACCCGCATCGCGCCCGCCGGACGCGGTGGTCTCCCAGATTCCCAGCCTCGCCGGGGGTGTCATCGGTGCCCGGCTGGCCGCCCGCCACCGTGTCCCGTACATCCCGGTCGTGCAGGACCTGATGGGCGCCGCCGCCGCACAGAGCGGCATCCGGGGCGGCGGCAGGGCGGCGGCCGCCGCCTCGGCCGCCGAACGGTACGCGCTGCGCTCCGCGGCTCTCGTCGGCGTCATCCACGAGAGCTTCGTGCCCCGCGTCACCGCGTACGGAGTGGACCCGGGGCGCACCCGCACCGTGCCCAACTGGTCCCATGTGCGGGCGTCTTCCGCCGACCGGGCCGGCACCCGGGCGCGGCTGGGCTGGAGCGAGGGCACCCCGGTGGTCCTGCACTCCGGGAACATGGGGCTGAAGCAGGGGCTGGAGGTCCTCGTCGACGCGGCCCGGCTCGCCCCGGATATACGCGTGGTGCTCATGGGTGACGGGAACCAGCGCGAGGTGCTGCGGGGGCGTGCCGCGGGCCTGCGCAACCTGGACATCCTGCCCCCGGCCGACGCGGCCGAGTTCACGGACATCCTCGCCGCCGCCGACGTACTCGCGGTGACACAGCGGGCATCCGTACTCGATATGAGCGTCCCGTCCAAGCTCACCTCCTACTTCGTCTCGGGCCGGCCCGTGGTGGCCTCGGTCGCCGCCGGGGGAGGCACCGCACAGGAGGTCCAGCGGTCCGGCGCCGGGCTCCTCGTCGCCCCGGAGGACCCCGCCGCCCTGCTCTCGGCCGTACGCAAGCTCATCGAGGCACCGGCCGGGGCGGACGCGCTCGGGGCCAACGGGCCGCAGTACGCCGCACGCCACCTGAGCCGCGAGGCGGGCCTGGCCCGCTTCGACGCCCTGCTCACCGAGGTCCTCGCGGACACACAAGGGAGACCACGTCGATGAACCAGCCGATCCGCGCCCTGGAGGACCAGGACGAACCCGCGCTGCTGAGGGACCAGTTCCGCCAGCTCCTGCGCTACCGGGCCCTGCTCGCCTGCGGCGTGGTCGTCGGGCTCCTCGGCGGCGGCTGGCTCGCCCTCAGCGGCGAGGAGGGCTACACCTCGACGGGCGAGGTCGTCGTACGCTCCGCCGCCTCGGACCCCTTCGCCGCCGGCGCCTCCGCCGACAAGGGCATCAACATCGGCTCGGAACGGCAGACCGCCGTCAGCGACACCGTCGCCACCCTGGCCGTCGCCACCCTGGCCAGGCAGGGGGACCGGGTGGAGGTCGGGCCACTGCTGTCCGGTCTCCAGGTCACCAACCCGCCGAACACCCTCGTGCTCCGCTTCTCCTACACAGGCCGGACCCCGGCACTGGCGAGGGAACGGGCCCAGGCGCTGGCCGACGCCTATCTGGAGATTCGCCGACAGCGCACCGAGAACAGCATCGCCAACATGGTCGAGGGCTACCGCGCCCAGCTGAGCCCGCTCACCGCGCAGCGCGACCAGCTGACGGAGCAGGCCGCCGGAAGCGACGACGTGGCCGGCGCACGGGCCAACCTCGTGGTCGCGATCTCCGAACTAAGCCGGAAGATCTCCGAGTTGCGGGCGCTGGACACCACGCCCGGATACCTGACGAAGAAGCCCGTCGCCCCGAGCGGGCCCACGGGCGCAGGGCTGCCCCTGCTGCTGGGGCTCGGCGGCGCCGTCGGCCTAGCCCTGGGACTCCTCCTGTCGTGGGTACGCCTCGTCTTCGACCCGGCCGTGCGCTCGACCCGGGAACTGGTCCGTTCACTCGGCGCGCCCCTGCTCGGCACCCTGCCCAGGGAGCGGGCCTCCGCCGGCGCGCTGCTGGCCATCGGGCGGAGCGGCAGCAGGCTCGCCGAGGAATACCGCGCGGTCGCCTTCCGGCTCGCCTACGATCCCTCGTTCGCCCAGCGCCGCAGGCTCCTGGTCACGGCCCCGCGCGGGGACGGCGCGGGGGCGGCCGCCGCCGCGGCCAACCTGGCCGCGGCCTTCGCCGAGATGGGGCGTGACGTCATCCTGGTCGAGGCCGATCTGCGTACCCCCGCGCTGGCCAGGGACCTGGGCCCGGCGGTGCAGGGCTCCCGGCCCCGATGGGCGAACCGGGGCGAACGGGCCTGGCCGTCGGAGAGCCGGATGAACGTCGACGTACCCGGGTCGGGCGCTTTCACCCTGATAGCGGGCCGGCGCACGGACAACGTGCCGCGAGCCCTGACCTCGGCACCCGTCGGGGTGATCGTCGCCGAGGGCGACCGGCCCGGCGCCGTCGTCATCGTGCTGGCCCCGCCCGTGCTCTCGTACGCCGACGCCGTCGCGCTCATCGACCGGGTGGAGGGCGTCGTGGTGGTGTGTGATCCGCGCGAGGTGCACCGCAGCGACCTGGAGCGGATCCGGGAGATCATCGGGGCGGCGGGCGGCACCGTGCTCGGCGCCCTGCTCCACCCCGGCCGCAGCCGCCACGAGCGCCGGGCCCTCAGGAAGGCGGCCAGGCGCCGCACGGGCGGTGAGCGGCCGGGCCGGGGGAGCGAGGGAGGCGGACCGGAGTACGCCGGTGACCCCGCCGAGACGCTGGGGCTGCGCCCCTTCGACTCCACCGCCGGACACAGATGAGGGCACGGACCGCGATCGTCTGCTCGGTCGCGGACCAGGGCGTGGCCGCGCTCACCAACATCCTGGTGCTGGTGACGGCCGCCCGGCTCTCCACCGTGGCCGACTTCGCCCGCTTCTGCGCGGTCTACCTCGTCTTCACTGTGCTGCTGGGCGTGTCCGGCGCCTACACCGGGCAGCCGCTCGTGCTGCGGCGCGGCGGGAGCGAAGAGGTGCGCGGCGCCTGCCGGTCGGCGGTCACCTTCACCCTGTTCGCGGCGGCGGTGCTCGGCGCGCTGCTGGCCGGCGTCTGCCCGATGCTGCCGGGAGCCACCGCGCAGGCCCTGATGGCGCTGGGACTCGTCCTGCCGGTCGTCCTGGGCCAGGACACCATGCGGTACGCCTTCTCCACCCTGCATCTGCCGCACCTGGCGCTGGCGGGCGACGCGCTCCGCCTGGTCTGTGTGCTGGGCGCGCTGGCCGCGCAGCCGCACGGTGCCCCGGCCGCCCGGCTGGTCGCCGTCTGGGGGCTGTCCGCCCTGCCGGCCCTGCTGCTGTCGGCCGCCCTGCTGCACCGCAGAGTGGCCGGTACGCCCCTGCGGCTGAAGGTGCTGCTGCGGCGAGGCCATCTGGGGCGGCGCTTCGTGGTGGAGTTCGCGGTGGGCAATGCCACCGGCCAGCTCTCCGTGCTCGGGCTCGGCGCGATCGGCAACCCCTTGGTGGTCGGCGCCCTGCGCGGTGCGACCACCCTCTTCGGACCGCTGAACGTGCTGTACACCTCGGCCACCGGCTTCGGCCCGCCCCTGCTGGGAAGACTCGCCGACGAACGGCGCGGAGTACGGGCCGCCGCGACGCTCGCAGCCGTCCTGGCGGCCACCGCGGCCGCCTGGGCCACCGTGCTGGCCCTGCTGCCCGGACCGGTCGGACGCCACCTGCTCGGCGACACCTGGCCCACGGCCGCCGCCCTGCTCCCGGCGACCGGCAGCCAGTACGCGGCGATGGCCGTCGGCACCTGCGGACTGCTGGCCCTGCGCATCCTCGACCCGCGTACCACCCTCGCCGTCCAGGTGGTCTTCTCGCTCGCCGCCGTCGCCTTCCTGACCGGCGGCTACCTGCTCGGCGGGGTCCCGGGCGCCGCCTGGGGCCTGTGCCTGGGGTCCGTGTGCAAGGCGGTGGCCACCTGGACCAGGGTGGCCGGGATGCTGCGCCGCAACGCCGTCGAGCGGCCACCGCTCAGTGCGGACGCCGCCCGGCCCGGCTCCGGAAGCTTGTGACCAGCAGCAGACAGAGTGCCGCGACGGCCGGCTTCCCCGCCGCCTGCAACAGCGGCCCGCGCAACAGAATGAAGGTGTACCCGGCGATCAGCGGCACGGTGACGGCCAGCACACTGCCGGGCCCCGGACCGTCCCGCGAGACGGCCCGCGCGTACCGCCGGTCGGTACGGGCGGCGGCGTACCCGATCAGCAAGAAGGCACCGGCCATGCCCGGCGCGCCGAAGTCCACCCAGAGCTCCGTCCACAGCGGTGCCGACAGGTTGGTCATGCTCATCCCCATCCACTGACCGACGCGCACCCCCGTGTCCTCCGGTTTGCCGCTCCACGCCGACCGGGGCACGAAGAAGAGGGCGGAGCCCGCCAGTTGACGCCCGTAGGTGTGGCCGCGGGTGTCGACCCAGGTGATGGTGTTGGCGAACATCACCGTCTGGTCGTAGTCCTTGGTGGCCAGCGGCTCGAACACCGACGAGGACTCCACCGGCCGGTACCCGGCGCTGTCGTAGCGGAACCGGTCCGCGTACGGGAACAGCACCAGCGCCCCGACCACCCCCGCGGCCAGCACCGAGCGGTACATCGCCGCGCTGCTCGGGAACGCGGTGAACAGCAGCGAGACCAGCACCGTCAGGAACCAGTAACGGGCGTTGGAGAACGGGTTGTTGACGATCGCGTTGAGGCCGGTCAGCCCGGCCCAGACCAGCACCGTCGACGGCGATCGCCGGGCCCTGCGCGAGGTCACGAGACGGCGGGTGAAGAAGAGCAGTGCGAGCAGCGCGGGCACCGTCCCGAAGCCCTTGAGAAAGGCCGAACCCACATTGGACCGGCCCGACACCACCCCGCTGGCCGCGACCGAGGCACTGATCTCCTGACGGCTGGTGAAGAAGACGGCGGGCCCGCCGAGCTTCACGATGTAGTAGCCGCTCGCCGCGAAGGCCAGCAGCACCAGCAGCCTGAGCCGCATCCGGTGCGCGACGGCCGGACCGCCCCCGGAACGCACGGCGTCCCGCCGCCGCAGCGGCCGCCGGGACGCCAGCAGTGCCCCCAGGTCGAACGCGGCACAGCCCACCAGGATCAGCGCGACGGCCGTCACCAGATCCGACCGCGGCCCGACCACCGGCGTGGGCGTCTGCCCGATCACGGCCTGGGCGAACGGCGCCACGCCCATCGCGATGTACACGAACATCCAGAAGACGCCCTGGAGCAGCCGCCGCCGGGTGGAAAGGATCATGGTCGCGAGCCGGGTCCCCGCATAACAGGTCAGCACCAGCTGGAGCCAGTACGCGGTGTCCCGGACTCCCGTGCCCGGCTGCGCGGCGATCACCGCGGGCAGGAAACACACCAGGGCGAGGATGAGAGGTACGGCCAGGGCGCGCGAGAGCATCGCCCACGACATGGGCTTCGCCGGCGGCGCCGCCTCGTGCACGGACGTCATGTGCTCCCCGTTCCCGTGGACCGGTGAACACTCTAACGAATCAACCCACTTGGGGGGTTTGGATGACTAGGGCCTGTCCGGCGGATCATGGCCGGGGTCGCGGCGCCTGGTACGGCACCTCGCGGCGTTGCCGAAACGTCCGAATGGCTCCGCTATTAAGACCGACCGGCAATTGGGGGGCGGCGTCGCGGGGCTGGGCACGCACATCTGCCGCGTTGTCGTCAATCAACAACGCTCCGCGTTGCCTCAGTCCTCCGCCTTGCAGCTGCACGCACCCAGCCCCGCTCCTTCACCCACCCCCCAATTGCCGGTCGGTCTAAGGCGATCCGGCGCCTTGCGATGCACCGCACTAGACGCCGCGCCCTGTCCGACCCTGATCCGCCGGACAGGCCCTATTCTGTAAAAGGCCGGCCGAGGTCGAGGGGAACCCTGGTGAAGATCCTGCACGTCGTCACACTGCACACCCCGGACCATGCGTTCGGCGGCCCGACCAGGGTGGCGCTCAACCTGTCGAAGGTCCAGCGGGCCGCCGGCGACGACGCCAGGATCATGGCGCTCGGCGACGGATTCGAGGGCCCCCTCCCGCGCCAGGTCGAGGGAGTGCCGGCCCATCTCTTTCGGGCCCGCCACCTGCTCCCCGCGTTCGAGGTCAGCGGGATCACCTCCGGTGCGCTTCTGCTCGCCGCGCGCCGCATGATGCGCGGCGCCGACATCGTCCATGTCCATCTGATGCGCGACCTGGTGACACTGCCTGCCGCGATGCTCGCACTGGCCTCCGGCACACCCCTGGTCCTCCAGACCCACGGCATGGTGGACCCCACCGAGAACCGGGTCGCCCGGCTGACCGACCTGCTGGGGGTACGCAGGGTGCTGCGCGGGGCCGACGCCGTACTGCACCTCACCGAGACCGAGCGCCTCGATGTGAACGCGGTCGTCGCACCGGTCCCGCTCACCCGCACCGTACGGCTCGTCAACGGCGTACGCCCGCAGCAGATCAAGCCCGCCCGCGAGCCGGGGTGGCCGCCGACGGTCCTCTTCCTCGCCCGGATCCAGGAGCGCAAGCGCCCGGAGGACTTCGTCGCCGCGATGCCGGCGGTCCTGGCCGAGCACCCGGACGCCCGCTTCGTGCTGGCCGGCCCCGACACCGGCGCGCTGCCCGCGACCCTCGAACTCGCCCGCAGGCTGGGGGTGATGGGGTCGCTCGACCTTGTGGGCCCGCTCGGCCACGAAGAGGTCCTGGCTGCGGGGCGGCGGGCCGATGTGTACGTACTGCCGTCGATCGAGGAACCCCTGGGCGTGTCCGTCCTCGAAGCGATGTCGGTCGGCACCCCCGTGGTCATCACCCGCACCTGCGGGCTCGGCCCCGATGTGGCGCGCGCGGGCGCGGGCCGGGTGATCGACAGCCGGGTCGGCGAGGACGGGAAGAACGCGCACAAGGTCGCCGCCGCCGTCCTGGACCTCCTCGAACCGGAGGCCAACTCCAAGGCGGGTAAGGCGGCTTGGAACCTGGTCAACGAGGACTTCACCATCGACGCCGTGACCGCTGCCCTCCGGCGGACCTATGAAGACGTGGTCCGCCGGAGAGCCCATGGGCTCACATCATCTTCCCCTCACGGGACTTGAGCGCGATCTGCCAGCGGTAGAAGCTCATCGCCAGCGCGAAGTCGAAACCCGCCCGCCCGTCGAGGAACCCCCGCCGGTACACATACATGTAGGCGAACGACACCAGCGGCTTGAACGGTGCCTTGTGGAACAGCTGCCCCTGGCGCGACTTCACCCTCCGCACCTGCTCCTTGACCTCGGGATGGTGCTCCAGCCACGCCTCCCAGTCCGAGTAGCGGTTGTGCCGCTCGAACCAGGCGGTGACCGGGTCGAGATCCTGGTGCTCGATCGGATTGCGGAGCGACCGGACCGACTCGGCGACCGGCTGGTAGTGGCCCTCGACCTCACCGATTCCCGGCGCGTCGAGATCCCCCACCTCCGGATACCGGCAGCGGGTCCGGTCGGTCAGCGACCGCTTGCGGATGGTGTATCCGTGCCGCAGTCGCTTCCCGGAGAACCAGTAGCCGAGCGGAATGTCGTACGCGGCGGGCTTCGACGCGCCGGGGTCGGCGAAGATCTGCCGCAGCTCGGCCAGCAGACCGGGACCGATCCGTTCGTCCCCGTCGAGCAGCAGGATCCAGTCCAGGTCCGTGCGGACATGGTCCAGACACCACTGCTTCTTGCGCGGATGACCGCCGTCCCAGGTGTACGTGACCACCTCGGCCCCGCAGTCCTCGGCGATCTTCGCCGTGTCGTCCGTGCTGTGCGAGTCGACCACGACGACCGCCTCGAAATGTCCGAGCACCGACTTCACCGCCTCGGCGATGTTGAGCCCCTCGTTCTTCGTGGGGATCACCACGGCTATCGGCAGCCTGCTCATCCGTGGACTCCTTCGGGCAGCCAGGCGTAGCAGCCTGTGGAGGTGAAGGCGCGGGCCTCCCGGGGGACGGTGACCGAGGCCCGCTTCCCGGCGGAGGCGGAGCCGGAGGCCAGGGACTTGCCGTCGGCCCCGGTGATCCGCCAGGTGCAGTTCCCGGTGGGGGAGACGTCGTGGTAGCGGCCCGGCCGGAGCCGCTCGCCCCTGTACGTGCCGTCCGCGTACCCCAGGGCGGCCTCCCGCAGCAGGTCCCGGTGCCGGGTGCAGAGGTGCTCGACGGCAGGTTCGGCACCGGCGATCTCACCGGTCACGATCGCGCCGACCGCCACGTCCCGGTCGGCCTTCACCAGGAATCCCAGCCGGTCGCAGGTCTCCTGACCGGTCTGGAGCACGGCCGCCGGGTCCATTCCCCGGGGCACCCGGTCGACCAGGTACTCCTTCTGCTTCCGGGTGAACGAGCCCGTGGCCGGGGTGAGTTCATCGGAGAGAAGCTTCGGCGGCTCGCTCGTGCGCGGAGCCGGGGAGCCACCCGGCGCGGCGGCGCCGGGCCCGGCCGACGGGGCGGTGAGCGGGGCCCGCACCGCCGACGGTCCGGCGCCGCTCGCCCCCTTGTCGCCGCCGGAGGGCGAGCCGCAGGCGGCCAGTGCCGCCGTCAGTGCGACGACGGCGGCACCGGCCCGGAACGGATGCCTCATCCGGCTGTCCTCAGCGCGTAGTGGGCACTGATCTGCGCGCTGCCCAGCGCGGTCGGGTAGACGGCGGTCTCGTCGATCTGCCCGGCGAAGAAGTCGCTCGTCGGCCTGCTGGGCCAGCCGTTCAGGTTGTCCCCGCCCGCCCGCCAGTAGCCGTCGTACTTCTCGTTGCCGGTGTACAGGGTGGTCGAGGCGCTGAGTTTCCCGTCGACGTACAGCGCCATGCCGCCGGTGCCCTGAGTGGCGACGACGTGATGCCAGACGCCGTTGTTGTAGGCGGTGGGTGTGGTGATGGTCCGGGCGCTGCCGCTCTTCACCCCGAAGACCAGCCGGCCGTCGTCGCGCATGTACACGTGCTTGTCGTACTGGGTGCTGTTCTGCATGGTCAGACTGCCGAAGCCGATGATCTTCCCGCCCTTGGCCGTCGTCGTCCTGATCCAGGTCTCCACCGAGAATGTGGTCGGCTGCGGATGGCGCTTGTTGCTGTAGACGTACTGGTTCGAGCCGTTGAGCCCGATCGCGGTCGAGGGACCCGCGACGGCGGCCGGGGTCAGCAGCCGGGTGGGGGAGTTGCGCGCGAAGCCGTTGTTCCGCCCGCCGCCGGTGTCGCCCGCGAAGGTCGAGGGGTCGTCGTACCGCCAGTAGAGCGAGGCACCGTCCGCGAGTACCTTGGCGGGGTACTTCGCGGCCGCGGATGCCACGGTCGCGGAGACGGCGGGCGACTTGGCGCTGGTGTTGGTGCCGTCGCTCGCACTGATCCGGTACGAGTGGGTCTCGCCCGCGGCCACGTCCGTGTCGGTCCACCTCAGCTGCGGCCGGTCCCAGAACATGGAGCGACCCGTCGTGGTGTACACCGGGGTGCTCGCGCCGTCCCGGTAGATCCGGTAGGTGAGGTCGCCGTCGTCGGCGTCGAAGCTCGCCTGCCAGTTGACCTCCACCTTGCCCGCGGCGACCGTCGAGAGGCTGACGTTGGGCACCCACGGAGCCCCGGTGTCGGGGCCGTCGGCGAACCGGGTCAGGCCCTGCTGGGAGGCGCCGTTGACGGTGGTGAACTCGCCGCCGACCCACAGATAGTGGTGGCCGCCCTTGTCGGCCTGGGCCATCACCCGCGGCCCGACCGGCTCCCCGATCCCGTCGTTGGTGTCCGGGAACCAGGGGAGCAGTTTCGGATCGTCGACGGACTGGGCCAGCAGATGCTTGCGCGGCTGGTTCGGGAACTCGCCCATGGTGGCGCAGTCATGGGCGTGACTCCCGCTGTACAGAACGCCCTTGTGCACGAGGACCGCCTGGGTGGCACCGAGGCAGGTGTCCCGCCAGCGCTGCTCGAAGTTGCTCAGGTCCAGTGCGATCCGGCCGTCGAAGACACCCCCGCCGGTGCCCTCGTTGGCGGTGTAGAAGCCGGTGGCGTCCGTGGTCAGGTCCTGCACCGTGGAGGTGTTGGGAATGAACCCGGCCGGATAGCTCTTGGCCACGGCCCCGGTCGTTGCGTCCACCACCGCCAGGGCATGCGACGTGGTGCCGTTGACGGTGAAGAAATTGCCGCCGAGCAGTACGTGCTTGCCATCGGGCGTCAGCTCGACGGCCCGGCCCACCTCATCGGCGTTGGCCTTCCACGGTTTCAGGGCCGCATCCGTGGTCACCGCGGCGAACTTGTTCCTGGTCTGTCCGGCCACCGAGTTGAAGTCACCGCCCAGGTACACGGTGTCGGCGGTGACGGCGAGGGCCCGCACCGTCGCGGAGACGGCGACCTTGAAGTCCTGGCGCGGGGTGCAGGTGGCCGTGTCGATCGCGGCGACGTTACTCACCCCGACGCCGCTCACCGAACCGAACTGCCCTCCCACGTAAAGGGTCTTCTGGTCCGGCGAGAGTGCCAGGGCCCGTACGGTCGCCGTGCCGGAGGAGAGCGTGAACGACAGGCTGCAGCCGGTCGGCGCACCGGTCGCGGCGTCGAAGGCGGCGAAGTTCACCGCGGGCCGTTCCGAGGTGCCGGGTGCCGCGTCCGGCGGACGGACGGTGGAGAAGGTACCGCCGGTGTAGACGACACCCGCGTCCGACCCGGCCATCGACCAGACGATTCCGTTGGTCTGCCAGGTGGTGAGGTCGTCCGCGGTCAGGGAGACCGGCGGGGTGAGGGCCTCGGCCGGGGAGCCCCCGGACGCGGCGGCGGTCAGCGCTCCGGCGAGCAGGCAGAGCGCGGCGGCAGCGGCACGTACCCGTCCGCGCCCCGTGGTTGCGTTCATCATTCAGCTCCGAAGGTGAGAACGAGCCGCGGCCGGCCGGTCGCGGCGCACGGCTCCACCGGGAGTGCGGTGGAGCCGGCTGTCGTGTTGGTGCCGGGTGATGTCATCGGTCCACCCGCACGGCCGCACCGGCGAGTTGGTCGGAAAGCTGGCGGATGTCCGCCTCGACCATGATCCCGGCGAGCTCCCGCGACCTCACGACCGGTTTCCAGCCGAGCAGTTCCTCGGCCTTGGTGGCGTCCCCGATCAACGCGTCCACTTCGCTGGGGCGTTCGTACTTGGCGTCGTAGCGGACGTGCTCGCGCCAGTCCAGGCCCGCGTGCGCGAAGGCGTACTCCAGGAACTGCCGGACGCTGACACCCTCGCCGGTGGCGACGACATAGTCGTCCGGGTCGTCGCACTGGAGCATCCGCCACATCGCCTCGACGTACTCGGGGGCGTACCCCCAGTCGCGTACGGCATCGAGGTTGCCCAGATGGAGATGGGTCTGCAGGCCCGCCTTGATCCTGGCCACCCCGCGCGTGATCTTCCGGGTCACGAAGGTCTCGCCGCGGCGCGGGGACTCGTGGTTGAAGAGGATCCCGTTGACCGCGAACATGCCGTACGCCTCACGGTAGTTGACGGTGGACCAGTACGAGTAGACCTTGGCGACGCTGTACGGGCTCCGCGGATGGAACGGGGTCCGTTCGTTCTGCGGCGGCGGGTTGGCGCCGAACATCTCGGACGACGAGGCCTGATAGACCCGGGTGTCGATCCCGCTCGCGCGGACCGCCTCCAGCAGCCGGATGGTGCCGAGCCCGGTGATGTCACCCGTGTACAGCGGAGCGTCGAACGAGACGCGGACATGCGACTGCGCGCCCAGGTTGTAGACCTCGTCCGGCCGGATGTCACGCAGCAGATTCACCAGGGCGACACCGTCGGCGAGATCGGCATGGTGCAGCAGAAACGAACGGTTCTCCTCCTCGGGCCCCTGGTAGATGTGGTCTATGCGCTCGGTGTTGAAGCTCGACGAGCGGCGTATCAGCCCATGGACCGTGTACCCCTTGTCGAGCAGCAGCTCGGACAGATAGGAACCGTCCTGTCCGGTCACGCCGGTAATGAGCGCGGTCTTCGCCACGACTCCCCCTTCTCTGGTCATCTGAGTGGCTGTTGTTCCGCACCGAATATTCCTCGCCGAAATATCTGAATCGAGCTGTTTGCGGCAAAACATCACCGCGGGCTGCGGGCGCTGGCAGAATCCGGCCCATGACGACTGATCTTCCCGGCCCGCCCCAGGAATCCGTCCGCCCCCTCCTGCGATCCGGTGCCCGTGTCTTCGTCGCGGGCCACCGCGGCCTGGTCGGCTCGGCGTTGGTGCGCCGCCTCACCGCCGAGGGGCACGAGGTGATCACCCGCGATCGCGCACACCTCGATCTGCGCGACGCCGGGCGGACCGAGGCGTTTCTCCGTGAGGCCCGTCCGGACGCCGTGGTGCTGGCCGCCGCCAGGGTCGGCGGGATCATGGCCAACAGCACCCACCCGGTGCAGTTCCTGGAGGACAATCTGCGCATCCAGTTGAGCGTCGTCGCCGGGGCGCACGCGGCCGGGGTCGAGCGGCTGCTCTTCCTCGGCTCGTCCTGCATCTACCCCCGGCTCGCCCCGCAGCCGATCCCTGAAAGTGCCTTGCTCACCGGCGCGTTGGAACCGAGCAACGAGGCGTACGCGCTGGCCAAGATCGCCGGAATCGTGCAGACCCGTTCCTACCGCCGACAGTACGGCGCCTCGTACATCAGCGCCATGCCCACCAATCTCTACGGTCCGGGCGACAACTTCGACCTGGAGACCTCGCACGTACTGCCCGCGCTGATCCGCCGCTTCCACGAGGCGCGCCGGGACGGCTCGTCCGCGGTGACGCTCTGGGGCTCGGGGAGCCCGCGCCGGGAATTCCTGCACGTCGACGATCTGGCCGCCGCGTGCCTCCTGCTGCTGGATCGCTACGACGGTGACGATCCGGTCAACATCGGCTGCGGCAACGACCTGACGATCCGTGAACTGGCTGAAAAAATACGCGATGTGACAGAGTTTCAGGGAGCTGTCGAATGGGACACGACGAAGCCCGACGGCACCCCGCGCAAACTGCTCGACATCTCCCGGCTCACCGCGCTCGGCTTCACACCGCGGATCGCCCTGCGTGACGGGATCGCCCAGACCTACGCATGGTGGCTGGAGCAGCGGACCGCACAGCTCTGAGCGGGCCCGACGGACCGACCGGCACGGCACGGAGACACGCGGCGGGAGCGGCGGCACTCCTCCCATCGACGGCCGCCGCTCTCAGTACGCCCCGCGGCCGTCGGTGACGGCACGCAGCGTACGGGCCATGAGTCCCATGTCCGTGGCCACCGACCAGTTGTCGACGTACCACAGATCCAGTGAGACCGTCTCCTGCCAGGACAGGTCCGAGCGGCCGCTGACCTGCCACAGACCGGTCAGTCCCGGTTTCACCGCGAGCCGCCGCAGCTCGCGCTCGTCGTAGCGGGACACCTCTTCCGGCAGCGGGGGACGTGGACCGACCAGTGACATCTCGCCACGGAGCACATTGAGGAGTTGCGGGAGCTCGTCGAGGGAGGTCCGGCGCAGCAGACGGCCGATTCCGGTGATCCGGGGATCGCGGCGCATCTTGAACATCGGGCCGTCGGTCTCGTTCGCGGCGACGAGCCGTTCCCGCCGGCTCTCGGCGTCGGCCACCATGGTGCGGAACTTCCACATCGTGAATGGCCGGTTGTGCTGCCCGTGGCGGGTCTGGCGGTGGAACACCGGCCCGTCCGAGCCGAGGCGGACCGCCGCCCCGATCAGGACGAGCAGGGGTGCCAGGGTCAGCAGGCCGAGGGCGGCGCCGGCCCGGTCCACTACGGCCTTCAGGGCCGGCTGCGGCCCCCGGCGCAGCGGTGGCGCGATATGGAGCAGGGTGAGCCCGGCCGCGGCGGTGGGCCGCACCCGGCCGGCCGCGATGCCCGAGAGCTCCGACAGCACGGACAGCGGGAGCCCGCCGTCGTGCAGCCCCCAGGAGAGCCGGCGCAACCGCTCCCCGGAGAGCTGCGGCCCGGGAACCACCAGCGCCAGGTCCGCGTCCTGGGCGAAGGCCCCGCCCAGGACGGTCGACACATCGTCGTCGGCGGGCGCCGGTGCGAGCCGGCCCGGCACCGGAATCCCGCACTCCAGCGGCATCGTCCCCACCGGGACCGCGGCCACGACCGCGTACGGATGGTCCGTGCGGGACGCGAGCAGCCGCACGGCGCGCTCCACTCCGGGAGCCTCGCCGACCACCAGCACCCGCCGGGCCGCCCGCCGTCGGCGCCCCGGCCACGGCAGCCGCCGCAGTGCCTGCGCCGCGATCCCCGCCGGCAGGCCGGGCAGCAGGGCCACGACCGCAGTCGCGGGACCGGTCGGATCGCCGGTCACGGTGGACAGCACGGCGAGCACCCCTATGAGCAGCAGCCAGTCGGCGGCAGTGCTCAGCACTCCTGGCGGTCCGCCCGGATGCCGCTCCGAGTACCGGCCGCGCACGGCCCGCAGGCCGGACCACACCAGTGCGGCCAGGACGACCGCTGCGGCCGCCGAGGTCCGGGACTGCCCGTCGGTGCGCAGCAGGAGCCAGGCCGGCACCCCGAGGCCGAGGAGTTCGGCGCCGACGACGACCGGTATGCACCGGGCCGTCCTTCTCTTCGCGGTGGCCGGTCCGCCACGTTCGCGCGGTGTGCTCGGTGCCCTCCACGGTTCGTCGAGTTCGTTGCCGCGAGGCCGGTTCGCGACAGACCGTGGCCGTGGCGCTCCCGCCAGTCCCACGAGCGCTGATCTGTCCGAATCGGGTAGCTCGACATGCCCCATGGACCCCCCAGTCACAGTTGCATCGTCACAAACGGGGCGCATCCGCAGATCTCATGGACTGACGGATGCGCCCTCGCTCGGTGCACGATATCCACACACGTGCCATTTCGCTGGAGTTCTCGTGAAGTTCAGACATGCACACTGGCTCGGATCTCGTCCCGTTCCGCGCCGGATCTCTTGGTCTGTGGGTAAGTGTTGGCATTTGGAATGCACCTGAATCGGGTTGTGTGCGGACATGTATGCCGGCAACTGCTCGGCCCGTCCACCAGGTTCATCCGCGACGACGTGCTGTCGGGAGTCCTTCCCCGGCCAACAAACGCGCGAGCGGACGAATGGTGACGGCCGGTGGCCGGATCGTTTCGGTGCACTCCGCCGACGGGGAGAGCCGCTGAGCGGTGATGACGGTGGGACGCGTGGTGCTCGGCGGCTTTCATTCGTCCTCGGGCCGTGACGGCCACGCGGCCGCCGCCCTGCCCGGCGCCAAATGGTCCACCACGTCGGCCAGTTCCTCGCAGGCGCGCTCGATCCTCCGCCGGATATTGCTCTGCTCGGTCACGACCGCCGCGAGCAGCAGCGCGGTCAGGGCCACACAGCCGTTGAACACGGCGAGGTGCACCATCACACGCAGGATGGTCTGGCCCTCGAAGGGACCCACCCCCTGCGTTCCCGCGATCGCGGCCAGGACCGACACCAGGAGGGCGCAGGGCGCGCTCCCCGCCAGCCGGAAGCGCAGCGCCGCCCAGATGAGCAGCGGAAACACCAGGTAGATCATGGCCAGTGAGCTCCGGGTGGCCACCAGCGAGACCGTGACGGACACGATCAGCAGCGCGCTCGCCTCGACCCACCGGTCACTGGCCCGCGGCATCCGCAGCCTGCGCAGCACCAGCAGCAGGGGAGTGACCACGAGCACCCCCATCGCGTCCCCCGACCACCACGCCGCCCAGACCGGCCAGAACCCGCTCAGGGGCAGTTTGCCGTCCAGCAGCAGCATGCCCGTGCCCACGGTCGCACTGATGGACATCCCGGCCAGCGCGCCGAGGAAGACCAGCACGACCCCGTCGCGCAGCCGGTCCAGCTCGCTGCGGAACCCGGCTCTGCGGAGTATGAGGTAGGCGCAGACGGGGGCCGCGGTGTTGCCCGCCACGACGGCGAAGGTGGAGGGCGTGACCGAGCCGCTGAGCGTGGCGACGACGAGCAGGGAGCCCAGCGCGATGCCGGGCCAGGCACTCGGACCCAGGTAGATCAGGGCGCCGAGCGCGATGCCCGTCGGCGGCCAGAGCGGTGTGACGACCGCACCGTGGACGGACACCTCCCGGATGAGACCGAGCCCTCCCGCCGCGTAGTAGGCAGCGGCGACGGCCAGGACACGCAGTACGGCCACGGCCGTACGTCTGGTTCTCTCGCTGCGGATCACACATCTCATCAGACACCGACCCGGACGGGTGGCGGCTGTTTGACACGCTCGGGACCCGTCGGCGGATCAGGAGCGGCCGGGGGCGGTCCCGTGGCGCACCACGAGGACAGCGGCGTCGTCCTGGTGCCCGGTCTGCTCCGCCGCCCGCAGCACCGTGTCGGCCAGCTCGCCGGCGTCGGCGCCGACCCGTGCGCGTACCAGCCGGGTCACCGCGCCCAGACCCCTGTCGACCGGGAACGAGGGACCCTCGACCACCCCGTCCGTGACCAGCACGAACGCCCCCGGGGCCGTCAGCCGCCGCCGGGTGACCGGATACTCCTCGCCCGCCTGGATCCCCAGGGGCAGCCCACCCTCGTCGCTGGTCACCCCGGAGCGCCCGTCGGCCGTGGCCCACACCGCGGCGACATGCCCGGCGCGGGCGCTGTGCAGTTCCCGGGACTCCGGGTCGAGGCGGATGAACGTACAGGTCGCGAAGAGGCCGGAGCCCGCCGAGACCAGCAGGTCGTTGGTACGGCCCACGACCTCGCCGGGGTCCGTGGCGGTGGCGGCGATCGCCCGCATGGCGATGCGGACCTGGCCCATGAACGCGGCGGCCTCGACGTCATGGCCCTGTACGTCCCCGATGGCGAAGGCCAGCGCACCGTCCGGCAGCACGAATCCGTCGTACCAGTCGCCGCCGATGTCCAGCCCGCTGCGGGCCGGTGTGTACCGGGCGGCGGTCTGGAGCCCGGGGCGGGCGGGCAGCGTCGCAGGGAGCATCTCGCGCTGGAGCACCTCGGCCAGTTCCACCCGCGCCTGATGGAGCTCCACCTGGCGGCGCGCCCGGGAGGTGAGCTGCTGCAGCGTGGTGAGCAGCTCCTCGGCGCTCGCCGAACGGGGAGGACGACGCCGGTTCATGAGCCGCTCCGCACTGCGTTCGTCCGCACGGCGCACCACAGGGCCTGCCGCGGCTGCGCCGGCCGGGGTGCCGACGGACCGCATCCCGGTGCGACGGCCGGGCGTCGCCCGCCTTCGGTGGAATTCGACATCCCGCATCCTATTTCGGCGCTGTGATCCCCGCAGGACGAGCCGGAACGCGCGAACCCGCGCGGCCGGGTGGATCCTGGTGACAGGACCGCGTCGAGGCGGCGCATCGTGACCGGACGCGGTCGCAGGAGGTGCGCGATGACCCGCACGCTGGAGTGGGAACTCCGCCTCGGTCTGACCGAGGACGACGGGACGACCAGGGCGGAGGCGGTGCTGGACACCGGCACCACGAAGCTCACCGGCCACGGGGTCGCCCGCTGCAACCCGCAGGACGTGGACGTACCCGTGATCGGCGACGAGCTCGCGGCGAGCCGTGCCATGAAGGACATCGCCGCACAGCTGATGAAGGCCGCCGACGAGGAACTCGAGACCGTGGGCGCCGGACCCGCGAGCGGCCCCGTGGCCCCGCCCTACGCATGGTCCGACACCACGGCCTGATCCCCGGTGGTGGTCGTCCTCTCCGGCGGCTGGGAGCGCGCGGACCCCGCACTGCTCGCCGCCCGGACGCGCCGGCTGCACCGGTTGGCGCACCGCGTGGTCTGGGCCAACCCCCGCAAGGCGCGGCCCGGTTACGCGCCGCTCGCGGCGGGCATGGCGGCGGCACTGCCGCACGTGGACGCGTTCGTCGAGGGGCACAGCCCGGCGGCCCTGGAGCAGCCGGCCGCGGTGATACGGGGGGAGGCCTTTGATGCGTGAGATCCTGCCGGTCCTCGGCCGCTGGTACGCCGCCGGGGAGCCGTTCGGGCTCGCCACCGTTGTCGCGGTCAGCCGCAGCGCGCCGCGCGGCCCCGGTTCGGCGATGGCGGTGGGCCCGGACGGCGAAGTCGTGGGCAGCGTCTCCGGCGGCTGCGTCGAGGGCGCGGTCTTCGAACTGGCCGAGGAAGTCGTGGAGACCGGCCGGGCCCGGCTGGAGACCTTCGGATGCAGCGACGAGGACGCCTTCGCCGTCGGACTCACCTGCGGCGGCGAGATCACCCTTCTGGTGCGCCCGGTGACGGCGGCGGACGACCCCACCTTCGGCGAGGTCGCCGCGGCGGTCGCCGGGCACCGTCCGGTGGTGGTCGCCACCGTGACCGACGGACCCGCCCCGCGCGGCGCCGCCCTCGCGGTCCGGCCGGACACCGTTGCGGGGTCACTGGGCGCGAGCGGCCTCGATGCCGCAGTGACCGCCGACGCGCGCGGGGAACTCGCCCAGGGAGCAACGGGGTTGCGGCACTACGGCCCGAACGGCGAACGGCGCGAGGACGACGTCACCGTGTTCCTCCAGTCGTTCGCCCCGCCGCCCAGGATGCTGGTCTTCGGCGCCATCGACTTCGCGGCGGCGGTGGCCCGGATCGGCGCGTTCCTCGGATACCGGGTCACCGTCTGCGACGCCCGCCCCGTCTTCGCCGACCCCCGCCGCTTCCCCGACGGCGCGGAGGTCGTCGTCGACTGGCCGCACCGCTACCTGCGCGGCACGGAGACCGACGGGCGGACCGTGATGTGCGTACTCACCCACGACCCCAAGTTCGATGTCCCGCTGCTGGAGGTGGCGCTGCGCACCCCGGCCGCGTACATCGGTGTGATGGGCAGCCGCCGGACCCACGAGGACCGCATGGCCCGGCTGCGCGAGACGGGGCTCGGCGAAGCGGAACTGGCCCGGCTGCGATCTCCCATCGGCCTCGACATCGGGGCGCGCACCCCCGAAGAGGTGGCCGTCTCCATCGCCGCGGAGATCGTGGCCCTGCGCTGGGGCGGCACGGGCAGCCCGCTCACGGACACGGCCGGGGCGATCCACCGTCTGCGGCCGGGATCCGGGTGACCGTGCCGGCCCCATGACCCCGCGGTCCCCGTGACCGCTGTGATGAGTGACAGGAGCGGACCATGCAGCTGCAGAACTCATTCACCGTCCCGGTCCCGGTCGACGAGGCCTGGCGGGCACTGCTCGACATCGAACACGTCTCGCAGTGCATGCCGGGCGCGACCGTGGAGGAGTTCGACGGTGACACCGTCAAGGGCTCCGTGAAGGTGCGGGTGGGACCGATCACCGTGACGTACCGGGGCACGGCGACCTTCCTGGAGAAGGACGACACCGCCCACCGCATGGTCCTGTCCGCCCGGGGCAACGAGGTCCGGGGCCAGGGCACGGCGAGCGCGACGGTGACCGCCGTGCTGACCGACGACGACGGCGGGACGACCGTCTCGGTGACCACCGACCTCACCTTCACCGGACGGCCCGCCCAGTTCGGCCGCGGCGTCATGAGCGACGTGGGCGACGCACTCGTCGGCCGGTTCGCCGACTGCCTCGGGCGACGGCTCTCGGCCGCGGAACCGTCCGCACCGGCGCAGCCCGTCGCCGACACGGCGGACACCGCGCCGACGGGCGGGGCCGAGCCGATCGATCTGCTGCGCACGGTGGGCGGACCGGTGGCCGGGCGCGCCGCGGGGGCGGCGGCCGTGGCCGCACTCGCCGTGCTGGGAGTGCTGCTCGCCCGGCGCTGCTGCCGCGGCTGCCGCTGCGGCGGCGCGTGCCGCACGTGTCATACCCGGTGACCGCCGCCGGAGCCGTAGCGTTGCGTACGGAAGCGACCGCTTCCGCGCTGCCGCGGTGGCCATCGAGATCCGGGGCCACGCCCTCGGCCTGTCCCGTAGTCCCTGGTGGATCAGCGTGCGGCGTCAGACGCGGTGCATCGCAAGGCGGAAGGACGCCCGGATACTGGATGTACTCGGGCGTTTCCGACAACGCGGCGAGGTGCCGTGGCTGTCGTCGCGCGCCCGCCAGGGATTACGGGACAGCCCTTACGCTCGACGTCCCCCGTCCCGGGCTGCTGGTCGCCGGGTATCTCCTGGCCAGGGTCGGCGCCCTGCTCCTGTCCGGGGACCGGCTGCTGAGAGGGCCCGGGGTGCCGGCCGCCGTCGGGGCCACCGTCTGCGCGGCACTGTGGCGTCCGGAGTCCGTCGCGGTCCGGTGCGCCTTCGCGGCGGTGTGCTCGGTGATCCTGCGGTGCCGGACCCGCCCGGACCCTGAGACCGACCCTGCGACCTAGACCTGCCGGGGCAGGCCGATCGGGTTGGGGAACGGCAGCAGCTGTGCCCCCAGCACCTGCCGGGCCGGCAGCTCCAGGGCGGCGAGCAGTTCGTCCACCGCGCTCTCGGCGAGGGGGCGCAGCAGCCGGGCGGCCAGCCGGTCGGTGGTGTCCTCGACGAGCTCCCGTTCCCGGTGACTGCGTGGGGTGACGCCCGACTCCGCGTCGATCAGGCCGCGGGAGCGGAGCCGTTCCTGGGCGTCCGCCCACTCCGCCTCGGTCCAGCCGCGGTCGAGCCGGATGCCCTCGCGCGGGACACGGTCCGTGGCGGCGGCGAGGACGAGCGCCTCTGGCGCGTCGAGACCGTGGTCGGCGAGCGCGGTGACATGGGCGTCGCCCCGGAACTCCCGCAGCGTGGTGGTGAGTTGCCAGAGGTTCTCCACCGGATCGGTGCGGTCGCACAGCGAGCGGTTCGCGGCGAACAGCGGGCGGGCGAGGGGCGATGCGTCCGCCACCATCGCGGCGAGCGGCGGATTGAGCCGGCCGGCGAGGGAGTCGACTCCGGGGACCAGGCGGCGCAGCGCACGGGCGGCGAGCCGGGCGCGGAGGTCGATGAGCTTCTCGGGGGTGACGAGCCGCCACGCGTCGGGCAGTGTGCGGGCCACCATGCCCGGTGCGAAGACGCCCAGCACAGCGGTGGCGGCCTCGGCCCCGATGCGTCCCATCGGGGCCGTACGGGTGGCGAAGTACCCCATCCAGAAGCTCTTGAGGCCGACGGACCTTCCGATGCCCCGGCACTCCTCGTCGAAGTAGATCACTGCGTGGAGGGGCTCGGTACGCAGCCACAGGGTGCGGGGTCTCGACTCCATGGGGCCAACCTAACCCGCGCCCCGCCCGACGGCGACGGGCGGGCACGAGCCGCCGCGCGACCCGGGCCCGCCCGCACGGCTCAGCCGCCGGTGCCGAAGTGCCGCTCCACGATCGCCGCCGCGTCGGTGCCGCGCGGCAGGACGCCGTACTGGTGACCGCGGGTTTCGCCGAGCCGGGCGGCCACGAATGCCTCGGCCGAGGCCGCGGGAGCGTGACGGAGCATCAGCGAGGCCTGCAGGGCCAGCGCCATGCCCTCGACCGACGCCCGGGCCCGGGTCTGCGCCGTGAGCGGGTCGCGCAGGTCCTCGGCGAGCTCCCGGCGCACCCGGCGGACGTGTGCGTCCAGTACGGGGCTGGCGCCGGCCGTGATCTCCAGCTCGGCCCAGAAGGCGTCCAGCGACTGCGGTGTCTTTCCGATGCCGCGCAGCACATCGAGGGCGATGACGTTGCCGGACCCCTCCCACACCGCCATCACCGGCTGCTCGCGGTAGCGCCGGGCCAGCGGCCAGTCCTCGGTGTAGCCGTTGCCGCCCAGGCACTCCAGCGCCTCGTAGGCGTGGTGCGGGCCGCGCTTGCAGATCCAGTACTTGGACACCGCGGTGGCCAGCCGGCGGAACATCTCCCCGGACTCGCCGCTGCCGCTCTCGTACGCGTGGGCCAGCCGCAGCGAGGTCCAGGTCGCGGCCTCCGTCTCCAGCGCCAGGTCGGCGAGGACCGCTGTCATGGCCGGCTGGTCGGCCAGCCGGACACCGAAGGCGCTGCGGTGCCGCGCGTGCCAGATCGCCTCCGACACCGACTGGCGCATGCCGGCGGTGGTGCCGAGCACACAGTCGAGCCGGGTGTGGTCGACCATCTCGATGATGGTCGGGACACCGCGGCCGGGCTCGCCGACCCGTACCGCCCAGGTGCCGTCGAACTCCACCTCGGAGGAGGCGTTCGACTTGTTGCCGAGCTTGTTCTTCAGCCGCTGGATGCGGACGGTGTTGCGGGTGCCGTCGGCCAGAACCCGCGGCACGAGGAAACAGGTGAGCCCGGCCTCGGCCTGGGCCAGCACCAGGAAGGCGTCCGACTGCGGGGCGGAGAAGAACCACTTGTGGCCGGTCAGCAGATGGGCCCGGCCCTCGGGGTCGGAGGCCAGCGGGACGGCCCGCGTGGTGTTGGCGCGTACGTCGGAGCCGCCCTGCTTCTCCGTCATCCCCATGCCGAAGGTGAGCCCGGATTTCTCGCCCGGGGCGATCAGGCGGGGGTCGTACGAGCGGCTGAGCAGGCCCGGCAGCCAGTCCCGGCCCACCTCCGGATCGCGCTGCAGGACCGGGACCACGGCATGCGACATGGACATCGGGCAGCCGTGACCGGGTTCGATCTGGGTGAACAGCATGAACGACGCGGCCCGCGCCACCGCCGCCCCGGGCTTCGGGTCGGCCCAGCCCGCGGTGTGCGTGCCATGGCTCACGGCCGCGCCGATGATCTCGTGGTACGCGGGGTGGAAGTCGATCTCGTCGACGCGGTTGCCGTACCGGTCGTGGGTGCGCAGGGCGGGCGGCGAGGTGTGGGCGAGCTCGGTGGCGGTCTGGAAGCGCTCGGAGCCGACCAGGGTGCCGATCTCGTGCAGCTCCGGTTCGTGCCAGGCTGCGCCGAAGGTACGGACGGCCTCGGCGAGCGGCAGGTCGGTGCCGTACTCGTCGAGGTCCTTCCGGGGCGGTGCCTGGTTGGTGACCTCATGGGTGGGGTGCGGCGCGGGGGCCCAGGGCGGCAGGTCGGTTTGGTGCTGAGTGGCGGTCATGGTGGGGGGGTCCTGTCCTGGGTCGGCGGTCGGGGAGGTGGGGGGATCGGGGCAGGCGGCTCGTGGTCAGGCGCCTTCGGCGCCGACCGCTCTGAGGCACAGCGTGGTGATGCTCTCCACGACCGGTTCCGGGTCGGTCCGCGCACTGACCGGCGAGAGCGGGCCGAGCAGTGCCTCGCCGACCGCCCCGATCACGGCGGCGGCCGACAACTTGGCGTTCTGCGGGGGCAGTTCACCTGCGGAGATCCCGGCGACGATGACCGTCTCGGCGAGGAGGTGATAGCCGCGCCGGTAGGTGAGCCGCTCCTCCTCCACGAGCGGATCGACCGGCTCGGCCAGCAGTGCCCAGGCCGTACGGGGGCTGCGCAGCGCGCGGTACGAGAAGACCTCGACGAGCGCCCGCAGCTGTTCGCCGGCACCGCTGTGTGCCCGCACCGCCTCCCGCACGGCGCCGAGCTCATGGCCCGCCACATGCCGGAAGACCGCGGCGAGCAGCTCCTGCTTGGACGAGAAGTGGTTGTACACGCTCCCGGTGGCGATGCCGGCCCGCCGGGCGAGCGCGGAGATGCTGGCCGCCGGGTATCCGCCCTCGGCGAGCAGCTGCCGTGCCGCGTCGAGCAGTCGTTCGCGATGGGCGAGCCGGGTCGCCTCCGTGCGGGCGGTGGGCCGGTAGGCCATGATCTGAACCTCGATTCATATCTTCTGTTGTTCAGCCAACCACTGTTGTTCTCCGGGTGCAATGGCCCGTCGCGGAATCGTCCCGGCCGGTTCAGGAACCGTCGGTGGCGGATCCGAGCTCCTGCTCGGTCCACAGGGTCTTGCCGTCGGTGCTGTACCGGGTGCCCCCGTGGGCGGCGAGCCGGGAGACGATGAACAGCCCGCGCCCGCCCTCGTCGATGGTGCGGGCATGGTGCAGATGGGGTGCGATCGGGCTGCTGTCATGGACTTCGCAGGTGAGCGTGCGGTCCAGGATCAGCCGCAGGGGAGGGGTGCCGTGGCGGACCGCGCGGACTCCGCCATTGGAGGGGCACCGGACGGGTGAACCGCTGCCGGCCCGGTGTGCTTCGGGAGCGAGCGCCACCCGCGTGCCCCGGGCGCGACTCCCGTACTTCGTCCGGGGTTCACCGAATGGTTCCGGAATCAAGGAATCCTCCTGGTGGCGGCCCCGCGGTCCGGCCCCGGACCGCCGCCGCCCCGCACGAAGGAGAACGACGCGTCATGTCCCACCCCGTGCCCGAATGGGCCGACCCCCAGGTTCCCGCGGAGTCGCTCGACCCCCAGGGACTCAGCCGCCGAGGGCTGATGCGCCGCGCCGGGCTGTTCGGCGCGGCCTTCGCCGCCGCCTCGCTGCCGCTGCCCGCGGTGGCCGACAGCCGGGGAGGCCGGTCCCACGGGCACGGTCACGGGCATGCCCCGGACCTGGTCTATCTGGTCGGCGACCACCACAACCACTCCGTGTACAGCCACGACGCCAAGTACACGTTCTCCCAACTCGCCTCGGCAGGACATAAGTTCGGCCTCGACTGGATGGTCCTCACCGAGCACAGCAACATCGGCCACGCCGAGTTCGGCGCCGCGCGGGAGCACCGGGAGATCCTCAAAGCCCGCGCCGACAACAAGCGCATGCTGATCTTCCAGGGGCTGGAGTGGTACATCCCCGGAGCAGAGCACTGCACCGTCTTCTCACCGCCCGGACGGCACGAGGTCGACCTCCTCACCCGCTTCGAGGAGGCCTTCGACGGCAAGCTGCTCGGCTACACGGCCGGCGCCCCGACGCACCCCGACACCCCGCGGAACGAGGCGCACGCGGTCAAGGCCCTCAAGTGGCTGGCCGAACAGCGCCGCACCCGCTACGTCGACGACGTACTCGTCCTCGCCAACCACCCCATGCGCCTCGGCATCGACTCCCCGCACGAGATGCGCGGCTGGCGCGACGCCGCCCCCGAGATCATGATCGGCATGGAGGGCGCCCCCGGCGCCCAGGCAGGCGCGATACCGGGCTGGCACGCGGACACCAACGTCCGCGGCGAGTACAGCAATTCACCGTCCGCCGACTCCTGGCCCGGCTACCCGCGCGAGGCCTACGTCACCTACGGCGGATTCGACTGGGCCACCGCGACCGTCGGCGGCCTGTGGGACGCGATGCTGGCGGAGGGCAAGCTCTTCACGATCACCTCCAACTCCGACGTCCACCGCGTCGCCCAGGACACCTGGGTCAACGGCGAGTGGCCGCCCGGCCAGAACTTCGACAACACCGGCCACCTCCCCGACCCGTACAACACGACCGAACCGCAGCCCGGCGGCGACTTCTGGCCCGGCCAGTTCAGCCGTACCCACGTCGGCGTCACCCGGTACGGCTACCGGAACGTGATGGAGGGGCTGCGGGCCGGCCGGGTCTGGGTCGACCACGGCCACCTCATCGACGGCATCGACGTCAAGGTGCGCGGCGAGCACGGCAACAGCGCCACGCTCGGCGGCCGGCTGCGCGCCCGGCGCGGCGAGCGGCTCACCCTCACCGTCACGGTGACCGCCGCGTCCCGCCGCAACCCCTACGGAGTGCTGCCGCGCCTGGAGCACGTCGACGTCATCCGCGGAGCGGTCCGCGGCCCGGCCGCAGACCGCGACGACTGGCGTGCCCCCGACACCCGGCTCGCCCACACCGCCGACGTCTCCCGCCGCCGCGGCACGTACACCCTGCGCATCCCGGTCGGCCGCGCGGACGAGCCGTTCTACCTGCGGCTGCGCGGCAGCGACGGCAAGCGCCACGGCAAGGGGTTCCTCGGCGCGGCGATCGACCCGCACGGCCCGCTGCCGCACGAGCCGGGCCAGGGAAATCCGTGGCTGGACACCTGGTTCTACACCAACCCGGTCTTCGTGGACGTCGCGCGCTGAGCCCGCGCGAACGGCCGGGGCGGCCTCCGGGCCGCCCCGGCCGGACTCAGGACTCCAGCGCCGCGGAGACCACGGCCCTGGCCTCCTCCTGCACCCGGCCGAGATGGTCGGCGCCCAGGAACGACTCCGCGTAGATCTTGTACACGTCCTCGGTACCCGAGGGGCGCGCGGCGAACCAGGCGTTCTCGGTGGTCACCTTGATGCCGCCGATCGGTGCGCCGTTGCCGGGCGCCTCGGTCAGCACGGCCGTGACCGGCTCTCCGGCCAGCGTGTCGGCGGTGACCTGCTCGGGGGAGAGACGCGCGAGGACCGCCTTCTGCTCGCGGTCGGCGGGAGCGTCGATCCGGGCGTACGCGGGCTCACCGAACCGGGCGGTGAGCGCCGCGTAGTGCTCGGACGGGGACTTGCCCGTCACCGCGAGGATCTCCGAGGCCAGCAGCGCCAGGAGGATGCCGTCCTTGTCGGTCGTCCACACCGATCCGTCGCGGCGCAGGAACGAGGCCCCGGCGGACTCCTCGCCGCCGAACCCGAGCGAACCGTCGACCAGACCGTCCACGAACCACTTGAAGCCGACCGGCACTTCGACCAGCTCACGGCCGAGACCGGCGGCGACCCGGTCGATCATGCCCGACGAGACCAGCGTCTTGCCGACCCCCGCGGAAGCAGGCCACTGCTCGCGGTGGGCGTACAGGTAGTCGATGGCGACGGCGAGGTAGTGGTTCGGGTTCATCAGCCCGGCGTCCGGCGTCACGATGCCGTGCCGGTCGGCGTCGGCGTCGTTCCCGGTCGCGATCTGATAGCGCTCCCGCTGCCCGATCAGCGAGGCCATCGCGTACGGCGACGAGCAGTCCATCCGGATCTTTCCGTCCCAGTCCAGCGTCATGAACCGCCAGGTGGGGTCGGTCAGCGGATTGACCACCGTCAGATCGAGCCGGTGCTGCTCGGCGATCCGGCCCCAGTACGCGACCGACGCGCCGCCCAACGGGTCGGCGCCGATGCGCACTCCGGCCGTGCGGATCGCGTCCAGGTCGAGCACGGACGGCAGGTCGGCCACGTAGTTGCCGAGGAAGTCGTACGTCCCGGTGGTCGACGCCGCCCGTGCGCGGGCGTACGGCAGCCGGCGCACGTCCTTCATCCCGCCCGCGATGATCTCGTTGGCCCGCTCCTGGATCCAGCCGGTGGCATCGGACCCGGCGGGACCGCCGTTCGGCGGGTTGTACTTGAACCCGCCGTCGCCGGGCGGGTTGTGGGACGGAGTGACCACCACACCGTCGGCGAGGTGCCCCTTCCGGCCCCGGTTGTGGCCGAGGACGGCGTGCGAGACCGCCGGGGTCGGGGTGTAGCCGTCGGCCGGATCGATGAGCACGGTCACGTCATTGGCGGCGAACACCTCGACGGCGGTGTTCCGGGCCGGCTCCGACAGCGCATGGGTGTCGGCGCCGAGGAAGAGCGGCCCGTCCGTGCCCCGGCGCGCCCGGTACTCGCTGATGGCCTGGCTGGTGGCGGCGATGTGGTCCTCGTTGAACGCGGTGGCCGTCGACGACCCGCGGTGACCGGAGGTACCGAACGCCACCCGCTGGTCCGGCTCGGCCGGGTCCGGGTGCAGCGTGTAGTACGCCGTCACCAGCCGGGCCACATCGATGAGATCCTCCGGCCGGGCCGGCTGTCCAGCTCGTTCGTGCGGCATCTGCCACTCCTCCGTGTCGGTCGCTGCGGTCTTCCCCGCCATATTTTCGCCGGTGGCCCGCGCCGCTTCGCGACTGCCCCGCCCGGACGGGCCGAATCCCGCTGGCGGATCCGACGGGCTCCGGCATAGGTTCGTCCACGATCATGAGCAGTTCACCACCGGACCGTGCGAGGCGGCGGGTTTCCGGCCGGACCAGGAGAGACGAGATGGCACCGAACGATTCCGCACCGGACGGCCGGATACTGCTGCGCGGCGCCACCGCCGAGGACGCCGGACCGCTGACCCGGCTCTTCCTCGCCTCGCGCGCCGAGTCCATGCCGTACCTGCCGAAGGTGCACAGCGACGAGGACACCCTCGCCTGGATGACCCATGTGGTCCTGCCCGGAACGACGGTGCGGATCGCCGAGACCGGCACCGGAGAGCTGCTGGGCTTCGCCTCCCTGGACGGAACCGAGCTGGAACACCTCTATCTGCGCCCCGACGTACGGCGCCGGGGCATCGGCACACTGCTCCTGGCCGATGTGCGTGAACGCGCGGCCGAGGAGCTCACGCTGTACGTCTTCCAGCGCAATACGGACGCCCGGGCCTTCTACGAGCGGCACGGCTTCACCGCGGTCGGCCTCGACGACGGCAGCCGCAACGAGGAGAACGAACCGGATGTCAGATACCGGTGGACGGCGAACGGCTGAGCTCGCCCTGCCCGGCGCGGTCTGTCTCTATCAGGGCGAGGAACTGGGATTTCCGGAAGCCGACGTCCCGCGCGAGCGGATCCAGGATCCGATGCACCTGCGCTCGGGCGGCACCGACCCGGGACGCGACGGCTGCCGGGTCCCGTTTCCGTGGTCGGCGCAGGAACCGTACGCCGGGTTCGGTTCCACCACGGAGCCATGGCTCCCGCAGCCGGCCGGCTGGTCCTCGTACGCCGCCGACCGGCAGAGCACCGACCCGGAGTCGATGCTCAGCCTCTACCGCGAGGCGCTGCGGCTGCGCCGGACCGAGCCCGGCTTCCGCGCCGCGGGGGCCGCCGGCCGGCAGCTGACCTGGCCGCCCTCCGCGCCCGGCGTGCTCGCCTTCACCCGCACCGGCGGGCCGACCTGTGTGGTCGGTCCGGGGGAGGAGCCCGTGGAGCTGCCCGAAGGCACGGACACCCTGCTGCTCAGCGGCCCGCTGGACGAGCGGGGGCGGCTCCCGCGGGACACCGCGGCCTGGCTGCGGCCGTAGGGCCGCCCGCACGGGCAGGACTCAGGATCGCGGGGAGACGGGCGCTGCGGCACAGTGGGCACATGGACGATCTCAATGCCCTCGCCGACGAGCATCTGGCCGCGGCCCGGGCCTCCGCGCACGGCCGCAGCGCCCACCGCCTGCTGCACGAGGAAACCCTGAGGCAGACCGTCATCGCCCTGACCTCGGGTTCCGCCCTCGACGAGCACAACGCCCCCGCCGCGGCCTCCCTCCAGGTGCTCCGCGGCAGGGTCCGGCTCACGGCGGCCTCGGGCGATGTGGAGCTGAGCGCCGGAGAGCTCCAGCCGCTCCCGCAGGAGCGGCACGGGCTGCTGGCGCTGGAGGACGCCGTGGTGCTGCTGACCGCCGTCAACGACTGACGGTGACGGTGCGGGGACGTGCGGCGGAGGCCGCCCGTACGCGCTCCAGGATCCACAGCACCAGGCTGCCCGCGGCGAGCGCACCGCCCAGGAGGCAGATGCCGCTCCAGCCAGCCCGGGACCAGACCACCGAAGCGAGCGCGGCCCCGGCCGCCCCGCCCAGGAAGAAGAGCGTCATGAACGCGGAATTGATCCGGTTGCGGGCCTCCGGGCGGAGCGCGTAGATCACGTTCTGGCTGCTGTTGAGTCCCGCCTGCTGGGCGATGTTCAGCAGGATCACGCCGACCGTCAGCCACAGCAGCGACGACTCACCGGCCAGCAGCGGCAGCCAGGCGAGCGTGAGGAGCGCGGCCGCCGTCCCCGATACGGCCTGCACCCGGCCGCGGTCGCTCAGCCGGGCCGCGATGTTCATGCCCACCACACCGATGACGCCCACCAGGCCGAAGAGCCCGATGGCGGCCGCGTTCCAGTGGAAGGGCGGCCGCGTCAGCAGGAACGTCAGCGCGGTCAGCTGCACGCTGTACGAGGCCATGGAGAACGCGCCGATGGCCGCCCGCCGGCGCAACAGGGGCTCCTGCCGCAGCAGGGCCAGCGTGGAGCGCAGCAGCCCGGTGTACGACATCGTGGCCGAGCCGTGCGGCCGGGGCAGGCGGGGGAGCCGACGGTGCAGAAGTACCGCCATGACGGCCATGAGCAGCGCGTTCACCCAGTACACGGTCCGCCAGCCGCCGAGCTCGGACAGCGCGCCCGCGGCCAGCCGCCCGAACAGCCCGCCGAGCAGCACGCCGGACATCACGACGCCGACGATCCTGCCGCGCTCGGCCGGAGCCGCGAGCGCCGCCGCGAACGGCACCACGACCTGGGCCCCGACGGAGGTCAGTGCGGTCAGCAGCGTGCCCGCGATCAGCAGCGGGCCGGTGGGGGCGGCGGCCGTGGCCAGGAGGAAGAAGGCGGTGAGCGCGAACAGGCCCACGGCGAGCCGCCGTCGGTCCATGACGTCCCCGAGCGGGACGAGCAGGATCAGCCCCAGCGCGTACCCGGCCTGGGCAGCGGTCACGATCAGCCCCGCCGCGGTGACACCGATGCCCAGATTCACCTCGATGATGTCGAGGAGCGGCTGCGCGAAGTAGTTCCCGGCGCAGGAGAGGGCGGCGGCCAGAGCCATCAGCAGAACCAGACCGCGCCCGAGCGCGGGCTGTCCGGACATCGCGCGGGGCACGGCCCGGCTGCGGGTTTCGTGAGTGGTGTGAGCCATGTGCCCCAGCGTCCGGGATCGACCATCCATGAGTCCAACACATGTTTTTCATTCCATCGATCGTGGTTCACGATGGATGGATGGAACTTCAGCAGATGCGGTACGTCGTCGCGGTGGCGGAACTGGGCAGCTTCACACGCGCCGCGAAGCGCTGCCTGGTCGTGCAGTCGGCCCTGAGCCATCAGATCGCCCGGCTGGAGAAGGAGCTGGGAGCAAGGCTCTTCGACCGCACCAGCCGTCAGGTGCGGCTCACCGCGGCGGGCGAGGTGTTCCTGCCGGAGGCCCGGCAGGCGCTGGACGCGGCGGAGCGGGCCCGGGCCGAGGTCGCCGCGACGGCGGGGGAGGTCCGCGGCCGCCTCGCGGTGGGAGCCATTCCGACCGTTGCCGCGGTCGACATCCCGGCGGCGCTGCGGGCGTTCCACCTGCGCTACCCGAAGGTGCACATCGTGCTGCGGGACGGGGCGAGCAAGGACCTGGTCCAGGAGGTGCGGGACGGGACGCTCGACGTGGCGTTCCTGGGGGTGCTGCCCAGCTACCGGCCGAAGGGCGTGAGCGATCACGAGCTCGGCACGGGCGAACTGGTCGCCGTCGTGGCGCCCACCCATCCCCTGGCCGGGCAGGCGGAAGCGGGTCTCGACCGGCTGGCGCGGGAGATGTTCGTCGACTACCCCGACGGCACCGCGGCCCGGGCCCAGTCCGAGGAGGCGTTCGCGGCGATGGGCCTCACCCGCGAGGTGGCGTTCGAGGTCAGCGGCACCGACTTCATCGTCCGGCTGGTACGCAGCGGACTCGGCATCGCCATGCTGCCGGCCGCCTTCGCGGCTGAGCTGACCGGAGTGCACGTGCTTCCCGTCCGCGACGCCCCCGCACGCACGGAGCGCCTGGTGTGGAGCCGCTTCCGCCCGGCCCCGGCGGCTGCGGCGTTCCTGACAGGACTCGGTGTCGATCCCGGTGCCGGGGTGCCGCCGGATGCGGGAGCAGGCGCGGCAGGACCGAGGAGTCGGCGACCGGCACCGTAGCGGCCACTCGCCCTCTCTCCGCACGAACGATCTCCGTGTCTCCCGGCGAACGGCCATGGGAGGGCGTGCCCCCGAGGCGTTCCCGCGCGCCGGGCTCGTCCCGGGCCCGCGGTGTGCTCAGTCGACGCCCGGCATCAGCGGAGGGCCGTCCGGCTCCGCGGCCAGGGCGATCTTCCGCAGCAGGACCACGAGTTGATCCCGTCCCGTGCCGGACGGGGGCGCCAGAAGCGTGTGCTCGGTCGCCATCTGGTCGCCGATCGTGGACGACCAGGCCTGATACCGGTCCAGGAACGCGATGTGATGCTCGTCCTCGTACACCGTGACATGCGCGGAGCCGGGGCACCCGCCACGAACTCGCACACGCAGCGCGGGCCGTTGCGCACCCTGGCTTCGTAGGCTTCGAGGTCATGGGATCACTGTTGCGGTGACACGCTCTTCCTCTCTGCCGATCCACCGAACCGCGAGGTGCACGGGGTCAAGCACAGGTTCCGCATGCAACGTCACCGCGCCCGACGTGATCAGGCCCGGCACTCGCCGATCCTCCCGCCGACCGATCGACTGGGACGACGGCAACAGCTACCCCGTCATCGACGTGGAGATCTCCGCCGAGAGCCACCCCTTCTTCACCGGGAAGGCGCGGGTCGTCGACTCTGAGGGACAGGTCGCCAGGTTCGAGCGCAGGTATGGGGGCGAGGACGCCTCCTGACCTGCTGGTGGACCCGGGTCCCCCGGCCCCGTCGAGGGGGCGGGGGACCCGGGCCGTTCCCCCCCTTGACACGGCTGGCCAAGCCCCCTCGGCGACTGGGACGGCACCGCCTTCACCACCGAGCTCGGCGGCCCGGACGGGACCGGCGGCGCCGGATCGGTGCTGCCGCGCACCACACCCGACACGGCCGACGGCTACGCCCTCGACCTCGACCCGAACCTGCGGACCGTCAGGTTCTTTCGCAGGGACGGCGGCCGGACCACCGTGCTCGCCGAGGCACACCTGCTGATCCGCAGCGGGGGTGAGCCTCCCGCTGCGGATCAGGGCCCGGGGCGCGCGGAGCGAGGCATTCGTCGACGGCCGGCAGGCCGTCGATGTGACCGATACCCGCCACACAGGCGGCAGGATCGGGCTCAATGTGTTCGGAGGCCGCGCCGCCTACCAGGACACGTTCGTCACCGCACTGTAGGAGAACCCAGCCCCATGCACGACAGACTCGACCTGCTCGTCATCGGTGAATGCGTCGCCGACATCGTCCGGCTGCCGGGTGCGGCCGATCAGGTCCACCCCGGCGGCAGCCCGGCCAACGTCGCGTACGGCCTGGCCAGGCTCGGGCACGGCGCCACCTTGCTCACCCAGCTCGGCCCCGACGACAACGGCCGGCTGATCAGGGACCATCTCGCCGGTGTCGGGGTCGAGGTCCGCACGGACGGTGCCACGGCCCCCACCCCGTCCGCCGCCGTCACCCTGGACGGGGCGGGCCGGGCCGCGTACACCTTCGAGATCACCTGGACGCTCGGCCCGGTCTCCCTGGACCGGCCGCCGCACCACGTCCACACCGGTTCGATCGCGGCGGTGATGGAACCGGGGGAGGCCACCGTCCTCGGCGTCGTCGAGTCGCTGCGTACTTCCGCGACGGTCAGCTACGACCCCAATGTGCGGCCCGAGCTGATGGGGGACCACGAGTCCGCCGTCCGCAGGGTCGAGCGGTGCGTCGCGCTCAGCGATGTGGTCAAGGCCAGCGACGAGGACCTGGAATGGCTGTACCCGGGCCAGGAGCCGGAGCGGGTCGCCGAGCGGTGGCTGGCCTCCGGTCCGGCGGTCGTCCTCGTCACCCGGGGCGGCGAAGGCGCGCTGGCCGTACTGCCCGGCGGGCGGGTGACCGTCGACGCCCTGCCCACCGAGGTCGTCGACACGGTAGGGGCGGGCGACGCCTTCATGTCGGGCACCCTGCACGCCCTCGCCGCACACGGACTGCTCGGCGCGGCCGGCCGGCAGCGGCTGCGCTCACTGGACCGGGCCCGGGTGACCGATGTTCTGCGGCACGCGGCCGCATCCGCCGCGGTGACCGTCGCCCGGGCCGGCGCCAACCCGCCGGACGTGGGGGAGCTGGCGGCGGCACTCGCCCGGAGCTGACACGCGGGCCGGGGGAGGGTGCGCCCGGGCGTCCCTCCTCACCCGGGCGCCACCAGATGCGGGCTGCTGTCGTCGTCCAGGAACTCCACGACGGCGAGAGTGAACAGCGCGCACAGCGCGATCCACACGGTGACCAGACCCGTCGGCCGGTCCCACACCACCAGCACCACGGCGGCCACCACGACCACCGTCCAGTTCAGCGGGCGCCTGGCGCGGTGCACCCACCGGCCGACCGGGCCGCCGGTGAACCCGGCCGCGTCCCGCACGGCACCGATGCCGCCGCTCCACATCGCCATGACACGGCCGGCGGCGCGGCCCTCACCGGTGAGCCACGCGGCGAGGGCCACCACGATGCCGAGGGTGATGACCAGCCGGACCATGGCACGCATCCGGCCGACCAGGGCGTCGAAGACCGAACCGGCCGCCGGCTGCGACACACCGGACGGCAGGCTGTCGAGATAGAAACCGCGGCCCACCCACAGGGCCAGTCCGAGCACCGCCGCACCGGCCGCGACCGCGAGCGCCGTCGTGACCAGGGCACGGCGGCGGCGCACCGCGAGGAGCACCCCGCCCGCGGCCAGCACCAGCGTGACCAACGGCAGCCAGAACCCGATGATCTGGAGGGCCCGGAACCACCTCTTGGCCTTGCCCACCGAGTCGGAGGTCAGCACCGTGAAGTCGGTGTGGATCTCGGGTATCTTCGCCGCGACGCCCAGCCCCCGGTCGACGAGGCGCTGCTTCACCCGGTCGATGACCGGTGCGAGGTCGATGGTGACGGTGTCGCCGGTGAGCTTCACCGCCCCGCCGCCGCTCCCGGACAGCGCCTTCAGCGTGGCGGACTGGGCGGTCCGGTTGAGGTCGGTCCAGACCGTCGCGAAGGCGTCGCTGGAGACGAATTTCTCCACCGTGCCGTGCACGAAGTTCGAAATGCCGGTGGTGAGGGGGCCGTTCAGCTTCGACAGCGCCTTGTCGAGAACCGGCCGGTCGGCGGGGGAGACATCGGCCAGCAGGACCTTCACGTCCAGGTGCTGCATGACGGCACCGGTGACCCGATCGGCCACCGCGGCCTGCACATCGGGATCGGAGGCGAGCGGCGCCATCATCGCCACATAGTTGTCGGTGTCGCCGATCTGGTTCTTCGCCCAGGTGGACACGATGCCCAGCGGAGTGAGGACGGCTGCGACGAGGACGAGCAGCAGGGCGAGGAACGAACGGGCCCGCGGCCGGTGCCGGGCCGGGGCACGGGCCTCCAGCACGGCCACCCTGGCGCGCAGCTCATCCAGTTCGGCACTCCCCTCCGGGGGCTTCGGCTGATCGCGGTCCGGTTCCATCCCCCCAGGGGACGGCCTGCCGCCGCCGACGGCACGGCGGACTGGTGCGGACGGGTGAACACAGTCACCGTGGCGTGCGGTGCTGTTCGATCAGCCGGGTGCATCGATGCCCCGTTCGGCTCATTGGCCACATCCTCCCCGGGGCTACTGCCGTTCGACAACCAGTAGGCGTGATCGATTACGGAGGAGGGGGCGGACATGGCGCAGTTCGACAGGGACGTCGCGGTGACAGGACTGGGGCTGGTGACTCCGGCGGGCGCGGACGAGCACAGCTTCTGGGAGGGGCTGTGCGCCGGTGTGTCGACGGCCCGTCGCTGCGAGGAACTGGCAGGGCTGCCGGTCGACTTCGGCTGCCCGGTGGACGGGATCGATCTGGACGGGGCGGTCGGCGGACGTTCGGTGTGGCGGATGGCGCGGTTCGTGAAGATGGCACTGGTCGCCGCCCGCCGGGCGGTGGCGGACGCCGGTCTGTCACCGGAGCGGTGGGACGGCGACCGGGTCGCGGTGGTGCTCGGCGTAGGGGTGGGCGGGGTGTCCGTGCTCGTCGACAACGTACGCAGGCTCGACGACGGCGGAGCGGACGCGGTGTCACCGCTCCTGGTCCCGATGATGATGCCCAACGCGGCCGCCGGGGAGGTGGCCATCGCCCTGCGGGCGCACGGCCCCAGCCTGGCCCCGGCGACCGCCTGCGCGTCCGGGTCGACGGCCGTCGCCCTCGCCCGCGACCTGCTGCTGGACGACCGGTGCGACGTGGTGGTGGCGGGCGGTGCGGAGGCCGTACTGACCCCGCTGGTGGTGAGCGCCTTCGCCGGAATGGGCGCGCTCTCGCTGCGCACCGGCGATCCCGCAGGGGCGTCGCGGCCGTTCGCCGCGGACCGGGACGGGTTCGTGATCGGCGAGGGCGCCGCCGTGCTCGTACTGGAACGGAGGGCCGACGCGCTCGCCCGGGGCGGACGGCCGCGCGCCCTGCTGGCCGGTGCGGGCTCCACCACCGATGCCCACCACCCCACCGCACCGGACCCGGACGGCGGCGGTGCGCGCAAGGCCGTCGAGGCCGCACTGCGCGAGGCGGGCTGGGCGGCTCGCGAGGTCGACCACATCAACGCGCACGGCACGTCGACCCAGTTGAACGACGCGATGGAGACCGAGCTGATCTCCGGGCTCTTCCCCCACCGGCCCTCGGTGACCGCCCCGAAGGGGGTGCTCGGCCACACCCTCGCGGCGTCCGGAGCGATCGAGGCGGCCGCCACCGTACTGACCCTGGAGCACGGCCTCGTCCCGCCGATCGCCAACCTGGGCTCGCTGCCGGACGGGTTCGACCTCGACTGCGTGGTCAAGGAGCCCCGGATCCAGCACGTCGAGCGGGCGCTGAGCCACTCCTTCGGCTTCGGCGGACACAACGTCGTACTCGCCTTCGAGCGCGTCGAACCGGTGGGCCCGCCGCCCGCGGATCCGGGTGTCCTCGCCGTTGCTTGATCGTTATATTTTCATGACCGCAACGATCGACAGCCCCTCCGCCGAACCGTCCACGGACCTCCTCACCGGTGTGCTCCTCGGCTACAACCACCGCCGGGAGCACGGCTTCTGGCAGCGGCTTATCAGTACGGAACCCTTCCGCCGCCCGGAGCACCGCACCACCGAGGAGCGCCTGGACCTCGCGTACGAGCGGCTGCGCGTACTCAACGACTGCCTGGACAGCGGCGCCCGGCTGGCCGCCGACCACCGCGCCCTGGCGGCCCTGCACGAATGGCTCGGGCCGGTGGACCCGGCACTCACCACGGTGGCGGGCATCCACTACAACCTCTTCCTCGGCAGCCTCCTCGACCACGGGGACGACGGCCACCACGACCTGTCGGACTTCCTGCGGCTGCGGCGCATCGGCACCTTCCTCTGTACGGAGGTGGCGCACGGAAACGACGCCGCGGCCGTCGAGACCACGGCCGAGTACGACCGCGAGCGCGACGGGTTCGTGCTCCGCACCCCGCACGCCGGGGCGCAGAAATTCATGCCCAACACCAGTCCGGCCGGCGGCCCGAAAACGGGGCTCGTGGCCGCGCGTCTGCTCGTCGACGGCGCCGATCACGGGGTCTTCCTCTTCCTCGTACCGCTCACCGACGCCGAACAGCCCCTGCCCGGCGTACGGATCCGCAGGCTCCCCACCCGTACCGGCAGCCCGGTGGACCACTGTCTGACCTCCTTCGACCGGGTCTTCGTGGGGCGCGCCGCGCTGCTGGGCGGGGACCACGGACGGATCGGCGCGGACGGGGAGTTCAGCAGCACCATCGACAACCGCAGGCGCCGCTTCCTCGCGTCGATCGGCCGTGTCACCTCCGGCAAGATCTCGATGACGGCCTGCGCGGTCGGCTGCGCGCGGGCGACCCTCGCCGTCGCCGTCCGCTACGGCGGCCACCGGTACATCTCGGGGCCCCGGGGCTCGCGGCCGGTGCCGGTGATCGCCCACCGCAGCCACCACGGACCGCTCGCCTCGGCCACCGCCACCGTCTTCGCCATGAGCCTGCTGCACCGCAGGGCCCTGGACCGCTGGGAGCGGGGCGGGCAGCCGGAGGAGGCGGAGCGTCTGGTCGCCGTCGCCAAGGGGTGGATCACCTGGCAGGCCAGGGCCGTGATCGTCGAATGCCGTGAACGCTGCGGCGCCCAGGCGCTCCTGGAGAACAACGGCATGAGTGAACTCCTCACCGGGGTGGAGGGCGCCATCACCGCCGAAGGCGACAACGTGGCGATCCACGCGAAGGCGGCCGCGGAGATGCTCTTCGCCGCCGCACCGGCCGGACCCGGGCCTTCTCCCGGCGGCGGACCCGGCGATCTCGACGACCCCGGGTTCCTCGGCAGGCTGCTCGCGGAGCTGGAGCGGATCTGGTTCGGCCGGGCCCGGGAGCGGATCGGCCTCGCACCGCTCGGTGATCCGCTGGCGCGGTGGAACGCGGCCTCCGGGCCGGCCCTGCGCGGCGTCGAGGCCCATGCCCAGCGGCAGGCGGCCGAGGCGTACACGGTAGCGGTGGCGGAGCTGCCCGAGGGGCCCGCCCGTGAACGGCTCGACGAGCTGCGGCGGCTCTTCGCACTCGACCGGATCGCCCGCAACAGCGGTGATCTGCTGGCAGCGGGCCTGCTGACCGCCGATCAGGTCAACGGGCTGCCGGACCGGGTGGAAGCGCTCATCACTGCGGTCGCCGCCCATCTTCCCGGCCTCGTCGAGTCCTTCGCGCTGCCGCCGGAACTGCTCGCCGACTGGCCCATCGCCGGAGCCGACTACGTGGCCGCCTACGACGATCCGGACGCCGCCTGGCAGACGGACGGGGGCCGCGCGACGGTTCCGGACGAGCGGTGAGAGCCATGACGAGAAAGGGAACTGCTGCACGGGGTCACCGGGTCAGGGAGGCGGCCGGGGCCTTCGGCGTACGCGTTGTGCTGCTGGCTTACTGGGGTACGGCGTCCGTCCTGGCCCGGTGGTGCGGGGAGCGGGGGGAGGACGATGCCGAATCGGTTCGGCACAAGGCGTAACTGGAGGCACTCCACCCAGTTGATTCGGCGTCGGGACGGTGTCACCGCCGGCCCGGCAGCCGGACCGAATGATGGAGAGAAAGCTCATGAGTACGATTCACCCCAAGATCACCGAGGTTCTGACACACACCTTCAAAGTGCCCGTTGCCGAGATCCACCCGGGCTCCACCATGGACAGCCTGGAGATGGACTCCCTCGCCGTGGCCGAGTTCGCCGTCCTCATCAGGGAGACGGCGGGCGGTGTCCGGGATTTGGACCAGCTCCCCAAGAACGCCACGCTGGCCGACATCACACGGTTCATCGACCCGGCGGCCGACGGCGGGGCGCGGGTGGGCGGCGGGCCGGCGATGAGCAACGCCCGATGAACAGGCCGGCCGTCGCCGTCACCGGCCTGGGCATGATCACCCCGGTCGGCAACGACACCGAATCCACCTGGGAGGGTGTGTGCGCGGGCGTGTCACCGGCCCGGACCGTCGCCGAACTCGAAGGATGCGCGATCGACTTCGCGTGCGTGGTCGACGGCATCGACCTGGACGCCGCGATCGGCGGCCGTGCGTCCTTCCGCATGGGGAAGTACGTGAAGCTCGCGGTGCTCGCGGCCCGGGAGGCGGTCGCCGACGCCGGGCTCGACCCGGCCGGATGGGAGAGCACCCGGGTCGCGGTGGTCGTCGGCACCAGCAGCGGGGGCTCCGCCTCGCTGACCGAGCAGGCGGTCGTGATGGACCGGCTCGGAGCCGGGGCCACCTCGCCCTCGGGCATCCTGCTCACCATTCCGAACATGCCCGCCGCCGAGATCGCGATCCAGCTGCGGGCCACCGGACCCAGCATGGCCCCGTGCACCGCCTGCTCGTCCGGCGTCACCGCGCTCTCCGTCGCCCGCGACCTCCTGGTCACCGGGCAGTGCGACATCGCGATCGCCGGAGCCACCGAGTCGATCGTCTACCCGGTCGCCATGGCCGGGTTCGCCCGGTCCGGCGCCGGGGCCCGGAAGGACGGCGACCCGGCCGGGATCTGCCGGCCCTTCGCGGCAGACCGGGCCGGACTGGTCATGGGCGAGGGCGCGGCCGTCATGGTGCTGGAACGGACGGAGGACGCCCGGGCCCGGGGCGCGGCCCCACGGGCACTGCTCGCCGGAACCGGCGCCACCACCGACGCCCACCACCCCATCAGTCCGCATCCCTCCGGCGCGGTCGCCCAGGCGGCGGTAGAGGCCGCGCTGCGCGACGCGGGCTGGGCGGCCGAGGACGTCGAGCACGTCAACGCGCACGGCACGGCGACCCCGGTCAACGATGCCGCCGAGGCCGCCCTCATCGCCCGGGCCTTCCCGCACCGGCCGCCCGTCACCGCCCCCAAGGGCGTACTGGGGCACTGCATGGGGGCGGCCGGAGCGATCGAGGCCGGACTCACCGTCCTCACGCTCCAGCGCGGAGTCGTCCCACCGATCGCCAACCTGGACGCCCCGGCGCCCGAGTTCGACATCGCATGCGTCACCAAGCAACCGCTGCGGCAGCCCATCCGGCGCGCCGTCAGCCATTCCTTCGGCTTCGGCGGGCACAACGCCGTGATCGCTCTTCAGCGTCCGTAGGCATCCGGCAGGTGGTGCGACGGGAAACACAGCCCGGCGTACCACCGGCCACACCCTCCGTGAGCTGCGCAGAGGCTCGTGATAGCTTGCCGGGGCCAGTCGAACTCCACGTAAGGGGTCAGGGAATCCGGTGCGAATCCGGAACTGACGCGCAGCGGTGAGGGGGACGGGCGGGGCCACGGCCACTGGGACCACCCTCGGGTGTCCTGGGAAGGCGTCCCGTCCGAAGGAACCCGAGTCCGAAGACCTGCTGGCACCCGCGGCCCGGCACCGGGCCGCGGACTCCGTACAGCGGGCTCCGCGCATGAGCCCCGAGACGCAGAGGGGCCCCGTGCCGTCCATAGCCAGCCCTGTCCGCACCATGGCCCTGCTCTCGGCGGGACTCGTCCTGCTGACCGCCTGCGGAGACGGAGCCGGTGACTCCGCCGCGAAACCGGGCCCCGCGCACGGATACCCGGTGACACTGAAGAACTGCGGACGCACCGTCACCGTCGAAGCCGCCCCGCGGCGCGCCGTCCCGGTGGACCAGGGATCGACGGAGATCCTGCTCTCCCTCGGCCTCGCCGACCGGCTGGCCGCCACCGCCACCTGGACCGACCCGGTGATGAAGGGCCTGGAGAAGGCCAACGCCCGGGTGCCCAGGATCTCGGACAACCGGCCGTCGTCGGAGAAGGTCCTCGACCGCGAGCCCGACTTCGTCAGCGCGTCGTTCGCATCGACACTCGCCAAGGGCGGCGTCGCACCGCGCGAACAGTTCGAGGAACTCGGCGTCCCCACCTACGTCTCGCCCGCCGACTGCACCGGCAAGGACAACAGCAAGGGCGGCGACGGCTCCCGTACCGCGCGGCTGACCATGGACAGCGTCTACGGCGAAGTGCGCGACCTGGCCCGGGTGTTCGGCGTACCGGAGCGCGGCGACGCGCTCGTGGCAAAGCTGCGGGCCCGGGTGAAGAAGGCTGCCGAGGGCGTCGACGCCTCCGGCGCCACCCTCCTGTACTGGTTCTCCGACTCCAAGTCCCCCTACCTGGCCGGTTGCTGCGGAGCGCCCGGAGTCATCACCGAGGAGCTCGGCGCGAAGAACGTCTTCGACGACACCCACGAGGAATGGCCCCAGATCAGCTGGGAGACCGTCGCCGACCGCAATCCCGACATCCTGGTCGTCGGAGACCTGACCCGCAGGGCCCAGACCGCCGAGAGCGCCGCGAAGAAGATCGAGTTCCTGGAGTCCAACCCGGTCACGAAGAACATGGACGCCGTCAGGCACAAGCGGTACGTCCTGCTCAGCGGCCAGTCCATGAACCCGTCCATCCGGACGGTCGAGGGCGTCGAACGCGTCGCCGCCGGACTGCGCCGGTTCGGGTTCGCCGGGTGACGGGGACCGAACGCGGCACCGCGGTGGCCGCGCCACCGGCCCCCGGCACCTCCGTCCGCGCCACCAAGGGCGTACGGACGCTGCGCGGCGGGGGCCTGTGGGCGTGCGGCATCGCGCTGCTCGCAGGCTCCGTCGCCCTCGCCGTCACCATCGGCCCCGCCCGGATCTCCGTGGCCGACGTCTGGTCCGCGGTCGCCTCCCACCTCGGCTGGGGCCAATCACGGCTCTCCCCGATCCGGGACGGCATCATCTGGAACCTGCGCATGCCGCGCACCCTGCTCGCCGCGGTGTGCGGCGCCGGACTCGCGGTGTGCGGGACCGTCATGCAGTCGCTGCTCCGCAACCCGCTTGCCGACCCGTTCGTCCTCGGGGTCTCCTCCGGGGCGTCCACCGGCGCGGTCGTGGTCGTCGTGCTCGGCGTCGGCGGGGGAGCGGTGTCGATCTCGACCGGTGCGTTCGCCGGGGCGCTCTGCTCGTTCGCCCTCGTGCTGCTGCTCAGCCACACCCTGGGCGGCACGACCGACCGGGTCGTGCTCTCCGGTGTCGCGGCCATGCAGCTGTTCTCCGCGCTCACCTCCTTCGTCGTGATGACCGCCGCCGACGCCGAGCAGACCCGCGGGGTGCTGTTCTGGCTGCTCGGCTCGCTCGCCGGGGTCGGCTGGATCGATGTGTGGATCTGCGCCGCCGTTCTCGTCGTGACGCTGCTGATCTGCCTGGGCCACGCCCGTACGCTCGACGCCTTCGCGTTCGGACAGGATGCCGCCGCGGCGCTCGGCGTCCATGTCGCGCGCACCCGGATCGTGCTGCTGTGCACCACTGCGCTGCTGACCGCCGCACTCGTCAGCTCGGCCGGTGCCATCGGCTTCGTCGGTCTGGTGCTGCCGCACGCCGCCCGCGCCCTCGCGGGTTCCGGGCACCGGCGGCTGCTGCCGGTCACGGCCCTGGCCGGGGCCGTGTTCCTGGTCTGGGTCGACACCCTCGCCAGGACGGTCCTCGACCCGCAGGAGGTGCCCGTGGGCGTGGTCACCGCGCTGATCGGCGTGCCCGCGTTCGTCGTGGTCCTCTACCGCACCCGGAGGGCCACATGACCGGGTCGGCCGCCGAGGGACTGCGCGCCGAACGGGTCAGCCGGGCGGCGGGCGGCCGGCTGATCCTGGACGGGGTCGAACTGGCCCCGCCGCCCGGCGCCACCCTGGGGCTGATCGGACCGAACGGATCCGGTAAGTCGACCCTGCTGCGGGTGCTGGCGGGAGTTCTCGCCCCGGAGACCGGTGTGGTCACCCTCGACGGCCTGCGGCTCGCCGAGATCGGCCGCCGCACCGTGGCCCGACGGGTCGCCGTGGTCGACCAGCATGCCGTCACCCAGGTCGAGCTGAGTGTGCTGGACGTGGTGCGGCTCGGGCGCATCCCACACCGCAGGGCCTGGTCGGCACCGACCCGGGAGGACGACGAAGCGGTGCGCGAGGCGCTCGCGCGGACCGGCCTCGCCGACCGCGGCGACCAGTCCTGGCACACCCTCTCCGGCGGCGAGCGCCAGCGCGTCCAGATCGCACGGGCACTGGCCCAGCAGCCGCGCGAGCTGCTGCTCGACGAGCCGACCAACCACCTCGACATCCAGCACCAGCTGGAACTTCTCGCGCTGATCGCCTCCCTGCCGCTGACCGGGGTGATCGCCCTGCACGACCTCAACCTGGCCGCGATGTTCTGCGACCGGGTCGTCGTCCTGAAGGAGGGGCGGGTGGTGGCCGCCGGACCCCCCTCGGAAGTGATCACCGAGGAGCTGATCGCCGACGTCTACCGGGTCACGGCACGCGTCACGCCGGACGGTCCGGACGGGCGGCCCTCGGTGCGTTTCCTGCCGGGGCGTCCCGAGAGGACGTAGCGCCCGGCGGCGGGAGCCGCGAATGCGGTGGGGCGGACCCCGGCACTGCGCGGGTCCGCCCTGGCTCTCCGGGTGCGGCCGTTCGCCGCGGTGTGCGGTACACGGTCAGCGGCGGCGTCCCCGGCCGAATTCTCCGCCCACGTCCTTGCCTCCGATGTCAGAGCCGTCCGCGTAGTCGATCTGTTCCTTGCGGAGTTCGGCGGAGACTTCCTTCTGCTCGGTCACCTTCTTCGTCTCCATCCGCACCCGCTCGACGGGCACGGTCTCCTTGTGCGTGGTCGGACGTTCCGCGTGCAGGGTGACCTCGACGTCCTGCTCACGGATGGCGGCACGTTCCGTGGTCTTCTCGCCGGGCTGGAGCGGCTCACGGATCAGGCGCACCTCTTCGTGCGTCACCGGCACGGTCCTGGTGACCTTCTCGGTGACGACGTACTTGTGCAGCCGCGCCTTTCCGCTCTCGTACTCCTCGGTGCCGACATGCAGTTGTTCCTCGGAACGGATCATCTCCTCCTTGCCGCCCAGGTCGGCCGAGGACCGCTCGGAGCCCGCCCCTGCGCCCGCGAGGGGCCGCGCGGTGCCGGCCGCGCCGGTGTCGCGGTGCCTGCCCTGGCCCGTGCCGGTGCCGCCGGCGATGCCGGACGAGGTGGTGCGGGCCGTGCCCGTGCCGGTCATGGCCGACTTGTCGGACCCGGTGGTGCGTCCGGTGCCGGCCGCACCCGCGGCCCCGGCGGCTCCCGCCGCTCCCATGGCCGTGGTGCCCGTCCCGGACGCCGTAGTGGTTCCCGGGTCCGCGCGGCCGCCCAGCTTGGCCGTGGTGTTCCTGGCGAGGCCGTAGTGCTTGTAGAGCTCCTCCTCCTCCGCCACGGACAGATGCGCGTCCGCGTCCACCCGGGGGGCTTCCTTGACACGGTCCTTCGGATGCGAGATGTGCAGATCGGATCCCACACGGCGGGCTCCGGCAAGCGGAACGAAGCTCTCCTTCATGCCGAACAGGCCGGTCTTCACCGTGATCCAGTCCGGCCGGCCGGTGTTGTCGTCGACATACACCCGGCCCACACTGCCGACCTTCTCGCCGTCGGTGTCGTACACCGTCAGGCCGTCGAGCTCTCCGGAATCCGTGAAACCGTCAGCGGCTGCCATGACCGATTCCTCCTCGTCCGGGCGCGTCCTGTGGCTGAGGCCATCAGAGGAGGCGCGTCCGCATTCCATCGCGCCTCACCCGGATGGTCGCTGCAACCTCCCGGACCTCGGCGGTCCGGCGGTGGCCGCCTGCCACGGCGGTGTGCGCCCCGTTCCCGCTTTAGTCCATTCGGGTGAGGTGCAGGGGCTGTGCGCCGGATCGCCGGGCACTTCCCTTTCCGCCGCGCTCTCCCTCACGCACCGGCGGCCCGCCACCACCTGTGAACAGCACTTTCGCCGCTCGGAGGCGAATTGCCGGGAAACTGATCGTCGGGCTCGCCGCCAACGAGGTCCCCGTCGTCGCGGCCGTCTGTCACGACGACATGTACGTCGACCGCGAGCAGGCTCTCGTCACGGCCGACGCGGTCCGCGGTCTGCGTACCTGGGTCACCGACGCCTACGCCCACGACGGGGTGCGTGCCGACGCCGCCGTACTGGACCGGCTGATCGCCATGGCCCGCGGCGAGGCCTGACCGTCCGTCCCTCGCGGCGGAGCACACTCGGGAGTGCTCCACCCCGGCACATATGATCGACCGGCCACGTGCCGAAACGTCGTCCAGCCGCGCCACCGGGGGTGCCCCATCCGTTCCGTACGCAGCCGGCTGCCCGAACAGCGCGGTGAACTGCTGGCCCGGCACGAGGACGGTGCGGACCTGCACCATCTGGTGTGGCGGCTCGGGCCGGGGTGGCGGGTCTGCTCCAGTGCCGTGCTCGGCGGCGGCATCGGCCCGCGCGACTGGATCCTCAACGCCCAGGTGCCCGGGGGCTACCCGCGCCTGGACCCCGACCACCATCTCGCCGAGATCGCCGCCGCCGAACACCTCACCGGCCCCGGCGCGGGGCTGATGACGGCCGCCGACGTCACCGCGTACACGGTCGCGGCCGACGAGGGCGTGACGGCGACCGCCACTTGCGGACTCGGCGTACGCGGCTGGGCCGCCGCCCCGGCGCAGGGCACACCGGGGCCGCCGCGTCCGGGCACCGTCAACATTGTCGTCACCCTCCCCGTGCCGCTCTCCGACGCCGCACTCGTCAACGCCGTCGCCACGGCCACCGAGGCAAAGGTCCAGGCACTCCTGGACGCCGGCCTCGACTGCTCGGGCACCCCCACGGACGCCGTCTGTGTTGCCGCCCCCTCCCCGGGACCCGCCCCCGCCGAACCCTTCGCGGGACCGCGCTCCCGCTGGGGCGCGCGACTCGCCAGGGCCGTGCACGCTGCCGTCCTCGAAGGCGCGCTCCGGCAATCCTGAGAAGCGACAGTGCCGCGAGCCGACCCCGGCGCGGCCCACGAAGGGAGCCCCCGCATGACATCGAACGCTGCCGACGCCGCCCCGCAGCGGCCGGTCGTCGCCGTCCTCGGCACCGGAATCATGGGATCGGGAATGGCCCGGAGCCTCCTGAGGGCCGGGCTCGACGTCCGCGCCTGGAACCGTACGCACTCCAAGGCGGCCCCGCTCGCCGCCGACGGCGCCACGGTCACGGAGACGGCGGAGGAGGCCGTACGCGGTGCCGATGTCGTCCTCACCATGCTCAACGACGGCCCTTCCGTCGCCGCCGCGCTCGCCGCCGCGGCCGGGGGACTGCACGCCGGCCAGGTCCTGCTCCAGAGCTCGACGGTGGGGCCCGAGGCCACCGTCGATCTCGCACAGCGCACCGCGGACCTGGGCCCGGTCTATCTCGACGCACCGGTCTCCGGCACCAAACAGCCTGCGGAACAAGGTGCGTTGACCGTATTCGTCTCCGGCCCCTCCGCCGTCCGTGCGAAGGCCGAGCCCGTGCTGGACGCGATCGGGCAGCGCACGGTCTGGGTCGGCGAGGTCCCGGGAGCGGCCTCGCGACTGAAGCTGGTGGTGAACACCTGGGTGATCACCATGGTCAACAACATCGCGGAATGCCTCAACCTCGCGGAAGGGCTGGGCGTCGACCCGCAGACCTTCCTCGACGTCATGAAGGGCGGTCCGCTGGACTCCGCCTATCTGCAGGGCAAGTCCGCCGCGGTCCTCTCCGGAGACCTCACCCCGAGCTTCACCCTGTCCACCGCACTCAAGGACACCCGCCTCATCCTGGACGCGGCGCGGTCCTCGGGGGTGCGGCTGGACCTGGTCGCGGCGTCGGCCGACCGCTTCGCGCGTGCCGAGGCGGCGGGGCACGGCGACGAGGACATGATCGCCACCTACTACGCGGGCCGCGCCCCGGAGAAGGACGGCGACTGAGCCCGCCCGGCCTGCCGACCCGTCATGGCCCGGACGAGGGGCCCCGGGCGGGCGGGGTCACTCCTCGACGAGCATCCCGCTGCGGAGCTTCCGCAGGATCCTGCTGAGCAGCCGCGACACGTGCATCTGCGAGATGCCGAGCTCCGCGCCGATCCGGGACTGTGTCATCTCCTGGCCGAAACGCATGTCGATGATGCGGCGCTCGCGAGCGTCGAGACAGCCCAGCAGCGGTGCGAGCGCATGCAGATTCTCGACCGTCTCCAGGGCGGGATCCGGACCGCCCAGGACATCGGCGAAGGTGCGTCCCGGGGCGTGCAGCCGTCCCGCCTCCGACGGATCGGCCGGCACGTCCAGCGAGCCCGCCGCATACCCGTTGGCCGCCACGATGCCCTCGTTGACCTCGTCCTCGCTCAGCCCCAGCTGCTCGGCCAGCTCCGGGACCGTGGGGTCGCGGTCGAGCTCCGTGACGAGCGACTCCTTGGTCCGGGCGATGTCGACCCGCAACTCCTGGAGCCGGCGCGGGACATGCACGGCCCAGGTGGTGTCGCGGAAGAATCGTTTGATCTCCCCGGTGATGTACGGGACCGCGAAGGAGGTGAACTCGACCTCGCGGGAGAGTTCGAACCGGTCGATGGCCTTGATCAGCCCGATGGTGCCGACCTGGACGATGTCCTCCATGTCGCCGCCGCCCCGGCTGCGGAACCGTCCGGCGGCGAACCGTACGAGGGAGAGGTTCATCTCGATGAGGGTGTTCCGCGCGTACTGATGGGCGGGGGTCCCCTCCTCCAGGGTCTGGAGGCGGGCGAAGAACAGCCTGGACAGTTCGCGCGCGTCACCTGGGGCGATCTTCCCCGCGTCCTCGATCCACGGCAGGCCGCCGGTGTCCCCGGCCGTCGCCGTGACCTCGGCGGGTACGGCGTAGGCCGCCGGGTCCGCGCCGGTGCCGGCCGGCCCGTCCACCGGTACCGGGCGGGCACTCTCCGCTCTCTGCGCAGCGGCGGTCCGCGCAGTGTGCGCCGTCATCTCGTCACACTCCCCTGGTCGTAGCCCGTGAGGTGTATGCACCTGCCCCCGAAGGCGAATCCCATGCGGAAAAGCGGAAGTTGATCAGGTCACACGGCAGCTGTGGCCGGGAATCGTCGTGATCCCCCGTCAGGTCCCCGTGGCCGGGCGCGCGGGAGTACGCGTGGGACAGCGGAAACACGTGTGGGACAGCAGAACCGCCCCACCGGTACGGGGGAGCCCGGTGGGGCGGTCGCTCACCAGACTGCCACAGCCGACAGGGCAATGGGGACCGATCGACGCATATCCAGCGGTAGTTGAGTCGAAATCGACGGTGCTCGGACTTCGGTGGAGCACGTTCGGGAGAAAGCACGGCAACTTCCGCCGGAGGACGGCACCCGCGCTCCACCAGCTCACACCCGGTCCGCCGGACCGAGCCGCGCGGCCGCGATGGACCGGCTGCGCGCCGCCGTGACGGCTCCCACCACCGGCATGGCCAGCATGGCCAGGAAGACAGGGCCGTAGCCGCCCTCGGACGACACGTCCATCACCACCACCTCGCCCGCGGACAGCGTGGCCCCCACCACGAAACAGGTCAGCCCGCGCAGGGGGGCGGAGCCGAGCACGCGTGGGGGCGCGACCACCAGCACCACACCCGTCACCAGGCCCAGCCCCGCCCCCACGACGAGGGAACCCAGTACGGCGACGGCGCCCGCCACGGGCTTGTCGAAGGTGCTTCCCACCGGCCCGCCGAACAGCCCCGCGAGCGCGATCACCGCCCACAGCACGGCGCAGATCCCGGCCGGAATCGCCCCGGCCCGGATGCCGAACAACAGCCCGCGGTGCATCACGGCACCTGACGCTCCCATGTGTTCCCCCTGTCCGTGCGCCGCGCGTGCGATGTCACCCGAAGCCCGGCGTCGGGCGATGCGCGTCAGCGGGGCCGCGCCATCTTCGCAGGTCTGCCGGGGCAACCGTCACCGGGTGGGTCATCATGTGATGGACGGAGGACGTGGCCGAGGGGGGCACAGGTGATTTCCGAGCCGGAGATGGTGGACGAGTTCGGTGCGGTCGGGGCGGGCGAGGTGGTGGGCGACTTCGACCGGAGGCCCACGGAGGGACCCCGGCAGCGTCGCCCGTGGTTGTGGGCGCTGGGCGGAGCCGTGCTGGCCTCCGCCGGGTGGGCCGGCGTGTTGTACCTGCATCCCGTCGGCGACCCGGCGCCGGACCTGCACGGCTACCGGCTGGCCGGAGACCCGTGCCCGACCGTGCGGCTGAAGGCGATAGGTGCGGCGATAGCGCCGAAGGACGGGACACCCAGGCTCGAACCGGAGCTCCTGAACGACCCGGCACTCGACCGGGCGGAGTGCTTCCTCTCCCTCCGGCCACCGGCCGCGAAGAAGTCGGTCACGAGCGGCTGGTACTCCGATTACTCCGTCGGTGTCACGGTGGCGCTGCACAAGAAGTCCGACCCGGCGGCCGAGTTCGAGGCGATGCGCGGGGTGACCGATCCCGGTATCGAAGCCGATGTGAAGGTGGAGAAGGTCCCGAACCTCGGCGACAGCGCGTACCTGCTGACGCGGGACGACGGCCATGCGGAGCTGAGGGTGCGGGAGGGCGGTGCGGTCCTCTCGCTGAGCCTCACCTCCTCCGCGCAGTTCAACAGTGAGGACGGCGAGGTCCCGTCCGACGACGGGCCGGACACATCCGATCTGACCCCGTACCAGTCCGCGATGATCAGCGACATGCGTGACCTGATGAAAAGCCTCAAACACTGACCCCGGGTCCGCTGAGTCATTGCGGCCCGATGAACACTCCACCCCCGGGGGAATACGCGCCCGGACGAGGGTCTTCCAGTTGCTGTGGCGATCGGTGACCGGGCCGGCCGCCGGTGCCGTGAACAGGAGAGAGGAAGCTCATGCCCAAGGCGTACGTGTTCACCCGCAACGGCGGACCGGAGGTGGAGGCCTTCATCGAGCAGGACGTGCCGGTGCCGGGCCCGGGTGAGCTGCTCGTCGCGGTCCGGGCCGCCGGGGTCAACCCCGTCGACTGGAAGCTGCGTGGGGGGTACACCAGGCCCGGAAGCGAGCCGCAGTCCTTTCCCACCGTCTTCGGCAGCGAGGCCGCCGGGGTCGTCGAGGGCATCGGCCCGGACGTCGAAGGGTTCGCGATCGGGGACGAGGTCTTCGGCAACCCGGTGACCGGCGGGTACGCCCAGTACACACTGCTGCCCGTCGCCGTCACCGCGCACAAGCCGGCCGGCCTGTCGTTCACCGACGCGGCGGTACTGCCGGTCGCGGCCGCCACCGCGTACGACGGTGTGCGTCAGCTCGGCCTCGCCCCCGGCGCGACCCTGCTGATCACCGGGGCCGGAGGCGGTGTGGGAACCGCCGCGGTGCAACTCGCCCGGCATGGCGGTGTCCATGTCGTCGGCGTCGCGAGTGCGGCCAAGAAGGACTTCGTCGAGTCGCTCGGCGCGGTGCACGTCGAATCCGGCCCCGGACTTGCCGACCGGGTGCGGGCAGCCGCCCCCGACGGAGTGGACGCGGTCTTCGACCTGGTCGGCGGGGACACCCTGCGGGCTGCGGCTTCACTGCTCGCGGCCCCGGCCGCACTGATCAGCGCCGGGGGCAAGCCGCTGGCCGTGGAGCTCGGCGGGGCGCCCGTCGCGCGGGCCCGCACCGCGGCGGTCCTCGACGAGGTGGCGAACCTCGTCGTCACCGGAGCGCTGCGGACCCATGTGAACCGGGCCTACCCGCTCACCGGGGCGGGAGACGCGCTGCGCGCCGTGGAGGACGGACACGCACTGGGCAAGACCGTGATCGAGGTGGTCGCGTGAGCACGCCGTACACCACCGGCGACGCACACCCGCTGGACAGCCCGGTCCGCGCCGCACTGACCGGCCCGCACGCCCATTTCGCCGAGCGGCGCGGCCGGATCCTGCGCTACCCGGCGGACGTGGCCCCGTGGGTCGCGATCCCGGACGTGCCTCGGGCCGAGGACTGGGACGACGCGGCGGAGCTCGTCGGGCCCGGCGGCGCCGTCACCATCACCGCCTTCCACGAGCCGACGCCGGACGACTGGGAGGTCGTCTTCCGGGCCGATGGCGTCCAGCTCGTCGACGCCGGGGTCGAGACGGCACCCTTCCCCGAGGCCGTACCGCTCGGACCCGCCGATGTGCCCGAGATGCTCGCCCTGGTCGAGCGCACCCGGCCGGGGCCGTTCCTGCCCCGCACCGTCGAGCTCGGCACCTACCTCGGAGTGCGGCGCGAGGGGGTGCTGGTCGCCATGGCCGGTGAACGGCTGCACCTGCCGGGCTGGACCGAGATCAGCGCCGTCTGCACCGACGAGTCCGTGCGCGGTCAGGGACTCGGCACCGCACTGGTGCGCGCCGTCGCCCACGAGATCCGGCAGCGCGGCGCAATGCCGTTCCTGCACGCCGCCGCCTCCAACACGGACGCCGTCCGGCTCTACGAGTCCCTGGGCTTCGCGCTCCGCCGCCGGACCTCCTTCCTCTCGGCGCTCGTCCCGCAGCCGCTGCCGACGCGCCTGCCCGCCCCCGGCGGTGTCCGCGAGGCCCGCACGGCGGCCGTGCGCTGACCCGCGGTTCGGGACCTTCGGCGCGGACCAAGAGGCCGTAAGACTCGTGTGCCGCCCCCTCGGAGCCGGGTGCACTGGAACCGAACGCCGGCACCGGGCCGGCAGGTCCCGGGAGGAGCGGCCGTGACGATCGGGCTTCAGCGCCGAGGTGCGACACGGGGAGCGGCGCTCCCCGGGGCGGACGCGGGGGAGGCGGCCGTTCACGCGCCACGGGTCGGGAACCCCGCGCTGTTCGGCGGACTGGTCCTGCTCACGGCCCTGGTCGTCCTGCTGGACGTCCGGACCGGTGAGGACCTGCGCCTCGTACCGCTGCTGGTGGTCGTGCCCGCTCTCGTCTCGGTCTTCGGAACGATCCGGCAGACCGTGGGCGTGTCCACCCTGATCATGATCGTCGTCGTCGGCTCGCACCTGGTGTCCGGCGGCACGTTCTGGGACGTCGCCACCGGCGTGATCGTCACCGTGCTGGCCTGCTGCCTGGGTATCGGCGCCTGTGTGCTGCGGATCCGCCACGCCATGCAGATAGCCCGGCTGCGCTCCGCCGCCGGCGCGCTCCAGCGCCAGATCCTGCGCCCGCTGCCCATCCTGACCGACCAGATCCTCGCCCACGGCATCTATACGCCGATCGAGGAGGACCGTCTGGTCGGCGGTGACATCTACGAGGTCGTCCAGTCGCCCTACGGAACCCGGGTGATCATCGGGGATGTCCAGGGCAAGGGCCTCGCCGCGATCGGGGCGGGCTTCGCCGTGCTCGGAGCGTTCCGGGAGGCGGCCATCCGCGAGCCCGCCCTGACGGGTGTGGTCGACGCCCTGGAGGACGCGGTCGCCAGGCACAACGTCTTCTCCGCCCAGACCGGGGAGACCGAACGCTTCGTCACCGCCCTGGTGCTCGGCTTCGACGGGAGCGACCGCGTCGAGGCCGTCAACTGCGGCCATCTGTCGCCACGGCTGCTGCACGACGGTGCGGCCGCTGCCGTTCCGCTGAGCCGCACCTCCGTTCCGCTGGGCCTGGCGGAACTCAGCCGCGAGGCCCGGGCCGCCGAGTGGCTGGACTTCCCGTCGGGTGCCACGCTGCTGATCTGTACCGACGGGGTCACCGAGGCGCGCGACGCGTCCGGTGCCTTCTATCCGCTGGACGCCCGGCTGGGCCGCTGGGCGGAGCGGGCTCCGTACGAGGTGCTGGAGGCGCTCAATGCCGATCTCGAATCCTTCTCCGGAGGCGTGCGGCGCGACGACATCGCCGCGCTCGCCCTGCGCCGGACAACGGCCGGCGGCCTCGACCGGCCCATGGCTGCCGACCACGGCGCCCGACGGGCGGCCGAGACGTTCAGCAGCCGGTGAGCCGAGCCGTTGAGCGGCCGGCCACAAGGCGCTGAAGGCCATCCCACGCCGATCGAATGTTCCGTCGAGACTTATGTCGCGGTGGGACATTTTCGGGTGTACGGTGCACTTAGACCGTCCGGCAATTGGGGGGTGGGTGAAGGAGCGGGGCTGGGTGCGTGCAGCTGCAAGGCGGAGGATTGAGGCAACGCAATGGGGTCTCCCCTGCTCGAGCGAAGCCGAGAGCTTGGGGAAGTTGTTGATTGACGACAACGCGGCAGATGTGCGTGCCCAGCCCCGCGACGCCGCCCCCCTATTGCCGGTCGGTCTTATGCATCCGGAACGGAAGACCCCGGAGCGGCGGAGCCGCAAGGCCCGCAGGACCCGGGGCGCACTGGCGCAGGCCGCGTTCGAGCTCGTACTCGACCGGGGTCCGAAGAATGTGACGGTCGAGGAGATCGCGGAACGCGCGGACGTCGACCGGCGCACCTTCAGCCGGTACTTCACGAGCAAGGAAGCCGCGGTCCTGGACTCGCTCCGGGGTGACGGCGACCGGATCAACGAGGCCCTGAGGGCCCGCCCCGCCGGCGAACCCCCGCTCATCGCCTACCGCAGGGCCGTTTTCGACTGGCTCGAAGACCCCGGCGTGCCCGCCTGGCACCGGCGCGAGCGGATCTTCGACCTGCTGGTCCTCGCCGAACAGGAGCCGACCCTCTACGCGGCGTTCCACCACATCCGGGTGGACGCCCAGGAGGACTCGGTCGCCATCGTCGCGGACCGGCTCGGGGTCGACCCGCGACGGGACATCCGCCCCGCCGTCACGGTCGCCGCGGGCGCCGGGGCACTCCTCGCAGCCCAGGCCGCCTGGGTACGCGCCGGGCAACCGGACGACCTGCCCCGACTCATCGGGCAGGCCTTCGACGCCCTCGCGGGGGAACTGCTCGCGCAGCCTCCCGCCGGGCAGGCGCCGCACAGCACCACGGAAGGAAGCACAGAATCATGAGCACCACCCCCACCCCCGCCGACCAGGAGTTCGCCGGCAAGACCGCCCTCATCACCGGCGGAGCCTCCGGCATCGGACTGGCCCTGGCCCATCGGCTGGCCGCCGGCGGCGCGTCCGTCGTCGTGGCCGACTACGACGAGGCCGCCGCCCGCAAGGCGGTCGCGGACCTGGAGAGCACCGGCGCCAAGGCCGCCGCCGTGGCCATGGACGTGACCGACCCCGACTCCGTCGAAGCGGGCGTGCGCTTCGCCGTCGACACCTTCGGCGCCCTGCACCTCGCCGTCAACAACGCCGGCATCGGCGGCCCCACCAACCCCACCGGCGAGTACGCCGTCGAGGACTGGAACCTGGTCGTCGCCACCAACCTCAGCGGTGTCTTCTACTCGATGCGCTACGAGCTTCCCGCCATCGTCGCGGCGGGCGGCGGCGCCGTGGTCAACATGTCGTCGATCCTCGGCACCAACGGCTTCGCCGGTTCGCCCGCCTATGTGGCCGCCAAGCACGGCGTCGTCGGCCTCACCAAGACGGCGGCCCTCGAATACGCGGCGCAGAACGTCCGCGTCAACGCCGTCGGCCCCGGCTTCATCGACACGCCGCTGCTGCGTAACACCGACAGCGCGGCCCGCGACCACCTGATCTCGCTGCACCCGGCCGGCCGCCTCGGCAAGGCGGAGGAAGTCGCCGAACTCGCCGCCTTCCTGCTCTCCGACCGCGCCTCCTTCATCCACGGCAGCTACCACCTGGTGGACGGCGGCTACTCCGCCTCCTGAGCGGCGAACGGGGAACGGGGGCGAGCAATGGAACAAAGAACGTGAGGAGAAATCCATGAAGGCCGTTCAGTACCGCACCGTGGGCGCAGCACCCGAGGTCGTCACCGTGCCCGACCCGGAGCCCGGCCCCGGCCAGGTGATGCTCAAGGTCACCGCCGCGGGTGTCTGCCACTCCGACATCGCCGTGATGAGCCGGCCTGCGGAGCAGATCCCGTTCCCGCTGCCGCTCACCCTCGGCCATGAGGGCGTGGGCACCGTCGCCGCCCTCGGCGACGGCGTGAGCGGGCTCTCGGTCGGCGATTCCGTCGCGGTCTACGGCCCCTGGGGCTGCGGCACGTGCGTCAAGTGCGCCGAGGGCAAGGAGAACTACTGCCTGCGCGCCAAGGAACTCGGCATCGCCCCGCCCGGACTCGGCTCGCCCGGCGCCATGGCCGAGTACATGATCGTCGACGACCCGCGCCACCTGGTGCCGCTCGGCGGTCTCGACCCGGTCCAGGCCGTGCCGCTCACTGACGCGGGCCTGACCCCCTACCATGCGATCAAGCGGTCGCTGCCCAAGCTGGTACCGGGCGCCACCGCCGTGGTCATCGGTACCGGCGGTCTGGGCCATGTCGCGATCCAGCTGCTGCGCGCCATGACCGCCGTCCGGGTCATCGCCCTCGATGTCGCCGAGGACAAGCTCGCCCTCGCCCGCGCCGTCGGCGCCCACGAGACGGTCCTGTCGGACAGGGACGCCGCGGCGAAGGTCCGGGAACTCACCGGCGGGGTCGGCGCGCAGGTCGTCCTCGACTTCGTCGGAGCACCGCCCACCGTCGCCACCGCCGGGGCCGCGGCCGCCATCGACTCCGACGTCACGATCGTCGGCCTCGGCGGCGGTGCGCTGCCGGTCGGCTTCGGCTCCCTGCCGTACAACACGACGGTGACCTCCCCGTACTGGGGCTCGCGCTCCGAGCTCGCCGAGGTGCTCGACCTCGCCCGCGCGGGATCGGTCGAGGTCCATGTGGAGACGTACACCCTGGACGAGGCGCCGCTGGCGTACGAGCGACTGCACCACGGCAGGATCAACGTCCGCGCGGTCATCCTCCCCAACGGCTGATCGGGTCCTCGACGGCTGATCGGATCCCAACGGCCGGCCGGGATCTTCTTGTCACGGCCTTGCGGGCCGTCGCACGGTGCGACGGCCCCGCATCGTCATACGCGTGACCGATGCGCACCGCGCCGCTCGCGGAGAGACTGGACGGATGGAATTCGTCGCGCTGATGACATTGCCCGGACTGGTGATCGGGCTGACCGCGGTCGCTTTTCTCGATCAGCTGATGCTGCGCGCGGGGCGGGCCGGTCTGCTGCCCTGGCGCAACGGCGCGCGGCAGGGGCAGGTGGTGGCGACGGGTTCGAGCAGCTGCACGCTAGCTTCTCGCCGGGGAAGCAGAGCGAACTCAAGGAGCGCCAGAGCGCCCTGCTGATGCGCGACGACGAGGAGGACGGTGCGCCGCCCCACCGCTCCACCGTCGACCTCGACGGCGGCCGTGCCGTCATCCGCCTGCCCGGCGGCGCCGGCCGGTAGCGGGCCGACCGCCTGAGTGCCGCGGCTCAGCGCGTCGCCACCAGCGGACGCAGCGGGGTGTCGCGCAGCCGGGTCACCGCCGGGGCGCAGCGCCGTGCCGCGATCGTCAGCAGCCGGGCGACGAGTGCGCCGGTCACCAGCCCGATCAGCACATCGTGGGGGTAGTGCACACCGATCCACACCCGTGAGGCGGCCATCAGCACGGCGGCGGGCACCGCGATCGCGCCGAGCCGGCGGTCGGTCAGCCAGATCGCCGTCGCCGCGGCCGCCGCGATGGCGGCGTGGTTGCTGGGAAACGACCAGTCGCCGAGCGCCGGGCACGCCTCCACCGTCACGACATGGAGGGTTCGGCACGGCCGTTGCTCGTGGAAGAGCGACTTCACCAGGTCGTTGGCGAGATAGGCGGCCACCACGACGAGCGGGGTGCAGAGCGCCATGGCGGTACGAGCGGGATCGGTGGAGCGCGAGCGCCACCAGGAGGCGAGCATCAGCAGGGCGAACAGGGCGAGCCCGTAGTCCGACCAGACGCGGACCACGGAATCCAGGACGGTGGGAGAGTGCCGGGCCAGCTCGGTGATCCAGGTGTACAGATCACCGTCGACCGAGGTGGCGGCGGAGGCGAGCGGCATCAGATGGTCTCCCCTTCGGCGTTGCGCCGGCCCCGGGAGCGGAGCAGCTCGGCGGCGAGCGGGACGAGGGAGACCACGACCACGAGGGCGACGATCGGCAGCAGATAGCGGTCGACGTTCGGCACCGAGGAGCCCAGCGCGTAGCCCGCCAGGACCAGCCCGACCGTCCAGACCACTCCGCCGACGACCTGCCAGAGCGTGAACAGCCGGGCCGGGACGTCGAGCGCCCCGGCGAGCGGGTTGAGCACCGTGCGCACGACGGGTACGAAACGGGCCAGCACGATCGCCTTCGCGTGGCCGTATCTGCCGAGGAGCTCCTCGGCGCGGGCGGCGCCCTCGTGCAGCCGCTTGGCGCGGCTGCGGGCGAGCAGGGCCCGGCCGCCCCGCCGGCCGATCCAGTAGCCCGCCTGGGCGCCCAGCAGCGCGCCGGCCACGGCGGCGATCAGGACCTGCGGCAGCGACAGCCGCACCGGGCCGTGGGCGCCGGACACGCAGAGAAGGCCCGCCGTGAACAGCAGGGAATCGCCGGGGAGGAAGAAGCCGACGAGCAGCCCCGTCTCGGCGAAGAGCACGACGGCGATACCGAGCGCGCCGAACGCTCCGAGCAGTGACCCCGCGTCCAGCAGGTTCACCGCCTGTGGCACGGACGCCAGTGAGAATACGGACACGGTGGAGGGTCTCCCATAATGGTGAGCGGGCGGCCCCACGGAACGCCCGGACTGACTACAGTGATGTAGACGGTCTACATCACTGTAGACGCCCGAAGGGGGAGGAGAGTTCCCATGTCCCAGGTGAAGGGGATAGCGAGCGGAGAACCCGACCCCAGACCGCACGGCGATCCCGCTTCCGTACCGACGCCGCAACCCGCCCCACGGCATCCGTCACCGCCCTCGGCCGCGTCGGAACGCCGGCCCGCCGGCGAGCTGGAGTCCACGATCCTGGCGGCACTGTGGGCGGCCGGAACACCGCTCACCCCCGGTCAGGTCCAGGGCGCGATCGGCGCCGAACTCGCCCGCACCACCGTCACGACGATCCTGTCCCGCCTGTACGAGAAGGGCACGGTCGCCCGCACCCGGGCCGGCCGCGGATTCGTCTACACACCCACCGAGGACGCACCCGGGCTGACCGCCCGCCGTATGCACAGCGAACTGCGGAAGCAGGAGGACCGCAGTACCGTCCTCGCCCGGTTCGTGTCACAGCTCACCGACGAGGACGAGCAACTGCTCCGGGAGCTGCTCGACGGAGAAACCCCGTGATCTACGCCGTCTGGCTTCCGCTGCTGATGCCGTTCCTGGCGGTGCCCGCGGCCCGCCGGCTGGCGGACGCGCTGTCGCCGGTGCGCGCCGTGCGGCTGCTCGCCGCGACGGGAGTCGGCCTCGCCCTGTGCAGCGTCCTCGCCCTGGTCCTGCTCGTGGTGCCCGGCGCGACCCGGTTCTCCGCGGTCTCCGCCGTCGGTGAACTCGTCAGACCGCTCTCCGACGCGGGCCCGGCCGCCGCCGTGCCCCTGGCCGCCGCCGCACTGGCCCTCCTCGTCGGCTGTGTCGCCGCTGTCGCCCGCGCCGCCCGCCGCCACTGGACGGAGCTGTGCCGGGCCGGACGGTACGACGGGCACGCCGGCGGCGAGCTGGCCGTCCTGCGCGACAGCCGCCCCGACGCCTACGCGCTGCCCGGCCGCCCCGGGACGCCCGGCAGGATCGTCGTCACCACGGGAATGCTGCGCGCCCTCGACCCCGCCGAGCGCGACGCCCTGCTGGCACACGAACGCGCCCATCTCAAGGGCCGACACCACCTCTTCATCGCCGCTGCCGAGGCTGCCGCGCTCTGCCACCCGGCGCTGCGCTCGCTGCGCGCCCCCCTGGGCTACGCCCTGGAACGCTGCGCCGACGAGGCGGCCGCCTCCGCCGTCGGCGACCGGCGGATCGCCGCCCGCGCCATCGGCCGGGCCGCCCTCGCCGCCCGCGCCGCCGAAGGCGCTCCGCAGCCCCGCCCGCGGGTGGCGCTCGCCGCAGCGGCCGGGCCCGTACCGCGCCGCGTCGCCGCGCTGCTCGGCCGGAGCACCGCACGGCCCCGCGTCGGCCGTGTCGCGGCCGCGGCGCTGCTGGCCTGCCTGGTCGTCTCCGGCGCCGCCGCGCTCGACGCGACGAGTGATCTGCACAGCAGCATCGAGGCGGCACAGGGCGAGAGCGCGCACCACTGACCGGCTGACCCCCTGCGTCCTGTCGTCCGGCGGCCCGCTCAGGCCCCCTCCTGATCGGGTGTCACCCGCCCGTCCGCCAGGTGTTCCCGCAGCCGGTCGAGGAAGACCCGCTGTCCCGTGACGAGCCGCTCCGCCGCCTCCCGGGGCGTGCACCAGTCGAACCGGTCGACCTCCGGGAACTCCCGCAGCACACCCGACCCCCTCGGCCATTCCATGGTGAACGTCCCGGGGACCGCCGACGCGGCATCGAGATCCGCCTCCAGCGCCCACACCGTCACGGTCTTGCCGCCGGACTGACGTGCCTCGCCCAGCGCCACCCACTCGCCGTCCGGCACCGGACACCCGAACTCCTCCGCGAACTCACGGCGGGCGGCGGCCGCCGGCTCCTCCTCGGGGCCGTACTCCCCCTTGGGGACCGACCAGGCCGCACTCTCGCGACCCGCCCAGAACGGGCCGCCCATGTGCCCGATGAGTACCTCGAAACCGGACTCGCTCGACCTTCGGAACAGGAGAAGGCCCGCACTGCGCCTGGCGCGCTGCTGAGATGGCATGCCGTTAAGTCTGCGTCCCGGCCGAGGTACACAGCCGCGGACGACACCCCGTTCCCGGTGATCATTGCCGTCATCGAGCCGACGCGTCCTGTTCGCCGTGAGGTTCCCGACGCCCCCTGGTGCGTGATTGCGCGCGCGGCCATGCTGTCCGCCGACAGCGCCGCTGCCCGGACCGGGCCGCGCAACCATCGCAATCCCAGGAGGACTTGTGGGCCCAGGCACAGTCGGCAGGACAACCCCACCGCGCGGGAGGGCCGCGCGAGGAAACCGGACGATCGCGCGCCCGCTCGTGCTGCTCGCGACGGTGTCCGCCATGACCCTCGGCGCGATCTCTCCCGCACTCGCCGATCCGAGCTCCGATCCACGCCCCCGCACCCCCGCCGAGATCCTCAGACCGGTCGCCCCACCAGCCGCGAGCAACGCGGCAGGGGCACCCCGTTCGGTCGTGGACGGCGACGGCATCGAGACCGCGCGTACGTCCCGCCCGATCGCCCCGGGGGTCCGCCTCAGCTCGTACGACCGGCTGGAGTCCGACAAGTGGCTGCGGGTCGACAACCTCTCGGTCGACCTCGCCGGCAGCGGCGTACGCGCCGACTACCTCTCCTCCGGCAAGGTCTCCGAGCGGCACACCGTCTCCGAACTGGCCGCCGGACACGACGCGGGCCGCGGCCGCCGCACCGTCGCCGCGATCAACGCCGACTTCTTCGACATCAACCAGACGGGAGCGCCCGAGGGGATCGGCATCAGGGACGGGGCCACCGTCCAGTCGCCCGCCCCCGGGATCAACCGGGCCGTCGGCATCGGCCCCGACAGCGCGGGCCGCATCCTGAACCTGTACTTCGAGGGAACGCTCACCCTGCCCGCCGGGCAGCGGCCGCTCGCCGCGTACAACGCGGCCAACGTGCCGGCCGGCCAAGTGGGCGCGTACACCTCGGCCTGGGGAACCGCCGACCGGGCCCTGACCGTCGACAACGCGACCCCGGTCGCCGAAGCGGTGGTACGGGACGGCAAGGTCGTCTCCGTCTCGCACGCCCCCGGATCGGGGGCCGTACCCGACGACACCACCGTCCTGGTCGGCCGTGAGGCCGGAGCCGCCGCACTCGACGCCCTGAAGCCCGGCGACCCGGTGTCCCTGGCCTACCGGGCCCGGACCGACGGCGGGGCCGTGCCGCGCACCGCCGTCGGCGGCCGGGAACTCCTCGTCGTCGACGGAGTCGCGCAGAACCATGACGGCGAGGGCAACAACACCGCCGCGCCCCGCACCGCCGTCGGCTTCTCCGAGGACGGCCGGACCATGCAGATCCTCACCGTCGACGGACGGCAGGCCGACAGCGGCGGCGTCACCCTCACCGAACTCGCCCTGATGATGAAGCGCGCCGGCTCCTACAGCGCACTCAACCTGGACGGCGGCGGCTCGTCGACCCTCGTCGCCCGCGTACCCGGCAGCGACGCGCTCCAGGTGGAGAACAGCCCGTCCGACGGCAGCGAACGCACCGTTCCCAACGGCCTCGCGCTCACCGCCCCCGACGGCAGCGGACGGCTGAAGGGCTACTGGGTCCAGCCCCGTACGCCGGCCGGCTCCGCTCCGGGCGTCGACCCCGTCAAGGGCGGCCACCCCGACCGGGTCTTCCCCGGTCTCACCCGACGTCTCACCGCGACCGGATACGACGAGACGTACGGCCCGGCGCAGGGCACCCCGCGCTGGCACACCGCGCGGGGCTCCGTCGGCACGGTCGACGGTCACGGGCTCTTCACCGCACGCCGCAGCGGCAGCACCGACGTACGCGCCGAACACGGAGCGGCCCGCGGGAGCACGTCCCTGACCGTCCTCGACAAGCTGGCCCGGATCCAGCCCACCACCCAGCGCGTGGGCCTCGCCGATGCCGGGGCCACCGGCACCTTCGGCATCGTCGGGCTCGACGCCCACGGCACCAGCGCCCCCGTCGAGCCGCGCGACATCGCGCTCGACTACGACCACACCCTCTTCGACATCCGCGACGACGGTCAGGGATCCTTCAGCGTCGCCTCGCGCACCGGCTCCGGTGCCGGACAGATCAAGGCGACCGTCGCCGGCACCAGCACCGTCCTCGCCGTCAGCGTCGGCCTCACCGAGCAGGCCGTCTCCTCCTTCGACGACGCCGGGTCCTGGAAGTTCAGCCAGGCCCGCGCGGACGGATCGCTCGCCGCCACCCCTGACGGCCACACCGGCACCGGACTGAAGATCGGCTACGACTTCACCCGGTCCACCGCCACCCGCGCCGCCTACGCCGCCCCTCCCCAGCCGGTCGCCGTGCCCGGCCAGCCCCAGTCGTTCAAGCTCTGGATCAAGGGCGACGGCCAGGGTGCCTGGCCGACCCTGCACCTCAAGGACGCGGCCGGCTCCGACCAGTTGCTGCGCGGACCGTACGTCACCTGGACCGGCTGGCGGCAGATCACCTTCGCGGTGCCGCCCGGGGCCGCCATGCCTCTCTCGGTGTCCCGCTTCTACCTCGCGGAGACCGGTGCGGCCAAGCAGTACACGGGTGAGATCGTGATCGACGACCTCACCGCCCAGGTGCCGCCCACCGTCGACCTGCCCGAACAGACCGAGCCCGCCGATCCGTTGATCGACCCGGCAGCCGTGACCGGGCGCAGGGACTGGCAGTTCGCGGTGATGTCCGACGCCCAGTTCGTCGCCCGCGACCCGGACAGCGCGATCGTCGCCCAGGCACGGCGCACCCTGCGCGAGATCGAGGCGGCGGCCCCGGACTTCCTGGTCATCAACGGAGACCTCGTCGACGAGGGATCGCCCGCGGACCTGGCCTTCGCCCGCCGCATCCTCACCGAGGAACTCGGCGACTCGCTGCCCTGGTACTACGTACCGGGCAACCACGAGGTGATGGGCGGCAGGATCGACAACTTCATCACCGAATTCGGACCCGCCCAGCGGACGTTCGACCACAAGGGCACCCGCTTCGTCACCCTCGACACATCGAGCCTCAGCCTGCGCGGCGGCGGCTTCGCCCAGATCGAGCAGCTCCGCGCCCAGCTGGACGCGGCGGCGAAGGACCGGAACGTCGACTCGCTCATGCTGATCGAGCACGTGCCGCCGCGCGACCCGACCGTGCAGAAGGGCAGCCGGCTCGGGGACCGCAAGGAGGCGGCCCTGGTCGAACAGTGGCTCACCGACTTCCGCCGTACGACGGGCAAGGGCGCGGCCTTCATCGGCAGCCACGTGGGGGTCTTCCACGCCTCGCACGTCGACGGGGTGCCGTATCTGATCAACGGCAACTCCGGCAAGGCACCGGCCGGGCCCGCGGACGACGGCGGCTTCACCGGCTGGTCGCTGGTCGGCGCCGACCGAGTCAGCGACGGCGCACAGGCCGCCGCACGGCAACGGCCCTGGCAGGGCGGGCCCGACTGGGTCTCCGTACAGACCCGCGCGCATGTGGACGCGCTGACGATCGACGCGCCCGCGGTGCTCGGAACCGGAGGCCGTACGAAGGTCACCGCGACCGTCACCCAGGGGACCCGCAACGTTCCGGTCGGCTTCCCGCTGGCCGCGGACTGGACCGGCTCCCCGAACGTCCACATCGGTGACCGCGGCGGCGCCCGGCACCGCGACACGGCGGTGCTCGACCCGTCCACCGGCACCCTCACCGCGTTGCGGCCGGGCACCATCACCCTGGCCGTGACGGTCAACGGCACGACACAGCAGACCCGGATCAGGATCGCGGCGGCCGGGTCCGCGCCGGCGGCCTGACGGGCCGAAAGCCGGTCCGGCCCGATGGCCGGACGTGCGTCCGGGCCGCCCCGCACCACGAAACGGTGTGGGGCGGCCCCGCTCGCCTACAGCTTGCGGTACTCGTACGCCTCCGACGCCGCGGCCTCCACCGCAGCGATGTCGCCGCCCGCCGACGCGGTCACCACGGCCGCCACGGCACCCTCCACGAACGGCGCGTCCACCAGCCGCGAGCCGTCCGGCAGCTCGTCGCCCTCGGCAAGCATCGACTTGACCGTGAGCACCGCGCTGCCCAGATCGACCAGCAGCGCGACGCCCGCGCCGCCGTCCACCGACCTGGCGGCCTCGGCGATCAGCTCCGCACTCGTGCCGAGACCACCCGCGGGGGTGCCACCGGCGGCGGCCACCGGAGCCGTGGCGCCGCCCGCGGCAAGGCCCTTGGCCAGCTCCGCGACGGACTCGGCCACCGGGCCGCTGTGCGAGACCAGCACGATCCCGACCTGCTTCCCGTCGCTCATGCCCCGCTCCCGTCCGCCGCTCCGGTCTCGGCCAGCGCGGCGATCAGCAGGGCCGAGGACGTCGCCCCGGGATCCTGATGCCCGATGCTGCGCTCACCCAGATAGCTCGCCCTGCCCTTGCGGGCCTGCATCGGCACCGTCGCCAGCGCCCCCGCCTCGGCCGCTTCCCGGGCCGACCCGAACGAGGTGCCGAGCGCCTCGGCGGCCGGCAGCAGTGCGTCGAGCATCGTCTTGTCCCCGGCCTGCGCCCCACCGAGCTGCGCCACGGCCGCGACGCCCACCCCGAGCGCCTCCGCCAACTGCTCCGGGGCCACGGCGGGGGCGTCGCCCAGAGCCTTTCCCGTACGCCGCAGCAGCGTCCCGTACAACGGGCCCGAAGCACCGCCGACCGTCGAGATCAGCTGCCGTCCGGCCAGCATCAGTACGGCCCCCGGAGTCTGCGGCGGCTCCTTGCCCAGGGCCGCGGTCACCGCGGCGAACCCGCGCAGCATATTGCTCCCGTGATCGGCGTCGCCGATCGCGGCGTCGAGGTCGGTGAGATGGTCCGCCTCACGGCTCACCAGGGCCGCGGCCGCGGTCATCCAACGATGGAAGAAGTCGGCGTCGAGCACATGATCTCCTTGTCGCTCCAGCATGACGGGGTGCGGTACCGGCGGGTCAACGGCCCCAGCGCAGCGCCGACGTCTCCACCGGCGCGTCCCAGAGCCGCAGCAACTCCTCGTCCACCTGGCAGAGCGTCACCGAACAGCCCGCCATGTCGAGCGAGGTCACGTAATTCCCCACGAGCGTACGAGCTGCCACGACACCCCGCTCGGACAGCACCCGCTGGACCTCGGCATTGAACCCGTACAGCTCCAGCAGCGGCGTCGCGCCCATGCCGTTGACCAGCACGATCACCGGTCCGGTCGGCCGAAGGTCGTCCAGCACCGCATCCACCGCGAAGTCCGCGATCTCCCGCGAGGTCATCATCGGCCGCCGCTCCCGCCCCGGCTCGCCGTGAATGCCGATCCCGAGCTCCAGCTCACCGGGCGGCAGATCGAACGTGGGGGAGCCCTTGGCCGGCGTGGTGACGGCGCCGAGTGCCACCCCGAAACTCCGCGACGCCTCGTTCACCCGCCGCGCGACGGCCGCCACCCGCTCCAGCGGGGCGCCCTCGTCGGCCGCCGCCCCGGCGATCTTCTCGACGAACAGGGTGGCGCCCGTACCCCGCCGCCCGGCCGTGAAGAGACTGTCGGTCACCGCCACGTCATCATTGACCAGCACCTGGGTGACCTGCAGGCCCTCGTCCTCGGCGAGCTCCGCGGCCATCTCGAAGTTCAGCACGTCGCCCGTGTAGTTCTTGACGACGAACAGCACCCCCGCCCCGCTGTCGACCGCGGCGGCCGCCCGTACCATCTGATCCGGCACGGGCGAGGTGAACACCTCACCGGGGCAGGCCGCGGAGAGCATCCCGGGCCCGACGAACCCCGCGTGCAACGGCTCGTGCCCGGAACCGCCGCCGGAGACCAGCGCCACCTTCCCGGCCACCGGCGCGTCACGTCGTACGACGACACGGTTCTCGACATCCACGATCAGCTCGGGGTGGGCGGCGGCCATACCGCGCAGTGCGTCCGCGACAACGGTTTCGGGGACGTTGATCAGCATCCTCAACGGTATCTCCTAGCGAGGTGGGAAGGTCCGGCACCGAGCAGGGTTCACACAGGCCGGGCTGGATTCGCCGAGTCACTGCCGACTCTACTGACCGGGTATCACGTTGTGTCGGAGGTCGCTGAACGGATGTCCGGACAGGACCCGCGGGGTGCCCGAGGGTCTCGCACCGCCCCGCCCCGTAACCCGTCCGTCTCCGTGGTGTCAGACGCCTGCCGCCCGCGCCGCCTCGTACACCTCGGCCGCCACGTCGATCAGTTCCGAGGCGTCGCGCGTCGTGCCCTGGAGGTCCAGCAGGATCTCCGGAACGCCCGTCGCGGCATGGGCCGCCAGGTCCTCGACGATCTGGGCCGTGTTGCCGTGGAAGGGGGCGCGGCCCGCACCGCCGACCGGTTCGGCGCTGTACCTGGCGTTGGCGCGGGCGCAGACGCCGACCGGACGCTCCCGGCCGCGCTCGGCCGCCAGGTCCTGGACCCGCTTCCACTGCTCTGCCAGCCGGTCGGCGCCCGCGGCCACCGGCATCCAGCCGTCCGCCCGGTCGACCAGGCGGCGGGTGGCCCGGGGACTGTTCGCCGGCAGATAGACCGGGACGGGGCGTACCGGCTTCGGGCCGACCTCGGACGGCGCGATGGTGGTCAGCTCGCCCTCGTACGAGACGGGATCCGGACCCCAGACCGCCGCGCACACGTCCAGCAGCTCGTCCAGGACCGCGCCGCGCTTCTCGAAGGGGGCGACTGAAGCGGCGGCGTACTCGTCCAGGGACCAGCCCGTGCCGAGGCCCGCGACCACCCGGCCGCCGCTCGCGGCGTCGAGCGAGGCGAGCGAACGGGCCAGCTGGAACGGTACGTGCAGCGGCGCGACCAGGACGCTGGTGCCGAGCCGGGCCCGGCTCGTCGCCCCGGCGGCCAGCGCGAGCGTGATCAGCGGATCGGCGACGCTGCGGTACTGATCGGGCCAGGGCAGCCCCGGAACGCCGTACAGCCCCTGCGTGGCGGGCTCGGGAAAGATGATCCGCTCGAAGACCCACAGGCTCTCGTAGCCGATCTCCTCCGCCGCGCGTGCCACGGCGGCCACATCGCGGCCGATGTCGTACTGCTTCATCTGCGGGAGACCGAGCCCCAGCGAGACCGGCATGAGCGCACTCCTTCTGACAAGCGGTGGGGCAACCACCGTATGACACCTGCCTGTTGCCTGCCGGGCTTCCCGCCGGGAGCGCCGGCGGACATGAGCGCGGCCGGGGGCGGGTGCGCGCTCTGCGACCGGGGTGGCACACTCCGCCGCCGATGAGGGCAGGGCCCTGTCGAGGCCGGGGCGATCACGAGATATCTTGATGTCAAGCAATGTTGCAGACGTGGAGCGGAGCACAGGGTGACTGACTCGACCATCATCTATACACACACCGACGAGGCTCCGGCCCTGGCGACGTATTCGTTCCTGCCCGTCATCCAGGCGTACGCCTCGACGGCCGGGGTCAATGTCGAGAGCCGTGACATCTCGCTGGCCGGACGCATCATCGCGGGCTTCCCCGAGCGTCTTGAGGAGGGCCAGCGCATCGAGGACGCGCTCGCCGAGCTCGGCGAGCTGGCCAAGCGGCCCGAGGCCAACATCATCAAGCTGCCGAACATCTCGGCCTCGATCCCGCAGCTGAAGGCGGCCATCGCCGAGCTTCAGGCGCAGGGCTACGCGCTTCCGGACTACCCGGACGACCCGCAGACCGACGAGGACAAGGACGTCCGCGCGCGCTACGACAAGGTCAAGGGCAGCGCGGTGAACCCCGTGCTGCGTGAGGGCAACTCCGACCGCCGTGCCCCCGCCTCGGTCAAGAACTACGCCAAGGCGCACCCGCACCGCATGGGCAAGTGGTCCGCCGACTCGAAGACGAACGTCGCCACCATGGGCGTCGACGACTTCCGCTCCACCGAGAAGTCCACGACCATCGCCGAGGCCGGTACGCTGCGCATCGAACTCGCGGGCGACGACGGCAGCACCACCGTGCTGCGCGAGTCGGTGCCGGTGCTCGCGGGCGAGGTCGTCGACGCGGCGGTCATGCGCGTCGCCGCCCTGCGCGAGTTCTTCACCGCGCAGGTCGCCCGCGCCAAGGCCGAGGACGTGCTGTTCTCCGTCCACCTCAAGGCCACCATGATGAAGGTCTCCGACCCGATCATCTTCGGCCACGTGGTCCGCGCCTTCTTCCCGAACACCTTCGCCAAGTACGGCGAGGTGCTCGTCGCGGCCGGTCTGTCCCCGAACGACGGCCTCGGTGCCATCCTCAAGGGCCTGGACTCGGTGCCGCACGTGGGCGCCGAGATCAAGGCGTCCTTCGAGGCCGAGCTGGCCGAGGGCCCCGCACTGGCCATGGTCGACTCGGACAAGGGCATCACCAACCTGCACGTACCGAGCGACGTCATCGTCGACGCCTCCATGCCGGCCATGATCCGCACCTCCGGTCACATGTGGGGCCCGGACGGCCAGGAGGCCGACACCCTCGCGGTGCTGCCGGACAGCAGCTACGCGGGCGTCTACCAGGTCGTCATCGATGACTGCCGCGCCAACGGCGCCTTCGACCCGTCGACCATGGGCTCGGTGCCGAACGTCGGTCTGATGGCCCAGAAGGCCGAGGAGTACGGCAGCCACGACAAGACCTTCGAGATCCCCACCACCGGTACGGTGCGGGTCCTCGACGGCAACGGCGACGTGGTGCTGGAGGAGGCCGTGAGCGCCGGCGACATCTTCCGCATGTGCCAGGCCAAGGACCTGCCGATCCAGGACTGGGTCAAGCTCGCCGTCACCCGCGCCCGCGCCACCGGCGTCCCGGCCGTGTTCTGGCTCGACGAGGACCGCGCCCACGACGCGCAGCTGATCACCAAGGTCAAGAAGTACCTCGCCGACCACGACACCGACGGTCTGCAGATCGAGATCATGTCGCCGGTCGAGGCGACCGCGTTCTCGCTGGAGCGCATCCGCCGCGGTGAGGACACCATCTCGGTCACCGGTAACGTGCTGCGTGACTACCTGACCGACCTGTTCCCGATCCTCGAGCTGGGCACGAGCGCGAAGATGCTCTCCGTCGTCCCGCTCATGAACGGCGGCGGTCTGTTCGAGACGGGCGCCGGCGGCTCCGCGCCCAAGCACGTCCAGCAGCTGGTCAAGGAGAACTACCTGCGCTGGGACAGCCTGGGTGAGTTCTTCGCGCTCGCGGCCAGCTTCGAGCACCTGGCGGCGACCACGGGCAACGCACGCGCCCAGATCCTCGCCGACACCCTCGACCGCGCGACCGGCACCTTCCTCAACGAGGACAAGTCGCCGAGCCGCAAGCTGGGAGGCATCGACAACCGCGGCAGCCACTTCTACCTGGCCCTGTACTGGGCCCAGGAGCTGGCGCAGCAGACCGACGACGCACAGCTCGCGCAGGCGTTCGCCGCGCTCGCGAAGACGCTGGGCGAGCAGGAGCAGACCATCGTCGACGAGCTGATCGCGGTGCAGGGCTCGCCGGCCGACATCGGTGGTTACTACCAGCCCGACCCGGCCAAGGCCTCGGCCGTCATGCGCCCGTCGAAGACGTTCGTCCAGGCCATCGCGGCCATCGGCTGACGCGACGCTGCGGAGAGGGGGCGCGACCAGGCGCCCCCGCCCCTCCCGCCCCGGCCGGCACCATGCCCGGCCGGGGCGGTTCCGTGTCCAGGAGCGGCACCGACCAGGCCGCCTGCTCGAAGAGTTTCCGCGTAATCGGCCCCACGGAGCCCTTCCACCGGTAGGTTCGAACGCCCGGACCAACCGTGCCCTGGAAGGGGGTCGGCCGTGCTGACAGGCAGGAACGCCGTGGTCACCGGTGGATCACGGGGCATCGGCCGCGCGATCGTCGAGCGGCTGTGCCGCGACGGGGCACACGTGGTCTTCAACTACGCCACCGACGACGACGCCGCAGCCGAGGTCGTCCGCACGGTGCGCGGCGACGGCGGCAAGGTCCGGTCCGTCCGGCTGGACCTCGCGGACCCGGACGGACCGGAGCGCCTGATGTCGGCCGCCGAGGAAGAGCTCGACGGGCTGGACATCCTGGTGAACAACGCCGCCTTCTGCCCCGCCCCGTCCCTGCTCACGGACACCGATCCGGCGGTCTTCGACCAGGTCCTGGCGGTCAACACCAGAGCGGTCTTCATGACGATCCGCCACGCGGCGCTACGGATGCGCGACGGCGGCCGCATCGTCAACATCTCCACGGCCAACACCGTGCGGCCGGGCCCCGGTATCTCCGCCTACGCCGCGAGCAAGGGTGCCGTCGAGCAGCTCACCGCCGTCGCCGCCCATGAACTCGGGGCCCGCGGGATCACGGTCAACACCGTCTCGCCCGGCGCCACCGACACCGAGCTGCTGCGAGGCACCAACCCGCCGCAGGCACTGGAGGCAGTCGCCGGCATGACCCCGCTGCGCCGGCTGGGGGAACCCGCGGACGTGGCCGATGTGGTCGCCTTCCTCGCCGGTCCCGACGGCCGGTGGATCACGGGGCAGAACGTCCGCGCGACGGGCGGGCTGGCCTGAGCGGCGCCGGGGGAGCCCGCCGCCCGGCCCGGGCCTCCACCGTATCGCCCGGCAACGGCACCGCACCGCAACGGAGTTCGGTCGGCGGCGGCCCGGCTCATGGTGGACCGAGGGCCTGAAAGACGGCCTGTGCCCATGGACGCCCTGATGGGTGAATGTCACGCGGCGGCGGGCGGTGGGCCGCGCACAGCGGCCCGGCGGCTGATTTGCTGCACCTGGAATCTGGCGTGACGCGTGCGGGACCGGTCTGCGGGCCGTCCCGGTGGGAACGGCGCCCCTGCCGGGGCTCGGTCCACCCGCGAACGACAATCGAAGGAGCGTCCCAGTGACGACGACGGGCACAACAGGGGCAGCCGACGAAGAGGAGACGTACGCGAACGAGCTTCCGGTCCATGCCAAGGAACCGGGAAACGTCGTCATCAAGTGGCTGACCACCACCGACCACAAGACGATCGGCACGCTCTACCTCGTCACCTCGTTCGCCTTCTTCGTCGTCGGCGGGGTGCTGGCCCTGGTCATGCGCGCCGAGCTGGCGCGTCCGGGGATCCAGATCGTCTCGCCCGAGCAGTTCAACCAGGCGTTCACGATCCACGGCACGATCATGCTGCTGATGTTCGCGACGCCGCTGTTCGCCGGATTCACCAACTGGATCATGCCGCTGCAGATCGGCGCACCCGACGTGGCGTTCCCGCGGCTGAACATGTTCGCGTACTGGCTCTACCTCTTCGGCTCGGTCATCGTCGTCGGCGGCTTCCTCACCCCGAACGGCGCGGCGGACTTCGGCTGGTTCGCCTACTCCCCGCTGACCGACGCGGTCCGCTCACCGGGCATCGGCAGCGACATGTGGATCATGGGTCTGGCCTTCTCCGGCTTCGGTACGATCCTCGGTTCGGTCAACTTCATCACCACGATCATCGGCATGCGCGCCCCCGGCATGACGATGTTCCGCATGCCGATCTTCGTCTGGAACGTCCTGCTGACCGCCGTGCTGGTCCTGCTGGCCTTCCCGGTCCTCGCGGCGGCACTTCTGGTGCTGGAGGCGGACCGCAAGTTCGGCGCGCACGTCTTCGACCCGGCCTACGGCGGCGCCCTGCTCTGGCAGCACCTCTTCTGGTTCTTCGGCCACCCGGAGGTGTACATCATCGCGCTGCCGTTCTTCGGCATCGTCAGTGAGATCATCCCGGTCTTCAGCCGGAAGCCGATCTTCGGCTACATCGGCCTGATCAGCGCGACGATCGCCATCGCGGGCCTCTCCGCGACCGTGTGGGCGCACCACATGTTCGTCACGGGCGGGGTGCTGCTGCCCTTCTTCTCGTTCATGACCTTCCTCATCGCGGTCCCGACCGGTGTGAAGTTCTTCAACTGGATCGGCACCATGTGGCACGGGTCGCTGTCCTTCGAGACACCGATGCTCTGGTCGATCGGCTTCCTGGTGACCTTCCTCTTCGGCGGCCTGACCGGCGTGATCCTCGCGTCGCCGCCGATGGACTTCCACGTCTCGGACTCGTACTTCGTCGTCGCGCACTTCCACTACGTCGTCTTCGGCACCGTGGTCTTCGCGATGTTCGCCGGATTCCACTTCTGGTGGCCGAAGTTCACCGGCAAGATGCTGGACGAGCGGCTCGGTCAGATCACGTTCTGGACGCTGTTCGTGGGCTTCCACGGCACGTTCCTGGTGCAGCACTGGCTGGGGGCCGAGGGCATGCCGCGCCGCTACGCGGACTACCTCGCCGCGGACGGCTTCACCGCGCTGAACACGGTCTCGACGATCTCCTCGTTCCTGCTCGGTCTGTCGGTGCTGCCGTTCTTCTACAACGTGTGGAAGACCGCGAAGTACGGCAAGAACGTCGGGGTCGACGACCCGTGGGGCTACGGCCGTTCGCTGGAGTGGGCGACCTCCTGCCCGCCGCCGCGGCACAACTTCCTCACCCTGCCGCGGATCCGTTCCGAATCCCCGGCCTTCGACCTGCACCACCCCTCGGTCCGCGCGCTCGACGTAGCCCTCAACCGTGCGGACACGGAGCTGCCCCGAACTCAGGGGGACGACCGGGCCTGAGCGTGGCGGCCCGGCGGGAGGAGGAGCGAGTGGACCCCGACAAGGACAGCGCCCGCGGTCTGGCACAGCTGCAGGGCTACCTGCTGTGGAGCGCCGAGGTCGAGGAGGCCCGCCGCCGGGCGGCCCGCTTCACCGACGAGCTGCCCTGGCTCACCACGGCACAGCGCGAGGACGTGGAACGCGTCTACACCGCCGACCGCCTCGCCGCATCACAGGCGACGCTCGCCCGGATCTCCGCCCGCGCCACCTCGCTGCGCGGCGAGTACGAGGCGCGCTACCGCCTGCTCAAGGCACGCTGCGTGGCCGCCGGTGTCGTGTTCGCCGGCGCGGTCGGCGGCACCTGTACCGCACTCACCCTGCTGACCCGCTGACCGGGTGGCGTCGTCCGTCCGCCGTCCCCAGCAGGCGAACTCGCCCGGGGCTCGTGAAGATGGAACGACGGGCGCGTGCGACGGCAGGCGAACGTATGACCGTACAGGCCCGAGAAGGGACGAACACTGTGGCACGCCCCAGGATCCTCGTTGTCGGAGCCGGATTCGCCGGAGTGGAATGCGTACGCCGTCTGGAGCGCGGGCTCGCCCCCGGCGAGGCGGAGATCGCGCTCGTCGCCCCGTTCTCGTACCAGCTCTACCTCCCCCTGCTGCCTCAGGTGGCGGCGGGCGTGCTCACCCCGCAGTCGGTCGCCGTATCGCTGCGCCGCAGCCGCAAGCACCGCACCCGGATCATTCCGGGCGGGGCCATCGGCGTGGACCCCAAGGCGAAGATCTGCATCATCCGCAAGATCACCGACGAGATCGTCTACGAGCCCTACGACTACATCGTGCTCAGCGCCGGGAGCGTCACCCGTACCTTCGACATCCCCGGTCTGCTGGACAACGCGCGGGGCATGAAGACTCTGGCCGAGGCCGCATATGTACGGGACCATGTGATCGCCCAGCTCGACCTCGCGGACGCCAGCCACGACGAGAACGAACGCGCCTCGCGGCTGCAGTTCGTGGTGGTCGGCGGCGGCTACGCCGGCACCGAGACGGCCGCCTGCCTGCAGCGCCTCACCACCAACGCGGTCAGGCACTACCCCAGGCTCGACCCGAAGCTCATCAAGTGGCACCTCATCGACATCGCCCCGAAGCTGATGCCCGAGCTGGGGGACAAGCTGGGCCGGAGCGCCCTGGAGATGCTGCGCGCCCGCGGCATCGAGGTGTCGCTCGGCGTCTCGATCGCCGAGGCCGCCCCGGAGAAGGTGACCTTCACCGACGGCCGGGTGCTGCCCTGCCGGACCCTGATCTGGACGGCGGGCGTCACCGCGAGCCCGCTGGTCACCACGTTCGACGCGGAGACGGTACGCGGCCGGCTGGCCGTCACCCCCGAGATGCGCCTGCCGGGCTTCGACGGAGTCTTCGCCCTCGGCGACTGCGCGGCCGTACCGGACCTGAGCAAGGGCGACGGAGCGGTCTGCCCGCCCACCGCACAGCACGCCATGCGCCAGGGCCGCAGGCTCGCCGACAACCTCATCGCGACCCTGCGCCACCAGCCGCTGAAGCCGTACGTCCACAAGGACCTCGGCCTCGTCGTGGACCTCGGCGGCAAGGACGCGGTCTCCAAGCCGCTCGGCGTCGAGCTGCACGGAATCCCCGCGCAGGCCGTCGCCCGCGGATACCACTGGTCGGCGCTGCGCACCAATGTCGCCAAGGCACGGGTGATGACCAACTGGGTGCTCAACGCGGTCGCGGGCGACGACTTCGTACGCACCGGCTTCCTGTCCCGGCAGCCGGCCAGACTGCGCGACTTCGAGCACGCGGACGCCTACCTCACACCGGCGCAGGTCCGCGAGCACACCGCCTCGCTGCACACCGGCACCTGACCGCGCACCGCGGGGCCGGGGCGGAGAACGGCCGGTCGGATCAGCTGTTGCCCGCGTGCCCGGCCGTCAGCCCGGGATCCCGCTCGGCCACCGGGTCCAGGATGTCGTCGATCCCCTTCAGCAGCTCCGCGTCGAGCGTCACACCGGCCGCCGCGGCGTTCTCCGTCACCTGCTCGGGCCGGGAGGCGCCGATGATCGCGGCAGAGACGTTGGAGTTCTGCAGCACCCACGCGACCGCGAGCTGGGCCAGGCTGAGACCGGCGCCGTCGGCGAGCGGCCGCAACCGCTGAACGCGCTCCAGCACATCGTCGCGCAGCCAGTCGGCGATCATGTTCGCACCGCCCTTGTCGTCCGTCGCCCGCGAACCGGCCGGGAGCGGCGCACCGGGCCTGTACTTGCCCGTGAGCGCGCCCTGAGCGATCGGGGACCAGACGATCTGGCCGATGCCCAGCTCCTCGGACGCGGGCACCACCTCGCTCTCGATGACCCGCCACAGCGCCGAGTACTGCGGCTGGTTGGAGATCAGCGGCACCCGCAGCTCGCGGGCCAGTCCGTGTGCGGCGCGGAGCTGGCCGGCCGTCCATTCCGAAACACCGATGTACAGGGCCTTGCCGGAGCGGACGACGTCGGCGAAGGCCTCCATGGTCTCCTCCAGCGGTGTGGAGTGGTCGTAGCGGTGGGCCTGGTACAGGTCCACGTAGTCCGTCTGCAGGCGGCGCAGCGAATTGTCGATGGACTCCATGATGTGCTTGCGGCCGAGCCCCCGGTCGTTGTTTCCGGGACCGGTCGGGAAGTAGACCTTGGTGAACACCTCGAGACTCTCGCGGCGTTCGTTCCTGAGCGCCCGGCCCAGGACGGCTTCGGCCCGGGTCTCGGCGTAGACGTCCGCGGTGTCGAAGGTGGTGATTCCGGCGTCCAGGGCGGCGCGGATGCAGGCCACCGCTGCGTCCTCCTCCACCTGGGAGCCGTGGGTGAGCCAGTTTCCGTAAGCGATCTCACTGATGGTCAGGCCGCTGCGGCCGAGTCGGCGAAACTCCATGTGGCTGCTCTCCCTGTGTTCGTGAGGCGCGGATCGTGCAAGGACCCGGCCATGCTATTGCGCAGGGCCGGCGCCGCCCGGGCAGGCTCAGGTCTCGGGGACGGTGCGGTGGACGGCGCGGAGGAAGGCCGCGTTGTCCGGGGTGCGGCGGATCCGGTCGAGCAGTGTCTCCAGCGCGTTCTGCGGCTCCCTGGCGTGCAGCGCGCGCCGCAGTCGCCGTACGACTCGCAACTCGCTCCCCGGTACGAGGAGTTCCTCGCGCCGGGTGCCGGACGCCGGGATGTTCACGGCCGGGTGGATGCGCTTCTCGGCGAGCCGGCGGTCGAGCCGGAGCTCCATGTTGCCGGTGCTCTTCAGTTCCTCGAAGAAGTAGTCGTCGGCGCGGGAGCCGGTCTCCACCAGCGCGGTGGCCAGGATGGTGAGGGAGCCGCCCTCCTCGGCGAGCCGTGCGGCGCCGAAGAACTGCTTGGGGCCGAGCAGGGCGGCTGCGTCGACGCCGCCGCTGAGGGTGCGTCCGCCCGCGGCGGAGGCGTTGTTGTGGGCGCGGCACAGCCGGGTGAGGGAGTCGAGCAGGATGACGACGTCCTGGCCCTGCTCGACCAGCCGCTTGGCGCGTTCGACCGCGAGGTCGGCGAGTGCGATGTGATCCTTCGCGGGCCGGTCGAAGGTCGAGGCGAGCACCTCGCCCCGTACGGACCGGCGCATGTCGGTGACCTCTTCGGGGCGTTCGTCGACCAGCACCACCATCAGATGGCACTCGGGGTGGTTGGCGGCGACAGCGGCGGCGATCTGCTGGAGCAGCACGGTCTTGCCCGTCCGGGGCGGGGCGACGACGAGCCCGCGCTGCCCCTTGCCGATCGGTGCGACCAGGTCGACGAGACGCATCGCGGCGCCGCCGGACGGTGTCTCCAGCCGCAGCCGTTGCCCGGGGTGGAGCGGGGTGAGGTCGCGGAAGTGCGGACGGCCGCGAAGGGCCTGCGGGGAGAGGCCGTTGACCCGCTCCACGGTGGACAGGGTGCGTGGCCGGTCGCAGAGCCCCTCGACGTCATCGCCCCGGCGCAGGCCGTGGCGGCGGATCAGGGCGGCCGGGACCACCACGTCGCCGGGGGAGGGGTGGCCGCCCCGGACGCGCAGCGCGCCGTTCCCCTGATGGGTGAGGTCGAGGACGCCTCTGGCTTCCTCGGTGGTCAACTCCTTTTGCAGAAGCGGGTGTTCGAGAGTGCTGGTCATGGAGAGCGGTCCTTTCGCGGACATGGCGAATGAGGGGGGCCGGACGGCGCGGGCGGAAGAGATCACGCCCCGCACGACGGGCGGGAAAGCTCGGACGGAGAAAGCCGGGCCCGAACTGGGTGAGGTGATGCGGAAAGCCGGATCGCCGGTCGGGAGGAGACGGGCGTGGTGGCTTCGGAGAGGTGGATCTGCACCGGCGCCTCGAAACGAGGCGGACACATGCGGTGATTGCATGGTACCACGGCGCTCGGGAGCCGGGGCGGAGTCGAAGGTCCCGATATCCGGTTGCCGCGGCGTTCACGGAGTGATGTGGTTCTGCGGGCCACCCGCCCGTTCACCCCATTCCGACCGGCGCCCCGGGCGCGGAGGAGTCACCTTGTCCCTGCGCATCACCGCACTGGCCGACCCCGACCGGGCCGACGGGAGCCACCGTCTGGCCTGGCTCGCCTCCGATCCCGCGGGCAGCCCGCTCGGCTCGGCGTTCCTGCGCGTCTTCACCCGTGAGGGCCAGGACCACCTCGCCGAACTGGAGCTCCGCGTGCATCCGGCCGAGCGCCGCAAGGGGGTCGGCTCGCGGCTGTTCGACGCGGCGGTCGCCGCCGCCCGCGAGGAGGGGAGGCGCAGCGTCATCGCACAGGTCGAGGCCGATTCCCCGGGGGACGGTTTCCTGCGGGCCAAGGGGCTGCGCAAGGTGCTGACCCTGACCTACGTCCGGCTTCCGCTGGCGAAGGCCGACACGGGGGCGCTGCGCCGGGCCGTCGGGCAGCCGCATCCGGGCTACCGGCTCATCTCCTGGGACGGCACCGTCCCGGACGAGCTCGCGCCGACGTTCGCCGCGTCCCGCCGGGCCATGGACGACATGCCCATGGACGACACCGACTTCGGCACGGTCGTCTGGGACGTGGACCGGGTCCGGTCCGTGGCGGCGGCCGTCGCGGAACGCGGCGAGCTGCTCCACACGGTCGCGGCGGTCGACGAGTCCGACGCCACGATCGTGGGCTTCACGGAACTGGTCGTCCCGGGCGACGGCAAGGGCGACGCCCAGCACTACGGCACCGGAGTCCTTCCCGAGCACCGGGGGCACGGCCTCGGCCGGTGGATGAAGGTGCGGTCCATCCTCCGGGCCCGAGAAAGCCACCCCGGCCTGGAAGGGCTGCTGACGGACACCGCCGACAGCAATACGCACATGCGGTGCATCAACGACGAGCTCGGCTACGAGCCGACACACAGGTCGGTCGAGTACCAGCTCGACCTGTAGGAGCGGTCCGTCCGGTGGCCGGGGCGAGGCCCCGACCACCGGCCTTCTTCCGGATCAGACCGTGCCCCGGAACGCGGCCAGGATCCGCTCGGCCGCCAGCGTGGCCGTCAACTCACCTTCCCGCACCAGCTGTTCCAGATCCGGGGTGAGCGCGCGCACCTCCGGATGGCCGCGCAGACTCTCCAGCAGCTCGTCGCGCACCATCGTCCAGGTCCAGTCGACCTGCTGGTCACGGCGCTTCGCGGCGAGCCGGCCGGTCGATTCCAGCAGCGCGCGATGCTGCTCCAGCCGCTCCCACAGCGTGTCGAGACCGGCCGGCTCACGGGCGCTGCAGGTGAGGACGGGCGGGGTCCACGCCGCGTCCACCGGGTGCATCAGCCGCAGCGCACCCGCCAGTTCACGCGCGGCCGCGCGGGCGTCGCGTTCGTGCGGGCCGTCCGCCTTGTTGACCGCGATCGCGTCCGCCAGCTCCAGCACACCCTTCTTGATCCCCTGGAGCTGATCGCCGGTCCGGGCCAGCGTCAGCAGCAGAAACGTGTCGACCATGTTGGCCACCGCCGTTTCCGACTGCCCGACGCCGACCGTCTCCACCAGGACCACGTCGTACCCCGCGGCCTCCATCACCACGATGGACTCCCGGGTCGCCTTGGCCACCCCGCCGAGGGTCCCGGCGGTCGGGGACGGACGCACGAACGCCGCCGGGTCCACCGCGAGCCGCTCCATCCTGGTCTTGTCGCCCAGGATGGAGCCGCCCGTACGGCTGGAGGACGGGTCGACGGCCAGCACCGCGACCCGGTGCCCGAGCCCGGTGAGCATGGTGCCCAGCGCGTCGATGAAGGTGGACTTCCCGACCCCCGGCACGCCGCTGATGCCGATCCGCCGGGCGGCGCCGGAGTGCGGCAGCAGCTCGCGCAGCAACTGCTGGGCCAGCGCCCGGTGATCGGGGCGGGTGGACTCGACGAGAGTGATGGCGCGCGCGATGTGCGCCCGCTTCCCGTCGAGCACCCCCTTCACATAGCTGTCGATGTCGATCTTCGGAGCCATCGGGTCAGCGGCTCACAGCTCGTGACCGAGCGCGGCACCGAGCCGCGTCACCAGGTCGTACGCGGCATCCGGAATGACCGTGCCGGGCGGGAACACGGCCGTCGCGCCCGCCTCGTGCAGGGCCTCGACGTCCTGCGGCGGAATCACCCCGCCCACCACGATCATGATGTCCTCGCGCCCCTCGGCCGCCAGCTCCTCACGGAGCGCCGGCACCAGCGTGAGGTGCCCGGCGGCCAGTGAGGAGACGCCCACGATGTGCACGTCCGCCTCCACCGCCTGCCGCGCCACCTCGGCCGGCGTCTGGAACAGCGGGCCGACGTCGACGTCGAAGCCCAGGTCGGCGAAGGCCGTCGAGATCACCTTCTGGCCGCGGTCGTGGCCGTCCTGTCCCATCTTGGCGACCAGGATGCGCGGACGGCGTCCCTCGGCCTCCTCGAACCTGTCCACCAGTGCCCGGGTCCGGTCCACGGATGGGGATTCACCTGCCTCGTTGCGATACACACCGGAGATCGTACGGATCTGGCCCGCATGCCTCCCGTACACCTTCTCCAGGGCGTCCGAGATCTCGCCCACCGTCGCCATCGCGCGTGCCGCGTCGACGGCGAGGGCCAGCAGATTGCCTTCGAGACCGGGGCCGGGCTCCCGCTCGGCCGCCGCCGTGAGCGCGTTCAGCGCGGCCCGGCAGGCCGACTCGTCGCGCTCCTCGCGCAGCCGGCGCAGCTTCGCGATCTGCTGGGCGCGCACCGACGAGTTGTCGACCTTGAGCACATCGATCTGCTCATCGGTCTCCACCCGGTACTTGTTCACCCCGATCACCGGCTGGCGCCCCGAGTCGATCCGCGCCTGGGTGCGGGCCGCGGCTTCCTCCACCCGGAGCTTCGGAATGCCCGCGTCGATGGCCTGCGCCATGCCGCCCGCGGCCTCGACCTCCTCGATGTGCTGCCAGGCCCGGCGCGCCAGGTCGTACGTCAGCTTCTCCACGTACGCGCTGCCGCCCCACGGGTCGATCACCCGGCCGGTGCCCGACTCCTGCTGGAGGAGCAGCTGGGTGTTGCGGGCGATCCGGGCGGAGAAGTCCGTCGGCAGGGCGAGTGCCTCGTCGAGTGCGTTGGTGTGCAGCGACTGGGTGTGCCCCTGGGTGGCCGCCATCGCCTCCACACAGGTCCGGGTGACGTTGTTGAACACGTCCTGCGCGGTCAGCGACCAACCCGAGGTCTGCGAATGGGTGCGCAGTGAAAGCGACTTGGCGTTCTTCGGCTCGAACTCCTTGACCAGCTTGGCCCAGAGCAGCCGGGCCGCCCGCAACTTCGCAATCTCCATGAAGAAGTTCATGCCGATCGCCCAGAAGAACGACAGCCGCGGTGCGAACGCGTCCACGTCGAGACCGGCGTTCCGCCCGGCCCGCAGATACTCCACACCGTCCGCGAGGGTGTACGCCAGCTCCAGATCGGCCGTCGCACCCGCCTCCTGGATGTGATAGCCGGAAATGGAGATCGAGTTGTAGCGCGGCATCTTCTGCGAGGTGTACGCGAAGATGTCGGAGATGATCCGCATCGAGGGCTTCGGCGGATAGATATAGGTGTTGCGGACCATGAACTCCTTCAGAATGTCGTTCTGAATGGTCCCGGCCAGTTTCTCGGGCCCGACGCCCTGTTCCTCCGCGGCCACGATGTACAGCGCCAGTACCGGGAGCACCGCGCCGTTCATCGTCATCGACACCGACATCCGGTCCAGCGGGATGCCGTCGAAGAGCTGCCGCATGTCGTAGATCGAGTCGATCGCCACGCCCGCCATGCCGACATCGCCGGTCACCCTCGGATGGTCGCTGTCGTAGCCGCGGTGGGTCGGCAGGTCGAAGGCGACGGAGAGACCCTTCTGCCCGGCCGCGAGGTTGCGGCGGTAGAAGGCGTTGGACTCCTCGGCGGTGGAGAACCCGGCATACTGACGGATCGTCCAGGGCTGGTTGACGTACATCGTCGGGTACGGGCCCCGCAGATACGGGGCGATGCCCGGATACGTACCGAGGAAGTCGAGCCCTTCGAGGTCGTGCCCGGTGTACAGCGGCTTGACCGCGATGCCTTCCGGGGTCTCCCACAGCAGATCGCCGTCGGAACTGCCGGAGGACTCCTTCACCGAGGTGCGCCACCGCTCCTCGGACACCTCGGCGGCGGCGCCCGGACCGAGCTCGATGCCGGAGAAGTCAGGGATACGCATTACGCCACATCCATACGGTCGAGAAGGGAGGAGAGCACGGCCACCACATCGGAGCCCGCGAAGACGTACTCGTCGACGCCGGTGTATCCGGCGGGCCGGCCGGCGAGGAACACCCGCAGCGCGCCCGCCGAACCCAGCGCCCCGGCGACCGCCGCGGCCTGCTCGGCGTAGAGCGCGTCGCTGGAACAGAGGCACGCCACGGTCGCCCCGCTGGCCCTGAACGCGTCGGCGGCCGAAGCCTCGTCGACCGGGACCGGGTCGTGGACCGGCTCGATGCCGCCTGCCTGGAAGAGGTTGGCGGCGAACGACGCCCGCGCGGTGTGCGCCGCGGCGGGGCCGAGTGCGGCGAGGAAGACCTTCGGCCGCTCCCCGGTCGTCGCGAGGTGGGCGTCCGACCGGGCGCGCAGCGCCTCGAACGCCTCGTCTCGGCGGACCCTGGGCAGACCGCCCGCGACCGCGGCCGGTCCGGCCGGGGCCGGTTCGCGCTCCACCGGCCGCTCCGACAGCTGCGGGAACTCGCTGACCCCGGTGATCGGCTCCTTGCGGCGCGCCAGATCCTTGCTGCGCGCCGCCCAGGTGGCCGCGAGACGCTCGCCGATCATCCCGGAGCGAAGGGCGGCCGCCTGGCCGCCGGAGCCTTCGATCTCCTGGAAGAACGACCATGCGGCGTCGGCGAGCTCGGTGGTGAGCCGCTCCACGTACCAGGAACCGCCCGCCGGGTCGATGACCCGGGCCAGGTGCGACTCCTCCAGCAGGATCGTCGACGTGTTGCGGGCGATGCGCCGGGCGAACGCGTCCGGCAGGCCCAGCGCGTGATCGAACGGCAGCACGGTGACGGAGTCGGCACCGCCGACACCCGCCCCCAGACAAGCCAGTGTCGTGCGCAGCATGTTCACCCAGGGATCGCGCCGCGTCATCATCACCGACGACGTCACCGCGTGCTGGCGCTGGGCACCGGCCCCGGCGGCCCCGCACACCTCGGCCACCCGGGACCACAGCCGGCGCGCGGCCCGCAGCTTGGCGATGGTGAGGAACTGGTCGGCGGTCGCCGCGTACCGGAACTCCAGCTGCCCACAGGCGTCTTCGACCGACAGTCCGGCGTCCGTCAGCGCCCGCAGCAGGGCGACACCGGTCGCCAGCGAAGCGCCCAGCTCCTCGGCCGCCGAACCGCCGGCCTCGTGGTACGGCAGCGCGTCGACGGTCAGTGCCCGCAGTCCGGGAAACTCCTGTGTGCACCGCCGCGCCCAGTGGACCGCGGCCGACAGATCGGGCGCGGCGCCGGTGCGGGCGGCCAGCCCGAGCGGGTCCGCGCCGAGGTTGCCGCGCACGCTCCGCGCGTCGACGCCCCGCTCCGCGCAGATCCGCAACAGCTCCGTCGCCGCGGCGTCGGTCTCACCGCCGGCGTCGAGCACCACGGGGGCCAGATCGAGGTAGACGCCGTCCAGGGCCCCTGCCAGCGCGGACACCGGAACACCCGTGGCACCGCCCACGGCCAGCCACAGCGAGGTGACGCCGTTCTCCAGGTCGGCGAGCACCGCCTCGTTGAGACGCGCGGGATCCGCGAGGGTGTGCCGTTGCCGTACGTCCCAGCCGCCCGCCGCGTTGCCCTCGGGCTTGCTGCCGCGGGTGAAGGGGGCGAAGCCCGGATATCCGGCATCGGGCGCGCTGTCGCGCGAGGTGTAGAGGGGGCGGGTGATGAGCCCGTCCTCCACCGTGGTGGACAGTGCTTCCTCGGCGGCCGAACCCTCAGCATCCTTGCCCGACTTGCGCAGCACGCCTTCGACGAGGCGTTGCCATTGCTCATGGGCGGGGGCAGGGAACTCGGCGGCCAACGAAAGCCCGTCGGCAGGCAGGACCGTCATGCCCAGATGCTAGGTCAGGGCGCTTGAGGGCAGCACGGGTTCCGCTTGTGACCTTGCCCTCTCCGGAGCGCACTTGATCCTTCACCCACCGTCGCGTAGACGACCGGCCGCGCGAACGGAGGAGGATTCGCCGGGCGCACCCTCGCCGCGCCCGGGCGGGAATCGCGGGGCCGGGAATTCGAGGGTCGTCGTACCGGTCCGCGCATCGATCGGTGTTGCCCTTCGGGCGGCTTTCCGGAGAGGACACCGCTATTGGTGTGGTGTGCCCCTGACCTGGGTGGGGGCGGCTTCGATTTCACATTTCCATTGCCTTCGCCGGTGCCCCCGATCGATACCGTCCGGCGTTTTACTTTGTCGATTTCCCGACCGCGTGCGACGTTTGATCAGGCCAGGCCGAATAAATTCGGATACGCGTCGGGAAAAGGGGAAGTTCATCGTGCAAACAGCCAGGGCCGTCCCGGCATCCACCGTCCTCAATCTGCGCGACCTGGGCGGCATCGCCCTGGGCCCGGATCACCGGCTCCGGGCGGGTGTCGTGCTGCGGTCCGGACAGCTCAGCGGGCTCGACGCGGCGCAGGACTCGCAGGTGGCCGCGCTCGGCATCCGGACCGTCGTCGATCTGCGGACCGCCGACGAGCGCGCCGCGGCACCCGACCGGCTGCCTCCCGGGGCCCGGCTGTTCGTCGCCGACGTGCTCGGGGACAACCCGGGTGTGGCGCCTGCCCGGCTGCGCGCGCTGCTCACCGACCCCGTCGAGGCGGAGCGGGCGCTGGGGGGCGGGAAGGCGGAGGGGCTGTTCGCGGACACCTACCGGCAGATGGTGCTCTCGCCGGGGTCGTCCGCCGCCTACCGGGCCTTCGTCGAGACGGTCGCCGACGACCGCGCCCGCCCGGTGCTCTTCCACTGCACGGCGGGCAAGGACCGTACCGGCTGGGCGACCGCCCTCCTCCTGATGATGACCGGCGCGTCACGTGATGTCGTGCGCGCCGAGTTCCTCGCGGTGAACCCCGTGCTGCGGGTCGCCTTCGCGCCGTACGTGCAGGACTTCCTCGACGCGGGCGGCGACCCGGAGATCGCGTCCGCGATCACCGAGGTCCGCCCTCGCTACCTCGACACGGCGCTGGACGCCGTGGAGGAGAGGTGGGGCGGGCTCGACGGTTATGTGCGCGACGGTCTGCGCATTCCCGAAGCGGCGGTGGAACGGCTGCGCGACGCACTGGTGGTGCCCGCCTGAGCGGCGATCCGGGCGTTCCTTCCTCCCGTGCATCCCTGGGGCGATAGGAGCTCCGGGGTTTGACTTGATACCCCCAGGGGGTATGTTGTGGTGCATCGGGAAGCGCTGCCTCCCGGTCGACCCGATGGAGGAAACCGTCATGAACAACGCACTGAGGATCACCGCCTTCGCCGCCGCGCTCGCCGCGACCTTCGGAACCGCGTACGGAGTGGGCAGGGGCGTCGACCCGCTGGTGGCGGCGGAGGACCGCCCCGCGGGGCAGCACGGTGGCCACGGCGGGGGAGAGGAGGGCGGGACGAAGGCGGCGGCGGACCACGCGCCCGGCGGACTGCAGGTGTCCGAAGGCGGCTACACGCTGGCCCTGGAGACGCCGACGGTCCGGGCCGGGGCCCGCTCCGAGATCCGGTTCGCCGTCAAGGACGACAGCGGGCAGAAGGTCACCGCCTATCGGCGTGAGCACGGCAAGGAGCTGCATTTCATCCTCGCCTCCACCGACCTCACCCAGTACCGCCATCTGCACCCCGTCCGTGCCGCCGACGGCACCTGGTCGACGCCGGTCGACCTTCCCGAAGCCGGTGGCTACCGGGTGTTCGCCGACTTCACCCCGGCCGCAGCGGGTGCCGAGAACCTCACGCTGGGAGCGGATCTGGCCGTCTCCGGCGCCTACCTCCCCGCCGCTCTCCCCGCCCCGGGCGCCACCGCCGAGGCCGACGGCTACCGCGTCACGCTCGGCGGCGAACTCCGCGCCGGCCGGGCCGGTGAACTCAAGCCGTCCATCAGCAAGGACGGCCGCCCCGTCACCGATCTGGAGCCCTACCTCGGCGCGTACGGGCACCTGGTCGCCCTGCGCTCGGGCGACCTGGCCTATCTGCACGTCCACCCGAACGAGGGAGGTCCGGGTCCGGTGGTGTCCTTCGCCGCGACGGCGCCCAGTGCGGGCATGTACCGGCTCTTCCTCGACTTCAAGCACGAGGGCAAGGTGCGCACGGCGGCGTTCACCGTCCGGGTGGCGGAACCGGGGAACGGCGACGGCGCACACCGGGACAGCGGGACCGGGGAGCCCGCCGCGCACGCCCACTGACGCGAGCCGTTCGCGCCCCGAAATGACCCTGTGGCAGAGCGTGTTGCGCAGGGGTGGGCGAGGACGTGCCGGGTTCCTCCTCGGCCCCTGGGTATCGTGAGAGGACCGGATTTCGAATCCTCCGAGAGGGGCGTACGTTGACCGAGCGCAAGCCTGCGGGCGTCAGCTTCGAATCATGGGTCGACAAGCAGATCCGGGAGTCCGAGCAGCGTGGCGACATCTCGCGGTTGCCGGGATTCGGTAAGCCGCTCGAAAGCCTTGAGGCTCCCTACGACGAGAACTGGTGGATCAAGCGGAAGATGCAGCGCGAGGGGGTGTCGGTGCTCCCGCCGACGCTGGCCCTGCGCAAAGAGGCGGAGGACGTGGCCGAAGCCGTGTCCGGGGCGCGGACGGAGGCCGAGGTCCGGCGCATGCTGACCGAGGTCAACGAGAAGATCCGGACAGCCGTCAGGCGGCCGCCGCCGGGACCGATGCTGAACCTCAAGCCGTTCGACATCGACGCCGTGGTCGACGAATGGCGCGCGGCGCGCGATCGCTCGTAGCCCCCGACGGGCTCGCGAGTGGGTGCCCGGCAACCGGATGCGTAATACTCCACCCATGAAATCGAGCATTACGCGCCCGGGGGGTGGGGAGCGACGGGAGGCCGTACGCATCAGGCGGGCCACCGCCCGGGACGCGAAGCGGCTCACCCGGCTGGTCAGGACCTCCCGCGCCTACGAGGGGCAGTACGCCGCCATGGTCGCCGGATACCGGGTGGGTCCCGACTACATCGAGACCCATCGGGTCTTCGCGGCCGTGGAGCCCGGCACCGAGCGGGTGCTGGGCTTCTACTCGCTCGTTCTCGAGCCGCCGGAACTCGACCTGATGTTCGTCGCCGACGACGCACAGGGACTCGGCATCGGGCGGCTCCTCGTCGGGCATCTGCGCGGTGAGGCGGAACGCGCCGGCCTCACCGAAGTCCGCGTCGTCTCGCACCCGCCCGCCGAGGGCTTCTACCGCAGTGTGGGCGCCCGGCGGACCGGCACCCTGGCGGCCAACCCGCCTGCGGTGATGTGGGACCGGCCCGAGCTGCTGCTGCCGATCGCCTGATCCGGCACGGCGGGTCCCGGCCGGGACCCGTGCACGAGCCCCGGCCGAACCCCTTTCTCAGGACGCCGTGTTACGAGGGGAAGCCGCCGTACGGGCGCGTGATGATCTCCATGGCGTGACCGACGGGATCGAGGAAGTACACGCCCCGGCCGCCGTCGTTGTGGTTGATCTCGCCCGGATGCTTCCTGTGCGGATCCGCGAAGTACTCGACCCCGAGATCCTTGATGCGGGCGTACGCGGTGTCGAACTCCGCCTCCGAGACGAGGAAGGCGTAGTGCTGCATGGTGATCGAGGCTTCGGGAATGGCCGCGAAGTCCAGTGTGACGCCGTTCGCGGTGGTGACCGGGATGAACGGGCCCCATTCCTCGCCGATTTCGAGCCCCAGTATGTCCGCAAGGAACTCGGCGGACTCCTTGTTGTCCCGGGAATGGATGATGGTGTGATTCAACTCGACTGACACTGTGGAATGCCTCCAACGGGCATCTCACGGGCACCTCCACGCCTCACCCGGCCGGTGACCGACGCGCGATGCCGTTACCGAAATCCTAGGTGAGGTCGAACTGATCGTCGAGGTCCGGTGAACGATCCGGCCACCACCCCGGCCCTGGTGACCGGTTACGGTGGGGGAGGGGGGAAGGTGAAGTACTCCGGGTATCCGGACGGAGGCTCCCGGTGACCTCGACAGCACGTCTTCCCGACAGCCAGGGCCGCGACGACGGCCGCCACGAGACGCCCGAGGAACGCGCGGACCGGCGGTGGACCGATCTGCTCCAGGAACTGCGCGTGGCCCAGACCGGCGTCCAGATCCTGTTCGGCTTCCTGCTCGCCGTCGTCTTCCAGCCCCGCTTCACCGAGCTCTCGGACGCCGACCGCACCATCTACGTGGTCACCGTGATGCTGGGATCGGCCACCGCCGCCGCCCTGATCGGGCCCGTCTCGTACCACCGGCTGCTCACCGGCCGAAGGCTCAAACCGCAGACGGTGACCTGGGCGTCGAGAATGACCGTGCTCGGGCTCCTGCTGCTGTTCTGCACGATGTGCTCCGCCCTGCTGCTCATCCTGCGGGTGGCCCTGCACAACTCCGTCGCCCTGTGGCTGGTCGGTGCCATGGCGCTGTGGTTCCTGGTCTGCTGGTTCGTCTTCCCGGCCTGGGCGCTGGCCCGCTCCTCGTCCGCGCACGGGAAATAACAGCGCACGGGAAGCGAGCACGGCCCGGTCAGCCGGGGTCGTCCGCCGCGAGCCCCCGAAGGTCCGTGACCGTGAAAAGGGCGCCGTCCGGATCCAGCAGGGTGGCTTCGCTGCCCTGGGACAGGATCCGCTGCTCGACCAGACTGCCGCCGTTCTCCCTCGCCGCCGCGACCGTGGCCGGCACATCGGTGACGGGGAAGTGCACCTGCCAGTGCGGGCGGACCAGCGGGTCGGGTGCCGCCTCCACCGCGCCGGAGCTGATCCGGGCGAGCCGGCGTCCGTCGCAGTCGACGACGACCTCGTCCTTCTCGTACGACACCTCGCAGCCCCCCGGACGTCCGCTCGCCCAGTCGAGCACTTCTCCGTAGAAGATCGCGGCGTCGAAGGCGTTCCTGGTGTGCAGACGCAGCCAGGCGTGCGAATGGCCGTCCGGGGTGGGCGGTGAGGTCGCGGGCTCGGTCCGCTCCCAGATACCGAACACCGCACCGTCCCGGTCCGCCGCCAGCGCCCCGCGCCCCTTGCCGAGAGCCATCGGCCCCACGGCGACCGTGCCGCTGCGCTCACGGATGCGTGAGGCGGCCGCGTCGGCGTCGGCGACGGCGAAATAGGGCGTCCAGGCCACGGCCACCCGGTACGCGGTCGCCACCGCGCCTATCCCGGCGACCGGTACGCCGCCGCGGCGTGCGACCGAGAAGTCCTGCCCCAGCTTGCCCGGGCGGAAGGTCCACCCCAGCACGGCGCCGTAGAACTCCTGCGCCGATCCCAGATCGCGGGTCATGAGGTTGACCCAGCAGGGCGCTGCGGATCCGGTCAGCGGCGCCGGTGTCGGCGCCCTCCCCGGGTGGCTTCCGGTCATGGTCCTAACTGCCTTCATCGGTTGCGAGGTCTGCGTATGCCCGTGGCCGCCGGGCCTCACCAGCCTCACCGGGGGCGGCCGCCCCCGCAACACGCGAAGCCCCCACCGCGGACCGATGCCGGGGAGTCCGCGGGGTCAGTCGCGCTGCTCGTCGGTCTCGCGGCGGATGGGCTCGTTCCCGTGGTCACCGAGTTCGTACGGCGAAAGGCCCCGGCGGTCGGGCGGGAAGTGGTCGTCGCCGTGCACATCGCGTTCCTCGATGTGGCTGCGGTGGTCCGGCCGTGGTGGCTGCTCGTCGGGTCTGGGCGGTGGCAGTTCCTCGGCCCGGCGCTTCCTCCCGAGCCAGACCGCGCCGATCAGCACGGCCACCAGCGCCACTCCGACAATGCCCATCACCGACCCGGTGGCGCCCCGGCCGTCGGCGAAGGTGAGGGCCAGCGAACTCAGGTCTGCGTTCGAAACGTCCATGCTTGCCGGATACCCCGAGGTGGAGCCCTCACTCAATAATTCACATGAATTCATGTTTTAAGTGGATATGACCTGAAAGGTGTTTCGTTCCGAGGGGTCGCGATCCGTTCGAATCCCGGTGGTCTCGTGTCGCCGTCGCCCTGCCACGGGGTGAGCCTGGAGACATCCCCGAATCGCCCCAGGGGCACGGAGCGGAAGGAACCGCGGTGAACACCATCAAGGAGAAGCAGACGGAGGACAGCGGGTACGTCGAGGAGGTCTCGGTCGTCATCAGCGGGTGCGAGAAGGCCGACGCGCGGATGGTCTTCGATGTGCTGCGGGCCGCGTTCACCACCGACCGGGCCTCGGTCGACGTGCCGCAGAACCTCGCGGGCACCCGCCCCACCGCATGGGTGGTGACCGTCGACGTCGCCGAGGCGAGGGTGGTCTCCGGGCCGGTCGCGCTCGGCGCGCCCGTCAGCGTGGACGTGCAGGGCGGTTACTGGGCGGTGGAGCGGCTCCGCCGGAGCCTGGCGCACGCCTTCGACGTCAAGGTCGTGGGGACCGTCTCCGGTGACCAGGAGGAAGAGGTGCGGCTGCGTCTGTCCAGCCGGTAGACCGATGGGCCGACAGGCCGACGGATCACGGCCCGGCAGCGGAGCAATGGGGCCGGAAGACACCGCACGTCTGGTAGAAAACGGATAAAAGGCCACCCCTGAAAGGTGCGAGCGCGTGGACCCCTCTCGCGGGCGGGACGACGGTGCGCAACAACCGGCAGCGACCGGTGACCGTTCCACCCTGACACTGCAGATCAACGGAACCGAGCGGACGCTCACGCTCGATCACCGCACCACCGTCCTGGACGCACTGCGCGAGCACCTCGGCCTCACCGGTGCCAAGAAGGGCTGCGACCACGGACAGTGCGGGGCGTGCACCGTCATCGTCGACGGGCGGCGCGCCAACAGCTGCCTGCTGCTCGCCGTCGCCCACGACGGCGCCGCCATCACCACTGTCGAGGGCCTCGCCGACGGCGACCGGCTCCACCCGCTCCAGGAAGCCTTCCTGGACCGCGACGCCCTCCAGTGCGGCTACTGCACCCCCGGCCAGCTCTGCTCGGCCGTCGGCATGCTCGGCGAGGCGGCGGACGGCTTCCCGTCCCATGCCACCCCCCGGCGCGCACCTGTATCGGCCCCGGCACCGCTCGGCGCCGACGAGATCCGCGAGCGGATGAGCGGCAACCTGTGCCGCTGCGGCGCGTACCCCCGTATCGTCGAGGCGATCGAGGACGTGGCGCCGTGAAGCCCTTCGCCTATCTCCGTGCCCGGTCCGCCGACGAAGCGGTCCAGGAGAGCGCCGCCCGCCCCGACGCCGTGTTCCTCGCCGGCGGCACCAACCTCGTCGACCTGATGAAGCTCGGTGTCGAGGCCCCCGAGCTGCTCATCGACATCAGCCGGCTGCCGCTGGACCAGGTGGCCGACACCGCGGACGGCGGCCTGCGGATCGGCGCGACGGCGCGCAACAGCGACCTGGCCGCCCATCCCGCGGTGCGCACCCGCTACCCCGTCCTGTCCCAGGCGCTGCTGTCCGGCGCCTCCGGGCAGCTCCGCAACACCGCCACGACCGGCGGCAACCTGCTGCAACGCACCCGCTGCCCGTACTTCCAGGACACCTCCAAGCCGTGCAACAAGCGGGAACCCGGCACCGGATGCCCCGCCCGCGACAGCGCCCAGCGCGACCTCGCCGTACTCGGCCACTCCGAGCACTGCGTCGCCACCCACCCCTCCGACATGGCCGTCGCCCTGTCCGCCCTCGACGCCACCGTCCGGCTGCACGGACCGGACGGCGAGCGGACCGTGTCCGCCACCACGTTCCACCGCCTGCCGGGCGACACCCCCGACCGGGACACCGAGATCCGGCCGGGCGAACTCATCACCGAGGTGGTCCTGCCACCGAGCCCCGACGGTGCCGCCTCCGTTTACCGCAAGGCCCGCGACCGCGCCTCCTTCGCCTTCGCCCTCGCGTCCGTCGCCGCCGTACTGAGCGTTCGCGCCGGCCGGATCGAGCACGCCGCACTGGCCTTCGGCGGACTCGCCCACCGGCCCTGGCGCGCACACGCCGCCGAGGACGTGCTCCGGGGCGCACCGGCCACCGACGAGACCTTCGAACGGGCTGTGGACGCCGAACTCACCGCGGCCCGGCCGCTGCGCGACAACGCCTTCAAGGTGGGCCTCGCCCGCAACCTGGCCGTCGACGCGCTCGCCGAACTCGCCGCCGACAGCTGAGCAACCGCACCAACGCCGACCCCCTGCCGTGAGGACCCCGTCATGAGTCAGGCCCCGCCACCACTGGGCACCCCCGTCGTCCGCCGTGAGGGCAGGGACAAGGTCACGGGCACCGCCCGCTACGCCGCCGAGCACACCCCGCCGGGGTGTCTGTACGGCCGGCCCGTCCCCGCCACCATCGCCCGCGGCCGCGTCGACGCGATCCGCGCGGAAGAGGCCCTGGCCCTGCCGGGTGTGCACGCCGTACTCACCCATGAGAACGCCCCCCGGCTGAAGGAGCCCGACGACCCGATCCTCGCCGTCCTCCAGAACGACAGGGTCCCGCACCGGGGCTGGCCCGTCGCGCTCGTGGTGGCCGACACCCCGGAGGGCGCCCGCGCCGGGGCCGAGTCGCTGCGGATCACGTACGAGTCCGCCGGGCACGACGTCCTGCTGACCGAGGACCACCCCGGCTTGTACACCCCGGAGACGGTCAACGGCGACTATCCGGCGGTCCGTGAACGCGGCGACACCGACCGGGCCTTCGTCACGGCACCCGTGCAGATCGACGCCACCTACACCGTCGGCGCCCTGCACAACCACCCCATGGAGCCGCACGCCACGACGGCACAGTGGGACGAGAACGGGCACCTGACCGTTCACGACTCCAGCCAGGGCTCCACCAAGGTCCGCGACAGCCTTGTCACCGCGTTCGGAATCCGGCCCCAGCAGATCACCGCCGTCTCCGAGCATGTCGGCGGCGGCTTCGGGTCCAAGGGCACCCCGCGCCCGCAGACCGTGCTGGCCGCCATGGCCGCGCGCCACACCGGGCGCCCCGTCAAGATCGCGCTGCCCCGCCGCCAGATGGCCGCCGTGGTCGGTCATCGCGCCCCCACCGTCCAGCACGTCCGGCTCGGTGCCGACCTCGACGGCATCCTCACCGCCATCGACCACGAGATCATCACCCACACCTCCACGATCAAGGAGTTCGTGGAGCAGGCGGCCGTACCGACCCGGATCATGTACGGCTCCGCCACCAGCCGCACCACTCACCGGGTGGTCGCCCTGGATGTGCCGAGCCCCTCCTGGATGCGCGCACCGGGCGAGGCCCCGGGCATGTACGCGCTGGAATCCGCCATGGACGAACTCGCCTCGGCCCTCGGCATGGACCCCGTCGAGCTGCGCATCCGCAACGACCCGGCGAACGAACCGGACTCCGGACGCGCCTTCAGCAGCCGCGGCCTGGCCGCCTGCCTGGAGAAGGGCGCCGCGCGCTTCGGCTGGTACGACCGCGATCCGCGCCCCGCCATCCGTGAGGAGGGTCCGCTGCTGCTCGGCACGGGCGTCGCCGCCGCCACCTACCCCGTGTACATCGCCCCCTCCAGCGCCTCGGCGCACGCCGCCCCCGACGGCTCGTACCGCATCCGGGTCAACGCCACCGACATCGGCACCGGCGCCCGCACCGTGCTCGCGCAGATCGCGGCCGAGGCCCTGGGCGCCCCGGTGGAGAACGTCCGGACCGACATCGGCAGCAGCGAACTGCCCGACGCCCCACTGGCGGGCGGATCGGCGGGCACCGCCTCCTGGGGCTGGTCCGTGCACAAGGCATGCACCTTGTTGCGGCGGCAGCTGGACGAGCGTGCCGGCCCGGTTCCCGCCGACGGGCTCACCGTCACCGCCGACACCCAGCAGGAGACCGCGGAGGAATCCCCGTACGCACGCCACGCGTTCGGCGCGCACTTCGCCGAAGTCGCCGTGCACTCGAGGACCGGAGAGGTGCGACTGCGGCGGATGCTCGGTGTGTTCGCCGCCGGACGCATCCTCAACCCCCGTACCGCGCGCTCCCAGTTCATCGGCGGCATGACCATGGGGATCGGCATGGCACTGACCGAGGCCAGCACCATGGACCCTGTCTTCGGCGACTTCACCGAGAGCGATCTCGCCTCCTACCATGTGCCGGCCTGCGCCGACGTGCCGGAGATCGAGGCGCACTGGATCGACGAGGAGGATCCGCATCTCAACCCGATGGGCAGCAAGGGCATCGGTGAGATCGGAATCGTCGGCGCCGCCGCGGCCGTCGGCAACGCCGTCCGGCACGCCACCGGTATCAGACTGCGCAGCCTCCCGCTCACCCCGGACACGCTGCTGCCCTATCTCCTGTGACCTGGGCGGTCGTCCCCTGTGTTGCGCGACAGGTGCGGCCGGGTCACCCTGTGGAATGACCCAGAAGCGACATCTGCTCACTCTTCGTGTTCGGGGGTCGTTGTCCAACGGGGCGAAGACAAGTGGGCCTCGATGTGAGGAGCCTCGACGATGACCGTTCCACTCGACCGGCACTATCTGGTCGAACTCCAGGTTTCGGCAGAGCGTGTGTCCCAGCTGCGGCGAATAATCGCGGCACACCTCCGCCACTGGAGTCTCGAACTCCACATCCGGCCGGTGTGCCGGGGTGTGGAGGAGCTGCTGACCAATGTCCACCGGCATGTCGGTGACGACAACAACTGCACCGTCGAACTCCGCTGGTCCGGGCGGCATCTCACGGTCTCCGTCGCCGACAACGGCTCCGAGATGCCGCGGCTGCTCAGCACCGGTGGCGGTGGCCTGAGCAGGGTCATGGCCCTGAGCGACAGCTGGGGCACCTGCCGTACGCCCGAGGGCAAGGTCGTCTGGTTCACCCGGTACGCCGAGGAGCCGTACAGCGTCGGCCTGGCGCCGCTCCCGCCGCTGCCCGGTGTGCGCGAGTTCCGCCGCTCTCCCGCCGTGGTCGCCGCCCCCGTCGCCGAGCCCGTGACGGCATCCGATCCCGCTCTCGTCTGAGCCGGGCCACCGGGACCGCCGGCTCCTGTACCCGCTGAACGCTTCCCCCTCCCGGCGCGGACGACGTGCGCACCGTACGCGCGGACCGCGCCGGCCGGGTGTCCGCCCGACGGGGCCCGCGTTGCGGCGCGGCGTACGACGCGGCACGGTCGAAGAACCGAGGCAAGGAGGACACGGCCATGCCCATCGCGACGGTCAATCCCTCGAACGGCGAAACCCTCAGAACGTTTCAGGCACTGGACCAGGCGGGGATCGAGCAGCGGCTCGACGCAGCCGACAGCGCGTTCAAGCAGTACCGGACGACCGGATTCGCCGAGCGGGCCCGCCTGCTGAACCAGGCCGCCGTGCTGCTGGACGAGGACCAGCAGGACATCGCGCGCACCATGACCACCGAAATGGGTAAACCCGTCAAGGCGGCCCGCGCGGAGGCCGCCAAGTGCGCCAAGGCGATGCGCTGGTACGCCGCCCACGCGGAGGAACTCCTCGCGGACGAGTATCCGTCCGCCGCCGATGTGCGCGACTCCGGCGCCTCCCGGGCCTACGTCCACTACCGGCCGCTCGGCGCCGTGCTCGCCGTGATGCCGTGGAACTTCCCGCTCTGGCAGGTCGTACGGTTCGCCGCCCCGGCCCTCATGGCGGGGAACGTCGGCCTGCTCAAACACGCCTCCAACGTCCCGCAGACGGCGATGTATCTGGAGGGACTGTTCCGCCGGGCCGGATTCCCGGCGGGATGCTTCCAGGCCCTGCTGGTGCGGTCCGGGGCGGTCGAGGCGATCCTGCGGGACCGCCGGGTCGCCGCGGCCACCCTCACCGGCAGCGAACCGGCCGGCCGCTCCGTCGCGTCGATCGCCGGCGACGAGGTGAAGCACACCGTCCTGGAGCTGGGCGGCAGCGACCCGTATCTCGTCATGCCGTCGGCGGACGTCGCCAGGGCCGCCCGCACCGCCGTCACCGCGCGGGTCCAGAACAACGGGCAGTCCTGCATCGCCGCCAAACGGTTCATCGTGCACACGGAGGTGTACGAGGAGTTCGCCGAACGGTTCACCGTGGGCATGAGCGATCTGACGGTCGGCGACCCGATGCAGGAGTCCACCGACATCGGACCGCTCGCCAGCGAACAGGGCCGAACCGACCTGGAGGAGCTGGTGGACGACGCGCTCCGGCAGGGCGCGAGCGCACTGTGCGGAGGCGGCAGGCCCGACGGCCTGGCCCCGGAACTGGAGCACGGCTGGTTCTACGCCCCCACCGTCCTCACCGGCATCACCCCCGCCATGCGCATCCACCGCGAGGAGACCTTCGGCCCCGTCGCCTCGCTCTACCGGGCCGAAGGGCTGGACGAGGCCATCGCGCTCGCCAACGACAGCCCCTTCGGCCTCAGTTCCAACGTCTGGACCCGCGACCCGGACGAGGCGCGTCGCTGCGTACGCGACCTGGAGGCGGGCGGCGTCTTCTTCAACGGCATGACGGCGTCCCATCCCGCGCTGCCTTTCGGCGGCGTCAAGCGCTCCGGCTACGGACGCGAGCTCGCCGGGCAGGGCATCCGCGCATTCTGCAACGCGACCACGGTCTGGTACGGCCCCGAGCCCGCCGGCGCCACCTCCTAGAGCTTTTCGGCTGGAGACATCCATGAGCAACGCCCCCGGCCCGGCGGCCCCGTCCGGCCCGTCCGACGAAGAGATCGCGGCACTCGACGCGCACTGGCGGGCCGCCAACTACCTGGCCGTCGGCCAGATCTATCTGATGGACAACCCGCTCCTGACCCGGCCGCTCGCCCGGGAGGACATCAAGCCGCGCCTGCTCGGCCACTGGGGCACCTCACCCGGACTGAACCTGGTCTACACCCACCTCAACCGTGTCATCAGATCCCGCGGTGTCCAGGGCCTGTGCGTCTGGGGCCCCGGCCACGGCGGACCCGCCGTCCTCGCCAACTCCTGGCTGGAGGGCAGCTACTCGGAGACGTACCCCGATGTCGGCCGTGACGCCGAGGGCATGGGGCTGCTGTTCAAGCAGTTCTCCTTCCCCGGCGGGGTGCCCAGCCATGTGGCACCGGAGACACCCGGCTCCATCCACGAGGGCGGCGAACTCGGCTACGCCCTCACCCACGCCTACGGGGCCGCCCTCGACCACCCCGAACTGCTCGTCGCCTGCGTCATCGGGGACGGCGAGGCCGAGACCGGACCGCTCGCCGCGTCCTGGCACTCCAACAAGTTCCTCGACCCCGTGCACGACGGAGCCGTCCTCCCCGTCCTCCACCTCAACGGCTACAAGATCGCCAACCCGACCGTGCTCGCCCGCCTCCCCGAGACGGAGCTCGACGCCCTGCTGCGCGGCTACGGACACGACCCCCTGTACGTCGGCGGCGACGACCCGATCGGCGTCCACCGGGCGATGGTCGCCGCGATGGACCGGGCCGTCGACCGGATCCGGGAGCTCCAGGCCGCCGCCCGCACCGGCGGCGACACAGGCCGCCCGCACTGGCCGATGATCGTGCTGCGCACCCCCAAGGGATGGACCGGCCCGCTGGAGGTCGACGGGGTGCCCGTCGAGGGCACCTGGCGCGCACATCAGGTCCCGCTGCCCGGGGTCCGGGACAACGAGGACCATCTGCGGCAGCTGGAGGAGTGGATGCGCTCCTACCGGCCCGAGGAACTCTTCGACGCGTCGGGGCGGCCCGGCCCCCAGGTGCTCTCCTGTGTGCCCGAGGGCGACGCCCGGCTCGGCTCGACCCCGTACGCCAATGGCGGTCTGCTCCTGCGTGATCTGCCCATCCCGCCGCTGGACGACCACGCGGTCGAGGTCGGCAAGCCCGGCACCGTGCTGCACGAGCCGACCCGGGTGCTCGGCGGCCTGCTGGAGGCCGTCATGGCCGCCACCGCCGAGCGCCGCGACTTCCGCGTCGTCGGCCCCGACGAAACCGCGTCGAACCGGCTCGACGCGCTCTACGGCGCCACCGCCAAGGCCTGGCAGGAACGGATACTGCCGACCGACGAGCACCTCGCCCGCGACGGACGCGTCATGGAGGTGCTCTCCGAGCATCTGTGCCAGGGCTGGCTGGAGGGCTATCTCCTCACCGGCCGGCACGGCCTCTTCTCCTGCTACGAGGCGTTCGCCCACATCGTCGACTCGATGGTCAACCAGCACATCAAATGGCTCAGGACATCCCGCCGGCTGGTCTGGCGCCGCCCCATCGCCTCGCTCAACTACCTGCTCACCTCGCACGTCTGGCGCCAGGACCACAACGGCTTCTCGCATCAGGACCCGGGCTTCGTCGACCACATCCTCAACAAGAGCCCCGAGGTCGTACGCGTCTATCTGCCGCCGGACGCCAACACCCTGCTCTCGGTCGCCGACCACGCGCTGCGCAGCCGCGACTACGTCAATGTGATCGTGGCCGGAAAGCAGCCGTCCTTCGACTGGCTCACCCTCGACCAGGCCCGCGCGCACTGCGCCCGCGGTGCCGGTGTGTGGGAATGGGCGGGTACGGAGGACGGCAGCCGCGAACCCGACGTGGTGCTCGCCTGCGCCGGCGACGTACCCACGCTGGAGACCCTGGCCGCGGCGGACCTGCTGCGCAGGCATCTGCCGGAACTGGCGGTGCGGGTGGTCAATGTGGTCGACGTGGCGCGGCTGCTGCCCCGCGAGGAGCATCCGCACGGGATGCCGGACTCCGAGTACGACGCGGTGTTCACCCGGAACACGCCGGTGATCTTCGCCTACCACGGCTATCCGTGGCTGATCCACCGGCTCGCCTACCGGCGCGCGGGCCACGCGCAGCTGCATGTGCGCGGCTACAAGGAGGAGGGCACCACCACGACGCCCTTCGACATGGTGGTCCGCAATGACCTGGACCGCTACCGGCTGGTCATGGACGTCATCGACCGGGTGCCCGGCCTCGGTGTGCGCGCCGTGGCGGTACGCCAGGCGATGGCGGATGTCCGCACCCGCCATCACGCCTGGATCCGTGAACACGGCACGGACCTGCCGGAGGTGGCCGACTGGACCTGGAGCGGCTGACACCGCCCCGGTGCGCCCGACGTGGGCTCAGCGGCCGACCGCGCGTGCCAGCTGGGCCTTCGTCATGTTCGACCGCCCGTGGATGTTCTTCTTCTTCGCCTCTTCGTAGAGCTGGTCGCGGGTCGGCCCTTCCGCTCCGCTGTGGGCGCGCAGACCGCCGCGCCGCGAGGACGACATGTCCTCGATGGAGGTACGGCTCGCCGTCCTCGACTCACCGGCGCGGGCGCGTGCCTTGTTGACCGTACGGGCCGCGATCTCCTCGGCGCGTTCCTCGCTCACCCCGCGCTCCTGCGCGCTCTCCTTGATGTGCTCGTACTGCCGCTCCCGCTTGGCGTCGGATCCGCGTGGCATGGTGCGGTCACCCCTCTCTCCGGGACCTGCCCCGGGGCCCGGCGGGCCCCCTCCCCAGTCTCCCAGCGACGCCCCGGGCCCGCATGCCTGAGACGTGCGGGCCCGGGGGAGGGGTACGGCGTCGCGCCGGTCCGTTCAGTAGCGCAGGGCAGCCGCGACCGACCGTGCTCCGCGAGCGATTCGTCCGGGAGGAGGACCACGTCGGCGCCGCTGTCCAGAGCGGCTTCGACGAGCTCGTCCACGATGTCCTCACGGACCGTGCCGTCCGTGAGGTCCGCGGCCTCGCCGCTCACCGGCTCCAGGTGCTCGTCCGTCACCCGGACCGTCTGCTGGAGATGCTCCTCCACCGCGACCAGTCCGGCACGGCCCTCCCGTACGGCGGCCCACACCTCGTCGAGACCGCCGGCGAAAGCACGACGGCCCCGGGCCTCGTCCAGTTTGCCGTCGATCTCCGCCGCGAACCGCTGCTGATAGAGCGGGCGAGGGTCCTCGGCCAGGACCGTGCGCAGCTTCTCGTCGACCGTGCGCAGGAAGTTGCGCGTCTCCTCGTCGCTGAAGGTGCTCGGGGTGTCGCCGACCCGCTCCTCGCGCTGCGGGTCGGACGGCTCCTGCGGAGCCGTCGGCGGGAACCCGCCGGTCCGCTCCTCGCGCAGGGCGTCCGCCGTGCCGCTCCACAGGACGGCCCGGTCGGCCGACACGGTGAGCGCCCAGAAGGGCTGGGCCTGTGCCTTCGCGGCTACCAGGTTGCGGGTCAGATAGCGAAGCGGGTGAATTCGACGAGTCGATTCATGCCTTTTGATCCTAATATGAGCGGGTTCTTGATTGTTGTTCCCTGGAGGCGCATGCGATGTCCACGATCTTCCGCACTGCTCCCTCCTCCCTCATGTTCCCGTCCCGCCCTGCCTTTGCCTGTCCCTCCCTCCCCCTCTCTTCTCCTCCTTCCTTACGCCCTTCCGAACAGACGGAGCGTCCGTGAACCCGATCAGTCCCCTGCGGCACGCCCTCGGCGCCCGCGCAGTCCGCAGTCTGACCCCGGCCGTGCTGGCCGGGGTGGTCATCGCCGGTACCGCCGCCTGCGGCGGCTCCGACACCCATTCGACCGGCACGGCCAGGAGCACCCGAACGGTCTCCCCCGAACCGGCCATGACCCGGTCCGCGAGTCCCACCGGGCGCACCCAGCAGGAGTTCGCGGCCTCGGTCTCCGCCGCCGCCGAGCGCAACCGGCAGCAGGCGGTGAAGCAGCTCGCAGGTGTGCAGGGCCGGGGCAACGCGGTCAAGGACGTCTCGGTGACCGGGCAGCCGGTCGCGAAGTCCGAGCAGTTCCGCAGCGCCCTCGTCCGCGTCACCAACCGTACGGACAAGGCTGCCTTCTACGCCGTCAAGGTGGAATTCGTCGACGCGTCGGGGAAGGTGCTCGACTCCGTGGTGCTCGGCTTCCCGGACGTCCCGCCCGGACGGACCGTCAACCAGCTCGCCAACAGCCGGAAGGCGGCCGGCGTCAAGACGTTTCCCCGGATCGCCCAGGCCGAGCGCAGCTGACGGCCGGGGCCGGGCGAGTACCGACGCCGACGCCGACGCCGCCACCGATCCCGGAGCCGGTGGCCGCGCAGGTGCTTGCGGTGATGGCGACCTGCGGCATGTACGACACCTCCGGCGACTGGCTGCTGCGTGCCGGGGGCGATGCTGCGCGTCGGGCTCGGCCGGATCTCGGCGGACGGGGCACGCACCGCCGTCGCCGACCCGGCGCGCCCTGCCCGGCCCCGGACAGCGGGACGCGCCGACGGCCCGCGGTGGTTCGCGACCCGCTCAAAGGCCGTGGCCTGGTGCACGGGCGGCGGGCCCGGCTGAGTGCCGGGGCCCGCGCCGTCACTTCCGGGCCGGGCCTACCAGATGGACTCGACCCACTCGGGGTGATCGATGAACGGGTTCCGGTTGTGCTGGTACTGGTCGAATATGACGTCGTTGCGCCGCTTCTCGAAGGCGTCCGGCGGGTCCTCCTGGCTCCACGCCTTCAGGACCGACAGGCGGCCGATGTACGGGGCGGAGCCGTTGTTGACCTTGTCGTTGGGCTCCAGGTCGGGAAAGGAGCCGTCGCCCTCGTAACGCACCGCCATATAGAGGAGCATGCGAGCGACATCGCCCTTGACCGCGTCGCGCGGCTCGAAGGAGTCGCCGTCGGTGTAGTTGCCCGGTGCGCCGCTGACCGCGCTGCCGCCGTTGTCGAAGTCCTTGTTGCCGCGGATCGAGTTGACGGTGACATCCTCCGGGCGCAGGTGGTGGATGTCGGTACCGGGGCCGGTCGCGGTACCGAAGTCGCCGTGGGACTTGGCCCAGACGTGCTCGCGGTTCCAGTCCCCGACCGAGCCGCCGTTGGAGTTCTTGGACTGGGAACGGCCGGTGTAGAGGAGGATCACGTTCGAGCTGTTGGCGGGGTCCTCGTCGGTGTCCTTGAGGGCGGTCCAGACCTGGCTGTACGAGAGCTTGGTCTGGACGCTGATGATGTCGTGCAGGGAGCTCTTCAGCTGGGTGCCGGTCTTGCCGAGCGCGTCCTGGTAGTACGTGTCGTCGAGTACCCGCAGCGATGTAGCGGTGGTGGGCGTGGCCTCGGGTGTGGCGGCCGGTGCGGCGGCGGCCGTGCCGCCGAGCACCGCGAAGGCGGCAAGGGTCGCCAGCAGCGGGCGCCGGTAACGAAGGTGACGACGGGACATGTGGGGTGTCCTCTCCGGAAATGCGTGCGCCACGACACCGTCACAAGGTGGGGAGCGGCGCCGCGGCGGTCGTGTGGTACGTGGTAGCCGGGAGCCTTCCACACGCACCGTGACCATGGTGTGAACAGCGTGTACCTATCATGTGCAGGTCAAGTGATGGCTTGATCGTGACCCTTGGAGCGGATCGCGGGGCCTCGGATGCGCCGCGCCGGGCAGGGGGCGAGAATGACCGAAAGGACGAGGAGGCGGCATGAGCGACGAGCCCGAATCCGTATCCGCATCTCGGGGAGTGACTCCCGACAGCCTCTTGCACACCGGCGGTAGCGACAATCCGTCGGCAGAGGACCTGGTGCTCGCCTCAGGGCGGGACCTGACTCCGAAGAATCTCCAGTGGGCGGAGCGCAGGCTCGCCCGGGAGGGCCGGTCGGCGATCGACAAGACGCTGCCCTAGCGGGACGCAGCGGCCCGGCGGCCCGAGCCGCGGGGAGTGTGTGGGCGCTCCCCGCGGCTCGGCTAGCCTGGGTGCACAATGAACCGTTTGACGACGTCAGGGGCCGGGTTCGACCTCGCCCGCTACCCCGAGGACCCGCGCGACCCGTTCCGCGCCTGGGACGCTGCCGACGAGTACCTGCTGCGCCGGCTGGAAGGGGCCGACGGCACGGATCCGGTCGATCTGTCCGGCGCCGTGGTCGTGGTGGGCGACCGCTGGGGCGCGCTGAGCACGGTGCTCGCCGGGCACCGCCTCGTACAGATCACCGACTCCTGCCTGGCGCAGCGCGCGACCCTGGCGAATCTCGACCGCAACGGAGTGGACCCGGACGCGGTACGTCTGCTGTCCACCAGGGACACACCGCCGGACCGTATCGACGTCCTGCTGGTACGTGTCCCGAAGAGCCTCGCGCTCCTGGAGGACCAGTTGCACCGGCTCGCGCCGGCCGTCCACCCGGACACCGTCGTGATCGGCACCGGGATGGTCAAGGAGATCCACACCTCCACCCTCAAGCTCTTCGAGCGGATCATCGGTCCGACCCGCACCTCCCTGGCCGTCAAGAAGGCCCGGCTCATCTTTTCCGCCCCGGGCCCGGCGACGGACCGTGCGCCCAGCCCCTGGCCGTACCGCTACGAGCTGCCCGAGGGGCTCGGCCCGGTCTCCGGCCGCACCGTCACCAACCATGCCGGGATCTTCTGTGCCGAGCGCCTCGACATCGGCACCCGGTTCTTCCTCGGCCACCTCCCCGAGCGCAGCGGCCCCGACCGGGTCGTCGACCTCGGGTGCGGGAACGGCGTCGTCGGGCTGTCCGCGGCGCTCGCCAACCCCGAGGCGACGGTCACCTTCATCGACGAGTCGTACCAGGCGGTCGCCTCCGCCGAGGAGACCTTCCGGGCCAACACCGGCCCCGACGCAGAGGCCGAGTTCCTGGTCGGCGACGGGCCGGCGGAACTGCCGCCCGCCAGCGTGGACCTGGTGCTCAACAACCCGCCGTTCCACTCCCACCAGGCCACCACCGACGCGACGGCCCGCGCCATGTTCCACGGGGCCCGCGCCGCGCTGCGGCCCGGCGGAGAGCTGTGGGTGGTCGGCAACCGGCATCTCGGCTACCACACCCGGCTCCGCCGTATCTTCGGCAACTGCGTCACGGTCGCCGGCGACCCGAAGTTCGTCGTGCTCCGCGCCGTCAAGCGCTGACCCACGCCGTCAGGAGCCCGCCCAGCCGGAACCGTGTCCCGGCCCTTCCAGATTCTTGCAACACGTTCTACTGTGTGCGCCGCCGCACACGGACGACGCGACCGCGAGACTCCCGGAGGGGCCGTGCACCTCGAATACACACCTGAACAGCAGCAGTTGCGCGCCGAGCTGCGCAGCTACTTCGCCGCACTGGTCCCCGACGACGCATACGCACGCTACGCCGCCCCCGCGGCCCAGAAGAGCTTCTACCGGGAGACGATCCGCCGCCTCGGCACCGACGGCTGGCTCGGCGTCGGCTGGCCCACCGAGTACGGCGGGCGCGGACTCTCCCCGATGGAGCAGTTCATCTTCTTCGACGAGGCCGCGCAGGCGGGCGTCCCGCTGCCGCTGATGGCCCTCAACACCGTCGGCCCGACGATCATGCGGTACGGCACCGACGAGCAGAAGGCGTACTTCCTGCCCAAGATCCTCTCCGGCGAGATCGACTTCGCGATCGGTTACAGCGAACCCGACGCGGGCACCGACCTCGCCGCCCTCAAGACCCGGGCCGTGCGCGAGGGCGACGAGGCCACCGGCCACTACACGGTCGACGGGCAGAAGATCTGGACGACCAACGGCGACACCGCCGACTGGGTCTGGCTCGCCGTCCGCACCGACCCGGACGCGGCACCGCACAAGGGCATCACGATGCTGCTCGTCCCGACCACGGACCCCGGCTACTCCTGCACCCTGATCAACACCCTCGCCTCGCACGACACCACCGCCAGCTACTACGAGAACATCCGCGTCCCCGTCTCCCGCCGCGTCGGCGAGGAGAACAAGGGCTGGCGGCTCATCACCAACCAGCTCAACCACGAACGCGTCACCCTCGCCGCCCACGGCACCATGGCCATCCGCGCCCTCCACAACGTACAGCGCTGGGCCGCGGACACCCGGCTCGCCGACGGCCGTCGCGTGATCGACCTCGGCTGGGTCCGCGCCCTGCTGGCCCGCACCCACACCAGGCTCGACGCCATGAAGCTCCTCAACTGGCAGATGGTGTCCGCGGTGCAGAACGCGACCCTCACCCCGCAGGACGCCTCCGCCGTCAAGGTCTACGGCTCCGAGGCGCGCCGCGACGCCTACGCCTGGCTGATGGAGGTCGTCGGCTCGGCGGGCCCGCTCAAGGAGGGCTCGGCCGGCGCGGTGCTGCACGGCGAACTCGAACGCGGCTACCGCTCCGCCGTCATCTTCACCTTCGGCGGCGGCAACAACGAGATCCAGCGGGAGATCATCTCCTGGATCGGCCTGGGGATGCCGCGCGTACGACGGTGAAGGCGCGCGGTCTGTTCCGGCGGCTGACAGCCGTACCGGGACGCTCAGATCCGGTGGCGCCCGGCGCCGGGCGCGGAGGTATCCGTGGCGTGCGCGGCGATCACGGCCGCCTGGATGCGGCGCTCGACACCGAGCTTGGCCAGCAGACGGGAGATGTGGTTCTTGACCGTCTTCTCCGACAGATAGAGGCGCTTGCCGATCTGGCTGTTGGTCAGCCCTTCACCGATCAGTGCGAGGACGTCCTTCTCCCTCGGGGACAGCCCCGCCAGCGCGTCGTCGTCCTCCTCGGAGCCGGTACCGGATTCCTCCTCGCGCAGGCTGTTCATCAGCCGTGCCGTCGTCGACGGGTCGAGGGTCGAGCGCCCGGAGGCCAGGGTGCGGACGGCGGTGACGAGGTCCGAGCCCTTGATCTCCTTCAGTACGTAGCCAGAGGCCCCGGCCATGATGGCGTCGAGCAGTGCTTCGTCGTCGTCGAACGAGGTCAGCATCAGGCAGGCCAGTTCCGGCATCCGCGAGCGCAGCTCACGGCAGACCGTGATCCCGTCGCCGTCCGGCAGCCGCACATCGAGGATCGCGACGTCGGGACGGAGCGCCGGACCGCGGGCCAGCGCGTGGTCGGCCGTGCCGGCGTCGCCGACGACTTCGATGTCGGGTTCCGCGTCCAGCAGATCCTGCACGCCGCGCCTGACGACCTCGTGGTCGTCCACCAGGAAGACGCGGATCGGTTTCTGCGCCGAGAACCCCGTGTCGTCGCTCATCGTGGCCCTCCTCGCCTTCAAGGGTTGCGCAGTCCGCCCCCGTTCTCCGGTCCGCTCAGGTCTCGGGCGCGTCGGCGCGGGGACCGTACAGCTGCAGCAGCCGTGTCCGTGTTCCGTACAGGCGCTCCGCGACCGTCTCGGCGACGAACCTGTACACCGACCGGCCCAGCGCCGCATCGGCCTCGCACAGCGAACGGACGGCGGCGGCATCGAACTCCACGGCCTGCCCCGCCTGGATCACCCGCGCACCCAGGTGCCACACATGCGGGGGGAAGAGCCAGGACCAGCCCAGCATCTCGTCGCGTCCCAGCGTCTCGACGACCGCCGCACGGCGGCCGGGCACATGGAGGTCGACCTCGACCTGCCCCGAGCGGATGACCCAGAAGCGGTCGGCCCTTCTGCCTTCCTCGAAGAGCCGTGCGCCGAGAACCAGTGGCACTTCGCAGGACGCCTTGTCGAGCAGACGGGCCCGGCTCTCGGGCGGGATCACGTCGAGCAGGCTTCTGGCCGTTGACATGGAACCTCCGTTCCTGGCAGGCGTGTACCCGCACGCCCGTTCTGAACGATATGCGTGTTCCCGGCGGGTCGCTCGGCCGTGCTGCGTGCTCCCGTCCACTCCATCGTGTGCCGCACGGGACGCATGGCGCTTGGGCCGACCGGCCCGGCTCCGTGACCCGCTCGGCCCTTGCCCGCGGGCTTCGCGCTGCGCAGTGGGGCGACGAGGCCGGATCATGACGGAGGAAGCGCCTCGCTTCGAGGAGAGGCCATGGGCAGCACTCGACCGAGCGTGACCGTGACAGGAACGGTCGTGGTCGGCACCGACGGTTGCGACCACGCGACGCGGGCCGTGCGGTGGGCCGTGGGCGAGGCGGGTGCTCGCGGTCGGTCGCTGCGGATCGTGTACGCGACCGGGACGCGCCGCGGCGGTCTGTACCTCTCCCGGGAGGACAGTCGGCAGATCGACGCACGCCGTCCCGCACCACGCGCGATGCCCGGTCGTCCTCGTACCCCACACCTGATCACCGCGGCCGCGGTCAGCGGGTGTCCGGGACGACGGCGACGGGGCAGTGCAACACCGAGTGGTCCACCGGACCGAGGTGCGGACCATGGTGTCCGCGTCAGCGGCGCCGCCGTCCTGTACCCGGATGACCTGCCTGCCCGGATGACCCACTGCGAGGGCGTACTCAGACGAACCCGCCGCTGCCGTGAGGGGCGTAGAGATCGAGGAGGCGGATCCGGGTGGCCTGCAACCGGTGGGCGAGGACCTCCCCGACCCAATGGCCGATGGCCGAACCGAAGGCGGGCTCCGCGTCCATCATCATGCGTACGGTCTCCGCGTCGAACTCATGAGTACGGACAGGTGTCATCGCCTCCGCCCCGAGGTGCCAGATGTAGGGCTTGAACAGCCAGGCCCAGCCGACCAGTTCACCGGAACCGAGGCTCTCGATCGCAACCGGGGGGCTGCCCGGCACACGGATGTCCAGGGTGACGGTGCCCGAGCGCAGGATCCAGAAGCGGTCCGCGTGGTCCCCCTCCTGGAAGAGACGGACCCCCTGGGCGAAATTGACCTCCTGTCCGGTCCCCATCAGACGGGCACGGTACTCGGCGGGCAGGGCTGACGTGATGCGAGTCGGAGAACCGATCATCGGTGGCCTCCTCAGTAGTCCCCGGTGTCAGCGTCGCCGGGCAGCCGGTTCAGGGACATATGGGGCGTCCGGCCCCTCCACTATCGTCTCCCGCGCCTCCTGGGCCAAACGGACGCCGGGGCGGCGGCGGGCAGATCCGCTCCCGTCACTTCCCGAGCCGCGACGCGTGGTCGGGGACGTAGGTCTGCAGGTCTCTCGGCGGTCGCTGGTACCCGGTGGCCGGAGGCCGCGGGGGCAGTTCGATCACCGGCGGGTCGACCGTCTCGTACGGCACGGTCGACAGGAGGTGGGCGATCATGTTCAGCCGGGCTCGGCGCTTGTCGTCGCTCTCGACGACGTACCACGGAGCCTCCGAGATGTCGGTGTGGACGAACATTTCGTCCTTCGCCCGCGAATAGGCCTCCCAGCGGGTGATCGACTCCAGGTCCATCGGCGAGAGTTTCCACCGGCGGGTGGGATCCTGCAGCCTGCGCCGGAACCGCTCCTCCTGCACCGCGTCGCTGACCGAGAACCAGTACTTGCGCAACAGGATGCCGTCCTCCACCAGCATCCGCTCGAAGATCGGGCACTGGCGCAGGAACCGCTGGTGTTCCTCCATGGTGCAGAAACCCATGACGCGCTCGACGCCGGCGCGGTTGTACCAGCTCCGGTCGAGCAGGACCATTTCCCCCGCGGCCGGCAGGTGCTCGACGTAGCGCTGGAAGTACCACTGGCCACGCTCGCGCTCGGTGGGCCGCGGCAGCGCGACGATACGTGCCACCCGGGGGTTGAGATGCTCGGTGACGCGCTTGATCGTGCTGCCCTTGCCCGCCGCGTCACGTCCCTCGAACACCACGACGAGCCGTGCGCCTTCGGTGCGTACCCACTCCTGGAGCTTCACCAGCTCGGTCTGGAGCCGGTACAGCTCACGTTCGTACCGCGAGCGCGGCAGCTTTCCGGGCGTGCCCGGGCTTTTCTCGTCCGACATGGGACGACGTTACGGAGGAGACCATGCCCGAAGTCAAGCGTCAGCACCGAACGGGTTTCGCGTCAGGTACGCCGGGGCCGGCATGCGGCACCAGGAGAATTGCGGTACTCCTCGAATGAGGAGAAGCCGGGCAGGCGGACCCGCTCACCTTCGTTCCGGCCTTCACGAGGCTGTTGGAGACTCACGAGACGGAGACAGTCGTCATGGAGCCAGTTGTCACCGTGGGCCTCGACGGCTCACCCGAGAGCCTTGCCGCCGCCCGTTGGGCCGCCGACGAAGCCGAGCGGCGCAGGCTCACGCTGCGTCTGCTGCACGCGTGGCCGCTGCTGGTGCCGGAGCCGCCCCATGCCCCGGCGGAGATGGACCAGAACTACTGGGCGCGGCGGATCGTGCACAAGGCGCGGGCGGAGCTCCAGAAGCGCCACCCGGGTCTTACCGTCGTCGGCAGCCTGATCGCCGACGACGCCGAACACGCGCTGCTGCAAGCGGCGGCGGAGTCCGAGATGACCGTGCTCGGTTCGCGCGGACTCGTGCCCGTCGAGAGCTACTTCCTCGGAGACATCAGCATGCCCGTCGTGGCGCGGGCCGACGGGCCGGTGGTGCTGGTACGCGCCGGGGCCGGCGAACCGGGACCACAGCCCGCACCGGCCGCGGAGGGCGCCGTCGTGGTGGCACTGAAACTGCACGGACCCGGCGACCACCTCCTCGCCTTCGCCTTCACCAGTGCCGCGGCGCGAGGCGTGCCCCTTCGGGTCGTCCACGGCCAGAGCCTGCCGGTGGCCGCCTACACACCCTGGGGGGTGGATCACGACGTGACGGATGAGATCGCTCAGGACGCGCGGAAGAAGCTCGATCAGATCCTCCGCCCCTGGCGGGACAAGTTCCCGCACGTGGAGGTGGACGACGGTATCGTCCTCGAAAGCCCCGCCAAGGCCGTCGTGAGCGCCGCCCACGGCGCCGGGCTGCTGGTCGTCGGCCGGCGCAAGCACCGTCCCGTCCCGGCTCCGCACCTGGGTTCCGTCGTCCAGGCCGCCATTCATCACGCCCGCTGCCCCGTCGCCGTCGTCCCCCACACCTGACCGGGTGACGGCACGGGGTCAGCGCAGCCGGACGGCCGGGGTCTGCGTCACCAGGGCGTCCACGACGTCGAGGAGCGAACCGCGGCGCGCATGGACGGCGCGCTGCCGGTCGGCGCCCGTGCCGGTGGCCGCCGGCCGCCGGAGCAGCGCGACGACGGTCTCCCGGTCGCCGGTCTCCTCCAGAGCGGGCCGATGCGGCGCAGCAGCGACGGGACCAGGCCGTGGGCCGGTGACAGCCGCCCGGTGCGCGGGTCCAAAAGTACGGCGGCGGCCCGGAGACCGGCCACCGCTGCCACATCATGCGGCGCCGGCTGGCGTACCCCGTGTCACGCCCGCAGAAGAACGGCGAGTTCGCCGACAGTGCGATCAGACGCGGGAGCCAGGGACGCAGATGATTGCTCACGAACACGGCGCGCTCCCGGTCCGGGACGCCCACGTGCACCTGGGTCGCGCAGATGACGTGCTCGGCGACCGGGCCCCGGTAGTCCCGCAGCTGCTCCGCGCAGCGGGGCTCGTCGCTGACCGGCATCGGGATCGGGGCGCCGAACGGGACCGCGCCGACCGCGGCCGTACGGGCACCCACAGCCCCCGCACGAACCATGGGAGGTGTCGGCACCCGCGCGTATCCTTCGCGTACGTACGCCGCCGAGCGGGAGGTACGAACAGCATGGTGGACGCCGACCCCGGGCTCTTCGGGCCCGAATCCGTCACCTGGCAGATGCACGGCGACCCGATGATGTGGGTCGCGGGAGTGCGGGCGCTCTACCTCCAGGCGCTGCACCCGCGGGCCGTGCGGGGCGTCATGCAGAACTCCGACTTCCGCAAGGACGCCTGGGGGCGGTTGATGCGTACGGCCGGCTTCGTCGGCACGATCACCTACGGCACCACCGAGGCCGCCGAGAAGGCCGGTGCCCGGGTCCGCAGGATCCACCGGCTCATCAAGGCCACCGAGCCGGAGACCGGGGAGACCTACGGCATCGACGAGCCGGAACTGCTGCTGTGGGTGCACTGCGCGGAGGTCGACTCCTACCTCCAGGTCGAACGCCGCTCCGGCTTCCCGCTCACCGACGCCCAGGCCGACCGCTACATCGACGAGCACCGCCACAGCGCCCGCCTCGTCGGCCTCGACCCCGTCGGCGTACCGGCCACCACCGCACAGCTCGCCGCCTACTTCGAGCGGGTGCGGCCCCGGCTCGCCGCGTCCCCGGAGGCGGCGGACGTCGACGAATTCCTGCGCCGGCCCCCCGTCCACCCGCTGCTCGTACCGGCGCGGGCACTGCTGTGGCGGCGCGTCGCGGCACTCGCCTACCAGTCACTGCCCCCGTACGCCCATGAGCTCTACGGCAGACCCGCCGACCCGGCCCCCACCGTCGACCGCCGCCTGCGCACCGCGGGGACCGTACTGCGCTGCATCCCCGCCCGGCTCCGCTGGCAGCTCCCGCCCGGTCACATTCTGAACGCGATGGCCCGGCTCGGCCCCGGCAGCCGCCCCACCCCGTACAAACTGCGCAGCCGGGCCGCCATACTGGACGGGCCGGGGAGGGCGCGGAAACAGGCGTAACGACGGGGGCGACAGCAGGCGATGGCGGACACCAGGCTGATCCAGAGCCGGTACCGGCTGCTCGATCTGATCGGGCGCGGAGGCATGGGCGAGGTGTGGCGCGCCCGTGACGAGTCGCTCGGCCGCCATGTCGCCGTCAAATGCCTCAAGCCGATGGGGCCCCAGCAGGACCAGTCCTTCACCCGCGTCCTGCGCGAACGCTTCCGCCGCGAGGCCAGGGTCGCCGCCGCGCTCCAGCATCGCGGTGTCACCGTCGTCCATGACTTCGGCGAGCACGAAGGCGTCCTCTACCTGGTCATGGAGCTCCTCGACGGCCGCAACCTGAGCCAGCTCCTGGAGGACAACAAACAGCATCCGCTGCCGGTGCCCGATGTCGTCGACATCGCCGAACAGGTCGCCGACGCCCTCGGCTACACCCACCAGCAGGGCATCGTGCACCGCGACCTCAAGCCCGCCAACATCATGCGGCTGGCCGACGGCACGGTGAAGATCTGCGACTTCGGCATCGCCCGGCTCGGCCACGACATCGGCTTCACCTCCCGCCTCACCGGTACCGGCATTGCCATGGGCACCCCGCACTACATGTCGCCCGAGCAGATCAGTGGCGGCCAGGTCGACCACCGCAGTGACCTCTACTCCCTGGGCTGTGTGCTGTACGAGATCGCCACCGGAGCACCGCCGTTCGACCTCGACGACGCCTGGGCCGTCCTCGTCGGACACCGCGACACCCAGCCCCGGCCGCTGCGCACCCACCGGGCCGAACTCCCGGGCTTCTTCGACCGCGTCGTCCTGGAACTGCTGGCCAAGACCCCCGAGGAGCGGCCCGTCGACGCGGGCGACCTGCGTCGGCGGATCATCGTCGGCCGCACCGGCGAGCAGCCGCATCTGCCGCCCACCGGGCAGGTACGGCTCGCCCCGCCCGTTCCCGTCGTGCTCCCCGGGCAGCAGCTGCCGGCCTGGACCCGCTCCATGACCACCGGGCACAAGGCGACCGGCACCCGCCCCGGGCTCGCCCCACCCGACTACTCCGCCGGCCTCACCGGCGAGTGGACCACCGGCACCGACAGGCGCGGCCTCACCGGCGAACCGCCACCGGTCGCGGCCGAGCGCCCGACCCCGTCGCCGGAACGGCTGTCCGTCCTCGCCGACCGGCACAGCGCGGGCCTCAACCTGGGCCGGCTCGGCCACTGGGAGGAAGCCGGCGAGGTGCACCGCGCGGTCGCCGCCGAACGCGAGCACGCCCTCGGCCCCGACCACCCCGACACCCTCGCCAGCCGGTACGAGATCGGCTTCACCCTCAGCCGCACCGGACGCGCCTCGGACGCCCTGCGGGAGTTCGACCGGGTCGCCCGGGGCCGCGAGCGCAGCCTGGGCCCCGACCACCCGGACACCCTGGCCGCCCGCCAGGAGGCGGCGTACGTGCTGGGCCGGCTGGGCCGGCACTTCGAGGCCCACCAGGTGTACGCGGAGGTGCTCGCCTCCCGGGAGCGCTCGATGGGCCCCGACCACCCCGACACCCTGCGCTGCCGCCACAACCTCGCCTTCAACCTCAGCAGGCTCGGCCGCCTGGAGGACTCGTACCGGATGGCCCGGGACGTGGCGTCGGCCCGCAGCCGGCTGCTCGGCGCCGACCACCCCGACACCCTGGTCACGCTCTACGAGGTGGCGTACACACTGGGCAGGCTTGGGCGCTGGACGGAGGCCCTGCAGGCCTACCAGGAAGTCGCCAAGGCCCGGTCGGGGTCGCTCGGCGCCGACCACTCCGACACGCTCTCCGCCCGCTACGAGGTCGGCATCAGCCTCGGCCGCCTGGGCCGCAGCACGGAGGCCCTGGAGCTCTACCGCGCCCTGGTGGAGGACCGGACCAGGGTGGGCGGCCCCGCCGACCCCGAGACGCTCCGCGCCCGCCACGGCCTCGGCGTCAACCTGGGGCGCCTCGCCCGCTGGGAGGAGGCACTCACCGAGGCCCGCGACGTGTGCGCGATCCGCGAACGGGTCCTGGGCCCCGACCACCCCGACACCCTCGTCAGCCGCCGCGAGGTCGCCGTCGGCCTCGGCTGGCTCGGCCGCTGGGCCGACGCCCTCACCGTCTACCGCACGGTCGCCGCGGCCCGCGAACGGCTCCTGGGCCCCGGCCACCCCGACGCCCTCGCCGCCCGCAACGACGAGGCGCACTGCCTGGAGCAGCTCGGCCGCGGGACGGAGGCCGCCGAGCTGTACCGGCAGGTCGCTGCGCTGCGCAGCGGGCAGCAGGCGCCGCCGCACTGAGCGGCAGCCACGGCCTCTGGTCAGGGGCGATCGCGCCGTGCTACGAAGAGTCATGCCCGCACCCGACAGCTATGACGCAGTGATCGTGGGCGGCGGCCACAACGGCCTGGTCGCCGCCGCCTACCTCGCCCGCGCCGGACAGTCCGTACTGGTCCTGGAGCGCCTGGCCACCACCGGGGGAGCGGCGGTCTCGACCCGCCCCTTCGACGGGGTCGACGCCCGCCTGTCGCGCTACTCGTACCTGGTTTCCCTGCTCCCGCACAGGATCGTCAGCGATCTCGGACTGGACTTCGCGGTACGGAAACGGACCGTCTCCTCGTACACCCCGACCGTGCGCGGCGGCCGTGCCACCGGGCTGCTCGTCGGCGGCGAGCGCACCCGGGACTCCTTCGCCGCGCTCACCGGCTCCGACCGGGAGTACGAGGCGTGGCAGCGGTTCTACGGCATGACGCGGCACGTCGCCGAGCGGGTCTTCCCGACCCTCACCGAGCCGTTGCCCGGCCGCGAAGCCCTGCGCGAGCGGATCGGCGACCCGGGGGCCTGGCGGACGCTCTTCGAGGAGCCCATCGGCGTCGCCGTCGAGAAGAACTTCACCGACGACCTGGTACGCGGAGTCGTCCTCACCGACGCGCTGATCGGCACCTTTGCCGACGCGCACGATCCGACGCTGCTCCAGAACCGTTGCTTCCTGTACCACGTCATCGGCGGCTCCACCGGCGACTGGGACGTCCCCGTCGGCGGCATGGGCGCGCTCACCGACGCTCTCGCCCGGTCCGCCCGCGCGGCCGGGGCACAGATCCGTGTCCGGCACGAGGCGATCCGGATCGAGACCGACGGAACACGGGCCGAGGTCACCGTCCGCTCACCCGATTCGGAACATGTCGTCGCGGCCCGCAAGGTCCTCGTCAACGCCTCTCCGCAGGCGCTCGCCGCCCTCCTCGGGGACGAACCGCCCGCCCCGGCCGAGGGCGCGCAGCTGAAGGTGAACATGCTGCTCACCCGGCTGCCCCGGCTGCGCGACCGCTCCGTCGATCCGCGCGCGGCCTTCGCCGGGACGTTCCACATCGCCGAGGGGTACGGACAGCTCGCCGAGGCCTACCGGGACGCCGCGGCGGGGCGGCTGCCCGCCGCCCCGCCGTCCGAGATCTACTGCCACTCGCTGACCGACCCGTCGATCCTCGGCCCGGACCTCGCCACCCGCGGGTATCAGACCCTCACCCTCTTCGGCCTGCACACCCCCGCCCGGCTCTTCGCCGCCGACAACGCAGCGACACGGGCCGAGTTGCTGGCGGCGACCCTCGCCGAACTCGACGCGCACCTGGACGAGCCGGTCACCGACTGCCTGGCACGCGACGAGAACGGCGAGCCGTGCATCGAGGCGAAGACCCCGCTCGACCTGGAGCGGGATCTGCGGCTGCCCGGCGGCCACATCTTCCACCGGGACCTCGCCTTCCCCTACGCCACGGAGTCCACCGGCCGGTGGGGGGTGGAGACGGCACACGCCAATGTGCTGCTCTGCGGGGCCGGCGCGGTGCGCGGCGGCGGGGTCAGCGGGGTCCCCGGCCACAACGCCGCGATGGCGGCGCTGGGCCGGTGACCGGGGTCCGCTACTGGCCGAACACGCCCCGCAGCGCGCCGAGCTTGCGCGGCAGGTCGTACTCGGCGCCGCCCTCGTGCCCGTTGTACGTGAACACCTCGATCTGCGCCGGACCCGCATAGCGGTGGTACGCGGCGAACACCGTGGACGAGGGGCAGATCTTGTCCATCAGGCCGACCGAGAACCACGCCGGGGCGGTCGCCCGTGCCGCGAAGTTGACCCCGTTGAAGTAGGACAGGGTCTCCATCGCCTCGTCGATCCGGAAGCGGTGCCCGGACAGCCAGCGGGCGATCTCCGCGTACGGTCCGGCGTCCGTGATCTGCGAGGCACGCCGGTAGTGGCAGAGGAACGGCACATCGGCGACGGCCGCCACGATGTCGTCCCGCAGCCCGGCGACGGCCAGCGCGAGCCCGCCGCCCTGGCTGCCGCCGAGCACCGCCACCCGCGAGGCGTCCACCGCCTCATGGGCCTTCGCCGCGTCCACCGCCCGCACCGCGTCCGTGATGAGCCGCCGGTAGTAGTGGCGGTACGGGTCCTCGATGCCCCGGGTCAGGAAACCGGGGGAGGAGGAGCCGTGCCCGTCCGGGCCGATGTCCGGGGTGTCCGCGGTGTTCTTGCCGCCACCGCCCTGGCCCCGGTTGTCCATCACCAGATGCGCGTACCCGAGCGCGCTCCAGGTCAGCCAGGAGTACGGAATGCCCCGGCCGCCGTTGTAGCCGATGTACTGCACCACGGCGGGCAGCGGGCCCGAACGCGTCTTCGGCAGCAGCAGCCAGGCCTTCACCGGCTGCCCGCCCCAGCCCCGGAACGTCACGTCGAACACGTCGACGGTCGCGAATCCGGCGTCGTACGGGACGAACGCGGCGTCCAGATCGTGGCGGGCCGTCTCGGTGAGCGTCTTCTCCCAGAAGGCGTCGAAGTCGGCCGGCTCCTCGGGCTCCGGCCGGTAGTCGCGCAGCCGGTCCAGGGGCATGTCGAACAGCAAGGGTCTAGCTCCTCTTCAGGGTGAGGTTGAGGGTCGCGCCGTGGCGGCCTGCGGTGTCGGCGGTGATCCGGATGCCGTTGCCGACGGGTGCGGCGCTGACGCCCGGATCGGCGGAGACGACGGTCAGACCGCGCTGCGCCAGGTCCAGGACCACCGAGGACCGCAGCTGTGTCGGGTCGGACAGCGACACCTTGACCGTCTTCCCGTCCGGCCGGACCAGCACCGAGGCCGGGCCGTCCGAGGTCAGGTCCTGCGCGGTGCCGGCGGTCCAGAAGTTCGCGGCGACCAGTCCGTCCGCGCAGCGGCGTACCGCGTGCACGGCGGTGGAGCGGGCGATCGGTTTCACCGGCGGCGCGGACGACCACTGCTTCGTCCGCTCGGCCGAGGCCGCCGGGGCCTGGAGCCAGTAGTAGCCCGCCCCGCTCGGCGCGGCGCCGTGGTCCTGCCAGAGCGTCAGATACGGGCGGGTGACCGAGGTGTCCGTGCCGTACTTGAGGTTGATCTCGCGCCAGGTCGCGGTGCGCTCCTCACGCAGACCGTTCAGCGTGACGGGCTCGGGGAAGATGTAGCCGCCGGTTCCGGCCACATGCAGCCACCGGACCTGGTCGAGCCGTGCCGACCAGCCGGCGTCCGTCGGCGCCGCCGTGCCGTTGACGAGCAGCGCGGCCCCGGGGTCGCGCAGCTTCCGGTTCTCCACCACCGTCTCGGCCGTGCCCGCGTCCGCGCCGATGCCCGAGCCGACGCAGGCGATCACGTCGTCCAGGCAGAACCAGCTCTTCAGCCCGTGCAGCGAACTGCCGTACGCGCGCAGCTCCATGCCGTACGCGCCGAGCGTGGTGCCCGGCAGCGCGGTGCCGCCCGCCCAGTCGGACGTGCTGGTGGTGCGCTGGCCCGCCGCGTCCGCCGGGCGCCCGGCGATGACGGTGGTGCCGGGCAGCCGGGCCGGGTCGACGGTCGGCCAGTAGTCCTCGCTGTAGTGCCCGAGGTCGTCGGTGTAGAGCAGGACCATGCCGTCGGAGAGGTGCCAGGCGTGCAGGTTCTCGTTCTGGATCGACTCGTAGTTGTAGATCCGGGAGGAGTACGCGGAGATGCCGAGCGAGAAGGACGGCCGGCGGTGGGCCGCCTTGTCCATCCGCGGGTGCTGCTTGTGCGCGACCAGCGGCCCCCGGGCCGGCACCGGGGAGGCGATGACCTGCCGGGCGGCGACCAGCGAGGCCAGGTCGGTGACGGCCAGGAAGTCCCGGTAGGTGTCCTCGGCGATCCACTGCTTGACGAGCGCTGTGAACCGGTCGGCGGTCTCGCCCGGGAAGCTCGGGATCAGGCGCACCACCGCCTCGATGACCGTCTGCGCCGACACATGACCCTGCTTGCTGGGGCGGGCGATCTCGCGCCCGCACACCGATGCCATCACGTCGCCGCGCACCAGCAGCGGGTCGAAGCCGTCGTCGACCCAGCCGCGGATGTTGTCGAGGTCGGGGTCGGTGACCGTCCACGCGGTGCCGGCGAGGAGGTTCAGCAGCCGGGAGAGGTTGTTCAGCAGCTCCTTGCCGTACCCGCCGTTGTACGGGTGCTTGTAGTGCTGGAGGAACGAACCGTCGGAGTAGAAGCCCTCGCCGGTGCCCTCCGCCGCGGCGCTCGCGTCGTTGAAGGCGAGGACACTGTTGGCGCCCGAACCCTCGACGTCCGAAAGAGCGTCACGGACCCGGGCGAGATCGTCGCCCGTGCCGCTGAGCACCGCGTTGACGGCGACCACGGTGGAGATCCACACCCGGTTGGCGCCGGTCGCGATCTGCCGGTCGGCCCGCCAGAGGTTCGGGTCGGGCGTGTAGTGCCGCACGGCCCCGGTGATCCGGCCCAGCCGCTCCGTCCCGAGCGCGTCGTACAGCAGCACGGCCGTGTCGTTGAGGGCGAGCGCGGAGCCGATCTCCCAATCCCAGTCGTTGTCGAACCGGGTGTGGCCGGGGCCGTAACGGTTGGTCAGCATCCAGTCGAGGCCTGCCAGCAGCAGATCGCGCAGCGCGGTGTCGCCGTACTGCGGGGTGCCGGGGACGGCCCACGCGGTCGCGACCGTGGCGAGCCGCTTGAACGACGTCGTCACGTGGTTGGAGAGCGTGGTGCTGGTCAGATCGGGGAACAGCCCGTCGGTCCGGGCCGGGTCGAGGCCCTTGACCGAGGTGGTCGCGGCCTTGCCGATCCTGGCCACGGCCGCGGCGATCTGCGGGTCCGTCAGGTCGAGGCCGGGGCCACCGGTGAGCAGGGTGTACCAGCGGGTGCGCAGGGCGGTGGCGTCGTCGATGACGGCGGGTCCGTCCGCCGCGTGCGCGGTGCCCGCGGTGGCGGTGAGCGTGAGCGGCAGCGCGGCCGCCGCGCCGAGGGCCGCAGCCCCGGCGAGAACGGTGCGCCGGGTGGTGCCCGAGGTGGTACCTGGGTTCGTCATGCGGCCCTCACAGGAGGTGTCGGCGGTCGACGGCCGCTGCCAGAGCGGCATGACCGGAAGGGTTGGGGTGGAGTCCGTCGCCGCTGTCGTACGAGGGCAGCAGCAGCGACGGGCGGTCCGGGTCGCGCAGGGCCGCGTCGAAGTCGGCGACGGCGTCGAAGACCCGGCCGGTGCGCACCGCCGCGTTGATCCGCTGCCGTACCGCTTCGAGCTCGGGCGTCCAGCGGGTCCAGCCGCCGAACGGGGCGATGGTCGCGCCGACCGTCCGCAGCCCGGCGTTGCGGGCGCGCAGCACCAGCTGCCGGTACCCGGCCAGCACGCGTGCCGGATCGGTCTGGCTCGGCGGCTGCTGGAGGTCGTTGACGCCGAGATGGACGAGTACGGTGCGCAGTCCGGGCAGCGACAGCACATCGCGGTCGAAGCGCGCCTGTCCGCCCGGCCCGAACCGGGCGTCGTCGAGCAGCAGCCGGTTGCCGCTGATGCCGAGGTTGGCGACGGCCGAGCCGGGCAGCCGTCGGGCCAGCTGGTCGGGCCAGCGCAGATCGGCGTCGTCGGGGGTGCCGACGCCCTCCGTGATGGAGTCGCCCAGCACCGCGACCACCGGCCCGTGCGCGCCCGTCACCTCGACGCCGGTCAGCAGGAACACCGAGGTGGTGCGCTCGCCGTCGACGGAGTGCGAGGCATGGGTGTTGCGGTGGAAGGACAGCGGCCCGGTGGGGCCGGGCAGCCGGGTCTCCACCGTCAGCCGCGCCCTCTCGGCGGCACGCAGTCCGGCGACCGGGTCGCTGGTCAGCGAGGCACCCGCGGCGATCCACGCCTGCCGCTGCCCGCCGAACGTCACCGGCAGGCCGCCTGCCGTCACCGGGCCGATGAGGACCGGGACGGTGCCGAGGGCGTGTCCGTAGCGCAGCCGGACGGCTCCGCCCGCGGACAGCCGCACGTTCGCGGTGAACGTGCCGTCGGTCAGGCCGGCGCTCGCCACCGTGTCCGTGGCGGTGGGCGCTGTCTGCGCGGTGGACCAGGATGTCGTCCAACGCGACCGGCCCGCTCCGCCGCTCGACGATTCGGCCGCCTGCGCCCCCGGCGCCGTGGCCGCGACCGCCGCCAGACCGGCTGCCGCCGTCAGTACCCCGCGTCTCGCGGGTCCCCGCCCGGTCACTGGGGGCACGCACCCGTCGGGTCGTACTCGCTGCCGTACGTGCCGACCGCGTCGCCGCCGGTGTTGTTGCTCATCGTGTTGGTGCACACCGGACCTTGCGGGGTGCGCATGAACTTGATGCCGCCGCCCGCGTTACCGGTGATGGTGTTGCCGTAAATACTGGTGTTGATGCCGTCGGTCGCGGTGTCACCGCCGAGCCGGATGCCCGCGCCGACGTTGTCGTGAATGGTGTTGTAGCGGAAGATGTTGCCGCTGCCGCGTGCGTCCAGGCCGCCGGAGCTGGAGTCCTTCTGGCCGCTGCAGTCGTTGTACTCGACGTAGTTGTTGGTCGAGTTCTCCTTCACATCGACGCACTCGTTGCCCTGCGTGGCGATGGTGTTGTGGTGGATGCGGTTGTTCTTGCTGATGTCGGGCGCCGCGTCCGGGGCGCCGTTCGCCCCCTGCTGCTCGGGGGCGGTGCCGAGGTAGATGCCCTCGCCGTTCTTGCCGCCGCCGCCGAACTTGAAGTCGGCGACCCCGCAGTTGGTGATCGTGTTCTCGGAGATGTCGGCTCCGGTCACCAGATAGCGCACCCGCAGGCATTCGTCGGCGGCGTTCTTCAGCGTCATCCCGGTGATCCGCAGCCCGCCCACACCGTTGCCGGGAGTCGTGCTCATGACATAGATGAGCTTGAGGCGGTACCCCGACACATCGGTGGACGACCCGTGCAGACCGTCCACGGTGAATCCGCTGAGCGTCGTCGAGTCGTGCTGCACCTGGATGATCCGGGCGTCGCCGGCCCCCTTCACCACGGCGTTCGACGGGCCGGCGATGGTGACTCCGGCGCGCTTGGTCACGACGTCCTGCTTGTACGTACCGGCGGCGAGGTTCACGACCGCACCCGCCGGCGCCAGGTCGACCGCCTTCTGGATCGTGGCGAGCGGGGCGCCGGCCGATGTACCGGCGTTGGAGTCGCTGCCGGACGGCGACACGTAGTACGCGGTGGCAGCCTCGGCGGCCACCGAAGTCGGGGGGAAGGCCAGCGGGGCGCCCGCGGCGAGCGCCGCGACGAGTGTGGTGCGTAGTACACGGCTCATGAGGTGTGCCTCCTGGGGTCTGCGAAGGACAGTGCGAGCAGTACGGGGATGCTGGGGCCGAGGAGCAGGGGACCCAGCGGTACGACGAGGGAGAGCAGCGCGGCGGAGATCACCGCGCCGAGCAGAGCGGTGCCACGGGCCGCCGACCCGAAGCCGAGGGCCAGCGCACCGCGCGACCAGGTGCGGACCGTTCCGTGCGAGGACCGGCCCGCCTCGGCCGCGAGCGCCACATGGTGGATGGCGAGCGCGGCCGCGATGCCCACCTGCGCGGCGAGCAGCACGAACGTCCACGGCTCCGGACGGCCCAGCAGATGGACGATGTTGGCGGCCAGGACGATCCCCGCCGCGGTGGACGCCAGGGAGTGGCGCCACAGGGACCGCCAGTACCGCGGGAAGGCGGCGAAGGTGTTGGTGAAGCAGCGGCTGTCACCCTCCACCCGCCACCGCTGCAGGGCATGCCCCATCGCGGCGAGCGCGGGAAGCCAGGTCACGACACCGAGCGACAGCACGGTGAAGGCGGCCCCGGCGGCCGCCGGGTAGGCCACGAACTCCAGCCGCCGCAGCAGCGTCGGCCAGCCGGACGAGAGGGTTGCCTGCATGTTGATCAGCCGACCTTTCCTGTGTACGGCTCCGGGACATCGAGCAGCACGCGGCCGTCCAGCTCCAGCCGGGTGGCCGCCACCACGTACGGGGCCGAGCCGTCGGCCCCGAGCAGCACCGCCGCTGCGTCGGCCGACACCGCGGGGTTGCGGATACGACGGGCGACGGGGGAGAGGAGCACGGTCTCCTCGCCGAAGGTGACGCCCTGCCCCTGCGCGCACACGACCTGCTCGACCGAGGCAGGTGCCGCGTCCGGGACGATCGCGGTGAGGAAGAGCGCGTCCGCCGCGCGCGCGGTCGTCGCCCGCAGGGTGTGCAACGTGCGGGCGAGACGCAGCTCCGGCGTGCTCGACGCCGGATTGGCCTCGACCTCGGTGGCCTCCGAGACGACCGAGGCGTCGAGCGGCGCGAACTGCCGCACCAGGGCGGAGGCCGCCCCGGACCGGATCAGCCGGCCGCCGTCCGGCCGCGCCTCGGTGGGCCGGTCGGTCTGGAGCAGGAACGTCCACTCCCGCTCCGCGTCGGCCTCGGCGAGATCCAGCAGCACGAGCCGTCCCGACGGGGTGAACACCAGCGTCCGGTCCAGCCGCCGCACCCCGAGCGCCGGGTCGTACATCGCGGCGATCTCCGCCGTGGCGTGCGCCCAGCCGCAGCCGGGACCGGCGAGCACATCGCGCTGCCGGGCCTGCCGCTCGTACGGGATGTCCTTGTAGACGTGGTAGCGGTCCTCGTCCGCGTACCCCTGACCGTCCACCAGGAGCAGATTGTGGTGCGCGGCCCGCTTGCGGTTGCTGTACCCCTCGTCGACCGCGAGGAACGCGCCCTGCGAGACCAGTACGAACGAGCCCGAATCAGGGTGGTGGTGACCCTGGTCGAGGGTCTCCCAGCCCAGTTCCGCCCGGTGCTTCGCGGAGGTCTCCCACGCCTTGTGGCCACCGCCGGGGCTCGCCTTGAACGAGACGAGCGTGGCGTCGTCGCCCCATCCGGTGCGGGCCGCGAGCAGGCCGAGATCCGGGAAGAACGCCCGCGTCTCGGTGGGCCGGGCGGCGGACACGGACGGGTCGTACCAGAGGTATTCGAGATACGCCTCCGGCAGGATCCCCGGCCGTACCCCACTCTCCGCCGCCTCCTGCCACAGCAGTTCACCCGAGGCGAGATCGCCCAGCCACTGCGCCTGAGGAATCCCGTACTGCGCCGCGAGACGGTAGTACAGGCCGGCGCTGTGTCCGCTGCGCCGGTCGTGGCAGTCGCCGTGGTCGACGTTGAACGCGAAGCCCGGGGCCAACTGGTGCAGGCGGTAGCGGAAGGTGTTGGCGAGGAAGCCGCCCCGCCCCCACCAGTCGATGCCCTCCACCTCCTGGAGGAGATCCAGATGGATGGCGAGGAACGGCACGCCGTAGCGCCAGTAGACGACCCCTTCGGCGTGCGAACCGTCTTCCGGCATCAGGTCGAGGACCGTGCCGAGGTTGTCCTTGGCGCGCTCGGTCCACTCCTCCTTGCCCAGCACATAGCCGGCCGTCGCCAGACCCGCGTAACAGATCCAGTTGTGGTTCTGCCAGTACGACGACGACCACCAGCGGCCCTCGCTCGCCACCGCGAACTCGTACATCCGCCGCCCCTGGAGCAGCAGTTTGTACCGCAGCAGCGCCCGCACCCCGTCCGGGAGCTCGTCGCCGATCCACCGGTGGGCGAGCGACAGATGGTGCAGCAGCCAGCCGGCATCCAGATCGTGGTCCGGCATATGGGCCCTGCCCCAGTGCGGCAGCCGCACCGCTGCCTCGATCCAGCGAAGGCTCTCCGCCAGGTGAGCCGGATCGCCGCTCACCCGGTAGGCCAGCGCCGGGTTGGAGGCCGCGGGACCGAGCCAGGTGATGCTGGCCAGGGGGTGCGTACGCGGCGGGGTCAGCCCGCGGTGGCGGGCGGCCTCCTCGTACAGCCGCACCTGCTGCGCGGGGCGCGGGCCGGGCGGCGGGGTCGCCGAGAGCAACAAGGGTCAGTCCTCCGTCCGGAACCGTGCGGTGCTGCCATCGGTCAGCGAGACCGCCAGCACCCCGTCACCGTCCAGCCGTACATCGGTCACGGCGGGCCCGGCCGACGCCGCCTGGTACACCGAGGCGAAGGTGACCTTCTCCGACTGCGCGGTGAAGTCGACCCGGGTGCGCACGCGCTGCGGATCGTCGGCCGCGCCCGGGCCCGGCCGGGAGACCGGACGTACGGTCGCGCCGGGGGTGTGGGTGTGCCGGCCGTGCAGGGTCTCGTCGCCGTACCAGGTGGTGCGGACCTCGCCCGAGGCCTGGAGCTGGACGTCCAGCGCGACACCGGGACGGAGCTGCGCGCTGAGGCGCCGCTCGTCCTCGGCACGCACCGTCAGCAGATCGACCAGATAGCTGTCACCGAGCACCACCTGCCGCACCGCACGCACACCCTCGTAAGCCGTCGTCACCTCGGCGGTGACGGACGAACCGTCCGAGCCGAGCAGCCGCCCGGTGCACTCGGCCTGTTCGGCGCCGTTCACCCGGAACGCCGGATGAGCCTCCGTCGATGCGTACAGATCACGGAACTCAGCGTGTGCGTAGGGCACTTGACCGGGATCTGGCTGCCATGGGGTGGTGTCGCCGTACAGATACAGCGACAACTTGTCGCGATGGCCGTGCGAGCCGCCGTGCGGACCGAAGTCCAGCAGCGCGTGGACTCCCGCGTGGTGCAGCACCGCGTACCCGGCGGTCGGGAACACCGTGACCGGACCGGGCGCAGGGCGCTCGGGCAGCGGCGGACCGGCGAACCAGCCGCCCAGCTCCCGGTCGAGCCCGTCGTCCTGCGCGCCGAGCTCGGACCGGGCCCGCCCGGCCACCGCCTCCAGTGCCGGTGACGGAACCAACTGCTGGGCCAGCGCGACGAGTTCGAGCCACTCCAGGGCGAGCGGACCGCGCAGATACGGGCCGTCGTGCAGCGCCGGCAGGATGCCGCCCGGCGTGGCGATCGCCGCCAGCACATCCGTCATCCCGGCCAGCACATCCACCACGTCGGACGGTACGGACGCGGGGTCGGTTCCCCGCAGCGCCAGCAGCGCGGCCCGCAGCACGAACCCGTGGTAGTAGGTACTGCCCTCCCACTCCCAGCCGTCATCGGCGACCGCGACCCGCAGATGCGCGTACAGCCCGTGCTCGCCCTCCAGCCACCGCCCGGCACCGTCCCACTCGCTGCCGCGAGCCGCCGCGGCACCCCGACTCGCCGCCACACCGGCCGCGTTGAGCCACGCGGTGTAGTTGGAGGCGAGGTGGCCCTGACCGGTGAGCACGTCCCGGGCGTCGAGAGCCGCCCGTTCCAGCGCGTCCAGCAGCGGCAGCACCGGGACCAGGTCCTCGGTGGAGTGCTCGGCGAGCGTGATCACGGTGTGCCCGATGTTCACCGCCCAGATGGCATCGGTCAGCGCCTGGTGGAAGAGCCGGCCGCGCAGCATCCAGGTCTGGGCCTCGCCGTGCCGCTCGGTGGCCAGCTCCGCGTACAGCCCCGCGTACTCCACGAGCCGCGCCACCGACTCAGCGCGCTCCTCGCGGTGGGCGAGCACCCGCAGATGCCGCGCCCACGCCTGGTGCGAGAGCACCAGCCAGGCGCCGCGCACCGCCTCGTCGTCCACCCGGCAGCCGTACGCACAACGCGCACCGTCCTCGGGGAACACCCCGGAGAGCAGGTCGCCGTGGTCGAGCTCCACGCCGTGCGCCGGGCAGACGTACGCGTGCCACCAGCCGCCCCGCTCCCGGGCGATCCGCCTCAACGCGGCCACACGCCACCGTCGATGTCCACCGTGGTGGCGGTGAGGAAGCCGGACGACGGCGACGCCAGGTGGACGACCGCGGCGGCGACGTCCTCGGGGGTGCCGGCCCGGCCGACCGGGATACCGGCCTCCATCGCCTGCTGCGCCTCGGGCGCGGTGAACGTGTCGTGGAAGGCGGTGCCCTTGATGAAGCCCGGAGCCACGGTGTTGACGGTGATGCCCGTGCCGCCGAGCTCCTTGGCCAGGCCCTTCGTGAAACCGCGCACACCGGCCTTCGCCGCCGCGTAGGCCACCGAGCCGGGGCCGCCGCCGTTGTGCGCGGCCAGCGAGGACATCGTGATGATGCGGCCGGCCGAGGACTCCTTGAGATGCGGCAGGGCGGCGCGCACGGTGCGGAACGTGGAGGTCAGATTGGTGGAGAGGACCTGGTCGAAGTGGTCGTCGGACATCTCGGCGATGGTGGCCCGGCCGATCAGATGACCCGCGTTGCAGACCAGGACGTCCAGGCCGCCGAGGAAGCCGGTCGCCTCGTCGACGAGCCGGTCCACGTCGCCGGTCACCGTGACATCGGCCTTGAACGCCTTGGCCCGGCGGCCCAGTGCCTCGATCGCGGAGACCGTCTTCGCGGCCTCGTCGGCGGAGGAGTGGTAGTGGACGGCGACGTCCGCGCCGGCCTCGGCGAGCGCGACGGCGATGGCGCGGCCGATTCCGTGGCCCGCCCCTGTCACCAGTGCGCGGGAGCCGTTGAGATCAGCAGACATGGAGTAAGTACCTTTCGAAGAACGGTGGTTAGGGCCGGGATCGGTTACTTGAGACCGGCGGTCGCGAAGCCCTGCACGAAGTAGCGCTGGCCGATGAGGAAGAGAATGACCATGGGCAGCGTGGCCAGCGTGGTGCCGGCCATCAGGAAGTGCCACTGAGGGCCGTTCTCCGTCTTGAAGACGGAGAGTCCCACCTGGATCACCCGCAGGCTGTCCGTGCGGGTCACCAGCAGCGGCCAGAGGAAGTTGTTCCACGACGCCTCGAAGGTCAGCAGCGCCACGGTGGTGAGCGCGGGCTTGACCTGCGGCGTCATGATCCGGGCGTAGATCCGGAACTCGCCCAGACCGTCGAGCCTGGCCGCCTCCTCCAGCTCCACCGGAAGGTCCAGATAGAACTGACGGAAGAGGAAGACCGCGAAGGGGGTGACGGCGCCGGGAATGATCAGTGCCCACCAGGAGTCCAGCCAGCCGCTGCCGCCCTGGCCGAAGATGTCGTTCCCGCCGGCCAGCGGCATGAAGCGGACGATCAGGAACTCCGGCAGCACCTTGGTGTACGTGGGGATCATCAGTGCGGCGATGAAGAGGTAGAAGATGACCTCGCTGCCCCGGAACTTGATCCGCGCCAGCGAGTACCCGGCCATCGACGCCACGACCACATTGATGAGGGTGTGGCTGAACGCGATGATGAAGCTGTTGCGCGCGTACGTCGCGAACGGCGCCGCCTTCAGCGCGTCGACATAGTTTCCGAACTCCCAGTGTTCCGGGAGCAGTCCGGCGTCCTGCGAGGCGATCTCGACCGGGGTCTTGAGCGAGGTGAGCACCATCCAGACGAACGGGGCCACCATCAGCAGTGAGACGACGGTGAGCGTCAGATAGAGCGCGATCCGGCCGACGGAGAGCGGCTTGCTCTTCGTCCGGGGCCGGGCCTTCTCTGCAACCTCGGCCCTGTGCAGCTCAGTTGTGGCCACGAGTGCCTCCCATGATCCGCCGGTTGACCAGGGTGAAGCCCATCAGCAGCACGAACAGCACCAGTGACTGCGCGGAGGCGTAGCCGATGCGGAACTCCCGGAAGGCGGACTTGTAGATCTCGAACGTCATCATCGTGGTGCTGTTGGCCGGGCCGCCGTCGGTCAGGATGTAGATCTGGTCGAACGACTGGAACGCGCTGATCATCGACGTGATGAGCACGAAGAACGTCGCGGGCTTCAGCAGCGGCAGGGTGATCGAGAAGAACTGCCGCACCTTGGACGCACCGTCCACCGAAGCCGCCTCGTACAGCTCCTTCGGCAGGGACTGCAGCGCGGCCAGGTAGATGAGCATCTTCATGCCGATGCCCTGCCAGATGCCGACCAGGATCACCGAAGGCATCGCCCACGATGTCGACGACAGCCAGGCCGGGCCCTGGATCCCGAGGAACGACAGGAGCGTGTTCAGCAGCCCGTTGCCCGGGTTGTAGATCCACAGCCAGACCAGGGCGATCGCGACGGTCGCCGTCACCTGGGGAATGAAGACCGCGGTACGGAAGATGCCCCGCGCCTTCAGCCCGGTGTGCAGCGCCAGGGCCACGAGCAGCCCCAGCAACATGCCGAACGGAACGGTGAAGAAGGTGTAGATGACGGTGTTGACGATGGACTTGCGGAACACCGCGTCGTCCAGCATGTCCCGGAAGTTGTCCAGGCCCACGAACTGCGGCGCCGTCAGCACGTCGTACTTCGTGAAGGCCAGAACCACCGACGCGACGACCGGCAGGCCGATCCAGAGCGAGGCGTGCAGCAGCGCGGGCGCCACCATCAGCATGCCGGCGCGTTGCCTGCGGCGCCCCGGGCCGGTGGGTGCCCGGCCCGTGCGTTTCTTCGCGACCGTGTGCTCGGTCGGGGAAGGCGGCCGCGCGGGCCTCGCCTTCAATACGGATGTCGCTCCCACAGTGACGGGTCCTTACATCCGGCCGATGGCGGCCTCGGCTAGCCGGCCGAGTTCCGCGATGGCGTCCTTCGCCGACTGGTTGCCCACGATGGCGGGCTCCAGCGTGGGCTTGATCTTTTCGCGGATCTCCATCCAGGCAGCGGTGCCGCCCTCCGAACACGCGTCACCCATGCTCTGCAGGGAGAGATCGACGAACTTGTTCTCCTTCACATAGCTGGAGTCGCTGAGATCCTTCAGCCCGGGAACCGATCCTCGCTGCTTGGCCGCACCGAGGATCGACTCGGGCGTCGCGAGGTACTCGACGAGCGCACGGGCCGCCGCGGGGTGCTTGGAAGTGGCGGACTGGGTGACGAGCGTGCCGCCCTGGAGCATCGCGGGCTTGCGGTTGGCGAGGACGAACGCGCCGAGCTTGTCGTCCTTGAGGAGTTCCGGATTCTGTTCCCCGACCTGCTTCCACAGGGCACTGCTCGTCATCATCATCGACGCCTTGCCGGTCTGTACGTTGGTCGGGGCCCCGAGGTCCGTCTTCTTGGCGTAGTCGGCGGAGCCGTCCTTGATCAGGTCCTTGAAGAACTGCAGCGCCTCGACCCCGCGGGCGTCGGTGAACAGCACCTTCTTGCCGTCCGCGCTGAAGAGCTGGCCGCCGTTGGCGAAGAGGAAGGTCTCCCAGCACTGGCGCAGATGGATGGAGAACGGGTCGAATCCGAACCGGCCGTTCTTGGTCAGCTGCTTGGCCACGGCGCGCAGTTCGGCCCAGTTCTCCGGGGTCTTCTTGATGCCGGCCTCGGCGAAGTGGTCCTTGCGGTAGACGACGATGCGGGTGTCGAGGACGACCGGCAGCGCGTACAGCTTGCCGTCGTACCGGGACGGCTCAAGCACCCGCTTCTCGTAGTCGTGCGCGGTGGCGAACTTCTCGGGCAGCTCCGCGATCGCCTTCTTCGCGGCGAACGGCGGGATCCAGCCCACGCCCATCATCAGCACGTCGGGCAGCAGACCGCCCGCGAGCCCTGTGGTGATCTTCTCGTTGAGCTGGTCGTACGTGGTGTAGTCCACGTTCACCTTGACGTCCGGGTACTTCTTCCGGAAGCCGCCGAGTATCTCCTTCTCCAACAGCGTCTTGCCGTCGGCGCCTTCGTAGATCGGGGTGAGCAGAGTGATCTCACCCTCGGCGGGGCCGTCGGCGGAGCCGCCCGCCGAAGTGCCGGTGCCGCACGCACTGAGGGCGGCGGCAGCGGTGCCGGCGCCGATGGCAGCAAGCAGCGACCGTCTTTTGAGTTCCATGGGACACCCCTTTTGAGGTGGAGACTGTGGATCGATCCAGCGATGGCATCTCGGCCATGGCTGAGAAGCGCTGGTAAATCGATGCACTGATGCTAGGAACGCCGTGAGAGCGACGTCAACAGCTGATGCGCATGAATTTTCAGGGATGTTAACGGGTATACCGGTAAACGAAGTTCAGTAAATCGATACACTGGTAGGGTCAGACGGGTTCCGAACCGGAGGTGGCATGAGCGGGGTAACGATCCATCAGGTCGCGGAGGCCGCGGGGGTCTCCGCGAGCACGGTCTCCAACGTCCTCAACGGGCGTACGGACCGTATGCAGGCGGCCACGCTGGCGCGCGTGGAGCAGGTGATCGAGCAGCTCAGCTACCGGCCCAACCGTGCGGCCCGGATGCTGCGAACGGGTCGCATCAAGGTCATCGGTCTCATCGTGCCGTCCGTCGCCAACCCGTTCTGGGGGGCGCTCGCCCGTGAGCTGGAGGCCATCGCGCTCGCCGAGGGCTATCACGTACTGCTCTGCAACAGCGAGCGCGACGCGGCCCGCGAGCTCAAGTACGGCGAGGAGTTGCTAGCGGACGGGGTGAGCGGAGTGGTGCTGTGCTCCTCGCTGCCCTCGCTCGACCATGTGACACCGCTGCTCAGCCGCGGACTGAAGATGGTCGCCTTCGACCGCACCGCGCAGGCGGGAGACCCGCCGTCGCTGGCTTCCATCAGTGTCGACAACGCGATGGGCGCCGAGATCGCCACCCGCCATCTGATCGAACTCGGCCACCGCCGGCTGGCGTTCGTCTCCGGTTCGGTCAACAGCGTCAACCGCCGCGAGCGGCTGCGCGGCTTCCGGGCCGCCCTGGAGTCGGCGGGCCTCGATCCGGCCGACGCGATCGTCTGGCCGGGCGCCGACGCCACCGAGTTCGGTGACAAGGACGCCGCCGAGCTGGGACGCAACGCGGCCAGGGAGCTGCTCGGCGGCCCGCGCCCGCCCACCGCGTTCGTCGCCATCAACGACATGTGCGCGATCGGGATCTGCCGGGGCGCCAAGGATGCCGGGCGCAACGCCGGACAGGACGTCTCCGTGGTCGGCTTCGACGACATCCTCCTCGCCGACCTCTTCGAACCGCCGCTCACCACGGTCCGCCAGCCGCTGCCGGAGATGGCCGCGGAGACGTTCCAGCAGCTGCGGGCCCGGATCGACTCGGCCCCTGCGGCGGGACGGTCACTGCTCATCCGGCCGCGGCTGGTCGTACGGGAGTCGACGGCCCCGGCGCCGGTCGGTGGGCCGAGCGTGGCCAGGCAGCGGCCGGCGGGCCGATCGGCATAGGTCGCCGATGCCCGGGTCCCGGCCGACGTCTGCGCCCGCCGCGCAGGAGCGTGAGAGCGCCGGTGAGGCGTGTCGGACCCGGATCGCGTGCCGGGAGCTGCCGCCTGCCTGCGCCGCGCGGGGTGTCCTGCGAGTGCGTTGCAAGAGGCGTCGCGTTCATGGGTGGGCGAGTTCGAGAACGGTGATGCCGGCGAGGACGACCGCGCCGGCGGTGAGGCGCAGACGGCCGAAGCGCTCACGGAAGAGGAGTGGTACCGGCTCGGCGCTCACGTACGGGCCGAACTGCCGGAGCTCCGCGAGACCGAGGCCCGCGTCGCGCAGGTGATCCTCGACCAGGGGGCCGACCTCGTCCGGCTCAGCGTCAGCGACGTCGCCGCCCTGGCCGGCACGGCGCCGTCATCGGTCGTCCGCGCCTGCCAACGCCTCGGCTTCCGTGGCGGCCCGGCCCGGCGGGGCTCAGTCCGCCGACGCGGTCCAGCCCAGCGCCTCGATGCGCGCGGCGTCGCCGGGCCGGCCCTCGTCGAAGACCGTACGGTTGCCGTCCTCGACCCGGACGTCGTCCACGTACACCCCGCGGCCGACGTACAGCTGATCCGTCGTGTACCGCCACCGAAGCCGGACCTTCTTGCCGCGCCAGGCGGCGAGGTCCGCGTCGAGGCGGTGCCACACCCGGCCGGACCAGCCGGAGACCGCGCCGGTGGGATGCGGCTCGGGCTCCGGGCGGGGCTTCTCCGCCGTCGGTACGGTGGTGAACGGTACGGGCTGCCAGGTCGCCCCGGCGTCCGCCGACGCCTCCAGGAAGAGGAAGTCGGAGCCGGGCTCGGTGTCCCACCACAGGGCCGAGCTCAGCCGGGCGTGCGAGGAGGCCAGGCGCAGCGCGGGCAGCGTGAGCGTGGCCGATGCGGCGCTCGCCATACCCGAGAACCACGCGGTACGGCCGCGCGCGGGACGGACCGCGACGGCGCGCGCCATCTGGTTGGCCGTGGCGACGCGCGGCGCGCTGCCGGAACGCCAATTGCGGACCGGGTGCACCGAGTTGCCGAGCACGATCAGGAACGAGTCGGTCGTCGGGTCCAGTACGAGACTGGTGCCGGTGAAACCGGTGTGGCCCGCGGTGCGCGGTGTGGCCATCGCGCCCATGTACCAGTGCTGGTAGAGCTCGAAGCCGAGACCGTGCGCATCGCCGGGGAACGCGGTGTTGAAGTCGGTGAACAGCAGATCGACCGATTCCGCGGAGAGGATCCGTGCGCGGCCGTACACCCCGCCGTTGAGCAGCGTACGGGCGAGGATCGCCAGGTCCCAGGCGCAGGAGAAGACGCCGGCATGGCCCGCCACCCCGTCCAGGCTGTACGCGTTCTCGTCGTGCACCTCGCCCCAGACCAGTCCGCGGTCCAGCCCGGACCAGGGCAGCCGGGCGTCCTCGGTCGCGGCGATCTTCGGCTTCCAGGAGGCCGGGGGGTTGTACCGGGTGCGGTGCATCCCGAGCGGAGCGGTGATCTCCTCACGGAGCAGGACGTCCTGCGTGCGGCCGGTGATCTTCTCCAGGACCAGCTGGAGCGAGATCAGATTGAGGTCGGAGTAGAGGTACACCGTGCCGGGCGGGTTGGCCGGCACCTCGCTCCACAGCAGTTGCAGCTTCCCCTCCCGCGTCGGCGCCTTGTACAGCGGGATCCAGGCGCGGAATCCCGAGGTGTGCGTGAGCAGTTGACGGATCGTGATGTCCTGCTTGCCGCCGCCGGCGAAATCGGGCAGGTACGAGGCGACCTTCGCCTCCAGCTCCAGCGTCCCGCGCTCGATCTGCTGCACGGCCAGGATCGAGGTGAACAGCTTCGATACCGAGGCCAGGTCGAAGACGGTGTCCTCGGCCATGGCGATCTGCTGTCCGGGCGGGAACTCCACCCCGGTGTCGGTCTTCTCGTCGTAGGCCGCATAGCGCACGGCCTTGCCGATCGGCCGGTGCAGGGCCACCGTGCCGCCCCGCCCGGCGAGCAGCACCGCCCCCGCGTACCAGGGGTGCTTGGGGGAGGCGGAGAGGAACTTCTCAGCGTCGGCGACCAGTTGGTCCAGCGGCTCCTGGAGCAGCCCGGCACGGGCGGCCGGTCCACGTCGCAGCGTCGGCCGGCCCTGCCCCGACGCGGTGCTCCCGAGCGCCCCTGTGCGCATGTCCGACGATCCCGTCCCCGACTCCATGGCCGACGCCCGCTCCGCGAACGGAATCGGCGCCAGGGCGAGTGCCCCGCCCAGGGCCAGCATCCCACCGCCCAGCCTCCGTCGGCTGATCCCTCTGCCCGCCGCGTCCTCGGTCATCCGGAACCCCTTCCTGCTGCGCGAAAGTAACTTTCGAAATTTCGTCCGACAATGAAACTTCCTGCCGCCGCAGAGATTACTGTCACCCCCGCCGTCACGGAGGTCCCCTGCGCCACAAAGAATCTGACACTGCATCAGAAAATCTCTTCCCTAGGGGGACCGGCTGCGGCATCCTGCGGCCCATGGAGACGGAGCTGAGCAAGAAACTGGGAGTCGAGCACGCCATCTTCGGCTTCACGCCGTTCCCCGCGGTGGCCGCGGCCATCACCCGGGCCGGCGGATTCGGCGTACTCGGCGCGGTCCGCTACACCGCCCCCGACGACCTCGCGCGCGACCTCGACTGGATGCAGGAGCACACCGACGGCAAGCCCTACGGCCTCGATGTCGTCATGCCCGCGAAAAAGGTGGAGGGGGTGACCGAGGCCGACGTCGAGGCCATGATCCCGGCCGGACACCGCCAGTTCGTCCAGGACACCCTCGCCAAGCACGGTGTCCCCGAACTCCCGGAGGGCGAGGCGTCCGGCTGGCGCATCACCGGCTGGATGGAGGAGGTCGCCCGCAACCAGCTCGATGTCGCCTTCGACTACCCCATCCGGCTCCTCGCCAACGCCCTCGGGTCACCGCCCCCCGACGTCGTCGGACGCGCCCACGACCGGGGCGTGCTCGTCGCCGCCCTCGCCGGGAGCGCCAAGCACGCCCGCCACCACGCCGAAGCGGGCATCGACATCGTCATCGCCCAGGGGTACGAGGCGGGCGGCCACACCGGCGAGATCGCCTCCATGGTCCTGGTCCCGGACGTCGTCGACGCCGTCGGGCCGCTGCCCGTCCTCGCCGCCGGCGGCATCGGCAGCGGCGAGCAGATCGCCGCGGGACTCGCCCTCGGCGCCCAGGGCGTCTGGCTCGGCTCCCTCTGGCTGACCACGGAGGAGGCCGACCTCCACTCCCGCGCGCTGACCCGCAAACTCCTCGCCGCCGGCTCCGGCGACACCGTCCGCTCCCGCGCCCTCACCGGCAAACCCGCACGCCAGCTCCGTACCGAATGGACCGACGCCTGGGACGACCCGGCCGGGCCCGGCACGCTGCCCATGCCGCTCCAGGGGCTGCTGGTGGCCGAGGCCGTCTCCCGCATCCAGAAGTACGAGACCGGCGCGCTGCTCGGCACCCCCGTCGGTCAGATCGTCGGCCGGATGAACAGCGAACGCAGCGTGCAGGCCGTTTTCGACGACCTGACCCGCGGCTTCGAGCGTGCCGTGGACCGGATCAACCGCATCGCCGGACGGAGCGCCTCATGAGCCGGCCGCCCAACGGCTTCTGGGCCCAGGCCACCGCCGACCCCGACCGCACGGTCCTGACCGCACCCGACGGCGAGAGGTGGACGGCGGGCCGGCTGCACGCCGCCGCCAACCGCCTCGTCCACGGACTGCGCGCGGCAGGGCTGCGAAGGGGCGACGCGTTCGCCGTCGTGCTGCCCAACGGCGTCGAGTTCTTCACCGCCTATCTCGCCGCCGCCCAGGCCGGCCTCTACCTCGTACCCGTCAACCACCACTTCGTCGGCCCCGAGATCGCCTGGATCGTCTCCGACTCCGGCGCCAAGGTGCTCATCGCCCACGAGCGGTTCGCGCAGGCCGCGACCGAGGCCGCCGACGAGGCGGAGCTGCCGGCCGCCCAGCGCTACGCCGTGGGCACGGTCGACGGCTTCCGCCCGTACGCCGAACTGCTCGAAGGGCAGCCCGGACACGCCCCGGACGACCGCACCCTGGGCTGGGTCATGAACTACACCTCGGGCACCACGGGCCGCCCGCGCGGCATCCGCCGACCGCTCTTTGGCAGGCTCCCCGAGGAGAGCCACCTCGGCGGCTTCCTCGGCATCTTCGGCATCAAACCGTTCGACGACAACGTCCACCTGGTCTGCTCGCCGCTCTACCACACCGCCGTTCTGCAGTTCGCGGGCGCGTCCCTGCACATCGGACACCCACTGGTGCTGATGGACCGATGGACGCCCGAGGAGATGCTGCGGCTCATCGACACCCACCGCTGCACCCACACGCACATGGTCCCGACCCAGTTCCACCGCCTCCTCGCCCTCCCCGACGAGGTGAAACGGCGCTACGACGTCACCGCCATGCGGCACGCCATCCACGGTGCCGCGCCCTGCCCCGACCACGTCAAACGCGCCATGATCGACTGGTGGGGGCGGTGCGTCGAGGAGTACTACGCGGCCAGCGAGGGCGGCGGCGCCTTCGCCACCGCCGAGGACTGGCTGAAGAAGCCGGGCACGGTCGGCAGGGCCTGGCCGATCAGCGAACTGGCCGTCTTCGACGACGACGGCAAGCGGCTGCCGCCCGGCGAGCTCGGCACCGTCTACATGAAGATGAACACCGGCGGTTTCAGCTACCACAAGGACGAGACCAAGACGAGGAAGAACCGCATCGGTGACTTCTTCACCGTCGGCGACCTCGGCATCCTCGACGAGGACGGCTACCTCTTCCTCCGCGACCGCAAGATCGACATGATCATCTCCGGCGGGGTGAACATCTACCCCGCCGAGATCGAGGGTGCCCTCCTCGGCCATCCTGCGGTCGCCGACGTCGCCGTCTTCGGCATCCCGCATCCCGACTGGGGCGAGGAGGTCAAGGCGGTCGTCGAACCGGCCCCGGGACACGATGCGGGCCAGGAGCTCGCCGCCGGGATCCTGCGCCACTGCGAACAGCGCCTCGCCGGGTACAAGCGCCCCAGAAGCATCGACTTCATCGATGTGATGCCCCGCGATCCCAACGGCAAGCTCTACAAGCGGCGGCTGCGCGACCCGTACTGGGAAGGACACACCCGGGCCGTGTGACCCGCCGTCCGGCCGCCGCCCGACGCGCGCCCCCGTTCCGGCTCTGGCAGGGTGTGGCCCATGAACGCGCGCGCGACGGTCCGGACACCGGCGACCCGGTGGACGGTGGTCGTGCCGATCGTCGCCGCGCTCGCGCTGGTCTTCAGCTGGGGACGGGAGCTGCCGGCCTTCGCCGTCGCCGCGGTCGCGCTCTGTCTCGCGGGCGCCGTCCTGGCCGCCGTCCACCATGCCGAGGTCATCGCCCACCGGGTCGGTGAACCGTTCGGCTCGCTCGTCCTGGCCGTCGCCGTCACCGTGATCGAAGTGGCCCTCATCGTCACCCTGATGGTGGACGGCGGCCCCAAGACGTCCGCGCTCGCGCGCGACACCGTCTTCGCCGCCGTGATGATCACCTGCAACGGCATCGTCGGACTGTCCCTGCTCGTGGGCGCCGTCCGCAGCCGCGTCGTCGTCTTCAACGCCGAGGGCTCCGGGGCCGCCCTCGCCACCGTCGCCACGCTCGCCACCCTCAGCCTGGTCCTGCCGACCTTCACCGTCGGCAAACCGGGCCCCGAATTCTCCACCGCCCAGCTGACCTTCGCCGCCGTCGCCTCACTCTTCCTGTACGGGCTGTTCGTCGCCGTGCAGACGGTGCGGCACCGCGATTACTTCCTGCCCCTCACCCCGGAGGGCGCGTTCAAACCGGAGGAGCACCACGCCCCGCTGCCCGGCCGGGGCGCCACAGCGCTGAGCCTGGCGATGCTGCTGATCGCGCTCGTCGCGGTCGTCGGCGACGCCAAGTCCGTGTCGCCGACCATCGAGTCCGGGGTCGAGGCGGCCGGGATGCCCCAGGCGGTGGTCGGTGTCGTCATCGCGCTGCTGGTGCTGCTGCCGGAGACCCTGGCGGCGGTGCGGGCCGCCCGTCGCGAACGCGTCCAGACCAGTCTCAACCTCGCCCTCGGCTCGGCGATGGCGAGCATCGGCCTGACCATCCCGGCCATCGCCCTCGCCTCGGTCTGGCTCGACGGCCCGCTCCATCTCGGCCTCGGCGCCACCCATATGGTGCTGCTCGCACTCACCGTGATGGTCGGCGCGCTGACCGTCGTACCGGGACGGGCCACCCTGCTCCAGGGCGGCGTCCATCTGTCGATCTTCGCCGCGTTCGTCTTCCTCGCGATCAGTCCCTGACCGCGAGGCGGGCGGACAGGGACCGATCGCGCGCAGGGAGCTACCGGCGCTCGTGGACCCGTACGACCCGCAGCGCGGGCGAGCGCAGGATGTCCTTCTCGCAGAACCGGGACGTCACCCACCGCTCACCCGAGTACAGCTCGGTCTGGTCGCTGTAGTGCGCCGAGCCCGGGTCGGAGGACTGGGAGTACGTGAGCAGGGTGCGCGCCACCGGGCACTTGCTGCCGTCCCAGCCGACCGCCTGGATGTAGCTGGAACCGGCCGACACCTCCTGGTAGCCGCCGGCCGCCGCGTCCCACACCGGCTCCGTCTTGTTCCAGATGCCGAGCGATTCCGTACCGCCGCCGATCGGGATGCGCTTCCCGTTCCGTTCCACCCACTGGTGCCGGCCCAGCGGGGCGTCCAGCGCGATCCCGGCAGCCCGCAGTTCGGCCACCGTGTCGGCCAGAGCCCTGCCGACGCCGGGCGCCGAGACGTTCAGCGTGTTCGGCGTAGCGACCGGATCGGCGGGGGAGAAGGGCACCTTCCACAGCTCGGCCGGCGGGACCGCGGCCGTCGCCCTGCGCCAGAACCGGTCGAAGAGCAGCGCGCCCCGGCTGCCGGTGTCGACCTTCCGGTCCCAGCGCCGCAGCACCCCGCACGCCGCCGACACATCGACCGGCCTGCCGTCGCTGCCGACAGCACGCCCGCCGGGCAGCGCCTCGCAAGCCGCCGCCAGGTCCGCGGCGGTCAGATCGCCGGCCGGCGCACGGTTGGCGAACTGCTGGCCCTGCAGGTCGGCCACGGTCAGCCGGCCCTTCGCCGTCATCGCGGACACATCCTCGATCGCGCCCCGGGTCCGCATCGACCGGGGCGTGCCGACCGTGCCGAACACCCGCTCGTACCCGGTCAGTGGCGTGGCCGCGTTCGTCAGCCAGGCGCTGTCGTTGGAGTTCTCCACGTACGGGGCGTCCTTCACGGTGGGCATCCGGCCCGGCCCGAAGATGCCCGGCTGCACGGCGTCCGGGTCCGACCCGAGCGCGCAGTCGCTCCTGGAGCCGTCCAGCACCGCCAGCCCGGAGGCCGGATACGTGGCCTTGCCCAGCGCCGTGGAACACCGCCCCGCGAGCTCGTCCGTGATCCTCGGCAGCACCTGCGACTGCGAGAAGAACGAATGCCCGGACGAATCGGCGGCGATGGTGTTCACCCACGGCAGACCCTGGGTACGGCGCAGCGCCGCCTGGATGTCCGCGGTGCTGCGCGCCCGGCTGAAACCGAGACCGGCGTCCGAGAAACGCAGATTCACGGCGTTGGGGTCATTGAGCGCGTACGCGGTCGTCGCCGTCCAGGGCAGCGGCAGCCCGTCACCGAGCGAGGTGACGACCGGCCCGTACCGGGTCGACCACTGGGTGCGGGTCACCGCACCGCCGCCCTTCACCGCGACCGAGACCGTACGCTTCGTCATCCGCTCGGGCTTTCCGTCCACCAGGTAGACGGTCGGATCGGCCGGGTCGAGGGTGAGCTGGTGGAGGTTGAGCGGGACACCGGTGGCGACGGTGTGGCTCCACGCGATGTTCGCGTTGTGCCCGATCGAGACGATCGGCGCGCCGAGCAGCGAACCGCCCGCCACGTTCAGCTCGCCGGGAATCGTCTGCTGCGACTGCCAGAACCGCCGCCCGCCCTGCCACGGATAGTGCGGATTGCCCAGCAGCAGGCCCCGCCCGTTCGCCGTCGTGTCGCCGCGGAACGCGACCGCGTTGGAGCCCATGTCCGCGTTCTGCGTCGACAGCAGCCGCCGGGCCGCGTCCGCCGCGTCTCCCGGCGACGGGACCGCGGGCGTCCCCGCCGCCCCGGTGGGCGGCTGAGCGCTCGTGATGCCGTCGATGCCGCGCCCCTGACCGCCGAGCACCGAGAGCGCGTAGCCGCGCGCCACCACGTCCAGCGTCGTCACCGGCCGCACCCAGTCGGCGCCCCGGCAGGTCGGATCGGTGATCCGGTTCCGCGCCAGCCAGGCGTTGTAGCCGGCCGCCCAGCCGCGCTCCAGCTCCCTGACGTCACGGCTCTGACCCGCCGGCGCGGGCGCCTTCAGCAGCTTCTCCACGGTGCGGCTCTCGCGGATCCGGCGGAAGTAGAGGTCGCTGGAGAGGTTCTTCGTCGCGGCGGACAACGAGCCGTCCGGGGCCGCGTCCGGGCCGAAGTACCGCGACCGCTCGCCGCGCAGGGTCACGAAGCCGTCGGCGAGGGTACACACCTGGTCGGCGGCCTGGGCCCAGCCGTTGCCGAAGCCCAGGCTCGCGTAGTCCTTCGCCACGATGTGCGGGATGCCGTACTCGGTGTACCGGATCGTGGCGGACAGCCCGCCGCCCGACGGACGGTGGGAGCCCGGGGCGTCGGCAGCGGTGGGTGGCAACGACGCCGAAACGGTGAACAGCGCGAGGCCGGATATCGCAAGAAGTCTCAGACGGTTGCGGAGCGGCAATGGTCCTCCCAACTGTGCTGGTACGAAAGGCGGTTGCCCGAGGTTTCGAGTCGCCACGCGCAACTCAGTCAGCACCCCCGCACCCCTGTCAACATCCCCACCGGTATCCGGACCCTTGACCCCCGGGTTCCGGCCGCACAGGATCACGCCATGACAGGTGTACGGAGCAGCACAGTCGACGGAGTCCTGGCGCGCAGCGCCCGGCGCACCCCGGAGCACACCGCTCTGCGGTACGCGGACAGGTCATGGACGTACGCTGAGCTCGACGCGGCCGTCAGCACCGCCGCCGCCGTCCTCGCCGGCGAGCACGGACTGCGCCCCGGCGACCGGGTCGCCTGCTACGCGCACAACTCCGACGCGTATCTGATCGGCTTTCTCGGCTGCGCCCGCGCGGGCCTGGTTCACGTACCGGTCAACCAGAACCTCACCGGCGACGACCTCACGTACATCCTCGAACAGTCCGGCAGCGCCCTCGTCCTCACCGACCCGGACCTCGCCGACCGGATTCCGGCCGCGTTCCCCGTAAGCCCGCTGCGCGACGCACCGGACTCCCTGCTGGCGGCGACCGCCACCCCGCGAGCCTTCGTCCCGGAACGCGAACCGGCCGCGGCAGACCTCGTCCAGCTGCTCTACACCTCGGGCACCACCGCGCTGCCCAAGGGCGCGATGATGACCCACGGCGCGCTCGTGCACGAGTACGTCAGCGCGATCACGGCGCTCGGTCTGCGGGCCACCGACCGGCCCGTCCACTCGCTGCCGCTCTACCACTCCGCGCAGATGCATGTCTTCCTGCTTCCGTACCTCGCGGTCGGGGCGCAGAACATCATCCTCGACGTACCCGACGCCGACCGGATCTTCGACCTCGTGGAGGCGGGGCAGGCCGACAGCGTCTTCGCCCCGCCGACCGTCTGGATCGGCATCTCCCAGCACCCCGGCTTCGCCACCCGCGAACTCGGCGGCCTGCGCAAGGCGTACTACGGCGCGTCGATCATGCCCGTACCGGTACTGGAGCGGCTGCGTGAACGGCTGCCCGCACTCGCCTTCTACAACTGTTTCGGGCAGAGCGAGATCGGCCCGCTCGCCGCCGTCCTCGGACCGGACGAGCACGAGGGCCGGATGGACTCCTGCGGCAGGCCCGTCCTCTTCGTCGAGGCCCGGGTCGTCGACGAGGACGGCAAGGAGGTCCCCGACGGCACGGCCGGCGAAGTGGTCTACCGGTCGCCCCAGTTGTGCGAGGGCTACTGGGACAAGCCCGAGGAGACGGCGGAGGCCTTCCGCGACGGCTGGTTCCACTCCGGCGACCTCGCGGTGCGCGACGCCGAAGGGTTCTTCACCGTCGTCGACCGGGTGAAGGACGTCATCAACTCCGGCGGTGTCCTCGTCGCCTCCCGGCAGGTCGAGGACGCCCTCTACACCCACCCCGCCGTCGCCGAGGCCGCGGTGATCGGGCTGCCGGACGAGCGCTGGATCGAGGCCGTCACCGCCGTCGTCGTGCTGCGCGGCGACGCGACGGCGGCCGAACTCGTCGACCACGCCCGCGAGCGGCTGGCCCACTTCAAGGCCCCGAAGAAGGTCCTCTTCGTGGACGAACTGCCGCGCAACGCCAGCGGGAAGATCCTCAAGCGGGAGCTGCGTGACCGGTTCGCGTGACCGGCCGCCTCCGGTCTCCCGGTTCGGGCCTCGCTCCGAACGGGTTGATAGGCAAGTCGCTACTTGCCTATGGTGGGGTCATGGCGGAGGATGTCTTCAAGGCGCTGGCCGACCCCACCCGTCGGCGCATCCTGGACGAACTGGTGGAACGGGACGGCCAGACACTGTTCGAGATCTGCACCCGGCTGGTCACCAAACACGGCCTGGGGCTGTCCCGCCAGGCGATCAGCCAGCATCTGGCCGTACTGGAATCGGCGGGCCTGGTCCTTTCGCGACGCCAGGGCCGCTACAAGTTCCACGACCTCGACACCGAACCCCTTGAGCGCATCGTGACCCGGTGGCTCAGGCCCGATGCACCGGAGAACACCCCATGAGGATCCACCTGTCCAGCGTCTTCGTGGACGACCAGGACAAGGCCCTGCGCTTCTACACCGAGGTGCTGGGCTTCGTGAAGAAGCACGACGTTCCGCTGGGCGAGGCCCGGTGGCTGACCGTGGTCTCGCCGGAGGACCCCGACGGCACGGAACTGCTCCTCGAACCCTCCGGCCATCCCGCGGTGCAGCCGTACAAGACGGCGCTGGTCGAGGACGGCATCCCGGCCACCTCCTTCGCGGTGGACGACGTACCCGCGGAGTTCGACCGGCTGAGCGGGCTCGGGGTGCGCTTCACCCAGGAGCCGCTGGAGATGGGCCCGGTCACGACCGCGGTTCTGGACGACACCTGCGGCAACCTGATCCAGATCGTGCACAGCGAGCAGTGACCCGGCGCGGCCGCCGGCCGAGGGCCCGGACATCCGGGCAGCTCGCGCCGGCGGCGGCAGCCTCGGGGCAGGACAGGCCCTAATGCCCGCCGCGCTCGTCCACGATCCGCTTGAACTTGCCGGCCGACCGCTCCAGCGTCTCCGGATCGACGATTTCGACCGTGACCGACACCCCGATCCCGTCCTTGACGGCCGCCGTGATCGACGCCGCGGCCGCCGCCCGCTGCTCCGGAGCGGCCCCCGCCCGCGCCTCCGCCCGTACGGTCAGCGCGTCGAGACGGCCCTCGCGGGTCAGCCGCAACTGGAAGTGCGGCGCCACGCCCGGCGTGCGCAGCACGATCTCCTCGATCTGGGTCGGGAAGAGATTCACGCCGCGCAGGATCACCAGATCGTCGCTGCGCCCGGTCACCTTCTCCATCCGCCGGAACACCCGGGCCGTGCCCGGCAGCAGCCGGGTCAGGTCCCGGGTCCGGTAGCGGATCACCGGCATGGCCTCCTTGGTGAGCGAGGTGAGGACCAGCTCGCCCTCCGCGCCCTCCGGCAGCACCTCGCCGGTGAACGGGTCGACGACCTCGGGATAGAAGTGGTCCTCCCAGATGTGCAGGCCGTCCTTCGTCTCGACGCACTCCTGCGCCACACCGGGCCCCATCACCTCCGAGAGGCCGTAGATGTCGACCGCGTCGATCGCGAACCGCTCCTCGATCTCGCGCCGCATCTCCTCCGTCCACGGCTCGGCACCGAAGATCCCGACTTTCAGCGAGGTCGTCCGCGGATCGACGCCCTGCCGTTCGAACTCGTCGAGGAGGGTCAGCATGTACGACGGGGTCACCATGATGATCTCGGGACGGAAGTCCTGAATCAGCTGGACCTGGCGGGCGGTCATGCCGCCGGAGGCGGGGATGACCGTGCAGCCGAGCCGCTCCGCCCCGTAGTGCGCGCCGAGCCCGCCGGTGAACAGCCCGTACCCGTACGCCACATGGACCTTCTGCCCGGGCCGTCCGCCGGCGGCCCGGATGGAGCGGGCGACCACGTCGGCCCAGGTGTCCAGGTCCCGCTGGGTGTAGCCCACGACGGTCGGGCGGCCCGTCGTCCCGCTGGACGCGTGGATCCGGCGTACGCGCTCCTCGGGGACGGCGAACATGCCGAAGGGGTAGTTGTCCCGCAGGTCGGCCTTGGTCGTGAAGGGGAAGTGGGCAAGATCGGCGAGCGTACGGCAGTCGTCCGGACTCAGCCCGGCCCTGTCGAACGCGGCCCGGTAGTGGCCGACGTTCTCGTACGCGTGGTGCAGCGTGGCCCGCAGCCGCTCCAGCTGGAGTGCTTCCAGCTCGTCCCGGCCCAGTCGCTCCGCCTCGTCCAGCAGAAACGTCATCCGGATCTCCCTCTCCCGAGCAGACGACCGATCGTTCGGTCGATCTTTCGAGAGTAGTAATTCAGGATGTTCCGCCACCTGGCAAGAGGGGGGACGCAGCTCATCCGCGTCGCGGATTCGCTCATGCCGAACAGGGGTGCGCCGCCCATGGGGCCCTGTTTGGATGGCAGGCATGCCGATCTTCCACGCATACGACGGGACCGAACTCGCCTACCGCCTTCTGGGGGAGGGTGCACCGCTGATCTGTCTGCCCGGCGGCCCGATACGGGCCGGGACATACATGGGGGACCTCGGTGGGCTCTGCGCCCACCGCCGGCTCGTGGTGCCGGATCCGCGCGGCGCCGGGGACTCCGCGGTGCCGGACGACCCGTCGGCCTACCGCTGCGACCGACTGGTCGACGACATCGAGGCGCTGCGCGAACACCTCGGCGAGGACCGCGTCGACCTGCTCGCCCACTCCGCCGCAGGGAACCTGGCCGCGCTCTACGCCGCGCGGTACCCGGAGCGGCTGCGGACGCTCACCCTCGTCACCCCCGGCACCCTGGCGGTCGGCATCGAGGCCACCGAACAGGACTGGCACGAGGCGAGCGAACTCCGGCGCGACGAACCGTGGTACCCGGCCGCACGGGCCGCCCTGGACGACTTTCTGGCGGGTAGCGCCTCGGACGACGTCCGGGCCGCTGTCGCGCCGCTCGCCTACGGGCGCTGGGACGAGGCTGCCCGTGCCCATGCCGCAGCCGGGCCCGGACAGACCAACTCCGGTGCCGCCGACTTCTATTACGAGGACGGGGCCTTCGACCCGGCCGCCACCGTCGCCGCGCTGGCGGTGTTCACCGCGCCGGTGCTCGTCCTCGCGGGGGAGTACGACGGGGGGCCGACCCCGGACCGCGCCGCCGAACTGGTCGCGCTCTTCCCGAACGCCGAGTTCGTCGTGCAGCGCGGCGCCGCGCACTTCCCGTGGCTGGACGACCCGGGCGCCTTCGTCCGTACCGTGGAGGCCTTCCTCGACCCGGACGTGCTCAGTGTGCAGGCCGGTGGCATCCGGCTGGCCCACCGCGTGTGGGGGGACCCGTCGGCCCCGCCCGTCGTACTCGCCCACGGCCGCTGCGGCGACAGCCGGACCTGGACCGCGATCGCCGAGCACCTCGCGGCCGAACACCGGGTGTACGCCTTCGACTTCCGCGGCCACGGGCTCAGCGACTGGCCCGGCCGCTACTCCTTCGAGCTGTTCCGGGACGATCTGCACGCCTTCCTGGAGGCCCGCAACCTGGCGGGAGCCACCGTGATCGGGCACTCCATGGGAGCCGCTGCCGCCTATCTGCTCGCCGAGCGGGAACCCGGGCTGATCGGCCGGCTCGTCCTGGAGGAGGTGCCGCCGCCGTTCCCGCTCGATCCGCCGCGCGCCCCCGCCCGACGGCCGGATGAGGCACTGGACTTCGACTGGCCGGTGGTGCCGTCGACCGATGCCCAGCTGAACGGACCGGACCCCGCCTGGCAGGAACGCCTCGACGAGATCACCGCCCCGACCCTCGTCATCGGCGGCGGCCCCACCAGCCAGATCGCCCAGGAGAGACTGGTCTGGCTGGCGGGGCGGATACCCGGCGGCCGGTTCGCCACCATCGACGCCGGACACCTCGTCCACACCGAGCGCCCGGACGAATTCCTCGCGGAGTTAAGGAAGTTCGGTCTTTCCTGAGTCGCAGTCAGGAACGGTGCAGCAGGGTGGTCAGGACCTCGTGGAGGGTGCTCTCGGCATCTGCCACGGGGCCCGCCGACCGCCAGGCCACGAAACCGTCGGGGCGCACCAGGACGGCGCCCTCGGACGTCGTCCCGTGGAGCCCGGCCCAGTCCGCGCCGTTCTCCGGCTCCAGATCGGCGCCCGGACCGATGCCGTACGCCCGGAGCCGGACCGGGAGCCGGTCGGCGACCCGTGCCGCCGCCCGCCGCCACGCCACGTCCGCACCGTCCGTGAGCAGCACCATCGTCTGCTCGTACAGATCCAGTGTGGACTTGCGCGCGCCGCCCTGATGGACCCACAGATGCGGTGCGCGACTGCCTGGTTCACCGTTCAACTGCACCCCCTGCGGCACCACCGGCTGCTCGGGGTCGGTGCCCAGCACCGCGCCGCGGACATAGCGGTAGCCCAGCGCCACACTGAGCATGCCGCCCTGTTTCCCGCCGCCCACTCCGGGCGCCGCGGAGTACCCCGGGTGGCTGTGCTCGCTGGAGCGTGCCGAAGCCCGTGCGCTCGTCGCCCGTGCCACCGGCAGCCGCTCCGCCTCGTACGTGTCCAGCAGCCCCGGACCCGCCTCGCCCTTCAGTACGGTGGCCAGCTTCCAGGCCAGGTTGTGCGCGTCCTGGATACCGGTGTTGGATCCGAACGCCCCGGTGGGGGACATCTCGTGGGCCGAGTCACCGGCGAGGAAGACCCGGCCGGAGGAGTACCGTTCGGCGACCCGCTCCGCGGCGTGCCACGGCGCCTTTCCGGTGATCTCGACATCGATGCCCGGAGCGCCGACCGCCGTACGGATGTGCTCGGCACACCGCTCGTCGGTGAAGTCCTCAAGGATTTCGCCGAGTTGGGGCTGCCACGGTGCGTGGAACACCCAGTCCTTCTTGTTGTCGACCGGCAACAGGGCACCGTCCGCAGCGGGGTTGGTGAGATAGCAGACGATGAAGCGCCGGTCACCCAGCACATCGGCGAGCTTCCGGGAGCGGAAGGTGATGCTGACGTTGTGGAAGAGGTCGCCGGGCCCCGTCCGGTCGATGCGCAGCTGTTCGCGGATGGGGCTGCGCGGCCCGTCGGCCGCGATGAGGTAGTCCGCGCGCACATTGATGTGCTCGCCGGTCTCCCGGTTCTTCAGCGCCGCGTCCACTCCTGACGGGTCCTGGTCGAAGCTCTGCATCTCGGTGGAGAACCGCAGGTCACCGCCCTGATCCCGGGCCTGCTTCAGCAGCACGGGCTCCAGGTCGTTCTGACTGCACAGGCACCAGCCGGTCGGACTGAACCGGGCGATCCCGCCACCCGGGTCGATCTCCTTGAACAGCCACTCCTGATCGTCCCCGGTGAGCGAACGGGCTTGCAGGATACCGTGGTTGTCGGCGAGGACCGAGGCCGCCCGCCGGATGCTCGCCTCGGCACCCGCCGTACGGAACACCTCCATCGTGCGGACGTTGTTGCCGCGGCCGCGCGGGTGTGTCGAGGTGGCCCGGTGCTTCTCGACCAGCAGGTGCTCGATCCCGAGCCGGCCGAGGAAGACCGAGGCGGACAGACCCACCAGGGAGCCGCCCACGATGAGGACCGGTACGCGAATGTCGACGTTCTCGTTCATCAGTTGCTCCAGCTCGGACGCCGTTCGGATGCATTGTTCAATGCCCTGGTGAGAGCGGTTCGGACGGCCGCTCACCTGAACGGTTCATAAATCTCGCGCCACCCGGACCAGCGTTTCACGATCGGTCACGGAGACGATGCCCGCGGCCTTGGGGGCGGACCATTCGCATCCGCCGGGAGAGTCCCCGCTCCGAATCCACTCGCCAACCGACGGTTGACGGCATGCCACCCGGCTCGGCCACCGAAACCGTCTCGAAGGAGATCGAAAGATGACCACCACCCTCTCGGAACGGATCTCCCAGTCCGCCTTCGACGGTTCCCGGCTGCGCGTCGTGCTGCTGCTGGACCTCTACGACGGGGCCCAGAAGGAGTTTCTGGAGGCGTACGAGCACCTGCGCAACCAGGTGGCGTCCGTTCCCGGACACATCAGCGACCAGCTGTGCCAGTCCATCGAGAATCCCTCCCAATGGCTGATCACCAGCGAATGGGACAGCGCACCCCCCTTCCTCGCCTGGGTGAACAGCGAGGAGCACGTCGCGACGGTCCAGCCGCTGCACAACTGCGTGCGCGACACCCGCTCGCTGCGCTTCAGCGTCCTGCGGGAGACCGGGAAGGCCTTCGAGATGGTGCCCGAGACGGCCAAGGGCCGCCTCCAGGCGTCCCCGCGCCTGGGCGACGGGGTGGTGCGCCACGCGCTCACCTTCACCGTCAAGCCGGGCACCGAGGACATCGTGGCGAAGATCCTGGCCGACTACGACTCCCCGAACGCACGGGTCGACGAGGACACCCGGCTGCGCCGCACCTCGCTCTTCATGCACGGCAACCGCGTCGTGCGGGCCGTCGAGGTCGAGGGCGACCTGCTCGCCGCCCTGCGCCACGTCGCCCGTCAGCCCGAGGTCCGGGCCGTCGAAGAGGCCATCAACCCGTATCTGGAGCAGGACCGGGACCTCAGCGACCCGGACTCCGCCCGGATGTTCTTCACCCGGGCCGCGCTGCCGACCGTCCACCACGTGACCGCCGGCCGGCACAAGGCGGAGGACATCCGCCGGCACGCCCTCTTCTACCAGGCCAAGGAGGGCTGCGGCATGGCCCTCGCCCGGCTGCTGGCCGAGCACGACGAGGAAGCGGCCGACGACCCGGCGAGCATCATCGACAGCAGCACCATCTTCCAGCGCGACGACGTCGTCGTCCGCCTCCTCGAAGCGGTCGAACCGATCGACGCGCAGCCCGCCCAGGCGGTGGGCATCGACGGCCCCGGCAAGGTGGCCAGGCTCGGGCGTCTCCTCGACGCCGGCTGCAACGCCGCACCCACGGACGAGCAGGGCGTCCCGAGCTTCCTCAAGCAGTCCGAGATGACCCTGATCACGGATCGGCGGGCCATGGAGTCCTGAACCGCGCATCCGCACCCTGGGGGGTTCTCGCTCAACCCGTCATCACAACGCGCAATGCGCCAGGAGGAAAACAGTCATGACCATGCACCGGCCACGCATCGTGGATCTCAGCGAGACGCAGCCCAACCGCAGGCGCGGAGGGGATCTTCGCGCCATGCTCACGCCGACGGCGGTGGGAGCCACCAGCGGCTTCATGGGGCTGGCGATCGTTCAGCCCGGCGACCGCATCGGCGAGCACTACCACCCGTACTCCGAGGAGTTCGTATACGTCGTGAACGGTCTGCTGGAGGTGGACCTGGACGGCGAACCGCACCGGATGCGGCCCGACCAGGGCCTGCTGATCCCTCCCCATGTACGCCACCGATTCCGCAACGTGGGCGACGTCGAGGCACGCATGGTCTTCCACCTCGGCCCGCTCGCCCCGCGTCCGGAGCTCGGCCACGTCGACACCGAGCACACCGAATCCTCCGGCCGCGTCGCGCCTCCGGAACGAACGGAGGCCGCCTCATGACCCGCCGGGTGGCGGTCACCGGCGTCGGCGTCGTCGCCCCCGGCGGCATCGGCGCACCGGCCTTCTGGGACCTCCTCGCGAACGGACGCACCGCGACCAGGGGCATCACGCTCTTCGACCCGGCCGGCTTCCGCTCCCGGATCGCCGCCGAGTGCGACTTCGACCCGACGGCGCACGGGCTGGACGCCGACACCGTCGAACGCTCGGACCGCTACATCCAGTTCGCGATGGTGGCCGCCAGGGAGGCCCTCGGCGACGCCGGTCTCGACCCGGAGAAGGTGGACCCCTGGCGGATCGGGGTGTCGCTGGGCACCGCGGTCGGCGGTACCACCCGGCTGGAGCACGACTACGTCGCCGTCAGCGAGAGCGGTGCCCGCTGGGACGTCGACCACCGCTCGGCCGGCCCCCACCTGGAGCGGGCCTTCTCACCCAGCTCCCTCGCCTCGGCGGTGGCCGAGCAGGTCGGCGCGCACGGCCCGGTGCAGACCGTCTCCACGGGCTGCACCTCCGGCCTCGACGCGATCGGGTACGCCTTCCAGTCCATCGAGGAGGGCCGCGTCGACGTGTGCGTCGCCGGGGCGTCCGACTCCCCGATCACCCCGATCACCGTGGCCTGCTTCGACGCGATCAAGGCCACGTCGCCGAACAACGACGACGCCGAGCACGCCTCGCGGCCCTTCGACGCACGCCGCGACGGCTTCGTCATGGGCGAGGGCGGAGCGGTTCTCGTCCTGGAGGAGCTGGAGCACGCCCGTGCCCGCGGTGCCACCGTGTACTGCGAGATCGCGGGCTACGCCACCTTCGGCAACGCCTACCACATGACCGGGCTGACCTCCGAGGGCCTGGAGATGGCCGAGGCGATCAACCGGGCGCTGGGCCACGCCCGCATGGACGGCTCGCAGATCGACTACGTCAACGCGCACGGCTCCGGCACCAAGCAGAACGACCGGCACGAGACGGCCGCCGTGAAGCGGGCACTGGGCGCGCACGCCTTCGACATCCCGATGAGTTCGATCAAGTCCATGGTCGGCCACTCGCTGGGGGCGATCGGCGCGATAGAAATCGCGGCCTGCGTACTCGCCCTGGAGCACCAGACGGTGCCGCCGACGGCGAACTACGAGAGCCCCGACCCCGAATGCGACCTCGACTACGTGCCGCGCACCGCTCGTCCCCTGAAGCTGCGCAGCGTCCTCTCGGTGGGCAGCGGCTTCGGTGGCTTCCAGTCCGCGGTGGCCCTGACCCGTACAGGTGGGAGGACACCATGAGAACCCGCAAAGCCCGGCGCACCGTCGTCACCGGCATCGGTGTGGTCGCCCCCAACGGCAACAACACCGAGGCCTTCTGGAAGCGGACACACGAAGGCGTGAGCGTCCTGGACCGGGTCACCCGCGAGGGCTGCGAGCAACTGCCCCTGCGGGTCGCGGGCGAGGTGCGGGGATTCGAGGCGGTCGAGCTGATCGAGGAGCGCTTCCTCGTCCAGACCGACAAGTTCACGCACTTCGCGATGGCCGCCGCGGACATCGCACTGGACGACGCCCGGCTCGGCCGTGCCGACTACGAGAACTCACCCTTCGACGTCGGTGTGGTGACCGCCGCCGGCTCCGGCGGCGGCGAATTCGGCCAGCGCGAACTCCAGCGGCTCTGGGGACAGGGCCCCACCTACGTGGGTCCGTACCAGTCCATCGCCTGGTTCTACGCGGCCAGCACCGGCCAGATCTCCATCCGCGGCGGCTTCAAGGGTCCGTGCGCGGTCGTGGCCAGCGACGAGGCCGGCGGTCTGGACGCGCTGGCGCACGCCGCCCGTTCCATCCGTGGTGGCACCGAAGCGGTGGTGGTCGGTGCCGCCGAGGCCCCGCTGGCGCCCTACTCGGTCGTCTGCCAGCTGGGGTACGCGGACCTGAGCACCGTCGAGGACCCCACCCGCGCCTACCGGCCGTTCACCTCGGAGGCCTGCGGCTTCGTGCCGGCCGAGGGCGGCGCCATGCTGGTGGTCGAGGAGGAGCAGTCGGCGCGCCGGCGCGGCGCCAAGGTCCGGGCCGAACTCGCCGGACACGCCGCCACGTTCACCGGGGCGGCCAGGTGGGAGGAGTCCCGGGAGGGCCTCGCCCAGGCGATCATCGGCGCGCTGCGGGAGGCCGACTGCGCACCGGACGAGATCGACGTCGTCTTCGCGGACGCCCTCGGCGTACCCGCGGCCGACCGCGCGGAGGCGCTGGCGATCGCCGACGCCCTCGGCGTGCACGGCAAGCGGGTCCCGGTGACGGCGCCCAAGACCGGTATCGGGCGCGCCTACTGCGGTGCACCGGTGCTGGACGCGGCCGCCGCGGTGCTCTCCATGGAGAACGAGCTCATACCCCCGACCCCGAACGTCTTCGAGGTGTGCCACGACCTCGACGTGGTCACCGGCAGCGCCCGCCCCGCCGAACTGCGCACGGCGCTGGTGCTCAGCCGCGGGCTCATGGGCTCGAACGCGGCGATGGTGCTGCGGCGCTCCACCGACCCCCGAACGTGAGAAGGAGAAGTCCCCATGACCGACCGACTGACCTACACGGAACTCGCCGTCCTGATGAAGAAGGGCGCCGGAGTCACCGTCGACCCGCGCGACATGGAGCAGCGCCCCGGTTCGGCCTTCGACGAGTACGGCCTCGACTCGCTGGGCCTCCTCGGCATCGTGGGTGTGCTGGAGAACCGGCACGGCCGGGCGCTGCCGGCCGACGCCGACCGTTGCAAGACCCCCCAGGAATTCCTCGACCTCGTCAACAACAGCCTCATGACAGGAGCCTGACGTGCCCGGACACACCGAGAACGAGATCACCATCGCCGCCCCCCTGGACCTGGTCTGGGACGTGACGAACGACCTGGAGAACTGGCCGCGGCTGTTCAGCGAGTACGCCGCGGTCGAGATCATCGAGAGGGACGGCGACAGCACCACCTTCCGTCTGACGATGCACCCCGACGAGAACGACAAGGTGTGGAGCTGGGTCTCCGAGCGGACCGTGAACCGTGCCGAGCGCACCGTCCGCGCCCGCCGTGTCGAGCCCGGCCCCTTCCAGCACATGAACATCCGCTGGGAGTACTCGGAGGTTCCCGGCGGCACCAAGATGCACTGGACCCAGGACTTCGCGATGCGTCCCGACGCTCCCGTCGACGACGCCTGGATGACCGACAACATCAACCGCAACTCCAAGGTCCAGATGGAGCTGATCCGGGACAAGATCGAGCAGCGGGACCGGGAGCGCCGCACCGCCTCGGTCGGGGCCAACTGACCGCCGTCCGCCCACGGTTCGGCACCCGGCCTCCGGGCCGGGTGCCGGCCGGGAACCAGAAAGGCATCTCCCGATGCATCACGCTCTGATCGTCGCCCGGATGGCCCCGGGCTCGGCGCCGGACATCGCCAATCTGTTCGCGGCCTCCGACAGCGGTGAACTGCCGCACCTCGTCGGCGTCACCAGGCGCAAGCTCTTCCAGTTCGGCGACGTGTATCTGCACCTGATCGAGTCGGAGAACCCCCCCGGCCCCGAGATCGCGAAGGTGACCGGGCACCCGGAGTTCAAGGACATCAGCGAGAAGCTCACCGCCTATGTGAGCGCGTACGACCCGCAGACCTGGCGCAGTCCCAAGGACGCCATGGCCCACGAGTTCTACCGGTGGGAGCGCGGCACCCCCGCCTGAGACCGGCGATCGCCCCGGGTCCGGCCTTTCGGCCGGACCCGGGGCGATCTGACGTCGTGCCGGGGGAGCGGGTGATCAGCCGGGGACCACGCACTCGAAGGCGTGGAGGTAGGCGTTGACCGGGACGACGTCACCGATCAGCAGCCCGGCGTCCGAGATCCGGGTGACCAGGCTCTCCCTGGTGTGCTTCGCGCCACCGACGTTGAGGAGCAGCAGCAGGTCCATCGCGGTGGTGAACCGCATCGAGGGGGTGTCGTCGACGAGGTTCTCGATGACGACGACCCTGGCTCCCGGGCGGGCCGCCGCGACGACGTTGCGCAGCGTCCGACGGGTGCTGTCGTCGTCCCACTCCAGGATGTTCTTGATGATGTAGAGGTCGGCCTGGACGGGGATGGCCTCGCGGCAGTCCCCGGCGACGATCCGGGTCCGGTCGACGAGCGCACCCTCGTCCCGCAGCCGGGCGTCCGCCCGCGCCACCACGCCCGGCAGGTCCATCAGGGTGCCGTGGAGCGCCGGGTCCTTCTCCAGCAGGCTCGCCAGTACGTGCCCCTGGCCGCCGCCGATGTCGGCGACCGAGGTCACCCCGGAGAGGTCGAGGAGTTCGGCGACGTCCAGCGCGGACTGCATGCTGGAGGTGGTCATCGCGCGGTTGAAGATCTGCGCGGACTCGTGGGCGTCCTGGTGGAGGTAGTCGAAGAATCCCTTGCCGTGCACGTCCGCGAAGACGCTCTCGCCGGTGCGCACCGCGTCGTCGAGGTGCGGCCAGACTTCCCAGGTCCAGGGCTCGGTGCACCACAGCGAGATGTAGCGCAGGCTGTTGGGGTCGTCCTCGCGCAGCAGGCGCGACATCTCCGTGTGGGCGAACTGCCCGTCCGGGGTCTCGGTGAAGATCCCGTAGCAGGACAGGGCGTGCAGCAGCCGCCGCAGCGGCGCCGGCTCGGCCTTCACCAGTGCCGCGAGCTCCTGCGCCGTCGCGGGCGTCTCGCCCAGCGCGTCGGCGACGCCCAGACGGGCGGCGGCGCGCACGGCGGCGGCCCTGGCCGCGCCGAAGACGAGCTCACGCAGCTGCATGGCCGGCTGCGGGGGAGTGACGGGGTGCGGGAGGGCGGCGTGTACGGGGGTGGGTGGGGGGGTGGGGCTCACAGTGGTCATGCTGTTTCGCTTCTCCTCGTGCGGGGGTGCACCGGTCAGCACATACCGGCCGGTGCGGACTTGGCGCAGACGTTGTCGGTGAACGTGTTGCCCTTACCGGTGTCCCCATTGGCGAGGTCGGCCGGCTTGTTGCCGAGCACGACGTTGCCGCTGATGGTGTTGCCGGTGTTCTTGGTGCCCACGAAGCTCTTGAACAGGACGACACCGCCGGACATCGGCGTGGCGCCGGAGTTGTCGCGGATCGTATTGGCGCGCACCACGGTGTCCGCGGCGCCGGTGAGTACGATGCCGGAGCCCTGGAGGGCCGACAGCCGTTCGGTCGCGGAGCAGAACTTGTTGTTGCCGGTGATCTCGTTGGACTCGACCGTCATCGCTCCGGCCTGCGGCTTGCCCTCGTCGCCCACGACGAACACACCGGTGCAGTTGCCGGTGAGCCTGTTTCCGTGGACCGACAGGTTGCGCACCCGCCTGGCGGTGAAACCGATCCGGTTGTCGGTGAGTGTGTTGCCCTGGAGCTCGGTGCCCCGGGTGTCGGTGGCACCGCCCTCCTTGTCCACGGTGTTCGCGACGAAGATGCCTGCGTCGCCGTTGGCACGGGCGGTGTTGTCCGTGAACGCACCGCGGGTGGAGCGTTCCTGGGCGATGCCCCAGACGCCGTTGTGCTCGGCGGTCACCCGTCGGACGGTCAGCCGGTCGGTCCAGGAGGCCCAGACGCCGTTCTTCTTGAAGCCGGAGAGGGTCAGTGACTCGATGCGCACACCGTCCACGGTCCCGCCCGCCTTGCCCAGGACGCAGATCCCGCTGCCGGCCTTCGCGCAGGCGTCGGCGGCCTTCGCGCCCGGCTCGGCCGGCCGCAGCACGGTCCCGCTGCCGGAGCCGCGCAGGGTCAGGCCGGGCTTGGTGACCAGGACGCTCTCCCGGTAGGTGCCGGGCAGTACGACGACGGTGTCACCCGGCTGGGCGGCGTCCACCGCCTTCTGGATCGACTGGCCCGGACGGACTTCGTGCGAGCCCGTGGCCGAGGCGGCGGGCGTGGACATTCCGCACCCCGCGGCCGAGAGGAGCGCGACGGGGGCAAGGATCTTGATGTTTCGTTTCCTCATGAGCCGAAGCTATGGTCGATCTCCCCCCGTTGCCACATAGGGTGAGCGGATGGGTTCGGAGCGTGCCCGAATGGCTTACCGGGGACCCGCCGCCCGGTGGCCGGGCCCGGTCCGCCCGCGCGGCCGGGCCCGCCCTCATTCCCCGGGTTCGTGCCGGGGTGCGACGACCGAGCGGGCCCACCGGTAGTCGGCCTTGCCGCTCGGCGAGCGCTGGATCCGGCGGGTGATCACCAGCCGGCGGGGGATCTTGTAGCCCGCCAGACGGGTCCGGCAGTGGGCCTGGAGGTCGTCGAGCGTGGGTTCGGACGCCCCCTCGCGCAGCTGCACCACCGCCGCGACACGGTTGCCCCACCGGTCGTCGGGCACCGCGGCGACCAGCACGTCGTACACGTCCGGATGGGCCTTCAGTGCCTGCTCGACCTCCTCGGGGTAGACCTTCTCGCCCCCGGTGTTGATGCACTGCGAGCCGCGGCCGAGCACCGTGACGATGCCGTCCTCGTCGACCGTCGCCATGTCGCCGAGCAGGACCCATCGCTCATCGCCGCGGCGGAAGAAGGTCTCCGCGGTCTTGCCGGGGTCGTTGTAGTACCCGAGCGGCACATGTCCGCGCTGGGCGATCCGCCCCGGCTCACCCGGGGCAACCGGCTCGTACGTCGCCGGATCGACCACCGCCGTACGGGAGTTGACCTGGAGCCGGAACCCCTTCTCCGGGCCCGAGTCGGCCGTCGCCGTGCCGTTGAAACCGGACTCCGACGAGCCGAAGTTGTTCAGCAGCATCACCGTCGGCACCAGCTCCTGGAACTCCGCGCGCACCGAGTCCGACATGATCGCGCCCGAGCTGGACACGGAGAACAGCGACGAGCAGTCGGTGCCCTTCAGTGGGCCCTTCAACGCGTCGATCAGCGGCCGCAGCATCGCGTCGCCCACCAGCGAAACGCTGGTGACCTTCTCCTTCTCGATCGTACGGAGCACTTCCTGGGGCACGAACTTGCGGTGGACCACGACCCGCTGCCCGAAGTCGAAACCGATGAAGGCGGTGAGCGTCGAGGTGCCGTGCATCAGCGGGGGAGTGGGGAAGAAGGTGATCCCGTCGCCGCCCGCGGCGACCCGCTCGGCCAGTTCCTGAGGGCTCTTCACCGGCTCACCGGTCGGCGCGCCGCCGCCCAGGCCGGAGAAGAAGAGGTCCTCCTGGCGCCACATCACGCCCTTGGGCATTCCGGTGGTGCCGCCGGTGTAGATGATGAACTGGTCGTCGGCCGACCGCGGCGGGAAGCCGCGTTCAGGGCTCCCGGCCGCCTCCGCATCGGTGAACGCGACCGCCTCGGGGCCCCGGACCCCCGCCTCCGGCGCGCCCACCCGCACCAGATGACGCAGGCCCGGGGCCTTAGGCGTGGCAGCCGCGACCCGCTCGTCGAACTCGGCGTCGAAGACCAGCGCGGCCAGATCCGCGTCGCGGTAGAGGTAGATCAACTCCTCTTCCACGTAGCGGTAGTTCACATTGACCGGGACGATCCGGGCCTTGAGGCAGGCCAGCACGGTCTGGAGGTACTCGACCCCGTTGTAGAGGTGCAGCCCCAGATGCTCGCCGGGGGTGATGCCCGCCTCGATCAGGTGGTGGGCGAGGCGGTTGGCCGCCGCGTCCAGCTCCGCGTACGTCAGCCGGCGCTCCGCTCCCGTGCCGGGATGGTCGAGGTAGACGAGCGCCTCGCGTTCCGGGACCGCGTCGACGACCGACTCGAACAGGTCGGCAAGGTTGTACTCCACCGTTCCTCCTGACCCCGGAAGCTGACTGGCTCGGCGGTCATTAGAGCGCCGGGAGGCGCAACTGGGAAGAGGTGCCGCCGAGGAAATCTGACTAGCTGTCAGAAAACTATTGAACTGGGCCACCGCCTACTGCAACCTGTTCTAGGTCTTTGGATGGGAGGCGGACAATGGCTGGTACGGAACACCTCGCCGTGCGGCGCGAGGGCGCCACACTGGTGCTCACCCTGAACAGACCGGAGGCGAAGAACGCCCTGTCGCTGCCGATGCTGGTCGGGCTGTACGACGGCTGGCTGGCGGCGGACGAGGACGACACGATCCGCTCGGTCGTCCTGACCGGCGCGGGCGGCTGCTTCTGCGCCGGCATGGACCTCAAGGCCCTGGCGGGCAAGGGGATGGATGGCGAGCAGTACCGCGACCGGATGACCGCCGACCCCGATCTGCACTGGAAGGCGATGCTGCGCCACCACCGCCCCCGCAAACCGGTCATTGCCGCCGTGGAGGGCCACTGTGTCGCGGGCGGCACCGAGATCCTCCAGGGCACCGACATCCGGATCGCCGGGGCGGGCGCCACCTTCGGGCTCTTCGAGGTGCGGCGCGGGCTCTTCCCCATCGGCGGCTCGACAGTCCGGCTGCCGCGCCAGATCGCACGCACGCACGCACTCGAAATGCTCCTCACCGGACGCCCGTACAGCGCCGCGGAGGCCGCGGGCATCGGACTGATCGGCCGGGTCGTCCCCGACGGCACCGCCCTGGAGGAGGCCCTCGCCGTCGCCGAGCGGATCAACGCCTGCGGGCCGCTCGCCGTCGAGGCCGTCAAGGCATCCGTGTACGAGACCGCCGAGATGACCGAGACCGAGGGACTGGCCGCCGAACTGAAACGCGGCTGGCCGGTCTTCGCGACCGACGACGCCAAGGAAGGCGCCCGCGCCTTCGCCGAGCAGCGCCCGCCCGTCTACCGGCGCGCCTGAGCCGAGGAGGCAACCGTGCCCGAAGCCCTCAGCGCCCCGCTGGTGGTCGAATTCCCCTTCACCCGCTCCCTCGGACCCGTCCAGAGCGCCTTCCTCACCGGACTGCGCGAACGCACCGTCCTCGGCGTCCGCACCGCCGGGGGGAAGATCCTCGTTCCGCCGGTCGAGTACGACCCCGTCACCGCGGAGGAAATCCGCGAACTGACCGAGGTCGCCGCCACCGGCACCGTCACCACCTGGGCCTGGAACCCCGCCCCGCGCCGCGGCCAGCCCCTGGACGCCCCCTTCGCCTGGGTCCTCGTCCGGCTCGACGGCGCCGACACCGCCCTGCTGCACGTCCTTGCCGCACCCGGCCCCGAAGCCGTGCGCACCGGCATGCGGGTCCGGATCCGCTGGGCCGCCGAGCGCACCGGAGCGATCACCGACATCGCCTGCTTCGAGCCGTACGACGGCGAGGAGACCGGACAGCAACCAGCCCCGCACGACGGCCGGTTCGCCAACCCCGTCACCGGCATCGTCACCCCCACCAGGCTCGACTACCGGTACACTCCCGGCCGCGCCCAGAGCGCGTACCTCGACGCGCTCTCCCGCCGGCGCATCGTCGGTGAGCGCTGCCCCTCCTGCCGCAAGGTGTACGTACCGCCCCGCGGTGCCTGCCCCACCTGCGGGGTCGCCACTGCCGAACAGGTCGAGGTCGGCCCGCGCGGCACCGTGACCACGTTCTGCATCGTCAACATCAAGGCCAAGAACCTCGACATCGAAGTCCCCTACGTCTACGCGCACATCGCGCTCGACGGCGCGGACCTCGCCCTGCACGCGCGGATCGGCGGCATCCCGTACGACCAGGTGCGCATGGGCCTGCGCGTCGAACCCGTCTGGACCGAGGACGGACGGCACCCCGACCACTACCGGCCGACCGGTGAGCCCGACGCCGACTACGACGCGTACAAGGAGCTGGTCTAGATGCGAGACGTGGCGATCGTCGCCTTCGCGCAGACGGACCATCTGCGGCGGACCGACGAACTCTCCGAAGTCGAGATGCTGATGCCCGTCCTGCACCGGGTCCTCGACGCGACCCGGCTCAGGACCAGCGACATCGGCTTCACCTGCTCCGGCTCCAGCGACTACCTCGCGGGCCGCGCCTTCTCCTTCACCATGGCGCTCGACGGCGTCGGCGCGTACCCGCCGATCTCCGAGTCCCATGTGGAGATGGACGGAGCCTGGGCGCTGTACGAGGCCTGGGTGAAGATCCAGACCGGCCAGGCGGACACCGCGCTCGTCTACTCCTACGGGAAGTCCTCGCCCGGCGAGGTGCGCGACGTCCTCACCCGCCAGCTCGACCCGTACTACGCCGGCCCGCTCTGGCCGGACTCCGTCGCACTCGCCGCCCTCCAGGCCCGCGCGCTGATCGACGCGGGCGACACGGACGAGGCCGCGCTCGCCGGGATCGCCCGCCGCAGCCGGGCCGCCGCGGCGGACAACCCGCACGCCCAGCTCAAGGGACCGGTCCCGGCCGGCGAGTACGTCGTGCAACCGCTGCGCACCGGCGACTGCCCGCCGGTCGGTGACGGCGCCGCCGCCGTGATCCTCGCCGCCGGTGACACCGCACGGGCTCTGTGCCCCCGCCCCGCCTGGATCCGCGGCATCGACCACCGCGTCGAGGCCCACGGCCTCGGGGTGCGGGAGCTGACCGAATCACCGTCCACCCGGCTCGCCGCGACCCGCGCCGGAGTCTTCGAACGGCCGGTGGACACAGCCGAGTTGCACGCCCCGTTCACCTCCCAGGAGGTGGTGCTGCGCAAGGCGCTCGGACTCGACGACAGCGTGAATGTCAACCCGTCCGGCGGCGCGCTGGCCGCCAACCCCGTCATGGCCGCCGGGCTGATCCGCCTCGGCGAGGCCGCAGCCCGCATCCACCGCGGCGAGTCCGACCGGGCGCTCGCCCACGCCACCTCCGGGCCCTGCCTGCAGCAGAACCTGGTCGCCGTCCTCGAAGGGGAGAGCGCTCATGCCTGAGGAGCCCGTGGCCGTCGTCGGCATCGGCCAGACGAAACACGTGTCCGCGCGCCGGGACGTCTCCATCGCCGGACTCGTCCGCGAGGCCGCCGTCCGCGCACTGGAGGACGCGGCACTGACCTGGGCGGACATCGACGCCGTCGTGATCGGCAAGGCACCCGACTTCTTCGAGGGCCTGATGATGCCGGAGCTCTATCTCGCCGACGCCCTCGGCGCGGTCGGCAAACCGATGCTCCGGGTGCACACCGCGGGGTCCGTCGGAGGCTCCACCGCGCTGGTCGCGGCCAACCTGGTCTCCGCGCGGGTGCACCGCACCGTCCTCACGCTCGCCTTCGAGAAACAGTCCGAGTCCAACGCCATGTGGGGGCTCTCGCTGCCCATCCCGTTCCAGCAGCCGCTGCTGGCCGGAGCAGGCGGCTTCTTCGCCCCGCACGTGCGGGCGTACATGCGCCGCACCGGCGCGCCCGACTCGGTCGGCTCCCTCGTCGCGTACAAGGACCGTCGCAACGCGCTCAAGAATCCGTACGCACACATCCACGACCCGGACATCACCCTGGAGAAGGTCCGCTCGGCGCCCATGCTCTGGGACCCGATCCGCTACTCGGAGACCTGCCCGTCCTCCGACGGGGCCTGCGCGATGATCCTCACCGACCGTGCCGGAGCGGCCCGTTCGCCGCACCCGCCCGCCTGGGTGCACGGCGGCGCGATGCGCAGCGAGCCGACGCTCTTCGCGGGGAAGGACTTCGTCTCGCCGCGGGCGGGCCGAGACTGCGCCGCCGACGTGTACCGGCAGGCCGGCATCGGCGACCCGCGACGCGAGATCGACGCCGTGGAGATGTACGTGCCGTTCTCCTGGTACGAGCCGATGTGGCTGGAGAACCTCGGCTTCGCCGACGAGGGCGAGGGCTGGAAGCTCACCGAGTCCGGCGTCACCGAACTCGACGGGGATCTGCCCGTGAATCCCTCGGGCGGAGTGCTCTCCACCAATCCGATCGGCGCCTCCGGCATGATCCGCTTCGCCGAGGCCGCGTTGCAGGTCCGGGGGCAGGCGGGCGAGCACCAGGTGCCCGGGGCCCGGAAGGCGCTCGGCCACGCCTACGGGGGCGGGGCGCAGTTCTTCTCCATGTGGCTGGTCGGCGCCGAGCCCCCCACCCGCTGATGCCGGGCCGTCCCGGACCGCCTCGGGCCCCGCCCGCGCCCGGTCCGGGACCGCCCGGTCCGGCCCCGGACACCCGGCGGCGCGTTGGCCTGCGCGGACCCGGCTCTGCAACGTGAGCCCGGACACGTAACATGGCTGCATGTCCTTCCTCCGCCGCCGTAGCGCCGCCACACCCGCGGGCCCCGACTTCGACGTCCTGGCCATGGACCCGGGAGACTGGCCCGGAAACCTCGGCGCCGGTCTGCTGCCCGCGCCCGACGGAAGCTGTCAGGGCGTCTTTCTCCGCTACGACCTGTTCGGCGGCCGCGGCCCCGCGATGATCATCGGCAACCTCCCGGAGGGATCGCCCGCCCGCGAGACCGAGCAGGGGCAGGTCCCGTTCGAGGTCGCCCAGCTGCTGCTCGCGCTGGAGAACGACGAGCCGGTCGAGGTCACCGGCACCGAGGACATGCCCGTGATGCAGGGCGACAACCTGCTGATCGTCCGCCGGGTCAAGCTCTCCGAGAGCCGGATCTCCTGTGTCCAGTTCGACCGCAGCGACGGTGTGCTCGTCACCATCGCCAGCTGGGACCGGCCGATCACCGACGATCTGTACACCCTGCTGAAGCCCCTGCCCGCCGAGCTGTTCCAGCAGGGCTGAAGCGGTCTCCCCCGGCCGTCCGTACCTCCCGGGCGGCTGCGGGCCCCCTGACTCAACATCTGTCCAAGTGCTCGCGGCCTCCGTCCAAGAGGCCGCTTTGTCATGCTCCTTGTCCGGTCAGTCGTCGGACCTTTACCGTCGGTCGCATGACATCCGGGATCACGCGACGCACCACAGTGAAAACAGCGATCGGCGCAACCGGTGCTCTGGCGCTGGGAATTCCCGCCCTCTCCGGTACGGCGACAGCCGTCGGCACCTCCGATGAATCGGGGAGTGCCGCCCATGCGAAGAATCGAGCGGAACCGACCCTCCGGTATGATGCGCCGGCCGCGAACTGGGAACGCGAGTCGCTGCCCATCGGCGGCGGTGCCCTCGGCGCGAGCGTGTACGGGACGCTCGCCTCCGAACAGCTCACCTTCAACGAGAAGACGCTGTGGACCGGCGGCCCCGGCTCCGTCCAGGGCTACGACTTCGGGAACTGGACCGCACCCAGACCCGGCGCCCTCACCGGCGTACAGCAACGCCTCGACAGCGAGGGCGCGCTCGGTCCGGACGCCGTCGCCGCCGAACTCGGGCAGGCCCGGCGCGGCTACGGCGCCTACCAGGTCTTCGGCGACCTGCGGCTGGATCTGCCCAACGCACCGGCCGCCCCCGACGCCTCCTACCGCCGCACCCTCGATCTGCGCAGCGCCCTCGCCTCCGTGACCTACACCCATCAAGGGGTGGGCCACACAAGGGAGTTCTTTGTCTCCCACCCCGGCCGGGTCATCGCCGGACGTCTCGGCGCCGACAGCCCCGGGCAGGTGTCCTTCACCCTGCGCTACACCTCACCCCGCAGCGACTGCACCGTCACCGCCGACGGGGACCGGCTCACCGTGCGCGGCGCGCTGAAGGACAACGGGCTGCGCTTCGAGGCCCAGATCCGCGTCCTGACCAGCGGCGGCACCGTCACCGCGGGCGCGGACGGCACCCTCACCGTCACCGGCGCCGACAGCGCCTGGTTCGCCCTCGCCGCGGGCACCGACTACGCCGACAGCTACCCCTCCTACCGGGGCGACGACCCGCACCCGGCGGTCACCGCCGCCGTGGACGCAGCCGCCCGGACCTCCTACGAGAAGGTCCGCGACACCCACGTACGCGACCACCGCGCCCTCTTCGACCGGGTCTTCCTCGACATCGGCCAGCAACTGCCCGACCTGCCCACCGACCAGCTGCTCGCCCGCTACACGGCTGGTGCGAGCCCCGCCGACCGGGCGCTGGAGGCGCTGTTCTTCCAGTACGGCCGCTATCTGCTGATCGCCTCCTCGCGGGCCGGCTCGCTGCCCGCCAACCTCCAGGGGGTCTGGAACAACTCCACCACCCCGCCCTGGTCCGCCGACTACCACAGCAACATCAATCTGCAGATGAACTACTGGCTCGCCGAGGTCACCAACCTCGCCGAGACCACCGCACCGTACGACCGGTACATCGAAGCGATGCGTGCCCCCGGCCGCAGAACGGCGAAGGAGATGTTCGGGACCGCCGGCTGGGTGGTGCACAACGAGACCAACCCGTACGGCTTCACCGGCGTCCACGACTGGTCCACCGCGTTCTGGTTCCCGGAGGCCGCCGCCTGGCTCACCCAGCAGATGTACGAGCACTACCGGTTCGGCGGCTCCACCGGCTACCTGCGCTCCACCGCCTACCCGGCGATGAAGGAGGCGGCCGAGTTCTGGCTGGCCAATCTGCGCACCGACCCGCGCGACGGACTGCTCGTCGTCACCCCCAGCTACTCTCCGGAGCACGGTGACTTCACCGCCGGTGCCGCGATGTCCCAGCAGATCGTGCACGACCTCCTCACCAACACCCTGGAGGCCGCCCGCATCCTCGGTGACGCACCCGCCTTCCGCAGCCGGCTGGAGAACGCCCTCGACCGGCTCGACCCCGGGCTGCGGATCGGCTCCTGGGGCCAGCTCCAGGAGTGGAAGGCCGACCGCGACGACCCGGGCGACGACCACCGCCATGTCTCGCACCTCTTCGCCCTGCACCCCGGGCGGCAGATCGAGCCCGGCAGCGAGTGGGCCGAGGCGGCCAAGGTCTCCCTCGGCGCACGCGGCGACGGCGGTACCGGCTGGTCCAAGGCATGGAAGATCAACTTCTGGGCGCGGCTGCGCGACGGCGACCACGCGCACAGGATGCTCGCCGAACAGCTGAAGAACTCCACCCTGCCCAACCTCTGGGACACCCACCCGCCCTTCCAGATCGACGGCAACTTCGGCGCCACCTCGGGCATCGCCGAAATGCTTCTGCAGAGCCAGCACGGCACCGTCGACATCCTCCCCGCCCTCCCGTCGGGCTGGCCGGACGGATCGGTGCGCGGACTGCGCGCCCGGGGAGGCTTCACCGTCGACATCGAATGGGCTGCCGGGCAGGCCCGCCGTGTGGTGATCACGGCGAGCCGCAGCCGCGAAGTGACCGTCCGCAGCTCGCTGTTCGCGAGCGGCGAGAAGGTCTTCAAGGCGCGTGCCGGAGGCCGCTACACGCTGATCGCCGAGGGCTGAGCGAACAGCGCGGTCACCCGCGCCGCCGAGACACCGAGCCCCGTGGGACCGCTGATGTGCCACGGGGTTCCGGTGCCGCGCAGCAGGTCCTGCTCGCGGTAGCGCCGGCAGTCCCGGTGCCAGATCAGGATGCCCGCGATCCAGTGCTTGAGCTCCTGCACGTACCCGGCCAGGACCTCCCTCGCCTCCGCGTCCAGCCCGAAGTCGTCGTAGAGCACGGGGAGTTCCTGCTCGGCGACATGCAGGAACTGCCTCAGCCGCGACTTCATCAGGTCGTACACGATCGCCACCCCGGTCGGATAGTCCACTCCGAAGAAGTTCTGCACGACCAGGACGCCGTTGTGCACCTCGCCCTCGAACTCGATCTCCTTCTGGTATGAGAACAGGTCGTTGAGCAGGCACGCGTAGTCCGCCGCCGCGTTCTCCAGGGAGCGCAGCGGCCCGCTGTGGTAGATCTCCGGTGGAACCTTCCTGCCATGACCGAGCCGGCACAGGCTCATCGTCAGATCGGAGCCGAAGGTCATACGCCGCATCTCGACGTAGTCCACCGGGTCGGGGATGCGGTTCTGCACCTGGTTCGCCAGCTCCCACACCCAGCTCGCGGTCATGTCCTCGACCGCCTTGCGGAACGCGCTGCGTCCGCTCGCGTCCATCGGGGCCGAGGTCCGCGCCCAGAGATCGGCGAGCCCCCGCTCCAGGGCATTGACCGGTTCGGGCGTCCCGGACCCGTCCAGGGGCATGAACAGCGACAGCCGCTCATTGGCGAGCTTGGCCCCCGCCAGGTCGCGGGCCCGGCCGTGCACCACCGGGAACCAGTCGTCGCCGTACGTTCCCCAGGTCAGCCACTGCGAGGAGAGGTCCAGTTCCTGCGGTGTCGCGTCCGGGTGCAGGCCCGCCGCGCACAGCGGCAGATCGGTCGCGAGGAGCCGCTCCTCGTCCCAGATGTGCGAACCGGGCACCCCCGGCTGCGCCTCCAGAATGCCCATCCGGCCCGCCCAGTCGACGATCCGTACCCGCGCCCCGTCCAGATGCGGACTGAGCGTCGTGCCGAAGGGCAGCTCGAAGTCGGGCAGCAGCGACGGGCCGACGCGCTGGTACGGCACATGGGTGTGGCTGCGCAGCCGGGCCGCCTCCGAGCGCGAGGTGAACCGGACCGAGGCCGCGGCCATGCCGAAGCCGGTCGTGGCCGCTTCGACCGCGCCGTCGTTCATGTAGCGGCTGGAGCGCATGTGCCACTCATGGCCGCCGGACTGCCAGTCCTGCAAGCCCTTGACGTATGCGAGAACCGCCGCGGTCCGGGCGGGGTCGAGCCCCTTCTGCGCGCAGAGCGGCCCGAGTTCGGTGAGCGCGGTGTTCTCGAACTGCTGGAGCCGGGACGTCAGCAGGTCGTTCACCGCGTCGGCGGCCTCCTGCGTGCTGCAGCCGAGGAAGTGCTCCAGCACCAGCACACCGTTGCTGTTCTCGCCCTCGTCCTCGACCTCCCGCTGGTACGAGAAGAGGTCGTTGCGCAGATGCACCCCGTCGGAGAAGGCGTCGCGCAGCACCCGCAGCGCACGCTCGCCGGCCACCGCCTCGGGGACCTCGGCGTCCGCCGCGTACTCCACGAGACCCGCCGACCACGGGGCGCCGCCCACCTTGCGGCGCATCTCGATGTACTCGACGGGGTTGGCGATGCGCCCCTCGTTGATGTTGGAGAGCTCCCACATCGACTCGTTGAGCAGGTTCTCCGTCGCCACGGCGAACCTGGCCCGCCAGGCGTCGGACATGCTCGGCACCGTACGCGTCCACAGATCGGCCAGCCCCGCCTCGACCGGGTTCGTCGGCTCCGGCATCGGGGCCCCGCGGTCCATCGGCATGAACGCCGGCAACCGGTCCAGATAGCGCTTGGCGCCCGCACGGTCGGGGTTGCGTTTGAAGAGCTCCAGGAAGTGGTCGTCGAAGAAGAAGACCCACACGTACCAGTCGGTGACCAGCGAGAGCGCCTCGGCCGAGCAGTCGGGATGGGTGTACGCACACAGCAGCGCGTAGTCGTGGGAGTCGATGTCCTTCTCCTCCCAGATGCCAGAACCCTCCACCATCCCTATGCTGCGCGCCCACTGCTTGGTGTGTACTCGGGCCTCCTCGACATGGGGGTTGAGCCGTGCCGGATACGGAACGTAGAAGTCCGGCAGGGTGAAGGGCTGAGCCATGTGCGTCCGGCCTTTCCTGGATCGCCGTGCGGATGTCGCACGGACGAGATCGTGTCGGCGCGAGCACTACCCTTCGGCCGTTCGGGGCACGCACATCCGGGATTAGTCACATAAAAGGCGCGCTCGTGAGGGGCGTCCCGGCACGGGCCCGGTGTCCTCCGATCCGAGCGCGAGACCCCGGCAACAAGCCGTCGTGGAAGACCGGTTGAATCTTTCCGTCGCAGGTCGGACACCCCGCCAGTGGTCTGGTCCACTGGTTCGATCCGCGACCTCCACGGATCCCTTGACGTGCTGTCATCTCAGGTCGGAGAGTGTGCGCGCACAGCGGAACAGTGGGATCGGATCACGCACGGCTCCATCACGCACGGCTCCAAGAAGGGTTGTCATGACGTCCAAGCAGAGGACCGGACTCGCACTCGCGTTGACAGGCGTCGGCGCACTGAGCATGGCGCTGCTCAGTCCCGCGGCGCAGGCCGGCGCGGAAGGGGTGCGGCCGGAATGCCCGCGCAGCCTCGCATGCGACTGGGTGCCGGCGGCCTACCAGCAGACGGGCGACCCGGCCGACAAGGAGACGTACGGGAACTACGACACCGCGGACCGGCCGCACACCAACAAGATCAGATTCATTGTTCTGCACGACACCGAGGAAGACTTCGACACCACCCTGAAGATCTTCCAGAACCCGCTGAAGCAGACCTCCGCCCACTACGTGGTGCGCTCGTCCGACGGTCATGTCACCCAGATGGTCAAGGGCAAGGACGTCGCCTGGCAGGCGGGCAACTGGTACGTCAACAGCCACTCCATCGGCATCGAGCAGGAGGGCGTCGCCGTCGAGGGCGCCAAGTGGTACACCCCCGAGATGTACCGCTCGACCGCCAAGCTGGTGCGCTACCTCGCGGCCAAGTACGACATACCGCTCGACCGCCAGCACATCATCGGCCACGACGGAGTGCCGCCCACCAGCGCGTCCGGCGCCAAGAACATGCACTGGGACCCGGGCACCTACTGGGACTGGAACCGCTTCATGGCGCTGCTCGGCGAGCCCACCGTGCCGAGCGCTTCCAGGAGCAGCGAACTGATCACCGTCAGCCCGGACTTCAAGAAGAACCAGCAGGCGTTCCGCGACTGCGAGAAGGGCGTCGACCTGCCGGTCCAGGGCTCCAGCGCCGTCCCGCTGCACACCGCGCCGTCCACCGACGCGCCCCTCTTCTCCGACCCCGGCCTGCACACCGACGGCTCGCCCGGCACGAACTGCGCCGCAGACTGGGGCAGCAAGATCAGCGCCACCCAGCAGGCCGTCGTCGCGGACCACGCCCCCGGCTGGACTGCGATCTGGTGGTACGGCCAGAAGGCCTGGTTCCAGACCCCGGCCCGCAGCCGCAACACCACACCCACTTCCGGCTATGTCGTCAGGCCGAAGGCGGGCCGCACGGACGTGCCGGTGTACGGGGTCGCGTACCCCGAGAAGTCCGAGTACCCCGCGGACTTCTCGGACAAGCGGGTGGGCGCGCCACTCCAGTACACGATCAAGGCCGGCCAGTCCTACCCCGGCGGCGGCGAGGCGCCGACCGGCTTCTTCTACGCGCCGACGATCGACTCCTCGTACCCGCTCGACCACGCGTACTTCCGTGGCAAGGAGAAGTACGTGACGGTGCAGATCGGCCACCGGATCGCCTTCGTGAAGGCGTCCGACGTGGACATCGTCCGCACGCGCTGAGCCCTTGCCGCGATCGTCGCAGCGGCGGCGGAAATGCCGGGTATCCGTACAACCAGAAGGAGGCCTTCATGCACAAGCCGATCAGGACCGCCGCCACCGCGGCCACGGGCCTTGCCATGGCGCTCGCACTCACCGGCGCCGGAGCCGTCGCCACCGTCGCGACGGCCTCGGCCGCCGCCGCTTCCGAGACCGGGGCGCAGGGCTGGGACGTCTCCGGCTCGTTCGACACCCAGCAGGAGTGCGTCGCCGCCGGGGACGCGGGCGTCGCCGACGGGAGCTGGGCGCAGTACCGGTGCGTACTGTTCGAGGCCCGGTGGGACTTGATGACTCCCGCGTAACCGCACGGCCAAGTGCCGTCGTGACCAGTGCCCCCGCGCACACCGCCCGTGCGCGGGGGCACTCGCGCTCAGCCCGCGACCAGCCGGTTCACCTGCTCGGGAGACAGGGCGTGCTCGATGGCGAGGATCCCTGCACCCACCGCCGCCGCGTTCTCGCCCGTACGGCTCGGCTCGATCCGCAGCAGCTGGGTGGCCAGCGGATGCGAACGCCGGTACACCGCCTCCCGCACCCCCGCGAGCAACTGGTCATGAACGGCGGCCAGCGCGCCGCCCATCACCACCGTGTCCGGGTTGAAGAAATTCACCAGCCCCGCCAGTACCTCGCCGACCGCCCGCCCGGCCTCCCGCACCATCCGCACCGCGTCCCGGTTCCCGGACTGCACCAGCCGCACCACATCGCTGCCCGATGCCGCGTCCAGCCCCAGAGCGACCAGCTTCGCCGCCAGTGACGCGCCACCCGCGACCGCCTCCAGGCAGCCCGCATTGCCGCATCGGCACGGATCGTCGAGATCGGCGACCCGGATGTGGCCGATGTCGCCCGCGCACCCCTGCGCCCCCCGGTGCAGCTCGCCGTCGGCGACGATCCCGCAGCCGATCCCCGTACCGACCTTGATGTACAGCAGATAGCGGCAGTCGGGGAACGCGCGCCGCTGCTCGCCCAGCGCCATCACGTTCACATCGTTGTCCACGAGCGCCCGCACCCCGAACCGGGAGGCGAAGAACTCCGGGATCGGGTACCGGTGCCAGCCCGGCATGATCGGCGGATCGACGGGACGGCCGGTGGAGAACTCCACCGGACCCGGCACCCCGACGCCGATGCACCGCAGCGTCCCCGGCTCCCGGTGTGTCTCCTCCAGCAGGGCGCGCAGGGTGCGCTCCACGTGCCGCAGTACGGAATCCGGGCCGTCCCCGATCGACAGCGGTTCCTCGTGCGTGGCGAGCGTGGTCCCGCCGATGTCCATCAGTGCCACCCGGCAGTGCGAGGCCCCCAGATCCACCCCGGCCACCGCGTGCTCACGGGTGCGCAGCGCCAGCCGTCGCGGCGGCCGGCCGCCGGTGGAACCGCCGTCGGCGTCCTCGTCCACGAGACCGTGCGCGATCAGGGCGTCCACACGCTGGGAGACCGTCGAACGGGCCATTCTGGTGACCCGGGCGATATCGGCCCGGGTCGTCACAGCCCCGGAGCCGATCAGTGCGAGCACCTCGCCCGGCGAGTGCGATGCGGCAGCGGAATTGCGATCCGACGGCGAAGACATGGCTGTCACCCTAGGGACGACTTTCGCTGCTCACAAGGCATCCACTGTTCGTTCATCGGCATAAGTGGCAGTCAAGTCACCTCAGAACAAAGGTGTTTGAGACCTTGACACTCCCAATGCCTGTCACGACTCTGCTCTGCAGACCACTGAGCGAGGAGCAGTTCGATGCTGACGATGCAGGGTGTGTCCAAGAGCTTTCTCGGGGTGCGTGTGCTCGAAGGGGTGGGGCTCGACCTCGAAGCCGGGGAAGTGCATGCCCTGGTGGGGGAGAACGGCGCGGGAAAGTCGACACTGATGAAGATCCTCGCGGGCGAGCACTCACCCGACGCGGGAACCCTCACCATCGACGGCACCGCCCACTCCTTCAGCCACCCGGCCCAGGCCCAGGCCGCCGGGATCGGCATCATCCACCAGGAGTTCGCCCTCCTGGAGCACCGCACGGTCGCCGAGAACGTCTTCCTCGGCCGCGAACCGACCCGGTACGGACTCGTCGACCGGCGCACCATGGAGCGGCGCACCGCCGAGCTCCTCGCCGAGCTCGACGAGACCGGCATCACCCCGCGGACCCCCGTGCACGAACTCTCCGTCGCACGCAGGCAGACCGTGGAGATCGTCAAGGCCCTCGCATCCGACGTCCGCATCCTCGTGATGGACGAACCCACCGCCGCACTTGCCGACCACGAGGTCGAGCGGCTCTGCGCCCTGGTCCGCCGTCTCACGGCCCGCGGACTGGGCATCCTCTACGTCTCGCACCGGCTCCGCGAGGTCTTCGACCTCTCACGACGCATCACCGTCCTCAAGGACGGCCGCCGCGTCACCACCCTCACCACCCGCGACACCGACGCCGACACGGTGGTACGCGCCATGGTCGGACGGGAACTCGGCGCCTACTACCCGCCCAGGGCCGGGCCGCAAGAGCCGGGAGAGGTACGGCTCACGGTACGCGGCGGCGGCAACTCCCGGATCTTTGGCATCGATCTGACCCTGCGGGCCGGCGAGGTCGTCGGCGTCGCCGGTCTCCAGGGCTCCGGCCGCACCTGCCTCGCCCGCGCCCTCTTCGGAGCCGATCCCTTCACCACGGGCACCATGACCGTCGGCGGGGAAGAACTGCGCCCGGCTCGCCCCCGGGAAGCCGTCCGGGCCGGGATCGCCCTGGTCACCGAGGACCGCAAGGGGGAGGGACTCGCACTGCACCAGTCGGTGACCGACAACGCGCTGCTCGTGACCCGCGCCGTCCCCGCACGCGGCGGGCCGGCCGTCCGCCGCGAGGTGATCGCCCTGCTGGAACGCGTACGCCTCCACGCCCGCGGCGCCGACCAGCAGGTCCAGTACCTGTCCGGCGGCAATCAGCAGAAGGTCGTCATCGCCAAGTGGCTCGCCGCCCGCCCCCGGGTGCTCCTCTTCGACGAGCCGACCCGGGGCGTCGACGTCGGCGCCAAGGCGGCCATCCACACCCTCGTGCGGGAACTGGCGCGCGAGGGCCTCGCCGTACTGATCATCTCCTCCGAACTGCCCGAGCTGATCGGCATGAGCGACCGCATCCTCGTCATGTCCGAAGGCCGGCTCGCCGGTGAACTGCCCGCGGGTGCCACGGAAGAGGCCGTCATGCGCGTCGCCACCGGCGGCGACCGCGCACGGGAGGGAGCAGCATGACCGCACTGCGGCCCGACTCGGGCGCCCGGCCCGGCACCGACGCACCGCGGCCGGCCCGGCCGCGTCCCACCGGCCCCGTGGCCGGGGTCTGGCTCGCCGCCCTCGCCGTCACCGTGCTCGGCTGGATCGCAGTCGCGGCCCGCGGCGGGGACTTTCTGACCGTGACCAACGTGGTCACGATCCTCCAGAACTGCGTCGCCCTCGGTCTCGTGGCCGTCGGCCAGTCCGTGGTCGTCCTCAGCGGATCGCTGGACCTGTCCGTCGCCTACCTCATCAGCCTGGGCACCCTCGTCGCCGCGGAGACGATGGAGAGCGGCAGCGTGTTCGTCGCGGTCGTCGCCGTCCTCGCCCTCTGCGCCGCCGTCGGCCTCGCCAACGGGCTGATCGTCACCGGGCTCAAGGTCAACGCCTTCATCGCCACCCTCGGCACGGCCTTCATCCTGCGCGGCTGGATCGAGGACAACTACACCGGCCCCGCCGGCAAGGTCCCCGCCTCCTTCCAGCACCTCGGCTACGACCGGATCGGACCGGTCCCCGTCTCCCTCTTCCTCCTTCTCGCGGTCGCCGCAGTCCTCTGGCTGATCACCCGCCGCACCCGGCTCGGCCACCACATGTACGCGACCGGCGGCGACGAGCACGCCGCGCGGCTCTCCGGCGTACGCACCCGGCGCACCGTCGTCACCGCACACCTCCTGTGCTCGCTCTGCGTCGGCGCCGCGGCCCTGTTCCTCGCCGCGCGGCTCGGCGCCGGGGCTCCCTGGGCGGGCACGGAGGCCCGCTACGACCTGGAGTCGATCGCCGCCGTCGTCCTCGGCGGCACCGCGCTCGCCGGCGGGCGCGGGGGAGTGGCGGGCACCCTCGGCGGAGTCCTCGTCCTCGCCGTGCTCGACAGCGTCTTCAACCAGCTGTCCGTGGACCCGTTCTTCAAGAACGTCGTCCGCGGCGTCGTCATCATCGCGGCCGTCGCCCTCTACGCGCGGGGCCGCCGCACCCCGCAGGGGAGGACCGCATGACCACCGCCGCCCAGGCGCCCGCCGCCCGCCGTGTCCTGTGTGCCCTCACCACCGGCACCCCCGTCTACCTCCTGCTCGCGGTACTCCTGGCCGCACTCGCCCTCACCGACCCGGGCTTCTACGAACCCGACCGCCTCCTCTCCTTCGTCAAGCGCGCCGCACCCCTCGTGATCCTCGCGGCCGGCCAGTACCTGGTCATCGTCTGCGGCGAGTTCGACCTCTCCGTCGGAGCGATCGTCACCGCCGGGGTGGTCGTCACCGCAGAACTGTACGGCTCGTTCCCGGCCGCGCCCTGGCCGCTGGTCACCGCTGTCCTGCTGCTCGCCGGAGCCCTCGCCGGTCTCGTCAGTGGGCTGATCACCACCCTGCTGCGCGTGCCGTCGTTCATCACCACGCTCGGCATGATGCTGATCCTCGAAGGCGCCGTCTTCTTCTGGACCGGAGGCTCCCCGCACGGCGCGCTGCCCCCGGAGTTCCGCAGGCTCGGACGCGGTACCGTGTTCGGCTGGCTGCCGTGGGCCGTGCTCGCCTGCGTCGTCGCGGGGCTCCTGGCCGTACGCCTGATGCGTTCCGACTTCGGCCGCACGCTTCTCGCCACCGGCGACAGCGAACGCGCCGCGGCCCTGGCCGGGGTCCGGGTCGCGCGCGCCCGGACCATCGCCTTCGTGCTCTCCGGCGGCGCGGCCGCGCTCGCGGCCGTACTCGTCGGCGGCTTCTCCGGAGTCTCGGCGCAGGCGGGCCGGGGCTACGAGTTCGAGGCGATCACGGCCGTCGTGCTGGGCGGCGTGGTGCTCGGCGGCGGCCGGGGCTCCGTCGTCGCGGCGATGGCCGGGGCGTTCTCGCTCCAGGCACTGTTCACCCTGCTCAACCTCCAGGGCGTCTCCGGAGCCCTGGAGTCGACCGTGCAAGGCGTCATCGTCATCGCCGCCGTCGCCCTCGGAGCAGCCGACTGGTCCAGGCTGCGCCGCCGCGGCACCGAATCCCCGGGAGCGAAAACCTCATGAGTACGCGAAAGTTCGGACACCTCCTCGTGCCGGTTGCCGCACTGCTGGGCGCGGCGCTGCTGGCCGGCTGCACGAGCGACGCGCCGCCCGAAGCGCCCGCCGCCGGAGCGAGCGGCAGCACGGGCGCCCCGGGCACCGGCGAGCAGTCGAAGTTCTTCGACCGGGCCGAGTACGAGCGCCAGCTCGGCCTCGCCGAGGTCGCCCCGCAGGGCCCCGCCGGGAAACCGTGGGAGCAGATGCTCCGCCCGAAGCTCGTCGACACCACCCAGTACCGGAAGAAGGACGGCGGCGGAATCCGTCTCTGCTTCTCCAACGCCGGGGTCTTCAACCCCTGGCGCCAGGTCGGCCTGCAGAACATGCGGGCCGAGGCCGCGCTCCACAAGGAGATCACCGAGTTCACCGTGCTCGACGCGCAGGGCAAGGACGACAAGCAGATCTCCGACATCCAGGAACTCGCCGGCCAGGACTGCGACGCCCTGATCGTCTCCCCGAACACCACGGCCACCCTCACCCCCGCCGTCGGGCAGGCCTGCGGAAAGGTGCCCGTGATCGTCTTCGACCGCGGTGTCGAGACCGACTGCGCCGTCACCTTCATCAACCCGGTCGGCGGCTACGGATACGGGGCGGTCGCCGCCGACTTCCTCGTCGGGAAGGTGAAGCCCAAGGGGAAGATCCTCGCCCTGCGGATCTCCCCGGGCGTCGATGTGCTGGAGACCCGCTGGTCGGCGGCGAAGCTCGCGTTCGACAGGAGCGGACTCGACGTCGTGGACGTGAAGTTCACCGACGGCGACCCGGCGAAGACGAAGGCGATCGTCACCGACGCCCTCACCCGCAACGGCGACATCGACGGCGTCTGGATGGACTCCGGAGCGACCTCCGTCGCCGCCGTCGAGGCCTTCGAGGACGCCGGCAAGGACGTACCGCCCATCACCGGCGAGGACCAGCAGGACTTCCTCCAGGTCTGGAAGGAGAAGAAGCTCACCGCCATCGCCCCCTCGTACCCCACCTTCCAGTGGCGCACCCCGGTCATCGCCGCGCTGCGGATCCTCAAAGGGGCGCAGGTCCCGAAGGAGTGGAAGCTCCCGCAGCCCACCGTCACCCAGGACACCCTCGACCAGTACTACAGGCCCGGTATGCCGCCCCTGCACTACGCGATGTGCGGCTGCGAGAACCTGCCCGGATTCCCGGAGAAGTGGGGAGGCAAGAAGTGACCGCCGCCTTCCCGCTCGGTGCCAATCCGTGGATCTGGCACTCGCCGGTGACGTACGAAACACTCGGCGACGTCCTGCCCCGGCTGTCCGCATGGGGCTTCGACTGCGTCGAGATCCCGCTGGAGAACGAACGGGACTGGGCGCCCGCGTCCGTCGCCAAGCTCCTCGACGCCTCGGGTCTGGCCCCCGCCGCGGTGATCGCCGTCATGCCGCCCGGCCGCGACCTCGTCCGCACCGATCCGCGGACTGTCCGGGTCACCCAGGACTACCTGTGCCGCTGCGTCGAAGCCGCCGGGGCTCTCGGCGCCCCCACCGTCGCCGGACCCATGTACGCGGCGGTGGGCCGCACCTGGCGGATGGACCGCGCCGAACGCGCCGCCGCGTACGAGGAGTTGCGGGAGAACCTCGCCCCGGTCGTCGCGCACGCCCGCGCGGCGGGGGTGCGCCTGGCCGTGGAACCCCTCAACCGGTACGAGACGAGCCTGCTCAACACCGTCGACCAGACCCTCGAAGCGCTGGCCGGCCTCCCCGGTACCACCATCGGCCTCGCGCTCGACGTGTACCACCAGAACATCGAGGAACGCTCGCTGCCCGACGCCGTGCACCGCGCGGCCGGCCGCATCGTCCATGTCCAGGTGTGCGCCAACGACCGGGGCACCCCCGGCGCCGACAGTCTCGACTGGCCCGGCTTCCTCACCGCGCTCACCGCGAGCGGTTACTGGGGCCCGCTCTGCATCGAGTCGTTCACCGCGCACAACGACGCCATCGCGGTCGCCGCCTCGGTCTGGCGGCCGCTCGCCGGTACCCAGGACAGCATCGCGACCGACGGCCTGGCCTTTCTGCGCCGCACCCTGAGCGCTGCCCCTGGACCACCCCCTGACCCCGCACGCCCGTAACCCGCAGAGAGGACCCGCTCGTGAGCCGTCACCGATTGCGCTGTCATGTCCGTGACATGCGGCGTACGTTCATCGCGCTGGTGGGCGCACTGCTCCTCGCGCTGACCGCACTGCCCGCATCCGCAGCCACCACCGGCAAGGCCCCCGCCTTCCGCGCCCTGCTCTTCACCCGCGCCGTCGGCTATGTGCACGCCTCCATCCCGGCCGGCGTCCAGATGTTCAAGGAGGAGGCCGCCGCGGGCGGCTTCGAACTCGTCGAGACCGCCGACCCCGCGGTCTTCGACACCACGAAGCTCAAGGACTTCGACATCGTCGTCATGCTGCAGAACTCCGGCATGGTCTGGGACACCGACGCCCAGCGCGAGGCGATGCAGGCCTACGTACGCGGCGGTGGTGGCGTCGTAGCCATCCACAACACCCTCGACATGGGCATCGAGGACACCTTCCCCTGGTGGGACGAGGCCATCAACGGCGGCGTCCACATGCCCGCCCACTCACCCGGCGTCCTCCAGGGCACCGCCAAGGTCGCCGACCGCGTCCACCCCTCCACCGCGGGACTCCCCGAACGCTGGGAGCGCCCCGAGGAGTGGTACAACTTCGACCGGAACCCCCGCGGCGACGTCCACGTCCTGGTCACCGCCGACGAGACCACGTACAACCCCGGCGGCTCCGCCATGGGCGCCGACCACCCGATCTCCTGGTGCCGCAACACCGAGGGCGGCCGGGTCTGGGCGACCGCCATGGGCCACGACACCGCCTCGTACAGCGAAGCCGCCTTCCGCACCCATGTCATGGGCGGCGTCAGGTGGGCCGCGGGCAACAAGCCCGGCGACTGCGGCGGCACCGTCTGGAGCGGCTACGAGAAGGTCGCTCTCGACGACAACACCGCCGACCCGATGGAACTCGACGTGGCCAAGGACGGACGGGTCTTCTACGTCCAGCGCAGCGGCGAGATCAACATCTACGACCCGGCGACCCACGCCACCACCACCGCCGGGAAGCTCGACGTCTACACCGGCGGCGAGGACGGCCTGGTCGGCATGGAACTCGACCCGGACTTCATGAAGAACCACTGGATCTACCTCTACTACGCTCCCGCGGCCGCCACCGAGGACGTCAACCGGCTCTCCCGCTTCACGGTCAAGGGCAACACCCTCGACCGCGCGAGCGAGAAGAAGCTCCTGGACGTCCCCGCCTACCGCGACCGCACCTTCCCCGAGCCCGGACACACCGGAGGCGCCGTCGAGTTCGGCCCCGACCGCACCCTCTACCTCGGCGTCGGCGACGACACCCCGCCCAACCTCGACCCGAACTGGCAGGGATACGCCCCGCTCGACTGGCGCGAGGGCAAGCAGATGCTGGACGCCGCCCGCACCGCGGGCAACACCGACGACCTGCGCGGCAAGATCCTGCGCATCAAGCCCAAGGACTCCGGCGGCTACACCATCCCCAAGGGCAACCTCTTCGCACCGGGAACCGCCAAGACCCGCCCCGAGATCTACGCCATGGGCTTCCGCAACCCCTTCCGCTTCACCGTCGACCCGAGGACCGGCTACGTCCACGCCTCCGACTACGGCCCCGACCGCGGACTGCCCACCACCGACCGGGGGCCCGAAGGACTCGTCGAGTACAACGTCATCAAGAAGGCCGGCAACTTCGGCTGGCCGTTCTGCCACGGCAACAACCAGGCATACGCCCCGTACAACCCGGACACCAAGGAGGTCGGCCCCAAGTTCGACTGCGCCAACCCGGTCAACCCCTCGCCCAACAACACCGGTCTGACCCAGCTCCCGCCGATCCAGCAGCCGGAGATCTGGTACGGCTACGGCGCGTCCGAGGAATTCCCCGAGGTCGGCAGCGGCGGCTCGGCCCCGATGAGCGGCCCCGTCTACCACTACGACAGGAAGAACCCGTCCACCACGAAGTTCCCCGCCTACTTCGAGGGCGCAAGCTTCTTCTACGAATGGTCGCGCGACTTCGTCAAGGAAGTCCGCTTCGACAAGGACCAGAAGGTCCTGAAGATCAATGACTTCCTCTCCACCCAGAAATTCAACAAGCCCATGGACATGACGTTCGGGCCCGACGGCTCGCTCTACGTCCTCGAATGGGGCAGCTCCTTCGGCGGCGGCAACAATGACTCCGGGCTCTACCGCATCGACTACGCACAGGGCCAGCGCGCACCGGTCGCCAAGGCCGCCGCCTCAGCCACCGACGGGCCCGTCCCGCTGAAGGTCGACTTCTCCAGCCAGGGCAGCAACGACCCGGACGGCGACACCCTCAGCTACGCCTGGGACTTCGACGGCGATGGCACCTACGACTCCACCGAGGCCGACCCCAGCCACACCTACACGACCAAGGGCGACTTCGCCGCCCAGCTGAAGGTCACCGACTCCACCGGCAGGTCCGGCTACGCCAACATCCCCGTCACGGCGGGCAACACGGCACCGAGGGTGACCATCGAATTCCCGGTCAGCGGCAAACTCATCGAGTTCGGCGACAAGATCCCGTACAAGGTCACGGTCACCGATCCCGAGGACGGCCCGGTCGACTGCTCCGAGGTCACCGTCAACCCGGCCCTGGGCCACGACGACCACGAGCACCCCACCACCGACGTCCCCGGCTGCGAGGGCACCGTGGACACCGGTGACCTGGGCGGCCACCCCGAAGGTGCGGACCTCACCTACGTACTCAACGCCAAGTACACCGACCGGGGCGGCGACGGCGTCTCCGCCCTGACCGGCTACGGCCGCGCCGTGCTCCAGCCCAAGCACAAGCAGGCGGAGTACTACGACGCACAGTCCGGCACCCGGATCGTCGCCCAGGAAGGAGCCGAGAACGGCAAGCGGATCGGAGACGTCTCTGACGGCGACTGGGTCGCCTTCGACCCGATGAGCGTCGAGGGCATCGGCACGGTCGGCTACCGACTGTCCTCACCCAACGGGGTCGGCGCGATCGAACTGCGCGCCGACGCCCCCGACGGCGGGCTCCTCGCCACCACACCGGTCCCCGATACGGGAGGCTGGGACAACTACCAGGCGACCCCGCCCGTGCCCGTCCAGGAACTGAAGGGAACCCACAAGCTCTACCTCGTCTTCACGTCCCCGCAGGACAACTCCTTCGACGTGGACGCGGTCGACTTCAGGAGTCCCTGACAGCAGACCGGCGCGCTGCGGGCCCGGTGTGTCGGCACCGGGCCCGCAGCGCGCACCCCCCTGGCAGGGTCAGCGAGTGCCGACCGCGGCACGCACGGCCCTGCGGGCCATCGCGCAGTCGTCGTGCAGCCGGCGCAGCAGCAGCCGCTGCTCCTCGCTCGACGACAGCGCACCCGGGCGATCCTGACCGGCGCCCGACGCCGAATCGCGCATGGCCCGCTGCACGGCCGTCTCGTACGTACGGATCTCGCGGGTCAGCACCAGCATCAGGTTCACCAGGAACGCATCCCTCGCCGCGGGCCCGGAGGCCTGCGCCAGCTGACTGATCTGACGCCGCGCCGCCGGTGCGTCACCGAGCACCGTCCAGAGCGTAGCCAGGTCGTAGCCGGGCAGGTACCAGCCCGCGTGCTCCCAGTCCACCAGCACCGGACCCGTGGGCGACAGCAGGATGTTGGAGAGCAGCGCGTCACCGTGACAGAACTGCCCCATGCCCTGCCGGCCGCCCGCGTGCGCCACACCGTGCAGCAGCTTCTGCAGATCGCCCAGATCCCGGTCGGTGAAGAGCCCCAGCTCGTGATAGCGGGCGATCCGTGAGGCATAGTCGAGCGGAGCGTCGAAGAGCCCCGGCGCGGGCCGCCAGGCGTTGACCCGGCTGATCGCGCCCAGCGCTGCCCGTACATCGGCACGGGGCGGAGCCTCCGACGGATGCCGGGTCAACGCGGCCACCCGGCCGGGCATCCGCTCGATCACCAGTGTGCAGTTCTCCGGGTCGGCCGCGATGAGCCGCGGCACGCGTACCGGCGGACGGTGCCGGACGAACGCACGATATGCAGCTATTTCGTGCTGGAACCGCTCCGACCACGCGGGGGAGTGGTCCAGTAAACACTTGGCGACCGCGGTCGCGCGGCCGGTGGAGCCGACGAGCAGCACCGAACGGCCGCTGCGGCGCAGCACCTGAACCGGGTTGAACTCGGGGCAGATCCGGTGCACCGAGGCGATCGCCATTCTCAGCTGCGCGCCCTGCGCTCCCGACAGGTCCAGCCGGCCGCTGAGCGGGGGACCGGCCAGACCGCCCGCGGGCCGTCGCGGCCGGACCGCGCCGGGCGCCGGTGCGGCGGCATGCGGAGCGAGGTACGGTCCGCCGCCCGCCCCCAGGGGACGGAGCGGCCGGGACGGGGCGGTCACGGAGGACGATGCTGTGTACATGGGCGAGACAGATCCCTTCGTGCGCCGACAAGTTGCGTACACCGCCCCGGCCGGCGGCCGTTCGGCACCCTGGGGAGTACCTAGGGCTGCCGGGCGGGGTGGCGCTTTCCTACCTGACACCGATCGACAGGTGGCAGACCACGTGGCGCACCCTGGCGAACCCTGGCGAATAGTCGCAAGGCATCTGACATGGGGTTACTGTCAACACAGCCGAGAACCTGGGGGCTTGACGTGACCGGAGAACCCAACACCCGCCTGTCCGACCTGTTCGGCCTCGCCGGCTGGTCCAAGGGCGAACTCGCGAGAATGGTGAACAGGCAGGCGGCGGCCATGGGCCACCCGCAACTGGCCACCGACACCTCGCGGGTGAGGCGTTGGATCGACATGGGGGAGTCCCCCCGCGATCCCGTGCCCAAGGTGCTGGCTGCCCTGTTCACCGAGCGACTCGGCCGTGTCGTGACCATCGAGGACCTCGGGTTCGGCCGGCGCGGGCGTGTGGGGAAGCGGCGAGAGGTCGGGACGCAGGACAATCCCGACGGACTGCCGTGGGCGCCCGAGCGGACGGCAGCGGTCCTCACCGAATTCACGGGAATGGACCTCATGCTCAACCGACGCGGCTTGGTGAGCGCGGGCGCCGCGCTCGCCGCAGGATCGACCATCACCGGCCCCATGCACGACTGGCTGCACTCCGACCCCGTGCTGGCGGCCGACGCGCCACGGTTCGACGACCCGCTGTACGCGGACCAGGCCGGTTTCGACCGGTACGAGGCCGCACCCATCGGGTCGGACGAGATCGAGGCGCTCGAACGCTCCGTCGAGGTGTTCCGCGCCTGGGACGCCTCGCGGGGCGGCGGACTCCAGCGCAAGGCCGTGGTGGGCCAGCTCAACGAGGTGGGCGGCATGCTCGCCTACCGCCACCCCGACCATCTCCAGCGCCGGCTCTGGGGCGTCGCGGCCAACCTCGCGGTGCTCGCCGGATGGATGTCCCACGACATCGGCCTCGAACCGACCGCCCAGAAGTACTTCGTCATCGCGGCACACTCGGCGCGCGAGGGTGGTGACCGCCCCCGGGCGGGCGAGGCACTCTCCAGGGCGGCCCGCCAGATGGTCCACCTGGGCCGTCCCGACGACGCCCTGGACCTGATGAAGCTCGCCAAGTCCGGCTCCGGGGACATGGTTCTGCCGCGCACCCAGGCCATGCTGCACACCATCGAGGCCTGGGCCCAGGCTTCCATGGGCCGCGGCCAGGCGATGCGGCGCACACTCGGGAAGGCCGAGGAGCTCTTCACTTCGGACAAGAGCGATGTACCGCCGCCCAGTTGGATGCAGATGTTCGACGAGGCCGATCTGCACGGCATGCAGGCCCTGGCGTTCCGTACGCTCGCCGAACACGATCCGTCGGTGGCGATCGTGGCCCAGCGCCACGCCAAGCGGGCGCTGGAGCTGCGGGCCAACGGGCGCCAGCGGTCCAAGATCTTCGACTACATCTCGCTGGCCTCGGCGTGTTTCATCGCCGACGACCCCGAGCAGGCCGACCGGTACGCGCGACTCGCCCTGGTGACCATGGGAGAGACCTCCTCGCACCGCACCTGGGACCGGCTGCGCGAAATGTACCGGCTCACGGGCCAGTTCGCGGGGTACGCGAAGATCGAGGACCTGCGTGAAGAGATCAAGCTCTCCCTGCCGCAGAGCTCCATCATCAAGCAGCCCAGGCGGTCTTCGCAGATCTGAGATGCGGGCGCCGCGATGAAGGGGCGCCGAGCACAGGCCGTCCGAGCACCGCACCCGCAGGCGGGCCCGCCCTCCTGCGTCGTTGCGCCGTGTCCGGTGTCCTGTGTGCCCGAGTGGTTCTGTACGGGCGCCGCCGCGCTGTTAAGCCCCGATGCGGGCGATCAGCACGCAGGCGTCGTCCAGTCGCTCGGTGTCGCCGAACTCCGCGACTACGGTCCGCAGGCACTCCTGTGCCGAACGGGCCTGCGTGAACCGCGGTGCCAGAGCAAGCAGCGCGTCCGGGCCCGCACCCCGGTCGCTGTGGCGGTTCAGCCCTTCGGTGTGCAGCACCAGCACGTCGCCGGGCAGCAGATGCACTTCGTCCTGCTCGTACGCGACCCCGGAGGCCGCGCCGAGCAGGACCCCGTCCGGCGCGGGCAGCGGCCGCCCCTCCCCGTCGCGGAACAGCAGCGGAGCGGGGTGTCCGGCCTGCGCCCAGGCGAGGGTGCCGGTGGCCGGATCGACACGGCAGCACACCGCGCTGCCGAGAGCGGGTTGGACGGAGGTTTCCAGTAACTGATTGAGGTGTCCCATCAGGACGCCCGGCTCGATGCCGGCCACGGCCATGCCACGGAGCGCGCCCAGCAGCATCGCCATGGCGGAGGTGGCCTGGATGCCGTGGCCGGTCAGGTCACCGACCGTGAGGACGGTCCTGCCGTCCGGCATCTCCAGCGCGTCGTACCAGTCACCGCCGATGTGGGAGCTCGACTCCGACGGAAGATAGTGGGCCGCGATGTCCAGTGCGCCCGGCCCCTGCGAGGGAAGCCGCAGCGAGCCCCGCCACGGGGGGAGGACGGCTTCGTGGAGCTCGACGGCCAGACGGTGCTCGGTCTGGGCCCGGTGTTCCCGGTGGCGCAGCGAGTCATGGCTGCGGCGCACCGCCTGCTGGCTGCGCCGCAGCTCGCTGACGTCGCGCAGAACGGCCCACATGGAGGCGGTGCAGCCGTCCGGGTCGAGGACGGGCTCGCCCATCATGTGGAGTGTGCGCATCCGGCCGTCGGTCCGCAGGATGCGGAACTCGCCGTCTATCGGCCTTCCGTCCACCAGGCAGTCCGTCACCAGGGCGGTGAGCAGGGGCTGGTCCTCGGGAAGCAGCATGGACGGGAGCTCGTCCAGCGAGAGCGGTCCGGCCTCGGGGGACCTGCCGAAGATCTGGAACAACTCCTCGGACCAGCTGACGCCGTCGGTGAGCAGATTCCACTCCGCGCTGCCCACGCGGCCGATCAGCGATCCCGGCTGCGGCTCGTCGTAGCGCTGCTGCGCGCCTGCCTCCGCCGTGTCCGGCGTCGCCTCCGGCGCCGAGGCGTCCTCGACATGTTCCGTCCGGGGCGGCAGGCCCTCCCTGAGCTGTCCCAGGTGTGAGCCGAGATCGTCGAGATGGTGGACCGCCAGATCGCAGAGCGCCCGCTGCCAGCGCAGCTGCGGATCCTCCTCGTCGATCAGCACCGTGTCCCGCCGCACGGCATCCACATCGCCACGGAGCCGACGGGTCCGGTTGATCAGCGCGTCGACGGCCTCGCGTTCGGACGGCTGTGGGGCGGGGCGGTCCGCGAACAGAGGGGGCGGCATCTCGTACTCCGATACAGGCGCGGCACGACCAGGTCTGAAGGTGGACCGAGGACGACTGTCGCACAGCCGACGAGGGCCCGTAAGGGATTTGGCAATACTCGATGCGTTGTTGCTTCTGGCATGTGCCACAGGCTGCTCAGAGCCCCGATTCATCGAACAGCCTTGCTGTCTGCGGACGTTGATGCAAGTCATCCGGCGCGTGCGGACGGTTGTGCGCCCGCGCGCATTGTTCTTCCACCGTGTGCCCGGCTCGATCGGGGCGTGCGCGAGACGTGGGGGTGTGCGGCGGGAATGCGGCCGTGGCCCGCTGTGTTGCATCAGCAGAACGAAAACGAAACCCATTCCCATCAGGGGAGTGGGATCGTGCAGGAGTGTGGAGGCGCCCATGGCCCGCAGCGAGGCACGTCCTGTGGTGACGCTCCGGTCGACGGCCGGAACGGGGCAGGACTATGTCACCCGAAAGAGCCGTCGGAACAACCCCGACCGGCTGGTGCTGCGCAAGTTCGATCCCGTGGTGGGGCAGCACGTGCTCTTCCGTGAGGAGCGCTGACCGGGGAGCTGCCGGAAGGTCCGGTTCCGTGCCGTGGATCACAGTGCGGGGTGCGCGTTTCCGGGAACGAGGAGCAGCGGTTTATCGTTCACCTATATGCGGATGTCGCGCACCGCGCCCGCCCACAGGCCGCCCCGGCTGGATTCCCCCGATCCGGCCGGGGCTTTCCTCTGTCCCCCGGCTCCGTCGCGGTCAGCCCCGGGACGGCCGTCGGCGCAAGGTCTCGACCAGCAGTGCGCCCGCCGCCGGAAGCACGGCCACCGCAGCCGCCGCGTCCGGCCACAGACGTACGGTCAGCGCGGTCACGGCCGCGCCCACCACGACCGCGATCAGCCTCCCGGCCACCCAGTGGTCCCCCTCCTCCCACGACCGCAGAGCCGCCCGGCCGACGAGGGCCGTGAGCGTGCCGGTGAAGTAGTTGGTGGGCGTCGCGCGGATCCGGCCCTGGATGCCCATGGCCACGGCGATGAGCACCAGCAGCCCCAGCCGAGCGCCTTCGGAGGCGAGCAGGTCCAGCGCCCACAGCACGGCCCCCGCCGTCAGCAGGGCCACCTCGGTCAGCAGCATCACCGGCAGTGACCACCGCAGGCGCTCGTTCATCCACGCGCCGCAGATCACGCCGATGCCGTAGGCGACCAGCGAGATGATCACCCGCAGCGCCACCCCGTGCTCTCCGCCACCAGCGGCAGCGGCACCGAGCAGCACCAGGTTCCCGGTCATCACCCCGGCGAAGACCTGGCCGACACAGATGAAGACGAACGCGTCGGCCGCCCCGGAAGCGGTCGACAGAAGCAGCAGGGACCATTCGCCCCGTGGATCGGGACCGGCACCGCGGGCGGGAGCGGAGGGGCGTGTGGGAGTGGACACGCCTGCATTCTCGGTTCGGGCCCCATCGGCAGCAGCCACTCGCGGCCCGCACGGCGCGCCGGGGCGCCGGCGGACCCCGCCGCACCGTCCCGGCAACGGGCCGGGGTACCTGATCGGCCCATGGCCGATTGCGGGCCGCCCCCGTCCGGCCCAGCGTGGGGAGACGCCGCCCGCACCGACGGCGTACACATCTTCCGCCGACGAGGAGCGACATGGCTGACGCCCAGTGGAGCCCGGGCCCGAGGGCATGGATCGCCGACGAGTGGCTGCCTGTGCTGGACGTCGTCGAGCCGCCGCGACAGCGCAGGCTCACCGTGCTGGTGCGGCTGCTCCTTCTGATCCCGCACTTCGTCGTGCTGTTCCTCCTGCACATCGCGGCCGTGGTGACCGTCGTCGTGGGCTGGTTCGCCGCGCTGTTCCTGGGCCGGCTGCCCGAGCCGGTCTTCCGCTTCCTCGCCGGATACCTCGGCTACCAGGTACGGGTCGGCGCGAGCAGCATGCTGCTCGTCGACCGCTATCCGCCGTTCGCCCTGGACCCGCCGCCGGACTACCCGGTCCGGATCGAGGTCCGGCCCACCGGTCTCAACCGCCTGGCCGTCTTCTTCCGCCTGATCCTGATGATTCCGGCGGCCGTCGTGCAGGGTCTCGCCATGTCCGGCTGGTGGGCGGCGGGGATCGTCTGGTGGCTGATCACCCTCATCCTGGGACGCATGCCCCGTCCCCTCTTCGAGGCCACCGCCGCCGTGCTCCGCTACGGGATGCGCTTCAGCGCGTACGTCCTCATGCTCACTCCGGCCTACCCCAAGGGCTTCTTCGGCGAGGACGACCTCTCCGTACCGCGGCAGCAGACACGCTCCGCCACGCGGCCCCTCCTCATCAGCTATGCGGGCAAGGGGCTGCTCGTCCTGTTCCTGGTGCTCGGGGTGGCCACCTCCATCACCACGTCCACCACCACCACCTGGTCGGACGAGCCCACCGACGGCATGTGAAAAACCCTGTCCGGTGCCACCGCGGACGAGGCATGATCACGACATGACATGGACAGCACCCGACGTGACGCGCACACCCGGTTCACTCGTGGCCGACGAGCGCGAGATGCTCACCGGCTATCTGGCATGGTTCCGCAGCTCCCTGCTGCACAAGTGCGCCGGTCTGACCGGGGAACAACTCGCCGAACAGACCGTACCGCCGTCGAACCTCGCCCTTCTCGGGCTGATCCGCCACATGGCGAAGGTCGAACGCGTCTGGTTCAGGGAGCGGTTCGCCGGCCAGAAGTTCGACCCGATGTACGACCCGGAGAAGGGCAAGGACGCGGACTTCGAGGACCTGGACCCGGCCCGCGCGGCCGAGGACTACGCCCGCCTAGTCGAGGAGAGCCGGCTCGCCGACGAGATCGTCGCGGGTGCCTCGCTGGACGACACCTTCGTCCATGGCGGCGAGGAGTACTCACTGCGGATGATCCATCTGCACCTGATCTCGGAGTACGCGCGCCACACCGGCCACGCCGACCTGGTGCGCGAGCGCGTGGACGGTGTGACGGGCGGATGACGCACCGCTGGGCGGGGCCCGGCGCGGCCAGGTGCGCGGGAAGCACGGGCGACGCGGGCACCGTACGACGGCGGCACTGCGCTGCGCCGACACCTTGACGTGGACGCGTCGTTGGGTATGGTCTGGTCCAAGTGCAGTGCCCTGTCGGACGTCCCGGAGTCCCGGGCGTACGCGGCAGTGGTTCCTGCCGTGCCCTTCGCACCTCTTGGCCCCCACACTGGAGAGGCCGGTCCGTCACTGCCGGGCCCCCACAGCCCGCTCGTGTGCGGCGACGCCTCATGTGAAGGAGAAGCATGCACGCGAAGAGGAAGACGTCCGCAGTCATCGGTGCCTTACTCGCACCCGTACTGGCCCTGAGCCTTCCGGCGGGTTCGGCCAGTGCCCACGGATACATCTCGTCGCCGCCGAGCCGCCAGGCCCAGTGCGCCGCCGGGACCGTGAGCTGCGGAGAGATCAAGTACGAGCCGCAGAGCGTGGAAGGCCCCAAGGGGCTGACCGGTTGCAGCGGCGGCAACAGCCGGTTCGCCGAACTCGACGACGACTCCAAGGGGTGGGCGGTCACCCCGGTCGGCCGCAACACGTCCTTCCAGTGGACTCTGACCGCCCGGCACGCCACGAGCACCTGGCAGTACTTCGCCGGCGGCCGGAAGATCGCCGAGTTCGACGACCACGGCGCGCAGCCCGGCGCCACGGTCACCCACCAGGTCGCCTTCGGCAGCCTGACGGGCAGGCAGAAGGTCCTCGCGGTGTGGAACATCGCGGACACCGCCAATGCCTTCTACGTCTGCATCGATGTGAACGTCGGCTGACCGGCGATCCCGGCCGGCGGTGCGCCGGAGCCCTCACCCGCTCGTCCGGGCTCCGGCGCACCGTCATCCGCGTATCAGCGGGCGGACAGCTCCCGCGGCCAGCTGCCGATCATGCGGAGCACCCCCGTGAACGTGCGCTCCGCCGGGGACCGCAGCCGGTCCCTGCGGCACACCAGATCGACCGGGCGCGAACGCGGGCGCGGGCTCACCGCGAGCACGGCCAGGGACTCCCACCGCACATCGTCGACCACCGCGTGCTCGGAGATCAGTGAGAGCCCCAGCCCGGCCGCGACACACTGCTTCACCGATTCGGGACCCCAGATGTCGCTGCGCGTCACCCCGGTCAACTCCCAGTCGAGGAAGATCGCCCGCCCCGCAGGCCAACGTCGCGATCAACGGCCCCGACATCCGCTGGGTCGGCACCGAGACCGCCTCGGGACGCGACGACGAAGGGAGCGTCATCCCGTTCAAGGGCGACCCCGCGTTCCGCAACCGCGACGACGAGATGGTGGTCGCGCCCGAGGGCGGCGACCTCGCCTCCCGGGACGTCCTGACCGCCCACCACCCGGACTACCTAGCCCGGACCCGGCGGAGTCGGACTTCTCCATCCGGTCCGGCCGGTTCTGGCACGCCTCCCAGGACAGCCAGGTGAAGGCGCCGGCCAAGCTGCTCGACCTCTACCGCACATCGGTCGGCCGCAACTCCGTACTGTTGCTGAACGTGCCGCCCAACCGGGCCGGCCGGATCAGCGATCCGGACACTGCCGCGCTGGCGTCTTCGGGCAGACCGTACGCGCCACCCACGGCACCAACCTGCTGTCTCCGCCCGGCAGCTCCCCGCTCGCGGACGAAGAGCTGACCTCCGCGTGGAGCCCGGCGGGCGACGCGCACTCGGGGGAGGTGGCCCTGGAGTCCCCGCAGCCGGTCACGTTCGACCGGATCGTGCTCCAGGAGGACATCACCCGCGGGCAACGTGTCGAGTCCTTCGCCGTGGACGTCTGGGACCGCACCACGCGGAAGACCGCCGTGCGGGCGGGCACCATCGGGTACAAGCGCATCGAGTACCTGAGCGCGCCCGTCACCTCGTCCAAGGTCCGGCTGCGCGTCCTTGGCGCCCGCGCCAACCCGCACATGGCGAAACTGGGTCTCTCCAAAGCCTCCTGACCCACCCCGCCCGATGCCGGCGCGAACGCCCCGGCATCGGGCGGGATGCGTCTACGCGGTGAGGTCCTCCCGGTCATGGGCGCGCCGGGCCTGCGGAACACCGGGATGGGCCGCGGCAGGGGCCGGTGCAGCGGCGACGTGTTCGGGCTGTGTCCGGCGCCCCGGATCGTCGTCGAGCGGCTGCGCGTCGGTCCAGTAGATGCTGAGCATCGTGCGGAGGGTCGTCGGATGCTGGCCGGGGCCGGTGGGCACGGTCAGCCGGTCGAGATGCTGCCACAGCTCGTGGTCCACCTGCTCGGCACCGCCGCCGTTGCGGGCGTGGACCGCCTGGTGGCGCTGCACGGCGACGGCCAGCTCGCGGAGCGTCTCCCGGCTCTGCTGCCCGGCGTTGTGGCTCTGCGCGCGGTTCACGTTCCGCTGCTCCTGGCCCAGCTCGGTGATGGCCCGCTGGACGCGCTGGTGGAAGTTGGCCGTGCGACGGCGCAGCGACTCGAAGTCGGCCCGGGTGGCGAACCATTCACGCTTGCCGGCCTCGCCCCGGGCGAAGCACTGGACGCGGAACTCCTCGCGCTCGGTCTTCCGGCGCCGCAGGACGCTCGCGGTCCGTTCGTGGACATGCGTGAGGATCCGCCGGGCCCGCGGCAGATTGTCGGGGTGGGTGATCGCCGCCCACGTTCTGGCGTCGCGGGTGGGCGGGTGGATGTTCGAGGTGAGCATCTGCTCGAACTCTTTGTCGGCGAGCTGCGCGAGGTCCTGGGCGTCCACTACTGGCCTCCAAGCCGGTGTTGGGCGGTATGTGTCCAGCGTGGCGTATGACACTGACAAGCACGTAGAAATCCGGAAATAGAACGCGCCGATGGTGAAGGCTGCAACCGGCGGGATCTAGATGTGACGGTGCGTCAGCCAGAAGGCCGTCAGGGCTGTGTATGCACGACGGCTGCGACGTGACTGCCGAACGCGGATCCATGAACGCGCAGCTCAGGGAGGGGGGCAGGGCCACCCCTCGCATGTCCGAAACTGTATGCCGCGCGGTGGGCGGGAGAGGTACTAGGCTGCCGCCCATGACTCATGGCCCTGTCGAACTGGTGATCTTCGACTGCGACGGTGTCCTCGTCGACAGCGAGCGAATATGCGTCCAAGTGGACGCGATGATCATGGCTGACCTGGGATGCCCGTTCACGGAGGCCGAGATCATCGAGCAGTTCGTGGGATCGTCCGACGAGGTCTACACGGCCGCCGTGGAGCAACGGCTCGGACGGCGGCTGGAGAAGGGCTGGCAGCAGAAGTACGAGCATCTGTACCGGACGGCCTTCGACGCCGAACTGACCGCTGTCGACGGCATCGCAGAGGTTCTGAACACGCTCGCCACACCCCTCTGCGTCGCATCGAACGGCGATCACGACGGCATCAGGCGCAACCTGGAGATCGCCGCCCTGAGCGAGCACTTCTCGGGGAACATCTTCAGCGCCGAGGACGTCCCGACCGGCAAGCCCGCCCCCGATCTGTTTCTCCATGCCGCCCGTTCCATGGGTGTGGAACCCGGACGGTGCGCGGTGATCGAGGACAGTGCGTACGGAGTCCAGGCGGCCCGCGCCGCCGGGATGCGGGCTTTCGGGTACTGCGGCGGCCTCACACCGGCATCGCGGCTCGAAGGACCGCGCACCACCGTCTTCGACGACATGCGCGAACTGCCCGGGCTGCTGGCGGCCGTCAGCATCTGAGGCCGGCAGGGGCTCGGTCAGCAGTGCCGAGCCCACGAATGCCGTCCTCAGGAGCGCCACCGCGGCGCGCGTACCACGTCGTCCTCCAGGACCCCGCAGTTGACGCCGTTGACGACCTCGTCGCCCTTGATGTCCCAGCCGACGACACCGTTGCCCTTGCGTCCCAACTCCACGAGACCCCGCCCGGTGTTGACGTCGCAGGTGACAACGTTCGTCCAGGAGCGGCCGTCCACCGCCCCGATCAGCGCGATCACGGGAAGCACCACCCCGGCCGGCAGCACGGCGGCCACCCACGCGGTGTCCGCGCCGCGTTGGAGTCGGCCGGAGGGTGAGGTGCGGGCGCGCCTGCCGCTGCCGCGCTCCCGGTGCGGTACTCGACGATCACATCGAGACGCAGCACGTACGAGACAAGGGCCACCGTGACCCCCCACCACAGTCCGTGGAAGGCCCCGACCACCAGCTTGGACGGCTCCATGGCGACGAGCGCCTCACTCGCCTCGCCTCCGCCGCCCAGCGTCCAGACCAGCTTGAGGACGGGCACGGCGAAGACGACTGCCGGCAGCACGATGTGGCCGGGCCCGCCCTTGAGGTCCTCCGACTCTTCGTTGTCGTTCACGGCCCAGGTCTTGGCGCGGTCCGGGCGCGAGGCCAGGCGGCGGCCGGCCGAGACCATCACCCGGCCGGAGGACTCCCGGCCGGTCGGTCACCGGGCCGGGAAGTCAGTGACGCCGTGCTGCGTGCTGATCGCGGGCGCTGCGTGAGCACCCGCGCCGTTGCGTGACGGGAAGGGCAAACGGATCGCCGAGATCCTGCCGGGGGAGAGCGCGACCCCGTCCGCGGAGCGGAGTCTGACGCCCGCCGCCAAACGCGTACTGCTCCAGGCCTACGAGCGTTCCCCGGCGGCCGGAGTCTCCTGCATCGGGCCGGAGCACATCCCCGGCGCGCTGCTGGACGCCCAGGTAGCCGAATAGTCCCTGCCACCCCCGACCACAGGGCTTGCCGCGCAGTTCCGCGAACTGCACGGCAAGCCCTGTGCGTCGTGTGAGCTCCGCGAGCCACCGCGCAGCCCGACAGATTGGCCGGTTCCGAGCGGCACGGTGCGGATGCTGTGGGTGAATGAACGGTTACCGTTGGTCAGTTACCCGTGAATGATCTTCAGCACCCGAGGGGACATCTGAATGAACCGCATGCGCAACGTACTTGCCGTGCTCGGCATCACCGCCGGGCTCATCGCGGCTCCCGCCGCGAGTGCCTCGGCGAAGCCGGAGAACCGGTCGCCCGCGTTCCCGGCCCGCCACGAGCCCTGCACCGGCGAGTTCCGCGGCGATGCCCGACTCGGCCCCAAGTGGCTTCCGAACAACCGGCTGGCCCCCGTGGGCCCGCTCCTCAAGGGGTACAAGCGCACCGGATCACTCTCCCCGCAGGCCTTCCTCAAGCAGTACTGGGAGGGTCCTGCCGACTCCGGCAGCTGGAAGTACCCGCCCAACGACGGATTCGGCCAGGTCAACGGGCAGATCGACAAGGAGCCGACCAAGCTGCGCCCGGGCCAGCGACTGGACCGCTTCGGCTCCGAGTACGGCGGCTACCTGGCGCCCGCCGGTGACGCGTACGCGGAGCGCGCGCTGCCGCCGCAGAACCTCAACACCCGTGACGCAGCCGTCGCTTGTGACTACCGCGTCTACAAGGTGGCCAAGCCCTTCTGGGTGTGGCAGGGCAGCATCGCCCCCTGGTTCGAGCAGCCGGGAGGCGGTCAGCAGATCAAGCTGGACGCGGTCTTCCTCGACCCGGGCGAGGGGCAGCGGCTGAACGTCAAGTGGCTGCTGGACCACGACTACCTCGCACCCGCCGGCGCGTAGGTCCGGCATGGACCGTCGGGAGCTGCGCGCGGCGCTGAGCCGGGCAGGTGTGGCCGACGGCTACTACCGCATCGAGGGCGTTCACGAACCGGTCCCCACCCCCACGGACTTCCTGTTTCTGCGGCAGGCGTCCGATGGGGGGTGGGAGACCGGCGCGTACGAACGCGGTACGTACGAGGTCATCGCCCGGCACTCGAGCGAACAGGCCGCCTGCGAGCATCTCCTCCGCCTGCTTCTCTGAGGAACGGGCGGAGGGGGAAGGCATGGGGCCCGAGGGTGAACATTGCAACCCGTACGGGTGATTGACCCTCCCGCGGGGCGACGCCGCGCCGGAGCCCGGCTCACTCTGCTGCTTGTGATCGAGAACTTGCTGCGTGCTGCCACGGCGGTCGCTCTCACCGCCCTGCCCCTCACCCCGGCGAGCCCGGCGTTCGCCGGGCAACGCCCCCTCTCACCACAGGCGAGCCCATGCGCCGCCGTCGTGGTACCTGCCGGACGTGTCTGTGTGCCGTCGCCGAAGCAGTGCATCACGACACCGTGCTCCCAGTACGACCTCGTCGCCGTCCCGTTCCACCCGCTGTCCTCCGACGGGGGAGTCGTGGACTCCCAAGGAGCAGCGGGCACTCCCTGACGCCGGCGGTTGGCGCGAGGAGTACGGCTCAGGACCTGAAGTGCCGAGCCTCATGCATCCATGTGTGACCAGTGGCAGGACCCGTCGTTCGTCCGCGGCCGGGCGTTGTCAGTGCCCGCAGGTAAGTTCGATCGTGTCCTGCCGTTGTGGCGCGGAAGTCGCCATGGTGCACATAGGAGTGGTGCGTTGTCAGACTGGGAGAGGTCGAGCACGGCACGGGTGACAGCACCCGCACGACCGCGCAAGCTGGCCAAAGTCCCGTTCGTCGAGCTGGCCGACGGACGCCTGCAGGGTGTGGTGTCCAGCGGCTCGGACATCGGGCGGGTCTATGTGTCGTCGGTCGCCGCCGGTACGTACACATTCGCCTGCAGCACCAACAACAACCGGCCCTGCGGCGGCGCGCGGGGATCGTTCTGCAATCACATACGGGCGCTGATCAACGAGGCGGTGCTGCAGCACGGCGCCGAGCGCGTCGCCCGCTACCTGAGAGTCGAGACCGCGGACGGGGAGCCGAACGCGCACAGCATCACCGCCGGCATGAGTGACACACGTCCGCCGCAGGGCGACACCAAGGCCGCCGCGCCCGTCTTCAGCCGGTTCCTGCGCCACCTCGCCTACCTGGAACTCACTCCGACCACCTCACCGTTGCCGGAGATGCAGTGGTTCCCGACGACCAGGGCGGTGGCCTGATGCGCACGGACCTGCTCTCGGAGACCGTCGCCGGACTCGACGAGGTCCTGACGGCCGTCGACGCCTTCGACCAGGCGCTCGTCGCCGGCCTGCTCCGTCCACGACCCGCCCAGACCGCCGGGTTGACGGGACTCGCCCAAGCGGTCGCCGGGACCCCGCTTGCCGCCAGGGTCGCCGAGGCGGCCGAGAAGGCGGCGGGCGGAGCCGCGAGCGAGGACCACTTCGTCGCCCTCGCCGCGGCCCGCACCGCACTCCTCGGCTCCGCCCATGACGCGCTGATGGCCCGCATCGAGGAGGCCACCGGCCGGCCCCGCGACGAGGAGACCGTCCCGCAGCCGGCCGGAGAACAGGCGGTGAACCTGCTCGCCGCCGCCCGCTCCTGGCTGTCCGACCTGGCGCGCTCCGGATGGCAGGGCATCGACCACGACGTGGTCTCCGGGGCGTCGCCGGTCGTCTCCGCGATGCTCCCGGACCCCGCGCTGCGCCGCCTGGCGACGCTCCTCGACGGCTTCGCCGCCGAACTGGCCGCGTCCTGCCCGGGCGCTTCGCTGGAGAGAATCCCGGCACGCCGCTGGGCCGACCTGTGGTCCCGCGCGCTGCTGCTCACACTGCCCGGTGCGGCCGAAGCGCCCGTGGCCGGTACGGTCACCGGCCGCCTCCTGCCCCTCGGCGTCGACGTCCATGAACATGCGACGGCCGTACAGGCCCAGGTCCACGCCGTTTTCGAGCCTGCGGACGGCGGCACGCCCCGCCTGGTACGTGCCGGGGTAGCGGTGCCGAAACCGGACACGGTCGTCGGAGCAGGGCTGTGGCAGCTGCTCCGCCCGCACATGTCGCTCCTGGCCGCCGTCAGCGAGGGCCGCTCGATGGACCTCACCGACATGCCGGTCACCGCCGAGGGCGACCTGGTCTGGGACGACGAGCACGCGCGCCAGGGCGAGCCCGCCGACGCCTTCGCCACCGCCCGCGTCGCCCTGCCCACCGCCACCGCCTCGGCGACCGCACCTCTGGACCGGCATCCGGCGCGCATCGCCGTCCCCGTGTTCCTGGAGGGCTACACCGCCCACAAGGACGACGACGCACTGACGTTCACCCTCGCCGGAGGCGCTCTCGTCGTCGACGCCGACCGCATACCGGCCGCCGGACCGCTCACTCCCGAGGCCGTCGTGGCATCCGGCGCGTGCATCGGACTGCTCCGCTGGGACGCCGGGACGTATCTTGTCCAGCCCTTGGCCGTCGAGACGACCGTACGGAAGAAGGCCGTCGCGATCCACGCCGGAGGATGGGCCGGGGGCACGACCGACAAGGCCGGCGTGAAGGCCGAGAAGGCCGCCACCGACGCCGTGGCCGTGCTCCGGGAGCGTGCGGGAAGGCTGCTGCGGAAATGACGGAGCACACGACGGAACGAACGGCGGGAAACACCGCCCCGCAGAATCCGGAGATCCCGCTGAGCCAGGGAATCTTGCTGAGCCAGGAGATTCCGCAGGACCCGGAGACGGACCCCGACGAGAACCGCCGTCAGGTCCTGTACTGGCGGCTCCTCGCCCGCCTCTTCGACCAGGAGGAACAGGGCACGCTGGAATCCGCGAGCCTCGCCGTCGTCGAGGAGATCGGCCTGCCCTCCGCGCTGCTGGACCCACAGGTCTCCGTCGACTCGATCGTGCAGCGTCACCCGGAGCTGGCCGCCGAGTTCGACGGTCTGATGGCACCCGCCCCGGATCCCGACGGCGACGGCACGCGCGACCGGACCGCCGAAGTACGACGGGCGGCGCTGGTGTCGAAGGTGCTGCTCAATGTCTTCGCCTCCGGCTCGGGCACGGTCACCGCCGGACAGCTGGCACGCTGGCAGTCCGACGCGGGCTGGCTGGAACGCGCGCTCGGCTGCAAGCCCGGCGAGCTGCGCGGCGGCCGTGCCGGGGGACGGGCCGCAGGGCCGGGTGTCAGCCCGACCGGGACCGGCGGGGGCGGCACGAACCCCGACCTCAGCCGGCTGATTCCGGCGATCGGCCCGGAACTCGGCAGCATCGAGGCCGAGCTCGTCAAGCGGATGCGCCTGCGCGAAGTACTGGCCGACCCCAAGCTTGCCGCGCAGCTGACCCCGAGCATGTCACTGATCGAACAACTGCTGCGCGACAAGAACAACCTCTCGGGCGTGGCCCTCGCCAACGCCAAGGACCTCATTCGCCGCTTCGTCGACGAGGTCGCCGAAGTACTGCGCACACAGGTGGAGAAGGCCACGGTGGGCGCCCTTGACCGCTCCGTCCCGCCCAAGCGGGTCTTCCGGAACCTCGACCTCGACCGCACGATCTGGAAGAACCTCACCAACTGGAGCCCGGAGGAGGAGCGGCTGTACGTCGACCGCCTCTACTACCGGCACACCGTCCGCAAGACGACACCCCAGCGACTGATCGTCGTCGTGGACCAGTCGGGCTCGATGGTCGACTCGATGGTGAACTGCACCATCCTGGCGTCGATCTTCGCCGGGCTGCCGAAGGTGGACGTCCACCTCATCGCCTACGACACGCAGGCCCTCGACCTCACACCGTGGGTGCACGACCCCTTCGAGACCCTGTTGCGCACCAACCTCGGTGGAGGCACCGACGGCACGGTGGCCATGGCACTGGCCCAGCCGAAGATCGCCGAGCCCCGCAACACCGTCGTGGTGTGGATCTCCGACTTCTACGAATGGCAGACCGAGCCGCTTTTCGAGAGCATGGCCGCCATTCACCGCTCGGGAGCCAGGTTCATCCCGGTCGGCTCCGTCACCAGCTCCGGCCGCGGCAGTGTCAACCCGTGGTTCCGCGAACGCTTCAAGGACCTCGGTACGCCGGTGCTCTCCGGCCACATCCGCAAGCTCGTCCACGAGCTCAAGACCTTCCTCGCTTAGACGTTCAACGCTCATACGCTCAGAAAGGCCCTGTCATGTCCGACCTGTTGCGCGCCCCCGCCGAGATCAAGTACGCCGAGGAACTGGAGTGGCTCGAGTCCATCGACGACAACCCCAAGCCCTTCTCCTGGCGGCTGTCCCCGAAGATGGTCCGCCTGTTCATCCTGGGCTCCGAGCGCTCCGACGGCCTGGACCGGGAGATCTCGCAGAAGTGGTACGGCGACCGCAGTTTCGTCGAGCGCTCCATCGTCACGCTCGCCTCGGACCGTGGTCTGCTGCTCATAGGTGACCCCGGTACGGGCAAGAGCTGGCTGGCCGAGCTGCTGTCCGCCGCGATCTGCCGCAATTCCACGCTGGTCGTGCAGGGCACGGCCGGCACCACCGAGGACCACATCAAGTACTCCTGGAACGTGTCGATGGTCATCGCCAAGGGCCAGTCGCGGGAATCGATGATCCCCTCGCCGATCATGACCGCGATGGAGTCCGGTGCCATCGGCCGCTTCGAGGAACTCACCCGCTCCACCAGCGACGTGCAGGACGCGCTGATCTCGATCCTGTCCGAGAAATACATCTCGGTTCCCGAACTGGACAGCGACAGCATCGTCTTCGCCAAGCCCGGCTTCTCGATCATCGCCACCGCGAACAGCCGCGACCGAGGCGTCAACGACCTGTCCTCGGCGCTCAAGCGCCGCTTCAACTTCGTCCGCATCCCGGTGGTGACGAACAAGAAGAGCGAGGTGGAGATCGTCCGCTTCCGCACCGAGGAACTGCTCCGCCGTCACCAGATCGAACTCGAAGTGCCGCCCACGCTCCTCGACGTACTGCTGCAGAGCTTCGCCGACCTGCGTGCCTCGGCGGCCGCGGCCGGCAGCGACGACGAGAAGCTGGAGTCCGCGCTGTCCACCGCGGAGCAGATCGGTGTGCTCGAGGACGCGGTGCTGCACAGCAACTTCTTCGGCGAGCGCGCCCTGACCGCCCGCACACTGGCCTCCTCGCTCGTCGGGTCGCTGGCCCGGCGCGAGCCCGAGGACCTGGCCATCCTCAACAAGTACCTGCACGGCGTCGTCGAGCCGCGCAGCAAGGAAGAGGGCGGATCCTGGCCGGAGTTCCTGGAGGGCGGCCGCGACGCGATCGCCACCCTGTCATGAGCGGCGCCCACGAGGGAACCTTCGAGGGGCTGCGCGCCCAGCTCCAGGAGGCCGCCGCGACGTTCGCCGACGGGCCCGACGCCCTGGAGGGCATCCTCCTCGGCATCGTCGACGACGTGGACCACGCGGTCCGTGAGCCGCTCGAGATCTTCCCCGTCTGCCATCACTCGCCCGCCTCCGCGATCGCCATGGCCCGCCGCCTGCGGGAGAAACAGCCCAAGGTCGTGTACCTGGAGCTGTGCGAGGACATGGCACCGCTGCTGACCGAGCTGCGCAACTGCAAGCTCCCGGTGGCGGTCCAGTCGTTCGCGACCGACATCGACGGCTTCCCGGCCGAGTGGTCCCCGCTCTCGGTGGTCGCACCGATCACCGAGGCCTCCGCCGAATACCAGGCGATCGCCTACGCACTGGACACGCCGGGCGTCGAGCTGGTCCTCGTCGACCGCTCCTCGGACCACGTCTTCCAGTGGGACACGCGAGGAACGGTGACCGCCGAGCCGGCCGACCAGGACGCTCCGCCCGTCGAGGACGAGGCCGCACTGCATGGCGACGCGGTCGGCGTGGAGATCGGCGACCTGCGACCGCGCTTCGCCGAGCTGGAGGAGCATCTGCTGCGCCACGGCAAGGTGCGGCACTGGTCGGAATGGTGGCACCAGTACGTCGAGCTGCCACTCGGCGACAGCGACCACGACACCTACCGCCAGGTGATGCTCCTGATCGGAAGCCTCTTCCGACGACTGGCACCCGGCGACCCCCAGCGGGTCCGCGTGGACGAGGACCGCGAACGCTACATGTGGACCAGGATGCGCGAACACCTGGCCGCCACCGGTGCCGATCCCGCGGACTGCCTCTACGTCTGCGGCGCGTTCCACGCGGCCAGCCGTGTCGCCGAGTTCGGCGTCCACGGCACCGATACCTTCGAGATCAGCCCGCCCACCGCCACCACCTGGCAGCACGGTCTGATTCCGTCCAGCCATGCGGCGATCGAGGCGCAGTTCGGCCTTGCCGCAGGCTCGGTGTCGATCGCCGCGACCGTGTGGGCGAAGAACGTCAGACGCACACGAGTGGAGCCGTACCGCCTGGCGGGACAGGCGGGTGCGAAGAAGTCGAGGGCCAAGAAGGCCGTGGCCGCGGTGGATCCCGTACCGGATCTCCCACCCTCGGACAAGCTGACCGGCTTCCTGCGGCAACCGCCCGCCCTGGACCGGCTGGACGAGGCAGAACTGCTCGGCTGGTCGGTGGAGATCGTGCGCGCCGCGCGCCGCAACGGCTACCTCTCCTCCACCGCCGATGCCATCGCGGTGTTCGAGACGTCGATCCTGCTGGCCGGAATGCGCGACCGGGCCAGGCCCACGCCGTACGACTTCCAGGACGCCGCCGTCACCTGCATCGAGAAGGACACCGTGCCCGGCCGGCGCGATGTGCGGCGCCTCGTGGAGATCATGATGGGCGGCGACCGGGTCGGCCAGGTCGGCTACGACGCGCTGCCGCCCCTGGCCCGCGACGTGCACGACCGCCTGGCGCCGCTCGGTCTGAAGCTCCAGCAGAGCGGCGTCAAGCGAGCCCTGCTGGACATCGCCTCCCAGCCGGAACTGCAACGCTGTTCCGACGTGTTGTGGATGCTGCGCCACCTGATGCCACAAGGCGCCGCACGCCCGATCATGGGCGAGCGGAAGCTGGGGGAGCGGCCGATCCAGGAGTCGTGGGACCTCGCGCTCGGCACCCACCAGCGTGCGCTCATCGAGCTCGGCTACGAGGGCGTCAGTATCGAGCAGGTGCTGGAGCAGCGCCTGCGCCGTACGGCGTACGACCGGCGCGCCACCGCGGCAACCGTCCTGGAGACCGTCGAGGACGCGACGTTGTACCTGCGCAGCCGTCGCCTCGCCGACGAACTGGGCACCCACGCACTGGAGGTGCTGTCGGCCGAACGCAGCGTCGACGGCGCACCGGAGGTACTGCGCCGCGTACGGAGGCTGCTGGCGTACTACCGCACCAGCGAGCCGGTGCTGCCGCCCTGGATCGAGTCCTTCGTCAAGGCCGGGTATGCCCACTACTGCACCCTGCTGCCGACGGCGTTCACCGACGAGGACGCCACCGTCCGTCAAGTGGCGGCCATGCTGGGCTTCCTGTTCAGCATGGAGAGCCTCGCGCTGTCGCTGGGATGCGACCGGACCCAACTGGCACTGGCGGTGGGGCAGTCGCATCCGGAGGAGCCGTCGAAGACGGCTCTGCTCTGGGCGGCCCAGGTGCAGCTCGGGCATCTGTCCCGTGCGGACCTCCGCGCGAGGTGCGACGAGCTGCTGGGCAACCCCTTGGTGGTGCCCGCGTATCCGCGCTACCTCAGCGGCTTCGTACAAGCGCTGGATCCTGTCCCGGGCCTCACCGACTTCGTGGTGGAGGCGGTGTCGAACGCGTTCGGACGGCTGCCGGACCCGGTGCTCCTGCCGTGGCTGCCGACCCTGATAACCAGTCTGCGATCGGGTGGCTCGGAGCTGGCCCCCCTGCTGATCCGTGAGGCCGGGCGGACCTTTCCCGGCCGGCTCGCGGCGCTGGACGCGTGGGTGCCACCGTGGCGGGCACAGCCGGAGCCGGAGGCGGTGCATTCGGCACGCCGCGCGGAAGGCGGCCGCGGTTTGACGTTGCTCGCCGCACACCCCGCGACGTGCGATGCGGTGGCGAGTCTGCTGGGCTGCGAGGGGGCGTGGGAGACGGCGGATTCCGGCCTGGCAGGCGTGGCACTGACCGGTCGCCATCCGGAGACGGCGGCCGCGCTGGAGGCGCTGCTGGCCGGCACATGACCTGGGGCATCGGGGCCCACGCCACGGCCCCGCCGACGGTGGCACCGGCCCGCGACGCCCAAGGGCAGTCGGCTGTTCAGCAGTCGACTGCCCTTGGCCGGCTCAGTGCACCTCCTCGCCGCACCGAGCCGGGTGGATGACGGCACCCGCCGCGCAGAGACCATCCGCGGCCAACTGCTCCTTCGGCACGACGGCCAGGGTGTCCAGCCAGTCGTCGCCTCCCGCCGCGGGGCTGAAGAAGTCGCCGCCGAGGTTCTCGTCGCCGTGACCTACGCCGAGGGCTGGCTGCCCGAACACCGGCCGCACACTGCCACGACCTGATCGCAACGGCCCGCCACGACCTGATCGCAACGCCGCCGATTCCGGGCGTCCTCAAGCCCTTTTGTCGCTGGTGAGGAGCGCTTCGGCCGGCCGTGGCGCGGGATCGGGCGCGAGGGCCCGGGCGCTGAGATGCGGGGGAGCGGCCAGGGGTACACCGTTGGATCACGAACTCGACCCTGCCGATCGCCGTACATGTCCGTCACCGACCGGCGGACACCGTGCGACGCTCGGTCACGGAGACAGGGGCGAGTCCTTGGGCCTGGTCCGTTCCGACCTCGATGTGCTGCTCCTCACGGAGCGGGCCGGCCCCGAAGAACCGGAGGCGATGCTCGACCTGAGAACCGGGGGATCGCGGAACTCACGGCGGACCGTCGCGACATGGAACTGTTCGCGCAGGTCGAAGCCGAGCCCGTGAGCCATCGGCGGCGGAAAACCCGAAGGAGCATCGAATGCCGGCCCTCGAAAGGATCAGGCCCGTAAACGGAGCTCCCTGCTGGGTCAGTCTGCTGGCAGGCGATCTGCGTGCCGCCCAGAGCTTCTACGCCGACGTCATGGGCTGGGAGTTCGTCGCCAGTACCACCCTCGGCAGCAACTTCTGCGTGGCCATTGCGCACGGCCGGCCCGTCGCCGGGATGGGCTGCTGTTCTCCTGCCACCAGCGCTCCTGCGGTCTGGACCCCGTACTTCGCGGTGGACGACATCGACGAGACCGCGGACCGGATCAGGGAGCGCGGTGCCACGCTCGCCGTCGGGCCCGTGAAACTGGGCGTGGGCCGTGCGGCGATCGCCGCCGACCGTGACGGGGCCGTCTTCGGCTTCTGGGAGGGCACGACCCTGGCCTGGTCGGTGGGGCAGGGCAGCGCCCCCGCGCGGCTGGACCTCCAGACCCGCCATGCCTTCGAGGCCGCCATCTTCTACGCGGAGGTCTTCGGCTGGGCCGAGCCACCCGGCGGCTGTACGGTCGACTACGCGCAGGACCATGTGCGCGTGAAGCTCGAAGAGCGCACCGTCGCCACCCTGCGCGGCGGAGGCATCGAAACCGCCGCGGACCCCAGAATCCGGCCTCGTTGGATCGTCGACTTCCGCGTCGAGGACAGCGCACGGGCCGCGGCCGTCGCCGTCGACGCCGGGGGTGAATCGTCAATGGTTCCCGCACGCGACGGCCCTTCGAAGGACGCCTACATCATCCGTGACCCGGACGGCGCGCTCTTCACCGTGTCCGGCCCATGACACCGACTGCCGTGCAACTGATCCCGGCCGGCGCAAGGCACACGGCCCCGGAGCAACAGGGCGCTCCGGGGCCGTGGCCGACGAGACCGGCCCGCCGTCGGTCAGGGCCGCTCGGCCGGGGTGGCGTCGGAGCTGCCGGTCTCGGCAAGGTCGCCGTCTGAGGGGGGGTGCCTCCGGCCAGAGCCTGTGACGGCTTGGACCAGGAGCGGCCGTCCTGCAGTCGAGGACGACGCCCCGGAACGTCTTCGCGAGGCCATTCGGGCCGGTGACGGTGAAGTCGTACGCCTCGTCCTCGGCGACGGCGACCGGCACGGTCTTGGTCTTACCGGCGCACTTCCACCACCCACCGACCCCCTGTACACCTCTCCCTTTCCAAACGCTCACAACGCCCACATAACTCCCTATACCTCGGCCACACTCCGGAGTCACACATCTACACTGTGCTGAAATCTCGGCTGACATCTCGCGAAGAGGCGAGGTACTTGAGCATCACGGGGGCCCATGGGATTCGGCTTCGGGCAGCGGCGCAGTGGGCAACCCCCTGCCGAGCGGACCAGTTTCGTCGGACGCGCCGAGGAGATCTCACTGATTCAGGCGGCCTTCCGCGAGGCACGGCTCGTCACCCTGGTGGGCCCTGGCGGCGTCGGCAAGAGCCGCGCCGCGCTGCGCGCGGCGGAGGGTCTGCGGGAACGGTTTCCGGACGGGGTGTGGCTGGCCGAGCTGTCGGCCCTGTCCGACCCCGAATTGGTCCCCGCGACCCTGGCCACTGTACTGGGGGTCCCGGAACACTCCGGGATGGAACCCCTGGACGCGGTCGTCGCCCACCTCCAGGGGCAGCAGCTGCTCATCGTGCTCGACACCTGCGAGCACATGGTCGACGCATGCGCCGTACTCTGCGACGTCCTCCTGCGCGAGGCCGCCGGGGTGTGCGTCCTGGCCACCAGCCGGCAGCCGCTCGATGTGACCGACGAGCAGACGATACCGATCGCCCCGCTCGGAGTGGACGACGCCCTGGAGCTGTTCACACAGAGAGCCGCCCGCGTACTGCCGGGCCGGACCGTCACCGAGTCCAACCGGACGCAGACGCTGGCGCTGGTGGAACGGCTCGACAGGATTCCGCTCGCGCTCGAACTGGCCGCCGTGCGTCTGCGGGTCGCACCGCTGGGGGAGTTGGTGGCCCGGCTGGACCGCCGGTTCGAGGTGTTCACCGGCGGACAGCGTGCCGCCTGCGCCCGGCATCAGACACTGCGTACGACCATCGGCTGGTCCTATGAGCTCTGCACCCCGGCGGAGCGGCTGCTGTGGGCGCGCCTGTCCGTCTTCGCCGGGCCCTTCGAGCTGTCGGCCGCGGAACGGGTGGGCGGGGGCGACGGGCTTCCGTCCGACGCGGTCCTGGAGGCGCTGTTCGGCCTGGTGGACAAGTCGGTCGTGCAGCGCGTCGGCGAGGACGGGGCGCGCTACCGGCTCCTGGACACGATCCGTGAATACGGTGCCGAGCGCCTCGACGAGGACAGCAGCGCGGCCTCCGTTGAACCGTACATCGGGGCGATGCGGGCGCTGTGCGGCGAGATCGACGAGGGACTGGCCGAGCTGGAGCAGGGGCGTCGCCGGATCGTCGCGGTGGGTGACCTGCTGGGCATCAGCACGGTCCACTACGAAGGCGCGCTGCTGCGGGCGGTGCTCGGGGACACCGACGGGGCGCTGGAACTGTGCGAGTTGGGGCTGGCTCATCTGAACGGCACGGGTGACCGTCAGTTCTACGGATCCACACTCATGGCGCAGGGCCTCATTCTCTGGCTCGCGGGACGCCATGAGGAGGGTGCCGACGCGCTGCGGCAGGCCCTGGACGCCATGAGCGAGATCGGTGACGTACTGGTCGCGGCGCTCCGCTGCCTGGGCCTGGCCTGGCATGCCGCACAGCAGGAACGCCACGCAAGGGCGGCGTGGTTGCTGGGGTACGCGGAAGGCGCGCGGCGGCTGAGCGGCGACCCGGTGGCCATGCTGACGTCCGTGCTGGAGCAGCAGGAGGCGACCCGCGGCGCCGTGCGGGAGGCACTGGGAGACACGGAGTGCGAACGCTGGCACGGTGTGGGCGCACGGTTGTCGGGGACCGAGATCCTGGAGGCCGTGCGGGCGGACACCGACAGACCGCCGGCGGCGCCGCGCCTGCCCCGCAGCCGGCAGGAGCCCATGGCAACCGAGGCGCTCACCCCGCGGGAACGGGAGGTCGCCACTCTGGTCGCGCAAGGACTGTCCAACCGGGAGGTCGCCGAGCACCTCGTGATCTCCAAGCTGACCGCGGACACTCACGTCGAGCGCATCCTCACCAAGCTCGACATCGATTCGCGTACGGAGATCTCAGCGGTGCTGACAGCCTGGGCCGCGGGTTCGCCGCAGCCTCGCCGCGGCGAGTGACTCCCCGATTCGGAACACAGGACGTCGACACGTCCGTACGTATGCCCGTCCGGCCTCCGGTACGTATGCCGACGCCGGGCGGGTGACAGGGGCCGACCGCACAGATACGTGTACCGACCTGCGATTCAACGCCCGTCGAGGGGGCATGTCGTGCGGCAGTCTGGGCGTGCCGCTGGGACGCGGAGTACCTGTGCAGCATGGATGGATGTGGCTGTCGCAGGCCCGAGTGCTCCCACCCCCCAGCGGCGCCGGAACCGTCTGCCCGCGCTGTCGGCGGTGCGGGCGGAGAGCGATGCGGTTGCCACGGCCGTCACCGGCTCCGTATGCCCGTTCAGAGTCGACACGCTCTTGCCACCCCGCCCGCCGGCGGATCTGCGTGCGGGGTGGCATGCGGAACGGTCATGACACGCACCCTGTCCGGGTGGTGTTCGTAGCCAGGACACAGCTCTCTCCCCGGCTCTGCGCCTCGCCTACCGCCGGCGGATCTCGACCAGGAAACAGCCGAATTCCACTGCGCGGACGTGCACCAGGGCCACTGCCGGATCGGTGAAGACCTCGCGCAGTGCGTGGTCCACCTCGGTGGCCCGTTCTCTGGGGATCTCGATCAGTCGCCCACCGAGGATGTGCCCCTGGGCGCTGTAGGCGCGCAGCACCCGGCGAGCACCGTGCAGTTCGACCGGATAGCCGGGGCCGGAAGCCGGCCCGCCGCACTCCTCGGCGTGAACGAACACCGGGCCGCACTCGTCGTACGGGCCCGGCTCGGCACCTGTCTCCACCGCCCAGCGGCGCAACGGCGCGTACGAGACGAGGACAATCCGCTCACCTGCCTCGCTGTGCCGCAGACAGCAGCGCAGCGGGGCACCGCCCTCCGGATCGGTGACGGGTGTCCGGGTGCGACCGGCGTCGTCCTGTTCCCGCAGTTGTCTCAGCACGGCCGGGTCGATGGCCCGCACCTCATATGTCGTGGTCACGGCTCAAGCATCCGCGGATGCCCGTTCCCGGGCTGGCGGAAATCGGACATTGCTCTGGGGGTGCTGGTCCCCGTCATGGCCTGCCGCAGGCGCTCAGCTCCTGCGGTCCGGGCTCCACTCGTAGACCGTCGGAGAGGTCTCGACGACCTCGCTCGGCCAGACCTGCCGGATTCGGCCGAGCCGGAGTCGGTGGTCCTGGACCCAGTCGTCCTGCGGCTGGACGGCGAAGAGCGTGGTGAGCCGGTCGGGGTCGTGGATCGTCACGCTCACGGACCGGTCCTCGTCGAGCCGAATGCCGAGCTCCAGTCCTCGGCCGCCACCGAGCCCCGCCGTACCCCCAGGGGCGAGGCCCTCCAGTTCACGTTCCCAGAAGGAGAGATCGCGCTGGAAGAGGTGGAGCTCAAGGCGTGCGTCGAGGAAATCGGTGGACACCAGGACATCGGCGCGCAGGGTGTCGTGCCCGGTCAGGACGCCGGGCCGAAAGCGCCCGGTGACACGAACGACGCACCGATTGCCGTCCGCGTCCACCAGGTGGATCAGATCGACCGGGTCCGGCTTTCCCACTGTGTGCCTCCGCAGGGTCTGACTGGTGCGAGCAGCGTGCATCCTCTCCCATGGAGGTATGCGCGGACGAGGGAGGCCCCGGCGAAGGGCTTTCCTGGCGGCGATGGGCAGCTCGCTGGGCGGCATGACGGCGCACGGGATCCCGTACGAGCGGGTGCGCCGCTGGTCCCGGCCGCTGCTGACCGACCGGGCGATCCGCCGGGACCTCGCCCGTTTCCTGCGCTCCACGCAGAAGGACACCTGTCTGCGGGCCGCCGAACGGCTGCGGCACTTCGACCCGCCCGCGCTGGTGGCCTGGGCGCGGAGGACCGGAGGATGCCGCCCGAGACCGGCCGACGCCTCGCCGAACTGCTGCCGCGGGGGCGATACGTCGAGATCCCCGGGGCCGGGACGCTGGTCCCCCATGGACAACCCGGAGGCACTCGCCCGTGAACTGCGCCGGTTCATCGGGGAGAGCGGCTGAGGGCGGGAGACCGCGGGCTTCTGCCGGTGCCGTTTCATCGTGCCGTCCGGTCCGGCGCCGATTCACTAGGCTGTACGGAGTTTCACCGCGCGGGGGAGGAGCCGCAGCCCCGCACCCGCTTCGTCGGTACGCTCCAGCCCGAAAAGAGGAAGCACCGTGTCCTTCGCTCCCCTCGGCCGGCACAACGGCGAGCACAGCGACTACTGCAACACCAGTCTGTGCTGTCGCTGCCAGCAGCGGAACTGGACGACCCAGCAGGGCAACGAGCGGCTCTGCGGCCTGTGCGCGGCCTGCTGCCGTGAATGCGGCAGGGCGCCGGCACCCCACCTGGACGGGCTCAACGACGGGATCTGTGTGGACTGCCGGGGACTGTGCACCCGCTGCCACAACCCACTGCCCGACGGAGGTGTCTGCCACTGCCAGCAGTGGAAGCAGAGTCCGGGCAACGACCCGATGCGCTTCATCATGCAGGGCTTTCCCCAGCCACTGCTCCAGGCCCTCGGACACCGGGTACCCCGTACCCTGCCCGACATCCTGTTCGAGGAGCTCACGCACCGGACGGCCGCCCAGCTCCTCGACCGTATCGAAAGGCGCTGGAGCAACCGCTGGTCCCACGCGATCCACGAACGCGACGAGGAGAACCGCCGTCGCTGGGCGCCCCAAGAGATCGCCGAGGCCCTGGTGAGCCCCGGAGCCTGCTCGAACCGGGCGTGCGAGGACGGCTACCTCCTCGCCGACGGGGCGCCCTGCCCGTACTGCCGACAGCCGGCCCACCGCTTCGTGCCTGCCACCGCCGACGCGATCTCCACCTCCGAGCATGCGCGAGCGACCGCCGCGCAGATCCGGCAGGCGCTCATCAGTAACCGTTCCGCCGGGAGGAAACCCAAGCGCGGGGCGCAGCCGGGCGCCTGGCCGACTACTCCCGCCGGCTGACACCGGAGAAAGAGTTCGGCCGCCGTGCGCGGCACGTCCTCACGCGTACGCCGCATCTTGCGCGTCCGCGGAGTCCGGCCGGTCACGGCGGCCTGCGTCCTTCTCTACGTACCCCCTGGGTCAGTCTCTACGTACCCCCTGGGTCAGTGCGCCGGGGTGGCCGGAGTCTTCGCCGCGGCGGCGTTCTCCTGGGCGAGCCGTTCCATGCCGCTCTGCGTCTTGAGCGGCTTCTCCTTGATGAACAGCACCGCGACCAGGGCGAGCAGCGCGAAGGGGGCTCCGATCAGGAAGACATCCGCGGTCGCGACCCCGTACGCGTGCTCGACCACCTGCCGGGCCGGTTCGGGAAGAGTGGACAGGTCGGGGACGCCGTGGCCGGCGCCTCCATTGTCAGCCGCCCCGCCGAAGCCCTTCGCCATCTCGCTCGCCACCCGGTGGCTGAGCACGGCGCCGAGCGCGCTCGTGCCGATCGCCCCGCCGAGGCTGCGGAAGAACGACAGCACCGAGGTTGCCGCGCCGAGCTCCGACGCGGGTACGTCGTTCTGAGCCGCCAGCACCAGGTTCTGCATCAGCATGCCGACGCCCACGCCGAGCACCACCATGTAGACGCTGAGCAGCCCGAACGAGGAGTCCGCGCTGATCGTGGACAGCAGGCCCATGCCCGCGGTCATGATGATGCCGCCCGCGATCAGGAAGCCCTTCCACTTGCCCCGGGCGGAGATGATCTGTCCGGCGACGGTCGTGGAGATCATCAGACCGAGGATCATCGGCAGGCTCATCAGGCCCGCGACGGTCGGCGTCTTGCCGAGCGAGATCTGGAAGTACTGGGAGAGGAACACCGTGCCGCCGAACATGGCCACGCCGACCAGGAGGCTCGCCACGGTCGTCAGCGTCACGGTGCGGTTGCGGAAGATGTCCAGTGGGATGATCGGTTCCTGGACCCTGGACTCGACCAGTACCGCGACGGCCAGCAGGACCACACCGGCGGTGACCAGGGCGGCGGTCTGCCACGACGCCCAGTCGAACCGGTTGCCCGCGAGGGTCACCCACAGCAGCAGTGCGCTGACCCCGCTCATGATGAGAAGGGCGCCGAGGTAGTCGATCTTCACCTCCCTGCGGACCGTGGGCAGCTTCAGGGTCAGCTGGAGCAGCACGATCGCGAGCAGCGCGAACGGCACACCGATGAAGAAGCACCAGCGCCACCCCAGCCAGGAGGTGTCCACGAGCACACCGCCGATGAGCGGTCCCGCGACGGTGCCGACGGCGAACACGGCGCCGAAGATGCCGGAGTAACGGCCGAGTTCACGCGGCGGAATGATCGCCGCCATCACGACCTGGGCGAGAGCCGTGAGACCGCCCGCGCCGATGCCCTGCACCACACGGCTCACGATGAGCAGGCCGACGCTGTGCGAGAAGCCGGCGACGAGCGAGCCGACGATGAACATCGAGAGGGACAGCTGGATGAGCAGCTTCTTGTCGTAGAGGTCGGACAGCTTGCCCCAGATCGGGACGGTCGCCGTCATCGCCAGCAGCTCGGCGGTGACCACCCAGGTGTACGAGGACTGGCTGCCGTGCAGATCGGCGATGATCCTGGGAAGTGCGTTGGAGACCACGGTGGACGCCAGGATGGCCACGAACATGCCGGCCATCAGGCCCGACATGGCCTGGAGTATGTGACGACGCGTCATGGCTGGCGCGGCCCCCTCGGGCGCACCGGCGGTACCGGTTTCGGGTGTGACGGCAGCGCTCATCGGCTGGCGTTCCTCATTCTCTGGATTTTCGGTTGATCGGATGGGCGGGGTGATTCGGGTGATGGGGCGCAAGCCCCCGTTGGAGGCCCGGGATGGGCTTCAGTCGTTCAGACCGGCGGCCAGCGAGGCGAATGCCTCGTGGTAGATGCTCTGGAACGTACGGGTACGGCCGGAGGCCACCCAGAGCTCGACGGCGGCGCGCACGGCGGCGGTCGCCACGTACGCGAGCAGCCTGGGGTGGAGATCGGACTCGGGATCCTGGCCGAGGCGCTCGGCCACGGCAGCGATCAGCGCGCGCTCGTCCGCGCCCCGGGCGGCCAGGAAGCCGGACAGCAGCGAGGGACTCGTCCTGAGCACCGCCATCTGGAGCTCCCAGCGTTCGTGGTCCTCCTCGATGTGGGCCAGCTCCTGGCCGATCGCCTCGCGCAGGGCGATGAGCGCCGTGAGTTCGTCCGGCGCGTTGAGCACCGCCCGACGGGTCCGCTCGGCGTTGTCCTGGGCGGGACGGGTGATCGCGTCCTCAAGGCACGGAAAGTAGTTGAAGAAGGTGCGCACGGATACGCCGACCGCGTCGGTGACCGCTTCCACGGTCACGTTATCGATACCGCGGTCCGCGGCCAGGCGCAGAGCCGCGTCCGCCAGGGCGTCACGCGTCGCGCGCTTCTTGCGTTCACGCAGCCCGAGGGGCATGTCGGCGGCACTCATGAAGTGCATGCTATGCAAGTTTGCGTGTGGTGCAAAATTCTGCGGGCGGCGGGATACCATCCCCGCCGCCCGCCCCGACCCGGTGAGCCGCTCAGGGCGTCTCGTGCGCCGAGGCCGGGTACACCATCCCCTCCACGGAGAGGAGTTCGCTGATCCGCTCGGTGAGGTCCTGCCCGAGCAGCGGCCCGCCGTCCGCCGAGCGAATGCCCGGGGGTCTCACCCGTCAGCACCCGGCCCACGCGGCCGCGCCCCGCGCTCAGCACCTCGCCCGTGACCGGCACATCGTCGGCGAGCAGCGCGGCCACCACCGGCGCGACCGCCTCGGGCGGCGCCTCCTCCCGCATCCGCTCCAGCACCTCGGGTGGCACGCCCTCGGTCGCCGTCGACATCCGTGACCACGCCACCGGAGCCACGGCGTTGACCCGGATACCGTGCGGGGCCCCCTCGGCGGCCAGCGTCCGCGTCAGCCCCACGATCCCAGCCTTGAGCAGGGAGTACGCGGCGTTCCCCGCCATCCCGTACAGGCCGGCCGCCGAGGTGACCAGGACGACCCGGCCCCGTCCGCACCCCGTGAAGCGGGGCCAGGCCGCGCGCACCAGCCGCCAGGCGCCGAAGGCGTGGATGGCCGTCATCCGCTCCAGCAGGCCCTCGTCGATCTCGGTGAAGTCCAGCCCCGGCCGGTAGATCCCGGCGTTCGCCACGACCCCGTCGACCGAACCGAACTCGGCACAAGCCAGGTCGATCAGGGACCGCGTCCCCTCGACGCTGCTCGCGTCCGCGGTACTGGCCACCGCCGTCCCGCCCGCCGCCCGGATCTCCTCGACCACCTGGGCCGCCGGGCCCGCGTCCCGGCTCCCGGAGCCGTCCGTCGCCGTCCCGAGGTCGTTCACGACGACCCGGGCACCGCGCCCGGCCAGGTCGAGGGCGTAGGCCCGGCCGAGCCCCCGGCCCGCGCCGGTGACGACGACGGAGCGCCCGTCCAGCCTCCGGGCAGGCCCCGGCTCTCAGCAGAGCGTTGATCTGAGTGCTGTCGCCGAATGTGGCCGCCCCTTACGAGACGCTTTGACAGTTTCTTTTGCCGTCGTCTGTTCACAATTGCCCAGACTTACCAGGACCGAGTGAAGGACTCGCTACCGGCCTGTGCCGATTACGCATCGCCCTGGAGAGCCGCACCACGAGCCGTGCCGGCCTTGCTGACGGACCGCGCAACGGTGACAACGAAGTCACCGCGACGGCGCCCGGCCGGGACCGGGCACGGCTGACCGTGTTGGTCGCCCGAGGCAAGGGTGAGGGAGTCGGCGGCGTTTCGGCCAAGATCGCTCCGAGTGGCCTCCGTGCACGGCAACGGTCGGTGCATCCCGCATGCTCCGTTTCTCGCTCTGTCATGCGGATTCCATCGCGTCTCAAAAACATGTGTTCGAAAGGTCTGCTCGGTCGTTGAGCTCCATGACAGGCCCGAACGACCTTCCAGGGAGCCCAGTTGACCTCGACCGACACAGAGAAACAGCAGCTCACGGCGGTACCGTCACCACCGCCTCCGGCGGAGTTCAGCTACAGCGGGCAGTACGCGGTCAACCCGCTCGCCGAGGTCTCCTTCCGGAAGATGTGCGGGCAGATCCCGAAGGTCCTGCACCGGATCGCCCGGCTGTCGTGGCAGACCGACCGCCGGGCGGTGCGGCTGCTGATCGGGTGCCAAGCGCTGACGGGCCTGTCCGCAGCCGTCCTCCTGACGGCGACGGCGCGGGCGATGAAGCCCATCCTCGGGACCGACGCCGTGGCCGAACGGCTGCGCGACGCCCTGCCGGCGCTCCTCCTCGTGGCCGTCGCGGCCGCCCTCGCACGGGCGGCGGGCGCGACGGCCACGTACGCCGAGCGGCGGATCACCCCGAGGCTGACCACCGAGACGGACACCGCGCTGGTCGAGGCGGTCTGCCGGGTCGAGGCCGCGGCCTACTCGGAACCCGGCTTCGCGGACCGCCAGGAGGCCGCGGAGATGGGCGTGCTGCGCACCCAGGTGATGGTCACCGATGCCCAGAGACTCATGTCCGCTCTGATCCGCATGATCACCGCCGGCGGCGTCCTGTCGGTACTGAACCCGGCGATGCTGCCGTTGCTGTTGCTCGCTGTCCTGCCCGCCGGGATCGGAGCCGTCCTGGCCGCGCGCGTGGACTACGAGATCCACTACGCCAACGTCTCCGACCGCAACGTACGGGGCATGATGCGGTGGTGGTCCACCACGCCCAAGTACGGTGACGAGGTCCGCGCCAACGGAATGACCGACTACCTGCTGTTCTGGTACCGGTCACTGTCCGAGCGGTGCGACCGGCGGACCCTGGCCGCCGCCCCGCGCACCCTGCGCATCGCACTGCTCTCCTCACTGGCCGGCGGCGTCTTCCTCGTCCTCACCTGGGCAGTCCTGGCCTGGCTCGCCGTGACCGGCCGGATCGGGATCGCGATCGCCGCGACCGCGGTCCTTGCCGTGCAGACCATGCTGACCTCCCTGTCGCAGGTCGTCGTCAATGGAGCCGCGGTCTTCCACACCAGCCTCTACCTCGGCGACATGCAGGCCTTTCTCGACGCCGCGGCCGAACGGGCGCCCAAGCGAGGGAAGCGCGCCGTCACCGGTCCGGTCGACGAGATCCGGCTCGACGAAGTCGTCTATCAGTACCCGGGAAAGAAGACACCGGCCGTCGCGGGCGTCTCCCTGACACTGAGGCGCGGTCAGATCCTCGCGATCGTCGGAACGAACGGCTCCGGAAAATCGACCCTGACCCGGCTGCTCACTGGCATCAACCTGCCCGACAAGGGCAAGGTGACCTGGAACGGAGCGGATCTCGCCGAGGTCGACCCGGCCACTGTCTGGCGACACACGGGACTGGTCCCGCAGATCTTTGCCCAGTGGCCGCTGCGTGTGCGGGAGAACGTCACCCTCGGCCAGCCCCGTACCGTCGACGACGGACCCGTGTGGGAGGCCGTCGACGCGGTCGGGATGCGCGAGGCGGTCGAGGAGCTGCCGGACCGCCTGGACACCCTCCTCGCCCGCGAGCTCTTCGGCGGGGCGGAGCTGTCCGGCGGACAGTGGCAGCGGCTGGCCTGTTCCCGCGCGCTGTACCGCCGGCCGTCGCTGCTGATCCTTGACGAGCCCACCTCACAGATGGACCCGCGCGGCGAGCACGGCATCTTCGAGCGGATCAAGGCCATCGCAGGCGACCGCATCACGGTTGTGGTCACCCACCGGCTGGAGAACACCAGGATCGCCGATCACATCGTGGTGATGGAGCACGGCCGCATCACCGAGCAGGGCCGGTACGAGGACCTGGTCCACGCCGGAGGCACCTTCGCCGAACTCCTGGAGCTTTCGCAGGACCGCTGACCGGACCGGACCGCACACCGGATCACACTGTGTGGTCCGAGGTCAGTTCCACCACGGCATGACCGAGCCGGGGGCGGATCCACTCACCGTCGCGGGTGGCAGGTGGGCCCGTGAAGCACAGGTGGATGGCGCGCAACAGGAGGCTGGAGGCGGGCTCGCCGGCCTCCTCAGAGGTGGGCGGCCAACCGATGAGCCGGTCGGTGCTGCGGTGGTGGAATCGTGCCGTGCCGGGCAGTGCCGCCCGCAGGAAGCGTTCGTTCCCCAGTTCGGTGAGCTCGGCAGCGAGCCGGGCGGCATGGGCATCGGAATCGGCACCGAGACCGGCACCGGCACCGGCGTTCTCGCCGAGCGGCAGGTCTATCTCGACAGCCGTCCCCATCCCCAGCGGCATCCCTCAGTGACAACGACCGGTCACAACGGCAACGACCGGCAGCGATTGTAACGAGCCGCTCCGGGGAGCATGGGAGCCGCCGCCGGCGCGGATCATGTGGGGCACCGCGTGCCGGGCGCCCAGGAGGTGCTGCGCATGTTGAGGGCGACGGCCCGGTCGAATTCGTCCATGTCCCTGGGCAGCAGGTCCAGGTCCTTGCGCGGGTTCGTTCCGCCGACGTGGTTTGGCGTCAATTCCGTATGGCATATTCACCGGTTCGGGTATTCGCCCGCCGGGCCTCACCGCGCGGGCAGGGTTGTGGCCGGGTTGGCCGGGCCCGCGAACGGGGCGGAGCCTCGGGTGCGTCGTCCGGGCCGGCCTTCGAGACTCACCGGAGTCCCGGTGGGGGAGGAGTTCGGCATGTGGGAGTTCGAGGAGTTCGGCGCCGATCACGAGGGCCGGCCCGGTGTCCTCCTGGCCGACGGCACCGAGCCCGGCCCGGTGTACTTCGACGCCGGGAGCGGTCCGACGGTCCACCGGAGCACCGACTGGTGGATCTACGACGGCACCCTCAGAGCGCCGCTCGCCACCGAGATGCGCGGTGCGTGCTCGTGCGGCTGGCGTGGCACCCCTCGGTACCCGCTGGACTGGGAGGCTGTCGACCGGCGGCGTCCGTACCTGTTCGACACCAGCGGTCCGGAGGGCGACTGGGACGCCCATATGACCGATGCGCAGGACCGAGCCGTTTCCGTACCCGAAGACCTCACCGCCCTGCTCGACCGGCTCGAAACACGTCTCACCGTCCTGACCGAAGACGAACCACTGGCCGCACTCCGGGCCGCCGCCACCCTGGAGCGCCTGACCCAGCGCCTGGCGGCGGATGCCGTGTGCAACGTCGACGGCCTGGACGGGCCCCAGTGGGACACCGTCGCCCAGGCGCTCGGCGTCAGCAGGCGGACCGCCCGTTCCCGCCTGACCCGCTACGCACTCCGCCGCTGACCGGGGCGGGAAAGCGCGGTTGCCCAGCCGTCGTCGCCGGTCCGCAAGGTCTTCTCGAGGAGTGTGAACGCCTTGGGCGTGCCGCCCGGTTGAGGCTTGCCCGCCTTGTGGCCGACGGGCCGGTAGCCGTCGTTCACGTAGTAGGCGTTCAGCCGCGCGTTCCCGGCCAGGCAGTCCAGTCGGACGAACGCCCGCCCCGCCGCGGCCACACGGCGCTCCGCAGCCCGGAGCAGCAGCCGGCCCGTCCCCGGCGGGGCGGTGTCGCGGTCCACCATCAGCCGGTGCACATAGCCGGCCACCGGCGGCTGCGGACCCCAGGCGTCGTCGTCCGCCCACCACAGTTCCCAGGCCCCGGCCACGCGGCCCTGGGCCTCGGCGATCCAGACCTCGCCACTCGCCATGATCCGGCGGAAGTGGTCCTCGCCCAGCTCGCCGGGCTGCCACTGGCCGGTGACGCCCTGGGCGAGCATCCAGCGGGCGGCGTCGTCGCGCAGGCGAACAAGAGTCGGGAGGTCGGTCTCGTCGGCGGGGCGGAAGCGCAGCTCGTTCACGTCGTTCACGCCGCGATCCTTGCATGACCCATGCTCTGTCACGGACTTGCCGAAATTGTGCGGGAGCTCCGCACTCGGGCCGGTGCTGCTCAGCGGAGGCGGAATGCGTGGACCACCTGGATCTCACCGACGATATGGGCGTTGAAATCGTCGAGCTCCTCGGCCGGAACCCACAGTTCGAGAATGGATCGCCCGCCGGCCTGTTGGACGGGATAGCGGCGCAGGAACTCCGACTCGACCTCGAAACGTGTGACGAACCCGGCTCCGTCGTGCTTCACGTTCCAGTCCCTCGCGATCCTGATCGCGTAGTCCTCGTTGAGGACCGGGTAGAAGATGGGCTGCTCGGGAAGACGAGGCGGCCACGCGCGCCAGTTCAGTTCCCGGACCAGATCCAGCTCCTCGGGGCCGGTCGGGCGCCACAGGGTCGTCGTTGCTTGCCGGCTGGTCATCGGAATCGCTCTCTGAGTGTCGGAGGCCGCCGAAGCGGCTGGTCGGAGGACCGGACGATACCCGCACGGTCTGCCTGCGGGCCACGACGTTTCCGTACCCGGGCCGAGACACCCGGACCGGCGGGGCGGGGAGCTGCGTGTGCCCGCCGAGTCCGCCTTCGCGCTCCGGCACATGGCGTAGCCGTCGCTGGGCCGCACTCACCATGATCAATAACCTGGCGCCCGGCGCGTGACCTCGCGCCTGTCGGACAGAGAAGGCGAGCGACTCCCAGTGGAACTCCCGATGGTGCAGCGCATGGCTTGGATCACCGCTGCGGCCGCGCTGCTGACGGTGCTCGGCGGGGCCCCGGCCGGTGCTGCCGGCGAATGGCAGAAGGTCGGCGGTGACGCCCGCAGCGGGTTCAGCGGACTCGCGTACGAGGGCCGTGCCGCGGACGGAGCCGGGGTGCACGCCCTGGCCGTGCACGACAACAAGCAGTCCGGGCAGCGGCGTCTGTCCCGGATCACCCACTGGGAGGGCTCCGACGGCGTTTCCCCGATGACCTGGGACGGGCCGGAACCCGTCGACCTGGAGGCCATCGAGGCCATTCCCGGGATGCCAGGGGAGTATCTGGCGCTCAGCAGCCGTGGCATCGTCCACCACCTGAAGGTCAGCGGCGCCACGGCGACGGTCGTCGACTACTCGCCGCTGCCCGGCATCGGCGAGGGCGACGACTTCGAGAGCTTCGCACTCGTCGCCCGGGACGGGAAACTCGCCGCCCTGTGGGCGGACCGGGGAGCCGGCGCGGACCGTCCCGCCACGCTGTACGCGGCGCAGTTGTCGTTCGCGCCGTGGGGGCAGCCGCAGTTCGCCGCCGTGACGCGTCGGGCCTACCTGGCGCCGTACCCGACCGGTGAGGGCGTGCGGCACATCTCCGACATCTCGGTGACCGACTCCGGCCGGATCCTTGTGAGTTCGGCCGCGGACGCCGGTGACGACGGCCCGTTCGACTCCGCGGTCAGCGACGCGGGCCGCGTGACCGTGTCGGCCGCCGGCCGGGTACGGGTCACGCTCGCGGCGCACCCGAGGGTGCTCGGCACGTTCCCGCAGTACAAGATCGAGGCCGTGGAGTGCCTCCCCGGCTCGGCCGATGCCCTCCTGGGGACCGACGACGAGAACCTCGGCGGTTACGTACGGACCATGCCGTTCTGCGGGGCCTGACACCGTCGGCAGGTGCTGCCGGGCCCGGGTGGTGGACAGCTGTCTTTCGCATGATGCGCGATCGAGGTCACCGCTCGGGTCCGGCCCGGCATACGGCGTAGTGGGCCAGGGACGGTTCCAGCAGACCGAAGACCTGCCCGGCGGTGCGGGCCATGATGGTCGCGATCCGTTGGTTTGTGTCGCCCGCCGAGGTCGGTTCCAGCACCTGCTGGAACAGCGTGCGGTGGGCCGCGGCGAGCAGCGCGGCCGCCGCCTTGGGCATGAAGTCGTCGGCGCTTGCCGAGGTCTCGGAGGCCAGCACCCCGGCGAGTGCCTCCTCGGGCCGCTCGTGGCATGGAAGCCGTGCTCGCCGAGTTCGACGACGACACCGGGACACCGGCCTTCACCACCCGGGTGCCCTGCTCCGAGTACTTCCCGGTGCGGGACCGGGCCCTGCTGGCGCACGCCACGCAGATCGACCCGAACGCCGGATTCATGCTTCACGACCGCGACATCGAACGCGAGGTGTGGCCCACCGAGGACTTCCACCTGGCACGCTCCCAGGTGGAAGTCTCCCTCCCCGAGGACGACCTGTTCGCCGGTGTGCGTCCCGGGCCGCACACGGCGCTGGCCTCCGGGGGAGGAGCGGCGGGTCAGACAGTGGCGTACCGGCTCGGTCGGCGCGGATGCGCGCCGACCGTCAAGAAGTGCTGGACCGAGACGCGTCGGGGGTCTTGCGGGCGTACGTGAGGAAAGCCGCCCCACACTTCAGGACGGTGTGGTCGGTGAGGTCCCAGCCGCGCGGATCGAACACCGCCTTGTCGGAGAAGAGCGGTATCCCGGTGCCGATGGTCATCGGGCTCAGCTTGATGATCAGTCCATCGATCTCGGAGTACAGCGCACCGGCGAGCTCGGCACCGCCGATCAGCCAGATGTCCTTGCCGTCCTGCTGCTTCAACTCCCGTACGGTCGCCACCGGATCGTCGGCAACCAGTTCCACGGCCGGGTCCGGGCTCTCGCCCAGTGTGCGGGAGAACACCAGGTGCCGAAGGTGTGGGTAGGCATCGGTCACCCCGGCCCGGAGGCCGATCTCGTAGGAGCGCCGTCCTTCGAGGACGGTGTCGAAGTGCGTACCGTCGGCAGTGACGGACAGCGCGGCACGGGCCGGGCCCGGCAGGGTCTCCGGGTACTCGGAGACGAGGTGCTGAACATACTCCTCGGGGACCGGCCAGAAGCCGTCCGGGCCGGTGGGGTCGGAACCGTCCGGTCCGGCGATGAAACCGTCGAGGGTGGACGCGATGTAGTACACGAGCCTGCGCATGGATGACCTTTCGTTGATCGAGTGAGAGTGGCGGCAATCGGCGGGCGATCGGTCGGTCGGGCCAGTGGCGTTACTTTCCCTGGCGGGGGAGGCCGGAGATCCCCCACAGCTCCGCGATCCGCCCGCCGTTCACGCGGAAGATCTCCATCATGGTCGGTCCGGTGTCCGGTGTCCGGTGTGCCGCTGCCCGGAACTCCGTGCATCACCGAGCGAACGGCGACCTTCTCCTCCAGGAGACGCAGATCCTCCTCCGTGGGGCCCGAGAGCGGGTCGCGGGCCCACGCGCGGGCCAGCACCTCTCGTTCCCGGTGTATCTCCGCGGGACGGCGGCCCTGCCCGCGACCGTGTGCCTCGGTGCACACCGGCCACGGCTCGTCCGCCGGCCACAGCATCGGCCCACCCACGGAACTGTCCGACACGTCCGGATTCCCCGGCTTCGGGTGCAGCCGGGTGGTGGTGCCCCGGTGCGCGGCGAGCTCCGGAAAGAGCGCTTCGACGTCCAGTGGCCGCGGCGGTGTGGTTCTCGTCATGAGCTCGACCCTAAACACCCGACATCTTCGCCGACTTGGCACCCCCCATGCCGCCCTGCCGCTCCCACCGTTCACCGGCAGCACGGCCGCTCCCCTGGGGAAGCCCTGTAGGGCTGGCCCCACGCAGGGACGGTGGGTGGCCTGATGTTCCTGAGTCTCCGTCAATCGGGAAGATCGACCCATGACTTCACAGCGCTTCCGCGCCCGGCTCCTCGTCGGTGCGGCCATCCTCGGCAGCGGTGCGGCACTGACCGCGCCGGCCTCGGCCTCGGCAGCCGAAGCCCCGACCCGGCCGGCCCTGACAGCCCCGGCCCCGGTCGGCGACGCCCACATCCGGCCGGAGAAGGCCGGATCCGTCGTCTCCTTTCGCCAGGTCGCCGATCTGACGGCACAACAAGTGATCCTGGAGCTCCAGGGGAAGATCAACTCCTCCCGGGTCCGTTACGGAGTGACGGCGTACCAGGTCGTCTACCGCACCACTAACAGTGCGGGCGAGCCCGCCGCGGCCAGCCAGCTCCTCGTGCTGCCCAGGACCACCTCCCGACGCCTGCCGGCCGTCTCCTGGCTGCACGGCACCATCGCCTACCGCAAGGACGTCGCCTCGGAGAACCCTGCTGCCGACGACCGACTCGCCGCATACCTGTTCGCGTCGACCGGACGCGCGGTCTCGGCCCCCGACTATGTGGGCCTCGGCGCCGGAGAGGGCTTCCACCCTTATGGTGATCCGCGGGCCACCGTCGCCGCCGCTGTCGACGCGCTCCGCGCGGCCCGTGCCTTCGCGCACCGAAACGGCCGGGAGCTCGAACGTACGGTCCAGGTCAGCGGGTTCTCGCAGGGCGGGCCCGCGACGATGCTGGTCGGCCGGGCACTCCAGGACGGGGGCGCCGACCGCTACTTCCGCCTCGGAGCGCTCGCCCCGGTCGCCGGACCGTTCCACCTGTCCGCGTTCGAGGCGGACGCCGCGGACGACAAGATCGACAAGTCCGGTCTCTACCTCGCCTACTTCGCCACTGCCTGGAACAAGACGTACGGCCTCTACGGCTCGCCGAGCGAAGTGTTCCGCGCGCCTTACGACCGGATCGTGGAGGGGCTCTTCGACGGCGATCACACGACCGAGCAGATCGCCGGAGCATTGCCACCGGCTTCCAGAGATCTGTTCACCGAGGACTTCCTGAACAAGGTCCGCACGCCCAGCGGCGTCCTCAAGCAGCGACTGCACGCCCTGGACACCACCTGTGACTGGAATCCGAACGTACCCGTGAGCCTCTTCCATGCCCGCAGCGACAAGGATGTCGACGACTCCCACTCCGCATACTGTGCACAACAACTGACCGACAACGGCGCCGGATACCGGCTCACGGACGTGGGCGACTACGACCACAGCGACTCGGTGAGGCAGGCCCTTCCGCGCATCGTCCGCTTCTTCGACGAGGCCGCTGACGCCGGCTGACACACATGGCCCTGCTCGACGTCGCAGGTCCCAGTTCCGAGAAGGGGCTGGGACCGGAGCCGGAGGCCGGCCGGTCCGCACCGCGCTTCGCGTCCCCATCCGTGTCCCCGGCCTGCGCCAGACGCCTCGATCCTTCCGGTTCCGTACCTGTTGAATCGGCAGATGACCGAGACCGATGCCGACCTGGGGGCCTGGGCCGCGCTGCCCGAGGACTTCCGCCCCGCCGAGTGCCTCACCGATGCGTGGCTGCGCGGTCTGGGAGCCAACCGGGACGCCCCGGCGGAGGTCCTGATCAGCCTCTTCGACGCGAGGAAGAAGCCCCTCGTGTGCTTCCTCTGCCGCGACGACCTTCCGGACGGTGTCCGGGACGCGGCGGTCGTCCACCACTCCAGGATCGTCCGCGGCATGGCGGCGGAATCGGGGAGGCTCTCGCCCGAGCAGTGGCGCAGGCTTCTCGCCGCCACCGCGGACCCGCCGTTCCGCAAGGCTCTGCAGGAGGTGGAGGCGGAGCAGGCGGCGCGGCGGGACGAGCGCCCGGGAGCCGGCGTACGAAGAGGTGTCGACCGGGCCCCGGACTCCGAGTCCCGACCGCCTTCGGGCCCCGTCGAGATCGCGTCGATGGCGGCCACCGTTCCTGACATCACCACCGATGACCGCACCTACGCGCTGTGGTGGATCGCCGCACTTCACGACGATGCCGACGCGATGCGCCGGCTCGCCGTGTCGCCGAACCTCTGGATCCGCCGCAGACCGACCCCCGATGCCTGGGCCGGGTCACCGCGTTCACAACCCTGTGCACACTCGGCCTGGCACCCGCGCTCTTCCCGGTCGTCGGCGTCACGGTGGCCCTGTGGGGAGCGGACGTGTTCTTCGCCGGATGTGGCGCGATCTGCCTGCTCGCCGCAGCGCTCGGCCTGTCCGTCCCCGTGCTGCGACGCGCCGAACTCCGGTCGGCCGGGCCCGCCACGTGGGCCGGAGGGTGACCGTACTGCGGCTCTGCGTGTCCGAGCACCACACCGACGGCAGGAGCGTCCCACCGGTGCTTCCCCTCCGGGGGAGGCCACGGGCTCCTTCCGTCTGCGGACCGGGCTCAGGGGGCCGTCCCCAGGGCCGCCGATGCCATGATGATCGCCATCGGCGGGTTCCTGCTGGTGGAACGCCTGACCGGCCGACGAACCCGCTTCACCCCGTACGCATACGAAGGAGAGCACATGGGAGACCGGACACAGCAGGAACAGGCGAGCCCCGAGGCCCAGAAGCGCATCCGGGAGAGCTTCGACCGCCAGGGCCTCATGGCCCACCTCGGCGCACGCATGACCCACATCGGCCCCGGCCGGGTGCACATCGAACTCCCGGCCCGCCTCGAAGTGACCCAGCAGCACGGCTACATCCACGCGGGCGCCACCGGCGCCGTCGCGGACACCGCGGGCGGCCATGCGGCGCTCACGCTGTTCCCCGAGGAGTCCGATGTCCTCACCCTCGAGTACAAGATGAACCTCCTCGCACCCGCCGCCGACGACCACATCGAAGCGATCGGGACCGTCCTGAAGTCCGGACGCACCCTGCCTGTATGCCAGTTGGAGGTGTACGGAGTCCGGGCCGACGGCGAGCGGAAGCTCGTCGCCAACGGGCAGCAGACTCTGATCCGAGTGAACAGGCCCGCGGAGTGACCCCGCAGCCATCCCTGCCGGCCTGGGCGACATGGTGGCAGCGGCCCTTTCCCGACGCCAACACCCTCCTGCTGCACGGGCAGCAAGCCGCCCTGGTCGACAGTGGGTTCGTCGCCCACGCCACGGAGACCGCCGAATGGGCCCGCGCACACGCGGGGACCGTCGGCCTGGTCGTGAACACCCACTGGCACTCCGACCACGTCGGCGGCAATGCGCTCCTCCAGGCGCAAGGCGCGGCCATCGCTGCGGGGGCCTTCGAAGCGAAGGCGATCTCCCGCCGGGACCCGGGCTGCTGCGCGGCCGAGTACCTGGACCAGCCCGTCGCCCCGTACACCGTCGACATGCCGCTCGACGACGGGCAGGTCCTGCGCCTCGGTGACACCGACTGGGAGGTGATCGCCACCCCCGGTCACACCCGGGGCCACCTGGCGCTGTGGCAGCCGGAGGAGCGGCTGCTCGTGGTCGGGGACGCACTGTCGGACTACGACGTCGGCTGGGTGAACCTCGCTCTCGACGGGCGCGACGCGGCCGGCACCGCACTCGCTTCCCTCAAGCGGACGGCCGCCCTCGACCCGCGCGTGATCCTTCCGTCCCACGGGCCGATCCCCGCCGACCCCGGCGCCGCGCTCGCGGCCGCACTGCGCCGCGCCCAACGCCTCGTGGACGATCCGGACGGTGCGGTCTGGTACGGGGCCCGGCGGATCCTTGCCTTCGCCCTGATGATCCGGGGCGGCATCCCGGCCGGCGAGGTCGAGCCGTACCTGCACGCACGGGCCTGGCTGACCGACGCCGCACGGCTCCTGGGCGTGGCCCCCGAGACCCTCGCCGCCGAACTGGTCACGACCATGCTCGGCAACGGCGCGATCGTCCTGCGCGACGGCCGCCTGCACGCCGCCGCTCACCACACCCCGGTCGCGGCCGGGACGTTGGGCGTCCCCTATCCGCGCGGCTGGCCGGAGACGGAGCCGCGCTGACACGGGGCGGGACCGATCCGCGGCGGGACCTGCCGGGGAGGTGAGCCCGGTTCAGCCCTTGATGAGCGGATCGTAGGGATCGTCCTCGTCCGTGAGGACCAGGATGAGTCCTTGCCCGTCTCGGTGGCGACCCGGTGCAGGCGGGACAAGGCCTCGGCCTCGGTGGGAAGGCCGAGGCCGAGAACCTCGGCCGCACGGTCCCGCCGAACCGTCAGGTCGGGCATGTCCTCCAGATACTCGGCAGCCAGCGTGCAGCTCTCCTCCTCGGTGAACGCGCGGCAGCCGCGCCACCAGGGCGCGACCAGGAGAAGTTGCAGCAGCTCCGGCAGGCCGATCGCGACCAGAGCCGCGCTGCCTTCGGAGTCCGCGTACAGGACTGGTCGTTCCTCGCCACCGTCGCCGCAGAAGAAGTACGTACCCCCCGCCCCAGCACCCGCGAAGCCCTCCAGCGCCGCGCCTGACATGAGGTGGACGTTCTCGACATGGTCGCCCTGGCCGAGGTCGAAGTCGCCAGGCCAGGCCAGGAAGCGGGCGGCCTCGTCGTGCGCGGCGACGGCAGTGATCAGCGAGTGCATGCGTCGCACCCCAGGCCGCCTCGTCCGGCCTGCTCGATCTCGGCGGTCGGATACGGTGTCCGCTTGCTCTCGGAGAGCAGACGGCGGTGGAACCCGGCCAGGACAACGGAGGTCCGGGCGTGCCGGTCGGTGATCGCGGCGATCGCGGGCGGTATCCCCTCGGGCCTTTCGCCCGCGATCCAGTTGCGCAAGAACGCCTCGTGATCCACGTTGCCGCGCAGCCCGTCGGGCAGATGGTGGCGGATCAGATGGTTCGCGATGTAGTGGCGGTCGTACGCGAGATGGCCGGAGAGGAACTCGGCCTCGACCCGGGAGAGTTCGAACTCCGAGCTCACGGCGAGACCGAAGTCCGCGAAGTAGACCGACCGGCCGTCGGTCAACACGTTGCTGAAGTGGGCGTCGAAGTGGACGAGCCCGCGGGATCTCATGAAGTCGGCTCCATGCAGCAGGGCTTCCTCCGCCCACGCGTACGCCGGGCCGTAGTCGCCACCCGGCGCGGCCTCCCGCTGGTCGCCGAGCCACGCGGCGAGCGTCTGCGGCACGTGCTCCAGGAAGACCACAAGACTGGAGGAGGAGCGGCCGATGGCCTCCAGCCGCTCACGCACGGCTGACGAGCCGTCCCAGTACGCGACCGCCCCGTCGATGCCTCCGAATTCGTCGGCGAATCCCGGGAGAGGAGAGTCCGGCAGGACTCGCCAGTGGTACATCAACGGGAAGCTCTCGTGCTCGCCGCCAAGGACCCAGCCCGTGGTCATGGTGTGCGCGGCCAGCTCGCGCCACGCTCCGAACCCGGTTGAGCCCGCCCCGTACTGATAGAACGTCGGCAGCCCGAAGACGTTCGCCGTCGACCGTACGTTCTCCGGCCGCATCTCGACGTCCGTCAGCGGGATTCGCTTGACGAAGACCCGGGTCCCACCGGCCTCCAGCTCCGCGGACCTGCCTCCGATGCCGGACGCGAGAGGGGTGGCCGCAGCCACGACTTCGCCGAGCCGGCGGTCGCTCAGCAACGACAGGTGCGTGGAAACGGAACCGTAGGTGGCCAGGCGAGCGGCATGCCGCGGGCCCGAATGGTTCATGAACGACTCCTCAATGCCCGACCGTCGACACCGGTGATCTCGCGAGCGCGATCGATCCTATCCACGGCTGCCGGCTCAGATCCCCCCGTACGAAGCCTCGCGCCACCACCGTCGCGTCGCTCGCACGCCTCGGGCTCGTGGAACGCCACCCCGATCCCGAGGGCGGCCGCAAGCAGCACGTCACCCTCACCGCCCCGGCCGTGAACGCGCCGAGGGCGACCGGGAGGCCCGTCACGACTGGCTGACCCGCGCCCCGGACGATCCCCGCACGGCAGTCGCTGTCAAGTCGCCCGCGCGCACGCATGGGTCGTCCCGGGCCCGGCCGCCGCTGTCAGTGGCATCGGGCAGACTTGCGATCATGTTCACAGGGATCGATGACCTCGACTGGGCGTCCATGAACCATGCGTACGGCGACGCATCCGACGTGCCGCGCCTGCTGCGGGGACTGGCATCCGCCGACCGGGCCGAACGGGAGATCGCGCTCGACGGCATGCACGGTGCGGTGCACCACCAGGGGGACGTGTACGACAGCACGGTCGCGTGCATCCCGTTCCTGTTCGAACTGGTCACGACAGCCGGCCTGCCGGGACGGGGCGAGATAGTCGACCTGCTCCGCAGCATCGACGGCGACGGCCGCGACATGGAGGAGATGGACTTCTGGTCCGACGACGAGGAGGAGTACGAGGCCTGGGCCCGCAACTTCGCCAGGGCGGAATCGGACACCCGGGCGCGCAGTGGACTGCTGCTGGACCTCCTCGACGACCCGGACGCGAGTCTGCGCAAGGAACTCCCGGGTGCACTGGTGCAGTTGCACGACGACCCGGAAGCGGTGCTCGCGGTACTGCACCGGCGCATCACGACCGAGCCGGACCCGCGTGTGCTGCGGGCGATGGCAACGGCGCTGGGGGAACTGGCCGTCCGCAACCAGGAGCTCGCACAGCGGGCGGAGGAGACCCTGACCGTCCTCACCCTCCCCGCCCCCGGCCGGACCGACGACCCGGGGCTGCTGCTGGCGGCCCTGACGCAGCTCGCGCGCTGCGCTCCGGGCCGGCTGCCGCAGCGCACCGTGGAGATGGCCATCGACGTGATGCGGGAGGCACGGGAGGCGGAGGAAGAGGGCACGGCCCGCGAGGACGCGGCGCCCGCCCCGGAGACACCGACGATGATCTCGTATCTGCGTCGGCTCGAAGCATCGCATCGAGGCTCGGTGAAGGCCCCCTGGGCGACCGACCTGCTCAAGGAACTGCACTACGCCCTGGACGACCGGGTCGCCGAACGCTTCGCGCTGCTGGAAGACCAATTGCGCAGCCCCGACTGGGGCCAGCGGCGCGAGGCGATCGACATGAGCGGCCTGCTCCTGTCCGGATGGCGGGGCCCGCACGAGGAGTCCGTACGGCTCCTGGGCGAGCAGCTCCGGGAAGCCGAACCCCGCATCGTCCGCTGGGCGGCCGGAGAGCTTCAGTGGCTGTACGCCATCGGCGCTCCGGCGGCCGATTCACTGGCCGGCCGGGTGGCGGCCGGGCCGGACCATCCCACCCAGGCACAGTGGAACGAGACCTCCTACGGGGCGGCGCTCAGCGCGCTCGCGGCGCAGGGGGACGCACGCGCCGTACCCGGGCTCGTCGAGGTCCTGCGGTTCGGGCATGTGCCGGAGGAACTGGGCGGCTGGATCGTCCGGATGGGCCCGGACGAGGCCGCGGCGCTGCTGCCCGTGCTGGTCCGGCGGCTGTCCCTGATCGACCCTGAGGAGCAGCCCGAACGCACCGGATTCCTGCTGGATGCCGTGGCCGCCGTCCGCCCGGCCGAGGTGGTGGAGCCGGTCCTCCGCCTCCTGCGGGCCCCCGGGCGCAGAGGGACCAGAGTGCGGGCTGCCGTGGCACGGGCACTGCCACGGCTCGGTGCGACGGCGCGGGAGGCACTGCCGGAGCTGCGGGAACTCGCCCAGGAAAGAGATCCGGGCCACCGCGTCGACGTGGCTGCCGCGCTGTGGTCGGCAGGGGGCGAGAAGGACGTCGTGTTGTCCGTGCTGTCCAAGGGCCTCGCGGCGGAGCGCTGGTTCCAGCGGTACGACGCGCTCCGGACGATCGCCCGCATGGGCGCCGAGGCGGCCGAGCTGCTGCCCGACCTGCGCAGACTCCGGGAGTTGCCCGGGGACAACGGCGGCTGGGTCGCGGGCACCCTCGCGGTGGCGCTGTGGCAGGTGGGGAGGGACCCGGAGGAGTCCATGCCCGCGCTGCTGCACGCCTGGTCGGAGCACCGGGACAATCGCCCCGACGTGGCCGAGGTATGGGCGCAGATGGGACCGTCGGCCGCCCCCGCCGTCCCGACGCTCCGCCAGGAGCTGGCTGCTGCCCGGCGCTACGACAACACGGGCGGCAGGGGCCGGATCCGCTACCGGTGCGCCAACGACGAGCAACTCCTGCGACACGGCCGCGCCGTGCTCGTGGAGTGCGGAGACCGCTAGGCCCGGTCGTCAAACTGCCGTCTGCCGCGCGGCGCCTGGCACGCACGCTCGCGGCGTCGCCGAAATGCCCTAGTAGCTCCTTCCCCGGGCTCTCAACTGCGTTCGAGCAGGGGAGACTCCATCCGAGACCATTCCGGCGCCTCGCGATCGCAGGCACCAGGCGCCGCGCGGCCGCCCTCCGGGCGACGACGGCAGTTTGACGACAGGGCCTAGGGAGGAGGCAGCGGCCCACGGCCCCGATCAGTGTGATCCGATTGCCGTCGGGGTCGTGGACTGCCGCGATCTCGACGGCCCCGAGTTCACGGGTCGTCAGCGCACCGGGTGCGCCCGGAGACCGGCGGCGAAGTCGGCCGGTCGAGGGTGTGTTTCACCTGGTGAACAGGCGAAGGCCACTGGATCCCGTCGGGAGTGCCGCCTTGCCCTCATTGTTTAATGCGTTAAATCATTGGCCAACTGTCAGGTGTGGCAAGGGTATTGACGCGTTAATGGCAGAGCCATACGGTGCGCACACGCTGTTCCCATCGAGACGACGCCGGAGCGTACTCATGAAACGCCGCACCTTCCTTGCCGGAACCGCTGCCGTGTCCGTGCCCGCTGTGCCCGTAGTCGCCGGGCAGGCCTCCGCCGCGCCGCTCTCCGGTGACGACGCGGCCGCGACCGTGAGCCTGGTCGTCGACGGTGTGCAGCACGATCTGCCGCCGACCACGGTGTACGGAACGACGGTCGGGGCAACGGGCACAGAGGGGCAGGCGCGTGTCACCATGACCGGCAAGTACAGCGAATTCTCGGTGGCGTTCCCGAGCCCGTACGAGCCGCACCTCGCCCGCGTTTCGGTATGGCTCACCGGGGCCGCACCGAAGCAGGGCAATCTCTGGCTGAAGATCTTCGACCAGGACAACGAGGAGTGGGGCACACTCGCCAGCCGGATCGACCCGGCCGGCTTCGACGGGCGGACACGCGTGACGTTCGAGCCGCAGCGACTGTCCCGGATGACGTGGAGCGGGGCGGGCGACGGCAAGCTCACCTACCCGCTGCGCCGCCTTGTGCTCGTCTTCTTCCCCGACGACAAGCAGTCGGCCGATCCGTTCGTGTTCGACGTGGACTCCGTGGAGGTGGTCGGCGACGGCGGGCCGGTGTCCACCTGGAGCCGGGCCGGTGCGCTGGAGCTGAGCAGCGGCGCGGACCGCGTCCTCGTCGACGTTCGCGGCCGGCTGCTCGACTGGACGTCCGGCGGCAGGGTCCAGTCCCCCGGTGTGCTGCCGCTCGCCGTGTACTACGACAACGGCACCGGTGTGTTCTCCGACGAGGCCGAGGCCGACGTCACCCGGGTCGCCGCCGACGAGGCCGCGGTCAGTCTTACCGTACCGGGGTTCTTCGCCGCAGACCTGACGGTTCGACTCCGCGCGGGAAGCCTGGAGTTGCGCCCGACAGCCATACGGAACCTCTGGTCCCGGCCCATCCTGAGGGTCGCCTGTCCCGAGGTGGCCCACCGGGTCATACCTGCCGACGGCACCATGCTCGGTATCGCGCCGAAGTGGGGCGGCCTCGCCCACACACGCTCGGTTCTCGCCGGCGGTTTCTACGCCAACTACGGCATGCCGACCGCGACCCACGACCTCATCCTGTTCGAGGAGGACGACTCCGCTCTCGGCGTCTACTCCGTACAGCCCGCGAGCGTGAAGCCCTACCGCCCGACACAGTTCGGATTCGTGGGCACCCGGGCCCGTAGCGAGGCGTTGACCGGGTTGATGCACCGCGTCGACGCCTGGATCGCCCCTGGGGGGTCGGAGGCGCTTCCCGCGACCCGGCTGGCGGCCGGAAGCAGTGCCTTCGACGTGTTCGCGGCGTACCGGGCCGACAACAGGATGAACTCCTGGCGCGGCCTGACGGACAAGCTCGCCCCGGGCCTGCGCGCCGGGCTGGCCGATTCGGTGCACCTCAAGGTGGACCTCTGGCAGCCGACCGGCGATGCCTCGGCGACAGGCCGGCCGGAGGTGGCGTTCGACTACCTGAAGGCAGTGCCAGGGGGCCCGTACAGTGTCGAACTCGCCAGCTACTACTCCGACGGGCAGCACGATCACCACTACCCGGACTTCCTCACCTTCGACTATCTCGGCGGCCCGGCGGAGTTCCAGCGGCTCATCGACACCATCCACGACCGCGGTCACTACGCCAGCGCGTACACCAACCCGACGTGGTGGCACCCCGACAGCCGGGCGGTCGCGGCGCTCGGCGGCGTCGAGCGGATCGGGATCCGCGACGGGCACGGCAAGCTGGTCACCAAGACGCACACCAACAACCTCGGATATCTCATCGGCGGCTGGCGGAAGGCGCCCCGGGCGCTGATCCTCGATCAGCTCCGCACATTCCGCGACACGTACGGAATGGACATGATGTTCCAGGACGAGATCGCACGCCGGGAGTACGACTACGCGGCCGACTTCTGCGCACCGCCGTACGCGTACTGCGAGGAGCTGGTGGAGCAGACGGAGCAGTCCGCCGCGATCCTGCCGATCGGCACCGAGGGGGTCGGCGGCGACCGGCTCTTCCAGAGCCTCGCGTCGAGCCTCGGCTTCTACCTCAACACCATGCAGCGCGACCGGGCCGGTACGTACGACGGCCCCAACCGCAACGGTGTCGTCGTGCAGCAGTGGCCGTTGGGTACGGCCGTCATGCACGACAAGGTCGCTTTCTACCCGCACAACCTCGACCGCGGCGTCGACACGACCGAGAACCTGAGCTGGGCGCTGGCATTCGGCCTCAACCTGCACTACCAGGCACAGCACATGGCGGCGGACTTCAGGGCGGGTCGGGGATTCGAGCTGCTCAAGGGGCTGTCACTCGTACAGAAGCGGGTTGCCGGCCGGTACTTCGGGCGGGCGATGACGGCGTTCCGGTACCTCACCGAGGACCTGAAGGTGTCGCGGACGGCGTTCGACGGCGGCGTGGAGATCGTCGCCAGCCACGATCTCCAGCCACGCGCTTTGCAGCTGCCCGGGAGCCTGGGCACGGTGACCGTCGCACCGCACGGATTCGTCGCCGGCGAGCACGGCACCCCGACGTATGCGCTGATCGACGACGCGCACCACCGGCCCGGTTACCTCGCGCGCTGGGAGAACGGCCGGTTCGTGCGCGAGCTCGCCTGGTATCCGGCGGATCTGGCGGGGTACCGGTCCGACGCGGTGCACGCCGACCTCCGGCTCACCGCCACGCCGGCCGAACTTCCGGCGGGCGGCACCACCAGGGCGGCGCTGGCTCTCGCCGCGTGGGACGGTTCGCCGGTCGACCTGACCGGCGCGGACGTCACGTGGGAGCTCGACGGCGGGCCGATCGCGCGCCTGGACACGGACGCCGACGGCAGCGTGTGGCTCGCACCGAAGCAGGGCGGTACTTCCGGCTGGGCGACGGTCCGCGCCGTGGTCACCCGTGACGGGGTACCGGCGTACAGCGGCGTCGAGTTGGTCGAGATCACCGCCTGACCGGCCCATTCCTGTCGGCCCACTCTTGTCTGCTGGGACGGGCGGGTAGCCGGCTAGACGCGTATTGGTGAGGGAAGCGGCGCGGCCTTCGCGGGGTTAACGCATCATGACTGCCCCGGCCCGGTCCGCGCCGCCTCGCCCCGACTTCCCTTGTGTGGTTGGGAGCTACCGGACGCCGGTGAGGATGCGCTGAAGGGCGTGAAGGAGGTCCGGTTCGGCGGACGGGGAGGCGGCGCGCCAGGCGATGTGGCCGTCGGGGCGGACCAGCACGGCTCCGGCGGCGGGCAGGGCGCACAACCGGTTGAAGGACCCGGGGTGTTCCTCACGCAGCCGGCCGCCGACGAGTTGGTGGACGGTGACGGGGGTGCCGGCCGCCGCTGTGGCGGCGTCGGCCTGCTGCTGCCAGGCCGGGGTGTCCGCCGCGGTGATCAGGGTGAAGTCGGGGCCGATGAGGTCCAGGGTGGAGGTGATCCCGGGCGGTCCGCTGATCCGTGTGTGCGGGGCGCGGCGTCCGGGGTCACCGCTCGGGCGGTAGCCGGAGACGTCCAACGGCGGCCGGATCGGAGTGCCGGGGTCGGGGATGACGGCGGTGGAGCGGTAGGCGGCGCTGAGCAGCAGTTCGTCGTCGATGCGGTAGCCGGCACGGGCACCGGCGTTGTCGGTGGACACGTCGATGACCTGCCGGGCCACCGGGCGGCGTTCGGCCTGGTAGCTGTCCAGCAGTGCCGGGGTGGCGCGGCCGGACGTGACGGCGGCGAGTTTCCAGGCGAGGTTGTCCACGTCGCCGATCCCGGTGTTCATGCCGTGCCCGCCGGTCGGAGGGATGACGTGGGCCGCATCTCCGGCCAGCAGGACGCGTCCGCTGCGGTAGGCGGACGCCAGCCGGGCGTCCATGCGCCAGACCATGGTGTCGCGGACGGTCACCTCCAGGTCCGGGATGCCGGCCGCGGCCCGGACGAGGTCCTCAAGGTGCTTCCGGTCGGTGAGGTCCTCGTCCCCAAGCCGGCCGGCGGGGTCGAAGGGGTACTGGTAGATCCAGTGGCGGTCGTTGTCCACCGCCATGAAGCCGCCCCGGCCGGGTGGGGTGAGGAAGTACGACGCGCTCGCCCGGTCGGCCACCACTTCGCCGAGCGTCGCCTCGAAGCGGACGCTGAGAAAAAGTGGCCCAGCCCCGTCGGACCGTCCATCCCGATACCCGCACCGGCACGGACCGTACTGGCAGCACCGTCGCAGCCGACGAGCCACTCGGCACGCACGGTGTGCTGCTCGCCGCCGGTGCGGTCCTCCAGCACGGCGCGCACGCCTTCCTCGTCCTCGGTGAAGCACAGCAGGCGCACGCCGAACCGGATCCGGTCGGCCGCCGACTCGCGGGCCCGCCGCAACAGGACCGGCTCCAGCGCGTCCTGGGAACAGATCATGCCCGGCGACGGCGTGCTCACGTCGCCGTCCGCCGCATCGTGGGCAACGCCGCTGCGTACGAAGTCCGGGTCGATCAGATCCCTGCCCCGGTAGAAGAGAACCTGGGAGGCCGGCAGGCCGGCGGCGCGGACCTCGTCTTCGAGTCCGCAGCGTCGGAAGATCTCCATCGAGCGGGCGGAGACCCCGCGGGCCTTGGGATGCGGGAGGTGTCCGGACGGGCTTCGGCCAGCAGGTGGTCCACGCCGTACCGGGACAGCAGGTTCGACAGGGTCAGACCCACCGGTCCGCCACCCACGATGAGTACGGGAGTAGTCGTCGGAGAATGCATGTGCTCTCCATGGGGGCGGGCGGTTCACGGCTGATCAGGGTCGACGTCGGAGCGGCCTGCCACGAGGTGGATCGAGAGCGGCCCGACCGGCAATCACCAACCGTAACGTTCATTTATTCATTTTGACGTTACAATGGGGGAGTGCTGCACGCTGGACGAACCCACCTGGAGAAGGCGAAGCCCATGACAGAAGACCTGGCCGGGGCCAACCCCCGTGGCCTCCACTTCATCGCCGAACTGGCCAACACCGTCCAGGACGACAGCGAGGTGAGCGCGGCGGCGCTCCAAGCCCTCCTGGAGCGTCACGGCGGACCGCCGTTCGTGCTCACCGAGTCCGATGCCCGGCGGATGTGCGAAGCGGCCGTCCTCCTGATCGACATCCTGGCAATGAGCGACGAGGACCGGGCGGCCGAGGCGATCAACACCCTCCTCGACGAGCATCCCGCCCGGCCCTGCCTGGTTCGGCTCCCCGGCCGCCCCTGGTCCCTCCACAACAAAGCGCCCCACAGCGCCGACCCCACCCACTGGCTCCTGTCCACCACCGCCCTGGCCCTCGGGCTCTGGCTCAGCGAACGTGGCCGGTGCGCCTGGGGGCAGTGCGCCGCACCCGACTGCCACCACTACTTCATCGACACCGGCCGCCGCACTCCCCAGCGCTACTGCACCCCTCGCTGCGCAACCCGGGTCCGGGTGGCCTCGCACCGAGCCCAGCGGGGCAGGTAGAACCACTTCGGCGTGGGTGCCGGCCCTGGGGTGCCGGACACGCCACGGGCCCCAGCTCAACGGGGGTCCGTCGAACTGAGGCCCGGCCAAAGCGCTGTTGTGGGCTTCAGTCTCCTGTCCTATCGCCGTCGACATCGACGACGGCCCGCTCGATCGCGGCATTGACCGCGGCGACGATGGTCTCCGAATCGGCGCCCGTGCCGACGTGACCGGCGAGCGCGGTGATCGCGGCGGTCTGGGCGGCCATCCGCTTGTCCATGGACCGGATGCGGGCCTGCATGTCCTTCAGGATGGACTGCGGCTGCCATGTCGGGTTCGTCGAATGGTCCGCCGCGTCCGTCGGGCCGCCGATCGCGTCGGTCTTCCACACGGCGTCGAAGATGTCGCGCTTGGTGATTCCAGCCATGGGGTCCTCCTCGTGGTCGGAGCCGGGGTTCCAGCTCGCGGGGTGCTTGAGTCGCTCGGAGACGTCGGTGCGGAGCTTGGCCATGGTGAAACCACGGGGGTCGATCTTGTCGTTGGACCACTCCAGGTGGCCGATCACGGACTTCGCCGACCATTTGTGCGCCCGGCACAGCGCGGCCTGCACGCGGACGATCGCGTCGTACTGGGCGGCCGGCCAGGGATCCTTGCCGTCGCCGAGGTTCTCGCACTCCCACCCGTAGAACCGCGCGTTGCCGTCGACCCCGTCGCTGTTGCCGCGGGTGGGCGGAGTCGGCCGGGAGCCGTACGACTCGGCTATGACCTGCTCCAGCACCTTGGGGTCACCGCCGCCGGCGTGATTCGCGCGGCCCCAGCCGACCATGTGCACCTGGCCGTTCTTCGCGATCATCCCGTGGCACAGCGGACCGGGCAGGTCGGGATAGCCGTCGCGGACCATCCGGACCGTCGCTGCGGTGCCCTTGGTCACGGTGTGATGCACGATGCTGCCGTTGACCGGGCCCCAGGGACCCTTCGAGTTGCGGTTGTGGGTACGCCAGTTGCCGACCTCGACCACACGCACGCCCTCGGCGCGCAGCGCCTTGAGGACCGCAGAGGCGGACAGAGGAGTAGCCATTCTTTTCCCTTTCAGCCCGAGGTGTACGAGACGTTGCGGCGGCCCTTGCCGGTGAAACCGTTGTTCGTGCTGCCGTCGACCGGTTCGACCGCTTCCACCCACAACTCCGGACCGCGCCGTGTACTGTTCGCCGCCGACACCTTGTACTTCGTACCGTTCGCCACCTTCCGCGTGATGGTGCGACGGGTCGCGGTGACGTCCGGTTCATAGGAGTTCCATACCCCCGCAATGACACCCGGACTCGGCCGAGTGGCCGGCAGTGCGCACGACCTGCGAGCAGCGCACAAGCCGATGCCGATCTCCCATCGGTGTCGGCGAGGAGGCGCCGGGGCCGGGGCCGACAGCAGTGGATCCTGTACGTCTGGCGAGTGGGCCGGTCGCCCTTGCCGCGAGCCTCTACCGCGAGGACCACAGCGCCCCGCGCACGCGCAAATGAGCAGTCGCCCGGTCCCAGGCGGCGTCGAACCGGCCGACAACCGGGCGGAGTTCGCGGGCGCTCCGAGGTGCACGAGAACAAGCCGTCGATGACGACGGGCTTCGCATCTGGCGTCCGGTGGCGGGAGATGTCGGCGCGGATGAGTCCTGGCCGTCTACGCGGCATGGACCCTTCGGTTCGTCGTCATGCCGTACATGGTCCCACGATCTTGAACGATGCCGAACGGTTTCGCCCGGCCGGGGATTCGACTGACTGTCTGATTTCTGACGCTGCCCGTTGATCAGTGGAACGCTTCGAGCAGGGGGAATCGTCTGTTCGGGTACCGGGAGCGCGTTGATCTCCTTTCGGACCCGCTCGGCGGAGCGGCGGTAGCCACCGTCGGCCAGCACGGCCGATACCGTCGTGCGCACCTCCTCCGGGGTGACGGTGACCGGATCCAGAACCTGGGCGGTACCGAGTTCGACGCACCGCCGCGCGTTGTACGGCTGGTCCGAACCCAGAAAGATCAGGACCGACGGCAGGCCGTGGGCGAGCGCTCCCATGAGGCTGCCGGAGCCTCCGTGTGAGACGACCAGGTCGCACTGCGGCAGAAGGAGCTCCTGCGGAACGAACTGTTCGACCCGAACGTGGTCTGGCAGCGGCCCGAGGTTTGCGGGGTCGACGCGCTCGCCGACGGTCACGACCACGTTCACGGGAAGTTCTCGGAGTCCGGTCAGGACCCGGGAGAACAGGTCGGTGGTGTTGTCCACGGTGCCGAGGGTGAAGTACACGGTAGGCGTGCGCGGCGCGGTGTCGGCTGGACCGGCGGCCGTCGGCCGGAACGAGAAGGTGTGTGCCGGCAAGGGAAAGCGCGGGTCTCGGAAGTTCGGCGGGAACGGCGACAGGACCGGGTGCCGGTCCAGCACGGCAAGCCGGGGATCCGGCGGCAGGCCGTACGCGGATCGCAGCTCGTGCAACGGCTCGGCGACGACTTCCTTGCGCAGAAAGCCCCCGGCCGCGAGCACGAGGACAGTTGCGCAGGGAAGCGCGAGTGATTCGGCCGCGATCACGGTGCCGAAGTCGACCTCGTCACGCATCAGGACATCGGGCCTCCACGCACGGGCAATGTCAAGGACGGCGGCGGCGTGCCGCCGCCCGCCCCGACAATTCGCGGGCAGTGTGCCCAACGCCCGTCTTATCGTGTACCGCCGCCGTCCATGCCGGGACGGCCCGATGGGAGAGGCCGCGGAGTGCTGGACGCGTACGAGATCATGCTGGACGCCGAGCTGGGCAAGGCGTTCGACGTGTGGTCCGGGTATTTGGACGCCGATACGGGTGAGGACCAACAAGTCAGTGCGCGGCTGCGCTCGACATTGGAGTCGGCCCGCGCGGCCGCCGCGGAGGGGGACCGCTCGTGCGCGCGTGCCCTGGTGGCGGACATGTACGAAGACGCCCGGGAAGCCGGCCTTCGTTGGGCTCCCTTGCCGGCTCGCCCCTGCGAGGCCGACAGCCAGACGCGCGACTACGCCAAGGACGAACTGCGGCAGGTACTGCCTCTGGAATTGCGCGAGGATCTGGACAGTGTCGCGATCTACCTGCGAGTCACGGGCCGACGCCTCCAGGCCGCCCCCGGCCTCGACGCCGCCACCCGCCAGGACATCATCTACATCACCGCCCGCGCCGGGATGGCACTCGACTTCGCCGACCTGACAGCAGCGCGACGCGAACTCGAACGCCTGAAGGCACTCGCGCGACGCTGGGGCGTGGAGCGCTGAGAGCCGTGTGCGGTGGTCCAGCTTGCCGGTGAGCCCGTCGCATCGCCGCTCTGGTCCGCCGATCGGGAGAGACTTGCCCACTTCCCACGGAAGGCCCGCCGGAACCCGGCTACGTGGTTTCGAGGTGGTAGCCGGCGCGGTCGCGGGCGTAGAGGGCGGCGAAATCGTCGGCCGGGACAGCGGCCGTGCACTGCGCGAGGCCGCCCGGCGGGAAGCGGAGGCGACGCTGACCCTGGTGGCGGACGTCGAGCAGGTGGGACAGCAGCGGCCGGTCCATTACTCGCCGGCGTAGCGGTGGGTGGGCTGACCGCACTCGCCGGTGAGGGGGCGCCGCGGAGCCTGCTCGCGGGGCTTGCCGCCGCAGGGCTGGCAGTTCCCTTCTTCAACCGCCAATTGGCCGACGCCGACCGGGTTTCCCGACGGTCAAGCGTCCGCGGCGACGTCCTGGGTGACGCCCTGCTGGACCGCACGCACCGCATCGCGGACCTGGAAGTGCGCCTCAGCCAGTTGGAGGCCGACCGGAGTGCCGAGCGGAAGCGGGCGGACGAGCTCGCGGCCGCCCACCCCGACGTCTCCGGCCTTCTGCAGGAACGCGACTCGCTGCAGCTCGATGTGGAGCGGTTGGCGGCGGAGCTCCGCGAGGCACATGCACAGCGTGCCGCAGCCGAGGACCGCTGCAGTCTGCTCGAACGTCAGCTGGACGCCGTCGAGAAATCCACGGCCGCGCTGCCCGCCGCACCGCAGCCCCAGGACATGCCCAAGATCCTCATCGTGGACGACCAGCCGGGCAACCTGCGGCGACAGGTGTCGCAGATCTGCTGGACGATCTGGCCCACGTCCGGGCCCTGTCTCTCGTAGAGCCGGACCCTGCCCGATCGGCCGGGGCGAGGATCTCGGCGTCGGCGCCGAGTCTGAGAAGTTCGGGCAGTCGCAACTCGGCGGGCACTGAGGCCATGAGCTTCAGCCGTACGGCGGACACGATCGCGCCCATGCCGAGGTCGGCGGCGGCAGTCGGCAGCCCGGTAAGGAACAGCGAGTCACCCGCTACGCGGTCTACGAAGGCAGCCTCACCGTCACCAAAGCCCTCGCCGTCCGGGACGCCGCCGAACAACGGCTCCATTTCGGCGGAGCGGATCCCATGTGTGAATCGAGCACGCCCCTTTCTGCGGGGAACAAATCATGTGCTGGGTGCAGCCGTTGCCGGATAGCCTGCCTGGCTGTGGATATGGGACGTGCTGATCGGTAACTCCGCCTGATCGCCGAGTCGGTGGAGGTCGCCGGAGCTCTTGGAGCACCGGTGTGGCTTCGCGGTGGGTGGGCCATGGACTTCTGCCTCGGCGAGATCACGCGAGACCACGAGGACATCGACTGGTTCGCCTGGGCCGACGATGCCGGGGACCTGGCAGAAGAATTGCTGCAACACGGATTTAAACCGGTCCCGGGGTCGCCGCCCGACCTGCAGCTCGACTTCGTCAAGGACGGTCTGGAAAGCAGTATCACGCTCCTGGACCGGGATGCGGCCGGCTGTGTGGTGGTTGCCGGCGGCCCCTGGGCCGGTGCGCCCTGGCCCGAGGGAATGCTCGATGCCGGGCCCGGCCGCGTCGGTGGTCTGGAGTGTGCGATTGTCAGTCCGCAGGCCCAGATCGAGATCAAGCGGATGATGCCCGTCTGGGATCCGTCCCGGCCCCGGCGAATCAAGGACGCCGAGGACATCGCCCGTCTGGAGGCGGCACCCCGTGCACGGCGCAAGTGGTCCGAGTGAGGTTGTCACTTCTTGCGGCGCACCGCGGATCAGGGCTCAGCAGTGGCGGGTCGCACCTGCCGCTGCCGAACGCGCAGGTCAAGCATTGCCAATCCCCGATGCGCGAAGACGGGCGATGCTGGGACACTCTCAGCATGCCGACTGTTGAAACCTCGCCCGGAGTGTCCATCGCGTACGAGACGTTCGGTGATTCTTCTGATCCGGCTGTCCTGCTCGTGATGGGTTTCAGCGCTCAGATGATCGCCTGGCACGAGGACTTCTGCCGTGCGCTCGCGGGACGCGGACGCCATGTGATCCGGTACGACAACCGCGACTGCGGGCTGTCCACCAAGTTCGACGATCACCCCGTCGACATGGGCCGGTTCACCAGCGCCGTGAGTGCGGGAGACATCTCGTCCGCTCTCGCGATGGCGCCCTACAGCGTGCAGGACATGGCCGACGACGGCCTCGGTCTGCTCACCGCGCTCGGGATCGAACGGGCTCACGTGGTCGGATCCTCCATGGGTGGCATGATCGCCCAGACGATGGCCATCAGTCATCCGGAGCGAGTGCTGACCCTGACGTCGATGATGTCGTCGACCGGCGAGCCCGACTACGGCCAGACCAGTCCCGAGGCCCAAGCAGTGCTCCTCAGCCCGAAGCCGACGGATCGCGAGGGGTACATCGCAGCAGCGGAGAAGGACCTGGTGTGGGCCTCGAAGAGGTACGGCAGTCCGGCGCTCCTGCGTGAGCTGGCTGCCGCGAGTTACGACCGCGCCTACTACCCCGCCGGAGCCGGGCGGCAGCTCGCTGCAATGACCCTCAGCGGATCACGCGCCGACGCGCTCCGCGAGCTTCGAGTGCCGACGCTGGTGATTCATGGCCTGGACGACGTCCTGACCGACCCCAGTGGCGGGAAGCGCACCGCCCAACTGGTGCCCGGAGCGAAGCTCTTGCTGATCCCGGACATGGGGCACGACCGCCCCCGCGAAGTCTGGGGCGAGATCATCGACGCCTTGGACTCGCATACCGGCTGACGTGGCTGTCACCCGAGTCATCCGCGTTGGGCATCCGGCCTAGGAACGCCGCCGCGCCGCCATCGCGATGGCCGTCCCGGTTCCCGCTATGACCAGCCCGACCCCACCGAAGATCAGCGGCAGCAGCCACAGCGAGGCGAACCCGTCGATCCGCGCGTCCTCGGGGGAGTCGGCGCGGTACAGCACCTCGACCCGTTCCCCCCTCTCGTACGACGGGGGATTGGAGCCCGTCGAACTCCGGAACGTCCTTGCCGTGCCGTCCGCCGAGGTGAACTCGACCACCGGGTACGCCGAGGGCTTGTCGTTCTCGCGCTTCTTGCGGGATGCGCCGTTGTGGTCGTTCCGCCATTCCAGCGCCACCACCGTGCCCGGGGCGCGCTCCGCGTCCGCCAGGAACGCGACGGACAGTCCCGCCAGGACCAACCCGATGACGAGGAACAGCGTTCCGAACGCGATCAACGCGAATGTGATCCAGCGGGCGCCCCGCCCACGTATCTGAACCTGCACGACGTCCTTCTCACTTGTCCGGCCCGCTTGTCCGGCTCACTTGTTCGGAGTGGGGGAGACGCTATCCCAGGCGCGCCGGTCGGCATCCCGCCGCCCCGGGCGGACCGGCGCACCTCCTCCTGCATGAGACCGACCCCGGCCGGCACCACTGCTCCGGCCACCAGCCGCAGGCGCCCGAAGGGTTCGCGGAAGAACAACGTGGCGATGACCGCGGCGACGAGGATGCCGGTCTCGCGCAGTGCGGCGACGGCGGGGAAAGCTACCGGCTGGTCGTCGGTGCTCTGCGCGAGCAGTTGGCGGTGGAGGAGCTCACACAGCCTCATTGACGGACGCTGAACCATGTCGCCGGTGAGCCGGGAAGGTGGACCCGCGCCGCGCTGATCTGGCGACTGGCCAAGTACGAGGACCTCGGCATCGACTTCGACGGAGTCTTCGACGATCTCGTCGCCCGTGGATGGCTGACCGAAGAGAACGGGGCCATGACCTCGACCGAGGCAGGTGAGGCCGGCCGCCTCCGGGCCAGGGAGGGCAACCTGCGGGTCCATCACCAGACGCACGAAGGCATCCCCGCAGCCGACTTCGTCACGACGATCAACGTCCTGCGTCGCATGGTTGCCGACCCCGGCGGCAACGGCGAGCTGCCCGACTGAGCCTGGGCAACGGGACCACCACTGTGCAGGGGCGAGAGCATCCCGGTGTCCTACCGATCTGGTCCGCAGGCCGCAGCCCCGGCCTGCGGACCAGATCAATGGAGACGGAACAGGTTCACCCCGGACCGCGAGACCCTGCACGAAGTGCGGGATCCCCTGGCTCCGTGGGCGATCCTGGGCGGACATTGCGCCCCGGTGTGACGGGCGGAGGCGCGCTCCACGGACCTGGCGGTCGGAGGTCACGTGATGAAGGTACGTGACCCACGATTCGCGCCCGGGACTCGCGCGCCTCCTGACGCAACACGGATCAGACCAGTTCGGGTTGCGGATCCGGGTGCCGAGCTGGTGCGGCCTTCGGCTCCCACAGTCTGGTGGTCCGTACGTAGCCATAAATCACCGAGACCATCGACAGAATGACCAGTGGTCCGAACACCCACGGATATTCGGCCATCTGCATCGACAGATAGCGGTAGGACACCAGGAGCGCGGCGAAGACCACCGTGCCGTAGGCGACCAGCTGGATTCCTGCCCGGTCCCAGCCGCGATCGAGCGCGCGCAGCGCCGCCTCGATCGTGAGCGTGAACACCACGCCCGCGACGATGTCCGCGCCGTAGTGGTAGCCGAAGCCCAGCGTCGCGGCGAGCGTGGCGATCAGCCAGAGCGCGCCCGCGAATTGCAGGAACCGCGGCCCCTTGCGGGAATGGATGAAGATCGCGGTGGCCCAGGCGGTGTGCAGGCTGGGCATGCAGTTGCGCGGGGTGATCTCGTCGAACGGCATGTGGTGCGGGGTGCTGACCGGCGGCGGCGTGTCCGGCCACAGGTTGGCCAGCGCCCAGTGCCCGCCGTCGGCGCCGTAGGCGAAGATCGGCCCGACCACCGGGAAGATCATGTAGATGCCCGGCCCGAGCAGGCCGATGACCAGGAAGGTGCGCACCAGATGATGGCCCGGGAAGCGGCGCTCGACCGCCACTTTACGTAGCTGGTAGACGGTGACGACGACCGCGGCCACCGCGAGCTGGGCGTAGACGTAGTCGAGAAAACGGGCGCCGATCGGACCGGTGGAATCGACGAGCCGGCCCACCAGCCACGACGGGTTGCCCAGCGCCTGATCGGCGGTCGCCACGTACTGGTCGAGCACCTGTGTGCGGGTCTTGGATGTGATGAGCAGCCAGGTGTCGCCGGTCTTGCGGCCGGTCACCAGCAGCAGGCCCAGCCCGGCACCCTTCAGCAGCAGGAATCGTTCCGGGCCTGTGCGGCGCGTGACGGCGATGACCGCCCAGCCCAGAATCACCCACAGCGCACCGTTGCCGAAGGGGTGACCTTCGGTCACCTTGGCGTCGGCTGCCCACCGCACCAGAAAGATGACGAGGTCGATGCCGATAGCGACACCCACCGAGATGAACCGTTGCCGCCAGGTGAGCACCACCATCATCAGTCCCATGCTGGCGTACAGCAGGAATCCCGATTTGGGGGCGACTATCACCTCTTGTACCTGGGTGGTCATCGGCCCCGGTAGGCCGTAGTGACGTGCGGCGATCTCCAGTGCGATCAGGAATCCGAGGGTTACCACCGCTGCCGCGGTCCACAGTATCGCCCGCGGTTGACGCCACGCGGCGAAGATGGTTTTGCGGTCTATTCGCGAAAACACCCGCGATGCTCTAGGTATCAATTGTTTGGCCGATTTGTTAGATGTTGGCTTAATGGGTCACTCTTCGTGCCGGATGGCGTGGATTTCCGGTGAATGACGGGCGATTAGGGCGCTCGTCGCGAGTTCGAACATGCTATCGGAGTGGTGTGGGTGGGTTTACTGGTCACGGCTGGTGCGGCGAACCGTTGGCCCTGGCCCGATGGTTCGGTGCCTCGGTGATGGCCATCGAACTCTCGAATGCCATCGGCGGGCATCAAAGGCGGGCGGTACGGGCGCCCCGGCAGCCCTGAAGCGGGTACGGAAGGCCGTGAGCCGGCAGCCCGGGAAGGGGCGTTGGCGCACCGTCGACATCCCTGTCCGACGCGGCGAACGGATTTCTTTCGCTGACGAAGCCGGTGGGAGCCACGGCAACACGGAAGCCGGCCCCCCGCGCGCGGGGCTTCCGGCGACCGGTGGCTCCGCCCGTGGGGTGACATCCTGCGCATGTCGGCCCGGGTGTCCGGAAAGGTGTGGATCCTCCTGGTACCAGCAGGGAATGCCCAGGCCCTCGCATCCGCAGCCCGACCATACGGACCCCGGCGCACCCTCCGAAGGACGACGGCACCGGATCCGCGCCGCGTCACGCCGGGCGCTGCGCGGCATGACCGGCCCCGCGGCCCGGAACGCGGGCGCGCGACAGGCGCCGCCCGGCCCGCGGTACACGCCACGCGTGAACCCCATGCTCCAGGTGGCTGCCGCCTACGCCTGGCGGATCCTTGTGGTGGGCGCCGTCGTGTACGCGGTCTTCGCGGCGCTGGGGCGGTTCCACGAGGTGGCGGTAGCCGTCTTCCTCGGCCTGGTCGTGACCGCGGTGCTGCGCCCGGTCGCGGATCTGCTGGCCCGTCCGATGCCGCGGCCGGTCGCCGTCACCGTGGCGCTGCTCGGCAGTATCGTCCTCGTCCTCGGCGTCCTGACGCTCGTCGGCGAGGCGGTCGCCGGAGAACGCGCCGGGCTGGAAAGGGAGTTCGGCGACGGCCTGGTCCGGATCGAGCACTGGCTGGAGGGGCCGCCGTTCCGGCTGAATCCGAGGACGCTCGACGACCTCCAGACGCGGATCGGGCAGTACCTGTCCAGCCATCGCTCCGCCCTCATCAGCACGGCCGTCAGCGGTGTGGGCCGACTGGTCGAGGTGGTGACGGTGTTCGTTCTGGCGCTGTTCTGCTCGGTCTTCTTCATTCACTCCGGCGACCGGCAGTGGGACTGGTTCTGCGATCAGCTCACGGAGAAGGCCCGGGACCGGATGGCGATCGCGGGCCGGGCAGCCTGGCGTACGTTCACCGGCTACACCCGCGGCATCATCCTGGTGGCGGGGACCAATGCCGTGTTCGTGGGACTGGCCCTGTTCGCCCTCGGAGTGCCGCTGGCCCTTCCTCTGGCGCTGCTGGAGTTCTTCGCCGCCTTCGTCCCGTTGATCGGCTCACCGATCGCCCTCGCGATCGCGTCCGTGGTGGCCCTGGCGGCGAAGGGCCCGATCGTGGCGGCCGTCGTCCTCGTCCTGATCGTGGTCATCGGCCAGATCGAAGGCCATCTGCTCCACCCGCTCGTGATGGGCTGGGCGGTCCGGCTCCACCCGGTCGTGGTCGCGCTCTCGGTGATCGGCGGCGCCATCGCGGCGGGCGTGCTCGGAGCGGTGGTGGCCGTGCCGCTGGTGTCGGTCCTCTGGTCGGTCCGTCAGGCACTGCGCCGGGCAGGCGAAACCACGCCCGCGCAGGACTGAGCGTCGTGCGCGGGGGGAGAGGCGCGGTACCGCCCCGGCCCGCTCCAGCAGCGCCTGGAGGACCATTACGGACGAGGCCGCCGCCCAGGCCTGCGGGCGGCACGAAGCGGGATAGGCCGAGGGGCGGGCATCGGTGGCCGCTCCATGGCCGGCGAACGGTTCGGGAAGTACGAGTCACTCACCACAGGCCTGGCCCGCTTCGTCTCCGGCGGACTCGGCGGTGGAACGCAGTATCCGCTGAAACTCGCGGCGGCGCTGCTGTCCACCCTTCCGGTGGCCGCACTCTTCTTCTGCTTCCAGCGCTACTTCGTCAGCGGCGCCAACGCGGGCGCGGTCAAGGAGTGAGGGTTCCCGGCGTTCTCCCGGAGACGGTTCGAGGGCCCTGGGCCGTCAGGGTGCCGCGCCTCGGGATGCCGCCGGGGGCGTGGTGTTCAGCAGTTCCAGCCGGTGCCGGACGGCTTCGACCGCTCCGGGGCGCCGGCCGGGCACGTGGTGGCGCAAGGCGTCCAGGGGCGGGCCGAGTTCCCGGGCCCGCTGCGGGTCGCGAAGCTGCTGCCACTGATGGTGGGCGCGGTCCACGGCGCTCTCCACGGCCGGGTCGTCCGGCGGCTGTTGCCGGGCGAGGCGGGCGTCGGCGGCAGCCATCCACAGCTCGCAGCTCCGTGCCGGATCGTCGGCCAGGCGAGCGAGGTCCGCGCGGACCTCCAGCCAGTGGATGGCCTGCACGGAGCCCGTGCCGTAGGTACGCAGAGCCCACCCCTCCCATATGGCCGCGAGCGATGCGGCCTCGCTGTGCCGCCCCGCGTGGGCCGCGGCGAGAATCGCGGGCAGCGGATCCTCCTCGGCTGCCGCCCCGGTGTTCTCCGTGGCCGGAGCAGGCGGCTGGTGGGGCAGCCCCGGCACCTGGACAGGCGGCGCGGGGGAGGGGACGGACGAGTCACCGATGGACAGGAAGAGCGCGTCGGCGGGGCCGACCTGGGCGGCGGCCTGTTCGTGGAGCCGGGCGAGCGGTGGGTTGAGGCCGCTGCGCCAAGCGGTGGCGAAGGCCTTCAGATAGGCCGGTTCCGCGATCCGGCGGCGGGGCGGTGGCGGAACGATCCGGCCGTACACGCGGATCCCATAACCGAGAACGAGACCCTCGGCACGGAGCTGCTGCCAGGCTTCCGGAGCGGCGACCATGTCGACGACGACGGTGGTGGAGCCCGGTCGGCGCAGCTTGAGTTCGCTGGCCAGCCAGTGCCAGGGCAGCGCGGTGTAGCGCAGCGTGGTCGGCGTGGTCGTCCGGGCGAGTGCGAGGTGGATCAGGCGCTGCTTGTGGTCGAGATGGAGCTGACCGGCTATGTAGAGGGTGAGCGGGCCGGGTGCGGCCGCCGCCGCGCGGATGCGGGTGAGGACGGTCTGCGGGTCGGTCGGGTCGGCGAGTTCGACGATGGTGGCCGCCGTCGCGCCGGCCAGGACGCTGGGCGGGACCGCGGCGAGCGCCGGCAGGACGCCGGTCGCGTCGATGAGACAGCCCTTGCCGGCCGGGGCCGCCGCGATCAGCAGCGCGGTCCCGGATCCGATGTCCTCCCCGTTGATCACCACAACAGCACGGTAGCCGCTGCCCGGCCCGTGAACGTAATCAGCGGCGAACTCCCGTCCGGCGCGTGGCCGGCCAAGTGACTGTTCCACCGCCCGTATTCATCGCACGGTGAGCGGGGTCTCGGAGTCGACGTGGTTCAGTTTCTCGGGGTTGCGGACGTAGTAGAGGCCGTTGATGCGGTTGTCCTCGACACGGATCGCCAGGACACCATCGATCTCGCCGTCCAGGTGCACCAGGAGTGCCGGATTGCCGTTGACCACGGTGGGAGCGAACGCGATCGAAAGCTTGTTCTTGCCGATGCCGCCGAGCATGTAGCGCGCCACCTTGTCGGCGCCGACGGTCGGCCGCAGCGCTGCCTGCTTGATGCCTCCGCCGTCGCCCACGAGGACGACATCAGGGGCGAGCACGTCAAGGAGGCCCTGGAGGTCTCCGGTCTTGAGTACGCGCCGGAACGACTCCACGGCCGCCCGGGCCTCGCTCGGGGAGACCGCCTTGCGAGGGCGGCGGTCATCGACGTGCTTGCGGGCGCGGTGCGCGATCTGACGGACGGCCGCGGGGCTCTTGTCGACGGCGGCTGCGATGTCGTCGTAGTCGACCTCGAAGACCTCGCGCAGCACGAAGACGGCGCGCTCGGTCGGCGAAAGCGTCTCGAGGACGAGCATCATCGCCATCGAGACACTCTCGGCGAGGTCGACGTCCTGGGCCACGTCCGGCGTGGTGAGCAGCGGCTCGGGCAGCCAGGGGCCGACGTACGCCTCCTTGCGGCGCTTCAAGGTGCGCAGCCGGTTGAGCGCCTGCCGGGTCGTGATCCGCACCGGATAGGCGCGGTGGTCGAGCACCTGGGCAAGATCGACCTCGATCCACCGCAGCCAGGTCTCCTGGAGGACGTCCTCGGCGTCGGCCGCCGATCCGAGTATCTCGTAGGCGACGGTGAAGAGCAGATCGCGGTGGGCGACGAAGGCCTCGGTCGCCGGGTCGGTGGCCCGGCCGTTCATGCCCCGGCCCCCCTTCGTCGCGCCCGGTCCCTGGTCGCCGACGGCCTTCGAAGGTGTGTCCACAGCAAGTCCTCGTTCCTTGTGAGCAACTGCTACTCGGCCGGCAGCTGTCTGGACACCAACGCCTTCTACAACCGCACAGGCAACGTCGCCGACTGGTGCATCTCCGCCGCCTGATCCCACCGCCGTCCCGGCTTCCGGTCAGTCGCATTCTTGGCCCGGTGGCCGAAAACGGACCCTGATCAGCTGTGATTTGGGGGACGGGATGGGGCCGACCGGATTCGAACCGGCGTCCTCCCACACGCGGTGAAGGCGCGACGACCACTGCGCTACGAGCCCCATCCCGCTGGTGATCATATAAGTTTCCCGCACTCCCTCGCTCCTGAATTGTCGAAGGAGGCGACGGCTCGATCAGTGCCCGTGCCCTGGGCCGGAGACCGCTCGATGCGGCACAGGGGCGTCAGTGACCCTGCTTCAGACAGGTCCGGTCCCGCGCGGGCAGCTTTCCGGTGGCCAGGTACCGGTTGACCGCATCGTCCACGCAGGCGTTGCCGTACTGGCCGTAGATAGCGTGCCGGTTGGCGCCCTTGAGGGTGAGCAGCCTGGAGCTCGGCAGCAACCTGTGCAGTGCCGCACTGCCCGTGTACGGGGTACGCGGGTCGCCGGTGGCGGCCACGATCAGTGCCGGCGTGTCATGGCGCACCTGGGTGGGCTTCTCACGAGGCCGGTCCCAGAAGGCGCACGGCCCGATGTTGTTGGTGAGAGGGCCGAACAACGAGTGTGCGGCCCGGCTGCGTTCGATGTCCCGCCAGTACCTCTCGGGGTCGCGCGGCACGGACACATCGCCGCAGAGGATCGCGGACTGCACACTGCCGTTGCGTGACCCCTCGTCGGTGAGTGCACCGCGCAGCATCGCGGCGAACTGCGGCGACAGCCGGGTGGGCCGGACTGCTGCGGCCCTGGCGAGTGCGGACATCTGCTCGCCGGCCGCAGCCCGCGCCTCATCGGTGTCGTCCGCGGTCCCGGAGAAGACCACGAAGGGCACCTGGGTGTCGTCGAGCCGGAACGTGTCCGCACCGGTGCCGACGGTCAGCGGGTGGCGCGCGGAGGCCGCGACGACGCGGTTGATCGTGGCGAGCACCTCTGGGCAGTACCGTGCGCGTACGTCAGTGGTCCTAGTCGGCCAAGGGACATGCCGTCGGGGCGTACGGCGGAAGCCGCGACGTACGCGCCCGGAGCGCTCCGGGACGCCTCATTGGGCCCAACGCACCTTGGCCTCGGCGTCGGCGGCTGTACCGAGCATCTCGTAGGCAACGGTGAAGAGCAGGCTGCGATGGGCGACGAACGCCTCGGTGGGGGAGTCCGTCCGCCCGGCGTGAGTGCTGGGCCCGGTCATGCCTGCCGCTCGATCGGTGCGCTCGTCGACCATCGGCTCCTGCCTGTCGCGCCTCTTGCCGTTCGTGCCGCGCACAAGACGCCGCCCACTGCTCTCCTGTGACGGCCGACGACGTTCTGCACCCAGCTGCTGTGACAAGGGTGCTGCGGCCGGGCAATACGGTCGAACACGACGCGGGCCCGCATCGGATCGGCCTCTATGGCCACAGCGTGCCCGTCGGCGACATCGGCCGGCGTCCTTCCCGTGTCCAGTGCTCCGACCTCCACCGAGCCGGCATGGTCTGCGATGCCGGTGGTGAACAGTACGTTCGTGCCTTCGGCCCGCAAGAACCGCGCCAGGACGTCGGCCGCAACACAGGGACCCGCCAGATGCCCGAGATGCAGTCCGCCCCGGGGAGCGATCGGCGTAGCGGTGATCCACAGGGGCGCGGCCACAGCCGCACCACCACCTGGCCGGGCCCCCGTCCCGCAGCCCGGCGCCGGGCTGCCGGGGTAGATCGTTTCCTGGCCGCGCAAGATGCTGCTCCGCATGAATATCCGCTATCCGTCCTGGAGATGGGTCGGTGCATACGCCAACACCGGGCTGCCTCACCCGTGCCGTAAGACCCCTTCCTTCATCAGCCTGGCAAAACAAGTCGCGGCTGGTGCGGCCCGGAGCGTGCGCGTTCACGCCGTGACGTGGATACGCCACACCCATCCCGGGAAGCCGGGAGCGCGGCACCCCTTGACCTCCAGGCCGAGATCAACTGCAAGGTGACACGTAAACCTGTTCTCCCGGGCAACCGGGTGGCGACAGCACGCGTCTCCGAGATCGAAGCAGGCCACGGGGACGAACATGAGGAGACAGGAAACATGGAAGAGATCGCGGGTTCTGCGGTCGTGCGAGTCCTGAAGGGCGTGGGCTGGCTCGCGTTCAACGTGGTCGGTACGGTGGGCGACGTGCTCGCCACCCACATCCCGTGGAACAAGCGGAGCGGGCGCTCGTCCACGGACAAGTAGCCCCGCCGAACGCGGGGCAGCCCTGGAGCGGGCGGTGTCCGGGCAGGCCCTTCCGAGGCGCGATGTCCTCTGCGTGCCTGTCGCTCAGGGCGGGCTCACCCAGCTGCTGATGAGAGCACCGCGGTGCGGCGTACGCAGCTGCTCCGACGGTCAAGAGTCCGGCAGGAGAAGCCAGACCTCGGAGAAGGCGAGGCCGTGTCCGTGAGGCCGTGCGTGCGGGATACCGGGCGGCCTGGGGCTCCAGCCCTGTCCAGGTGGACGAGGTCAGGAGGATCGCGGTCTACGAGACCGCCGACCCGGGAGTGGTCATCGCCGAGCATGTCGTGGTGGGATCGCTGCCGGCCAGGCGCACCACCTTCACCGTCCCCGGCCTCCTGATACTCCACGTCCATGGCGGATTGATCGCGCGGGCTCGCGACTACATGGACGGCCTGGGGGTCATCAGCGCCAGGGAATGAATGCCGGTCATCGGGCCCCGGCGGTCTTGAGCCCGCGCCGCCGAAACTCGATCGCGCCGGGCCGGGGGGTCGCGAGTCAGTCCTGGTTCGCCGCGGACAGGGCTTCGGTGATCATGCGGGCGGCGAAGTCGCGGTCGCCCGTGAGCCGATTGATGTGCTCCGCGAGCAGCAAAGCTGTGGCCTCCAGCGAATTCATCTCGTCCCCGGTCCAGTCGCCGTACTGCTTGCGCCACAGGCTGGGGCTCAGGCCGGTGCCGGCCGCGACGACCAGGCCGGTCATGGTGGGGATCACTTCGGGGCGGATGCTCTTGGGCATCATGCGCAACGAGGTCACGAAGCTGGGCACGACGTACTCGATGACGTCCCTGTCGTGATCCTCGTAGGCCATCCGCAGCCACTGCATGAACATGTAGATGAGCGTGCACGCGCCGTCCAGCACGTCATTGGCTTCTTCGGGGCCCAGGGACGCCGTGAACTGGTCCATCAATTGCTGCTGTTCGGCGTCGGTTGCGGTCTGGCCGTCGTAGATGGCTTTGAGCCGGGAGTCGATTGCCATGAGCGCTACACCCACATCGCCGGCAGGAGCGTACGCGGGGTCGCAGGATGATGACACAGGATTCCTCCCAGGGTGACCTTGGGTGATGTGGCGAGTTCATACAGTAGTCGCCGATGGAGTGGTGGTCCTGGGAATTGCGAATGATCGCTTCGCGGGGAATCGATCGAGACCGGCGTCTCCTGGGGGCCGGCGGCGGGACCGCAGCCGATCGGAAGACCTTGCCATCCGCACCGCACCGTCACGCCGGTGAGGTGGGGTCGATCCGTGTCTGTCCGCCGGTCTGTGGGAGGTCGGTGAGGGAGCCAGTACCCTTCGGCCATGAGTGATCAACCAACTCCCGTGGTGGGCGGTCGCAGCCTGCCGAGGGGTGCCGCTGGGTATGCCGAGGCGGCGGACGTGCTCGCTGTTCAGTACGAGCAAGTCACCTTCGACGAAGTCCACCGTGACGTGCTGCAGTTCGTTCCCGTCGTGCCGGCCCGGATTCTGGACGTGGGGGCAGGGACCGGGCGCGATGCCACCGCGTTGGCGGCTCGCGGGCACACCGTCGTGGCCGTCGAGCCGACCCCTGAACTGCGGGAGCATGCACAGCGACTTCATGCGGGCAGTGGCATCGACTGGGTCGATGACGCTCTTCCGGACCTGACGCTGAGCGGTCACCCGGACCGGTTCGATGCGGTCTTCGTCACCGCGGTGTGGATGCATCTGGATGCCGAGGAACGTCGACGTGCGACGGCCAGGATCGCCGCGTTGTTGGTTGCTGGTGGCCGATTCTTCGTGAATGTCCGGCACGGCCCTGTGCCCGAGGGGCGCCACATGTTCGACGTATCTGCTGCAGAGACAGCCGAGTTGGGCAGTGCGCATGGGTTGCACACCGTCCATTGCGGCGAGCGTCCCGATCTTCATGGCCGTGACGACGTCCGATGGAGCTGCCTGGTCCTCCAAGCGGACAGGATTCAGTAACTTGCTCAACACCTTGGAGGCACTCGAACGCCGCGTCGCCGACCGGCACTTGGCCGAAGCGGCTGCCCACGGGGAGTATGACCCGCTTGCTGATCAACTTCCATGGGAGACGCGGGGAAACGCAGATGCCCTGCGCACCGAGCTCGCGGCCTGGCCGGTTCGTCGCGCTCTGCGCGGCTTCAAGCCCAGGATGTTTCCGATGGCCCGCCGCACGACGCTGAAGCCGGTCGGCTCTTGACGGGTGTGGCTGCCGCCCGTTGCGGCGCCCGGTCGAATCGGTCGCGGGACTCCTCGATGTGTGCCAAGTAGTGGCGAGTCCATACGTACATGCCGTAGACGGTGTGCGCAGCGCTTGGCCCGCGTCCGTAAGCGCGTATTCCACGCGTGGCGGCACGGTCGGGTAGACGGTGCGCTCGACGAGCCCGTCGCGTTCGAGTCCGCGCAGCGTCTGCGTGAGCATCTTGTGACTGATGCCCTCCACCTCACCGCGAAGTGCGTGAAGCGCAGGGTGCGCTCGCCGAGGATGGTGACCACCAGCAATCGGTGACTTCCTGGTCATCGCCGGTCCGCCTGCGGAACGCGCCCACTATGCCCACGCCAGCGCCACCGTGATCGTCGACGACCTCGACACCTTGACCAAAACGCTTGCGACCGCCGGCGCCGAGATCACCACACCGGAAAGCACCAGTGCCACCGGGCGTTACCTGTACGCGCGCCGTCGTGGCGGCGCAGAGGTCGAGTATGTGGAATGGGTCCCGGAATTGGTGGATCGCATCGTGCATGCGTAGCGGTGCGTCGGTGCTCCCGGACGAGTCCGGGGACGGACCCTCCGTCAGGCCGGGGGCGGGTACGCGTCCGGGGCGAGCCCGGGACGCAGCCGGTCGTCCGAGGCTTCTGACCGGCGGGCGTGCGGTAGGTTGCCGTCATGACTGAGCTTGGACACATCGCCTGGCCGCCTGCCCCGATCAGGACCGGGCGGCTCGTGCTCCGTGAGTCCGAGGCGCGGGACCGTGCGGCGTTCATCGAACTGTTCGCCTCGCCGGAGGTGGGTACCTACATCGGTGGCCCTCGGCCGCGTGATGAGCTCGAGCGTGCGGTGCCTGAGGTGCCCGGGCGGCGCCCTGGCTTTTTCGTGGTCGATCTCGACGGAGCGATGATCGGCATGGTCACGCTCGATCGGCGTGACGCGGAGCGTCCGGGGCACGTCCGTCCGGATGCCGGGGAGGTCGACCTCGGCTACATGTTCCTGCCGGAGGCGTGGGGATGCGGGTACGCCGCCGAGGCGTGCGCGGCGGCACTCGGCTGGTTCGCCGGCGCGCTACCCGGCGAGCCGGTGGTGCTCTGCACCCAGTCCGCCAACGACCGCGCGATGCGCCTCGCGGCGAAGCTGGGGTTCACCGAGGTGGAGCGGTTCGAGGAGTACGGTGCCGAGCAGTGGTTCGGCGTATGGACCTCGGTCACGCCGCCCGGTTGAGCTCGTACTCGACAGCGTGGATCCACGAGGCCACCGGTCGGGGAGGGCGAGTAAGTGGGCGCCGGACCCGGAGAGCTTCCGGGACGGATTTGCGCTGGTCGGTCCAGTGCCAGGCTTGGGCATATGTGAGGACGTCGATGGAGGCGGAGGCCGGCGGCAGGTTGTTGCCGTCCCCGATCACAAGGGGGATTCCGGGCAGGCCGAGACGGAATTGGGAGGCCATCCCGGGGCCGGCCCCGACATCGGCGACGCGGGTGCCCGCCAAGGGGGAGCCGGTGAGTTCCTCGACAGCGTCGAGCAGTTCGGACGGGTATGAAGGACGGTTCGCAGCGCAGCTGGCGGCAGCCGTGTCGAACGAGCGAGCTTGCGAAGTGGTGGTCATCCGAACATTGTTGACGGTTGCAGGTGCTTGATGCCGGGATGGGGATCGTGGCCTTGATCCTGCGCCGTCTCAGGTAGGAGCGGTTGCTGCGGGCGTCGTACGTCTTGTCCGCGCGGACCCGGTCCGGACATTTCCGTGCCCGCTCACGCCCCGGCCGGTCGAGCTCTTCATCGGTGACCGGGAGGAGCCCGTCCTCGGTGACCTCGTAGCCCTTGCCGATCTCCTCCTGTGGCACGACCGCGTCCTCGATCTCGCGGACCTTGCCACTCAGCCCTCGTCGGACCGCCACAACCAGCGGAGGGCATCGGGGAGCAGGACGCCGCCGTGGTTGGGGCTGTGACCGCCGTCACCCAGGACCAGGCGGAAGTCGTAGCCGGCTTCCGCGAGTGCGGACGCAATGCGCAGGTTGTTGGCGCCAGTTCCCCTCGGGCTCATTCCAGCGCAGGTCACGATGGCCTGCTTGGAGGAAGATGCGCAGCGGCTTGCTGGGGACGCGTGGAATGAGTTCCGGGTAGGGGTTGCCGTCGGGCATCTGCGTGAAGCTGGACAGGAACGCGCTGACCCGGCGGAACTTGTCGGGGCGCAGCCATGCTGCGGTGAAGGCGCAGTTGCCACCACTGTTGCCACCGCAGATGCCCCACTGATCGGGGTCCTCGGCGACCGAGTAGCGCTTCGTGACCTCAGGGATGATCTCGCCCAGGAGAAAGCCGGCGTACCGATCGTCGAACGCGTCGTACTCGATGTTGCGGTTCTTCGGATCCTCGGCGCCGGGGAAGACACCAGGGTCGACGAACACCCCGATGGTGACCGGGATGGCACCACGGTGGACGAGGTTGTCCAGGACGATCGAGCCGCGGACTTCCCCATCCGGGTCCAGGTACCACCATCCATCCTGGAACACCATGAGCGACGCCGGCTTGGAAGGGTTGTATCCCGTCGGCACGTGGACCCAGAACTTCCGGGACGTGCCTGGGTAGATCGTGCTGTCGTTCCAGTTGAACTCCATCGTCTCGCCGGCCTCGATCGTCATGCAGGCCAACCTAAGACCGACCGGCAATAGGGGGGCGGCGTCGCGGGGCTGGGCACGCACATCTGCCGCGTTGTCGTCAATCAACAACGCTCCGCGTTGCCTCAATCCTCCGCCTTGCAGCTGCACGCACCCAGCCCCGCTCCTTCACCCACCCCCCAATTGCCGGTCGGTCTAAGAGGGATCGCGACCTGACTCGAAGGGGTTTAGGGCAACTAGCGCCTGTCGTACGGTGTGTTCCGGCGTTTATGCGCCCGCACCTTCGGCGGCGGCCCTCACGCGGTTGCGGAGCGTGCCGATGTGCTCGACCTCGACCTCGACGACGTCGCCGGGGCTCAGATGGCGGCCGGAGAATACGCCGGCGCCGCGTGGTGTTCCGGTGAGGATCACGTCTCCGGGTTCGAGGGTCTGATAGCGGGAGAGGCAGGAGATCAGCTCGGACACGTCGTGGATGAAGCTGCTGGTGCGGTCGTTCTGGCGTACGTCGCCGTTGACCAGGGTGCGCAGGCGCAGGTCGAGCGGAGCGGTGAACTCGTCCGGGGTGACCAGGCAGGGGCCGAGCGGTTTGAAGGTGTCGAAGCTCTTGGCCACGCCGATGGACGCGGTCGGATCGCCCGACATCGCGCGCTGCTGGATATCGCGCGCGGAGACGTCGTTGGCGATGGTCAGGCCGGCGATGTGGCTCGCAGCCTCGGCGGCGGAGACCGCGCTCGCGGACCGGCCGATCACGACGGCCACCTCGCCCTCGTAGTCGACCTGGCCGGCCGCGACGGCCGGGAGGTGGATGTCGTCGCCCGGTGCGATGACCGCGGAACCGGCGACCAGTTGGAAATTCGGCTCAGCGGGCAGGGTGATGTCGTTGCGCCCCATCGCGGCGAACATCTCCAGGGCCTCCTCCGCGTGACTGGGGTAGTTGAGGCCGACGATCAGGATCTTCCCGGGCCGGGGGACGGGGGCGTGCACCCGGACCTCGGCGAGGGCGACCCGCCGGACGACCGCCGCCGCGCGTGCGGCGGCGATACCCGGTCCGCGCAGAAGGGCGCCCAGATCGGCGAAGGGGAGGTCGAGTACGGAGAGCTCGCCGGGGCTCTCCTCCCTGGCGATGCCCAGGGCTGTGCTGTACAGACGCATCACGGACTCCCGCGTGTTGGGACCACATTCTCTTGTTTCCGAGTCAAGACATGTCTTGTCCCGAAGTCAAGAGCTCATCGGTTGCCGAGTCGCTGTTCTCGGATGCGGAGCATGCGGCGGACGGAGGCGGGGGTGTGCCGCCTAGGCTGGGTTGCTATGCCAAGGAACCGTCAGCAGATCCCGAAAGCCGAGCGCGAGGCCGTCCTGGTCGACTGCGCCTGGGAGCTCTTCGCCGCCAAGGGGTACAAGGGGACCAGTCTGACCGAGGTCGGAAAGGCGGCCGGCGTCGCGGCCAATGCCGTGCGCTGGTACTTCCCGACCAAGGATGACCTGTTCGCCGCCGCGCTGGACCGCCTCTTCCTGCGTGAGCGGGAGCGGGTGGAGGTGGATCCTGCGATCGGAGGGGATCCGCGGCAGCAGCTGGTGACGTTCCTTGCCGATCTGGAGGCGTATCGCGGGTTGCATCGGGAGGCGTATGACCGCATGGACGCGTCGCCCGCCCTCGCCGAGGTCTACTCCCGCATGCGGGAATGGCTGGAGGACCGCCTTCTCGCGGCCGTCGCGAACCAGCTGCCCGAGGGGGTCGATGTCGCGCCCGTGGCGGATATGGCGCATGTGCTCTTCGAGGGGCTGCTGGTCAGTGCCCGGGGGCTGGACCGGTCGATCGGGGAGTTCATCGACCTCCTCATGGAGGCGCTGGTGGCCGTCGCGGCGGCGCGCTGACATCCATCTCTTGACTGTCATACAAGAGCCCGCCTAAGGTTCTCTTGTATGATAGCCAAGAGGGCTGTCGTGCCCTCGATAAGGAGGTCGCCGCTCCATGGCTTCTCCAGGCAAACTCGCCCACATCGTCCTGCGCACCGGCCGTCTGTCGCCCATGACCGACTGGTACGTACGCGTCCTCGAAGGCCGCGTCACTTTCGCCAACGAGGCCCTCGCCTTCCTGACCTACGACGACGAGCACCACCGTGTCGCGCTTATCGCCACCGGAGCGTCCGAGCGTCCGACGGACGCGCACACCGGTCTGCACCACGCGGCGTTCACCTACACCACGCTCGGAGACCTGCTCGGTACGTACCAGCGGCTGAAGAAGGACGGCATCCTGCCCTTCTGGTGCATCAACCACGGCCCGACCACCTCGATGTACTTCGAGGATCCCGACGGCAATCACATCGAGCTCCAGATCGACAACTTCGCCACCGAGGAAGCCCTCGACGAGTGGTTCCGGTCCGGAGCCTTCGAAGCCAATCCGATCGGGGTCGAGTTCGACCCCGACGACCTGGTGCGCCGCTTCGACGCCGGTGAGTCCTTCGCCGAACTGGTCAGGCGCGCATGACCGACATCGACGCCCCGGTTGTCATCATCGGAGCCGGCCCCGTGGGGCTCGCCACCGCGCTCGTCCTGGGCCGGTACGGCGTCCGCAGTGTGGTCTTCGAACAGTACGACGGGATCAATCCGCACCCTCGCGCCCACGTCGTCAACACCAGGTCCATGGAACTGTTCCGCACCTGGGGCATCGCGGACGCCGTCCGGGCGGACGCGGTCGACCCGGCATGGGCCGCCACCATCCTGTGGAAGCAGACCCTCGCCGGGGAACCACTGGGCCGGATCGACCTCGTCGAAGGCCCGGAGGACCAGCTCCTGCGCCGGATCCACGCCTCCGCCGAGCAGCTCACCTCCTGCGCCCAGGACCGCGTACAGCGACACCTCCTCGACGCGGTCCTCGCCCAGGGCATGGCCACCGTGCACTACGGCACCACCGTCGTGGAGGTGACGGACCTCGGCGACAGTGTCGACGTCACCGTGGAAGGCGTGGGCGGGCGGCAGATGCTGCGCACCTGTTACGCCGTGGCGGCGGACGGGGCGACCGGCGGCCTGCGCGACACGCTCGGCATCGCGATGGACGGCTCCCCGGTCCTCGGCCACCAGCTGAACATCTACTTCCACGCCGATCTGTCCCCGTGGATGAGAGAGGATCCCGCCCTGCTGGTCTGGCTGATCAACAGTGCCTCCCCGGGACTCCTCATCGGGATGGACGGTGCTCGCCGGTGGACCTTCCAGCGGACCATCGACCCGGCTGCCGAATCACCGCAGGACTACCCGCCCGAACGGTGCGCCCAGATCATCCGGGAGGCCGTCGGAACCACCGAACTCGACGTGGACGTCCGCTCCGTGGGGCCGTGGACCATGACGGCCCGGACCGCCGAGACGTACCGCAGCGGCCGTGTGTTCCTCGTGGGTGACGCGGCGCACCAGTTCCCGCCGACCGGCGGCCTGGGGATGAACAGCGGCCTCGCAGACGCGGACAACCTCGGTTGGAAACTCGCCGCCGTGCTGAGGGACGGTGCTTCCGACGCCCTGCTCGACACCTACGAGCGTGAGCGCCGTCCCGTCGCCGTCGGCAACGCCCGCCACAGCATGCTCAACGCCATCAAGATGGCCGAGGTCGGGATAGGGCCCGAAACGACCAGGATCGCCGGCCGCCTCGAAAGCCCCGACCCGGCAGTCGCCGCGGCGGAACGCCGACGGATCGCGGAGGCCATTCCTCCACAGCGCCCGCACTTCGACGCGCTCAACCAAGAGATCGGATACGTCTACGGAGCGGCCCGGCACTCCGACGACGCCCCGGTCTCGGCCACCGACTACGCGCCGATCGCCGTCACCGGAGCACGACTTCCGCACGCCTGGATCGAACGTGACGGGGAACGGGTGTCCACCCACGACCTCCTCGTACCGGGCTTCACCCTCATCACGGGGCCCGGGGGAGCCGACCGGGCCGATGCGTTCGCGGAGACTGGGGAGGGCATGGCGAAGCGGAGTGTCGTGATCGGCCGGGACGTCACCAGCCCGGACGGCTACTGCCCCAAGGTGCTCAGGATCGGTGAGGACGGAGCCGTTCTCGTCCGACCGGACGGTCACATCGCTTGGCACAGTGCCGAGGGATCATCCCCTGCCTCCGCGCTCGCGGCCCTGCTGAACGCCGCCGAGCGGTCCGCCTAGCCCGGCGAGGGGGGCTTGTGGGGCGCCGGGCTGCGTGCCCGGCGCTCTCCCGTCCCTCACTCCCGGCCTCCCGCCCCGACGACCACAGATGCCCCATCCGGAGGAACGCAGTGGTGACCCCCCAGAAAGCAACCGGCTCCCGCCCCACGCTTCAGGATCGATACGTACGCGAAGAAGGCGTCCTTCACCTCACCGGCATCCAGGCCCTCGCCCGCCTGCCGCTCGACATCCGTCGCGCCGACCGTCGCGAGGGCCGAGGCACCGCGGGATTCGTCTCCGGATACGAGGGTTCGCCGCTCGCGGGATACGACATGGAACTCGCGCGGTGCGGCTCCCTTCTCGACGAGTACGACATCGTCTTCCGTCCCGGCGTCAACGAGGAACTCGCGGCGACGGCCGTCCAGGGCACCCAACTCGCCTCGGCGCAGCAGGACAAGCGCGTCGACGGCGTCACGGCCATCTGGTACGGCAAGTCCCCGGGCCTCGACCGTGCCTCGGACGCCATCCGGCACAACAACCTGATGGGCACCCACCCGGACGGCGGCGCACTGGCCCTGGTCGGCGACGATCCCGCCGCCAAGTCTTCGACCGTCCCCGGCGCCTCCGAACTGCTCCTCGCCGATCTGGGCCTGCCCACGCTCTACCCGTCCGACCCGCAGGAAGCCCTCGACTTCGGGCTGCACGGCGTGGCGATGTCCCGGGCATCCGGACTGTGGGTGGCGCTGAAGATCGTGACGGCCGTCGCCGACGGTTCCGGCACCGTCGACGTGGGCGCCGGACGGGTGTCACCGGTCGTTCCGGACCTCGCGGTCGACGGAGTGCCGTACCGCCACACCGTGGGCAGCCGGATGGTGCAGCCGGCGCTCGGCGATCTGGAACGCAGCCGGGACGGCGCCCGCCTGGAGATCGCCCGTCGCTACGCCGCCGCCAACAACCTCAACCGGATCACCAGAACGGGCCCCGACGACCGCATCGGTGTCGTCGCGGCAGGAAAGACCTTCCTCGACCTCCGCCAGGCCCTGCGCATCCTCGGACTCGACGACGCCGAACTGGAGCGTCGCGGTGTGCGACTGCTGCGCCTCGGCATGATCCATCCGCTGGAACCCACGGTCGTCGAACGGTTCGCGAGGAGACTGCGCCACATCGTCGTCGTGGAGGAGAAGCGGCCACTCGTCGAGACCGCCCTCAAGGACCTGCTCTACGGCCGGGCTGACCAGCCGTCCGTCTCCGGCAAGCGCACACCCGACGGCTCGGCCCTGTTTCCCCTCGATGGGGAACTCGACCCCGACACCGTCGCCGCACGGCTCGCGTCCCATCTGAGCGAGCTGGGCGAATTCCCCACCGTACAGAGCTGGTTGGAGAACAACCGGGCAACGACCCGGCGCAATTCGCTGCCCCTTCTTCCCTTGCTCACCCGCACCCCCTACTTCTGTTCCGGCTGCCCCCACAACCTCTCGACCAAGGCACCCGAGGGCGCCGCAGTCGGAGCCGGTATCGGCTGCCACGCCATGGTCACGCTCATGGACCCCGCCCAGGCCGGGGACGTGATCGGCATGACCCAGATGGGAGGCGAGGGCGCCCAGTGGATCGGCATGCAGCCGTTCCTCGAACGCGACCACCTGATCCAGAACCTCGGCGACGGCACCTTCCACCACTCCGGCAGCCTCGCCATCCGCGCTGCGGTCTCGGCCGGGGTGAACGTCACCTACAAGCTGCTCTACAACTCGGCGGTGGCGATGACCGGCGGCCAGCAACCCGTCGGCGTCATGCCCGTGCCCGCGATAGCCCAGGGCCTCCTGGCGGAGGGCGTGAAGCGCATCATCGTCACGACCGAGGACGTCAAGCGCTACCGGAAGATCACGCTCCCGAAGGGCGTCGTCGTCTGGCACCGCGACCGGCTGACCGAGGCCCAGGAGGTGCTCGCCCGTACCCCCGGCGTGACCCTGCTCGTCCACGACCAGGAATGCGCGACCGAACTCCGACGCAAGCGCAAGCGCGGCCTCGCGCCCGAACCCACCGAGCGCGTGGTGATCAACGAGCGGGTGTGCGAAGGGTGCGGCGACTGCGGGCAGCAGTCCAACTGCCTCTCCGTGCAGCCCGTCGACACCGAGTTCGGCCGCAAGACCCGGATCGACCAGTCCTCCTGCAACAAGGACTACGCCTGCCTGGCGGGGGATTGCCCCTCGTTCCTCACCGTCGTCCCCGGCGGCGGAAAGCCCGCCTTCACCCCCGTTCCGATGCCGGACGACGCTGCTCTGCCCGAACCCGAGCCTGTCGTGCCGGCATCCCACACCACCCGTATCACCGGTGTCGGGGGCTCTGGCGTGGTCACCCTCGCCCAGATCCTCAGTACCGCGGCCTCACTCGTGGGCCTGCACGTCCGGGCCCTCGACCAGACGGGCCTGGCTCAGAAGGGCGGCGCGGTGGTCTCCGACATCAAGATCACCAAGGAGACGACGGACCAGGCCGGTAAAGCTGCCCTGGACGAGTGCGATCTCTACCTCGGCTGTGACCTGCTCGTCGCCGCCGATCCCGGACAACTGACGACGGCCGCCCCGGCGCGAACAGCGGCGGTCGTCTCCACGGCAGAGGTCCCGACCGGACAGATGGTGATCGACCCGGAGGTGTCGTTCCCGCCCGCCGAACCTCTCAAGGAACGGATCCGGGCATCGTCCAGGAACGCGGTCTTCCTCGACGCGCGCCGGCTCGCCAACGACCTGCTGGGTGAGGACCAGTTCGCCAATCTCCTGCTCACGGGCGCGGCCTACCAGACCGGCGGGTTGCCGCTGCCGGCCCATGCCATCGAGGAGGCGATCACCCTCAACGGCGTGAAGGTCGAGGCCAACGTCAAGGCGTTCCGTCTCGGCCGCCAGGCCGTCGCCGACCCCGAGGCATTCGCCGGCCTCCTGGAGGGGCGGGCCGCCGCACCGAAGCCGGCGCGCGGCCTGTCCGCCGCTGCCCGGAGCACCCTCGAACTGGTCGGAGCATCCCCCGGGTCGGAGCTCGCCCGGCTCCTGGCGATCCGGGTACCGGACCTCATCGCGTACCAGAACGCCGCCTACGCGACGAGGTACGCACGCTTCGTCGAACGGGTACGTCGAGCAGAGGGCGAGCGCGTCCCCGGCTCGACCGCACTCACCGAGGCCGTTGCCAGGCACCTGCACAAGCTGATGGCGTACAAGGACGAGTACGAGGTGGCCCGGCTCTCCCTCGACCCCGAAGCCGAGCGGGAGGTCAAGGCCCGCTTCGGGGACGGCGCGCGGATCTCCTACCGTCTCCATCCGCCCGTACTGCGGGCACTCGGAATGACTCGCAAGATCGAACTCGGCCCCTGGTTCAAACCCGCCTTCCACGCACTCGCCGCGATGCGCAGGCTCCGTGGCACCCGCCTGGACCCCTTCGGAGCGGCACGCGTGCGGCGTACGGAACGGGCCCTGGTCTCCGAGTACGAGGCCACGATCACCGAGGTCTGCCGGAATCTCGACGAGGACTGCCACGGCCTGGCCGTCGAGATCGCCTCACTGCCCGACACCGTGCGCGGATACGAGGAGATCAAGATGGCATCAGTGGCGCGGTACAGGACCCGGTCCGCGGAACTCGTCGGCCGGCTGTTCTCGGGACGCGAACGTACGGATGCCGAAACGGCGGCGTCCCGAGAGGTGTTGTGAAGGCGGCACACTCCGACCGGCATGAACGCGCGGGGACGGCTCAGGGCGCCCTGAAATCGGTGATGCGCCCATGGGCCATGGTGAGCCGGGCACCGGTGAACCGGGACCGCATCCGGCGGTCGTGGGTGACGACCACCACGGCGCCCCGATAGTCCGACAGTGCCTGCTCCAGTTCCTCGACCAACACCGGGGTGAGGTGGTTGGTGGGCTCGTCCAGCAACAGCAGGTCCATCGGGTCGCTCACCAGCCGGGCGATCTCGATCCGGCGTCGCTGTCCGTACGACAGGTCCTTCACCCGTCGGCGTAGGTCGGACGGGCCGAACAGGCCCAGGGAGAGCAGCTTCTCGGCGTGGTCCTCCACGTAGCCGTCCCGGCCGCGGGCGAAGGCCCGCAGCACGGTCAGCCCGGGCGGCCAGGGCAGCTCCTCCTGCCGCAGGTGTCCGACCCGGCAGCCGACGCGCACCGAGCCGCTGTCCGGCGCCAGCTCCCCGGCGAGCACCCGCAGCAAGGTGGACTTGCCCGCACCATTGGGGCCGGTGACCAGCAGCCGCTCGCCCGGCCGGATCATCAAGGAGGTGGCGGCGAGCCGGTCCGCGACTCGCACGTCGGTGAGCTCGGCCGCCGCCTCCTGCACCCCCGGGCCCGCGGTGCCGATGCGGGCGGCGAAGGACAGCGGGTCCGCTGGGGCAAGGACCGGGTTCTCGGTCAGCTGCGCCACGCGTTGCTTGGCGTTGCGGATCCGCACCATCGCGCCGTGGTCGCGCCCGCGTCTGCGGTACGCACCGTGACCGAACACGGACAGGGACATCTTGCGCGGGATGTTGTCCATCCGCGCCACGTTGGAGGTGATCAGCCCCTGGTTCCGGTCGAGTTCGGCGCGCCAATCCTCGTACTCCCGCAGCCGCCGCTCGCGTTCCACGGCCTTGGCCGTCAGATAGCCCTCGTAGCCGTCGCCGTAGCGGGTGACGCGGCCGGAGGCCACCTCCAGGACCGTGGTGGTGAGCCGGTCGAGGAATACCCGGTCGTGGGTGACCGCGATCACGGTGCCGCGATGGCCCCGCAGGTGGTCCTCCAGCCATTCCACCGCCCGGTCGTCGAGGTCATTGGTCGGCTCGTCGAGCAGCAGCAGCTCCGGTGCCGAGGCCAGGGTCGCCGCGAGTGCGAGGCGGGAGCGCTCGCCCCCGGAGAGGGTCCCGAGCTTCCGGTCGCGGTCCAGGCCCGGCAGTCCGAGGCCGTGGAGTGCGACCTCCACCCGTACGTCGGCCTCGTAGCCGCCACGGGCCTGGTACTGCTCGACGAGGGCGGCGTAGCGCCGGAGGACCGCGGACAGCTCGGGTTCGGGTCCGTCCGCGTCGTGCTCGGCCAGCTCCGCCTCGGCCAGGTGTATCGCCGCTTCGAGCTCGCGCAGGTCGGACAGAGCCAGGTCGACGGCGTCCTGGACGGTGGCGTCGAGCGGTAGTTCCAGCGTTTGCGCCAGGTAGCCGATGCCGCCGGGGGCGACCACGGTGAGCATGCCGTTGTCGGGCTGCTCGCGCCCGGCGAGGACCTTGAGCAGTGTGGACTTGCCGGACCCGTTGTCGCCGATCACACCGACCTTCTCGCCCGGCTTGATGCTGAAGCCGACCCGGTCGAGCACGACGCAGTCGTGGTAGCGCTTGGTGATGTCATGCAGTGCGTATTGCGCAATCGACACGCGTGTGTCTCCTGTTTCACGATGAGGATGAGTGAATGCGTGAGCGCGCTCGGCGGATGGGCCGCAAATGCGACACGGACGCCGCTGCAGCGGACGGAACCGGTGCAGTGGTGTGTCAACAGCGCGCTGCAGGATGCGGCAACGGAGTCCAGCTCAACGCCGCGCATCCTCATCTGTCACAGAGATCCCATGCGATGAACCGTAGACGGGCGGCCGGTGGCCCGGCAAGGGGATATGAGCCCCACCGGCCCGACGTGATGCGGTCGGAACGGCGCCTCGACATCGGGCACACCTTCCGCGCGTTCAAACGGACTCCCGGCCGGCCCTGCCCGAAGATCCGCCCCCACAAGCGGCGGGAAGCCGGACCGCCGGACCGGCTCGTTCCCGCTCGCAGTGCCGGCCTTCGGCCAGAGCGATCCGTACCGCGCGAGCATCGAAAGTCATGAGGCTCAGCCATAGAAGAATGCGCTTTTATGACCCCCTGCTCAGGCCGCAGGATGGCTGCGAGCCGGCTTCCGGGGAGGAACGCATGACGTCAGCCATCGAAACGGGCCTGCTGCCCGGCACATCCGAAATCCGTCCGGAAGGGCTGGCCGTCGGTGGCGTCCTGCTCACCGAACTGGCGCGACGTTTCGGAACACCGCTCTTCGTGTACGACGAGGAGCATCTGCGCCGGCGCTGCCAGGAGGCCGTCGCAGCTTTCGGCCGGGACAACGTCGCCTACGCCTCCAAAGCGTTCCTGTGCACGGCCATGGCCCGGCTGGCCCATGAAGAGGGGCTGTTGCTCGATGTCGCCTCCGGGGGCGAGCTGCGGGTCGCGCTGCACGCCGGGGTGCCGGCAGGGCGGATCGTCCTGCACGGCAACAACAAGGACGCGGCGGAACTGCGCACGGCCATGTCCGCCCAGGTGCGGCACGTGGTGGTCGACAGCTTCGACGAGATGGACCGCATCGAGCGCCTGCACGCCGAGGAACACCTGCCGCCCGCCCGAGTCCAGCTGCGGGTGGCGCCAGGAGTGGCCGCCGGTGCGCACGAGGCGATCCGGACCGGTGGCAACGACTCGAAGTTCGGCTTCGGCCTCGTCGGCGGAACCGCCGCGGCCGCCGTGCGCCGGGCCGCCGGATCTTCGGCGATGATCCTGGAGGGCGTCCACGCCCATGTGGGCTCGCAGGTGCTGGACACGGCAGAGCTCGCGGCCGGCGCCGCGGCCGTCGCCCGGTTCGCGGTCGACACACGGATGCACCGGCTCACGGTCGGCGGCGGCCTCGGCGTCGCGTACGAGGCGGGACAGACCGCGCCGTCGTTCGCCGAGTGGGCGGCCCGGGTGCGGACCGCGGTGCGCGACGCGGGCTGGGGCTCCTCGGTGACCGTGGAACCCGGCCGGTCCATCGCCGCCCGCGCCGGGCTGACCCTCTACCGGGTGGGCACGATCAAGCGGATCGAGGGCGTGCGGACGTACATCGGCGTGGACGGCGGGATGAGCGACAACCTGCGCCCCGCCCTGTACGGCAGCCGCTACGAGGTGTTCCTGCCGCGCAGCCCGCGCGCCCCCCGGCCCATGCGGGCACGGCTGGTCGGCAAGCACTGCGAGAGCGGCGACGTGATCGTCGACGAGGCCGCCCTGCCCGCCGACGTCGCGGTGGACGATCTCCTGGCCACGCCGGTCACCGGCGCCTACGGATACGCCATGGCCTCCAACTACAACAAGCTGCCGCGCCCCGCCGTCGTCTTCGTACGCGACGGCCGTGCTCGCACCGTGGTGCGCCGGGAGACCGAGGAGGACCTGCTGCGCCTGGACGTGGACGAGCCCGCCGGGCTCCCGGAGGCGGTACGGTCCGGTGCCGGAGCGGCGCAGTGCGTCGGCACGGCCTAACCTGACCCGATGCTGAACAGTGCCCGATTGCTCGTCCTGCTGGAGATATCCCGTACCGGCACCATCGTGGCCGCGGCCCAGGCGCTGCATCTGAGCCCCTCCGCGATCTCGCACCAACTCGCCCGACTGGAGCAGGAGCTCGGCGTGGCGTTGGTGGAACGTCAGCCGCAGAGCCTGCGGCTGACCGCGGCCGGGGTGCGACTGGCCGAGCACGCGCAGGCGGTCGCCGATCTGATGGCCGTCGCACAGGACGACCTGCGGGCGCACTCCGGGGGCGAGGCCGGTGTTCTGCGGCTGGGCTTCTTCGCGTCCTCGGGCCTGGAGCTGCTGCCCCGGGCCCTGTCGGGGTTCGCGGCGAGCCGGCCCCAGGTCGAGCTGGAACTGATCCTCGGACAGCCGCACGAGCTGGTGCCCGACCTGGAGGCGGGCCGGCTGGACGCCGCAGTCGTCTTCGAGCATCCGCTGGACCCCTGGTGCCGGCAGGCGACCGTGGACGTGGAGATGTTCTTCGACGAGCCGCAGCTGGTGGTCCTTCCCCTGCGGCACCGCCTCGGGCGGCACGCCACGGTCCGGCTCGCCGCCCTGGAGGGGGAGAGCTGGATCGGTACGCACGGCGGTCACACCGGCGAACCGGTCCTGGAACGCGCGTGCGCGGCCGAGGGTTTCCGGCCCCGGGTCCGCTGCCGCAGCGATCACTACCAGGTCACGATCAATCTCGCTCGCGCGGGCATGGGCATCGCACTCGTCCCGGCCCTCGGACTCGGCGACGCCACCGGCGTGCACGTCTGCCGACTGGACCACCCCCGACTGCACCGGCGCATCGGGGTCGCCACCCGGTCCACCAACCGCAACCCGCTGCTGCGGATCTTCCTCGCGGAACTGAGGTCGGCCGCCGAGGAGATCCGGTCGCTGCTGGAGGTGCAGTGGTCGTGACCGGTCCGCCGGTCACGACCACCGCACCTCGGGGGCCGTGCAGCTTCTCAGGCGGCGGTCGGGCGCCCGGAACAGGCCGCGAGGGTCCGGCCCACGTCCCGAATGGCATGCACCGCGGCCCGCTCGGTGCTCGGGCCCAGCGCCGTGTCCCAGCGCGCCACCACCGCGTACGCCAGCCGGCGCCTGCCGATGATGACACCGGCGTCGGCACGGACCCCGGTGTCGGTGCCGGTCTTGTTGGCCACCAGAAGCCCGTCGCGCAGCGGCTCGGGAAAGCCCGGGGCGTACGGGTCGTGGTCGACCAGTGCGGGCACCAGGCCGTGATCGGTGTTGGAACGCATCCAGCGCAGCAGCCGGGCCGAGGCCGCCGGGCAGCTCATGGTGCCGCGCACCGCGTGTGTCACCAGCCGCGCCAGGTCGTGTGCGGTGCCGGTGGCGAAGACGGGCGGCACATCCGGGCCACGGACGTCGCGGACCTTGTCGTGCAGCGTGAGGTGATCGAGCCCGAGTTCCTGTGCGAGCCGCGCGGTGGACTCGCGCCCCACGAGGCGCAACAGCGCGTTGGTCGCGGTGTTGTCGCTCACCGAGGCGGTCAGCCAGGCCAGGTCCTCGACGGTCCAGCCGCGCCCGCTCAGCCGGCGCAGCAGACCGGTCCCTTCCGCCAGGTCCTCGTCCAGCACCTCCACGACACGGTCGGCGGGCAGCTCCCCGGTGTCCAGCCGACGCGCGACCTCGGCGAGCAGCAGCAGCTTCGAGGCGGACGCCACCGGCAGCACGGTGCGCTCGTCCACCCCCACCGTGCCGCCGCCGTCGATGTCGACGGCGGCGACGGCCAGGGTGAGCGGCAGCGCGGCCGAACGCCGTGCCGCCGCGGCCACTTGGGCCAGACTCATCGGATTCTCACCACTTCTCCCGCCCGCGCCGAGGTCGGGCGGCCACCTCTTGCCGCGACCCGCCCCGACACCACGACGATATCGATGCCTTCGGGTGCCAGCAGCGGGCGGTCGAAGCCGGCGGTGTCGCGTACCGACGCCGGGTCGAGCACGACCAGATCGGCGAGAGCACCGTCGCGGACCGTGCCGCGGCCGGTGAGGCCGAACCGCCCGGCAGGCAGTCCGGTCATTTTGTGCACCGCGCTCTCCAGCGGCAGCAGTTGCTCGTCGCGGCTGTAACGGCCGAGCACCCGGGCGAAACTCCCCGCCCAGCGCGGATGCGGCCGACCGGGTTTGGGGACGCCGTCCGAACCGATCATCGACAACGGGCTGGCGATGACCCGGCGGACGTCGTCCTCTCGCATGGAATGGCTGATGATGGTCACTTCGCCCTGCTCGGCCAGCAGGAGATCGCACGCCTGGTCGACGGGATCGACGCCGCGCTCGGCCGCGAGGTCGGCGATGCTGCGCCCCTCGGCCTCGGGATGTGTCTGTGCGGCGGCCACCGAGATGAGGTCCCAGCCGCCGTTTCCCACGGTGTTCTCCCACCCCTCGACGCCCTGAGCGATGTCCGTTCTGATCCGGTCGCGCGTCTCGGGCCGGCGCAGCCGTTCCAGCAGGGCGCCGACGCCGCCCTCACTCGCCCACGGGGGCAGCATGGCATGCAGGACGGTGCTTCCCGCCGTGTACGGATATACGTCGCACAGCACGTCCACACCTTCGGCGCGGGCCCGTTCCAGACGGGGCAGGGTACGCAATGTGGCGCCCCAGGCGTGCCGGCCCGCGGTCTTGTGGTGGGAGATCTGCAAGGGGGCGCCGGAGCGCACCGCGATCTCCAGGGCCTCCTCCAGGGCGGACTCCACCTGCGACATCTCGTCGCGCAAATGGGTGACGTAGGGCTTGCCGTGACGGGCGGCGACCCTGGCCAGCGCGACGATCTCCTCGGTGTCGGCGTAGGTACCGGGAGGGTAGATCAGCCCGGTGGACAGACCGGCCGCCCCCTGGGCCAGCGCCCGGTCGAGCAGTGCGCACATGGTGTCCAGTTCGTCGGGCCGGGGCGGCCGGGCCTCGAAGCCCATCACTCCGGCGCGCAGTGTGCCGTGGCCGACCAGCGAGGCGATATGGGTGTGGCGCAGAGCGGGGTCCTGTCCGGCGGCGAACGCATCGAAGTCCACCGCGGGCCGCACCGGTCCGAGCCCGAACGTCACCCTGAGATGCTCGGCGAGGTCCGGCAGCCGCCGGGGGAGCGAGGGAAACAGGCTGGTCCCGCAGTTGCCGCAGATCTCCGTGGTGACGCCCTGGAGCAGCGGAGCGAGACGGAGGCCGTCGATCGGCTCCGTGGCGCCGCCGCCTCCGTGGGGCGCCGCGAGGGCGTCGGAGTGCGTGTGCACGTCGATGAAGCCGGGGGCGACGACCCGCCCGGTCACGTCCAGGGTCTCGACGGCCGTGGCAGGGGCGCCGGCGGGGAGTACGGCGATCCGCCCGTCCACCACCGCGATGTCCGCCTCCCGTGCGGGTGCGCCGGTTCCGTCCACGAGCGTGCCGCCGCGCAGCAGCAGATCGAGGGGGCGGCCCATCACAGCACCGTCGACAGGAAGGCCCGCGTGCGGTCGTGCCGCGGGTCGGTGAACAACAGATCCGGGCTCCCGGCCTCGACGACGGCACCCCGGTCCATGAACAGGACCCGGTCGGCGACCTCGCGGGCGAAGCCCATCTCGTGGGTGACCACGACCATCGTCATACCGCTGCGGGCCAGGTCGCGCATGACTCCGAGCACCTCGCCGACGAGTTCGGGATCGAGGGCGGAGGTGGGTTCGTCGAAGAGCATGAGGGCGGGCTCCATGGCCAGTGCGCGGGCGATCGCCACGCGCTGCTGCTGCCCGCCGGACAGCTGCTCCGGGTAGTGGTCCGCCCGGTCCGCGAGACCGACGTCGGCCAGCAGCTTGCGGGCCTGCTTCTCGGCCTGCGCACGGGGCCGGCCCTTGACGGCGACCGGACCCTCCATCACGTTCTGCACCGCTGTACGGTGAGGGAACAGGTGGAACCGCTGGAACACCATGCCGATCCGCTCGCGTTGCCGCCGGACGTCCCGGGCGCGCCGCTCGCGCAGCACCCGGCCGGACGGGCCGTGCTGTTCGTAGCCGACCAGTTCGCCGTCCATCCACACCCGCCCCGCGTCGATCCGCTCAAGGTGGTTGAAGCAGCGCAGCAGTGTGGACTTCCCGGACCCGGAGGGGCCGATGACACAGAGCACCTCACCGCTGCGGACATCGAGATCGATGCCCTTCAGCACCTCGGTGTCACCGAACCTTTTACGGACCCCGCGGGCCTTGAGGATCACGTCGTTCATGCCGCTGCTCCCTTCTTGGTACGTCCGGGCAGGAGATTGGCCAGGATCCTGCTCCGCAGCACGGGAGCGGCGCCGGGGCTGTAGCGGCGCTCGACGGCATGCTGGCCGATGGTGGCGATCGTGGTGAGCACGAGGTACCAGAGCGAGGCCACCAGGAGCAGAGCGACCACTTCGAAGTTGGCGAGGTAGAGGTGCTGGGACACGGTCATCAGATCGGCTCCGGCGATGACCGAGACCAGCGAGGTCGTCTTGAGCATGGAGATGAACTGGTTGCCGAACGGCGGAATGATGACCCGCATCGCCTGCGGAAGGATGATCCGGGACAGGATCTGACGGTTCGACATCCCGATGGAGGCGCCTGCTTCGCGCTGGCCGGGATCCACGCTCTGAATGCCGGCCCGCACGATCTCGGCCATGTAGGCGCCCTCGTTGATGGAGAGACCGAGGAGCGCGGCCACGAATCCGGTGATCACCTGGTTGGACTGCCAGCTGATGAGCTTGGGTCCGTCGAACGGGATTCCGATGCTGATCACGGGGAACAGCAGGGCCAGGTTGAACCAGAAGATGAGCTGGACCAGCAGCGGGGTGCCCCGGAAGAACCAGGTGTAGGCACCGGCGGTGAGACGCAGGACCGGACTGTCGGACAGCTGCATCACCGCGACGACGATACCGATGGCGATGCCGAGAACCATCGAGACGAGGGTGAGCTGAATGGTCACCCCGAGGCCTTTGAGGATCACGCCGTCGAACTGGTACTTGGCGACGATGTCCCAGTGAAGATTGGGGTTGACGATGATGGTGTAGGCGAGCCACACCGCGAACAGCGCGGCGGCGAGGACTGCGAGCCAGCGCCCGGGGCGAGGGCGTCCGGTCACCTGGAGGGAGAGGTCGTCCTCCTGCGGCGCTTCGTCGGCGCGGATGACATCCGGCTCCCCTCCGGGGGCCGAGCCGGGTATTTTCTGGTGGTTCATGTCCGCTCTCACTGCCCGTCGTTGACGGTCGCCTCGGTTACGGCGCTGTCGCCGACTCCCCAGGTTTCGAGGATCTTCTTGTAGCTGCCGTTGTCGATGAGTTCCTGCAGGGCCTTGCGGACGGCGTCACGCAGTCCGCCCTGGCTCTTCGCGGACGCGATGCCCCAGGGGGCGGTGCCGTACTGCTCCGGCAGGACTTCGTACGAGCTGCTCTTCTTCGTGAACATCTTGGCGACGGGATAGTCGACGATGGTCGCGACCGCGCGTCCGCTGTCCAGTTGCAGCAGCCCGGTCGGTGCGTCCTCGCTCTGCGAGATCCGCATCTTCTCCTGGCACTTGGCGTTCTGTTCCTCGCCGATGTGGAGGTTGGAGCTGCCCTTGGCGAGGACGACGGTCTTTCCGCAGAGGTCCGCGAGCGACTTGATGCCCTGCGGATTGCCCTGCTTCGTCATGATGACGCCGCCGGTGCGGAAGTAGTCGACGAAGTCGACCGCCTGGCGCCGCTGGGCACTGTCGGTCATGGACGACATGACCAGGTCGAACCGTCCTGACTCCAGGCCGGGGATCAGTCCGTCGAAGGCGGCATTGGTGAGTTCGAGCTTCAGCTTGAGCCGCTCGGCAAGGGCCTTGGCCAGATCGGGGTCGACGCCGGTGAGCCGGGTGGTGCCGGGCTCGTACATCTCCATCGGCGGATAGCCGACCGCGGTGGCCACCCGGAGCACACCCTTCTGCCGGTACTGAGCCGGCAGCATTTCGGCCGCGGTCCGGCCGGAGGCGGCCCGGGAGTCGGTGCCGGACGGGGCGTCGCCCTGACCGGAGCGCCCACAGGCGGTGGCCATGAGGGCAACCACGGCCAAGGCTGCCAGACAGCGCAGAGAACGGGGACGATTCATTGGTTTTCTCCCTCACGGGTGGCGGTGCGCCGATGCTGGCAGTCGCACTCCCGTGAATGGAAGATGATGAAGCTATTCACGCCTGACCATCGAAATCTGTACGGGTCCGAGCCTTGCCGCTGCTGTGCCCGACGGGCCTGGTCCGCGGAGGCTGCGGCGACGGGCAGGAACGGATCGGCGCACCAGCCTCGACGCGGTGCCCCCCGGCAGTACCCACCGGCGCACCGGCCGTCTGCCGGCGGGTTTCACAGCGGCGGTGTCACTGCAAGTGACCGGATGGCTTCCAGGGCGATTGCAGAGCTTGCACTCGGCTTCGCCTTGCCGGTCCCCTCGCCGCCGGCCTGCGACGTCCTCGTCGTGGACGTCGACGCCGTCCGCGCGCAGCTGGTCGACCCCAGCGTCCATGTACCGGCCCACGCGGCGAGCGGAGGTACCGGGCGAGCGGGGCCGCTATCCCGGGAAGGGGGCGACCGCCTGTCCGCCGGCCAGCTCGTTGAGCCGTGCGGCCGCTTCGTCGTCGAGGAAGAAGAGCGTCATGGCCTGGCCGTTGTGCCGGACATGGAAGCGCCGGTCCCCGTGTTCCAGCTCGTCGATGAGATAACCGACCACCATCAGGTCGGCCCAGTCGTCCCTGACTTCGATGGGCCAGTTGACCCGCCGGCCGTCGGCCGTGTACTCGATCCACGCCTCCTCCGAGCCGAGGTCGACGTGGTCCCGCAGGCCGGACAGGGCGTCCGGCAGGCCCGCGATGCGGCACAGTTGCCGGGCGATCGCCACGTACGAACCCCGGCCGCGGACGCACTCGGTGTCGAAGTGCCACGCCCGGTCGCAGAACCACCGCTCCCACGGCTCGTCCTCGACCGCACAGCCCAGCGCGAACAGCACCAGGTCGAATGGCTTGTGCTCGTACGCCTCCCGCGGCCATGAGTACAGCAACTCGTCCACGGCCCGGCCGGCCGCGAGCGCCAGCCCCAGTTCCGCCAACTTGTCCAGCTGGTCTTCAAGACGCATGACCGGGATGGTAACCGCCACTTCGGACACCCCCGGCGCTGTGAGGCGGGCTACGCGTCCGGGGGTGCCGCAGCTCTCAGTCCACGTACATCGGCCGATTCCCGCCGACGCCCCGCAGGCCCGAGCAGTGGCGGCCCTGGCTCGCGCCCGGCAAGACGCCCAGTGGAACCGGCAGCAATTGCCCCATCAGGCCCGTTCCCCACTGCGTGAGTTCTACCCCACCGCCCTGGACGCCATTGCCACCTGGACGAACCCCCTGACCAGGCCCGAGGCGCGTGAGATTCTGCGTGTTGCCCCAAACTCTGGCCAAGGGGGCCAAGCCGACCATCGCGCAACAACGCGCCGAGCCGGGACGCGCTTGCCGCAGCCGAGGCATTGAGTCCGCCCTCAGGGACGGCCCTTCTACCTGGTCCCCGACGCAGCGGCCCGACCACGCCGGTCAGCTGACCGGCACACATACGCAGGTCGCATCTTCAACCCGCCGGGACCAGTGCCAGGGCCTGGTTCAGGTGATGCTCGGCGACCCCCCGCATGAACTTCCGGTCGGGGAAGTCCCCGTCGAGCAGGCGCAGCGGGCCGGCTGTCAGCGACAGATGCTGGGTGAGTTTGTAGAGCGCGAGGCGATCCTCGTCGAGGCCGTCCACCGCCAGCTGCCGGTACTGGCCGGCGGTATGGCGGAGGCGTAGGAACACGTGCTCCCACTCGACGTCGAAGTACAGCAGGTTCTCGATGTCGATCACGACGGGATGGCCGTCTCGGTCGACCATGACGTGGTCCAGGCCCAGCTCGCCGTGGACGACGGAGTACTCGGCACGAGGCCGCACCGCCGCGGTCAGCTGACGCAGCCGCTCCTCCAACTGGTCGCGGGCGTCGGCGATCCTGTGGTCGCGCGCGGTCGCCTCGGCGAGGCAGCGCAGCGCGAAGGCGAGCGCTGCCTGCTCGCACGATGCCGACCGGGACGTGCCGCCCGCGTCGATCAGGGCCACCTTGCCGAAGGACGGTGCCCGGTGGCCGCGCATCATCGCCAGGCTCTCGGCGAGGCGCATCATGGTCGGCTCCGCGGCGCGCGGGTCGCGGTTGCGCAGGTCCATCAGGTTCTCGCCGGGCACGTCCTCGACGATCGCGAGGTCGGCCGGATAGTGGGTGTGATCACGGTCGGCCAGGTGGATCTCAAGGACCCGAAGGCCCAGCGCCTCCAGCCGCGCGTGCGCGGCCTCGAACAGGTCGAGCCCGATGCCGGGCGAGAACGGGTCAGCGAGGTCGCCGTCGTGCTCGGTGGCCGGCCAGTAGTTCTCGGAGTCCTCCCACAGATAGGCGATTGCCGTCGTGGCGTCGTCCATCGTGAGCCGGTACACGCCCTTTGTGGTGCCGCCCGCGAGTCGCTCGACCGCCTCCAGCCGGCGCCCACCGCCCAACGCGGCCCGTGCCGCACCCGCCAACTGATCCCGCGTCACTTTCCTGGGTGCCACGCCCACCACCCGCCTTCCGCCTCGATGACTGGTGCACCCTACGCGAGTCGTCGTTCAGCGCCGAACGAATGGGGAGATCCGGAGGGGTCTTCGGACTTCTCCGGCTCGGGGACGGGCTGGGCCGGCTTCGGCGTGAGGGCCTGCAGACAGCCGCGATGGGCGGCGGCGCACCGCTCGGCGGCCTCGCTCAGGTTGGCTGGCTGCCACCTCGCGCCAAATGCGATCAAGGCCCGACTGCTGACCCGGCTGCTCTCTCGGCGGTGAGAGCTCCGGGCTGTTGCCGGGCCGGGACTGAGGTACGGGCGGCCGCCACACCGGGTGGGCGTGGCGGCCGGGGTGGGGTCGGCTCGTGGTTCGAGTCAGCAAGCCCGGAGCAGGGCGTGCAGCGCAGAGGTGTCGATGATGTGGGCCCGTGAGGGGAGAACCCGATGGAGCAGGACGTCGTGGACCTCGGTGTCCGGGTCGGCGACGCCGTCGGACAGGACGTAGAGCTGGTAGTCGCGGTCGGCCGCGTCGATGACGGTGGACAGGACGACACCGCTGGTACTGACGCCGGAGACGACCAGAGTGGTGATGCCGCGCTCGCGCAGCTGCTGGTCGAGGTCGGTGGTGGACATGCCGCCGTAGCGGATCTTGCGCACGACGATGTCGCCGTCCTGGGGAGCCAGGCGCTCGTTGATGGCAGCGGAAGGGTCCTCGTGGTGCATGACACGGTGTTGGGCCAGCGGGGCGAAGGACTTGTTGACGGCCGGTATCGCGTCCCAGTCGGCCTCGGTGAAGCCGAGGCGTACGTAGGCGATGGTGCCGCCCTTTGCACGAACGTCGGCGATGGCCCCTTCCACGCGACCGAGCAGGGCCTCGCAGTCCCCGCCTTCGGGCAGGGCGGCCAGGATCGCGGGCTGGTAGTCCAGGACGAGAAGAGCGGTGTGCTTGGGGTCGAGCGCGGGGGCAGTGCTCACGAGAGTGTTCTCCTTGCTGGTGGTGTGCCCGGTCGACGCGGACGCGCACCGGCTGCGGCCTGCGGGCCCCAGCGGTGAGTTGAGTTGAATTGCGGGGTGTCATGAGTGGCTACGGGACGGTTCCGGCTCGTGCTGCGACGTCTGGCCGTGTCGGGGAAGCAGGAGCGGAGTGGCCAGGATGAGCAGTCCCGCGACCGTGAGAGCGGTGCGCGGGTCGGTGACGTCGGCGAGCAGCCCGCCGAGTGCGGTGAAGACGGCGATGGACGCCTGCTGGCCGATCGACCAGGCCGACAGGGTGCGGGCGACGAGATGCTTGGGCGTGCGTTCGAGCCGGTAGGTGGCGAGCACCGGGGTGTACAGGCTCATGTTGATGATGATCGCCAGCTCGACGGCTATCACAGTGACGAGGCCGACGACGCCGGGACGGACGAAGGCCAGGCCGATCAGCCAGATGGCACGCAGGGTGCCGACGGTCCGGAAGACCCACTGCCGGCCGTAGCGGGCCACGACACGGCGGGCCAGCCGGGAGCCGATGAGTCCGCCGAGGCAGGGGGCGGCGAAGGCGAGGCCGTACTGCCAGGGTGGGAACTCGAGCCGGCGAAGCAGGAGTACGGCCAGCAGCGGCTCGGTGGCCATGATCAGACCGGCGACGAGCATTTGGTTGAGGTAGAGGGCCCGTAGACCGGGATCGCCCATGATGTGTCGCCAGCCGTCAAGCACCGCGCCCGCCCGGACCGGGCTTTTGCCGGTTGGCTGCGGTGCTTCCTCTCGGCCGCGGATCGCGGTGATGCCCAGCGCGGAGAACAGGTAGCTGAGTGCGTCGGCCACCACGGTGGTGACCGGCCCGAACAGGCCGATCGCCGCCCCGCCCAGCGGTGGCCCGACCGCGATGGAGCTCCAGTTCGTGGACTCGAACCGTGCGTTGGCGGCGAGCAGGTCTTCCGGCCGGACGAGGGCCTTGAGGTAGGCGCCGCCGGCCGCGTTGAACGCGATCTTGGCTGCGGCGACCACGACCGAGATCACGAGCAGCTGGACGAAGCCGAGCCAACCGAAGGCATAGGCGACCGGGATCGTCGCCATGACCGCGAACCGGGTCAGGTCCATCGTGATCATGACCGGGCGCTTGCGCCGGAACTCCACCCACGGCGCGAGTGGCACCGCGATCAGCGCGCCCATCGCAGGCCCCACCGCGGACAGCGCGGACACCTCGGCGGGGCCGGCATGCAACACCAGCACCGCGATCAGTGGCAATGCCCCGAACCCCAGTCCGGACCCATACGCGCTCACCGCATATGCCGCCCACAGCCAGCCGAACTGCCGACCCAATCGTGTTCTGTTCACCATGTTCAGTCCGCTCCCCTCGACGTCCCATCCGAACAAATAGGCGTTGACCGATGAGAGCTAAACGGGCAGGACAACAGCAGTTCAAACAACCGCCTCGCCAGCTATTCACAACCATCTGTTGTTAACTAGGGTGGGTTGGCATGGACCTCGAAGCCGTACGCACCTTCGTCGCCGTCGCAGAGGCGGGCCAGTTCCAGAAAGCCGCCGACGACCTGTCGATCACCCAGCAAGCTGTCTCCAAGCGCATCGCCGGGCTGGAGCGCGATCTCGGCGTACGGCTGTTCACCCGCACGCCGCGGCGCGGCTCCGAGCCCACCATCGACGGGCAGGCGTTCCTGCCCCACGCACGCGAGCTGTTGCGCGTCGCCGAGCGCGCGGTCGCGTCCGTGCGCACCGGCCACCGTCCGCTGCGCGTCGACGTGATCAGCTCGCGCGGCGCAGTGTCGGGCCTGATGCGCGGCTTCCATCGCGCGCACCCCGAGACCGACCTCGACGTGGTGATGCTGTTCGAAATCGAGACGGCAGTCACCGCCATCCGCTCCGGTGCGATCGATGCGTCCTTCCGCGCCGTCGTCGCGCCCGGCAGGCCCTTTCCCGAAGACATCGAGTCCGTCCGGGTGCTCGACGAGCCGCTCCAACTCCTCACCGGCCCCGCCCACGCGCTGGCAGGAGCCCGGTCGGTGACCGTCGCACAACTCGTCGGGCACCGGATCTGGATGCCCGGCATCGTCCCCGGTACCGAGTGGGGCGCCTACTACGAGGACCTCGTCGCCGAGTTCGGCCTCACCATCGAGGCGACCGGTCCCAACTTCGGCTCCGACGCACTCCTCGACACCATCGCCGACACTCCGGCCCTGGCCACCTTCATGGGTGAGCACACCCGCCTCATCTGGCCCGCCGGCCACGGCCTGCGCCGCATCCCGGTGACCGACCCGACGCCCGTCTACCCGCACTCGCTCCTGTGGCATCGCGACAACCCCCACCCGGCACTGGCCACCCTCCGCGCACACCTGGCCGCCACAACAGCCGGCCACGATGCCGCCGGGACCTGGGTGCCGCGCTGGGTGATTCCACGCTGAACGCAGCCGCCGCGGCCGCCCGCTCATGATCTGACGGTTGCTCAGGTGTCGCCGTCCGAGGCCCTTTCGGGTTTTGTGTGGAGGATCTCGCGGGCCTGGTCCGCGGCGCGGGCGATGTTCTCGGAGACGAAGTCGACGAAGCGGGCGATGTTCTCCAGGCGGGCGGCGGCCGGGGTGCCGGGGCCCAGGACGCCGACGCCCTGTCGGGCGATCTCGCCGAGGTGGGCGGTGGCGCGGGCGCTGGCGATCGTGGACTGGTACATGACGTCGTCGTCGACAACGTAGCGTTCGCGGCGGCGCTCGTCGCGTTCCCGGCGGATGAGCCCCTGGCTTTCGAGGAATGTGACTGCTTTCGAGACGGACGCCGGGCTGACCTGGAGGCGTCCGGCGAGTTCGGAGGCGGTGAGGCTGCCGGCGTCGGTGGTGTAGAGGCCGGCCAGGACGCGGGCTGTCATCTTGGGCAGGCCCGATTGCATGAAGACGGTGGTGAACGTCTCCTCGTACTCGCGCACGGCTTCGGCATCGCGTCCGTGGGCCTGTGGGGGCGTGTTGGGTTCCCGGGTTGCGGCCTTTCTGCGGCGGTGGGCGCGGTGTTCGGTGGCCCGGTGGGCGAGGTCGGCCCGGTAGGCAGTGGGGCCGCCATTGCGCATGACTTCGCGCGTGATGGTCGAGGTCGGGCGGTCGAGGCGCCTGGCGATCTCCGCGTAGGGGAGGCTGTCGGCCAGTCCCAGCGCGATCTGCTGGCGTTCCTGCTGGGTGAGTCTGCCTCCCGGCATCGCGGTCTCCTTCGTGGTCCGTGGAGTCTCCAGGATAGCGTTCAGTCTCGATTCATTGCAACGTGTGAGATGGGTATCGTTGCGTTAAATTCCTAAAGCATTGCAACGAATTTACGGCCTTGACCTGCGGTGATTCCAGTTGTGCGCAACGAATCGATTGCCGAATCAAGAAATGCAACGTAGCTTTTCCGTCATCAGAAACAACGAGCCGAAGGAAGCTGCGATGCAGAAGTTCGACACCCCCACCCCGGTGACCGCCGTCCTCGACGTCCCCGCCGGCCACATCCGTTTCATCGCCGCAGACCGGGTCGACACCGCAGTCGAGGTCCTCCCTGCGAACGCCTCCAAGAGCCGCGACGTGAAGGCTGCGGAGCAGACCGAGGTCGTGTACGGCGACGGCGTCCTGCGGATCAAGGCTCCGGAGGCGAAGAGCCAGATCCTCGGTCCTTCCGGATCCATCGAGGTGACGGTCCAACTGCCCGCCGGCTCCCGGATCGAGGCGAAGGCGGCCCTCGCCGAGTTCCGGGGCGTCGGACGGCTCGGCGACGTCTTCTTCGAGGGCGCACAGGGCGCGGTCAAGCTCGACGAGACCGCAAGCGCCCGCCTCACCCTCCAGTCCGGGGACGTCTCGGTCGGCCGCCTGGGCGGCCCTGCCGAGATCAGCACCCAGAAGGGCGACCTCCGCGTCACCGAGGCCGTGAGTGGCACGGTCACACTGCGCACCGAGCACGGCGAGATCTCGGTAGGCGCCGCCCGCGGAGTCTCCGCCTCGCTGGACGCGGGCACCTCCTACGGCCGGATCCACAACGAGCTCAAGAACACCGACGGGCCCGCGGGCCTGAACATCCACGCGACCACCGCCTACGGCGACATCACCGCCCGCAGCCTGTAGGAGGGGCACCCCTCGGGCGCGACGATCCCGTCCGTTCGGGCGCGGCGATCCCATCCGGTCAGTTGAACTCCGAAAAAGTTCTGAAGGAGCACACCACCATGTCCATCGCCCATATCGACCAGGACCGCCCGGAGTTGCAGAAGGCCATCGAGGAGATGGTCGAGTCCGGTTTCACCGGGGTGACGATGCGCGTGCACGACGAACGGGGCGAGTGGGTCGGCAGCGCCGGGAAACGGAAGCTGGGCGAGACCGCGAAGCCGCCTATGAACGGGCACGTCCGGATAGGCAGCAACACCAAGACCTTCACCGCGACCCTGGTGCTGCAACTGGTGGCCGAGGGCGCTGTCGGGCTGGACGCCCAAGTGGCCGACTTCCTGCCCGAATTGGGGTTGGACCCGGAGATCACGGTGCGGATGCTGCTGCAGCACACCAGCGGGGTGTTCAACTTCACGGGCGAGTACTACGACGACGGGACGTTTGCGCCGGGTATCGCCGCCACGACCGCGGGCCAGGAGTGGGTGGACAGCCGGTTCAAGACCTACCGACCGGAGGAGCTGGTACGGCTGGCGTTGTCCAAGCCGACGCGGTTCGAGCCGGGGACGGACTGGAGCTACTCCAACACCAACTACGTGCTGGCCAGGCTGCTGATCGAGAGGATCACCGGCCGCCCGCTCGCCGAGGAGATGCAGCGGCTGATTTTGGGGCCGCTCGGGCTGTCGGACACCGTGGTGCCGGACACCGACCCGGAGATTCCCGAGCCGCACACCCACGCCTACTACCGGTACGAGGAAGCCGGCCGGCAGAAGACGGTCGACGTCACCCGCCAGAACCCCTCCTGGATCTCCACCGGCGGAGACATGATCTCGACCGTCCAGGACCTCCACACCTTCATCTCCGCACTGATGGGCGGCAAGCTCCTGCCGGCCCCGCTGCTGGCCGAGATGCGCAAGCCGCATCCCAAGGCCGGCTACGGCCTGGGGGTGTTCGTGCAGGACGCGGGCGGGAACGGCGGCACTGTCATCACCCACAACGGCGGCATGGCGGGCCACGCGGCGCTGATGTACAGCACGCCCGACGGCAGCAGGACTCTGACCGCCGCGCTGAACTATGTCGACGACGCCGCTCTGTCCATGGCAGAGGCGTTCCAGAAGGCGACGCAAAGGCTCGTCAAGGAGGTGTTCGGCGGCGGGCAGGACGGTTCGGCCGACGCGGCCGAGCCGGGTCGGTAGACACAACCGAGCGACGTGGATCCGCACGGGCCCTGTCGGCTCGTCCTGGCTGATCGGCGCTTCTACCCGGGGTGATCGGGCGGCGGAGCCGCGGTGTCGGCGGCATATCGGGGGCTGTCGGTCCGGTGTCGGCGGGGTCCGGCACCTTTGGAGAGGTCCTGCCGGGTGCCCATCCGGCTGTGGGTTTCCGCTTTCCTCTTCTCACCCGAGTCCAAGGAGCGCACATGACGATCACTGTCCGACCGGGAAGCACCGTGATGTTCACCGGCGATTCGATCACCGACTGCCAACGGCTGGAGAGCGAGGACGGTCTCGGGTTCGGCTACCCGCTGCGTGTCGCGGGCGCGTGGGGACTCCGGCACCCGGACCGGCCCGTGACCTGGCTGAACACCGGGATCGGCGGCAACAAGGTGACGGACCTGGAAGCCCGCTGGCAGACAGATGTACTCGACGCGCGCCCGGACGTGGTGTCGATCCTCGCCGGGGTCAACGACATGGGCTGGCACACGCTGGACCCGAAGGGGTACGTGATTCCCGCGGAGGAGTTCGAAGCGGGGTATGACCGCCTGCTTGCGCCCCTCGTCGAGGCGGGCACGGAGCTGATCCTCATCGAGCCGTTCCTCCTGCCGATCCGTGGCGTCGTCGAGGCCGGTGCCGGTGTCGTGCTCATCGGAGAGGAAGAGCGAAAGGAATGGCGCACCGACCTGGACCCGAAGATCCAGGTCGTGCGCAGGCTCGCCCGCAAGTACGGCGCGCATCTGCTCGCCGCCGACGGCATGTTCGCCGAGCTCGCCGCGACGGCCGGGCCGGAGTACTGGGCCGCGGACGGCGTACACCCGACGCCGGCCGGTCACGCCGCACTCGCGGCAGCCTGGCTGCGTCTGCTCGCGTGACGGGGCCTCGCGAGCCCCCGCGACTCCGGTGATGCACCGGGGCGGCGCACGTGCTTGCTCAGCCGGTCGGCGGGGCGGTTACCGCAGGACGAAGCCGGTGCCGAGGTCGTCGCCGGGATTGAGCTCGAAGCGGTGCTCGCCGGTCCGGTATGCCTTCCCCGTGACCTCCGCAACGACGGCGGGGTAGCCGTCGACGGCCAACTCCGCGACAACCCTCGCGTGGAAGCGGGTGCCGACGATCGAGTCGTGGACGAGGATCTGGCCTGGCTTGAGGTGACCGGTCGCCGCGAGCACGGCGACGCGGGAACAGGTGCCGGAGCCGCATGGGGAGCGGTCGACCTGGCCGTCGGCGAAGACGGTGACGTTGCGCTGGTGCGGGTTGCCGTTCTCGTCGATGCCGAGGTCGTCGTACAGGATGGTGCCGTAGATGCCGCTGAGGCGGTCGTCGACGGGGTGACGGGCGTGCTCGCTGTCGTTCAGCGCCCATTTGACCTCACGTCCGATCGCGATGAGGTCGGAGTAGTGCTCGGGGGCGACGGCCAGTCCCGCACTGGCTGCGTCCAGATGCGCGTAGATGGCGCCGCCGTAGGCGACATCGACGACGACGTCCCCGTAGGACGTGGCGACGGTGACGCGTTCGGCGAGCCGGTAGCTGGGGACGTTGACGAAGTCGACGCCGGTGATCTGTTCGCCTGCGGTGTGCACGCGCAGGGTGACCCGGCCCGAGGGCACGTCGATGACGACTGTGGTGATGCCGGAGGTGTCGCGGGCGACGCGTCCGGTCTGCACGGCCCAGACGGCGAGCGCGATGGAACCGTGGCCGCAGGCTGTTGAGAAGCCGTCCTTGTGCCAGAACAACACCCCGAAGTGAGCGCCCTCGTCGTCGGGCGGGGTGATGAACCCGCCGTACATGTCGGCGTGTCCGCGGGGTTCGAAGCACAGCAGCTTGCGCAGGTTGTCCACGTCGGGGTTGCCGATGGCGAACATACGGCGTTCGGCGACTGTGGCCCCTTCGATGGCGACCGGCGGTTCGGGGACGACGCGGAACGGTTCTCCGCCGGTGTGATAGTCGGTGGTGAGTACCTGGTGGCTGGTCATGAGGTTCTCCACAGAGCGGGTGAGGGCAGGGCGTGAGGCGGTCGGAACCGACCGGCGCCGATGAACTCGGCCGGTTCGGGTTCGCGTGGGGTTGAGAGTCGAGGCGAGCACGGCGGAGAAGACCTCAGCGAACCCGGTGCCGGTGACCATGCTGTCAGCCGGCGAACCGGGCAATCCACGCCCCGACCTCGTCCACCGACAGGTTCTCGCGACCGTCCTCGGTGACGACCGGGTCGCCTCGATCCGGACACCGATGCCGCGCCACCCCTCGGGCACTTCCCGGTCGTACTTGACGAGGTGGAGATCGCTGAGCGCCTTTTCGAGTTCGGCGTCACGTGCCTCCTCGGTGGGGACGGCGGCCTCCCGGCGCGGCTCGGGCACCCTCGCTGCCGCCGTTCGGCGGCGGCTCCCGGACGGTATCCCGTACTGCGCGTGATCGGTACCCAGGAGTGTCACTGGCACAGATCGGCCACAACAGCCATGACCGCAGTCGTCGACAATGACCTTTTCCAGCCTGATGGTGCGGCAGGTTGCGGTGGATATCGGGCTGTACGAGACGGCGAAGCTCCTGGTAGACGGGTCCACGACCAAGGTCGCCCGCACGGGCCAGGAGCTTCGTTCAAGGGAGCCAACTCACCGTGGCAGACGTCAAGGTCACCTACGACAAGACTGCTGACGCAGCGTACGTGTACTTCACCGATCCGCAGGCCTGCGTGTATTCCGGGCAGATGCATCCCTGCGATCCTGTGGACCGGAGGGGAAGGGGCCGGTTGCGCCTTTTCCATCGGATCGGTAGCGGACCTCCACGGTCCGGCAGGCGTGATGCTCGGCCCGGGGCCGGGCGGCGTCGGTGAGGTCGGCAGCCACGTCGACACCGAAGCCGATCCCGCTCAGGCACTCGGCAATCACCGTCGCAAGCTTTGAGTCGTGCTGCACGACGAGTATGCGCACATCCGATACTAGGGCCTGTCCGGTCGAGTCTTGGCCCTACGCCAAGCGCGGCACGATCCAGCCGAACCGGTCCTGGGCGATGGGAGAGAACGGGATGGGCCGACAGGAGAGACACCGCAAGGTGCTCGGACCGCTGCTACGAGCCGGGCTGGAGGTGATACCCGACGCGGTTCCGGCCTCGGCGATCCCGCATGTCCTCGGGTACGAACAAGAGCGGATTCTCGGCGGCTTCCTCGTGGCGTACGAGGACCCGCGACTCGTGGAGCGGCTCAACGAGGGCTGGTACGACCTGGCCATGTCCACCGGCCTGCTCGATGAGAATCGCGAATTCCTCCTCATGTTGCCCAGGGGCACCTGGACGGCCGCGGAAGACCGCCGGCGACGCATGACGCATACGTGGCATCGGGTCCGTCTGCTGGACCGGTGGGACATCATGGGGGCCGGCGCGAATTCGTTCCTCGGTATTCACGCCGGCCACCCCGGCTTCGCCATGCTGGCCCTGGACAACAGCGTCTGGCTCATCGCCGACACGTATGAATCGGGCGTAGGCGTGTACGCGGTACGCGACCCCGCCCTTTCGCCAGGGGTCCTGCGCGACTTGGAGTGGCTCGCCAGGGAGGACATCTACAAGGACCGGGAGTTCCGACGTGAAGTCACCGCCTGGCTGGAGCGCAGGCAACAACGCTGAACAACGGGTCCGGACGCGGTCGGGCGAAGAAGCCCGCGTCGCGGTCCGAGCGAACTCGGAGAACGACGCCGAGGTCCTCGACAGGAATGAAGGTCCACTGCCATGGGTGCGGCAGAGGCCGGCCGAGGGCGGCCTCTGCCCTCTTGCGCCCCGGATCGGCAGGTCCGAAGCCGGATGGCGACGGCTGCCGCCGTCGCGGTGCCAAGGAAGATGTAGCCGCGCCTGTCCGTAAGGGGCGCCCGCGGCCCGGTACTCGGCCGGCTTGGCATCCGCTGTGGCCCGCGATCAGTCGTTCGCCACGCGCCTGCAGCACGCTCTGGCACAGCCGTGCGCCGCGCCCGCCGTGGTGGCGGAAGCAACTCATCCTGAAACGGGCACTTCCACCTAAAGATTCTGGCGCGCCTGGAACAGGCAACCGTCTGGGTCACGCCCGCCGTCGTCAGCCGCTTTGATCTGACGGTGACGGCCTACGAGGCCGACGAGCAGGAGATGCGCGGGGTCATCGACAGGATCGGCCCCTCCACTGTGAGCCCGAACTGAGCCTGGTGCCTCACTGTGCTGCGCCGAGGGTGGCGGGCGTTCTTGTTCGCCTCCGCTGGTCGAGTGAAAGCTGCAGTCATTCCGCCCAGCTGGATCCTCAGCACGCCGCACCCGCCGAGAATCGGGCCTTCGCGGACGATGCTGCCTCGATTACGGAGTCCAGGGTGGATGGAACCTTCTCACTGATCCTGCTTCTCCTCTTCCTCTGGGGTCTGTACTCGCAGCGACTGGCGCGCGTCGAACTCACCGCCCCCGTCGCATTCGTGCTGCTGGGCCTGCTGCTGGGCGAAGGAATCGGCGTACTGCACCTGGCCCCCTCGCCCGGGACGGTGCGAACACTCGCCGAAGTCACACTGGCCTGGGTGCTCTTCACCGATGCCGCACGGCTGTCATTCCGGGCCCTGCGCCCGGAGCTCGGTCTGTATGTACGACTTCTGCTGCTCGGGCTGCCGATGTGTATCGGCCTCGGCACCCTGCTGGCCATGGGCCTGCTCCCCGGGGTGTCGGGCTGGGCTGCGCTGTACGTAGCGGCCGCCCTCGCTCCGACAGATGCCGCGCTCGGCGCCACGATGATGGTCAATCCGGTGGTGCCCGCGAGGATTCGCCGCCTCATCAATGTCGAGAGCGGTCTGAACGACGGTATCGCCACCCCGTTCGTCGTGCTCGCCCTGGCCGGAGTCGCCGCGGCCGGGAGTACGTCGGACACCCATGCCTCCGGAAGTGCCCTCGTGGAACTCACCATCGGTCTGGCCTACGGCACGGTGCTCGGGCTGACGGCCGGATGGCTGTTGCGCTCCGCCCTGCGCAGGGGCTGGGCCACCGAGGACGTCGCAGGAGCGGGCGTCCTGGCCTTGGCCCTTCTGAGCTACACCTCGGCCACCGCGATCGGTGGCAACGGTTTCGTCGCCGCCTTTGTCGCCGGCCTGGCCTTCGGATCGACGCACGGCGCTCCACGGCGCGTGCTGCTGTTCGTCGAGCAGTCCGCTTCGCTCTCTTCCGTCCTGGTGTGGCTGCTCTTCGGCGCCGTGCTGGTGCCGGCCGCCGTCCATCACCTCACCTGGCAGGCGGTGCTCTACGCGGCACTGAGCCTGACGGTGGTACGCATGGTGCCAGTGGCCCTGTCCTTGACCGGGAGCGGCCTGGACAGGAAAACCGTCCTGTTCGTGGGCTGGTTCGGCCCACGCGGGCTGGCGTCCGTCATCTTCGGCCTACTGGCGGTCGAGGAACTGGAACCGCCGGCCGCGCGGACGATGGTCCCGGTGGTCGCCTGCACCGTGCTGCTCAGTGTCTTCGCACACGGCATCGCCTCCACTCCTCTCGCCCAACGCTACGGAAGAGCGACAGCCGTCACCGGCCCGCCCCCGGTCGGCCCGGCCGTGAACGATCTGCCCATCCGGGGGATGGTGGCAGGCGCCACCAAGCCCCACCGGCACGACATGCGAGACGGACATGTATGACCCAGCCGGACATGCGCGACTGCCCGCAGTTCTAGGCGGCCCCTTGCGGCGGCCCGCGAGATCAAGGCCCATGCCCCGTACTGCCGGGGCATGTTCAACGTGTACGAGATGAAGCGGCTCGGCCGCGAAGAGACCGGCCTCGTCGACCTGGACGACGTTCTCGGCGGCCGCCGACGACCGGTGAGCCGAGGGCGGCGCGCCCGGCCACGCAGGCCGCGAAGACGTTCACAGTACTGCCTTCTCTTTCCGGCTGCCGGAAAATCTCCTGTGAATGCGCCGCACCGTCCGTGAACCGTCGCGACACACTGAACGGCTCTCGGATCGGGGTCCGGTCGGATGCGGCAGCGCGTGCCCGAGGCGGTCCTACTGGTCGGCCGAAATGATCCGACGGCCCGTGAGACTCGTGGGCCGGATCGACACCCACATCTCTCGCTCCCCGCCCGCCCATGGTCTGGTGTGGGCGTCCTTGGCGAACCTGCGCACGGCGTCGGGATCCGTCACGGTGCGCGCGGGGCCGACGGCGAGTACGCTCCAGCCCTGGCTCAGGGCATCGTCCACGTGGTCGACTTCGAAGGCGACCTCCTTGTCCGCAGCCGCCGCGGTCACGGAGCCCGGCGCCGTCCGGAAGACGATGGCGTCATCGATGACTTCGTAGTTGACCGGGACGACTGCCGGGCGGCCGTCGGACGCCGACACCGCGACGCGCCCCACGCCGTGCGTGGAGAGCAGGGTGCGGCACTCCTCCGGGCCGAGGTCCCGTAGCTGAGGGTGCAGCAACGCATTTCCCTGGCCGGGTGGGAGGTCGATGCCGCCGCCGCGCAGAGCGGCCACAGTGGTGCCCAGCGCGCCGGCCAGCCCGATGAGGGCTGCCAGGGTCGGGTCCGCGGGTCGTTCCTCCAGGTAGGTGAGGTAGCTGAGCGACATCCGGGCACGATGGGCTGTTTCCTCCCGGCTGACCCCCAGTCTTCGCCGCTCGGCGGCCACGCGTCGGCCGATGTCGCCGGGGTTGGCTGCCCCACTTGGTGGGGCAGCCGGCGACACCGCCGCCTCACCCGTGTCCGTCTGCGACTCGCGCGCGGCCCCGGGCTGTCCGTGCTCCAGGTGCCGGATGTGTGCGTCGGGCCCGGGGAAGACGAGTGTCACCTCGTCCGTGTCCGACCAGCACACGTCGTAAGGAGGTGTGCCGTCCTCGTGGTGCAGGCCGACGATTTCGCCGTCGCGCCTGGCGCCGCCGGTCGTCGGACTCTCGATGACGAGTTGGTCGCCGAGGTGAGCTCGCATGACCTCCGCCCTCTCCTCAGAATGGTGCTGTATCCAACTTGCCACGCGGGACTCACCGGCGCATGCCGCGAGCCCTGCGACGAGATGGGCGACCCGCTTCCGGGAGGCACCACGCATCACCGACCGGTCGAGGAGCTCATGGGCCGGTCGGCGCCGGTTCGTCGCCGATCTGGGGCACGCCCGTGTCCGCCGGATGGCAGTGCGCGGTTCGTGGGCAGTGAGCGCCGTGGTCCCGGTGCTCAGCACCACGTGTGCTTTCGTCGTTCCGTCGTCGTTCTCGAACGGGTGGGGATCCACCTTCGGCCTGCGCAGGCAGACCCCTCGTCCTTCAGACCGACGCCGGGCGCTGGAACCGCAGTCGGAACGGCGTGGCGGGATCACTGGAAGGCCGCGTGGATCTCCTGCTCGGTGGCTTCGTGCGAGACGAGCAGGAGTTCGTCGCCCGGCAGCAACCGCACCTCGGGGCCCGGCACCGTCGGACGCCCGTCGCGGACGACGGTGGCCACGACCGTGCCGGCCGGAAGTGTGATCTCGCCCAGCGTGCGACCCGCCGCCCGGGAATTCTCGGTGATCGCTGTCTCGATGACCTCGACGCCGGCCTTGCTGAGTCGCAGCAGTGCCACCGTGTCCGTGGCACCCGTGGCCTCCTCGATCAAGGAGATCAGCGGAGTGGCCGCGGGCACCGCAACGTCCACGCCCCACCGCCCGTCGAAGAGCCAGGCGTTCTCCGCGTCGTTGACACGCGCGGCCACGCGCGCCACCCCGAACCGGCGCTTCGCCAGCAGGCTGATGACGAGGTTGTCCTCGTCCCGGCCAGTGGCGGCGATGACGAGGTCGCAGGTCAGCGCGCCCGCCCGCTCCAGGAGCACGGGCTCGCAGGCGTCCCCGGCCACCAGGTGCACAGCGGGCAGGCCGGCGACTTCGGCGATGCGGTCCTCGTCGTGCTCGACGAGTGTGACGTCATTGCGCGCTGCGGAGAGCACCTGGGCAACCTGGGTACCGAGGCGGCCCGCGCCTGCGATCAGGACCTTCACGTTCCCAGCTCCTTGTCCAGAAAGCCGCGCAGCCGGCCCAGCGCGGTGGCGGTGACGGCGAAGGTGACCAGGTCACCGGGTTCGGCCAGGACACCGTGGGCGGGCAGCAGCGAGCGGCTGCCGCGGGTGATCTCGACGACGCGGATCTCCCCGTCGACGTCGAACTCGGTGAGCGGCCGCCCGGTGAGATAGGCCGGCAGCCGGGAGCGGACCACCACGGTCTCGCCGCTGCCGAAGGAGAGTTCCGGGCTGAGATGGCGGTGCAGAAGCATCTGGTGGATGCGGTTGACGGCCCACCGGACACTGGAGACCGTCGGGATCCCCAGCTCCCGGTAGATGTCGGCTCGGCGGGGATCGTGAATGCGGGCCAGGACGATCGGGACCCGGTACGTCTCCTTGGCGGTTCGCGCGCTGACGATGTTGCTGCTGTCCCCCGAGGTGACCGCGACGAACGCGTCCGTGCGGTCGATACCGGCCGCTTCCAGCACGGATCGGCTGAAGCCGTCGCCCGTGTGGAAGGCGCCGGGAAATCCTGGCGGCAGCAGCCTGTGCGCCTCGGTCCGTCGGTCGACGAGGCGCACGTCGTGGCCTTCGGCGGCGAGCTGCGTGGCGAGGGTGGCCCCGACCCGGCCGCAGCCCACGATGATCACTCTCATCGTGTTTCTCCCTCCAGGGGCGTACCACGTCGCCGCAGCAGCCATTTCCGTGCTTCCTCGGCGGCCAGCAACAGCGCTCCGAACGCGGCCAGAACTGCCCAGTCAGCGGCTGCCAGCGGCGCGGTGTTGAAGATCGTCTGGAGCGGCGGCGCGTAGCTGATGGCGGCCATCAGCCCGATTCCGAAGCAGCCTGCGGCCAGCAGCCAGGGATTGGTCAGCAGGCCGGCTCGGAAGACGCTCTGCCGGTCGGTGCGTACCGCGAGCGAGTTGAAGAACTGGCTGACGACGATGCCGGCCTGAACCATGGTGATCGCCTCCCGGTAGACGGGATCGCTCTTGGTGAAGTCGGCATACGGGAGGCCGGAGGCGTGGATGTGCCAGAAGAAAACGGCGCACACGCCGAGGGCCTGGATGCCGCCGAGGAAGAGGATGCGGCCCATGACAGCTGTCGAGAACAGCCGTTCCCGGCGTGGCCGCGGCGGGCTGTCCATGACGTCGCGCTCCATCGGCTCGGCGCCCAGTGCCAGCGCGGGCAGCACGTCCGAGCCGAGGTCGATGGCGAGGATCTGCACGGCCGTGATCGGCACCAGCGGGAACCCGGCGAAGGTCGCCGCGAGGATCGGCACGAGTTCGGCGATGTTGTGGCTGAAGAGGTAGATCAGGAACTTGCGGATGTTCCGGTAGACCGAACGGCCGAGCCCCACCGCCGTGGTGATGGAGGCGAAGGAGTCGTCGAGCAGCACCATCACCGCTGCCTCGCGGGCGACGTCCGTGCCGGAGGCACCCATGGCTACGCCGATGTCCGCGTGCTTGAGGGCAGGCGCGTCGTTTGCGCCGTCCCCGGTGACGGCGACGACCTCGCCGAGCCGCTGCAGCGCGGTGACCACCCGCATTTTGTGCTCGGGGCTGACCCGGCACAGCAACAGCTCGGTGGAGCTTGCCAGCAGAGCATCCAGGCCGCCCTCGTCCAGTGCGTCCAGCTGCGTGCCTGTCACCACGGACGGGGCTCGTCCCCGTACGATGCCGACTCGGCGGGCGACGGCCTCGGCCGTCAGGGGATGATCGCCGGTGACCATGACGATCCGGATCCCGGCCCGCCTGCAGGCATCCACCGCGTCCCGCACCTCGGGCCGGGGCGGATCGTACATCCCGGCCAGTCCCAGGAAGGTCAGCCCCGACTCGGTGTCCCCGAGCGTCGGGTGTGGGCTGTCGACCCGCCGTCGGGCGACCGCGAGCACGCGCAGGCCCTGCCCGGCCATGCCGTCCGCAGCCGCGGTGATCTCTGCACGGCAGACGTCCGTCAGTGGCTCCCGCGCGCCTTCCCGGTCGACGGCATCGCAGCGGGCGAGCAACTCCAGCGGCGCGCCCTTGACGTACGCCAGGCAGCTGCCGTCGAGGTCGCGGTGCACGGTGCTCATCAGCTTGCGAACGGAGTCGAACGGATGCTCCGCCACCCGGGGAGTACGGGACTCCTCGGCCGCTGGATCCAGATCGGCCTTCATGGCAGCCACCAGCAGGGCCCCCTCGGTGGTGTCGCCGAGCACCCGCCACCCGTCCCGACCGGTCGGCGGCACCAGTCGGGCGTTGCTGCACAGTGCTGCTGTCCGGAGCAGCTCCCGCACCGGTCCGGCGTCGGAGACCTCACCGACGGGTGCGTACCCCACCCCGGCGACGGAGTGCGGCACACCGTTCACCCACAGTTGCACGACCGTCATCTCGGCCTGGGTGAGCGTGCCCGTCTTGTCGGTGCACACCACGCTCGTCGACCCGAGTGCCTCCACCGCGAGCAATTGCTTGACGAGGGCGTGCCGGCGGGCCATACGGCGGACGCCGATCGCCAGGGACACGGAGAGCGTGGCAGGCAGGCCCTCCGGCACGAGCGCAACCATCACCCCGAGCGAAAAGACGAACGTGTCCACGAACGGCTGCCCACCGGGCGCACGCACCGCGAACAGGACGGCCCCGGTCGCCAGCGCGACGCCGGCCACCCGGCGGGCCATGGCCGCGACCTGCCGCTGCAGTGGGGTCTTCTGCCGGGGCGCCGCGGCGGTGAGCCGGAAGATCCGTCCGAACTCTGTGGCCGTCCCGGTGGAGCACACGACGGCCTTGCCCGTGCCCGCGATCACGTCTGTGCCCATGAACACGAGGTTGCGCGCTTCCAGCGGCGGCCCCGTCGGTACCGGCCCGGGCACGCGTGCGACGGCGTCGCTCTCGCCCGTCAGCGCCGCGTTGTTGACGGCGACCTCGTGTGCTTCGACCAGTCGGCAGTCGGCCGACACCGCGTCACCGGCCTCCAGGAGCACGACGTCACCGGGAACCAGTTCGCGCGCGGGCAGGTCCCGCGCATCCCCGCTCCGCAGCACTCGGCAGGTGTGCGGCACCATCGCCTGCAGGGACTCCGCCGTCCGTTCGGCGGAGTACTCCTGGGCGAAACCGATGCCGGCGTTCAGCAGCACCACGCCGAGGATGGCCAGTGCCAGCTGAAGTGTGGCCGGATCCCGGGGCTGTTCCAGCGCGTACGCGAGGAAGGTGATCGCCGAGGAGACGATCAGCACGACTGCGAAGAGGTCGGTGAACTGCGCGACCAGCCGTCGCCACACATGCCCACGACTCACGCGGGGAAGCTCGTTGAGGCCGTAGCGGGCTTGCCGCGCGGTGGCCTCGGGCGGGGTCAGACCACGCGGGGAACTGTTGAGGGCGGCGTAGACCTCCCGGACGGGCAGGGAGGGGACGGACCGAGCGGGGGCACCCGGCCGGTCCCGCAGCGGCTCGTTCGAGGGGACCGCGCCGTTCGACGGTGGGCCGTCCTCGCGCAGCGCGGCCGCTCCCCACCGGACGGGTTCACGGCTCATACGGACCACCGCACGCCGCAGTCCGGGCGGCCGGCCTCTGGGGCCCGCACGAGCGCGGGACCGTCGAAGCAGCGAACGCGTCACAACCTCCGATTCTGTGCGCTGTGCGGTGAGGGCGCCGCGTGGCGGCCGGAACGAGGCCTGTGACGGTGTGTGCGTCAAGGGGTTCTGCTGACACGGTGGCTTCCCTTCGCCGCAGTGTGCCGCCCCCGCCGCGGCCCGACCGGGCCTCTCCGAGCCCCGTCTCCAGCCTGTGCTCCGCGCACCGCGCCGGGGCAGGGGCCATCCGGGCCGGGCGCGGGGGCCGGGCGGACTTTCCGTGACGGTTGCGCGGCTTGCGCAGGAGCGGGCAGAACGGCGACGACGGTCGGCGACCGAGGCGGAGCCGAGCACATCCTGGGCCGGCACAGGTGTCGCGGACCGAGTACGACGGCCGTGGCATCGTGGTCAGATGCTTGGTGTACGGGTCGGGGCCGGCGCGCGGGAGGCTGCCGTGCCCGGTGGTGCGCCACGACGCTCCCGGCGCAGCCGGGCCTTGATGTCGGCGCGCACTGTGGCGGTCAGCTTTTCAAGGGCTCGGGACCGGATCGGTGCGACCGGATCGGGATCGTGGATCCGGCGGGCCGGTGCCGGCAGAGCGGCGATGTCCTCGCGGAATCGCTCACGGGCGTCCTGCCACCGGTCCGGCGGTCCCGTTCGGCGACCGCCCTGCATGACTGTGCGCAGCAGCGGCCGGGCGGAGTCCGGCGGGTCCTCTCCGTCGAGGGCTATGACGTCGGGCCGCCCGGCCCGGCGGAAGACCTGCTTACGGCCAGGTGTCGTGACCTTCGCCGCGGACAGCTTCATCACGGGACGGCCGTCGTACTCGACGAGCTTGTATGCGGCGTCCAGATAGGGGGCGTCCGCGGCCACGCCCACACGTGTGCCCACGGCGTACACGTCGATCGGGGCACCGGCGCGCACCAGCCGGTCCACGCTGTACTCGTCCAGTCCGCCACTGGCCACGATCCGCACATCGGCCAGTCCGGCGCCGTCCAGAACGGTGCGTGCCCGGCGGGCGAGTGCGCCCAGGTCTCCGCTGTCCAGGCGGACCGCGCAGCCGGGGCCGCGCCGGAGACCGGTCAGGACCCGTGCGGCTGTGCGCACGCCTTCCTCCGTGTCGTAGGTGTCGACGAGGAAGGTGACCGGGCCGGGATGGGCGCGCGCGAAGGCATGGAATGCCTCTTCCTCACCGGAGAACGCCTCGATGTAGGAGTGGGCCATGGTGCCCGAGGCCGGGATGTCCAGGGCGGTGGCGGCAGCGACGTCACTGGTGCCGGCGAAGCCCACGAGGGCGCCGAGGCGGGCAGCCTGATGTCCGGCCCACGGCCCGTGGGTGCGGCGCAGCGAGAAGTCCACCACGGGCCTTCCGCCCGCGGCCAGGACGCTGCGTGCCGCCTTGGACGCCACCGTCGTCTGGTGGCAGACCTGGTTCAGCAGATACGTCTCGACGAGCTGGGCCTGCGGCAGCGGGGCGGTCACCTCCAGCAGCGGCTCTCCGGCGAACACCGCACGGCCCTCCGGCACGGCACGGACCTCGCCCTCGAAGGCAAGGCCGAGGAGGGGTTCGAGGTCCCGTTCCGGGCGGTGCAGGGCGGCCGCGAACGCCTCGATGTCCTCCTGCTCCACGCGGTAGCCCGCCAGGAAGTCCAGCGCGGGCTCCAGACCCGCGGCGACCAGGAAACCCCGGTTGGGCGGGAGGTCGCGGACGAACAGCCCGAACGTGGCCGGAGCCCGCATGTCCTCCTGGAGGTAGGACATGGCCATGGTCACTTCGTAGAGATCGGTGGTCGTGACGTCGGACATGGTGATCGCCGCCGTGTGATCGTCCCCCGGTCACCAGTCTGACCGCGGGCCGGCCGGGAGAAAGGGACCGGAGGGACCCCGGGCATGGGCCGATCGGCCTCAGTAATCGGAACCCGGCCGCGCTGGACTGGGTGTGTCGGCACCGGCGACCGAACACCGAGGAGGTACCACGATGACCACCCTGAAGCGCGGGCAGAGGTTCCCGTTCCCGGAGGTCCCGGACTGGTTCGAGAACCTGCCCGCCCGTTTCGCGATGCCCACCATGGGCGAGCTGTACACAATTCGTATCGAGGACTACACGGAGGACGGCCGTTACGTGGTGAGGGCGGAGCTACCGGGCACATCTCCCGAGAGCATCGACGTCTTCATCAGCGATGGTGTGCTGACGGTCCAGGCCGAACGCACCGAGAGGGAAGTGGACAAGAACCACAGCGAGATCCGCTACGGCGTGATGAGCCGCAGCGTGACGCTGCCGTCGGGCGCGGACGAGGACGATGTCACGGCCGACTACACCAATGGCATGCTCACGGTCAGCGTGGGCTTGGGCGCCGAGAAGCCATCGGCCAAGCACGTCGAGATCAAGCACGGCGGCTGAGGGCGGTCGGCTGCGCATGGCGGGCCCCGCTACGGGCCCGCCATCGGTGTGCTTCAGGCGGCTGTCACCCAGCTCCTCGCGTGGCCGCCCAGCGGCGCCGTACCGCTTCCTCGTGCTCGGCTTCCTCCAACGCGAGTTCCACCGCCGTCAGTTCGCTCCGCAGCCGCGGGATCCAGTGGCGGCGCAGCGCGCGGACCCGCTGCCGGGTCCGTTCGGCCTCGGCAGCGAGCAGATCGGCGGCTGCCTGGTGGGCCGCGTGTTCCGCTGCGGCGCGGACCACGGCACGGTACACTCCCGGGCCCGCCACCGGACCACCGAGGCAGCGTGGTCCCCAGTATCGCGAAGGGCGTCCGCTTCCCGCAGGGCCTCACGGAGGACGGGTTCCGCAGCCTGTCGGCGGATCTCGGGAGCACGCTCCCGGGCGGCCGCCACGAGCTCTGCCGCCTCCCGCGCGGCGTCCCGCCGCACGGCCGCGGCAGCCTCGTCCGCCGAGGCCCGGATCCCTGCCGCCTCCCGCTGTACATCCATCAGCTGTGCGAGAGCGGGCTCCAGTTCCGCGGCACGTTCGGCCGTACGGTCGGCGGGCACGCCGGTGGCGGACGCTCCAGGTGTTCCCGCCGGACGGAACCGCTCCAGGAAGTCACGCAGACTCATCGGCGGCCTCCCGTCGGTCGGCTGCTCCTTCATTCTCACCGTTCCCGTTCCACCCCGCACCGGACAGGGCCGTCACGCCGTTCCACCAGGGCCGTTCGGCTCTTGGCAAGGGCGGCCGGAGCGGAAGACTGGGACGGTAGGCAACCCGACGGAGTCCGGAGGCCGCCGTGAACAGGCACGAGAACTTCTCCGCGGAGGCCGAGGCACGGCGGGACCTGCCTTCCCGCCCCTGGAGCCCCGGCGAGGCGGAACGGCAGGACACGCTGATTCGCTACCTGGGCGCCGTGGCCTCGGCCGCGGCCCGGCATGCACGCGCCGAGGAGCAGGCTCCCGCAGGCGTCACCGCCCACCCGGCGCCGTCGGCCGCGTCGCCTCCGCAGCCGTCTTCACCACCCGGAGCAGGGGTCCCCTTGGTGCGGGACGTGATGGACGTGCCCGCCGCCTCCCTGCGCGACGATCTGCCGTACCGCGACATCGCCCGCCTGCTGGCACGCGAGCAGGTCGGCGCGATTCCGGTCGTGGACGACGAGGACCACGTGGTCGGCGTCGTCTCGGAGTCCGATCTGCTGGCGAAAGTCGCCTTCGAGGCCTCCGGCCACCGGGTCGGACGCATCGGCAGGCTGCGCGAGCGACGCATCCACGGCAAGGCCTGCGGTGAGACAGCGGCTGACCTCATGACGAGTCCCGCGATTACGGTGCTGCCCGGTGCGACTGTCGCCGAGGCCGCTTGGCTTGCCGCACTGTCCCGGCTGAAGAGGCTTCCGGTCACCGACCGCGGGGGCCGCCTGGTCGGCGTCGTACGCCGCAACGCGCTACTGCAGGCTCTCATCAGGGACGACGTCGAAATCCGGGCGGAGGTCGTGGCCAGGATCGAGTCGTGCTGCCCGCCCGGCGACCGGGAATCCGTGGAGGCGGCCGTGCACGACGGCATCGTGGAGTTGACCGGGAACATACCTGCGGCCGAAGCGGCTCGGCTGGTGGCGGAGGTGGAAGGCATCGCCGATGTCGTCGAGGTGAAGAACCTCCTCACCGCCGAGACATGACGGTACGCGGAAGAACCGCGGGTACTGGCGGGCGCGTGCGGCCCCGCCGGGCGCCGTCACGTCACTCACCCGGTGCGGGCCGATGCGTGTACCGAGAGCGGGCCGTCACGTCAGACCACCGCTGCCGTAGGGGGCGTAGAGGTCGAGCAGCCGGACCCGGGAGGCGTGCAGCCGCTGGGCCACCACCCGGCCGACCCAGACCGCGATCGCCCGGCCGAACTCGGGGTTCTCGGCACACACCGCCCGGACCGCCTCTGCATCGAACTCCCAGGCCCGTACCGGGCTCATCGCCTCGGCGCCCAAGTGCCAGGTGAAGGGCGGGAAGTGCCAGGACCAGCCGACCAGTTCGCCGCGCCCGATCGATTCGATGACGGCGGGACGACGGCCCGGCACATGGAGGTCGAGGGCGACGGTGCCGGTGCGGATGATCCAGAAGCGGTCGGCGTGCCGGCCCTCCTCGAACAGGCGGGTGCCGGCATCGAAGGAGACTTCGCGGGCGAGGCCCATCAGGCGGTCGCGGTGTTCGGTGGACAGGGCAGTGGTCATGGCGGTGGCGGAAGTCATCACACCGGCTCCCTTCGTGAGTCTCTGCTTCCAGCGTGAGCGCACGCGGGTCCCGCCACCAAGGGCCACTCGGATCCGAGCAGGGCCCATCGGCCCATGCGAGCCGCCCCGGCCGCGTCCACCAACGCGGTGCGGAGCGGGGGAGTGCCGGCTGCGGTCGGACTCACTGGGCCAGCGAGAAGTAGTTCTCCTCCTCCTGCGTGAAGTGCAGGCGCAGGACCGTGTGCAGCCCGTACAGGCAGCAGCGCAGGTCGTCGAGCTGGCCGGGGGACAGGCCGCCCTCGGCGTGGGCCAGCCGCAGGTGGGTCGCGATGCGGCGGGAGAGACGTTCGATCTCGGTGTGGGCACGGCTCATGGTGGCTGTCGACTCCGGCCCGCCCAGGGTGGGCGCGAGCGCGGGGTAGAGCTCGTGCTCCTCGGCGTACTCGTGGGGCAGCAGCCGCTCGGTGAGCAGACGATGCGCCCCTTCGACGGCAGCCAGAGCCTGTGGGCCGGGACCGTCCGAGAGACGGTCTGCCGCACCGCGCACCGCTTCGAGCACGTCCTGGAGGTCGTCGTGCTCCGACGCGAAGCGGTGAATGAGCTCCTCGGCCGCGGGCGTCAGTGCCGGCCGCGCTGTGCGGTCCACGCGCAGCGCACGCAGGGCGTTCAGGATGACCGCCACGTCAATGGCTTCCTGGAGCAGGGCGCCCAGGACGGGCGGCAGCAGGCCGAAGGCCGCCGCGGCCATCGCCGCCAGGGACATCGCCATCCCGCCCAGGGCACTCTGCACGGCGATCCGCCGGGCCCGTACGGCGACGAAGACGGCGTCGGCGAGCCGGTCCACCCGATCGGCGGTCAGCACGATGTCGGCCGCCTCCGACGAGGCGGTGGAGCCGCGAGCACCCATCGCCACGCCGATGTCCGCCGCGGCCAGCGCGGGGGCGTCGTTCACGCCGTCCCCCACCATGACGGTGACCGCGCGTTCGCGTTCGGCCCGTACGACGGCGACCTTGCCGAGCGGGTCGAGCCCGGCGCGGACATCGTCCAGACCGAGGACGGCACCCACTTCACCGGCCGGCTCCGCTCGGTCGCCCGTCAGCATCAGCAGCCGCTCGATGCCCGCGCCCCTCAGATGGCGCAGGGTGCGCGCGGCGTCATGGCGCAGGGGATCCCGGAGGAGCACCGCCCCCGCCGGACAACCGTCCACGGTCAGCCAGGCCACCGCGGCGCCGTCGAGAAGCGCGCGGTTGTCCACTGCCCTGGCCCAGGGCGGGCGGCCACCGGACATGTTGAAGCGGCCGACGGAGAGCCGGCGCCCGTCCACGGTGCCCGAAGCACCCCGGCCGGGCTCCTCGGTGACATCGGACGGGACGGACAGGACCAGCTTCCGTTCGTGCGCGCTGTCGACGATCGCCCCGGCCAGGACATGGGGTGAGTACTGGTCCAGCGAGGCGGCCAGCCTCAGTACCTCCGTCGGCTGCCACCCGGGTGCGGCGAGCACATCCACGACGCGAGGGCGGCCGCGGGTGAGGGTGCCGGTCTTGTCGAGCAGCAGGGTACGGGCCCGGCCGAGGTTCTCCAGGGCGCCACCGTCGCGCATGACCACTCCCAGGCGTGAGGCTCGGGAGAGCCCGGAGACGATGGCCACCGGCGCGGCCAGCAGCAGCGGACACGGGGTGGCGACCACCAGCACCGCGACTGCCCTGACCGCCGAGCCGCTGAGCAGCCAGGCGGCTCCCGCCACCGCCAGGGTGAGCGGGAGGAACCAGGCCGCGTAGCGGTCGGCCAGCCGCACCACGGGCGCGGACTCGGCCCCGGCCTGCCTGGCCAGTCGCACGATTGCGGCGTACGTGCTGTCCTGTTCGGTCGCCGTGGCGCGCAACTCGAAGGCGCCGCCGGCGTTGACCACACCGCTGCGGGCGGTGTCGCCGGCCGGCCGTTCTACGCTCAGGGACTCGCCCGTGAGTACGGACTCGTCGAGGTCGGCTGTGGTGCCCTCCACCCGCCCGTCGACCGGGACGACCTCTCCCGGACCCACGACGAGCAGGTCACCGGTGGCGACTTCGCTCAGTGGAACCGTGGTGACTCCAGCCGCTGTCCGGCGTCGTGCAGAGCGAGGCGCGTGCTCCAGCAGTGCACGCAGGTCGTGCGAGGCACGACGCCGGGCTGCCGCCTCCAGCGTTCGCCCGGTGGCCAGCATCAGTGCGATGAGCACCCCGGCCAGGTATTCATGGACGGCAAGGGTGCCACCGAGAGCGAGGACCGCGATCAGGTCGATGCCTGCACGGCCGTGGCGGAGCGTGGCGACCACCCAGCCCACCGCCGGTGGGACCGCGAGCAGGGTGCCCAGGCCCCACAGCAGGTCTGCGAGGCCCTCGTCGCCGGTGAGCCAGGCGGCACCTCCTGCGGTGAGGGCGGCCGCCGTGACAGTCAGTAGCGCGGGCTCCAGCCGTGAGGCGGCCGCTCCGGCCGGAGAGCGCAGCCGTGTGACGAAGGCGGAGCGGTTCATGATGTACCTCTGTCCGTCCGGCATGGTTGCCTGCGGTCCCGTCCCTGTTCATCACACCCCGGCGGGGCGGACCTGCGGCAGGGGACGAACGGCTCTGCCACCAGGGCCGTACAGACGTTCTTCGCGCCTCCGGGCCCGGGGCGGTTTTCGCGGTGTGCGAACCAGCGCGGTGGCGAGGTCCGGAGCGACATCCGCGGCGCCTGTCCGGGCCGGTCGCCGTCCCCGGATGCTTCTCGGCGCGGGGCTACTACCGTGAAGGTGTGACCCCGGCGCGCCGCGCGCGGGTCACGACGGAGGCACCGTGGGCGACAACGGCGACAAGGGATCTGGTGACTGCGGAGAGGCGCACCGTCGGCTGGGTGCGCTGCCGGGCGATCTTCAGGAGCGGCGACGGCGTTCGCACTCCATCGGCTCTCCGCTGGGCCGCGTGACGCATGCGGTCCTGCACCACGCGCACTGCCCGGTCCTCCTCGTACCCCATCCGCGATGAGGACCGGTGCCGCGCTCAGGCGGTCAGCGGGTGTCCGGGACGACGGCGACGGGGCAGGACGCGTAGTGCAACACCGAGTGGTCCACCGGACCGAGGTGCGGACCGCGGTGTCCGCCGGAACGGCGCGCGCCGACGACGAGGAGTTCCGCGCCCTCGGCTTCCTCGATGAGCACTTGGTGGACGGGTCCTTGCACCACGGAGCGGTGGACGGCGGCTTCGGACCCGGTCCGTTCCAGTACGGCCAGGACGTCTTCGAGGTGTTCCTCCGCCTGTTGACGGTGTGCGGAGGCCGGGGAGCCGGCGAGGAGCGGATGGTCCGCGGTCTCGTGGGCGGGACAGCGCCAGGCTCGTACGGCGATCAGCTCGCCGTGGCGCGACGCCGCCTGGGCGAGTGCGAAACGAGCTGCCGCCGACGGTCCCGGTGCGTCGCCGATTCCGACGACGACGCGGCCCGGCTTCGGCTGAGCGTCCGGTGCGGCCGCCGGGATCACGACGACCGGGCAGTGGGACCGGCCCGCGAGGGCGAGGCTCACGGATCCCAGGAGCATTCCGGCGATCCGGCCGCGGCCCCGGGAGCCGAGGACGACCAGGGCTGCCTCGTGACTCTCGCGCACCAGCGCGTTCACCGGATCCTCGGGCTGTACATCGGCGATCACCCTCGCCTCCGCGTGGAGTCGATGCACACGTTCCTGCGCGGACGCGACGAGATGCTCGGCGAGGACCTGCTCGGCCGGACGCCCGGTGTCGAAGGTGGGACGTATGCCTTCGTAGTGCTCCCACAACGACGCATGGACGAGGCGCAGGGGAATCCGCGAGCGCGCCGCCTCTGCCGCGGCCCAGTCCAGGGCACGGAGACTGCCCTCCGACCCGTCCACTCCGACGACTATCGGGAGCTGCATGGCTCCCACCGCCTTTCCTGCTCGGATGGCTGCCTGCCGCGATGTATGCGGTCACGGTTTCTACGGTTCGATGGTCAGCACGTGGTCGAGGGGACGTCGTGGTGTGCGTGGCCCGCTCGGCCCGTACCCCAGACGGATGATCATCTGCGGGTGTCCCGTGCCGAAGACAGGGTCGCGCAGGATCCAGCGCAGGTCCGGCCATTCGAGGGGCTGAGTCGCGAACGACGTGGACACCTGGTGGAGCGTGGCAGTGAGCAGAACGCGTTCCAGGGCCTGACCGGCGCGCAGCCAGTCCGCGGCGCGGTCGCCCGGCGTGCTCAGCAGGGCCAGTTGAGGCCGGTTCTCGAACAGGACACGCGCCCGGCCCGGGACGACCCGGGTTCCGGCGAAGTCGCGGGTGGTGGCTCGTTCTGAGGCGTCGCGGGGGCCGAAGGCGTAGTCGGGGATTCCGTCCACTGGTGCCTCGGTCTTCGTGTTCCGGGTCCAGTGCTCCTGCTCCGCCTCCCGCGCCGGGTCCCCGCGGTCATACCCCTCGGCGTCCCGGATCAGTCCCAGCACGGTCTCCAGGTGGATCGGGGTCAGGAACGCGAAGTCCGCGCCCTCGGCACGGGCCGCGTCGGCGAGGCGTGCCCGGACGTCGTCGGGGACCGGCCGTTCGTCGAACGGGTAGCGACTCGTGTGCCGGTCCTTGATCGCCGGGTGGAGAACGGCGAGGGCTTCATCGGCGGGTTCCCGTGGCGCGTCGGGGTGGATGTCGAGACGGACGGTGGCCAGTACGGCGGGGTCCGACGGCACGGGCAGCAGTGCGGTGGCCGCGTCCAGGCCGTGGTGCGCGGCGGACACCCGCAGGTTGAGCAGAGCCGCGCCGCAGCCGATGTGAAGGGCGCGGGCCGAGGGGTCGGCCTCCGCCATCGCGCGCTCGAAGTCCGCCCGGAGCGTGAGGGTGCGGCTGCGGCATCCGTAGCGGAAGATCCAGGGCTGGGCGTTGTGCATGGACGGGGCGGCAGTGGCATCGGCGACGAGGCCGGCCAGTGCGGTGTCTTCGAGTGCTTCGGTGAGCATCGTGGGTCTCCCGGAGGTCGGGAAGGGGCGATGGCTTCAGCATGGAGCGGATCGCCCCCGGTACGTAGGGGCCGTTCGTCCCTCGCTCGGTCCCGGACGGCTCCTCGGCAGGGATACCTCCGTTCCTTCGGCTAGGCCGATGCCGGGCCTTCGAGCCGGCAGTCCACGCTGACGACGCCCTCCACGGACTGAGCGAGGCGGGCGGCGACGGGAATGAGAGCGGCGTCGGGCACGCGACCGGTGAGCGTGGCCACACCCCAGGTGACGCCGACCTTCACGACCCGGTGCGAGTCGGGGAACAGGCGGTCGATGACTTCGCGGCGTATCTCGGCGGCGAGGTTGTCGTCGGGGCGCAGGAAGATCTTGAGGAGATCGGCGCGGCTGACGATGCCCTTGAGCCTGCCGTCGGCGTCGACGACCGGGAGGCGCTTGATACGACGGTCGGCCATGAGCCGGGCGGCCTGGGGGAGGGACGCGCCGGGCTCGATCGTGATGGCGGGGCTGGTCATCAGCTCCTCGGCCCGGACCGAGCCGGCCTTGGCGGTGTCACCCAGGTGGCGCATCTGGTCGATCATGCCGGGCGGGTGTTCGTGGAACTCCTCCTTCGGGAGCAGGTCGGCTTCGGAGACGACGCCGACGACGGAGCCCTTGTCCTCGACGACAGGAACGGCGGTGACCTTCCACCGCTCCATGGCGTCGGCGATCTCCTTGAATTCCGTGTCGGGCGTGACGGTGACGACGGTCTCCGTCATGACGTCGTTGACGGTGTACCGGGTGGAGGTCATGGCAGGTTCCTCGATGGGCGCGGGCGGGCGAGCGGCCGATCGCCGCCGTGGGCGAACGGGGATGGAAAGGTCCGGTGGGGCCGTGGCGTCGGATCTGCGACGGGCGAGGCCCCTGCGGCGTACTCGGTGTGCTTCCCGTCCTTCATCCACAGCTTCGCACCGGAGAGAACAGGCTGCAGGACCGGCCGGGGCGCCCGTCCGGCCAGCGGACCAGGACGGCAGTAGCGGATGGCCGGGGCGGCCGAGGTCGCCGCTCGCGGCGATGGTGTGGCCGTCTTCGAGGGTCAGGTGGGCCCAGGCGGAGCCGAGGATGTGCCCACCGCGGTGCAGGACGAGCCGGGTGCCGGCCATGATCTCGATCTCGCTGCCGACCTCGACGGGGTCGAAGAACCTGACGGTGGTGTCGACATCGGACTCGTCGTAGAGCGGTTTGGCGGGCCGGTGCGGCGTGGATGGACGATGCGTCGCACGGCAGCTTCGCCCAGTTGCGGCGGCGCAGGTCCGCGAAACCCTGGAAGAGGCCGCAGTCGAGGAGGATCCGGGCATGGTCGCTCGCGATGAGGAACTTGCTGCCGGTGACGGTCCGGACGCCGCCGAGGAAGCGCAGCAGCGCGGGCCTCGTCCTGGGAGCAGCCGGGCATGCTTCTGCCTCGGACATCACCGCCCCCTTCTTCGGTGGATGGCAGCGTCTTCACCATCACATCCCCGTAGCCGGGGTGGGAGAGGCCCGACAGGTCCCGGCGGGGACCGACCGGCCCATGTGGAGCGGGCCCGCGCCGGGTCAGCCTGGGGGAGAACCTGGGGGACATGGAAGTGGGGCATCGTGAAGGCACTCGTTCTTCAGGGCCCGGGACAGATCGCACGGCAGGACGTTCCGGACCCCGTGGTCAAGGACGCCGATGACGCGGTGATCCGCTTCGCCGCCGTCGTCATCGAAGCCGTCGGCGTGCACGAAGCCTTCGATATGTGCACCCGCATGGTCCGGCCCGGGGGCCGCGTCGCGACACCGGGAGGACCGCAGCACAACGAGATCATCGCCCCGGCCCAGCCATGAGCACAGCGTGTGCCTGGGACTTCAACGGTTACGACCCCAAGGCGGAGCGGACGATCGAAGCCCTGTGCACGCTCGGCAACGGCAGATTCGCCACCAGGGGCGCGGCGCCCGAGTCGCCTGCTGACGCGGTCCATTATCCCGGCACCTACGCGGCCGGATGCTACGACCGGCTTTCCTCGGAGGTCGCGGGGAGGCGGGTCGGCAACGAAGACATGGTCAACCTGCCCGACTGGACGCGTCTGCGCTACCGCTGCCTGCCGGACGACGGGCCGGCGGGGGAGTGGCTCACCACCGATGACCCGAGTCTGCGGCGTCACAAGGTCTCGCTCGATCTGCGCGGCGGCGTTCTCACCCGCCGTCTGCTGTTCCAGGACGGCCACGGGCGCCGGCTCGGCGTCACCCACACCAGACTCGTTCACATGGGCGACCCGTATCTCGCCGCCCAGAGAACCACCTTTCACGGGTACGGCTGGAGCGGCGCCGTCGAGGTCGAGTCCGTCATCGACGGTGACGTCACCAACAGCGGCGTCGAGCGATACCGGGGGCTGGACGGGCGCCATCTCACCGGCCACCGCGCCGGAGCCGAGGCGGACGGCGTGGCCTGGCTGTCCTGCCGGACCCGTTCGTCCCGGACCCGGATCGCGGTCGCTGTTCGAACATCGTCGCGGCCCCTCGTCGCGGTGGGATCGAGCTGTACCGGAACCGGAACGGTCCAGAGATTCAGGCTGCCGGTCTCCCGCGGGCGTTCCGCCGCCGTCGTGAAGTGCGCCGCTTTGTACACATCGCTGGACCGCCCTTCGGGCGACCCTCTGCCGCTTGCTGTCGAGCGCGCATCGCACATGGCGCCGTTCGAGGTGTTGCTGGCCTCCCACCGTGCGGCCTGGGAACGTCTGTGGAGCCAGGGTGAATTGAAGGTGCCCGGCGAAGCGGGGCGTATCCTTCGGCTTCACCTCTTCCACGTCCTTCAGGCGCTGTCCCCGCACACGGCCGAGCTGGACGTCGGAGTGCCTGCCAGAGGACTGCACGGGGAGGCGTACCGAGGGCATGTCTTCTGGGACGAGTTGTTCGTACTGCCCTGCATCACCCTGCACTTCCCAGAAGTGGCACGGGGCCTTCTCATGTACCGGCACCGTCGCCTGCCCGCGGCCCGTGACGCGGCCCGCCGGGCGGGCCTGCGAGGGGCGATGTTCCCCTGGCAGAGCGGCAGTTCGGGCGCCGAGGAGACGCAGACGCTGCATCTCAACCCCCGCTCGGGCCGCTGGCTTCCCGACCACTCGCACCTGCAGCGCCATGTCGGATCGGCGATCGCCTGGAACGTGTGGCGGTACGGGCAGAGCACCGGCGACACCGGATTCGCCCAGGGGCCGGGGGTGGAGCTGCTGCTCGACATCGCAGGCTACTGGGGTGCCGCGGCCACCTACGACGCCGATCGCGAGCGCTACCGCATCCGCGGTGTGGTGGGCCCGGACGAGTACCACGACGCCTACCCCGGGGCCACTGCTCCCGGGATCGACGACAACGCGTACACCAACGTGACCGCGGCCTGGGTGCTCGCACGCGCACTTGAGGCGTACGAGGGGCTCCCCGAGGCCCGTCGACGGGAGCTGGCCGAGCGACTCGGCCTGGACGACGGGACGCTGAGCCGCTGGGAGGAGATCTCCCGTCGGCTGTACGTGCCGTTCCACGGCGGTGTCATCGGCCAGTTCGAGGGCTACGGCGAGCTGGCCGAACTGGACTGGGACGCCTACCGCTCCCGTTACTGCGACATCCGCCGACTCGACCGGATCCTGGAGTCCGAGGGGGACACTGTCAATCGCTATCAGGCGTCCAAGCAGGCCGACACACTCATGCTCGGCTATCTCTTCCGCCCGGCCGAGCTGCGGTGCCTGTTCGAGCGTCTCGGATACCGGCTCGATGACGAGGTGTGGAGCGCGACGGTCGGCTACTACCTGGATCGCACCTGTCATGGTTCGACCCTCAGCAGTCTGGTGCACGGCTGGGTGCTCGCGCGGGAGAAAGGTCCGGACGCCTGGCGGTACTGCGAGGAAGCCCTGCTCAGCGATGTGGCGGATGTTCAGGGCGGCACCACCGGCGAAGGCATCCACCTCGGTGCCATGGCCGGCACCCTCGATCTCGTCGAACGGGGCGTCGCAGGTCTGGAGGCAGGCCCGGACGGGCTCCGCATCGATCCCATGCCGCTCAGGGAGGTGCCGCGCTGCACGTTCACGTTCTGTTACCGCGGGCACAGGGGCATCCGTGTTCGGCTGCTGCCGGGCCGACTGGGGATTCGCGTGCCCCGCTCGCGGCCGGCTTCCCCGCTGACCGTGTGCTTGCCCGGCGAGCGGCTGGTGACCGTGGCCGCGGGGGAGCAGCACTGGTTCCGCCTGCCCGTGCGCTGACTTCTCGCAGGCCCAGCGGGGGTCTGCTGGTCGACCGGATCGCTTGACCGGCCCATGGCCTTCGCGCGATCGAGTACGGGCCGCAGTTCTCAGTCCTTCCCGAGGGTCAACAGCTCGCCGGGGTCGGTCACGACCACATCGGCGCCATGGCGGCGCAGTCCGGCCGAATTGCTTCCTGAGGCCGTACGGTCCACTCCCACCACCAGACCGAATCCGCCCCGCCGGCCGGCCTCGACCCCGGCCAGCGCGTCCTCCAGTACAGCCGCGTCCCGGGCCGGAACACCCAGCCGCCGCGCCGCCTCCAGGAAGAGCGCTGGGTCTGGTTTGCCCGGAAGCCCCAGCCGACGCGCTTCGTTGCCGTCCACCACGCTCCGGAAGAGGCCGATCACGCCTGCCGCGGTCATCAGCTCGGTCGCGTGGCGGGACGCCGAAACAGCGGCACAGGGCATCTGCTCACACCGCAGTGTGTCCAGCAGACGGACGGTGCCCGGCCAGGCGGCGACACCGTGCGCACGCACGCTCGCGGTGAACAGTTCTTCCTTGCGGGCCGCGACGGCCCACACCGTGGCGGTGCCCGGCGCGTCGTCGGGATCGCCGCGCGGCAGGTCCAGTCCCCGGGAGGCCAGGAAGCCGGCGGCCCCGTCCAGCCGTGACCGGCCGTCGACATGGCGGAGATAGTCGTCCACCGGATCGAACGGGCGCTGCCCGCCCGCGGCCGAGAGACAGGCGTCGAATGCACCCTGCCAGGCCGCGGCATGGACCCGTGCGGAATCGATGACCACGCCGTCGGTATCGAAGACCACGGCCCGCAGTGAGCGCAGGCAGGCGGCCAGGGACGGTGTACCGCTCATGACGGATCCCTTCGCCAGGGAGCCCTCTCCATGGCATCACGGCTGCCGGCCGAGGGCGCGCCGACCGCAGGGGCGGGCTTCGTCACCTGCCCGAACGGCCGGGAGCCGTTGTCGGACGGAGCGGCGTGCGGACGCGGCCCTCCGATCCGCGGTGAGCGTTTGCCGGGCCTGCCGGTCGGCGACAGGCTGGGAACATGGCGCGCGTGCCGGCTTCGGGAACGCTGACCGGGTGGGTCGTAGGGAGCCCTGGTCCGATCGGGGACGGCCCGCTGGTGCGTGTGCGGCGTGCGCTGCCCTCGCCGGGGCCCGGTGAACTGTTGCTGAGGGTGGAGGCGTGCGGTGTGTGCCGTACCGATCTGCACCTTGCCGAGGGGGACCTGCGTCCGCACCGGGCGTCGGCCGTTCCCGGCCATGAGATCGTCGGCCGGGTGGCCGCCGTCGGCGAGTCCGTCACGGGCTTCCGGGTCGGTGACCGGGCCGGTGGGGCGTGGCTGCGCAGCACCTGCGGCCACTGCCGCTACTGCCGGGCCGGTCGTGAGAACCTGTGCCCGGCCTCCCTCTACACGGGCTGGGACGCGGACGGCGGTTTCGCCGACATCACCCTCGTACCGGCCGACTACGCCTACCGGCTCCCGGAGGACCAGGACGCGGCGCTGCTCGCGCCGCTGCTGTGTGCCGGGATCATCGGTTACCGGGCTCTGCGCCGCAGCGCCCTGCCGCCCGGCGGCCGGCTGGGGATCTACGGCTTCGGGGCCTCGGCGCATCTGGCGGCGCAGGTAGCCCTGGCCGAAGGAGCGACCGTGCACGTTCTGACCCGGTCGGCACGGGCCCGTGAACTCGCCCTCGACCTGGGTGCCTCCTCCGCGGGCGGGGCGTACGACCGCCCGCCCGAACCACTGGACTCGGCGATCCTGTTCGCACCGGTCGGTGAGCTGGTGCCCGTGGCACTGGAGGCACTGGACCGTTCGGGAACGCTCGCCGTCGCGGGCATCCACCTCACCGACATCCCCGTGCTCAACTACCGGCGCCACCTCTTCGAGGAACGCGATCTGCGCAGCGTCACCTCGAACACCCGGCAGGACGGCCGCGACTTCCTGGACACGGCCGCACGGATCGGCATCCGGGTCACCGTCAGCCCGTACCCGCTGAGCCGCGCCGACCGGGCCCTGGCGGACCTGGCCGCCGACCGGGTCAGCGGCGCCGCCGTCCTCGTGCCCGGATGACCCTCGTTCCGGCCGGGCCGCCATCCTCGTTCCGGCCGGGCCGCCATCCTCGTCCCGCAGCGCCCCACGCTCCCGTCCCCGACGACAGCCGGTTCCGGCACGGGCCCGGCCATGGGCCGATCGGTCCCTCTTCGGCACGGCCACTCGGCCCAGCTCCTGGCCCCCTCGGCACTGCGGCGATGCCCCCTGGGGAGCGACCGTGGATGTCGGACGTCTTGTCCGGACTCCGCCTCCCGAAGAGGTGACGACGATGCAACGCATCCGGATCAGGATCCGGCCGGGGAGGTCACGCGGTCATGCACAACAGGATCTGCGTACTCCCTCCGGTCGGCCCATGCGCTACTGAAGCCCGCAGTCACCGCACCTACGGCGGAGGGCATCATGGCAATGTGGCGGCCGCCGAAAGGGACCCGCGATCGGATGACCGGTCGGCCCCTGCCAGGATCCGGCAGGACGACGATCCGACAGGACGACATCGTCATTCGTGAGCGATGACGGCGACGGGCGCGGTGGAGTGATGGAGGATCGCGTGAGCGATCGGGCCGATGTGCGTGCCGACCGAGGACCGGCGGATGCGACGGCCGACGATCACCAGACCCGCCTCGGAACCTGCCTCCAGGAGTTGCTCGGAGGAGGGTCCGACCGTCACCCGCGCGTCGAGGTCGACAGCCGGGTACATGTCCCGCCAGGGCCTCAGCATGTCGTCCAGGCCGGTTCGCTCGACCTGGGCGATCTGGGCATTGACTTCAGGGTTGTACGCGGATCCGGACCCGGCCAGAGGGGGCAGCATCCAGCTGTGCAGCGCATGGAGTGTGCAACCCCGCCGTGATGCCTCGCCGAATGCGAAGGAGAGCAGGGCGTCGCACGGCCGACCGGTGTCGACGCCCACGACCACGCCGCGGTCCAGGTGCCGCCCCTGGGCGTGCGGCAGCGCGTCCTCGGTCGCGCGTACCAGGACGACGGGCTGCTCCACGGAGTGGATGACGGCCATGCCGACGGAACCGAGGACGAAACCCCTGAGCGTGCCCAGTCCTCGGGAGCCGAGCACCAGCATGCTCGCGCCCGCTGCGGCATGGGCCAGTGAGCGCGCTGGTTGTCCGTCGAACGATTCGGCGCTGATCTCGAGTCGCGGGTGCTTGTCCAGCAGCTCGTCGGAAGCTTCACGTAGGAGGGTCCGAGCCGCCTGGCGGCGCTCTTCGGAACCGGCCGAGGGAACGCCGAGGGGCGGAGACCATATTTCGGCGTGGACGAGATGGAGGGGCGCATTGCGAAGGAGCGCTTCCCGCGCGCCCCAATGAGCTGCCGCGACACTTTCTGTGGATCCGTCGAGGCCGACGACAATACGCCGGTTCATGATGGCCCTCCTCGGACAGGGGGTGCTTCGGGTCGGTGAAGAACTCGCGTACGCGTGGGCGGGTCAGACCTTCTTCTGCTGCTGCCCGGTGTCCATCCGTACATCGTCGGACAGATCGTCCTGCTCGTGGTCGAGCCGGTTGATCACGTCCACGACTCCGTCGACGCTCCGGCACAGACGCAGGACGACGGGGACGAGGCTGCGCCGGGCCACGGTGCCACTGAGCGTCACGACGCCATCGGCGACCTCCACGGTCAGTGACGAGGGACTGAGCCGCAGCGTGTGTGTCAGGATGTCTTCGAGGATTTCCTCCTGGATGGCGTGGTCCCTGCGCAGAAAGAGTTGCAGGAGGTCGCTGCGGCTCAGGACCCCGATCAGCCGACCTTCGCTGTCGATGACAGGGAGCCTCTTGACCTTGTGCTTCTCCATGACGCGAGCGGCGCGGACCGCGCTCCACCCAGGACCTGCGGTGATCGCCGGGTGACTCATGAGATCGACGGCGGTGTTCCCGGTGTCGTGCCGGCGGAGCAGGTCGGCCTCGGAAACGACGCCCACGGGGCATCCGTTCTCGTCCAGGACGGGCACGGCGGTGATTCCGAACTCGTCGAGGAGCCGGGCGATCTCCTTGAACGTGGTGCCGCGCTGGACGCTGACGGCTGCGGGCGTCATGAGGTCGGAGACGCTGCGATGCCTCATCGTCGCCCTCCATTTCACGAGGGAACTTCGGACTCGAGCCGGGCCGAGACGTCCACGACTCCCGGCACCGTGCGCGCGACACGCACCAGCACGTCACCGAGTGACGGGTCGGGGACGGTGCCGCTCAGACGGACGATGCCGTCGGACACATGGACGTACACGGTCGCGGAGCCCTCAGGGATCAGCTGATTCATGATCAGCTCGCGCAGTTCCTGGGCGATGTCCGCGTCCGGACGGAGGTAGATCTTGAGCAGATCACCCCGGCTGACCACGCCCACGAGACGTCCGTCGTCGTCGACGACCGGCAGCCGTTTGAGGTGGCCGCGCGCCATCAGCCGGGCGGCCCCCGGTATACCCGCGTTCCGGGGCACCGTCACGGCGGGGACGGTCATCAGCTGACCGGCGGTGACGGCGCGGGAGTCGTCTTGGCCCTGTGCCTTGAGCAGAAGGTCCGCTTCGGAGACCACGCCGACGACTCGCCCCTCGTCGGACACGACGGGCAGCGCACTGATCCGCCATTGCCGCATGGCCTCCACGATGTCCTTGAACGGCGCTCCGCGGTTGACCGTGACGACGGCGTGCGTCATCACGTCGTCGACGGTACGCAGATGTTTCATAGTTCCTCCAGGAACATGCCCCCGTACCTCAGAGCGTCGGCACCGTCGGCGTCCGCCGGTAGGACCGCACGGGGACTGATCGGCCCTGTTGCCCCGGCGTGAACGCTCAGGTGTTGTCGGCCTCATGTGCAGAATCGTGATCCGGCTGCAGGTCGTCCACGGCGTATGCGAGGGACTGGTCGACACTGACGACACCGTCGACGGAGAGGCACAGGAGTTCGATGACCGGAATGGTTGAGCGTTCCTCTACTGTGCCGCTCAGAGTGACGACTCCTTCCTGAACGGTGACTGTCACGCCGCCCGGTGTCAGCCGGAGAGTCCGGCCCAGTACCTCGTCGACGATTTCTTCGTGTATGGCGTCATCGCGGCGGAGCATGGGGCGCAGCAGATCCGAGCGGCTGACGATGCCCACGAGCGTGCCGGTGTCATCGATCACCGGAAGGCGCTTGACGCCCCGCTCGTTCAGGAAGCGCGCCGTCTCGACGATGCCCCACGAGGGCCGGGCCGTGAGCACGGGAGCGGACATGAGATCAGCGGCGGTGCGGGCGTCCATGGTGCGGTGGTCAACGGCCGCCGTTCCGCGTAGCTGGTCACGGCCCTCTGCTTCCGGCAGACCCGCCTGTCTGCGGAGCAGGTCGGCCTCCGAGACGATGCCGATGGGGTGGTGGTGGGTGTCCACGACAGGCAGGGCCGAGACATCGTTGTAGGCAAGGCTCCAGGCGACCGTTTTGAGCGATGCTTCGGGGCTGGCCGTGGCCACGTCCCGGGTCATGACTTCGGCAACAGTGCGGTGCATCATGGTCCGATTCCCCTTTCGTGCAGGGCGTCCGTCGTGGGAAGCCACGTCATACGGGACGCCGCCCACGACCGGCGACGGGGTACATGCCCGCCGCGGCCCGGACGAGTCGACGGCCAATACACCGTGACGGGTGGCGATGGCAGCAGCGCGACCTCACCGCTCGGTGGACGGGCCATGCGTGACCCCCTGGATGGAGGCGGGCACGGGGCCGTCCACGGGTGCGGTCACATGACTCACGACCGCGACCACCCCGTCGAGCTGTTCGGCAAGGTAGGCCAGGATCGCGATCTGGCTCCGGCTCTCCAGCCGGCCCTCCAGGGTGACAACACCGTCGATGACGTGGACGGTGACCGCGTCGGGCCCGAGCCCCATGGCGCTCACCAGCACGTCCTGGATGATGCGTCGTCGTATCTCTGCGTCGGGTCGAAGGAAGAGACGCAGCAGGTCCCGGCGGGTGACAATGCCGACAAGCCTGTCCTCGTCGTCCACGACCGGAAGCCTTTCCACACCACTGCGCGTCATCAGCCGGGCGGCCCCCGGCGCGCTCTCCACCGCGTGGACGGTCACCGCCGGCGTCGACATGATCTCGGCAGCGGTGCATTCCGCTCCGGACGAGGCCGTGGCACCGGCATCAGGATGACCCGCCGCCTGCCTGCTCAGCAGATCGCTTTCGGAGACGACACCGACAACCCGATCCTCGTCGTCGAGCACGGGCAGTCCACTGATGTCGTGCTGGGCGAGCAGCTTCGCGACCTCCTTGAAGGAGGTGAGAGAGACGACCGAGACGACGTCGTCGGTCATCAGGTCTCCCACCTTGATGTGTTTCATGGCGGTACCTCCCGCCGTCTCACGGTGATTCACCCGGACACGATGCCGGCGGTTGTTCAGGAACCACGATCCTTCGGGCCGCACGGGGACAGGAGGGCCGAACGGGGCGTGACCGGGACCGATCGGACCCGGCCTCGGGCACCATGGCACCTGGGGCCCGCAGGATTCTCCCGACAGGGTCCGTCGGCCCCGGGGCGGTCCTGAGCGGCCCTCTCCCCGCAGGGGCAAGCGGTTCCAGTGTGAGAGCTCACCCTTCAGCGGCCTCGGTGAGGAGCAACCAAGGAGCCCCACGCCGGCCGGACCGGAGGTGGCGCGAGGCGCTTCGTCGTTCAGAGAGTGCCGCGACGGTGCAGTCGCGTCGTCTCGTTGATGACCGTTTCCCTGAAACCGCTCTCCCAGGAACTTCAGGCAAGATCCATGCGGACGTCCACAACGCCTTCGACCGCGCGAACGGCCCGGGCCAGAAGCGGCACCAGAGAACGGTCCCGGAGAGGCCCTTGAACGGTGACGACACCGTCCAGCACAGTGATTTCCACCCGCTCCGGGGGAGACAGTCCGGCGACGACAGCGGACCGGATCTCCTCGCCGATCTCCTCGTCCGGGCGCAGGAACACCTTCAAGAGGTCGCTGCGGCTCACGACGCCCTCCAGCATGCCGAGATCGTTCACGACGGGCAGTCGTTTCACGTGCTTGCGCGCCATGATCCGGGCGGCCTCGGCGAGCGTGGCGTCGGGGTGGACGGTGACCGCCGGGCTCGACATCAGATCCCCGGCCAGTACGGCGTCGGCTTTGGACGCCTCCTCCAGTTGGCCGGGCAGTTGCGGGTCGTCCTGCCGGAACTCCTCCTTCGGCAGCAGGTCCGCCTCGGAGACGACCCCGACGACGCGGCCCTCGCCTTCGAGGACCGGCACGGCGCTGACTTTCCACTGGTGCATCAGCTCGACGATCTCCTTGTACGAGGCTTCGCGGCCGATGGCCACGGCCGTGTGGGTCATGACGTCGCTGACGGTGTACGGGGATGCGGCCATGGGGTGCTCCTCGGGCGTGACTCCTGGGTGGCGGCACGACGGCGAACTCAGACGAACCCGCCGCTGCCGTGCGGGGCGTAGAGATCGTGGAGGCGGATCCGGGTGGCCTGCAACCGGTGGGCGAGGACCTGCCCGCCCCAATGGCCGATGGCCGAACCGAGGGCGGGATCCGCGTCCATCATCATGCGTACGGTCTCCGCGTCGAACTCATGGGTACGGACAGGTGTCATCGCCTCCGCCCCGAGGTGCCAGATGTAGGGCTTGAACAGCCAGGCCCAGCCTCCTCAGTGGTCCCCGGTGTCAGCATCGCCGGGCAGCCGGTTCACGGACATGGGCCATCCGACCCCTGCCGCAGGTCCGTCCGGCCCCGGGCGGGCTCTGCGATCCCGGAGCACTTGGCGGCCCTGTCGGCCGGGTCGCTCCTTGTGCCGATCGCAAGACCGGACCAGGCCGCCTGGCCCTTCGACTAGAGCCTCCCGCGCATCACGGGCCAACCGGACGCCGGGGCGGCAACGAGCACATCCGACCCTCGCCGTGCCGCTGCCGAAGGGCTCGTCGTGCATGCGGTCCAGCCGGACCACGAAGAGGGCCGAACGTTCCCCATCCGGGCCGAACCGGCCCTCACCGCCGACCCGCTCCGGTGCGACCGTGAAAACATGCGCTCTCCCTCCGGCAGGCGAACGGAAGGCGGTGGGGATGATGAAGCTGCCCCTGGTCACGGGTGTGGACGGATCGGAGAGCAGCCTGAGGGCGGTCGACTGGGCCGCCGATGAGGCAGCCCTCCGCAGGCTGTCGCTGCGGCTGGTGTACGCGTCCAGGTGGGAGCAGTACGAGGGTGCCGCACTCGCACTCACCTTGGGCCGGCCTTCGGAACGGGCGCTCGCCGACCGCATCGTCGAAACCACCGCTGAGCGGGTCCGCCGCCGTCATCCAGAGGTCGACGTCTCGGCCAAGGTGACACCCGAGGACGCGGTGATCGCCCTGCTGCACGAGGGGCGCAACGCCGAGGCGCTGATCACCGGAGAGCGAGGCCGTGGCGGGCTCACCGGACTTCTGCTCGGTTCGGTCAGCCTGGCCGTGGCCGCGCGGGCCCCGTGCCCCGTCATCGTCGTGCGCGGTGACAGGGCAGGAACCGAAGGCGGGCACGGGCGGATCCTCCTGGGCGTCGGGGAACGGGAGGGAGGATCGGCGGCGGTTCGGTTCGCCTTCCGTGAGGCCGGGGCGAGGGGCTGCGAACTGGATGCCGTACGTGCTTGGCGCTGTCCCCCGCACGATCGCGCAGACCATCCGCGTACCGTCGACGAGCCGCACCTCTACTGCAAGGAACGTGCGGCGACCCTGATCGACGAAGCGGTGGCCGAGACCGTACGCGAACACCCGACGGTCAGGCTGCACTCGGCGGCGGTCGAGGGAACGGCCGCAAAGGTACTGGTCCGGCGCTCGGCCGCGGCGGACCTGATCGTCGTCGGAGCGCATCGCCGCCGGGGCCACCTCGGACTCCAACTCGGCCGGGTTGCCCATACCCTGCTCCATCACGCCGACTGTCCGGTGGCCGTCATACCTCTCGAGGCATGATCGTGTGCCCCCCTTGCCTCACTTCCCGAGTCGCGACGCGTGGCCGGGGCACGGACGACTCCCACCCGTACGTCCACCTCGACCGCGACCTCTGTATCGCCTGCGGCCGGTGTGTCCGGATGTGTGCACGCCATAGGGAGGGGTTCCATCCGCATGGTGGAGTCCGACGATCTCGCCTGCGCGCCTGCTGGCGGCGGTGGCCGGGCTTTCGACGACAAGGTGATCGCCGAGGTGAGCTCGCATGATCGTCACCGTTCCTTATCGTGTCGCTGTACTCAAACTGCCACGCACGGTGTGCCGCCGCACGAGGAGGAAAGCACAATGCTGTGGGGCCGAGTGGGCCGTTCTCGGGGCCCACCGGCCCCAAAGGCGAGCCCGGTCGGCTCAACCGTGGGCGTCTGGTTCCTGATCCGCTCGACACATGACCACTCCTGACCGGCATTCCCCGAAAGGCAAGTCACATGCATCACCGAACCGTTGCAGAGCTCATGACCCGAGACGTCGTGCGGGCACGGCGTGACCTGCCGTTCAAGGAGATCGTCAAACTGCTGGCGGAGAACGATGTCACGGCAGTGCCCGTGGTGGACGAATTGGACCGGCCCATGGGTGTCGTGTCCGAGGCCGACCTGCTGCGCAAGTCCGCCGACCTGACCGACCCGTCCGGCCGGACACCGATTCCACATCTGGAGGCCTGGGAGCGGGCCAAGGCCGAGGGGGCCAGGGCCGAGGAGCTGATGTCGGCTCCCGCAGTGTGCGCGCGTCCGGAGTGGACCGTGGTCGAGGCAGCCCGCCTCATGGAAGTGCAGGACGTGAAACGTCTGCCCGTTGTGGACGAGACGGACAAGCTACTGGGCATCGTCAGCCGCAGAGACCTGCTACGGGTCTTCCTGCGCCACGATGATGCCATCCGTGAGGAAATCAACCGGGATGTGTTGCAGCAGACGATGGGCCTCGCTCCCTCGGCGGTGACGGCCGAGGTCCGGCAGGGGGAGGTGGCCCTCAGCGGATCCGTCGAGTTCAAGAGCCTGATCCCTGTCGTCGAACGGTTGTGCAGGAGCGTCGACGGTGTGGTGTCCGTCGCCGAGCACCTGGCCTACCGGACCGACGACGTACCGAGTTCACCCACCTAGCACGTGAGTCACCGTGCCGCTGTTGTCCGCCGCCTGGTCTGTGACGTGGCGGCGAGCGATGCGAAGGGTGCGGGTGAAGGACAGTCTGTCGGGGTCGAGGCCGGCTTGGTGTGCGGTGTGGTGCATGACGTCCCGGAGTGCGTGGTGGACAAGAAGGAAGCCGTAGATTTCCTGCTCGACGCCATCGGGGTACTGGGAGCGGAGGACGAGGCGGTGTCCGCCCTGATGGGTCTTGATCTCGTCCAGGGTGTTCTCGATCTCCCAGCGTTGATGGTAGAGGCCCGCCAGGTCGGCCGCAGGGGCCTCCTGCGGGTTGCAGATGGTCGTGATCAGCCGGTAGACCGTGTCGTCGTCCTCACGGCCGAGGGTGTACTCGATGACGCGGACCCGGACCGGTTCCCGGCGCTTGCGGTCGCGAGGATCTTGACTGCCTGGCGGTCACACTCCGATGAAGCTCACTGTTTCTGTCATGTCCGCCCGCCCAGTACGCAGATGTGGCACGCCCTCCCTCTCGAATCCGACTGCGACACCGCAGAACAGTGCGAGCCCGTCATCGGCTCCGACTGTCTGGGTGACACTCTTGCGATACATCGTCCACATCACCTGGGGGCAGCTGTGCAGCCCTTCCGCCCGTAGCAACAGCATGACCGTCTGCAAGTACATCCCCGCGTCTCCCCACTGTCCGGGCCCCATCGCGCGGTCGAGGTAGCAGAACAGTACGACTGGTGCCCCGAACGCCTCCGCGTTCAAGGTGGCGATCTTCTTGGGCCTCTCGGGGTCGTCGCGCTCGATTCCCAGCGCTGCGTAACGCTGGGTCGCCGCGGCGGAGAAACGGTCCAGATACGGCGAGGTCAGGTCGGCCGGGTACATCGGGTACTCCCGCTCATCACCCGGGTCTCCGGCCAGTGCCCTGGCTGTCGCGCGCCTTTTCAGTTCGGCCAAGGGATCGCCGGTTACGACGTACACATGCCACGGCTGGAGGTTCCCACTTGACGGAGCTCGCGTAGCTGCAGACAGCACTCGTTCGAGTATCTCCATGGGTACCGGCTCATCGCTGAACGCCCGCACGGCCCGGCGGCTGTCCACGGCTTCGTACACATCCACGTTCTCTCGCCCTCTCGCTCAACAACAAACCCCCTCAACCGTATTCAGTGGCCGGCGCCGACCATCACCCGGCACTGTGCAGTCTCCTGACGGGCAGTTGAGTCGTTTACAGGACTGCGGGTCGTGGAGGTGATCTGGCTGATGCCCAGTGGGAGCGGCTTCAGACGCTCCTGCCCGTGAGCAATGGGCGTTGTGGGTGGTGGCGGGACCATCGACAGGTGATCAACGGTGTGCTGTGCCGGATCTGGACGGGTGTGCAGTGGCGCGATCTGCCGGAGCGCTACGGCCCGTGGAAAACGGTGCACGAGCGGCATCGCCGCTGGTCGGCGGACGGCACTTGGGAGCCGCTGCTGCAGCCTAAGCTGAGTTCCTGAACGAGAACCAGTGACCAGGCAGGGGTGTTCGGCCCAGAGCTGAGGTGCGGCAGGCAGCGAGGCCGTGGTCAGTGCGGGTGTCCTTCTCTCTTACGATCGGACGGAAGTTGCCAGTGGAGGCGAGGGCAGGTGAGTGGGATTGGGGCAAGTCCTTGACTGGTTCTGGGAGGTCTTGGATGTGACAAGACCACGCCTGTCTGCCCTGGAGGCATGGCTGGAGGCACAGCCAAGACAGATTCTTGAGGGGTTCGCGCTGGCATACCTGGATGCGGCGGACTCACTGATCGACTTCTCGCAAGGCGTACACGTCGACGGAGCGGTCTGGTCCGAGGACAGCACCGAGGATCTGTGCATGTGGGTGGTCGGCCAGGGCCACAGGTTCTGGTGCTCGGTGGTCACGGGTGAGTGGGAACTGGCAGAGGCTGCGCAGGCATATCTGGGACGCCCATCGCCGCTCAGCGGCGAAGTGACTCAGTGGGATCAAGAGGTCTCGGCCCCGGAACACCGGGGTTATCAGTCCCCGGCCGCTATCGTCTACGGCGTCTATCGAACGCGTTTTGCAGAGGACCTGCACGAACGGCTTTCGGATGGATGACCTGCTGTCCCGTTAACCGTGATGGTACGGGTGAGCGTCGTGGTGGCAGACTGGTCTGACAACGGGACCTCTCGGGGCAGGAAGACTTTGGTCGGTCTCCCGCTTCTGCAGGAGGTCCCGTTCTCGCATCCCCAAGGTCCCCAGCTGTCAGGGTTTCCCCCGCGCTCCTGACTTCGTGGCCTTGGCCCGTCACGCTCACGACTTGACAAAGCCATTAGGAATCCACGGCACCATCACGACCGCAGCGATCCGGCTCTGGCCCCGGCCCTGAGCGAACTCACCCCGTCTGAACTGACGTCCGGGAGAAGAGCAACATCGCGACAGACAGAACAACGGGACAGAGACCCGCGCTCCATGGCTGCGGCACGATCTTCAGAGCGCCAACCGTCAGAGCGGCGAGCAGGAACCAGCTCATGAAGAGCCCCGGACGTTTGATCAGCGTCTTGGCCACGGCGGCCGAACGGCTCCGGAAACTTTCCCCCATCGACCCCATGGCCAGACCTTGGCCCTTCCCAGCAGGAGGACTACGGCGACGATTCGTGATCCGCCGGACAGGGCCTGGCGAGCTCCCGTCCGCCACCCGCGAACCGGACATGAACGAACGCCTGCGGCAGCTCGGAGAAGCGGCGACGTACGAGCATCGTCCGACCGGCAAGGACCTCCCGACCGAGCCGGTCCGTGCAGGATCTCCTTTGCCGCCACCGGTGTCCCGGTCGGGAAGCGCACGCCCCGGCAAAGGAGCAGACCGCGATGGTGTGCGACGCCTTGGTCTACCGAACGGAGGCCGATCCGAGGGCAGTGGAACGGGACTTGTGGCATGACGTACGGCGACGCGCTGACGGCTCGCACACCAGCCGCCCACATTTTGCGCGACCGTCACCTCAGGCCACTTTCCTCAAGCCCGGGTCTTCTTGAATACTCCGTCTGCCCCTCTTCGTGGACGGACATCACCGAAGCAACAGGAGGACCCCACAGCCATGACCGAAATCAATAGGCGCCGCTTCCTTCAAATCGCCGGAGCCACGACGGGGTTCGCCGCCCTGTCCGGCTCCATCGACCGCGCCGCAGCCATCCCCGCGGCGCGCCGCAGCGGAACCGTCCAGGACATCGAACACATCGTCGTCCTCATGCAGGAGAACCGTTCCTTCGATCATTACTTCGGGTCGATGAAGGGCGTCCGGGGCTTCGGAGACCCCCGCCCGGTGACACTGCCCAGCGGCAAACCGGTATGGCATCAGGCAAGCGGCGGCAAGGAAACCCTGCCCTACCACCCGGACGCCGACAACCTGGGCATGCAGTTCATCGCGGGCCTCGACCACGACTGGGCCGGCGGCCACAACGCGTTCAACAACGGCAAGTACGACAAATGGATCCCCGCCAAGGGCGCCGGCACCATGGCGTACCTGACACGGGACGACATCCCGTTCCACTACGCCCTCGCCGACAAATTCACCATCTGCGACGACTACCACTGCTCGTTCATCGGTGCGACCGACCCGAACCGCTACTACATGCTCTCCGGACACGTCGGCAACGACGGCACCGGCGGCGGCCCGGTCCTCGGCAATCAGGAAGCAGGATACGGCTGGACGACGTATGCCGAACGCCTTGAGAAGGCAGGCATCTCCTGGAAGGTGTACCAGGACATCGGCGACGGCCTCGACGCGGCCGGCGGCTGGGGCTGGATCAACGACGCATACCGCGGCAACTACGGCGACAACTCCCTGCTGTACTTCAACAACTACCGCAACGCCAAGCCCGGCGACCCCCTGTACGAAAAGGCCCGCACCGGCACGAACGCCAAGGCAGGAGACGGATACTTCGACATCCTCAAGGCCGACGTCAAGGCCGCCAGGCTGCCGCAGATCTCCTGGATCGCCGCCCCCGAAGCTTTCTCCGAACACCCCAACTGGCCTGCAAACTACGGCGCTTGGTACATCTCGCACGTCCTTGACGCGCTCACCTCGAACCCCGATGTATGGAGCAGGACCGCCCTGTTCATCACATACGACGAGAACGACGGCTACTTCGACCACGTCGTGCCGCCCTACCCCCCGGCCTCCGCCAGCCAAGGTCTCTCCACCGTCGACACCACACTCGACCACTACAAGGGCAGTATCGGATACGCCGCAGGCCCCTACGGCCTCGGACAGCGCGTCCCGATGATCGTTGTCTCGCCATGGTCCACCGGCGGATACGTCTGCTCCGAGACCTTCGATCACACCTCGATCCTGCGCTTCATGGAGAACCGGTTCGGAGTGAAGGAGACCAACATCTCACCATGGCGGCGCGCCATCTGCGGTGATCTCACATCCGCCTTCGACTTCTCCCTCGAGATCACGGACCCGGCTGACCTGCCGGACACCGCGGGCTACGCCCCGCCGGACCGCGACCGCCACAACAGCTACGTACCGAGGCCACCCGCCCAGGGCGCCCTGCCCCGGCAAGAGGCCGGGGCGCGGCCGAGCCGCCCGCTCTCCTACGCTCCCTACGTCGACGGGGCCGCAGACCTCACGACCGGCAAGTACAAGCTGACGTTCAGTGCAGGGGACCAGGCGGGCGCCGCCTTCCAGGTGCGCTCGCAGAAGCGCACCGACGGCCCGTGGACGTACACGGCGGCAGCCGGAAAGTCCGTTTCCGACAGCTGGAACTCCGTGTACTCCGGCGGTAGTTACGACCTCACGGCCCACGGCCCGAACGGCTTCCTGCGCACCTTCAAGGGCAACAACAAAGCCGCCGAGCCGGAGGTGACGGCACGCCACGACGCCGGCAGCCTGAAGCTCACCCTGAACAACCCGTCGACCGCCGACGCACACCTCACCGTGACCAACGCGTACGGTGGCGAGCGCCAAACCTACACGGTCCGCGCCGGCGCCACCGTCGAGCAGAGCATCGACCTGCGCGCCACCAAACGCTGGTACGACCTGACGGTCGTCGTCGAGGGCAACGCCGGATACCTGCGGCGTCTGGCCGGGCACGTCGAGAACGGTCAAGCCGGCGTGAGTGACCCGGGCATCGCAACCGTGTGAGACCCGCACCCCACCACCCGGCGGGCGAAGGGTCACACATGTATTCGGTCACGACGTTGGTGACAGTCGGCAGATCGGGGTTGGCCGCCGAGCGTGGTGTGTCTGCGTCGAGTGTTGTAGTAGGTCAGCCAGGGTGTCAGTGCGCGGGAGCGTGCGGTGTTGCTGGTGAACACCTGGCGATAGGCCCATTCTGTCTGCAGGGTGCGGTTGAAGCGCTCGGTCCTGACCGGCGGCGTCGTATAGGCAGCCGACGGGTGCGGATCGTACGAGTGACAGGCCGCGCCATGCCGACCAGTCGGCGGGCAGGGTGCGCTCCCAGCCGGCGTCGGGGTGCCAGAAGCCCACGGCGTCGCCCAGTGGGACGTCCAGGCGCAGGGTCACGGTGCCGTCCGCCGTTGCCATGACAAGAGCCTCGGTCCCGGCAGCGTCGTCGTGCGACAGGGTCAGGGTGGCGCTGTCGGCGAGGGTACGCAGGCTGATTCGTGTGTCGCCCACATCGAGGGTGTTCACGCCGTCTTCCCACTGACCGGGGTCGAAGGCGGCCGAGTCGATGGAGTCGAGGGACGTGGTATCCACGGAGGGGACCTCTCTGCGGGACGCGAGTGGGGCGTCCGTGTGGTCGGCTGCCGCGCCTTGGGGTCGCCGGCCGACGGGTTTCCGCCGGCCGGCGGTTCCCTGCCGGCGTCAGGCGGTCTGTGGCGTGAGGGAGTGGAAGGGCCGTCCGTCGAGCGTCCAGTGCAGGTCGGGCGTGATACCCAGGGCGGCGTAGACGTGGGCGGCGACATCGGCGTGGCGGAGGCTGTCCGGTGGGGTGGTGGAGGCGATGCCGGGGCCGTTCGCAGCGATCCAGGCGGTGCGCTCCAATGTGCTGCGACCGCCGTGGCCGCCTTCGTCGCGGTGGCCGTGGTCGGTCACCACGATGACGGTCCACTCCTCGGACCCGGCGTCGGGACGTTCACGTACGGCGGTGAGGAGCTGTCCGAGTTGCCGGTCGGCGGTCTCGATCGCGCTTCGGTACTCGGCTCCGCAGGCGAGGAAGTGGGCGGTCTCGTCGACAGCGCCGAGGTAGACGAAGGAGGCGTCGAGGTCTTCGCCGGAGCTGAGAATTCTTGCGGCTTCGTCGGCCACGCTCTGGTCGCATTCATCCCAGCCCTGCGGGGTGTCCTCGCGCGGAGCGATGTAGGCGAGCCTGCTCGGGGCCGCGAAGACCGGGCCGCCCTGCCGGGCCAGGAACAGGGGTTCCCAACCTCCGGCCGCGAAGGTCCGCAGCCCCTGCTCGCCGGCCAGCCTGGTGGTGAAGTCGGGGAACACCCCAAGCCGGTTTCCGGAGAAGTTGTTGCCCCAGACCCCGTGCTTGGCCACGCCGACACCGGTGACGATCGTGGTCCAGCAGGGGCCCGACATGGTCGGTGTGTCGTCGTCGATGTGGACGGGCGCGAGGAAGCCGGCGTTCGCGATTTCGTCGAGGTTGGGCGTTTCCAGCACCGGCAGCAGATCGAGGCGGACGCCGTCGATTCCGACGACCAGGACGCGGGGTGTGGGCATGTTCTCGGTTCCTTCGTGGGTCGGGCAGAGAAGGGAGCGGGGGTCAGACGGTGCGGCGCAGCCGGATCAGGCGGCTGGCATAGTCGCCGGCGGGCAGCCGCAGGTCGATGCCCCGGCGGGTCAGGACGGCGCCGCTGTGGGTGATGCCCTCGTCGATGTCGAGGTAGCGGGCCGCGGGGTCCAGGGCCGGCAGGGCGAGCCCGGGGGCCGGGTGGCCGAAGCGGGTTGCGGGGCGCCAGGCGAGGACGGCGTGTTCGGTGTCGTCCTGGGACGCGTAATGCACGGCCGTCACTCCGTCGGGGCCGTGGAGGCGGTACTGGCGGCCGTGCTGGACCAGGGGGCGGATCTGCTTGTAGCGGATGACGAGCGCGGTGGCCTCGTCGAGCTCCTCCTCGGACCAGGCGGTGAGATCCCCGCCGAGGCCGAGCGCTCCGGCCATGGCGACATGGAAGCGGAATCGGAGAGGGGTGGTGCGGCCGGTGGTGACATTGGGGTTGTCGGTCACCCAGGCAGCCATGGCCTGAGCGGGGAAGAGCTGGCTGAAGCCGTGCTGGATGCTGATCCGGTCGACGGGATCGGTGTTGTCGGAGGTCCAGGCCTGGTCGGTGCGGGCGAGGATGCCGAGGTCGGCCCGTCCACCGCCGCCCGCGCAGGCCTCGATGCGAAGGCCGGGGTGGTCGGCACGGAGGCGGTCCATGATCCGGTAGACGGCGCGGGTGTGGTCGATCCACAGCCGGTCGGGGTCCGGATGGCCGGCCCATCCGGCCTCGGTGACGACCCGGTTGGCATCCCACTTGAACCAGTCGACGTCGTGGTCGCGCACCAACTGGTCCAGAGTCCGATGGGCCCAGGCCTCGACTTCGGGGCGGGCGAAGTTCAGCATGAGCTGGTTGCGCAGTTCGGTCGCGTCCCGAGTCGCCGCATGGACGACCCAGTCGGGATGGGCACGGTAGAGGTCGCTGTCGCGGTTGACCATTTCCGGCTCCACCCACAGCCCGAACGCCATGCCCAGGCGGTGCACTTCGTCGGCCAACGGGCGCAGCCCGTCGGGGAATGCCTCGGGCCGGGGTGTCCAGTCGCCGAGGCCCGCCCGGTCGCTGGTACGGCCGCCGAACCATCCGTCGTCCAGCACGAAGAGTTCGGCGCCCAGACGTGCGGCCAGCTGGGCCAGGTGCAGCTGGCCGGGCTGGCCGACGTCGAAGCCGGTGGCTTCCCACGAGTTGTAGACGACGGGCCGGTCCTGGTCGGGGCCGGGCAGGACGCTGGTGCGGATGTGGGTGTGCCAGGCGCGGCTGGCGGCGCCGAAGCCGCCGCGGGTGTAGAGGCCGGCGAAGACGGGTGTGTGCAGGCTCTGGCCGGGCTGGATGGTCCAGCTGAGTCCTTCGTGACCGAAGCCGCCGGTCCAGGTGGCCCGGCCGACCGGGGCGCGGTGCACGGTGATGCGCCAGCTTCCGCTCCAGGCCAGGGCGGTGCTCCAGACCTCGCCGTGTTCCTCGTCGGCGGTGCCGTCGTCGAGGGCGAGCCAGGGGCTGGCGTGGTGGCTGGTGAGGCCGCGGCGGCTGGTGAGCACGGTCTCGGCGACCGGGAGCCGGTCGCGCTGCAGCTGGAACTCGCTGTTCCAACCGCCCACGAGATGGCTGAGCCGGTAGTCGGGCAGTGTCGGCAGCGTCCAGGAGGCCGAGTCCAGCCGGTCGACGGTGATCGGGCCCGAGTCGTCGGCTCCGGTGTGGGAGAGTTCCACCCAGCGCTCGATGACGTCACTGCCGGGGCGGACGCGGTAGCCCAGTTCGGCGGCCAAAGGGTAGTGGAGGTCGGCCAGTTGCAGGCGGAGTTCTCCGTCCCGGACCGTGTGGCCGGTGAAGGACCACTGGGCGCCGCGGGTGCCATCGGCGAACCGCACCTGGAGGCCGGCCGGCCCGAACCGCGCACCGGTCTGCGGGGCCAATTCGTCCGGGGCGGGGTCTGACTCGAAGCTGCTCGCGGCAGGTGAGGTGGCCGCGGGCAGTGCACAGAGGGCGTCGGTGTCGAGCATTTCCCCCCAGTGCAGATGCCGGGGGCTGCCGTCGGCGCCGATGCGCACGGCGTAGACGCTGTTCGGGGTCCGCAGGACCACCAGCCCGCGGGTGGGGTCGAAGGAAACGGATGAGGGCGTGGGAGGCACAGGAGATCCCGAGGGGTGTCGAGCGTCGGTGAGGACCGGCAAACGGAAACGGCGAATGACGTTTGAAGTGGCCGGAGTTGGGCCAGAGCGTAGGGCCGCTCGAACGAGAAAATCAATACTGGACGAAGTTATTTATTTATCGTAGGTTGCCGCCGTGTTTCCAAACCACTCGCGACCACTGGTGACGGCACCGGCCGAAACCGCCATCCTCACCCTGCTGTTGGCCGAAAGCCCGCTCAGCCGGGTGGAGCTGGCCCGCCGGACGGGCCTGTCCTCGACCGCTGTGACCAAGGCCGCGCGACCACTCATCGACGACGGCTACCTGCACGAACTCCCCCCGGAGCGCACCGCCCCAGGGGCCGGACGCCCCGTGAACCCGCTGGCCGTCACTCCCGACCGGGAGTTCGTCGTCGGTGTGAAGATCAGTGCCGACACCCTCTACGGCGCGGTCTGCGACCTGCGGGCCCACATGCGCACCACCGCCAGCCGACCGTTGGGCGACCGCGACCCGGCCGCCGTGTGTGGGCTACTGGCCGACCTCGTCGCCGAACTTCTCGACGCGAAGCCCGAGTACCGGGCCCGCACCCGGCACCTGGGCATCGCGGTCTCCGGCGACGTGGACCGCCCCTGCGGGCGTGTCCGCTACTCCGCGCTCCCCAACTGGCACGACGTGCCGCTGGCCGATAGCCTCGCCGCGGCGACCGGCCTGAGCGTCACCCTGGAGAACGACGTCAAGGCCATCACCGCCGCCGAGCACTGGTTCGGCGAGGGCATCGGCACCGAGTACTTCGCACTGGTCACCATCGGAGCGGGGATCGGTTCCGGGATCGTCATCAACGGTGAGCTGGTCGCCGGCGCGTACGGCGTCGCCGGAGAGATGGGGCACATCAGCATCGACCCGGCCGGGCCACGGTGCCACTGCGGCCAGGTCGGCTGCGTCGAGGCCATCGCCTCCAGCGATGCCGTCCTCGCCGCCATCCGCCGCGCCACCGACGACCCGGACCTGGACTTCGACGGCGCCGTTCAGCTCGCCCGTGGTGGAAACCCTGCAGCGCAGGGCGTCTTCGCGAGGGCGGGCCACGCCATCGGTGTCGGCATCGCCACCCTTGTGAACCTCGTAGGTCCCGAGCGCGTCGTCGTCACAGGCGAGGGGCTCGACACCTACGACCTTTTCGGAATGCACATCAGGGACGCCTACGAAGCGCACTGCTTCAAAGCAGCGGCGAAATGCCCGCTGACCCTGCGTCCGCTCCCCTGGGAGGAGTGGGCCCGCGGCGCCGCCGTCGTCGGCATCCAGGCCCTCTTCCCCTGAACGAGCGCCACCATCCCGTTCGCCGGCCCAAGCTTCCGGCACAACCGATGTCCATCACCGTCTGCCAACTGTGAATGCCGGACACCGGCTGCGCCGGACAACAACACGTACACCCAACCCTCTCAACCTGAAGGACGCGAAGTGAGCGCACGGAGCTCCAAGCTTAGCCGCAGAGGATTCCTCGGCGGATCCATCCTGTTCGTCGCGGGAGCGGCGGTGGGCTGCAGTACCGACCCGACCGGCGGCGGCTCCTCCGGGGCGAAGACCACCCTGAACGTCTGGTCCCACGCCTACGGCGAGGCCGGCACCCAGCAGGCCCTCACCCGCTACGCCACCGCGTTCACCAAAGCCAACCCGGACATCGCGGTCAAGGTCACCTGGACCCCTGGCGACTACTCCGGCAAGCTCTACGCGACCCTGCTCACCGACGCCGCCCCGGACGTCTTCGAGATAGGCGACTTCAGCGAGAGCCTCGCCCGGCGGGGCCAGGTAGCCCCGCTGGACGACATCTACGGCAGCGCCAAGTCCGACTTCAACCCGGGCGCCCGCGACATGGTGACCGTCGACGGCAAGCTCTACGGCGTCAAGACCCTCGACGACGTCATGATGCTCTACTTCCGCAAGAGCGTGCTGTCCAAGGCCGGCATCACCCCGCCCGACAGCTTCGACGCGCTCGCCGACGCGGCCAAGGCCCTGAGCTCCAAGAAGACCAAGGGTCTGTTCGTCGGCCAGGACAGCCTGGGCGACAGCGCCATCCTGTCCGTGTTCTCCAACGGCGGCGACCTCGTCACCGACGACGGCAAGGCGGGCTTCGGCTCCCCCCAGGCCGCCGAGGCCGTGGCCGGGCTCAAGCGCCTTCACGACGACCGGTCCCTGCTGCTCGGCTTCACCACCGACTGGTGGGATCCCGCCGCCCTCACCCAGAACGTCGTCCCGATGCAGTGGGGCGGCCTCTGGTCGATGCCCGCCATCAAGACCGCGCTCGGCGACGACTTCGGCGTCCTGCCGTGGCCCGCCTTCAAGCCCGGCGGCAAGCCCGTGGTGCGCGTCGGCGGCTGGAGCACCTGCGTCAACGCCAAGGGCAAGAACGTGGAGGCGGCCAAGAAGTTCGTCCAGTGGCTCTGGATCCAGCAGACCGACCTCCAGAAGGACTGGTCGCAGAGCTACGGCCTCCACATCCCGCCGCGCACCTCCGTCGCCGCCACTGCCGACAAGCTCACCCAGGGGCCCGCCAAGGAGACCGTCGAGCTGGCCGCCAAGTACGGCAGGAACAACCCCAGCACCTGGAACACTGCTGTGAGCTCCCTCTTCACCGCGGCCGCGGCGAAGATCGTCAGCGGGAAGGGCGATGCGGAGCGGCTCCTGGCCGACGCGGCCAAGAAGGCCCAGGGCGAGATCGACAAGCAGCGCGCATGATGAAGTCCGCACCTCCACCCACGCTTCACCACGAGCGTGCCGGGTGCCCCGCGGCCGAGCCGCGGGGCACCGCCCCCGTCCGCCGTTCCCGCCCGGACTGGCGTGCCTGGGGAGCGTTCGCACTGCTCGCCGGGCCCCTGCTGATCGGCCTGGGCCTCTTCAAGTACGTCGCCATCGGCTGGAGTTTCCTGCTCAGCCTCAGCGAGGCCCGCGGCAGCATCGCCCTGGGTCACTGGGTCGGCCTGGACAACTACCAGGCGCTGCTCTCCGATGCGGTGTTCCGCAAGTCGCTCGGCCAGATCCTGTTGTTCACGATGTTCATCGTGCCGGTGACGTTCGCCGCGTCACTGGGGCTGGCGCTGCTGGTGCACCGGATCCGGCGCGGCCGGGCCGTGCTGCGCACCGCCTTCCTGATCCCGGCCGCCGTCTCCTACGTCGCAGCCTCTCTGCTGTGGAAGATGTCGCTGTTCAACGGGCTGCCGAGCGGCATCGCCAACACGGTCGGCGGATGGTTCGGCATGGATGCCGTCCCGTGGCTGCAGACCACCTCGCCGCCGCTGTACTGGGTCGTCCTCGTCACCCTCCGCCTCTGGCTCCAGGTCGGCTTCTACATGGTGCTCTTCCTGGCCGGGCTCCAGGCCATCCCCAAGGAGATGTACGAGGCCGCCGCCCTCGACGGTGCCACCGGTCTGCGCCTGCTGCGCAGGATCACCCTGCCGATGCTGCGCAACACCTCGGTGGCTGTCCTGATGCTGCAATTCATCGCCGCCTTCCAGGCGTTCGACGAGTTCTACAACCTGTTCAACAGCGGGCTGTCCGGGTCGGCCGCGGCCCCGGTCCGAACCCCCCTGGGCTACCTCTACGACACCGCGATGGGCTCCCAGAACTACGGCCTCGGATCGGCCGGAGCCTTCGTACTCACCGCCCTCATCGTCGGTGTGACCCTGATCCAGGGCCGGCTCACCGGCTTCGGCAAGGGGGAGGAGTGAGCAACATGACAACAACACGACAACTGCCGCAGGTAGTACGCCGGTCCGCGCGCGGCCTGCTGGCCGGCCTGCTGACGGCGGTATTCCTGGCGCCCTTCTACCTGATGCTGCGCAACGCGCTGATGGACACGCAGGGCCTGACGTCACCGGACTGGACCTGGTGGCCGTCGACGATGCACTGGGAGAACTTCAGCTCGCTCTTCAGCGACCCCGCCCTGCACATGGGCCAGGCCCTCGGCAACTCGTTGCTGATCGCCGCGATCACCGCCCCGGTGTCGACGCTCCTCGCCTCGGCCGCCGGATACGCCCTCGCGCGCATCCCGGTACCCGGACGCGGCGTCCTGCTCGCCCTGGTGGTGGCCACGCTGATGATCCCCGGCTCGGTGACGTTCGTCCCCACCTTCGTCGTCGTGGGCTCCATGGGCGGGGTCAACACGCTGTGGGGAATCATCGCACCCGGGCTGTTCAACCCCTTCGCCGTTCTGCTCTTCCGTAACTTCTACCTCCAGTTCCCCAGCGAGATCGAGGAGGCCGGACGCCTGGACGGGCTCGGCTGGCTCGGCCTCTACCGCCGGATCGCGTTGCCGTCGTCCGGAGCGATGCTCGCCTCGCTCGGCGCGCTCGCCTTCATCGACAGCTGGAACGCCTTCCTGTGGCCGCTGGTCATCGGCCAGGACCCGTCCGCGTGGACGGCCCAGATCGCCCTGTCGACGTTCCTCACCTCACAGACCATCAACCTGCCCGGCCTGTTCGCCGGAGCCGTCGTGACCATCGCCCCACTGGTGGCCATGTTCCTGGTCGCCCAGCGCTACATCGTCGAAGGCATCGCCACCAGCGGCCTCAAGGGCTGAGCCGCACCTGACTCCGGACCACCGGTCCGGGCCGCACCACCTGAAGGTCCAACCCCCACACCCACCCCACCCTTGGAGGGGACAATCATGAGATCCGACAGGTCGGCTCCCGCCGTCAGGAGATTCTTCTCCCGAGTTCTGCCTGCCACGGCAGCCGCGGTCACCCTCGTCCTCGCGGGAACCACCGGCTCCGTCGCAGCGCCCCCCAGCGCCGCCACCACCACTACTCCCATGACCGGACCGCAGTTGGCAGCCTCCTGGACGGCGCCGCTGAGTACCCGCGGGCGGTACATCGTCGATGCCAACGGCAACCGCTTCAAGCTGAAGGCCGGCAACTGGGCCGGTGCCCAGGGCACCTGGGAAGGCAGCGGCGACGTCAACGACCCCGCGAACCACCAAGCGGACCAGATGTCGCACAACCTCCCGTTGGGCCTGGACCGCGCGCCGATGACACAGATCATGGCCGACTTCCACGAGCTCGGACTGAACAGCATCCGGCTGCCGTTCGCCAACGCGATGATGCGCGACACCACGGTGGTACCGGACTCCGCGGTCGCGGCCAACCCGCAGCTGAAGGGCAAGACCCCGCTGCAGGTGTTCGACGCGGTGGTGGCGGCCCTGACCGCCGAGGGGTTCGCGGTCATCCTCAACAACCACACCACCTCCTACCGCTTCTGCTGCGGCCTGGACGGAAACGAACGCTGGAACAGCGGCCAGTCCGCCCAGCAGTGGCAGGACGACTGGCTCTTCCTGGTGAACCGCTACAAGGCGAACAAGCGTGTCGTCGGCGCCGACCTGCGCAACGAGATCCGCCGCGACACCTGGGACGACCCCAACTGGGGCTGGGGTGACGACCACGACACGTACGCGGCCTTCGAGCTGGCGGGCACCCGCATCCTGCAGGCCGACCCCGACATGCTGGTCATCATGGAGGGCATCAACTGGTACGGCATCCCGCTGGACGGGCTCGACTACGGCAGGCCGATGCTGACGCCGGTCCGTGAACTCTCCAACACCCTGATCACTTCGGGCAAGCTGGTCTACGCCGCGCACTTCTACGGCTACACCGGCCCGAACTACACGGGTGCCGACAGCGGACCGGGGCACACCAACGACTGGCCGTACGAGGACTTCCCGCTCGAAAAGCTGAAGCAACTGGTGCACGACGAGGCCCTGTTCGTCACCCAGTCCGGCCAGCACTTCACCGCCCCCGTCTGGATCAGTGAGTTCGGTGCCGGCGGCCGAGGGTCGCAGGACACCAAGGAGAAGACCTGGTTCGGCAACTTCACCGACATCCTGGTCGAGAACGACACCGACTTCGCCATCTGGCCGCTGGTCGGATGGACCGGTGCCAACGGCGCGCCGCAGGACACCTGGGCCCTGATCTCCTACGACACCGCCGGCAAACGGCAGAGCCTCAGCGACTCCGGTGACTGGCGGTCCGCCGACTGGAACAAACTGGTCAACGCCTCGGGAACGACCGGTCCGGTCGCACAGGTCAACCACTGGAACATGCTCAACCTCGACTTCCGCGACCACAATGTCTCCTCCCGCATGCTCGCTCAGGGCGACTGGAGCCCCGGCTACCGCAAGGGCAACTGCCCCGACAGCCAGCGCCTGACCGGTCTCGGCCGTAGCGACAAGCGCGGCCTGTGCACCGACGCGAACCAGCCCGCCAAGGGGGCCGGTGACTGGGCGGCCGTCCATGACGAGCGGTACGTCACCCACGGCGACTGGGCCTCGGGCTACAACAAGCTCCAGTGCCCCGACAACACCTTCGCCGTCGGCTACAGCGTCAGCGGCAACTCCATGGCCGGCCTGCTCTGCGCGCCGTCCGCCGCACCGCTGCCGCTCAACGGCCGCAACGTCTGGTTCGACCAGGGCAACAACCGCCCGGCCACCGGCGGCTCGGTCGAAAGCGACTGGGCTCCCGGCTACTACAAGGGTCAGTGCGCCGACAACGAGTACATCGCCGGTGTCGCCTTCACCTGGAAGTGGAACCACGGCGGCGTCCCCGACGCACTGCTCTGCCGCCCCCTGAGCTGACCCACCTCCACCGGTTCCACCAGTTCCATCAGTTCCATCATCGAGGAGACCACGGCCATGCCCCGACTCGAGGTTGCCGCAGACGGCTTCCGTCTCGACGACCGACCGCTGCGGATCATCTCCGGCGGGCTGCACTACTTCCGGATCCATCCGGAACAGTGGGCCGACCGGCTTCGCAAGGCGCGTCTGATGGGACTGAACACGATCGAGACCTACGTCCCATGGAATCTCCACTCGCCCCATCCGGGCGAGTTCCGGCTGGACGCAGGTCTCGATCTTCCCCGGTTCCTCGATCTGGCCGCCGCCGAAGACCTGCACGTACTGCTCCGCCCCGGTCCGTACATCTGCGCCGAGTGGGAGGGCGGCGGCCTCCCCTCCTGGCTGCTCGCCGACGAGGACATCGAACTGCGCAGCCGCGACCCGCGCTACCTGAAAGCGGTGGACGACTACCTCGCTGCCCTGCTGCCGCCCGTCCTTCCTTACCTCTCCACGCGTGGCGGCCCGGTCCTCGCCGTGCAACTGGAGAACGAGTACGGCGCGTACGGCGACGACTCCGGCTACCTGGAGGATCTGGCGGAGCTGCTGCACCGGCACGGAGTCGACGTACCACTGTTCACCTGCGACCAGCCCTCCGACCTGGAGCGCGGCGGCCTCGACGGCGTCCTGCGCACCGTCAATCTCGGCAGCCGGGTGGATGCCGGGCTCGCCGAACTACGCACGCATCAGCCGTCCGGGCCGCTGATGTGCAGCGAGTTCTGGATCGGCTGGTTCGACCGCTGGGGCGGCACCCATGTCACCCGCAGCACGGCCGACGCCGCGGCGGACCTCGACCGGCTGCTCGCGGCCGGCGCCTCGGTCAACATCTACATGTTCCACGGCGGTACCAACTTCGGATTCACCAACGGCGCCAACGACAAGGGCACGTACCGTCCCACCGTCACGTCGTACGACTACGACGCGCCTCTGGACGAGGCCGGCGATCCCGCCCCCAAATACGCCGCCTTCCGCGAGGTCATCGCCCGGCACGCGCCCGTACCCGAGGAGCCGGTTCCCGCCCCCGCACCCAAACTCGCCCCGGCAGCCGTGGAACTCACCGCATGCGCCGGCCTCCTGGACCAGCGCGAGCGGCTCGGCAGCGCGGTGCACGCCGACCGCCCGCAGGTCATGGAACAGCTCGGCCAGTCCTTCGGATTCGTCCTGTACGAGACGGCGCTCCCGGCGGCCGGGCCGACCGTCCTGCGCATCGCCGAGGTCCGCGACCGCGCCCAGGTCTTCGTCGACGGCCAGCCGGTCGGCGTCCTGGAACGCGAGAACCATGAGCACGCCCTCGCCTTCCACACCCCCCGGCACGGTGCACAACTGGCCGTGCTGGTGGAGAACCAGGGCAGGGTCAACTACGGGCAGGGCATGCACGACCGCAAGGGACTGCTCGGCGAGGTCTCCGTCAACGCACTGGCGCCGGAGAGCTGGTACAGCCGGCCGCTGCCTCTCGGCGATCTGGACCGGCTGTCCTTCACCGCGTTCGAGCCCGCCTCGCCCCCGGTCGGCCCCACGTTCCACCGTGGGCACCTGGACATCGAGCAGCCGGCCGACGGCTGGATCGCCCTGGACGGCTGGACCAAGGGCCACGTCTGGATCAACGGCTTCGCACTCGGCCGGTACTGGTCCCGAGGACCGCAGACCACTCTCTACGTCCCCGCACCGATCCTGAACGCCGGCCGGAACGAGATCACGGTCCTCGAACTGCACGGCGCCACCACCCGCACGGTGGAACTGCGGGGCACTCCTGATCTGGGCCCCGTCGAGGACTGACGTCCGTGGCACCGGACAACGGGCCTCAGCCAGTCGGACCGACCGGCCACGCCGACATGAACCTCCAGAAGGACCGAGAATGCCCCAGCCCCCTGCCAGCGCCCATGACATCGCAGCCCCGGCCGGATCCCCGGCGAACTGGTGGAGAGAAGCCGTCATCTACCAGGTGTACCCGCGCAGTTTCGCCGACGGGAACGGCGACGGCATGGGCGACCTCCCGGGCGTGCGCAGCCGGCTGTCGTATCTGAAGGAACTCGGCGTCGACGCCCTGTGGCTGAACCCCTTCTACGCCTCCCCACAGGCCGACGCCGGATACGACATCGCCGACCATCGTGCGGTCGAACCCACGCTCGGCACGCTGCTCGACGCCGAAGCGCTGATCCGGGACGCCCACGGGCTCGGGCTGCGCATCATCGTGGATCTCGTGCCCAACCACTCCTCCGACCAGCACGCGTGGTTCCTCCGCGCGCTGGAGGAGGGCCCGGGATCGGCGCTCCGGGAGCGGTACCACTTCCACCCCGGCAAGGGCGAGAACGGTGAGCTGCCTCCCAACGACTGGACGTCCGTCTTCGGAGGCCCCGCCTGGACCCGCACGAAGAACCCGGACGGCACCCCGGGCGACTGGTACCTCCACCTCTTCGCGCCCGAGCAGCCCGACTTCAACTGGGAACACCCGGCCGTCGCCGACGAGTTCCGCTCGATCCTGCGTTTCTGGCTCGACATGGGCGTCGACGGCTTCCGCGTCGATGTCGCCCAAGGCCTGATCAAGGCCGAAGGCCTGCCCGACATCGGGCGCACCGACCAGCGGAACATGCTGGGTACCGAGGAAATGCCGTCCTTCGACCAGGACGGGGTCCACGAGATCTACCGCTCCTGGCGCCGGATCCTCGACGAATATCCCGGGCAGCGGATCGCGGTCGCCGAGGCCTGGACGCCGACGGAAGAGCGCACCGCCCGCTACGTACGCCCCGACGAGCTGCACCAGACGTTCAACTTCTCGTACATGTGCGCCCCTTGGAGCGCCGACGAGTTCCGCCGGGTCATCGACGCCGCGCTGGACGCCATGCGGCGCGTGGGCGCTCCCACGACCTGGGTGCTGTCCAACCACGACACCACCCGGCACTCCACCCGCTTCGCCGGACCACAGACCGGCAGTCGGCTCGCTGAGGCGGGGGGCCGAGCACTCGGTCTGCGCCGGGCTCGTGCCGCCACGTTGTTGATGCTCGCGCTGCCGGGGGCCGCATACCTCTACCAGGGCGAGGAACTGGGACTCCCCGAGGTCACCGACCTGCCCGACGAGGTCCGCCAGGACCCGACCTTCGCCCGGACCCGGGGGGAGGACGGTTTCCGCGACGGCTGCCGGGTACCGATCCCGTGGACGGTCGAGGGCACCTCGTGCGGTTTCGGTACGGGCGGCAGCTGGCTCCCGCAGCCCGAGGGCTGGGGAGCCCTCAGCGTCGAAGCCCAGACCGGCGACCCGGACTCGACGCTTGAGCTGTACCGCAGCGCGCTCGCGGTACGGCGGGCGCACCCGGGGCTCGGCGCCGGAGACGCCGTCGAATGGACCGACGCGCCTGCGGGCGTACTCGTCTTCCGCCGCCAGGGCTTCGTCTGCACGATGAACACCACCGATGAGGCGGTACGCATCCCCGCACCCGGGCGTCTGCTGCTCGCCAGCTCCCCGGTCGGCCCCACCAACGGCTCCCACGGCGCGAGCTTCGAGCTGGACGCGAACGCCACGGTGTGGTGGACGGTCTGACGCCCCCTGTTCCCACACCGCTCCTGTCGGCGAGCCGACCGCAAGACGATCACCTCCTCCACCGACGACAGAGGATTTCATGCACAGCAAGCGACGCCTCACCGAGCAGCGGCTCGACCGGGTGCTGAACCAGCGCATCCGGCCCGCGGTCCACGCCCGCACCGTCCCGGTCGAGATCGCGATCTGGAGCGTGCCGGGCGAGCCGGTCCCCGTGGCCGACGGCCTGGCCGCACCGTACGAACCCGTGACGCTCGGGCACCGGTGGGGGCCGCCCTGGTCCACGAGCTGGTTCAGGATCAGCGGCAGGGTTCCGCAGGAGTGGGCCGGCCTGAGGGTCGAGGCGGTCATCGACCTCGGCTTCAACGTCACCGGCGCGGGCTTCTCCGCCGAGGGCCTGGTCTACCGGGCGGACGGCAGCGTGGTGAAAGCCCTCAACCCCCGCAACGCCTACATTCCGGTCGCCGACCCGGCGGTCGGCGGCGAGGATTTCACCTACTACGTCGAGGCCGCCGCCAACCCCAACCTGGTCGATGACCACATCCCGTCGCGGACCGGGGACCAGCCCTCCTGGATGACGGGAGCCGGCTCCGAGAGCGCGCCCCTGTACCAGCTGCTCCGACTGGACCTGGCGGTCTTCGACGCACAGGTGTGGGAACTCGCCCAGGACCTGGACGTCCTCGGGGAGCTCATGCGCGAACTGCCCGAGGCCGACCCGCGCCGCTGGCAGCTCCTGCACACCATCGAGCGGGCCCTGGACGAAGTCGACCTGCAGGACATCGCCGGCAGCGCCACCGCCGCCCGCGAGGTGCTGCGCCCGGCATTCGCCGCCCCCGCGGCCGCCAGCGCCCACCGCATGTCCGCAGTCGGACACGCCCACATCGACACCGCCTGGCTGTGGCCGCTGCGCGAGACCATCCGCAAGGTCGCCAGGACGCTCTCCAACGTCACCCATCTCATGGACGAACACCCGGGCTTCCTCTTCGCCATGTCCCAGGCCCAGCAGCTGGCCTGGCTCAAGGAGCACCGCCCCGAGGTCTACGCCCGGGTCCAGGAGAAGGCGGAGAAGGGGCAGTTCCTGCCTGTCGGCAGCCTGTGGGTGGAACCCGACACCAACATCACCGGCGGTGAGGCCCTCGTCCGGCAGCTGATCCATGGGAAGCGCTTCTACCTCGACGAGTTCGGCGTCGAGACCGAGGAGATGTGGCTGCCCGACACCTTCGGGTACAACGCGGCCATGCCGCAGCTGATGAAACTGGCGGGAATCCGGTGGTTCCTCACCCAGAAGATCTCCTGGAACACCACCAACAAGTTCCCGCACCACACCTTCTGGTGGGAGGGCATCGACGGCACCAGGATCTTCAGCCACTTCCCGCCGGTCGACACCTACAACGCCGAGATCACCGGCGCCGAACTCGCTCATGCCGTCGGCAACTTCCAGGACAAGGAGGCAGCCAACAGCTCGCTGCTCCCGTTCGGCTACGGAGACGGCGGCGGTGGCCCCACCCGGGAGATGCTGGCCCGGGCCGAGCGTCTCGTCGACCTGGAGGGCTCGGCCAGGGTCGTCATCGAGAGCCCCGCGGACTTCTTCGAGCGGGCACACGCCGAATACCCCGACGCGCCGGTGTGGCAGGGGGAGCTGTACCTGGAGTTCCACCGCGGCACACTGACCAGCCAGCTGAGGACCAAGCAGGGCAACCGGCGCGGCGAGCACCTGCTGCGAGAGGCCGAGCTGTGGTCGGCGACCGCCACCTTGCGCACCGGATTCGCGTACCCTTACCAGGCCCTGGACCGGCTGTGGAAGACGGTCCTGCTGCACCAGTTCCACGACATCCTGCCCGGCTCCTCCATCGCCTGGGTTCACCGGGAGGCGGAGCAGACCTACGCCGCCGTCGCCGCCGAGCTGTGCGCGATCACGGACGCCGCCCAGCGCGCCCTGGCCGGCGAAGGCGATCTGCCCGTGGTCTTCAACGCCGCCCCGTTCGCCCGCGACGGTGTCCCCGCCCTCGGCGCCACGCTCCGCACCCGGCCGCCGGGCCGACCCGTCGCCCCGGTCCCCTGCGGGGACGGTTTCGCGCTGGACAACGGCCTGGTCCGCGTCCGGGTCGACGCCCAGGGCCTGGTGACCTCGGCGTACGACATCGCTGACGAACGCGAAGCGCTGGCCCCCGGCGCCGCCGCCAACCTCCTCCAGCTTCACCAGGACTTCCCCAACGAGTACGACGCCTGGGACATCGACGCTTTCTACCGCAACACCGTTCACAACCTCCTCGACGCCGACTCGGTCAGGGCACAGGAAGGCGGTGTCCGGATCGTGCGGACCTTCGGTGACTCCCGCATCGAACAGCTGATTTCCCTGTCCGAAGGCTCCCGACGGCTGGACATCGACACCGAGATCGACTGGCACGAGAAGGAGAAGATCCTCAAGGCATCCTTCCCGCTCGACGTGCGGGCCGACCACTCCAGCGCGGAGATCCCCTTCGGACACGTCCGGCGCCCCACCCACACCAACACCAGCTGGGACGCCGCCAAGTTCGAGATCTGCGCCCACCGCTTCCTGCACCTCGGCGAACGGGGGTGGGGCGCGGCTGTGGTCAACGACTCGACCTACGGGCACGAGGTCACCCGGGACGTCCGCGCGGACGGCGGCACCACCACCACCGTCCGGCTCTCCCTGCTCCGCGCTCCTCGCTTCCCTGACCCGGATGCCGACCAGGGCCACCACCGCCTGCGATACGGGTTCGTCATCGGCGCCGACATCGCCGACGCCGTCCGCGAGGGCTACGCGTTCAATCAGCCCGAGCGCAGCCTCCTCGGCTCGGCCGAGGTCGAGCCGCTCGTCAGCGCGGACAACGAGAGTGTTGTCATCGAAGTGGTCAAACTCGCCGACGATCGCTCCGGCGACATCGTCGTACGCCTCTACGAGGCATACGGGGGACGCACCCGAACCGTCCTGACCGCCGGATTCCCTCTGGCCTCCGCGGTCGAGACCGATCTGCTGGAGCGCGAACTCGACCCCCGCGGGAGCACGGACGCTGTACAAGCGGACGGCCGAAGAGTGCACCTGGCACTGCGCCCGTTCCAGATCCTCACTCTCCGGCTGAGGCCCCGGAAGAGTGACTGACCGAGGCTCTCCGGGAATGGAACCCCGGAGCCACCGACCTTACGAGTGATCAACCAAGCCATGACCAAAGAAGGTAGGACCGCCGTGCCCGCACCCCCCGCCGCTGTCCTGTTCGACATGGACGGCACGCTGGTCGACACCGAGCGTCTCTGGCTCCAGACCACGGCCGATCTCGCCGCCGGTCTCGGCCACACCCTCACCGAGGAGGACCTGCCCGAGGTGCTCGGCCGCGCTGTCGAGCACACCGCCGCCCACCTGTGCCGCATGACCCGGACCAGCTTCACTGCGAACGCCTTGGCCGAGATTCTCAGCGACACGTTCAGCAGCAAGGTCGCCGCCGAGGTCGTCCCCCGGCCCGGCGCACTGGCGCTGCTCGCCGAACTGAGCGACGCCGCCGTGCCCACCGCGCTGGTTTCGGCCTCCCCTCGCCGCGTAGTGGACCTGGTCCTCGGCAGCCTCGGCGATCACTGGTTCACCGTCACTCTCGCTGCCGAGGACACCGAGCGCACCAAGCCCGACCCTGCCCCCTACCTGGCCGCCGCCGATCGACTCGGGTTGGACCCTGCGGCCTGCGTGGCCGTCGAGGACACTCCGACCGGGGTCGCCTCCGCGCGCGCGGCCGGCTGCTCGGTGCTGGCCGTTCCCTCCACTGTGCCGATCGCCAAGGCCGACCGGATCACCTTGCTGGACAGCCTCGAGCAGGCCGACCTGGCGCTGCTGTCCACGCTGACCGTGCCGACGACGCCGGCCGCCTGATGCCGCTTCCTGGCAGTGGCGGACCTTCGGGTGGTGTACTCGGCCAGACTGCTTCAACTCGCCAATCAGGACGGCGAATTGTCAGATATATTCTGATTCGGCGAGGATCTGCCGGTGCGGCGGCTCGGCCTTGGCGCCATGGGACTGACCGGCCCGGGGGCGTGGCGCGAGCCCGCAGACCGGGACCGGGCGGTTCGCTGCGGACCGGGCCGCTCGCGCCCCTGCGTGCGCCCTCGTCGCAGCCGACCGCGCCCGGCCCGGCAAGGCCGAGCACCTGGTTGTCCTGCCTGGTATCACCGTCCTGCGACGGGGCGGCCGTCGCGCCGACTGCCCAGTCCTGGTGGGCTGGCAAGCCGGTCCGCGTCCTGGACCTCACGCCTCCAATTGCTGCTGGGGGCGTCGCTGCTCATGGCGCAGTTCTTTCGACGCGCCGGGTGAACAGGGCAAGGGCCTGCGCCCACGCCCAGCCCGGAGGTTCGCTTCCTCCTCGATGGAGTCGGCTGTCTCCTGGAGGAAGTAGCTGCGCTCGCGGTACCTGTAGTAGCCGAGTAGTGATCGCACCGTTCCGCAGTCGTCGTGCCCGGTCATGTCTGACTGTGTCGTCACGCCTCCGCTGGCCCCGGCTGGAACACCCGACATCACATGCGCGCGTAGTGCTCGATGTCTTCTCTGAACTTGGTGAGAGCCTGGTCGGTGAGTGTGGGACGGGTGTCGGCGATGGCAGCGAGGTAGTCCTCGGTGCTGGCCGGCGCGCCTTTGCGGTCAGTGACTTCGCGTTCGAATGCAGCGTGGGAGCCTTTGCGGGCGGCGAACTCGATGTCGGCAGGTGTGAACATCTCACTGGCCAGCACCAGTCGATGCAGCTCGATGTCGTCGGCGGCTGGGCTGAGGTAGCGCTGCCAGATTGCCGCCCGGGCCTTCGGATCGGGAGGACCGACCGGAATGACGTAGTCGAACCGGCCAGGGCGCAGAAACGCCGGATCGAGGGAACGGACGGAGTTGGTCGCGCAGATCAGCAGGCGGTCGTCCTGGTCGCGGAAACCCGGGATCAGCTTGAGCAGTTCGTTGGTGACTCCGTGGCCGGGATCGACGGCCTGACCGGACCGGACGCCGGCGATCTCCTCGACCTCATCGATGAACAGCAGAACGGATTCAAGCACCGCCAGATCGGCGAACGTGTCCCGCAGAGAGGCGGCCAGGCCGCCAGCGGCACCCTCCGTGAGCCGGGAGGGAAAGAGTTCCACGAACGGCCAGGCCAGCCGGGAAGCGACGGCCTTGGCGAAACTGGTCTTTCCGGTACCCGGCGGGCCGAAAAGGATGACGGCTTTCGGTGGCGTCACCCCGTACCGATCGGCCAGTACGGGCTCGGCCAGCGGCAGCACGATCCGCCGCTCAATGGCTTCTTTCTCTCGTTCCATGCCCGCGAGGGCACCCCAGAGCCCCTGCGGCAGCACCCTCCCGCCGAGCTCGGCGAGCAGGCCCGCATCGCTCGCGCCGAGATGCTCGACCTTCTCGTAGAAGATCAACCCGTCGCGAGTGCGGTAACCGGAGTTCTCCAGCGCCGTGGTTCCGGTGGTCCCTGGGGCGAGCAGCGCACCGATCCGGCGTACTCCCTGTATGCGTAGACGCCTCTCGATTTCCGCGATCAGGGCGCTCCCGATTCCGCGGTTACGCCACATCCTTGCGAGGGCCACCAGCGTGATCCAGGCCCGCTCGCCCTGGGCCTGTGCCACTGCCATGCCCACCAGGTCCTCGCCGACCACCGCAACCACTGCGGTCCCGGTCCGGGCTGCGGCCATGGCCTCAGAGACGGGGAACACGGGAGGCATGTCGTCGGCCTGCCGGTCCTGATCCCATATCTGGACTACATGGTCCAGATCGTCGTCATGGAAGTCCCGCAATCGCCACGTCGGCATCATCGCCACCTTGTCGGCAGGGTCGCCACCGCCTTGCCGACGCCCTGGCCGCGGGCCGTCCAGCGGCCGCTCCGCTCCTACTGTTCTCCGCCTATTCTCCGCGCCGACCAGATGCCCGTCGACCGGGCGGGCATTTGCCTCCTGGCGGTAAGCGTCATCAAGGCTGCGGACCACACTTGCCTCCAGGGTGACCGGGTGCTTTACAGGCGTCCGCGGTGGGCGGTGACCAGGGGCCGCCCCCGTTGCCGGTTGGCCAGCTGTCCATCCAGCCAGTGCGCCGGTGAGGGGGAGGCCAGTGATGAAGTTTCCCCGTGGTCTCGGACGCGTCGTCGTCACGCCGCGAGGGCCTGGTTCTGTTGGTGGCGCAGGCGTGTCTCGTGGGGCCAGGTCCAGCCACGAGGCGAGGTAGGGCCGGCCCTCGGCGGTAGGGATGTAGGCGATGTCCCCGACGATCTCCGTGCCGGGGCGGGTGGCGGTGAAGTCCCGGCCGATCAGATCCGGTGACGTGGCAGCCTTGGTGTCGGCCTTGGTCAGGCCGCGGTGTCGGGTGCGCCGGCTGTGCCCGGCGATGCCGTGCCCCGGCATGACCCGCTCCACCCGCTTGCGGTTGACCGGCCGGCCCTGCCGGCGCAGTTCGGCGGTGACGCGCGGGACGCCGTAGTTCCGCCGGGACGCGAGGTGGATCACCGTGATCTCGTGGGCCAGGGCCTCATCCGCCCGCCGCCGCGCTGCGCGGGCTTCCCGTCCTGCCACCCACGCGTAGTACGTGGAGCGGGCCGTCTTCATCGCCTTGCACAGCAGTGTGACAGGGTAGTGCGCCTTCTCCGCGTGGATGAACCGGCATATATTGCTCACCGGTCGCTCTCCTTCGCGAAGAAGGCGGTCGCTTTTTCAGGATCGCCCAAGGCGCCACCAACGCCGACATCGCCACTCGCCTCACCATGCGTGAAAGCACCGTCAAAGCCCATGTCAGCCGCATTCTGACCACCCTCGAAGTCACCAACCGCGTCCAAGCCGCACTCGTGGCCCGCGACGCCGGACTCACCCCCTGAGCAACCGAAGGCCACCCAGAGGGCGGTAGTTGAGCTGGTGTCCCGCGGGAGCCCTACGAGACCAACCTCGCTCACGCAGGGCCCGGCGCCTACCGACTGCGCCTGCACGCCCGGGGCCGGGACATCAACCCCGACGGCGTGCAGGATGAGGACGAGCCGATCGCGGAGCACTACCTGCTCCAGGCCTGGCCGAAGCACGAGTGAGCACGGGACTTGGCGGGGCCGGGCATCAGTCGGCGGACTCGACCCGGCGCAGTACGAGCGCCGCTGCGATGTCTCGGCCACCAGGGGCAGGAGCGCAGAGGACGGCTTCTCGGCATCGGCTTCACCTGACGGATTCCACGGTTCTCCCGAACTTTCCAGTCCACCCTGGTTGGTAGCCTCCCGGGATGACTGCGTCTTTCGATGAAGCCGTCCGCGCCCGACTGCAAGCCCCCAACATCTGGTACGTCGGCACCGTGTTCGCCGACGGAGCGCCGCAGGTCAGCCCGATGTGGGTGGATCTGGAGGGGGAAGGGGAGCTGACGTTCAACACTTCGGCGGGTCGGGTGAAGGAGGAAAACTTGCGCCGCGACCCCCGCGTCTACCTCTCACACGCGGACGTCACCGACCCCTTCGACCGAGTACAGATCAGTGGTGTGGTGGCCCGCTTCATCGAGGGCGAGGAGGCACACGACCGAATGGACCGACTGGCCCGCAAGTACCTGGGCATCGAGCGCTTCGAGTGGACCATGCCGGGGGAACAGCGGGTCGCGGTCATCGTGCGCCCCGTCAAGGTGCGGCACATCGTCGGGGTGGAGCGGTTCCGGCCGCCCGGATCCAGTTCCGCAGCGTCTCCGCGTTGATCCCCAGAGCCCGCGGCAACCTGCTTGATCGTCGCTTCCGGCCGCGACTCGTACAACGCGACCGCATCCGCCTTGAACTCGGCGGAGCAGTGCTTCATGACCACGGCACGTCCATCTCCCGAAGGCATCCAATCCTCAGCGGTCCTCGTCCGTCGCCCCGGTCAGCCCCGCCGCGGCCAGGGCCTCGCCCAGAGCCTTCACGCTCGGCGCCCCGTCCGTCTTGCCCTCGGCCTCCCGGTAGATCCGGCACGACACGCTCGGCGCCGCTCCTGCCTGCGCGAACGGATCGAGACCGTCTACCAGAACGGTCGGCGAGCCGGCCATCCCCACGCGCTCGGCCTCCTCCTGATCGGACACCTCGATCAGCTCCACCTCGGCCTGCCGCCCGGCCAGCGCGGCGATGATCCGCTCCTGCACGACCGGGCCGTTGGGGCAGCCCGGAACGGTCAGCACCGTGATCCGCATAGCGCCATCCTCCCAGCTCCTAGCTGTACTCGGTCATGACGGTTGACGCTCATGCGATGGGTGCGGGGGCGTGAGTTCCGGTAGCGCCTTGTCCGAGTGCCTGTTCTGCCTGCGCGAGTCTGCAGATTGCGTGGGTCAGTTGACTCGGAGGGAGCGTGTACGGTAGTCGGACGTTGCGTTCGAACGCACCCCCGACCCCGAATCGTGGTCCGGCCGCGATGGTCACTCCGTGGTCAGGCGCCATGGCTGCCAGCCGTGAGCTGACGGGCCCGGGGAAGGTTGCCCACAGCGTCACACCGCCGGCTGGTTGCAGGGCATGGACGTTCGGTAGGTGCTCGGTGAGTGCTTGCCGCAGGGTGTCACGTTGTGACCTGAGTTGCTGGAGTGTGTCCGGCCGCTGGGTTTGGTGCTCGTTCAGGAGGACGGCTGTGGCGAGTTGTTCGACGACGGGTGTGCCGAGGTCTGTCGTGGGACGGGCCTTTTCGACGCGTTCCAGGAGAGGGGGAAGCGCGCGAATCCAGCCTATGCGTAGGCCGCCCCAGACACTCTTGGACACAGAGCCGATGCTGATGGCTGCTGGCATGTGCAGCGCGAGGGGTTCGGGGCTCGGAACGTCCAGAGCCAGATCGGCCATGGTCTCGTCGACGACCGTGGGACACGCGAGCCTGAGCTGTTGGCGCACGCTCGTGGGCATGCACATCCCGGTCGGGTTGTGAAAGTCAGGTATCAGGTAGGCCAGGTTCGCGGCTTGTCCTGCTGCTTGGAGTTGCTCGGTGTCCCAGCCGGAAGTCGTCACGGCTACGGGCAGAAGTCGGGCGCGCGCTTGAGTGAATGTCGTGATCGCGTGTGGGTAGGTCGGATGGTCGATGAGGACTTTGTCGCGTGGCGACAGGAGTATTCGCGTCAGAAGAGCGAGCGCGTGCTGTGCGCCGTTGGTGATCAGGATGTGGTCGGGTCGGGTGGGCAGTCCTCGCCGCTGATACCAGTGGGCAACTGCTTCGCGCAGCTCCGCGGTGCCGTATCGATCGTAGCCGTGCCGCTCGAAATGTCGTGGTAGCTGTTCGAGAGCGGTCGCGAACGCAGCGTGAAGGATTTTTACGGGCGCAGCCGGGGCGGCAAAGGAAAGGTCGATGGTTTCTGCGTCCGTGCCAACCGGGTGCTCGGACGTGGTGTCATCAGGCAGCCGTACCGTCGCCCTGGTACGCGCCTGTGTGGCGAGGTATCCGTGCTCGACCAGCGTGCGAAATGCGGTTCCGACGGTGGTTCTGCTGGTGCTGAGCGCGATAGCCAGGTCACGCTCGCTCGGCAGGGCTGCACCGAGGGAGAGGCGTCCATCCAGGATGAGCAGACGCAGCCTGTCGGAGAGACGTTGATGCGCTGGCCCCGGCCCCTCCTGCCAGGTCCCCAACATCCGTGCTACCACGTGCGAGCTGATTTTCACCAGACCAGCATAGTCAATCTGGCTATGGAATCCAGGTCCAGATGGCCGAGAGACTCGCCATATGACACCTCCCGCTTCCACGGCACACACCTCCGTCCCGGCTCATCACGACCCACCCGTGATACCGCGCATGAACGCATTCGCCCAGGTTCGGGCGGCCCGAAAGGCACGTCGGATCCCCCAGCTCCTGCTCGGCTTGATGGGATACGGGGCGGCCGTCATGCTGCTCGTCAAGTCCGGGCTTGGCGCCGCCAGCTGGAACGTGCTCACAGAAGGCACCGCCAGATCTCTTGATATCTCGTTCGGCTGGGCGACAAACCTGATCTCGCTGCTTGTGCTTATTGCATGGATCCCCCTGCGAGAACTGCCCGGGCTTGGCACGCTCCTCAATGTCGCGATCGTCGGCTTCGCCGCAGATGCCACCGCGACTGTGCTCCCCAACCCGCAGGGGCCACTCGCCGAGATCGGATATCTCGCCCTCGGCCTCGTCGCTCTGGCCTTCTTTGACGCGCTCTACCTCGGCGCGCAGTTCGGGTCGGGACCACGCGACGGCATCATGACCGGACTCGTTCGGCTCACCCACCTACCTGTCGCCCTTGTGCGCACCGGTATCGAAGTCGCTGTTGCCTGCGCCGGCTGGCTTCTGGGTGGAACCGTCGGGTTCGGCACTGTGCTGATCGCACTGTGCATGGGGCCCCTCGTCGGCTGCTTCCTGCCGCTGGTAGCGGTTCGCCTTCCTGCCGTTTCTGTATCCACAGGCACATCCGATGACCGTGAAGAGACCGTCGCTTCACCGCAACGCCCCGCTGTCTGCTGAAGGCCGACGCCGCCTTGTCGAACGCTGTAAGTCCCGCCCGATCGCCCACGTGGCCGCGGAGACGGGGATCTCATGAGCGTGCGCGTCGAAGTGGGTAAACCGGTTCCGCCGCTACGGTGAACTCGGCCTGCGCGACCGGTCCTTCGCCCTTCCCCGCCAACCGACAGCCCACCGGGCGGTGGCGGGCCCGACGGATGCAGCAGGATGCCTCCGGAGCCGGTGACACCCCCCAAGACGTGCAATCGGCAGGGAGAAAGTCATGCCGACTCCGGAAGCCGGGCGCCCCAATGCGGAGCCACCAAAGCGGTAATGGGGGTCTCGTGCACCCCATGCCCTCCCGAAACCCGACGCGATCCGGTGCACGAGGCGTCAGCCTGCCATTTACGAGAGTGCGTATCGGTGGGATGACCGATGTGCGGGGGGTAAGGGCGTTGCCATAGTCCTTGGGAGATCGTTCGCGGGTGGCCGTGGTGCACCCGATCTTCGAAAGGGCACTTCTGTGGACATGTATGCGGATCTGGTGTTTCTCGGTGGGCAGGTGGTCACGGTCGATGCCGAGTTTTCCGTCGCCTCGGCCCTGGCGGTGACCGGTGGGGTCATCAGTGCCGTCGGTGGGCGGGACGATGTCGCGCCGCTCGTCGGACCCGGCACCCGCGTTGTCGACCTGCGTGGGGCGACGCTGCTTCCCGGTATCAACGATTCCCATCTGCACGGATGCGCCTTCGGCATGGCGACGCCTCCGCTCTCCCTCGACCTCGGCCATCCCGCCGTGTCCTGCCTCGCGGACGTGGCCGAGGTGGTGCACGAGGCCGTCGGGCGGGTTCCGGGTGGCCAGTGGATCACGGGGCACGGCTGGGACCCCGGTTACCTCGACGAGTGCGTCTCCGACCCTTCGCGGCTGCCCTCTCGGCGCGATCTCGACGCCGTGAGCCCGGACCACCCCGTCGTCCTGTACTCCTTCTCCGGGCACGCCACCTGGGTCAACTCCAAGGCACTGGAGCTCATAGGGATCGACCGGCACACCGTCGCACCGCCCGGCGGGGCCATCGTCGTGGACGAAGCGGGGGAGCCGACCGGGCTGCTCCACGAGGGGGCCCAGGCCCTCGTCCAGAACGCGTTGCCGTCGCTCAGCCGACAGGAGCGGACCGCCGCGATCAGGTCGACCCTCGCCACGCTTGCCCGCCTCGGCGTGACCAGCTACACCGAGCCCGGGCTCGGCCCCGGCGGCGACGGGATCATGCGGGGCGCGCTCGGTGCGGAGACCCTCGATGTCTACCGTCGGCTGCTGGCCGACGGCGAACTGACCGCTCGCCTCGGCGTCCTGCTCCTGCCCACCGGCATGGCGAGCACCGCCGAGGAGTTCACCCGCACCCTCATTGCCCTCGGCGATTCTGGGGATGCCGATCCGCGCCGCCTCGCGATCCTCGGGGTCAAGATCTTCGCCGACGGCATCGTCCCCAACAAGACGGCCTGGATGCACGAGCCGTACGTCGGCGGTGGCTGCGGATCCCTGTGCGTCGGCGGCGAGACCGATGCCGAGCGGAGCGCCGAGATCGACGCCATGATCCGGTATGCCCACGCCGCCGGGCACCAGCTGGGCGTCCACGTCACTGGCGACCGGGCCATCGACACCGTCGCGGACGCCTTCGCCGCGGCCATGGCCGAGCACCCGCGGCCCGACGCTCGCCACTACGTCATCCACGGAGACTTCCTCACCGCACACAGCATGAAGGTGCTGGCCGCACATGGTTTCGGCGTCAACATGAACCCCACCATCAAGTGGACCGTCGCCGACATGGAGGAGGAGTTCGTCGGCGCCGGACGGGCCGCGTACGCATGGCCCTACCGTGATGCCATCGACGCCGGCGTGCGGGTCGCGAGCGGGTCCGACGCCCCCGTCACGTACCCGGACTGGCGCCAGGGCGTCGCCACCATGCTGCTGCGCGAGTCGAAGGCCGCCGGCCGGGTCAGCGGCCCCGAGCAGCGCATCGGCCTGGCCGAGGCGATCCGTACGTACACGATCGACGCGGCCTGGCAGGACTTCGCCGACGACTGGAAGGGCTCACTGGAGCCGGGCAAGGTCGCCGATCTCTGTGTGCTCGACGGAGACCTGCTCACCGCCGACCCCCACGACATCCCGGAGATGCCCGTCGTCCTCACAGTCATGGACGGGCAGGTAGTGCACGACACCCTTCGCGATTGACGTATTCCGGGCGTGTGATCATCCTTGGGTGATGACAGCGGAGCGGAGTACGGCGGACATCCTGGACGCGGCCGTCCACGTCCGGGAGGCCGCCAGGAGCGCCACGAGTGGTGTGACCGGCGTCGACATGGTCCTGGCGGCGCTGTCAGAGGTGATGGAGTACGACCACGCTTCCCTGACCCGGTGGGACCCACTGCGCCGGCGCCACACCACCCTGGCCGGGAGCTACCCGGACGATGCCACGGCCTACATCGAGGCCCGTCTCCATCACGATCCGATGTTCCCCGTGCTCCGCAGCCCGGCCCGGGGCGGTCTCTGGCTCAGAGACGCTCCCTGGCACCTCCTGGCTGCATCCCCGGGCTTCCAGGAGGTGTTGCGTCCGCTCGGCATCGAGGACGGCGTGGCCCAGTGCCTTTTCGCCGCCGACGGCCGGTACGTCGGCATGCTGAACGTCAGCACCCGCAGGCCGCGGCGCACGCCCGATCCGGCGCGCGCCGTGGTCACCCTGCTCACCGAGGCCCTCGCCGCGGCCGTCGGCCCCTGTGCGGGCCCGTCGCCCGAAGACATCGCCGTAGCCGAACCCGCCGTGGACGCGCGGCGGCCTGGCGGACTCTCGCCACGGGAGCTCCAGGTGCTGGCCGAACTGACTGTCGGCCGTACCAACCGGGAGATCGCCGAGCGGCTGCACATCACGCCGCGTACCGTAGGGACCCACATCGAGCACATCCTCGCCAAGCTCGACCTCCCCAACCGCGCGGCCGCCGCCGCCCGAGCCGCCGCCTGGGGAATCGGGCCCTCTCGCTGACGCGAGCCCCGCAGCGCAAAACGCTTGGACCGTGGGCGTGTCCCTGGGGGCACTCCGTTTCGCCTCTGGATCGCCGTATGACACTCGTCCGTCTGCGGGTTCCAGAAGTCGGGTGCCAGCCAGTCGCGGTGCTCGTCCCACGAGCCGTGGGGGCTGTCCGGGAAGAACTGGCCCGGGGACATCTCCGACGAGCCGGAAAACTCTTTGACACGGCTGACGGTGACGTCGCCAAGAGTGATCTGCTCCGCTTTCTGATCCATGTGGTCCGTCCTCGAGTCTGGGTACGTCGCCGCCGAATGAGACCGAGCCTGGACACGCGGGCGGGTACGCACCACTCCCGGGTTGTCCCACCCCCCCCACAGGGTGTGGTTGGGATCGGGCCGCGCACCGAATACTGGGGTGATGAACGGACCCGGCCCGCTCGGCGCCTTCCTCCAAGCCCGACGGGCGCGGCTGCGCCCCGAGGACGTCGGCCTGCGCGACCTCGGACCCCGAAGGCGGGTGGCCGGGCTCCGGCGTGAGGAACTGGTCCAGCTGGCGGGCGTCAGCGTCTCGTACTACGCACGGCTGGAACAGGGCCAGTCCCGCGGGGCCTCGGCCGAGGTGCTCGACGCGATCGCCCGGGCTCTCCTGCTCGACGACCACGAGCGCGAGCACCTCGACCGGCTCGCCGGCGCCGCCCGCCACGCGCCCCGGCTGCGCCGCCCGCGGCCCGGGAAGCTCGCCGACGAAACACGCGACCTCCTCCGCGCCGTCGACGGCGTCCCGGCGATAGTGCTCGGCCGCCGTACGGACGTGCTGGCCCGGAACACTCTCGGGCACGCCCTGTTAGCAGGTCACCTGGACTTCCTTGGCCCGGATGCCCCGGCACGACGCCTGAACATGAGCCGGATGCTGTTCCTGGACCCGCACTGTCAGGAGCTGTACGCGGACTGGAAGCGAAAGGCGCGCGCGGTGGTCGGCAACCTGCGCATCGCCGTCGGTCTCAGCACGTGCCTGCTCGCGGACTGTGCCCTCGCCGCGATCGAGACCCAGGCCGACGCACTCGCCGGGGTCGGCCCAGAGGTGGCCGAGGAGCTGACCGCGGTATCGGCCGCAGCGTCCATGGCCCGCAGGCTCCTGAGTTTGCCCGTCGAACCCGAGCCGACACCGGCCGGGGCGGGGCCAGTGCCCGGCCCGCGCCTCGCGCCGCCGCCGTCAGCGGGTCGTGCAGCGCGGCGGGCAGGAGCCGTCCGAGTTTGCCGCTGTGCTCCAGGCCCTGAGGGGAAGCACCAGCCAAGGCATCGCGCTCTGCGCTCTGTTCCCAGAGACGGAGTTGGGTACTTGCTGGGAGTGGATCTGGGGGAAGCCGGGGCGCGTTTGGGACGTCAGCCTCCGAAGAGACCGAGGACGGCCCGCTGGTAGACGATGTAGACCTGCGGCAACTCGGCCAGGTGGGCGCGTTCGTCGATGGCGTGCAGCCCTTCGTACGGCACACCGAAGCCGGCCGTGGCCGGGACGCCCTCCCCGGCGAGCAGGTTGCCGATGTTCGACGGACCCGCGGTCTTCGCCCGGACCGCGAGTCCGTCGCGCGTGTCCTCGCAATGCTCGCCCAGGCGAACCCCAACGCTTCCGCGGCCGATCTCAAGGCCAGTCTGTTGTCCGGTGCGTTCCCGCTGGCACAGCCCGTCAGGGACATCGGCTCGGGTCTTCTCCAGTCGCCGTGAGCGAGTTGTCCAACTCCGCGCCGGTCGGGGCATCTTTGCGGTCGCCCCGACCGGTTCGCGGAAGTGGTCGAGGCGCCGGGCCGGGCTGACGGTCACGGGCGAGCAGCCGGTCCTCGGCACGCTCTCCGGCACCGTCGCTGGGCCAACAGCGCCGCCGCCCGACGCGCCCACTCCGACCGGCACCGCATCCTCACGCTCTACGGACTCACGTGATCACGAATTCAACATGTTCCAGCACGGGCGGATCGCCTGGACCCCCGCAGGGAGAACCACGGCCGACCACAGCCAGCCCTACGGCGACGACAATGTGGGGAACCCGTCTGAGGCGGTGAAGCGCTGCGGCCGCAGCGCTTCACCTCACGCCTCCTCGATGACGAGGTCCTCGGGCGGCTGCGTACCGCCGGTGCCCCTCGGAGGCACCACTCCCGGCCAGTGCCCTTCAGGCGCGTTCGCCGACGGCACGCGATCGCGGACCGCACGTAGCGAGCGGCAGCCCGGTTGCGGGCCAATCGTGGCGGCGTAGCCTGGAGTTGATCGGTCCTGGCTGACTCTGGAGGTGGGCGATGTTTCTCCGATTGCTGCGGCGTCGTAAGCCGCGTCGGCTGGTTCTTCTCGGCAACGGCCGTCTGATCCGGGGTTTCAGCGGCGGACTCTACGACGGTCACGGATACCAGTCCTGACACCGTCCACGTGGAACCTCGGAGGATATGTGGTGGCGGAGAACACCGAGGCCCTGGCAGCCATGGCAAGGATCCTGTCACCGCATTGCCGTGTCAGCCGGATGTCCGATGGAGCGCTGATCGCCGACTGGAGACGGACGCGTTTTCTCGGGATGACGGCAGCGGACGTCCAGAAGTTCGCCGAGGGAAGCCCTGAGGAACGCGCCGAGCTCGTCAGCGTTCTCGTGAGGGCCGGATGCGCGACGGGCCGCCGGAAGAAGCACGTGGACTCCGGCGCCGTCGGGCTCTGGCTGCGTGGCGTGCACCTGCTCATTCGGACCCTGGGATTCGGGCGTGTCCTCCGGCTGCTGTCCTTGGCTGCTCCGGGTTACGCCCGTGCCGACCTCCCCTCCGCGCAGGAGCTCGGACGCCTGAAACGGGCGGTACAGACCCACAGCCGCAGCAATTGGTTCGTCAACGGCGACTGCAAGTCCGAGGCCGTGACGGCCTTCCTCCTGCTGCGGCGGTCCGGCCTGAAGGCCGTACTCCACGTCGGTGTCCGCGAACACCCCTTCGCCCTGCACGCCTGGACGGCCTCGGGCGGCGTGTGCATCCCGGACGCCGATCCGCGAGGGCACGCCTTCACACCGGTGCTCTCGATCGACTGCGGGGGACAGTGACATGGATGCGCTCGGCCTTGAGTGGTCCGACGGCACAACGAGGTTCCGGACCTCCGGCGCCATGACGCGTCAGGGACTCGTGACGACTGTCTCCTCGCCGGCCGGTACCGCGGCCGTCGTCGGCTGGGTCGGCTCGGCCCGCGACCGGCCGGCGGGCGCGCACGGCCTCCTCGACGCCTTCGGCCGGAACGGAGCCGACCCGCCGCTGCCGGTGGGCGACTACGCGGCCGTTCTGGTGTGCCGCGACCGCATCCTTCTGATCCGCGACGAACAGGCACGCATCCCCCTGTTCTTCCGGGCGTCGGGTGGCCGAGTGAATGCCGTGAGCACCTCCGCCCGCAGCCTGGGGAACGCCACAGAGTTGGATCCCCGATACTTCTGCCGATACCTCACCGGGAACATGGCGCAACCGCACACGGACCTCACGCCGTTCACCGGGGTGCACCGCGTGCTCGGCGGAGAGGTGGTGGAGCTTTCCCTCATCGGGCAGCTGCGCCGTCGTACGCCGCGACCCGTCCGCCGGGCCACCGCCCCGCCCGCGCCGACGGCTGACGGACCCCACCTCGGTGAGGCCGCGCAGGAGCTGCGCCTGGCGCTTGAGAACGCCGTCGGACGCCGTATGGGCACGACGACGGCATGCCATGTCTCGGGCGGCACCGACTCCACCAGCGTCGCGCTGCTCGCCGCACGTCTGCTGGCCGAGAGCCGAGCCGGCCCCGGGAACCTCGTCCTGCTCGCCGGGCGTTTCTCCCGCGGAGAGCTGGCCGCGGAGCAGCCGTACCTCGACATCGCGATGGAGGAGATCCGCCGGCACGCAGCCGCAGCGCGCCCGGTGATCGTCGATGCCGACGACGTGGCCGACTTCGACGACTTCGAGCACCACGCGGGAGACGTGGACGAACCTCATGCGCACGCGTTCCGCGCCCCGTTCTGGGGCAGACTCCACTCCGAGGCCGCAGAAGTTGGCTGTGACACCCTCCTGACCGGCTGCGGAGCCGATCCCATCGCCGACGCCAACCCGTTCCACCTGCACAGGCTCGCCCGTACGGGCCAGCTGCGGCAGATGACCCAGCAGGCACGTGCCTGGGCCGCGGGGAGCGAGCGGGGCCTGCGGGACGTCGTCCACGCCTACGTGGTCCGGCCGGCTTTCCCGCTAGTGGCCGAACGGTTCACCGCACTGGTCCGCAGCGGGACGGTGCTCGGCGGCCTCGGCACCTTCAATCGCCCCCGATGGCTGCGCTCCGGATTCGCACGGGCGCACGGCTACCGGGAGGCCGGTATCGCCGAGAGCCGCTTCGTGTTCGGGCGCAGGCCGGAACAGTCGCTGTACGACGCGGCCAATTACGTCGCCGCTCCCGACCCGCTGTCCTGGCATCGCGCGCGAGTGGACGGGTTCTTCCTCTCAAACCCCTTCCTCGACCCGGAGGTCGTCGCCACGATGAGCCGCCTTCCCGTCGCGGCCACGTTCCGGCCGGGCCTTCCGAAGGCCGTTCTCCGCGAGGCCATGGCGGACCTGCTCCCTGCCCCGATCAGCGGCAGGGCGGTCAAGATCCCCTTCGACGACCTCTATGCGCGCGGCCTGCGGACACACGGCGACGAACTCGTCGCCCTGTGCCGCTCCGCCCAGCATCCGCTGATCGCGGAGATGTTCGACGTCGAGATGCTGTGCCGGGCGGTGCGGGAGGCGCAGCTCGGCATGGGGGACGCGCACTCCTGGGACCGGCTGAACAGCTCGCTCGCCCTGGTGGCCTGGCTGGAGCGACTGGGCCGGGGCTCCGGCCCGCTCGGCGCGGCGGTGCCCGTCAGCGCTGGCTCTTGATGTCCCACAGGGTCCGCACGTAAGGGCCCGTCACGAGGTCGACGAGGCCGTACCGGTTCACCAGCTCGCGTTGTTCCGCCGGGGTCGGGACGCGGTCCTCCTCTCCCTTGCGCGCAATGGACGTCGCCACCTTCGCGCCGTCCGTGCCGAACATCCAGTAGACGGTTACGAAACGCGCATCCCTCGTGTACTCGTCGATCGCGTTGTTCTCGTGCACCCTGGCACGATAGATGAGGGAGTCGCGGCCACTTTCCTGTTGCTGCTTCACCCATCCGGGGACGTTGCCCTGGCCCCAGGATTTCGCCACGAACTGCAGCGGTGGCTGCAGCACGAGCCGGTCCTTGCGCGCGAGGCTCGCGGTGGCATAGAACGCGACCTGGTCGTACGGCGTGTCGATGGGCAGTTGCACCACCACACGTGTGGTGAAGGTGTCGCTCGACTCGATCCACTGTCCATAAGGCATCCACGGTTGTGCCTCCACCAGCTCGCCGGGCTGGTGGATCTCTCTGCGGGAGAGGGGGTTCACTTCCGAGGATCCGGTCCACTGCTCGGCATCGGCTCGCCACTGCTGGCGCAGCCGGTCCTTCGGGCTGAGCGGCACCCGCTGCCCCATCGCGTGGACTTCGGTTTGGAGCACGTAGAAACCCACGTCACCGTGGTTCTGGAGGGTGAGGTCGACCGGTACGGCGAATGCCTTCCGGTCCTTGCTCAGCACCGCCTTCCCCATGGACAACGTGATGACCGGCCTGGTTTCCCGCTGGTACGGCTGATAGAGGTTCTGATAGCCGAAATTGGCGACCGCGACCACCGAGGGAACGATCACCGCGACGGCCAGCCTCTTGGGAGCGGGGACCACGACCGACGTCCGCCACACCGCGAAGGAAGCCCATGCCGAACCCGCCGCGAGCGCGCCGAACAAGGCCGGGTAGGCCGAGGAATCGCCGTCCTTCCACGTCTCGACCAGGAGCATGGCGTTGGTCAGGAAGGCCGCGAACGTGCCGATCAGCGCGACCAGGCCGGAGTAGGGGAAGCGGTGCCGGACCCAGTGGTCCAGGACGGCGGCGGCGCCCAGCAGCGTGGTGAACGCGACCGCGAGAAGAACGGCACCGGTGACCCGGCCCGGGAAGGTCAGAGCATGGACGAAGTCCTCGCGACCGAACCGGGCCAGCATTAGCGTCGTCATGAGGAGGATCAGCAGGATCACCACCAGGGCCACCCGCGACGGCCAGGTCCTCAGCGAAGGTCGTCGCACCCTCGGGTGCGAGCCGGGGTGCGGCCTGGGCTGAGCCCGCATGCGATCACCTCCTGAGGACGCCGGTCGTGCTCTGGGTTCGAGCACCATCGTCCGAGGTGATCCACCGGGTCGCCACCAGTGGGCCCCCGGACGTGGGACGCCCCGGCGGCTCGCGGTTCACCGGTTGGGCTCCGCGGTTCGCCAGGTGGACTTCGCGACGGCGCCGCAGGACCGGCGGGCGGCCCGGTGCCCCCAGCGGCACCCCCGCATGTTCGCGCACTGGACCTGGACCACCCGCGGGATTGAGCAGGCCTCGATGCAGGATGACATGGCCCGAGCCGGGCAGCTGTGGGTGACCCTGCCCGACGGTACCCATGGCGCCGTCGCTCCGGTGGACCGGCGGGGTTCCGGAGACGGACACGTCCGCCTGGTGCACGTCCTTGAGGGCAGCAGGGCGGCGGAGACAGTGGCCGAGGCACAGGAGCAGGGGCTGATGGCGGTCCTGCCGCCGAACAGCTCCGCCGCGCTCCAAGCGTTCGCCGAGCAGATCGACCCCGGACGACGCAGCGCGGCCGGCCCCCTGGCTACGGGCCGGGCGCGTGGGAAAGCCCGAGGCCCCCGCTAGCCTCGGGCTTTCCTGTGAAGGGGGAGCAAAGAAGCGCCGTAGCGTCACGCGAAGCCTGCGGCATCGTTGGAGGCCCGCCCGTGAGGGTGGGGACAGGGAGAGCCGGGCCCCCGAAAGCAGGGCGAAGGCCACGGAAGCGGTGAGGATCCCGGATGGCTGCCGCGAGGGACTTCCCGGCGTGTGGGGCATGGAACGTTTCGACGGTGACGGCGGGAACTGGGGAGGCCCTCCCTGGCCCGGCAGCCTGCGGCAAGAGTGCTGTCGGAAGCATCGCGACCTATATCCGGGTGCACCCCGGGCAGGGGAAGTGGGCCGGGTGGGCGTCGGAGGCGGCCGTAGTACTGCATGAGCCGGACGGACGACACAACCGCCGGTGGGGGAAGGGCCGCTGCTTCGTCGATGCGTTTTACTGAAGTGGAGGGGCTCGGTGAGTGCCCGCGTGGCTGGTTCCGCCGTCGGGGAACGTTCTCGGTCGGATCCGGTCCGTGCCTTGCAGCATACGAGTGGGTATTCGGCGACCGCGACAGCGGCGCTACCTGCTTGAATTCGCCTGGACGAAGATAGTCCGACACCAGATGGTGCACGGCTCGGCGTCCCCGGACGACCTCGCCCTGGCTACCTACTGGGCCCCTGCGTCTGCTCCAGGCCGAGGCCAATGCCGCCCCCTCGGTGAGACCTGGCTGTAGTCACGGGCCACGGCCGGAGCCGCTGGAAGCTGAGTTGCAGGCCTCGGGTGACGGGCGGAAACTGATGCCATAGCACGCGCGCGTTTGGATCGCCCGTTGAAACCGGAAGTGTCTTCTCCTTCAGGGAGAGAGCTCCATGCTCGGCACAGCAATTGGCCACCTTCGACATGAAGACGTCCTCGCGCCGCGGCCTCTCAAGGCGGACGTGCGTGCTCTTCGGGTAGTTGATCCCGTCGACCCCCTTGTCGACGGCTCGTACCAGCATCTGACGGACCGGCAGCACTGTTTTCACGGGACTTCTTCGAGGTGGACATACGGGTCTCGGAACAGACGACGGTGACGCTGTTCGGCAACCACTTCAGTCCAATGTCGGCACGTGTACCACCACCCGCGAAAAGCGCGAGCGTCAGGCGGATGAGGTGCGCTACCGCACCGATCGGAGCACATCCCATGACCGACGACATCCGAGGCTTCTCGCTCAGGTCCGTGGCCACGACGCCGTGTGCGATCGTGCCACCGCATCTGCTCAACCGGCTGGCCCGAGCTGAGGACCCGGCCGTGCACGAGCCTGCCCGTCGCACCCTTGCGCTCGACGCGGCACAACGCGTCCAACGCAGGCTGACGGCCGAGATCGGCCCGACCGCTGCCCCGCCGACGCGCGGCCCCGACCACTCCGACCGCACCGTCTGCGACGTCGAGCACCGGCAGGAGTTGCCCGGCAGACGCATACGCGGAGAGGGCGAGGCCGACGTAGCGGACACCTCGGTCAATCACGCCTACGACGGCCTTGGAGCCACCTTCGACTTCTATCTGCAGACCCTGTCCCGCTCGTCCATCGACGGGGCCGGCCTCCCGCTGGACGCCAGCGTTCACTACCGCCGGGACTACGACAATGCCTTCTGGGACGGCGAGCAGATGGTCTTCGGCGACGGGGACGGGCGCATCTTCGGCGACTTCACTCAGTCCCCCGACGTCATCGGCCACGAGCTCACCCATGGCGTCACCCAATACACCGCCAACCTGGCATACGTGGGCCAGTCCGGAGCTCTGAACGAGCACCTGTCCGACGTGTTCGGGTCCCTGGTCGAGCAGTTCGCCAAGGGCGAGACGACCGAGGAAGCGAACTGGCTGATCGGAGAGGAACTGCTGCGCCCCGGAGTACAGGGCGTCGCGCTGCGCTCGATGAAGGCGCCCGGCACCGCGTACGACGACGATGAGCTCGGCAAGGATCCGCAGCCTGCCCACATGAACGACTTTGTGCAGACCTTCGCCGACAATGGCGGCGTGCACATCAACTCGGGCATCCCCAACCACGCTTTCTACCTCGCCGCCACCCAGCTTGGCGCCCATGCCTGGGATGGCGCCGGCCGCATCTGGTACGACGTGCTCACCAGTGGCATGCTCGCCAGCGACGCCGATTTCACGTCCTTCGCACGGCTGACCGCGGATGCCGCCGACGCCTACGGGCCGCAGGAGCGCGATGCGGTACTCGAGGCGTGGGATGCGGTCGGCGTACCCACGGGCTGAGTCCGCCAGTGTCCCGGTAGAACTGAGCGCCCGCGTGATCGGCACGAAGGGCTTCTGCACCTACGGCTGGGCGCTCATCCCCGCCGACGAGGACCAGCAAATACGACTTCCCTCAGGATCTGAGCCGGGTACTCGCCCCAGTGACGGAACGGGCCAACGCCGAACCCTCGGCAGAGGGCGGGTCGGCCACAGTGGCGTGAGCGGCGCGCCCCCGGCCGGGGGCGCGCTCGCCTCACCTCACCTGCCCGGCCCTGACCCCGGCCGTACCCGTCCTGCCCGCCTGCGGACCAGAACCACGACGAACAACAGCCCGGCGCCCATCAGCAGCGGTACCAGCCGGCCTCCGAGGATGCCGGACGAATCCCCGGCGGACTGCGCGGATTTCTGGCCCTTGTCGCTGCCCCCGCCGCCGTAGCCGTTGCCCGAGCCCCTGTCGCCTTTGTTCCCTGAACTGCCTTTGTCGGCAATCGAGTTGTTGCCGCCCATCCAGATCTGCGAGCCGTTGGCGGCGGGGCGGGCCGCCTGAACGGACCGGGCGGTGTCCTGCTGCATGCCCGCCCAGCGGTCGCGGAAGGCGTCGGCGGGGGCGACCTTCTGCAGCTGGAGCCGGGAGAGGTCGACGCCGCCGTAGATGTAGGTCTGCGTGTAGATGTAGTTGCCCTTGCGGGTGCGTTCGGTGACCTTGAACTCGCCGTGCTTGTACGAATGCACGTAGGCGTCGAAGGTGTCACGCGGCTTCCACTTGGTCCGCGTCTCCCAACGGCTCACGTCACCTCGGTCGATGAGGTCGCCGTACGTGGACGGGCCCTGGGTGTCGCGCTCGCGGTACCGCTCCGCGGCGACCCTGGAGAGATAGACGCGGCGCAGATCGGCATACTGCGATGCGTGGTTCACGGCCCGCTCGATGCCGGGCAGGATCAGGTCCCGGAACGTCTTCTCGTTGCGCTCCTCGGAGCCAGGGGCGCTGCGGTCCGTGCAGGAGGCGGCGCTCTCGCTGCCGTGCCCGGAGAGGTGCTGCGACTCCATCTTCACCTTCAGCGGCGCGTCGAGGATGTAGAGCTGGTCGTCCTGCTCGTTGACGCGAGCCTGACCGGGCACGATCCAGGTGCGGAACGACATGCACTTGCCGCCGATCCGGTTCCAGAACTTCTTGCCCAGCGCGGTCTTCGGGTGTATCAGGGCGGCCGTCGTCTTCTTCAACTGGAGGTCGGCCTGGAGCAGGATGCGGCCCACGTCGGTGCGGCCCAGGTCCGTGTCGACGATACGGTCCGGCTCGGTCGGGTTGAGGTTCACCCAGAACGTCTCGGAAGGCATCTGCGGTTCCGGCTCGAGGTGGCGAAGGAATCTTCATTCGGATGCGGGTGCACGCACAGGCCGACGTTGACGCCTGGCTTGCCCGCGCCCTGGCCGCGCACTACCGCGACCCGGCCGCCCGGGAGACTGCGGCCGGTCTTCTGTCGCCCCCGGTACTCGCACGCGCCGCGCTGCTCGCCGAACTCGCCCATCGCGCAGCTCCTCCCACGGCGTGCAGTCCTCCACCGAGGGCAGCCCGTTGGCCGCGATGCCCTCCAGGACGGCCGCGAACTGGTCGGCCCTCTCCCGGATCTGGGCCGTGTACGCAGCCTCGCCCGGCTTGCCGCGCAGCGCCCGGCCGTCGCCTGATGCCCCCACGGCACAACCCGCGCCGCGCCAGGATCGCCTTCTCCGACTCCGCCGCCAAGCAGCTGGAAACCTGACCAGCGAGGCCGAGATCCACGGCCTGGACCGCACCCTTTGGTGTTTCGTGACCTTGTCGCGAAGAGCGTCGGGCAAGAACCCCGCCGACCTGTGGTTCCGTGGGGGGAAGGTCCGCGGGTCCAGTCGGCAAGGCAGGGAGAGCTGAGCATGCGCACCAACCGCACGTCCGTCACCGTCGTCGCCATCGCTTTGGCGGCCATCGCGAGCGTGGGCACCGCGCGGGCTGCGACGTCGTCCGATGTCGCCACCCCCTCGGCCTGTCGGCCCGCCAACCACCTCGCGAAGATCAGGCAGGATCAGGCCAGTTCCGGGCAGGTCCACTTCCGTGTCGCCCTGACCGCGCCGAAGGGATACGCAGCGTGCCGACTGGCCGGCTCCCCGACCGAGGTGGCCTTCGCGCACCACGGCACGCCGCTCGGTATCACGGCCGGACAGTACGGCGATCAGACAGCCGTGGTCATCTTCGGCCCGGGCCGACCCGTCCACTTCGACATCCAGGTCCCCAACAACGGCCACGCCACCCCGGCGGACGAGGCGTCGTTCACCCTCAGGGCCCCGGATGGAGAGATCCCGGGCACCTCGGTCGCCGAAGGCCGGTTCGAGGTGACCGCCGGGACCGTCATCGGCCCGATCCAGCCCGGAGCCTGACCCTTCGGGCCGCTCGCCGCGCGGGGCACCGACAGGGAGCGCGGCGGTGGTCCGACCGGTCGGTGGAGCGGCCGCGGAGCGTGCTGCCGGCCCTGACAAGAAACTGTCGGGGCGCTGAACGCGACATCGGCGTAACCGTCGCCGTTCACGTCACCTGTCGCCGGCGCGTACCCGAAGTTGCAGTGGGAGGAGACCGGCTCGCCGGGCAGCCCCGGTGTCTTCTCGTCGATCGTCGTGGGCTTCAGGCCGGTGCTCTGTCCGGTCTTTCCGCCGTACGCGACCATCAGCCGGCTGCCGCCCTCGGGCGTGGCTTCGTCGCCGATGATCTCGCAGGTGAGGCTGATGATCACATCGGCGAAGCCGTCCTTGTTCACGTCGGAGGTGAGGGTGGTCGAGCCGTACATGTCCTTGCCGCGCGCGTCCTTGAGGCGCGGACCCCTCTTCAGCACGCCGTTGGCCGCTCCGCGGTACACGACGGTGGCGCGGGGGGTCGGCATCCCGTCCGCGAACACGTGCGACCAGGTGACCACCAGATCGTCCTTGCCGT
>NZ_FPJO01000094.1 GCF_900119365.1 Streptomyces atratus
CCGAAGTTCCCGATCGTCTCCAACCTCAGCGGTGAACTCGCCGGTGAGGAGCTGCTGTCGGCCGATTACTGGGTGCACCATGTCCGCCAGGCGGTCCGTTTCCTCGACGGCGTACGTCACCTGGAGATCCAGGGCGTCACGACGTACCTGGAACTCGGCCCCGGCGGAGCCCTCTCCGCCATGGGACAGTCCTGCGCCACCGGCGACGAGGTCGCCTTCCTTCCCACCCTGCGCAAGAACCGCGCCGAGACCGAAGCGCTCGTCACCGCCGTGGCGGAGCTGCATGCGCACGGCGTCTCCGTCGACTGGACGGCGTACTACACCAACACCGGCGCCCAGCACACCGACCTGCCCACCTACGCCTTCCAGCACCAGCACTACTGGCCCAAGAACTCCTTCCTGGCCGGTGATCCGACCAGCGTCGGTCTGAGCACGTCCGAGCACCCGCTGCTCGTGGGCTCGGTCGCGCTCGCGGGCGAGGACGTCTCCCTCTTCACCAGCCGGCTGTCGTTGGACTCGCACCCGTGGCTCGCGGACCACGCGGTCTTCGGTTCCGTCCTGCTGCCCGGCACCGCCTTCGTCGAGCTTGCGCTGCATGCCGGTGAGCGTGTCGGCTGCGCGGTGCTCGACGAACTCACCATCCAGGCCCCGCTGGTGATGCCCGAGCGGGGTGCCGTGATCCTTCAGGTCGTCGTGGGCGCCGGGGGAGAGGACGGCCGCCGCCCGGTCGCCATCCACTCCAGCCCGGCCGGCAGCGTCGAGGACGAGACGTGGACGCTGCACGCCTCCGGTGTCGTCGCCGCCGATACTGCTGCCCACTCCGCTGTCACGCTCACCGAGTGGCCGCCGCGTGAGGCGGTGGTCGTCGAGACCGGTGGCCTGTACGAGGACATGGCTGCCGCCGGGTTCGGTTACGGGGCCGTCTTCCAGGGCCTTCGGGCGGTGTGGCGACGCGGGGACGAGGTGTTCGCGGAGGTCGCCCTCGATCAGGATCTCTGGGACGAGGCGGGCCGCTTCGGTTTGCACCCGGCGCTTCTCGATTCCGCCCTGCATGCCATCGGTGTGAGTGGCGGCCCGGCCGGTCTTGAGGGCCCGGGGCTGCCGTTCGCCTGGACCGGCGTGAACCTGACCGCCATCGGTTCCCCCGTCCTGCGCGTCCGGATCTCGGAAGGCCGGGGCGGCGCGGTGACGCTGGACCTGGCCGACGGCACCGGCGCTCCCGTCGGGCGCGTCGACGCACTCGTCCTGCGTCCGGTGACGGCCGAGCAGATCGACGGGGCTTCGCCGCGTGAGGGCTCCGACTCGTTGTTCCGGCTGGATTGGGTCCCGGCCCCGGCAGCTCCGACCACCCCGGTCACTGACCTGGCGGGGGAGTTCGAAGTCCTGGTGGTCCCCGGCTCCGATGCCGCTGACGCCGGTGTGGTCGTGGATGTGCACAACCGTGTCACCGAGGTGCTCGCCCGGCTCCAGCGTCGGCTGTCCGATGAGTCGGCCGGTCGCCTGGTGGTGGTGACGTGTGGTGCGGTGGGTGAGGTTTCGGATCTTGGTGCGGCTGCGGTGTGGGGGTTGGTGCGTTCGGCGCAGTCGGAGCA
>NZ_FPJO01000003.1 GCF_900119365.1 Streptomyces atratus
GTGAGACAGTTCGGTCCCTATCCGCTGTGCGCGTAGGAATATTGAGAAGGGCTGTCCCTAGTACGAGAGGACCGGGACGGACGAACCTCTGGTGTGCCAGTTGTTCTGCCAAGGGCATGGCTGGTTGGCTACGTTCGGAAAGGATAACCGCTGAAAGCATCTAAGCGGGAAGCCTGCTTCGAGATGAGTATTCCCACCAACTTGATTGGTTAAGGCTCCCAGTAGACGACTGGGTTGATAGGCCAGATGTGGAAGCCCGGTAACGGGTGGAGCTGACTGGTACTAATAGGCCGAGGGCTTGTCCTCAGTTGCTCGCGTCCACTGTGTTGTTCCCGGGTTGCGAACAGTCGCACCGGTTGAACAGCTTCACTACTTAATTGAAAAGTGTGCTTGTTCGCTAAGTGCCGATATCCCGCTTTGCGGGGTGGCCCGATAGTGTTTCGGTGGTCATTGCGTTAGGGAAACGCCCGGTTACATTCCGAACCCGGAAGCTAAGCCTTTCAGCGCCGATGGTACTGCAGGGGGGACCCTGTGGGAGAGTAGGACGCCGCCGAACAATCTTTCAAGGACCCTTGGTCCCAGCGTTCACGCTGGGACCAAGGGTCCTTTTGTTTTTGTCGAAGCGCGTCGGATGTCCGGCTGCGCCAGAATGTCTTGTAGTACCCGATGACAGGAGTCACACCGATGTCCACCAACTCTCCCGACGATCGTTCGGAGCGCGAGCCGCGTCGCCGGGACGGTGGTGACCGAGGCGGCTTCAGCGGCCGTCGTGACGACCGCTCCGGCGGACCGCGCCGGGACAACGACCGTGGTGGCTACCGGCGTGACGACAGCCGGCCCACCGGCGGAAGCGGTGGCGGCGGCTTCCGTCGCGACGACCGCGACCGCGATCGTGACCGAGGGCCGCGCCGTGACGACAGCCGTGGTGGCGGCCCCGCCGCTGGCTTCCAGCGCCATGACGACCGGCCGCGCGGCCCCCGCCGTGATGACGACAGCCGCGGTGGTGGCTACCGGCGCGACGACAGCCGTGGTGGCGGCTCCGGTGGTGGCTTCCGGCGTGACGACAGCCGCGGTGGTTCCGGTGGTGGCTTCCGGCGTGATGACAATCGCGGTGGTGGGTTCCGTCGCGATGACCGCGACCGCGATCGTGATCGTGGGCCGCGTCGGGACGATGAGCGTGGTGGGTTCCGTGGGCCGCGTCGTGATGACGACCGTGGTGGGCGTCCGTCGGCTGGGTTCGAGCGGCGTGACGACCGGCCGCGCGGCCCCCGCCGTGATGACGACAGCCGCGGTGGTGGCTACCGGCGCGACGACAGCCGTGGTGGCGGCTCCGGTGGTGGCTTCCGGCGTGACGACAGTCGCGGTGGTTCCGGTGGTGGCTTCCGGCGTGATGACAATCGCGGTGGTGGGTTCCGTCGCGATGACCGCGACCGCGATCGTGATCGTGGGCCGCGTCGGGACGATGACCGTGGTGGGCGTCCGTCGGCTGGGTTCGAGCGGCGTGACGACCGGCCGCGCGGCCCCCGCCGTGATGACGACAGCCGCGGTGGTGGCTACCGGCGCGACGACAGCCGTGGTGGCGGCTCCGGCGGTGGCTTCCGGCGTGACGACAGCCGGGGCGGGGGATACCGCGGCCAGCGGGACGATCGCGGTGGCCGGGGCGGCTACCGCGGGCGTGACGACCGTGGCGGGTACGAGCGTCGGGACGACCGGGACCGCGAGCCCATCAAGCGGCTTCCGATTCCCGAGGACGTCACCGGTGACGAGATCGACAAGGATGTGCGGCAGGAGCTGATGAGCCTGCCGAAGACCCTGGCCGAGGATGTCTCGCGCAACCTCGTCATGGTGGCCCGGCTGATCGACGAGGACCCGGAGCAGGCGTACGCGTACTCGCGGATCGCGCTCCGGCTGGCCTCGCGGGTGGCCGCGGTGCGTGAGGCGGCCGGGTTCGCCGCGTACGCCACGCAGAAGTACTCGGAGGCGCTGGCCGAGTTCCGGGCCGCCAAGCGGATGACCGGGTCCGTGGAACTGTGGCCCGTCATGGCCGACTGCGAGCGTGGGCTCGGGCGGCCCGAGCGGGCGCTGGCCATGGCCGGCGAGCCCGAGGTGCAGAAGCTCGACAAGGCCGGGCAGGTCGAGATGCGGCTGGTGGCCGCCGGGGCGCGTAGGGACATGGGGCAGCTCGACGCGGCCATCGTCACCCTGCAGAGCTCCGAGCTCGCGTCGAACGCCGTGCACCCGTGGACGGCCCGGCTGCGCTACGCGTACGCCGACGCGCTGCTGGCGGCCGGGCGCGAGGACGAGGCGCGTGAGTGGTTCGGGAAGGCCCTGGAGGCCGACAAGGACGGCTCGACCGATGCGTCCGACCGGCTCGCCGAGATGGACGGTGTCGAGTTCGTCGACGCCCTCGACGAGGATGAGGACGGGGACGAGAACGACGGGGACGACGAGGACAAGGGGCGTACGTCCGAGGCGTAAGGCGTGAAAAAGAGGGCGGCACCCCTTCCGGGGTGCCGCCCTCTTTTTTGTTGGCCGCTTTTTGTCGTCCGCGGGTCAGCCGAGGTCGAGGCTTCGCAGGACCAGGCCGGTGGCCGGCTTGGGGCCGAAGGAGGTCGACTTGCGGGGCATGGTGACGCCCTGCCGGGCGAGGTCCCGGACGACTTCTTCGCGTACCGGATGCATCAGGACCGCCGTCGCGTGGTGACGCTCGGCCTGTTCGACGGCGGCTGCGGTGTCGTGGATGTACGCGATGTGTTCCGGGGTGTCGGGGATCTGCCAGACGTGGTCGAGCAGGGCCGCGTGCAGGACCGTCGCGTCGAGGGTCTGCCAGGCGGCCGGGCGGTCGGTGGGGATCGTGCGGGACAGCAGGCCGGGGTCGGGGCGGTCGACGAGATGGAAGCCGCCGTCGCCGGCGAGCAGGAACGCGTTGCCCTCGGCGGCCGCCTCAGCGAGTGCGTCCAGGGCCCGGGGGAGCGGTCCGTCCAGGTCGCGGATGCGGAAGAGGCCGTCCAGTGCGGCGAGTGCGTCGGCGACCGGGAGGCGGTGCAGCAGTCGGTGTATGGCGCGGACCCGGAGCGGGTAGCGGGCCGTGTCGACGAGGAGGACCAGGCCGAAGTCCCAGGGGCCGGGAGTGGTGTGCTCCTGCTGGAGGCGGAGGTACGTGGCCCAGCGGTGGTGGCCGTCGGCGATCAGCGCCTGGTGGCGGGCGAGATCGGTCTCGATCTCGGCGCGTTCGGCCGGGTCGGTGACCGCCCAGAGCCGGTGGTGGTACCCGTCCTCGGTGGTGGTGGCGAGCAGCGGCGGGCGGTCCGTGGTCCGCTCGATGACGGCGGTCGCGCCCGGGCCGTCGCAGTCGCTGCGGTAGGTGAGCAGCAGGGGTTCGAAGTGGGCGGCCGTGGTGCGCATCAGGTCGGCCCGGTCCTCGACGACATGGGCCATCACGTCCTCGTGCGGCAGGACGATGCCGTCCGCGGGGGCCGAGAGCGCCAGCGCCCCGACGACGCCGCGTTGCAGGATTTCGGCGTCGCGCTGCTCGTAGACGTACAGCGCGGGCTCGCTGTCCGGCGCGAGGACGCCCTCGGCCAGCCAGCGGTTCAGGGTCTGTGCCGCCTGTTCGTGGCGGGCCGCGGCCGTTTCCGCCTGCGGGAGTATGAGCCGGACGATGTTGTACGGATCCGCCGACTCCAGGTGGTGCAGCCCGTCGGGCCGGACGACGACGTCGTACGGCGGTGAGGTCACCGCGGCAAGGCTGCCGACCCGCTCGGGGACGTATCGCAGTCCACGGAACGGAATCAGACGCAGTCCCTGGCCGGCCGGACCTGATGTGTTCATTTCTGCATCGTATGTGCGCGGACGGCATGCGCGATGATCGGAACAGAAAGCATGGGACGAGGAGCGCAAAGAATGAGTCAGGTGAGCAGGACCAGGCCGAGCGGCAGCAGCACCGCGCTGAACGAGGCGTACGACACGGCGCTGCTCGATCTCGACGGGGTGGTGTACGCGGGCGGTCACGCGATCGTCCATGCCGTCGACTCGCTGGCGGCGGCGCGGGACGGCGGGATGCACCTGGCGTACGTGACCAACAATGCCCTGCGGACACCTGCCGCGGTGGCCGGGCACCTGACCGAACTCGGTGTTCCGGCGGAGCCCGCCGATGTGATCACCTCGGCGCAGGCGGTCGCCCGGCTGATGGCCGACCAGCTGCCCGCCGACGCCCGGGTGCTGGTGGTGGGCGGCGAGGGGCTGCGGGTCGCGCTGCGGGAGCGGGGTCTGGTGCCGGTGGAGTCGGCGGACGACGAGCCGGTCGCGGTGGCGCAGGGGTACGGCGGGCCCGACATGGCCTGGGGGCGGTTCGCCGAGGCCGCGTACGCGATCGCGCGCGGGGTGCCGTGGTTCGCGTCCAACACGGATCTGACGATTCCGAGCGCCCGGGGAATCGCACCGGGGAACGGTGCGGCGGTGGAGGTCGTACGGATCGCCACCGGGGCCGAGCCCCAGGTCGCCGGGAAGCCGTTGCCGCCGATGCACCGGGAGACGGTGCTGCGGACCGGGGCCGAACGCCCGTTGGTGGTCGGTGACCGGCTGGACACGGACATCGAGGGCGCGTTCAACGGCGGCGTGGACTCCCTGCTGGTGCTCACCGGGGTGACGGACGCGGCGCAGCTGCTGGCCGCCGTGCCGAAGCACCGGCCGACGTATGTGGACGCGGACCTGCGGGGTCTGCTGACCGGGCAGCCCGGGGTGGCGCAGAGCGGCGAGGGCTTCGTGTGCGGGGGCTGGACGGCGTCGGCGCGCGGGGACGAGCTGGTGCTGGAGGGGGACGGGGACGTACTCGACGGGCTGCGGGCGCTCTGCGGGGCGGCGTGGTCGTACGCCGGGGACGGTTCGTGCGGGCTGGACACCGGGAAAGCGGTCGCCAGGCTGGGGCTGTAGCGGGAGGGCTCCCGGCGACACCCACGCAAAGGAGGGTAGGCTAACCTAACTTTGTCCTGCTCGGTGTGTCGTCGTCCCGCACCCGATCACCTGCGACTCCGGGAGTACGACCATGCAGCGCCTCACCGCGGACTCGGTGACCCTCGGCTACGACCGGCGGGTCATCGCGGAGAATCTCTCGGTCGAGATTCCCGACCACTCGTTCACGGTGATCGTCGGCCCCAACGCCTGTGGCAAGTCGACCCTGTTGCGCGCGCTCTCGCGGATGCTGAAGCCGGAGAGCGGGCGGGTGCTCCTGGATGGGCAGGCGATCCACGGGATGCCGGCGAAGAAGGTCGCCAGAACGCTGGGGCTGCTGCCGCAGTCCTCCATCGCGCCGGACGGCATCACCGTCGCCGACCTCGTCGGGCGCGGCCGGTACCCGCATCAGGGGCTGCTGCGTCAGTGGTCGCCGGACGACGAACGGATTGTCGAGGAATCGATGGCGGCGACCGGAGTCGGCGCGCTCGCCGATCGGTATGTCGACGAATTGTCCGGCGGGCAGCGCCAGCGCGTCTGGATCGCCATGGCGCTCGCCCAGCAGACGCCGCTGCTGCTGCTCGACGAGCCGACGACGTATCTCGACATCCAGCACCAGATCGATGTCCTCGACCTCTGCGCGGAGCTGCACGAGACGCAGGCGCGCACCCTGGTCGCCGTCCTGCACGACCTGAATCACGCGGCGCGCTACGCCACCCACCTGATCGCGATGCGGGAGGGCGAGGTGATCGCCGAGGGCGCACCGGGCGAGGTCGTCACCGCGGAGCTGGTGGAGCGGGTCTTCGGGCTGCGCTGTCAGGTCATCGACGATCCGGAGACCGGGACCCCGCTGGTGGTACCGGCCGCGCGCAGGCCGCGCGGCGACGGGGCGGGCGTACGGGGCAGGGCGCCCGCCGGGGCGTCGGCCGGGGGCTGAGCAGTGGTCGGCGGAAGGCCGGCCCGTACCGCCTACAGCAGCGACCTGAGTCTCAGCAGATCGCGGAAGCCGGCCTCCAGGCGGACCCGGCCCGAACCCCATGCCTTGGCGAAGTTCAGATCGCCGTCCACCATGGCCACCAGGTCGTCACCGGTCATCGCGAGCCGGATCTCGGCCTTCTCGCGGGGCGGGCCCTCGACCGTGTCCAGGACCTGGATCCGGCCATCGGCCAGCCGGCCGGTGAAGGTGATGTCGAGGTCCTTGATGTGGCAGCTCAGCGAGCGGTCGAGGGCAGCCGCGCTGCGCACGTCGCCGTCGGCCCCCGCGAGGCTGTCGGACAGTTTGTCGAGTGCGCTGCGGCACTCCGCCATGGTCGCCATTGTGATCGACGGTACCGCAGCCCTTCGCGGTAGCGTTTCCCGCATGAGCGACTCGACGCCGGAGCCGGGGACGGCAGCCGGAACACTGCCCGGGAGCGAGGCGGAGGACCCGTCCGGCGAGGGCACGGACCCGGCCGCCGGGACCCCGCTCGACCCCGCCGCGCCCGTGCCCCTCGGCGTCGCGCGCACCCCTACCGGCAACGCCGGGGTGGACGCGGGGCTGGAGCGTCTCGCCGATGCGGACCACCTCCCGGCGGACGGACACATCGAGGTGTACGAGGATGTACACCGTGGGCTGCGCGAAACGCTGACCGCGCTGGACGCCGGGCCCACACCCGCACCGGTACCCGCACCGATGCCCTCGTACGACAACAGGAGCTGAACCGAACGTGGCAGGAGTGGCACGTCGCCGCCTCGACGCCGAGCTGGTACGCCGTAAGCTCGCCCGCTCGCGCGAGCATGCGAGCCAGCTGATCGCCGCAGGGCGGGTGACCGTCGGCGGGAACACCGCGACCAAACCCGCCACCCAGGTCGAGACCAGCGCCGCCGTCGTCGTGATCAAGGACGACAGCGACCCCGAGTACGTCTCGCGCGGCGGGCACAAGCTCGCCGGCGCCCTCGCCGCCTTCGTACCCCTCGGACTGAAGGTCGAGGGGCGGCGGGCGCTGGACGCCGGGGCGTCGACCGGTGGCTTCACCGACGTGCTGCTGAGGGCCGGCGCCGGCCATGTCGTCGCCGTCGACGTCGGCTACGGGCAGCTCGCCTGGTCGCTCCGGTCCGATGAGCGCGTCACCGTCAAGGACCGCACCAACGTACGGGAGCTGACGCTGGAGGCGATCGACGGGCAGCCGGTGGACCTGGTGGTCGGCGATCTGTCGTTCATCCCGCTGGGTCTCGTACTGCCCGCCCTGGCGCGCTGCGCCGCCCCCGACGCGGACCTGGTCCTCATGGTCAAGCCGCAGTTCGAGGTGGGCAAGGAACGGCTGGGCAGCGGTGGTGTGGTGCGCAGCCCCGAGCTGCGGGCCGAAGCGGTACGGGAAGTGGCACGCCGGGCCTGGGCGCTGGGGCTCGGGGTGCGGGGGGTGACGGCGAGCCCGCTGCCGGGGCCCTCGGGAAATGTCGAGTACTTTCTCTGGCTGCGGGCAGGAGCACCTGAGCCGGATCCCGCAGATGTCGACCGTGCAGTGGCGGAGGGGCCTCGTTGACGACGAATGCGGCACGAACTGTCTTTCTTCTGGCACATACCGGCCGTCCGGCCGCGATCCGCAGTGCCGAACTGGTTGTACAGGGGCTGCTGCGCAGCGGCCTCGGCGTCCGGGTGCTGGCCACCGAGGCCGCCGATCTGCCGCTGCCGCCGTCCGTCGAGACGGTCACGGACACCACGCCCAAGGCCGTGGACGGCTGTGAACTGCTGATCGTGCTCGGCGGGGACGGGACGCTGCTGCGCGGCGCCGAGTTCTCCCGCGCCTCCGGGGTGCCGATGCTCGGCGTCAACCTCGGCCGGGTCGGCTTCCTCGCCGAGGCCGAGCGGGACGACCTGGACAAGGTCGTCGACCGGGTCGTCACCCGGGCGTACCAGGTCGAGGAGCGCATGACGCTCGACGTCCTCGTGCACAGCAACGGCGACATCGTCCACACCGACTGGGCGCTCAACGAGGCGGCCGTGCAGAAGGTGTCGCCCGAGCGGATGCTGGAGGTCGTCCTGGAGATCGACGGCCGTCCCGTGACCGGATTCGGCTGCGACGGGATCGTCTGCGCGACCCCGACCGGATCGACCGCCTACGCCTTCTCGGCGGGCGGTCCCGTCGTCTGGCCCGAGGTCGAGGCGCTGCTGATGGTGCCGATCAGCGCCCATGCGCTGTTCGCCAAGCCGCTGGTGACCTCCCCGACGTCGGTGCTCGCCGTCGAGGTCCAGCAGCACACCCCGCACGGGGTGCTGTGGTGCGACGGGCGCCGGACCGTGGAGCTGCCCGCGGGAGCGCGGGTCGAGGTGCGGCGCGGCGCGGTGCCCGTACGGCTGGCGCGGCTGCACCACGCCTCGTTCACGGACCGGCTGGTCGCGAAATTCGCACTGCCGGTCTCCGGGTGGCGCGGCGCACCGCACTGACCGGCGGACATTCCCCCGGAGGTGTTGTGGATGCCGGGCGGATACCCGGAAGGGTGAGCCCCGGGGACGGGGTCCGTCGCACATCGGGCTCCGGACCTCGTAAGGTCGTGTCCGTGTTGGAGGAGATGCGGATACGGTCGCTCGGAGTCATCGACGACGCGGTGGTGGAGCTGTCACCCGGCTTCACCGCGGTGACGGGCGAGACCGGCGCGGGCAAGACCATGGTCGTCACCAGTCTGGGGCTGCTGCTCGGCGGGCGCGCCGACCCCGCCCTGGTACGGATCGGGGCCAGGGCAGCCGTCGTCGAGGGGCGGATCACGGTGTCCGACGGCGACACCGTCGCCCTGCGGGCCGAGGAGGCCGGGGCAGAGATCGAGGACGGCGCGCTGCTGATCAGCCGTACCGTCTCCGCGGAGGGGCGCTCCCGGGCGCATCTCGGCGGCCGGTCCGTGCCGGTCGGCGTGCTCGCCGAACTCGCCGACGAACTCGTGGCCGTGCACGGCCAGACCGACCAGCAGGGGCTGCTCAAGCCCGCCCGGCAGCGACAGGCGCTCGACCGGTACGCGGGCGACGGTGTCGCCGTGCCGCACGCCGAGTACGCGGCGGCCTACCGGCGGCTGCGGGCGGTCGTCACGGAGCTCGACGAGCTGACGACGCGGGCCCGTGAACGCGCCCAGGAAGCCGATCTGCTGCGCTTCGGGCTGGGCGAGATCGCCGCGGTCGAACCCCTGGCAGGTGAGGACGGCGAGCTCGCCGCCGAGGCCGAGCGGCTCGGCCACGCGGAGGCGCTGGCCTCCGCCGCGGCCCTCGCGCACACCGCGCTCGCGGGCAATCCGGAGGACCCGGAGGGCGTCGACGCGACGACCGTGGTCGCCGCCGCCGGACGCTCCCTGGACGCCGTGCGCGCCCACGACCCGGCACTGGCGGCGCTCGCCGACCGGATCGGCGAGATCTCGATCCTGCTCTCCGACGTGGCCGGTGAACTGGCCGGGTACGCCGACCAGTTGGACGCCGACCCGCTGCGGCTCGCCGCGGTGGAGGAGCGCCGCGCCGCGCTCACCGCGCTCACCCGGAAGTACGGCGAGGACATCGGCGCCGTGCTCGCCTGGGCCCGGGAGGGCGCCGCCCGGCTCACCGAACTGGAGGGCGACGACGACCGGATCGGTGAGCTGACGGCCGAGCGCGACGCGCTGCGGGCCGAACTCTCCGGCCTAGGACAGGCGTTGACCGACGCGCGCAACCGGGCGGCCGCGCTCTTCGCCGAGGCGGTGACCGCGGAGCTGGCCTCGCTGGCCATGCCGCACGCCCGGGTCTCCTTCGACATCCGGCAGACCGAGGCGGCCGACGAGGCGTCCGGCATCGAGATCGACGGACGGAGCGTGGTCTACGGGCCGTCCGGCGCCGACGAGGTCGAGCTGCTGCTGGCCCCGCACCCCGGCGCCCAGCCCCGGCCGATCGCCAAGGGCGCGTCGGGCGGTGAGCTGTCCCGGGTGATGCTCGCCGTCGAGGTGGTCTTCGCGGGCGCCGACCCCGTACCCACGTACCTCTTCGACGAGGTCGACGCGGGCGTCGGCGGCAAGGCCGCGGTCGAGGTCGGGCGGCGGCTCGCGAAGCTCGCCAGGTCCGCCCAGGTCGTCGTCGTCACGCACCTGCCGCAGGTGGCGGCCTTCGCGGACCGGCAGCTGCTGGTCGAGAAGACCGTCGACGGATCGGTGACCAGCAGCGGGGTCACGGTCCTGGAGGGCGAGGACCGGGTGCGTGAGCTGTCCCGGATGCTCGCGGGCCAGGAGGACTCCCAGACTGCACGGGCCCACGCGCAGGAACTGCTGGCCGCGGCCAGGTCGGACGGGTAGGGCCTACGGGCTACGGGCACGGGCTCCCGCCCGGCCGCAGCGGCGGTCCGCTGCGTAGTCTGGCGCGCATGGGAGCAGCGTTCAGCAGGGCCGTGACGTCCGGTACCGTCGCCGCCGCCGTGGCGGGGGGTGTGTACCGGACGCTGCGGGCCCGGCCCCGCCCGCACCGGCGGCGCGCCAACTACGCGGGCCGCGCCGTCGATCTGTACGCGGGTCCGGCCGCCGTCCTCGGCGCCGCGGCCGGAACGGCCGTTCTGCCGCTGCCGGCCCGTACCCGGTGCGCCACCGCGCTCGCCGTACTGGTGGCCGGTGGCTGCGGTGCGTACGACGACCTCGTCGGTGCGGACGATCCGCGCCGCGGATTCCGCGCCCATCTGGGGGCGCTGCGGGAGGGCGAGGTGACCAGCGGTGCGGTGAAGCTCTTCGGGGTCGGGGCCGCCGGGCTGGCGGCCGGCGTGCTGCTCAAGGAGCGGCCCGTCGACCGGATGCTCGCCGCGGTCGTGATCGCCGGAACCGCCCATCTCGTCAATCTGGTGGACGTGCGGCCCGGCGCGGCCGCCGCCACCGTGCTCGCCCTCGGGGCCCCGGGCCTGCCGCAGGGGGGCCTCGCCGCCGCGCCGATAGGTGCCGTGGCCGCGCTCGTCGCCGACGACCTGGGGGAGCGGACCATGCTCGGGGACACCGGGGTCCATGCCCTGGGGGCCGCGCTCGGGGTCGCGATCGTCGCGGGACGCGGCCGGGCCGGACTTCTCGCGCACGCCGCCGGACTGGCCGCGGCGGCGGCGTACGGGGACCGGATCAGCCGGCTCGTCCGGGTGCTGTCGGAGCGCCGACCGAGAAGGCCGTGGGGCGCGGCGGGCAACAGCGCGCCGGTTTCTCACCCGTGCGAGTGGTAGGCCGCGTCCGGTAGTTGCCGCGCGGGCCGCAACGACGGCCTGATTGTGCCGGAACGTGCGTACGGACTGGCATCCTTGGCGATGCAATCACCGCCGACTCGGGAGCCCCGGGAGCCATTCAACGTGTCACAGCTGCGTACGGTCCAAGTCCTGGGCGGCGGCAGCGCGGGCAGCAGTGCCCACGTCAGCTCGCTGGCCGCGGGACTGGTGGCGAGAGGCGTGCACGTCACCGTCTGCGCCCCGGCCGAACTGGACCACGCCTACGACTACTCCGGTACGGGGGCTCGTTTCGCGCCCGTACCCCGGCGCAGTGACCCCGTCTCCGTCGCCGCCCTGCGCGCCGCCTGCCTGACGGCGGACGTCGTCCACGCGCACGGCCCGCACGCCGCCGTGCGCGCCGCCCTCGCGCTCGGCGGCCGGCGCGTTCCGCTGGTCGTCACCTGGCACGCCCGCGCCCATGTCGAAGGGGCCCGCAGCCGGCTGATCCGGCTGATGGAGCGAAGGGCCGCCCGTGCGGCGGCGGTTGTGCTCGGCACGACATCGGACCTGGTCGACCGGGCACGGCGCCGAGGGGCGCGCGACGCGCGGCTCGCGCCGGTCTCCGCCCCCGTACCCCAGCTGCCCGCCGCCGCCCACGAGGGCAAGGCGCGGGCCGAACTCGGTGCGGTGGAAAGGCCGTTGATCATCGCCTGCGGGAGCCTCGTACCGCATCACGGGTACGGCACCCTGCTCGACGCCGCGCGGCTCTGGCGCGAACTGGACCCCGCACCGCTCCTGGTCGTCGTGGGCGAGGGGCGGGAACGGGCCGCTCTGCAGCGCCGGATCAGGAACGAGGACCTGCCCGTCCGGCTCGTCGGCAGCCGCGACGACCGCGCCGAGCTGCTCGCCGCGGCGGATCTGGCCGTACTGTCCAGCAGCTGGGAGGCGCGTTCGGTGGCGGCGCAGGAAGCGCTGCGGCTCGGCGTCCCGTTGGTCGCCACCGCGGTCGGCGGGGTGCCCGAACTCGTGGGGGACGCCGCGGAACTCGTGCCGTACGGCAACGCGGAGGCGCTGGCGCGGGCGGTGGCCAGGCTGCTCGGGGACCCCCGGCGGCGCGGGGAGATGTCGGCCGCCGGGCTGGCGCAGGCGGCGAGTTGGCCGACCGAGGACGACACGATCGCCCAAGTGCTCAGTGTGTACGACGAGTTGACCCAGCCGCTGGCGGCGCGGGCGCGCTGAGCCGCTCGACCGGCCCGCTACGAGGTGTGGCGGCGGGCCCGGAGAGCCAGGCTCAGCGCCAGCACCGCCTGGGGGTCGTCCAGGTCGGTGCCGAGCAGCTCACCGATCCTGGCCAGCCGGTTGTACAGCGTCTGACGGTTCAGATGCAGCTCCCGCGCAGTCTCCGCCTTGCGGCCCGCGTGAGCCAGATACGTCTCCAGCGTCGGCAGCAGCGCCGGGCGCGAGGTGCGGTCGTGATCGCGCAACGGGCCGATCGCCCGTTCCACGAAGGCCGCCAGATCCGGGTGGTCCCGCAACCGCCACAGCAGCAGGTCGATGTCGAGGCGCCGGGCGTCGTACCAGGGCCGGTCGCTGAGGCCGTGCGCGGCCGTCGCCGTCTCCGCCGCGTGCCGCAGCCCCGCCCCGGCCGCCGCCCAGCCGCCCGCCACGCCCACCACCACGACCGGCGGATGCGAACCGGCCCGCTCCAGCCCGGCCCGCTCCACACCGGCCCGCAGCGCCGCCGCGACCCGGTCCGCGACCGCCGTGCGCTCCGACTCGGACCGCAGCCCGAGGAGCACCGGAACCCGGCCCTCCACGGGCCGTACGCCCAGCAGCACCGGCACACCCACCGACGAGAGCTCCTCCAGCACCGCCCGCGCCAGCAACGCCCAGTTCCCGGACACCGAGAGCTCGGGGGCCAGCCGCATCACGACGGGCAGCAGCGGCATGTCGGCCGGCCTGAACCCCAGCACTCGGGCCTGCGCGGGCGCGTCCTCCGGCGTGATCCGGCCTTCCGCGAGATCGGTCAGGAAGTCGCCCCGGCCGCGCGCCGCGAGCTCCTCCTCCTGGCGGGCCTGCATCAGCACGACGGCGAGGATCCCCGCCGCCCGCTCCGCCGCCATCCGGTGCACGGTCACCAGCGGCCCGGAGACGGCCAGCAGCACCAGCCTGGCCCGTACCGAACCGGTGCCCGGACCGCCGCCCGGCACATCCACCAGCACCGAACCGGTGGGCGGTGTCTCACGGGCCGCCCGGCCGCCGCGCATCCCGTCCCACACCTGGAGCGGATCGGCACAGACCGGACCGGACCCGGGGCCCGCCGCATACAGCAACTGGCCGTCCGCCGTCTCCAGGAAGACCGGGTTGGCCGCGAAGTCCGCCAGGATGCCGAGCACCTGGGGCACCCCGCCACCGCCGAGCAGCGCCTTGGTGCACCGCCGGTGCACGTCCTCGGCCTGCCGCAGCAGCGCGTAGTGACCGTTGACGATCTCGGTGTGGATCTCCTCGGTCACCGTCACGAAGGGCACCTCGCGGTGCAACTGCACCAGCGGCAGCCCCGCGGTGCGGGCGGCGTCCACTATCGACGCCGGCAGCCGGCTGAAGCGCGGCCCGAGCTCCACCACCAGGGCGGCGATCTGGCGGTCGGCGAGCCTGCGGACGAAGGCGCGCTGCTCGGCGGGGCGGGTGCCGAGCCCGAGGCCGGTGGTGAGCAGCAGTTCGCCGCCCTTGAGCAGCGAAGCGATGTTGGGGACCTCGCCCGCGTGCACCCAGCGCACCGTACGGTTCAGCCGGTCCGCGCCGGCCACCACCTCCGGGAGCCCACCGCGCAGCCCCGGCAGCTCAAGGGCTCGCTGCACGGTGATTCCGCCTTGCGTCTCCACTGGCTCTGGCCTCGCGCTTCACTCGGGTCCAACGGGCGGTCGCCCTGATTCAGGAAGGTACCGGCCCCGGACGCCCGAGGCGTCGTCGGGGGAGCCACCGGGGGAGTCCGGGGGCCGCGGAACCGCTGTTGACACGGGACGAGCGCCGCTGCGATCTTGTGGGCGCCGCGCGGTTCGGGCCGAGTGGCCCTCACATCCGGATCAGGAGCTGGAGCAGCCGTGGGCGACGACGTATCGGTGTACGCGAGCAGTCAGGAGCTTCCCGGCCCGCTGGTCGGGGCCGACTGGCTGGCGCGGCGGCTCGGCCGGCCGGGAACGGTCGTCCTCGACGCCTCGGTCGGCGCGCACCGGGGCGGCGAGCTGCGGATTCCCGGAGCGCGGGTCTTCGACATCGACGGGGCGCTGTCCGACCACTCGGGGCCGCTGCCGCACACGATGCCCGACGCCGGCCGGTTCACCGAGGAGCTGCGCTCCCTCGGCGTGAACGGCACCGACACCGTCGTCGCGTACGACGGCGCGGGCATCTACTCCAGCGCGCGGGCCTGGTGGATGCTGCGGGCGATGGGCTTCGACCGGGTCGCGGTCCTCGACGGCGGCCTGCCCGCCTGGGCCGGGGCCGGGCTGCCGCTGGAGAGCGCCGGGCCGGTGCCCGCCGCGACGCCCGGTGACTTCACCGCATCCCCGCGCGCGGGGATGTTCGTCGGCAGCGAGGAGGTGGCGGCGGCCCTGGCCGACCCGGCCGCGGTGGTCCTCGACGCCCGCTCCCGGGACCGGTTCACCGGAGCCGCCGCCGAACCCCGGCCGGGGCTGCGCGGCGGGCACATGCCGGGGGCGGTCAGCCTGCCCTTCGGCGAGCTCCAGCGCGACGGGCGGATGCGCCCGGCCGATGAGCTGCGCACCGTGTTCGCCGCTCTCGCCGGGGAACACGAGCGGCTGGTCGTCAGCTGCGGATCGGGTGTCACCGCGTGCGTTCTGGCACTGGGGGCCGAGCTCGCCGGGTACCGGGGACAGGCCGTGTACGACGGGTCCTGGAGCGAGTGGGGGCTGCCGTCGGAGCTGCCGGTCGTGACCGGGGCGCAGTGAGACCTCACGGGGCGGGCGGCTCTGTGCCCGCCCCGTGACCCGGGGGTCAGCCGACGTACGCCCCGCTCGCCGTCAGGCGCAGCGCCGTGTCGATCAGCGGCACATGGCTGAAGGCCTGCGGGAAGTTCCCCACCTGGCGCTGCAGCCGGGGGTCCCACTCCTCCGCGAGCAGGCCCAGGTCGTTGCGCAGGGCCAGCAGCCGCTCGAAGAGCTGACGCGCCTCGTCGACCCGGCCGATCATCGCCAGGTCGTCCGCCAGCCAGAACGAGCAGGCCAGGAACGCACCCTCGTCGCCCTCCAGGCCGTCGACGCCCGCGTCCTCGCCCGAGGTGGGGTAGCGCAGCACGAAGCCGTCCTCGGTGGACAGCTCGCGCTGGATCGCCTCGATCGTGCCGATCACGCGCTTGTCGTCCGGCGGCAGGAAGCCCATCTGGGGGATCAGCAGCAGCGAGGCGTCCAGTTCCTTCGACCCGTAGGACTGGGTGAAGGTGTTGCGCTCCGGGTCGTAGCCCCGCTCGCAGACATCGCGGTGGATTTCGTCGCGCAGCTCGTGCAACCGCTCCAGCGGCCCTTCCGCGTCCCCGGACTCGATGAGCTTGATGGTGCGGTCGACGGCGACCCAGGCCATCACCTTCGAGTGGACGAAGTGGCGGCGCGGCCCGCGTACCTCCCAGATGCCCTCGTCCGGCTCGTCCCAGTGCTTCTCCAGGTACTCGATCAGCTTGAGCTGGAGGCCCGTCGCGTAGTCGTTGCGGGTCAGACCGGTCATGTGGGCGAGGTGGAGTGCCTCGGTGACCTCGCCGTACACGTCCAGCTGGAGCTGGCCCGCCGCGCCGTTGCCGACCCGGACCGGGCCGGAGTTCTCGTAACCGGGCAGCCAGTCCAGCTCGGCCTCGCCCAGCTCGCGCTCGCCCGCGATGCCGTACATGATCTGCAGGTTCTCCGGGTCGCCGGCGACCGCCCGCAGCAGCCACTCGCGCCAGGCGCGGGCCTCCTCGCGGTAGCCGGTGCGCAGCAGCGAGGAGAGCGTGATCGCGGCATCGCGCAGCCAGGTGTAGCGGTAGTCCCAGTTCCGGGAGCCGCCGATGTCCTCCGGCAGGGAGGTGGTCGGCGCGGCGACGATGCCGCCGGTCGGCGCGTACGTCAGGGCCTTGAGGGTGATCAGGGAGCGGACCACCGCCTCGCGGTAGGGCCCGTGGTACGTGCACTGCTCGACCCATTCGCGCCAGAAGTCCGCGGTCGCGTCCAGCGAACCCTCCGGGTCCGGCAGGGCGGGCGGCTCGTGGTGCGAGGGCTGCCAGCTGATGGTGAACGCGATCCGGTCACCCGGCGCCACCGTGAAGTCGGAGTACGTCGTGAGGTTCTCGCCGTACGTGTCGGCGGGGGTGTCCAGCCAGACGGAGTCCGGGCCCGCGACGGCGACCGTGCGGCCGTCGACCTTGTGCACCCATGGGGTGACCCGGCCGTAGCTGAACCGCATGCGCAGCTCCGAGCGCATCGGCACCCGGCCGCTGATCCCCTCCACGATCCGGATCACCTGCGGCGCGCCGTCACGCGGCGGCATGAAATCGGTCACTCTGACCGTTCCGCGCGGTGTGTCCCACTCCGATTCCAGGATGAGGGAGTCCCCGCGGTAGCGGCGGCGGTCCGCGGACGGCGGCTGTGTCCCGTCGGCCCGCGCGGGTCCCAGGCGCCAGAAGCCGTGCTCCTCGGTACCCAGCAGTCCCGCGAAGACGGCGTGCGAATCGAAGCGGGGAAGGCACAGCCAGTCCACTGTGCCGTCCCGGCAGACCAGGGCGGCGGTCTGCATGTCTCCGATGAGTGCGTAATCCTCGATGCGCCCGGCCACGTGCATCTCCAGTCGAACGGCCATGTCGCCCCGTAGGGCATTACTGCGGGTAAAGAGGTCGTCGCAAGGGGTTGTTGTGGGGGATCCTGCGAACGCGTCACCTCGCCCTGGGCGAGTGTCCGAGCAGGATACGACGCACCCCGATGATCCGCGCGACGGTCTCAGCAACACGTCCGACCCGAACGAGTGTGTGTACGAGTACTCGTGGTGATCATGCGAGGTGGACGTCGGAATGCGGCCGGAAGCGGGCTCCCCTCGGCGCTGATACCCTGGTAGCCCGTGGACCGGTGGTCGTCCGCAACCGCAGACGAGGCCCCCGAACCGCAGCGACGGCGCCTCCGGAGTCTCCGGACGAAACGCCGGTACGCACCTCACGATCGCGACCACGGGAGCCCCCTTTGGCTATGCAGCCCACATCCACGACGACCAAGCACATCTTCGTCACCGGGGGTGTCGCCTCTTCCCTCGGCAAGGGTCTGACTGCCTCCAGCCTCGGTGCCCTGCTCAAGGCGCGCGGCCTTCGGGTCACGATGCAGAAGCTCGACCCGTACCTCAACGTCGACCCGGGCACGATGAACCCCTTCCAGCACGGTGAGGTGTTCGTCACCAACGACGGCGCCGAGACCGACCTGGACATCGGTCACTACGAGCGCTTCCTCGACGTCGACCTCGACGGCTCCGCCAACGTCACCACCGGCCAGGTCTACTCGCAGGTGATCGCCAAGGAGCGGCGCGGCGAGTACCTCGGTGACACCGTGCAGGTCATCCCGCACATCACCAACGAGATCAAGCACCGCATCCGCCGCATGGCCACCGACGACGTCGACGTCGTCATCACCGAGGTCGGCGGCACGGTCGGGGACATCGAGTCGCTGCCGTTCCTGGAGACCGTCCGCCAGGTCCGCCACGAGGTCGGCCGGGACAACGTCTTCGTCGTGCACATCTCGCTGCTGCCCTACATCGGCCCGTCCGGCGAGCTCAAGACCAAGCCGACCCAGCACTCCGTCGCCGCGCTGCGCAACATCGGTATCCAGCCGGACGCCATCGTGCTGCGCGCCGACCGCGACGTACCGACCGCCATCAAGCGCAAGATCTCGCTGATGTGCGACGTCGACGAGGCCGCCGTGGTGGCCTGCGTGGACGCCAAGTCGATCTACGACATCCCGAAGGTGCTGCACACCGAGGGCCTGGACGCCTACGTCGTGCGCAAGCTCGACCTGCCGTTCCGCGACGTCGACTGGACGACGTGGGACGACCTGCTGGACCGCGTCCACAACCCCGACCACGAGATCACCGTCGCGCTCGTCGGCAAGTACATCGACCTGCCCGACGCCTACCTCTCGGTCACCGAGGCCATCCGGGCCGGCGGCTTCGCCAACAAGGCGCGGGTCAAGGTCAAGTGGGTCGCCTCGGACGACTGCAAGACCGCGGCGGGTGCCGCGAAGCAGCTCGGCGACGTCGACGCGATCTGCGTCCCCGGCGGCTTCGGCGACCGCGGTGTCAACGGCAAGATCGGCGCCATCCAGTACGCCCGCGAGAACAAGGTGCCGCTGCTCGGCCTCTGCCTCGGCCTCCAGTGCATCGTGATCGAGGCCGCGCGCAACCTCGCCGAGATCCCCGACGCCAACTCCACCGAGTTCGATGCCGCCACCGCGCACCCCGTCATCTCGACGATGGAGGAGCAGCTGGCGTACGTCGAGGGCGCGGGCGACCTCGGCGGCACCATGCGGCTCGGCCTGTACCCGGCGAAGCTGGCCGAGGGCTCGCTGGTCCGCGAGGCGTACGACGGCCAGCCGTACGTGGAGGAGCGCCACCGCCACCGCTACGAGGTCAACAACGCCTACCGGGCCGAGCTGGAGAAGAAGGCCGGTCTGGTCTTCTCCGGCACCTCCCCGGACAACAAGCTCGTCGAGTACGTCGAGTACCCGCGCGAGATCCACCCCTACCTGGTCGCCACCCAGGCGCACCCGGAGCTCCGCTCCCGCCCGACCCGCCCGCACCCGCTCTTCGCGGGCCTGGTGAAGGCGGCCGTCGAGCGCAAGACGGGCGCCGCGGCCGGTGACGGCAAGGGCAAGCCGTCGGGCAAGTAGTCCGGCGCCGCACAGGCGTTACCGTTGACCGGGGTACGCATCCTTCGAGGATGCGTACCCCGGTTTCTGTTTTTCGTGGGAGGACGTAGATGGGTTTCCAGGACACGCCCGAGGAGTGGCAGGTCACCGCGACCGAGACGCCCTTCACCGGCAACAAGACCAGCGTCCGCACCGACGAAGTGGTGATGCCGGACGGCACGGTCGTCCGCCGCGACTACCAGGTCCACCCGGGCTCGGTCGCCGTGCTCGCGCTCGACGACGACGGCCGGGTCGTCGTGCTGCGGCAGTACCGCCACCCGGTGCGCCACAAGCTCTGGGAGATCCCGGCCGGACTGCTCGACGTCCCCGGCGAGAACCCGCTGCACGCGGCGCAGCGCGAGCTCTACGAGGAGGCGTACGTCAAGGCCGAGGACTGGCGGGTGCTGACCGACGTCTACACCACGCCGGGCGGCTGCGACGAAGCCGTACGGATCTTCCTGGCCCGGAACCTCTCCGAGGCCGACGGGGAGCGCTTCGAGGTCTCCGAGGAGGAGGCCGACATGGAGCTGGCCCGGGTGCCGCTCCAGGAGCTGGTACGGGGTGTGCTCGCGGGGGAGCTGCACAACAACTGCCTGGTGGTGGGCGTCCTCTCGCTGGCGGCGGTCCTCGCCGGTGACGGGATCGAGTCGCTGCGTCCGGCCGAGGCGCCGTGGCCGGCCCGCCCGTTCGAGGCCTGACGGGCCGTAGGGAAGGACCGGCGGTCCGAGGGCCGGCGGTGGCCCGCGGGGCCGCTGAACGGTTCACCGGGGTCCTTCGATCGGAAAAGATGCTGATCCGATCGGGGGACCTCCGCGCCGTGCTCCAGGGAAATCGTCCACACGCCTGAACTACGCTCGGAATGCCCTGACCGGAGTCCCGGCGGGCGACGCGTGCAGCGAAGTGGAGCGTGGCCCGTGACGGATCAGGCGGTGGACACCAGCGGCCCGGCCAAGGCAGCGGGAACCGAGGAGCCGTCCGGCACCGCCCCACCCCAATTCTTCGGCCGCGAGCGCGAGTTGAAGCAGCTGCGGACCGACATCGAAAGAGCCGGCCTGGACACCCTGGCCGGCCGCAAGGCCGCCCGCGCCCGGGTCCTGCTGATCGCCGGACGCCCCGGCTCCGGACGCACCGCACTCGCCGGTGAACTCACCCGCAGGCTGCTCGCCGCCGGCGACCACCCCGACGGACTGCTCCGCGCCCGGCTCACCGATCCCGGCGGCGCGGCGGTGCCCACCGAGCGCACCGCCCGCGAGCTGCTCGACCAGCTGGGTGTCACCGGGCCGCCCGGCGCGGACGGGGACGAACTCTCCGAGATGGTCCGCAAGGAGCTCGCCGGACGCCGCGCCCTGCTGCTCCTGGACGACGCGGCGGACGCGGAGCAGGTCGACCCGCTGTTGCCGGACAACCCGGACTGCCTGGTCGTCGCCACCTCCGGCGGCCCGCTGACCGGCATCCCCGGCGTCCGCCCCTGCACCATCGGCGGCCTGGACGCGGGCTCCGCCGTACGGCTGCTCGCCCCCGTCATCGGAGAGGTCAGGATCACCGTCGACCCGCGGACCGCCGAGACCCTCGCCGAGGAGTGCGCAGGGCTGCCGGCCGCCCTGGTGATGGTCGGGGGCTGGCTCGCCGCCCGCCCCATGGCATCGGTCGCCGATGTCACCAAACGACTGCGCGAACTGCCTGACGACACGGAGCAGTCCACCGGCTCCCGCCCGCTGGCCCGCGCCTTCCGGCTGGCCCACGACTCGCTGCCGCCGACGGCCGCCCGGATACTGCGACTGCTCGCCCTCGCCCCCGCCGGACTCGCCGACGCCCACACCGCGTCCGCGCTGGCCGGCTGCTCCGTCTCGGCCGCCCAGACGACCCTCGACGACTTCGTGGCGCTCGGGCTGCTGCACAGCAACGGCGCGGACCAGCCGCAGTACGAGGTGCCCGGCTGCCTCGCGCCACTGCTGCGGGCGCTGCTGGAGGCCAGGGACAGGCCGGCGGAGATCCAGCTCGCCAGGGCCCGGATGCTGGAGCGGACCGTACGGCTGCTGCAGTCCTGCCGGGCGGTCACCGAACCCGAGGGTTCCCCGGCCCGCCGCAAGCTCGCCGGGCTGCCGCGTTCGCTGCGCTTCCCCGGCCCCGATGCGGCCGCCGAATGGCTGCGGATCCGCCGGCCCGCCCTGCTGGCCTCGGCCCGGATCGCCGTCGAGGACGGTGAACTCGACACCCTGGCAAGGCGGTTGGTGGCCGCGCTGGTGCGGGCGCTGGCCGTGCACCGGGGCACCGAGGCCGCCGCGCCCGAGCTGTACGGACTGCACGGTCTGGTGCTGGCCGTCGCCGAGCGGCGGGAGTTGCCGCGCGAGCGGGCCGCCGCGCTGCTCAACCTCGCCGATCTCGACGCCAGGACCGGCCGCACCCGGGAGGCGCTGGCCCGCTACCGGGCCGCGCTGGACGCCGGACGCGCCGCGAAGGACCCGTACGCCACCGGCCGTGCGATGGAATCCGTAGGTGGCGCCTACGCCGAGCTGGGGGACTTCCAGCGGGCCTCCGACTGGTACGGCCGCGCGCTGGCGCAGCGGCTCACCCAGGGGGAGCGGGCCGACGAGGCGCGGCTGTACGGGCGGCTCGGCGCCGTCCACACCTATGCCGGGCGGTACGGCGAGGCGCTGCGGAACTGGCGCGCCGCGGCGGCCGGGTACCGCAGGCTCGGCGACGTGCCGGCCCAGGCGCGGGCGCTCAGCGAGGCGGCGCGGGTGCAGGAGTACGCGGGCCGGCCGCACGAGTCCCTGCACACCTGCCAGGAGGCCGTCGAGTGGGCCAGGCGGGCGGGGGACGTACGGCTACAGGCGGCACTGGAGCTCCGGCTGGCCGACACCCTCGACAGGCTCGGTGACCCGGCAGCGGCCGGGTTGCACCGGGGTCTGGCCGACAGATTGCTGAACCAAGAGGGCGTGGCCTGCGAAATCCGTAGTACGGCAACAGAAAAATAATGCTTTGTAAGGCTAGACAGCGCGAAACCCTTCATTAGAATGGCTCTGCCGCGTGTGCTCGCGGTGTCTCCATTTACGTAGTGTCTATCCGGGTATGTATAGCTATGTCCGGGTAACCCTCTGAGCCAAGGACCGTGATCGACGTGAAGGTCGGCATCCCCCGCGAAGTCAAGAACAACGAGTTCCGCGTGGCGATCACGCCCGCCGGTGTGCACGAGCTCGTCCGCCACGGCCACCAGGTCGTCATCGAGGAGAACGCCGGTGCCGGCTCCTCCATCACGGACGAGGAGTACGTCGCCGCCGGGGCGCAGATCCTCCCCACCGCCGACGAGGTCTGGGCCACCGCCGACCTGCTGCTCAAGGTCAAGGAGCCGGTCGCCGAGGAGTACCACCGCCTCCGCAAGGACCAGACGCTCTTCACCTACCTCCACCTCGCGGCCTCCCGCGAGTGCACCGACGCGCTGATCGAGTCGGGCACCACGGCCATCGCCTACGAGACGGTCGAGACCGCGAGCCGCGCCCTCCCGCTGCTCGCCCCGATGTCCGAGGTCGCGGGCCGGCTGGCCCCGCAGGTCGGCGCCTACCACCTGATGCGCTCGGTCGGCGGCCGCGGCGTGCTGCCGGGCGGCGTCCCGGGCACGGCGCCCGCCGAGGCCGTCGTCATCGGCGGCGGTGTCTCCGGCTGGAACGCGACGCAGATCGCGGTCGGTCTCGGCTTCCACGTCACGCTGCTCGACAGGGACATCAACAAGCTCCGCGAGGCCGACAAGGTCTTCGGCACCAAGGTGAAGACCGTCGTCTCCAACGCCTTCGAGCTGGAGAAGGCCGTCATCGAGGCCGACCTCGTCGTGGGCGCGGTGCTCATCCCCGGCGCGAAGGCGCCGAAGCTGGTCACCAACGAGCTCGTCGCCAAGATGAAGCCCGGAAGTGTTCTTGTCGACATTGCGATCGACCAGGGCGGCTGCTTCGAGGACTCCCACCCGACGACGCACGCCGAGCCGACCTTCAAGGTCCACAACTCGGTCTTCTACTGCGTCGCGAACATGCCGGGCGCGGTTCCGAACACCTCCACGTACGCCCTCACCAACGCCACGCTGCCGTACATCCTGGAGCTCGCCAACCGCGGCTGGGTCGAGGCGCTGCGCCGCGATGCCGCGCTGGCCAGGGGCCTCAACACCCATGACGGGCAGGTCGTTTACCGCGAGGTGGCCGAGGCGCACGGCCTGGAGCACGTCGAGCTGAGCTCGCTCCTCGGCTGACGGGTCAATTCCTTCCGTCAACCCCATGCGTACGGCCGGACCTTGCCGAGCAAGGTCCGGCCGTACGCATGTCGGGCCCCTTCGGTGGTCCCGTTCAACTCGTCTCGAACGTAACCCTTTAACCGATTCGTACACCCGTTAAATCTGCGCCCCGATGGCCGCACGCCCTTGACAGGGGCGTGTTCGATTGCCGACACATCGGGCCGGGTCCGGCGGATTGTGTTGCTGCGGAGCGGTGACACGCCATAGAGTCGCCAATCGTCGGCATGGTGCCACGCTGACCTATCGATAAGTTTCCTGGTCACGTCCAAGGAGGTAAGACGACTTGTGAATGAGTCGACATTTACTCCCGGGGGTGTTCATCCAGGGATGCCTGCACGGGGCCAGAGCCCGCACGGGCTGGAGGCTGTCGGCTCCGTCGCTGTCCGCACCTTCGCCACCCAACAGCACATGACGACAGCCCCCCAGATGATGGACGGCCTACACGTGAACGCCATGGCCGGCAACGAGAGTGGCCGGGAGACCGCCCGCTTCGCCGACTTCGACGAGGTGCCCCAGGGGCACTTCTACGACCCCGACGCCGAGTACGAGCCCGACCCGGAGTACGCGGCCACTCTCGCGCCCGACGCCGCCCGCCAGCGCCGCGAGCGGATCGGCCCGACCGGTCGCCCCCTGCCCTACTTCCCGATCCCGGGCCCGCTGACCGATCACGGTCCCGCGAAGATCATCGCGATGTGCAACCAGAAGGGCGGCGTCGGCAAGACCACGTCGACCATCAACCTGGGCGCCGCGCTCGCGGAGTACGGGCGGCGCGTCCTGCTCGTCGACTTCGACCCGCAGGGAGCCCTGTCGGTCGGGCTCGGCGTCAACCCGATGGAGCTCGACCTCACGGTCTACAACCTGCTCATGGAGCGGGGCATGTCGGCCGACGAGGTGCTGCTGAAGACCGCGGTCCCGAACATGGACCTGCTGCCCAGCAACATCGACCTGTCGGCCGCCGAGGTGCAGCTGGTGAGCGAGGTGGCCCGGGAGTCCACGCTGCAGCGTGCCCTGAAGCCGCTGATGTCCGACTACGACTACATCGTGATCGACTGTCAGCCCTCGCTCGGCCTGCTCACCGTGAACGCCCTCACGGCTGCCCACAAGGTCATAGTGCCGCTCGAGTGCGAGTTCTTCGCGCTGCGTGGTGTGGCGTTGCTCACCGAGACCATCGAGAAGGTCCAGGAGCGCCTCAACCCCGATCTGGAGCTCGACGGCATCCTCGCCACCATGTACGACTCCCGTACGGTGCACAGCCGTGAGGTCCTCGCGCGCGTCGTCGAGGCATTCGACGACCACGTCTACCACACGGTCATCGGGCGCACCGTGCGCTTCCCGGAGACCACGGTCGCCGGTGAACCCATCACCACGTACGCCTCCAACTCGGTCGGTGCCGCCGCCTATCGCCAGCTCGCCAGGGAGGTGCTCGCCCGGTGTCACGCCGAGTGAGTCTGCCCGGGGCCGACGAACTGTTCCGTACCACCGGAGGAATGGGGCTCCAGGCCTCGTCCCCGGCCGACCGGCGGCGCAAGGCGAACGGTGAGGCCCGGGTGCCCGGTCCGGCCGGCGAGAGCGATTCCGGGGCGGACGGAGCCGGGGCGGACCCGGCGCAGGCCACCGAAGGCTCCTCGCGCGAGGAGCACTCCGCGGCCGACGCCGACGCGGCGGAATCGCGCACCCGCGGCGGCGACCGGGTCGCGATGGCCGCGCAGGCGGGCCGCAGGCCCCAGCAGCTCGCACCGGCGGCCGCCTCACCCGCCGCGCAGGAGGCGGTCCCCGCCCCCGCAGTCCAGCAGCAGCGCGGGCGCGGAGCCGGGCGCGGGGCGAACCGGCGGCCCAGCGGCCGCGAGCGCCACGACGAGAAGATCACCGTCTACGTCTCGGCCGAGGAACTGATGGACCTCGAACACGCCCGCCTCGTACTGCGCGGGGAGCACGGGCTCGCGGTCGACCGTGGACGGATCGTCCGTGAGGCGGTCGCGGTGGTGCTCGCGGATCTGGAGTCGCGGGGCGACGCGAGCATCCTCGTACGGCGGCTGCGCGGCCGCTGACGGGCGAGGCGCCGGTAGCCTGCCCGGTGGGCGACCGCCGAAGGAGCGGCCCGGCCCCTCCCGTACGGGCCTCGGCCCGCCGCCCGTATCCCGCTGCCCCTGGACCTTCATGCCGACGACCGACGAGCCCGCCCGCACCCCCCGCCGCCCCCTGGGGCGCGGTCCGGGCGGCCGGTCCGGGCAGCCGGAGCCGACGGACGGCGGGGGCGCCGACGCAAAGGCCCCTGCCCCGCCGCCCGTCGAGGCGCCGGGCGAAGCGCCCGTGGAAGCGCCCGACGGGGCGCCTGTCGCGGCGCCCGGGCCCGCCGGGCTCTCCGAGCCCTCCGACGGGCGGTTCACCGTCCGGCTGGCGAACTTCGAGGGGCCGTTCGACCTGCTCCTCCAGCTCATCGCCAAGCACAAGCTGGATGTGACCGAAGTCGCGCTGTCGAAGGTCACCGACGAGTTCATGGCGCACATCCGCGCCATGGGGCCGGACTGGGACCTGGACCAGACCACCGAGTTCCTCGTCGTCGCCGCGACCCTGCTCGACCTGAAGGCGGCCCGGCTGCTGCCCGCCGCCGAGGTGGAGGACGAGGCGGATCTGGCGCTGCTCGAAGCGCGGGACCTGCTCTTCGCCCGGCTGCTCCAGTACCGCGCGTACAAGCGCATCGCGGAGATCCTCAGCGACCGGCTGGTGTCGGAGGGGCGGCGGTTCCCGCGGACCGTGGGGCTGGAGCCGCACCACGCCGAGCTGCTGCCCGAGGTCGTGATCAGCATCGGGGCGGAGGGCTTCGCCGCGCTGGCCGTGAAGGCGATGCAGCCGAAGGCCGAGCCGCAGGTGTACGTCGACCACATCCACGCCCCGCTGGTCAGCGTGCGGGAACAGGCCGAGATCGTGGTGGCGCGGCTGCGGGAGGCGGGGGAGGCCAGCTTCCGCACCCTCACCGAGGACGCCCCGGACACCCTCACCGTCGTCGCCCGGTTCCTCGCGCTGCTGGAGCTGTACCGGGAGAAGGCCGTCGCGCTCGACCAGGACGAGGCGCTCGGGGAGCTCCTGGTGCGCTGGGCCGGGGGAGAGGGGGCCGGGCCCGTCGTCACGGACGAGTTCGACCCCGAGACGCAGGACGTCCAGGAGGATGTGAAGGCATGAGTCAGCAGGAGAGCACCGGCTCCACCGTCGCGGATCTCGACCTCGGGCCCGCGCTGGAGGCCGTCCTCATGGTCGTGGACGAACCCGCCACCGAGGAGCACCTCGCCAAGGTGCTGGAGCGGCCCCGCCGGGCCGTCGCCGACGCGCTGCGCGAGCTGGCCGACGAGTACACCGTGCAGCGCCGCGGTTTCGAGCTGCGGCTGGTGGCGGGCGGCTGGCGCTTCTACACCCGCCCCGAGTACGCGGCGGCCGTGGAGGCCTTCGTCCTGGACGGCCAGCAGGCCCGGCTGACCCAGGCGGCGCTGGAGACCCTCGCGGTGGTCGCGTACCGCCAGCCGGTCAGCCGCTCCAGGGTCTCCGCGGTCCGCGGCGTGAACTGTGACGGGGTCATGCGGACCCTGCTCCAGCGGGGTCTGGTGGGGGAAGCGGGCGCGGAACCCGAAACAGGTGCGATCCTGTACAGGACGACGAACTACTTTCTGGAGCGGATGGGCCTGCGTGGCCTGGATGAGCTCCCGGAGCTCGCGCCCTTCCTCCCCGAGGCGGACGCGATCGAGGCTGAGACGCTAGAGGGTGTGCCGTCGTTCGATCCGGACGCACCGGACACCCCGGATACCCACGCAGACGACAAGACGGAATTTTGATGCGAAGCAGTGGCAGGAACAGCGGAAGCGGCAGCGGCGGCGGCAGGAGCGGCGGCAGCCGGAACCCTCGCGGTGCCGGCGCCGGCGCAGGGCGCGACGGCAAGCAGGAGCAGCGTCCCCGCCGGCCCCGGCCCGAGGAGCGCCGCTACGACGTGGGCTCCACCGGGGAGACAGGCGGCGACGGCCCCCGCAAGGGACGCGGCGCGGCGGCCCGCGGCGGTGCCAAGGGCGGCCCGAAGCCCGCACAGGGCGGCAGGAGCGGTGGTCCGCGCCGCCAGGGCGCCCCGTCCCGTCCGCGTGAGCTCGACGCCAAGATCGAGCAGCGCAACCGCGACCGGTACGCGAACAAGCCCGACATCAGGACGCCCAAGACCCACCCGGGCGCCGAGCAGGAGGGCGAGCGGCTGCAGAAGGTCCTCGCCCGGGCCGGCATGGGCTCGCGCCGAGCGTGCGAGGAGCTGATCGAGCAGGCCCGCGTCGAGGTCAACGGCGAGATCGTCCTTGAGCAGGGCATGCGCGTCGATGTGAACCGGGACGAGATCAAGGTCGACGGTCTGACCGTCGCCGCCCAGTCCTACCTCTTCTTCGCGCTGAACAAGCCCGCCGGTGTCGTCTCCTCGATGGAGGACCCGGACGGCCGCCAGTGCCTCGGCGACTACGTCACCAACCGTGAGACGCGGCTCTTCCACGTCGGCCGGCTGGACACCGAGACCGAGGGCATCATCATGCTCACCAACCACGGCGAGCTGGCCCACCGCCTGACCCACCCCAAGTACGGGGTGAAGAAGACCTACCTGGCCGCCATCCAGGGACCGCTCCCGCGCGACCTGGGCAAGCGGCTCAAGGACGGCATCCAGCTGGAGGACGGGTACGCCCGTGCCGACCACTTCCGGGTCGTCGAGAACACCGGCAAGAACTACCTGGTCGAGGTGACCCTCCACGAGGGCCGCAAGCACATCGTCCGCCGGATGCTGGCCGAGGCCGGCTTCCCGGTCGAGCGGCTCGTACGGACGTCCTTCGGGCCGATCCCGCTGGGCGACCAGAAGTCCGGCTGGCTGCGCCGCCTCACCAACACCGAGGTGGGCATGCTGATGCGCGAGGTCGGTCTGTAACCCTCCTCCGTCCGCTCCACGGCCCGCGGCCGGTTCCTGTTCTCGAATCCCGAACAGGAACCGGCCGCGGGTCTTTTGCTGCGCCCGTTCCACCTTTATAGTCAGAGTGACTATTAAGGAGGCGGGCGTGAGTCTCGCGGATTTCCTCGATCCCCTGCAACAACCCCTGGTGACGGTGCTCGACACCCCGGTCAGCTGGACCGAGGTGCTCGGCTTCGGCAGCGGGGCGCTGTGCGTATGGCTCGTGGCCCGCCAGCACCTCGCCAACTGGCCGATCGGCATCGCCAACAACCTCTTCTTCATCCTGCTGTTCACCCAGTCCGGTCTGTACGCCGACGCCGGCCTCCAGATCGTCTTCATCGCCCTCGCCGCGTACGGCTGGTGGACCTGGACCCACGGGGGCGGACCGGGCTCGCCGGAGCTGCCGGTGCGGCGCACCACGCGCGCCGAATGGACCTGGCTGCTCGCGGCGGGGGCGGTGGGGACCCTCGCACTCACCGTCCTGCTCGACCGCGCCACCGACTCGACCGTGCCCTTCTGGGACGCCCTGACGACCGCGCTGTCCCTGACCGCGACGTACGGACAGTGCCGCAAGCTCGTCGAGTCCTGGTGGCTCTGGATCGCCGCCGATGTGGTCTACATCCCGCTGTACGCGTACAAGGAGCTCTATCTGACCTCGCTGCTGTACGTCGGCTTCCTGACGCTCTGCCTGATCGGCCTGCGCAACTGGAAGCGTGATCTCGCCGGGCAGCGGCCGCAGTTGGCGGAGGCGACGGCATGAAGAGCTACGGACACGGGCTGGTCCTCGGCAAGTTCTACCCGCCGCACGCCGGCCACCACCACCTCGTCCGCACCGCGCGGGACCGCTGCGAGCGGCTGACCGTCCTGGTCTGCGCCGCCTCCGTCGAGTCCGTGCCGCTCGCCGACCGGGTGGCCTGGATGCGGGAGGTGCACCCGGACGTACGGGTCGTCGGCGCCGTCGACGACATCCGGATGGACCTCCACGACCCGGTGATCTGGGACGCGCACATGGCCGTCTTCACCGGGGCCGTGCCCGAGCCGGTGGACGCCGTCTTCACCTCGGAGTCGTACGGGGACGAACTCGCCCGCCGGTTCGGCGCCGAGTCCGTCTGCGTCGACCCCGACCGCACGGTCTTCCCGGTCTCCGGCACCGCCGTCCGCAAGGACCCGGTCGGCTGCTGGGACTTCCTGGAGCCGCCCGTACGGGCCGCCCTCGCCCGCCGGATCGTCGTCCTCGGTGCGGAATCCACCGGTACCACGACGATGGCCCGCGCCCTCACCGGCCACTACCGCGGGCGCGGCGGCGTCTGGGCGCGGACCGGATACGTCGCCGAGTACGGGCGGGAGTTCAGCGAACAGAAGCTGGCCGCCCTGCGCGAGCGGTGGCCCGGGGCCCAGTGGGAGGACGTCGCCTTCACCACCGACGAATTCCCGCTGATCGCCGAGACCCAGAACGCCAAGGAGGAGGCGGCCGCGCGCACCGGGTCGCCGGTGCTCTTCTGCGACACCGACTCCTTCGCCACCACCGTCTGGCACGAGCGGTACATCGGCGGACGCAACCCGCTCGTCGAGGAGACCGCCGACCGGGCCGCCCACCACCTGTGGCTGCTCACCGACCACGAGGGCGTCGCCTTCGAGGACGACGGACTGCGCGACGGCGAGGAGCTGCGGCCCTGGATGACCGACCGCTTCCGGGCCGAGCTCACCCGTACCGGAAGGCGGTTCATCGAGCTCACCGGAAGCCATGAGGAGCGCCTGGCCACCGCGGTCGCCGCCGTCGACGCGCTGCTCGCCGACAGTTGGAAGTTCGCCGCGCCCCTGCCGGAGCACCGATGAGCACAGCCGCCCCCGCGGGCTACGACCCGCACGCCTTCGAACCCTTCGCGGTCACCGTCGACCTGGCCGTCTTCACGGTCCGCGGTGGCCGGCTGCACGTCCTGCTCGTCGAACGGGGCGAGGACCCGTACAAGGGGCACTGGGCGCTGCCCGGCGGCTTCGTACTGCCCCGCGAGTCCGCCGAGTCCGCCGCCCGCCGGGAGCTCGCCGAGGAGACCGGACTGACGGAGGACACCGCGGGCGCCCTCCACCTGGAACAGCTGCGCACCTACAGCGACCCGGACCGCGACCCCAGGATGCGGGTGGTCTCCGTCGCGTACGCCGCACTCGTGCCCGACCTGCCCGAGCCGCGCGGCGGCGGCGACGCGGCCGGCGCCCGGTGGTGGGACGCCGGGGCGCTCGGCCCGCTCGCCTTCGACCACGACCGCATCCTCGCCGACGCGCACGACCGGATCGGCGCCAAGCTCGAGTACAGCTGTCTGGCCACCGCCTTCTGCCCGCCCGAATTCACCCTGGGGGAACTCCAGCAGGTGTACGAGACGGTCTGGGGCGTCGAGCTGGACCGCCCCAACTTCCGGCGCAAGGTCCTCACCACGCCCGGCTTCGTCCAGGCCGTGGAGGGATCGCCGCGCCGCACCGGCGGGCGGGGAAAGCCTGCCGCGCTCTACCGGGCGGGTGCCGCCACCGCCCTGCACCCTCCACTGCTGAGACCGGAAGGAAGAAGCACGTGATCGTGACCAGGACCATCACCAAGCAGGCCGCCACCGGCGCGCTGACCGGGCTCGCGCTCGGCGACGCCCTGGGCTTCCCGACCGAGTTCAACAACGTGCCGTCGATCCTCGCCAAGTGCGGGCCGTGGCGCACGATGCGGCTGCCGAAGCCGGCACACGTCACCGACGACACCCAGATGACACTGGCCCTGGGGCGGGGCATCCGCACCGCCATGGACCGCGGGCTGCTCACCCCGCTGCGGCTGACCCGCCCGGTGCGCGAGGAGTTCGTCGACTGGTACCACTCGCCCGACAACAACCGCGCCCCCGGCCGCACCTGCATGACCGCCTGCCGCCTGCTCGACAGCGACCGGCTCTGGCAGGAGGCCAGCCAGACCGGCTCCAAGGGCTGCGGCGCCAACATGCGGGTCGCGCCGGTCGGACTCGTACCCGGACTGAGCGACGAACAGCGCTCCGGCGCCGCCCAGTTGCAGGCGGCCCTCACCCACGGCCATCCGACCGCGCTCGCCGCGTCCGACCTGACGGCCCGCGCGGTGCACCTGCTGGCGCAGGGGGCGGAGCCGATGGGCCTGATCGGGCAGCTGCGTTCGTACGCGTACGAGAACAGCGGCCGCTACCTCACGCGCTGGCTCGGAGACCTCTGGCGGTACGCGGGCGACTCCTCGCCCGAGCTGTACATCCAGCGCGGCTGGGACGAATGCCTCACCGCCCTGGCCCGCGTCCAGGACGCGCTGCGCGACCCGTCCCCGGAGACCGACCCCTGCGAGCTGACCGGCGACGGCTGGATCGCGGAGGAGGCCCTGGCCACGGCCCTGCACTGCTTCCTCCTCTTCCCCGAGGACCCCGTCACCGCACTCCGCCGCGCCGCCTGCACCCGGGGCGACTCGGACTCCCTCGGCTGCCTGACCGGCGCGTTCGCCGGGGCGCACCTGGGAGCCGGGGCCTGGCCCAAGGAGTGGGCGGAGCGGATCGAGTACCGCAGCGATCTGCTGTCGCTGGGGGCGCTCTGGGATTCTTGAGCCATTACGGAGCGGCGAATGCGCCGGACGTGGCGCTCAGCTTGCGTCGGGCCAGGAGACGGACGCCCGGCGGGTGCGGATCAGGAAGTCCTCCACCCTGGCCCGGTCCGGCTCCGCGGGGAGTGGGGAGTCCCTCGCGGCCTCGTCGTTCTCCTCGGCCAGGCGGTTCATCCGGCGTTCGATCTCCGCCCACGGAACCTCGCCCCGCTTCACCGCCAGCAGCTCCTCGCGGGCCGCGCCCACCCCGATCGTGAGCTCGCCAGTGCGCAGCAGGTCCCGGCCGGAGGCCAGCAGCCGCAGCAGGTGCATGGCGTGCTTCCAGCGCGGCGCCCCGTGCAGCCGTACGTCCGCCTCCAGCTTCCTGCGCTGGCCCAACGCGTAGCGCACGAAGGTCCGGTGGGCCAGCCGGGAGAGGAACGCGCCGCGCAGGGAGAGGAGTTCACGGCCCGCGGCGTCGACGTGCTCCACCAGCGGTGAGTACAGGCACTCCAGCACATTGGGGTTGGCGCGCAGCGCCAGCTCGCAGAAGCGCTCCAGCTCCCACGAGAACTGCTCCTGCGCCGGGCCCTCGACATGCGTCGGCGGCTTCTCGAACCGCCAGAACAGCGGGGTCGGTACGAGGAACACGCCGCGCCGGTCGGTGTCGCTCCCCTCCGTGGCGAGCCCGAAGGCGCGTGAGCCCATCACGCAGGAGTAGACCGTGTGGTCGCGTACGAGAGCCTCGGGATCAGGGGTGATCATGCCGGCGAGAGTACGTGAGCGAAAACGGGTTGCACCGGGAATTGCGGGAGCGCCCCCAGGCGCCCCGCTCAAGTGGCAGAAGGCCGGGCTCTGATCGGCATTGTCGATAAATCACTCTCTCCGGAAAAGCGGAACCATGGCAGGAAACGATCTCGGCAGCCTGCTGGGCAGCTTGCTGGGCGGCGGCTCGGGCGGCCCGGGCGGCGCGGGGAACATCCTCGGCGCGCTGCTGGGCGCGCTCGGCGGCGGCCAGGGCGGAACGGGCGGCGGCGGCGACGCGCTCGAAGGGCTGATCGGGATGCTCACCAGGTCCCGGCCTCGTCGACCAGGCGCAGTCCTGGGTCGGCACAGGTGAGAACCAGGCGGTCAGCGGCGCCCAGATCAGTGAGGCGCTGCCGGACGAGACCCTGCAGAAGGTCGCCCGGGAAGCGGGGGTCACCCCGCAGCAGGCGGCCGACGAGATCGCCCGGTCGCTGCCGACGGCGGTCGACAAGCTGACTCCGTCGGGGGAGGTGCCGGAGGGCCGCTCGATCGAGGACCTGGTCCGGGAGCAGCAACTCTGACAGCGCAAGCGGCCCGAGGGGCCCGTCCGGCGGACCAGTGCCGGGCGGGCCCCGGGCCGTGACCGTGTGCCGCCCCGTCTCACGGACAGAGCACCCCGGACCGCCGGCCCCGCCGCCCCTCTAGGCTGACCGGGCAGAGAGATCACGCAGGCGGACAGCAGGCGCGAGACGTACGAAGAACCGAGGAGCACGACGTGGCGGTACGAGCGGTCCGCGGAGCCGTCCAGCTGGAGCAGGACGAGGCCGGGCACATGGACGAGCGGGTCGGCGCCCTGCTCACCGCCGTCCTGGAGCGCAACAGCCTCGTCGCGGACGATCTGATCAGTATCTGGTTCACGGCCACCCCCGACCTGCACAGCGACTTCCCGGCCGCCGCCGCACGCGGGCTCGGTATCGTCGACGTGCCGCTGATCTGTGCCCAGGAGCTGGACATCACGGGGGCCATGCCCCGTGTGGTGCGCATCCTGGCGCACGTCGAGACGTACCTTCCCAAGTCCGAGATCGCCCACGTGTACCTCGGTGCCACCGCCGCACTTCGCAAGGACATCGCCCAGTGAGAACCGTCGTCGTCATCGGAACGGGCCTCGTCGGCACTTCCGCAGCCCTCGCCCTCGCCGGGCGCGGCATCCAGGTCCATCTCGTCGACCACGACCCCCAGTCGGCCCGCACCGCCGCCGCGCTGGGCGCCGGTACGGACGAGGCGCCCGAGGCGCGCGTGGACCTGGCGATCATCGCCGTGCCGCCCGCCCATGTGGCCTCGGTGCTCGCCACCGCCCTGCGGGACGGCATCGCCCGCGGCTACCTGGACGTCGCCAGCGTGAAGGGCGGCCCGCGCCGCGAGCTGGAGGCCCTCGGCCTCGACCTCACGCCGTACATCGGTACGCACCCCATGGCCGGCAAGGAGCGGTCGGGTCCGCTCGCCGCCACCGCGGATCTGTTCGAGGGCCGGCCCTGGGTCCTCACCCCGACCCGTGACACCGACACCGAGGTCCTCAACCTCGCCCTGGAACTGGTCGCGCTCTGCCGTGCCGTCCCGGTCGTCATGGACGCCGACGCGCACGACCGGGCCGTCGCCCTGGTCTCCCACACCCCGCAGCTGATCTCGTCGATGGTCGCCGCCCGCCTGGAGGAGGCCGACGAGACCGCCGTACGCCTCTGCGGCCAGGGCATCAGGGACGTCACCCGGATCGCCGCCTCCGACCCCCGGATGTGGGTGGAGATCCTCTCAGCCAACCCCGGTCCGGTCGCCGACGTGCTGGCCGGGGTCGCCGCCGACCTCGACGAGACGGTACGGGCGCTGCGCGGCCTGCAGTCCGACGACGACGCCAGGCGCCGCGAGGGCACCGAGGGCATCGAGGACGTGCTGCGCCGCGGCAACGCGGGCCGGGTCAGGGTGCCGGGCAAGCACGGGACCGCCCCCACCGCGTACGAGATGGTGTCCGTGCTCATCAGCGACCGGCCGGGCGAACTGGCGGGGATCTTCGCCGACGCCGGACGGGCCGGGGTCAACGTCGAGGACGTGCGCATCGAGCACGCCACCGGACAGCAGGCCGGCCTGGTCCAGCTGATGGTCGAGCCGAGCGCGGCCCCCGCACTGAGCGCGGCGCTGCGCGAGCGGGGCTGGTCGATACGGCAGTAGGCCCGGGGCGGAGAGACCGGGAGGCCGTTGTCCACAGGGGTGCAGAGACCCGCTCCGGCACTCGGTAACCTTGTGCGGGGCGGGTTCGCACGCGCCCCCGTCCCGCCCACCCCGTGTATCAGGAAGGTGTCCACCACCGTGGAAACCCGTACGGCCCCGGCCGCAGTGATCGTCGCCATCGACGGGCCCTCCGGCACCGGCAAGTCGAGCACGTCCAAGGCCGTCGCCGCGCAGCTCGGTCTGAGCTACCTGGACACCGGCGCCCAGTACCGGGCGATCACCTGGTGGATGCTGAACAACGGCATCGACGTGCAGGACGCGATGGAGGTGGCGACCGCGGCCGCCAAGCCGGTCATCGTCTCCGGTACGGACCCCGCCGCCCCGACGATCACCGTCGACGGCGAGGACGCCTCGGGCCCGATCCGCACCCAGGAGGTCACCTCCAAGGTCAGCGCCGTCAGCGCGGTCCCCGAGGTGCGCACCCGGATCACCGAGCTCCAGCGCACCATCGCCGCCGCGGCCGAGCGGGGCATAGTGGTCGAGGGCCGGGACATCGGCACCACCGTGCTGCCCGACGCCGACCTGAAGATCTTCCTCACCGCTTCCCCGGAGGCCCGTGCCGCCCGTCGCAGCGGAGAGGTCAAGGGCTCCGACCTCGCCGCCACCAAGGAGGCGCTGATCAAGCGGGACGCGGCCGACTCCGGCCGCAAGACCTCCCCACTCGCCAAGGCGGACGACGCGGTCGAGGTGGACACCACCGAGCTGACCCTTCAGCAGGTCATCGAGTGTGTCGTCACCCTCGTCGAGGAGAAGCGGGCCACGAAGTGACCCAGGCCACGGGCTCGCCCTCGCCGCGCGGTGCGGCGGTCGGGCGCGGGATCGGCATCGGGCTGATGTATGGGCTGTGGAAGCCCCGCGTCCTCGGTGCGTGGCGGGTTCCCGCCTCCGGACCCGTCATACTCGCGGTGAACCACTCGCACAACATCGACGGTCCGATGCTGATGGGCACCGCGCCCCGGCCCGTCCACTTCCTGATCAAGAAAGAGGCGTTCGTCGGCCCGCTCGACCCGTTCCTGCGCGGAATCGGGCAACTGAAGGTGGACCGTACGACCGCCGACCGCACCGCCATCACCCACGCCCTCGGCGTGCTGGAGAAAGGCGGGGCGCTCGGCATCTTTCCCGAGGGCACCAGGGGCGAGGGCGACTTCGCCTCCCTGCGTGCCGGGCTCGCGTACTTCGCGGTACGCAGCGGCGCGCCGATCGTGCCCGTGGCCGTCCTGGGAAGCACCGAGCGCCGCGGACGGTTGATATCGGCACTGCCCCCGTTGCGCAGCCGGGTCGACGTCGTCTTCGGTGATGCCTTCGAGGCGCAAGAGGGGGCGCGCAGCTCGGACAAGGGCGGTGGTGGGCGACGGGTGGGCGGCAGCGGGCGTCGTACGCGCAAGGCGCTGGACGAGGCGACGGTACGGATCCAGGCGCGGCTGACCGCCCATCTGGACGAGGCCAGGCGTTTCACCGGGCGCTAGGTAAGACTTGAGTAGTGGGCCGCGCAGTCGTGGCCCATCGATGATGATGCAAAGAGGAACGGACTTCATGAACGACCAGATTCACTCCGACGGCTCGGACCACGAGCACGGAGCGCTTGGCGACGCCGAGTACGCGGAGTTCATGGAGCTCGCCGCGGAGGAGGGCTTCGACCTCGAAGAGGTCGAGGGCGCGATCGACGAGGCCGGACACGGCCCGCTGCCCGTGCTCGCCGTCGTCGGCCGCCCCAATGTCGGCAAGTCGACGCTGGTGAACCGGATCATCGGCCGCCGCGAGGCGGTCGTCGAGGACAAGCCCGGCGTCACTCGCGACCGCGTCACCTACGAGGCCGAGTGGGCGGGCCGCCGCTTCAAGGTCGTCGACACCGGCGGCTGGGAGCAGGACGTGCTGGGCATCGACGCCTCCGTCGCCGCCCAGGCCGAGTACGCGATCGAGGCGTCCGACGCGGTCGTCTTCGTGGTCGACTCGACGGTCGGCGCGACCGACACCGACGAAGCCGTCGTCAAGCTGCTGCGCCGGGCCGGCAAGCCGGTCGTGCTGTGCGCCAACAAGGTCGACGGACAGAGCGGCGAGGCGGACGCCACCGCGCTGTGGTCGCTGGGTCTCGGCGAGCCGCACCCGGTCTCCTCGCTGCACGGCCGCGGCACCGGCGACCTGCTCGACGCCGTGCTCGAAGCGCTTCCCGAGGCCCCGGCCCAGCGCTTCGGCACCGCGATCGGCGGCCCGCGCCGAATCGCGCTCATCGGCCGTCCGAACGTCGGCAAGTCCTCGCTGCTGAACAAGGTGGCGAACGAGGACCGCGTCGTCGTCAACGAGCTCGCCGGCACCACCCGCGACCCGGTCGACGAGCTGATCGAGCTCGGCGGCATCACCTGGAAGTTCATCGACACGGCCGGCATCCGCCGCCGCGTCCACCTCCAGGAAGGTGCGGACTACTACGCCTCGCTGCGCACCGCCGCCGCCGTGGAGAAGGCCGAGGTCGCCGTCGTCCTGATCGACGCCGGCGAGTCCATCAGCGTCCAGGACCAGCGCATCATCACCATGGCCGTGGAGGCCGGGCGTGCCCTGGTGATCGCGTACAACAAGTGGGACAAGCTCGACGAGGAGCGCCGCTACTACCTGGAGCGCGAGATCGAGACGGAGCTCGCGCAGATCGCGTGGGCACCGCGGGTCAATGTCTCGGCCGTCACCGGCCGACACATGGAGAAGCTCGTCCCGGCGATCGAGACCGCCCTCGCCAGCTGGGAGACCCGCGTCCCCACCGGCCGGCTGAACGCCTTCCTCGGCGAGATCGTCGCCTCCCACCCGCACCCCGTCCGCGGTGGCAAGCAGCCCCGGATCCTCTTCGGCACCCAGGCCGGCACCAAGCCGCCGCGCTTCGTGCTGTTCGCCTCGGGCTTCCTGGAGCACGGCTACCGGCGGTTCGTCGAGCGCCGGCTGCGTGAGGAGTTCGGCTTCGAGGGCACCCCGATCCATATCTCGGTGCGGGTCCGCGAGAAGCGCGGCCGCAACAAGTAACCGGCAAGGGCGTACGACAGAGCCCCGGACCGTCTCGCATCCGAGACGACCGGGGCTCAGTCGTACGCTCAGGCTCCGCGCGAGCCCGGGGGCAGGGCCGCCGGCTGTGTGCGCCCGGAGTGTCGGCCCACCCGCTGCCAGGAACCGGAACCGCCGGTGTGTGTGCCGGTGCCACTGTCGGCGCCACTGTCGGTACCGCTGCTGTGTCCGGTGGCCCCGCCCGTGACGGCGAGACCGGTGGAGAAACCGGCGGAGTGGCCGGAATGGCCGCTCAGCGGGAGACGGCTGCCGAAGAGCCCGGCGCCGAAGGCCACGAAGCCGAGATTCTCCTCGCCGCTCCGATCACCCGGCAGCGCCCGGAACGAACGGCGGTACTCGCAGTACAGCGCGTCGTAGATCGGGGTGTGGGACGGACCGCCCGAGGGGTCCTGCGAGGGGCGCATGGAAGGGATCGGGCTCGGGCGCTGGTGGGAGGAGTCGTATGAGTGCACGTATGTGCCAACGACCCCAGTGTCCGTCGGATGCGGGCGCGGCGGAGAAATAGCTGTTCGCCGCCGGTGCGAGGGGCCGGCCGTCATGATCAGGTACCGGCCAGCGGCATCGCGGCGGCGACCAGGAGCCCTGCGGCCGCGGCCCGGTCCAGGGCGTCGCGCAGCAGGTCCTCGCGGGGCTGCTGGCCGATCGACCCGGCCGGGGCGGCGAAGACGAGAACGGTCTGGGACTTGTTGGCCGCGGTCCGCCAGCCCTCAGTGACCTGGAGCGGTGCGTGCGCCTGCCACCAGGCGACCGGTGCGCCGCCGCCGGTGCCCGGCTGGAGCACGGCGTGCAGCTGGCCCATGGCGAGCAGGATCGACCAGCCGTGCAGCACGGCGGGCACCTGGTCCATCCGGTGGACGGGATGGAAGCCCTGCTCCAGCAGCAGCTGGAGGAATTCGTCGCCCCGGCTGCCGTCCGTGCCCGGACGGGCGATGGCACCGGTCGGCTCGACGACGAGGGCCGGGTGGAGCTCGTCGTCGATCAGGACGAGGCCGCTGGTGATCCCGAGGACGGCCTGCTCGGTGGACGGGCCCTGCGGCTGCGCCGCGCCGCCGGAGCCGTCGTCGCCGGTGATGCTGCGTACGGCGCCCTGCAGCTGCTCCTCCGCGACCTGGACGACCTGCGAGGGGATGCACGTCGCATGGGCGAAGGCGAGGACGGCGGTCTCGTCGCCGACGAAGAGCACCGTGCTGGTGCGTTCCTGCTCGGAGTGGCCGGGGGTGCGGCAGGAAGTGCAGTCGTAACTGCCCGGGGCGTTGTCGCCGACGAGCAGCCGGTCGGCTTCGGCGTCGCCGATCTCGGCGCGTACGTCCTCGCTGACGTCGAGCATGCGCGGCACGGGTGGCTCCTCGAACTCGGTACGTGCGCCGGGCGGTTCCCGGCTCATGGAAATGACAACGGGCGAGCCGCGGCCGGGGTCACGCGAGAAAGGGAACGTAATCGAACCAACCGGCGCAGAGGGTGAATCTCAGGATCCCGACGACCGATCGGTGGTTGTTTGTCCCGATCTGGCGGGGCGCGATGTGGTCGACTCGATCACGCACCGGTGCACTGATACATCGACAAAGTGGGAAACCGGGCGAGTTTACAGTTGACCGAATTTCGCCCCTACGTGGAGTGAACCGTCGGCGGGCCCGTGCCGTCATGCCAAGTGCAGCCTGCCGCTGATCAGCCGAACCGGGAGATATGGCGTTTCATGCACATTTCTTTCCTGCTCCACAACGCCTACGGAGTCGGGGGCACGATCCGCACGACGTTCAATCTCGCCGGAGAGCTGGCCGGGCACCATGACGTCGAGATCGTGTCGGTCTTCCGGCACCGCGACGTCCCCGCGCTGGGCGCCCCCGAAGGGGTGCGCATGAGCCACCTCGTCGACCTGCGGAAGAAGAGCCCGACGTACGACGGCGACGCGGCCGAATACGCCCGTCCCGCGACCGTGTTCCCGCGCGGCGACAGCCGGTACCGGCAGTACAGCAGGCTGAGCGACGCACGGGTGGCGGACCATCTGCGCTCCCTGGAGGCGGACGTCGTGGTCGGGACCCGGCCGGGGCTCAATGTGCACATCAGCAGGCAGGCCCGCCGCGGCCCGGTCCGGATCGGGCAGGAGCACCTCACCCTCGACAGCCACGGCTACCGGCTCCGCCGCGAGATCGCGCACCGCTACACCCTGCTCGACGCGATCACCACCGTCACCGAGGCCGACGCCCACGCCTACCGGACCGGGTTCAAACTGCCCGGCGTACGGATCGAGGCCATTGCCAACAGCGTGCCCGCGCCGACGGTCCCGCCCGCCGACGGCGACCACAAGTGGGTGATCGCCGCGGGCCGGCTGCACAAGGTCAAGCGGTACGACCTGCTCGTCCGGGCGTTCGCCGACGTGGTTGCGGTCCGCCCGGACTGGCGGCTGCGCATCTACGGCGGCGGCGACGCGACCGGGAACGAACGACAGGCGCTGCTCACGCTCATCGGCGAACTCGGGCTGCACGACCACGTGTTCCTGATGGGGCCGGTCAATCCGCTGGAGGCCGAGTGGCCCAAGGGGTCGATCGCCGCGGTCACTTCGGACCGCGAGTCCTTCGGCATGACCATCGTCGAGGCGATGCGCTGCGGACTGCCCGTCGTCGCCACCGACTGCCCGCACGGCCCCCGCGAGATCATCGACGACGGCACCGACGGACGACTGGTGCCCGTCGGTGACACGGCGGCGGTGGCCGACGCCCTGCTCGCACTGATCCAGGACGACGACGCACGGCACCGCGCGGGGCTCGCCGCACTGGCCGCCTCGCAGCGCTTCGATCCGTCGCGGATCGCCGAACGTCATGAACGGCTCTTCACCGAACTCGCCTCGCGCGGCCCGCGCGACCGCTCGCACGGCGCGATGAGCACCACGCTGCACCGCGCCCGGGGCGCTGTGCTGGACGGGGCGTACGCCCTGCGCTACAAGGCAGCCGCCGCGATCCGCAAGGGGAAGACCGCATGACCGCCTCCGCAGTGCGAAGGACGCCACGGGCCGACTGCACCGTGGGACCCGACGGCGGGATCACCTTCGATCTCGACCTCCGCCGCGAGGACGAGGAGGCGCCCGAACTGCTGCTCCGGCTCCGTGGCGCCAAGAGCCCGGACCGCGACGCCGGGGCCGTACGGCTGTCGCTGAGCCCGCTGCGCGACGGACGGCTGCGCGCGGTGCTGCCGGGGACCACGCGGTCCGCCGAGGGCCGCTGGGACGTGTATCTGCGGGAGCCGGGCGGGGACGACGACGGGGCGGTGGCCGTCGAGCCCGGGATCAGGGACCTGCGCCTGCTCGTCGACCGCGCACCGGCGAGCGGGCCGATCGCGGTCCGCATCCCGTACCCGACCCTCGACGGCCGGCTCGCCGTCCGCTGCTGGCTGCGCGCACCGCACGCCGAGGCCGGACCGGTGACCTTCGACGGGGCCGGGATGACCGTCGAGGGCACGCTGTACGGGACCGGCCTCGGCACCGACGCCCGCGTCGAGGCACGGCTGCCCGGTGCCGACGGCCGGGTCCTGCGGGTGCCGGTCACCGGGCAGGAAGGCACCTTCGCCTTCACGCTCCCGTTCGACCGGCTGGCCGACGGCTCCGTCACCGCACAGCAGCTGTGGACGCTCTGGCTGGTCCCCGGGGCGGCGGAGGGCGAGCCGGCCGGCGGCGTACGGATCTCCCGCATCCTCGACGACGTCTGGGACCGCAAGAAGATCTTCGTCTACCCGGGCCGCAGCGCGGGGGAGGGTGTCCGGGCCACTCCCTGCTACTCCACCGACAACGACCTCTGCGTACGGCTCGAACCGGCACCTTAGAGCCTGTCCGGTGCAGGGCTTGCGGACACAGGCTGTCCGCAAGCCCTGGCAGACTCGCCCCATGTTGGAGACCTCGGCACGACTGCTGCGTCTGCTCTCACTGCTCCAGGCACACCGCGACTGGTCCGGAGCCGATCTCGCCGACCGGCTCGGCGTCACCCCGCGGACCGTCCGGCGCGACGTCGACAAGCTGCGCGAACTGGGCTACCCGGTCAACGCCAGTCCCGGCACCGGCGGCGGGTACCAGCTCGGCGCCGGTGCCCAGCTGCCGCCGCTGCTCCTGGACGACGAGGAGGCCGTCGCCGTCGCGGTCGGCCTGCGCATCGCGGCGGGCAACGGCGTCGAGGGCATCGGCGAGACCTCCGTACGCGCCCTGGCCAAGCTGGAGCAGGTGCTGCCGGACCGGCTCCGGCGCCGGGTGAACGCGCTGAACACCTTCACCGTGCCGTTGCTCCGCGGGCCCGTCGCGTCGGTCGCCGACGCGGGTGTCCTGACCGAACTCGCCGGGGCCTGCCGGGACGCCGAACGGCTGCGCTTCGAGTACCGGGACCACTCCGGCTCCGTCTCGCGGCGGACCGTCGAACCGCACCGGCTGGTGTGCACCGAGCGCCGCTGGTACCTCGTCGCCTGGGACCTGGACCGCGCGGACTGGCGTACGTTCCGGGCCGACCGGATCACCCCCACACCGCCGCACGGCCCGAGGTTCACCCCGCGTGACGCACCTGCGGAGGATCTGGCGGCCTATGTCTCGAAAGGGATCTCCACGTCCGTGTACCCGACGCGGGCGGTGGTCCGGCTGAAGGCGGGGATCGAGCGCGCGGCCGAGCGGATCTCGCCCTCGTCCGGGGTGCTGGAGGCGGTCGACGCCGACACCTGTCTGCTGCGCACCGGGGCGGCCACCCTGGACGTGCTGGTCATCCACGTGATGATGCTGGGATTCGACTTCGAGGTGGTCGAACCACCGGAGCTCCAGGACGCGATCAGGGCATCCAGGGACCGGCTGACCAGGGCCCTGGAGTGAGCCCCGCCTGCGACAACGCCATACGGACGGCCGGGGTCGCCCGCTATACCAGTGACAGCCGACGGCCGTCCCCGTACCGCATCGCGGATATTGTGACCAGAGGATAAGGCTGCCATAAGGAAGCGTGAATTCCTGGCGACCTGCTCATTTACGCAGGTTATTCGGCAAGGGAATTCCATCCGCTCGGCACGGGATATTCCATTCCGATTCCGGGCCTTCCGCGTGATCGCTTTCCGGCTTGTGTGATTACTGTGTGTCCGGTCCCCTGGGGCGTGTTCGAGTGGCGTGATTCATACGGCAGGCGTGTCGTGATCCTGTGACAGAAGTGTGACCGGCGGGGAACGTGAGGATGCCCGGCGGCCGCGGGCGCCCCGGCTTCCGCCGTCGCCCGCGGCCGCCTACGGTGAGGGGCATGGCACCCATACCGACCCCTCCTGTCCAGCCCGACGACGCGCCGGGTGAGTACGTCGGCCTCGCCGCCGACGCCGCCGAACGGCGGGCCCGCAGCCGTGGCTGGAGCACCGTCAGATCCCTGCCGCCGGGCGCGATCATCACCATGGAGTTCCGGAGCGGACGGATCAACTTCGAGGTCGACGCCGCCGTCGTCACCCGCTGCTGGGTGGGCTGAGACTCCCGCGACCGCGATCCGGGCGTCCGGCCCCGGACATGAGTGAAGGCCCCGACCGGAGTCGGGGCCTTCACTCATGTCCGGGGGAGCGGCTGTGCGTACCGGCCCCGTGATCGCCGGGGTCTCAGCCGCCGGCCACCGGGCGGGCGGGGCTCGTGCCGCCGCGCGGTGTGCGGTCGGCGTGCGGCGGCCGCCGGCTGCCGGCCGGGGTGACCGGAGTCCGCTCCGAGCGCACCACATGCGCCGGATGCGAGGCGTGCGCGCGCGAGCGGGTGGCGGTGCCGCCCGCGGCCGCCGCGACGGCCGGCTCCAGCGCCGGGGTGTCGCCGCCGTCCGGCCGCGGCCGCAGCGCGGCCCTGGGGCCGCCGGCCGCGACGGGCATGGAGGGAACGGGGCGGCCGAATCCCCGCAGGTTGTCGCGCTGGGCGAAGATCCAGGCCTCCGCCCGGGTGATCAGCGGCTCGACCCAGGGCAGGCCCAGCATGATCAGCAGCCCCGCCGCCCAGCCCAGCAGGACGTCGCTGAGCCAGTGCGTACCGAGATAGACGGTGGTGAGGCCGACGCCGAGCGAGACGATGGCCGACATGGCCGACAGATAGCGCCGGGCTCGCGGGGTGGTGGCCAGATAGGCGAGGATTCCCCAGGTCACGACCGCGTTGGCGGTGTGGCCGGAGGGGAATATGTCGCCGCCGGCGAAGAGTTCCGCGGAGCCGATCTGGGTCGCGTAGTGCGGGCCGAGGCGCCCCAGGCCGATCTTGACCGCGCCGACCGTCACATTGAGTAGCAGCAGCGCCGCGCCCAGCGTCAGCAGCGGTCGCAGCGTGTGCTGCCGCCAGGAGCGCCAGCCGAGCCAGCAGGCGACCATGGTGGCGGTGGGTCCGCGCTGGCCGAGCACGATGTAGTAGTCGAGGAACGCATGGATTTCCGGCCACTGCTGATAGGGCCGGAAGAGCATGACCTTCCAGTCCAGGGTCACCAGCGAGGACGAGACCAGCACGGCAATGACGATGGCGAGATAGAACGCCAACGTCCCGCCGAAGAGCGCGATGCGGTGACGGCTCATCCGCGGTGGCTCTATCTTCGGCGGCTCCGGCTCCCGGTCCAGCCGGGCAAAGATGTCGGTACGCACCCAATCGACGTTACAGCGAGTTAGTGCGGGACCAGGTCGATCCGGTCTCTTTGTGATGACGATGTGATGTGGACTATGTCTCAGCGGGGCCTTAATTCCCGACCCTCGTGAGCATCTCGAAGCGCCTTCACGCTATTGATTTCGCACGCATTTCGGAAGGGTGTTTGGGAGCGGGCGGAAAAGCGCAGGAGGTGCCGGTATGAATTTATCCGGGCCCGGCAGGAGGTGGAACGGACGGTGCCGGTCCGGTCACCGGCCGCTTTCGGCGCGGGCCCGGCGGGTGCCGCGCGGGGGCGGCCGAGTACCGTCCTGTGCCGGGTGCGGAGCGCGTCCCCGCAGGTCCGGGCGGCGGGTCGGCGTGGCGTACGCCACACCCCGTGGTCCGACCGGGTATGAGGTGGACCACGTGGGAGGGCTCCGAACTCGCGTACGCTGACGGATCACTCGCCCGTCGATGCCGGGCCATGAGGAGCGGCGAACCGCCGCGTCCCCGGTTGGCCCGCCGAGCGCGAGGGACCTTTTGGGAGGTACATGCATGTCCGGGACGACCACAGCCCGAATCCGGCTGCGCTCAGCAGCCGACGGTGCCAATCGATGGGTCGTCCTCGTCGTCCTCTGCCTCAGCCTCCTGCTCGTGGCACTCGACGCGACCGTGCTCCACGTCGCTGTACCCGCCGTCACCGAGGACCTGCGGCCCAGCGCGGTCGGTCTGCTCTGGATCGTCGACGCCTATCCGCTGGTCTGTGCCTCGCTGCTGATTCTCTTCGGCACCCTCGGGGACCGGGTCGGCCGCCGCCGCGTGCTGCTGCTCGGCTACGCCCTCTTCGGTGTCGCCTCCGCGATCGCCGCGCTGGCCGGCAGCCCCGGCGTGCTCATCGCGGCGCGTGCCCTGCTCGGGGTCGGCGGCGCCATGATCATGCCGGCGACGCTGTCGATCCTCCGGCAGGTCTTCCCCGACCGGCGTGAACGGGCCGTGGCGATCGGCGTCTGGACCGCGGTCGCCGCCGTGGGCGCCGCCACCGGTCCGGTCATCGGCGGCTTCCTCGTCGAGCACTTCTGGTGGGGTTCGGTCTTCCTGATCAATGTCCCGCTGATGGCGCTGGTCCTGCCGGTCGGACGGCTGCTCCTGCCCGAGTCGCGCGGCAGCCACGACGGCCCGTGGGACGTGCTGGGCGCGCTGATGGCCGCGGCCGGAGTGCTCGGGATGGTCCTCGGGGTGAAGCGGGCGGGCGCCGGTGAGGTGCTGAGCCCGGCCACGCTCGTCCCGCTGCTGATCGGTGCGGTGCTGCTCATCGTGTTCGTGCGCCGTCAGAAGCGGCGTCCGCATCCGCTGATCGACATCGGGCTGTTCGCCAGGCCCGCCTTCTCCACCGCGGTGGGCTGCATCATCCTCGCCATGCTGGCCCTGGTCGGTCTCGAGCTCATAGCCGTGCAGTACCTCCAGCTCGTCCTCGGCCTGAGCCCGCTCCAGACCGGTCTGCGGCTGCTGCCGCTCACCTTCGCCGCCATGGCCGCGGGCGCCACCGGCTCGTACACCCTGCGCCGCGTCGGACCGCGCCGGATGGTCGGCTGGGGCTTCGTGCTCACGGCCGTCTCGGTGCTGATCCTGACCGCGATGGGACAGCACGACCGGCCCGCACTGCTGACGGCGGCCTTCGTCGCCCTCGGCTTCGGGCTCCAGACCACGCTCTTCGGGGCGTACGAATCCATGCTCAGCGAGGCCCCCGCCGACCAGGCGGGCGGGGCGGCGGCGATCGGCGAGACCTCGTACCAGCTGGGCGCGGGCATGGGGATCGCCCTGCTCGGCAGTGTCATGAACGCCGCCTACGCCCCCGGGCTCTCGAAGCTTTCCGAAGCGGGTGTCCCGGCCGGGGCCCGCGCGGCCGCCGCCCATTCTCTGGGCGAGGCCTACCAGGTGGCGGACCGGCTGGGCGGTCCGCTGGGTGCGGTGCTGCGCTCCACGGCGCGCCACTCCTTCATCACGGGACTGCATGTCACGCTGCTGGTCAGCGCCGCTCTGCTGCTGGTCGGCGCGCTCGCCGCGCTGCGGCTGCCGCGGGCGATGGACTGCCCCGCGCCGGTGCCCGACGACCCCGGCCAGTCCGACGCGAGCGCGGTGCGCGAACACCGCACCGCGCACGAGACCCCCGCCCCGGGCCGTGCGCAGCAGCCCCTGCCGCGGCCGGCCCGGCGCCGACCCGCCGAGGCGACCGGCTCTGGACGGGCGGCACACTGAGCCGTAACGTCGGTGCGAGGCCATAACTAACACTGCTAGTTTTAGCATCGCGCGAGCCGTCGGAGGCATCCTCATGTCCACCACCGAGTCCTCGAAGCTCCCACCGTTCGACCCCGCCGACCCGATCGGCATCGACGATCTGCTCAGCGCCGAGGACCTCGCGATCCGCGGGACCGTACGCGACTGGGCCGCCGACCGCGTCCTGCCGCACATCGCCGAGTGGTACGAGAACGGCGAGCTGCCCGGCATCCGCGAGCTGGCCCGCGAGCTCGGTTCGCTCGGCGCGCTCGGCATGTCCCTCCAGGGATACGGCTGCGCGGGCGCCACCGCCGTCCAGTACGGACTGGCCTGCCTGGAGCTCGAAGCGGCGGACTCGGGGATCCGCTCCCTGGTCTCCGTGCAGGGATCGCTCGCCATGTACGCCATCCACCGCTTCGGCTCCGAGGAGCAGCGCCGGCGCTGGCTGCCGGGCATGGCGGCCGGCGAGATCATCGGCTGCTTCGGCCTCACCGAACCGGACCACGGCTCCGACCCGGCCGGGATGCGCACCTTCGCCAAGCGCGACGGCGGGGACTGGGTGCTCACCGGCCGCAAGATGTGGATCACCAACGGCTCGGTCGCCGGGGTCGCCGTCGTCTGGGCGCAGACCGACGACGGAATCCGCGGATTCGCCGTGCCGACCGACACCCCGGGCTTCTCGGCGCCCGAGATCAAGCACAAGTGGTCGCTGCGCGCCTCGGTCACCAGTGAGCTGGTGCTCGACGAGGTGCGGCTGCCCGCCGACGCGGTGCTCCCGGGCGTCACCGGTCTGCGCGGCCCGCTCGGCTGCCTCAGCCACGCCCGCTACGGGATCGTCTGGGGGGCCATGGGCGCGGCCCGCGCCAGCTTCGAGGCGGCCGTGGAGTACGCGAGGACCAGGGAGCAGTTCGACCGGCCGATCGGCGGCTTCCAGCTCACCCAGGCCAAGCTCGCGGACATGGCCGTGGAACTGCACAAGGGCATCCTGCTCGCCCACCATCTGGGCCGGCGGATGGACGCGGGCAGGCTCCGCCCGGAGCAGGTCAGTTTCGGAAAACTCAATAATGTGCGGGAGGCGATCGACATCTGCCGTACCTCGCGCACCATCCTCGGCGCCAACGGGATTTCGCTGGAGTACCCGGTGATGCGCCATGCGACGAATCTGGAGTCGGTGCTCACCTACGAAGGGACCGTGGAGATGCACCAGCTGGTGCTGGGCAAGGCGCTCACCGGTCTCGACGCGTTCCGCTAGAGGCCAAAACGTCCGGCGAGCGCCCTGCTCAGCTCTGGTTGAAGAAGCCGTCGGTAGGCCGGCCGGCGGCCTCGGTGACCACCTGGGTGTCGGCCGGGGTCAGCAGGAAGACCCGGGTGGCCACGCGCTCGATCGAGCCGCGCAGTCCGAAGATCAGCCCGGCGGCGAAATCCACGACACGCTTCGCGTCGGTGGGGTCCATGGTCGTGAGGTTGACGATCACCGGAACACCGTCCCGGAAGAGCTCTCCGATGGCCCGTGCGTCCCGGAAACTGTCCGGAGTGACGGTGGCGATCCGGCGGCCCGTCTCCTCGGCCGCCTCGGACGCGGTCTGCACCCGGGGGTCGGTCACCCAGGCCTGACCGGTCCCGGTCTGCGGGCCCTCGGCGTACTCGTCGTCGTAGTACCGCTCGTCGTTGTCCTCCACGAGGCCCAGCCAGGCACTCGCCTTGCGCACCGATCCCATGGACGCCTCCTCTCACCGCGGTTCCGTCTTGTTCCGCATCTCTTTCGTCTCCCTATGGTCGTCCATGATGCGGATCGTGCGCCAAGTGGATAGTCGGCGCGCAGGGGATTCGTGACGGTACTGGCACAGAAGATGTGGCGATTCGTCAGGGTTTCTCCCGCATAAGGAGTCTGAAAGAAAGAAAATATGACGCCCCGGGCCGTACGGGTGATGTGGGGGACGTACGGGTGAACGGGGCGCTCGGTACGATGCACCTCGCGCAGCCGTACGAGCCCGGCGCGAAGGTGAACGACTCTCGGGGGATCGTCGTGTTCGGAATAGTCAGGCCCTGTGCCCATCGGTTGTCCGAGGGGCTCAGGACCGAATGGATGGCCCATCTCTGCGGGCTCTGCCTCGCACTTCGCTCCGATCACGGGCAATTCGCCCGGATCGTTACGAACTATGACGGTCTGATTGTTTCTGTTCTGACGGAGGCTCAGTCCGAGCGCACCACCGGATGGCGCCGCACGGCGGGGCCCTGCCCGCTGCGCGCCATGCGGACCGCCCCGGTCGCCCGCGGCGAGGGAGCCAGGCTGGCCGCTGCCGTCTCCCTGGTACTGGCCTCGGCGAAGGTCCGGGACCACGTCGCGGACGGGGACGGCCTGTTGAGGCGCCGCCCGGTCGCCGCCGCCGCGCGCAGGGTTGCCGCGGGCTGGGACCGGGCCGGCGCGCGCACCGGCGCACAGCTCGGCTTCGACACGGCGCTGCTCGTGGACGCCGTCGACCGGCAGACCGGCATCGAGCTGATCGCCGGGCCCGGCACCCCGCTGCTCACGGTCACCGAACCCACAGAGACCGCCACCGCAGCCGCCTTCGCGCACACCGCGGTGCTCGCCGGCAGGCCGCAGAACGCGGCGCCGCTCGCCGAGGCCGGCCGCCTCTTCGGGCGCCTGGCCCATCTGCTGGACGCCGTGGAGGACCAGGAAACTGACGCCGCGTCGGGCGCCTGGAACCCGCTCACCGCGACCGGCACCTCGCGGACGGAGGCCCGGCGGCTGTGCGACGACGCGCTGCACGGCGTACGGCTGGCGCTGCGTGACGCGGAATTCACCGACGGCAAGCTGGCCCATGTGCTGCTGGCGCACGAGCTGCGCCAGTCGGTGGACCGGGCCTTCGGCACCACCTCGTGCTCGCACCAGGCGGGCGGCGTGCTGCTGGACGGAGCCGGCGCCCCGTCGGACTCCCGGCAGACCGGGTCCTTCGGGCCGCCGCCGGGCAATCCGTACGCACCGAGCCCCGGCGGCCCGGCGGGCCCGCCGCAGCCCCCGCCCGAGCCGCCGCGCGACCGGCGTGGTCTGATCGCGGGCTGCCTGGTGTGGGCGGGGCTGGCCTGCACCTGCCAGATGTGCTGCGGCACGTTCGACGACCCGTGGAGCCATCAGCGCCGCGAGGGACTCTGCAACCAATGCGACTGTGGGGACTGCTGCGATGCGTGCGACTGCTGCAGCAACTGCGGGGACTGCTGCGATGGGTGCGACTGCTGCGACTGCAGCTGCTGAGCCGGACGCCCGGCCCGGATCACTTGATCTCGGGCGGCGAGATCTGCGAGGTCCTGATCGCCGAAGCGCCGATGCCCCACTTCTTCAGGATCCGGTCGTAGGTGCCGTCCGCCTTCAGGGCCACCTCGCGGGTGAACCTCAGCCCGAGCTTCCTGGCCACCGCGTCCGCGAAGTCGATGTCCGTACCGGCCACCGTCCTCCCGTCCGCGAGGTAGGTGGCGCCGGGCGGGTTGCTGACGGCGGCGGCGATGTCGAGGGTCCCGGCCAAGCGGACGCCGGCGGGCAGCAGCTTCGCCGCGGCCTCGTCCTTGCGCACCGACGAGACGACATCGGTCGTCGGCACCTTTCCCCTGGCGGCCCCGTCCCCGGCGGCGTCGGCCGGTGCGGACGCCGGATGGCCGGAACCGCACACGGTGAGGGCGAGAGCGGCGACGGTGATCAACGCGAAGGCAGCGGCCGGCGCCGCCGGGGACGGGGCATGAGGCGGTTCTCCGGAGTCGTCGGCCGTGAGCGGGCGCGACCGCGGCAGGGCAGCACACGGCGACCCCGTGGCCGGGGCGAGGAAGGACGGCGGAACGAGGGGAGGGGAGAGCGGCGTTGTGTTTGAAGGCACGCAGGGAGAAATGCTCAGACGCCGGAAACGGCGCGAGGCCAAGACGCGGGGAGACGCAGGGGGTCAGCTCAACAGGAGGAGGACCACACGCGACCGAAGTCGATGTGGGAGCGCTTGACCAGCCACTGCTGCGAATGCATGGCCCAAGTGGAACAGGCATCCGGTGGTCCGTCAACTGAACTGAGACGTAAGGCTCATAGTGTGGACAGGCTTGACAACGCGCGGCGAACAGCGCTTACCGCGGAGGCGGACCGGCGCTGAGGGGCCCGGTCCACGTTGTGTTCCGGCTGAAGGCACGCCCCGTGTTCGATCTCACCATCGGCCACCTCGAAGCCGAACCCGAGCCGGAACAAGTCGAGTTGGCCCACTTCGCCGACCGGCACGGACTCGTCCACCTGCCGCCGGACTTCACCGCCGACACCGATCTGACCGAGGTGCCCGCGGGTGAACCGGTCATCGTACGGGCTTCACCCGGCGCGGCACCCTGGAGGCGGGCCGCACCTTCTACGCCGACGTCAAGGCGCGGCTGGCCAAGTACGGCCGGGAACCCGACGAGCTGAAGATCATGCCCGGGGTCACCTTCGTACTCGGCGACAGCGACGCCGAGGCCCAGGAGCGGGCGGCCGGGATCCGCCTCCAGCAGGTCTCCCCGCAGAACGCGCTGCTGGCCCTGGAACAGATCTGGGGCCGCGACCTGCCCTCCTACGACCCCGACGGACCGCTGCCCGAGATCGACCCGGACCCCGGGTCCTCGCTGGTCCAGGGCCGGGTCAAGCACGGTGATGTCCTCGCCGTCGCGGCGCGCCGGCGTGCGCTGTCGAAGGAGAAGGGGCTGTCCATCCGGCAGACCGTCATCGAGGCGACCGGCCGGCAGTCCTTCATCGGCAGCCCGCGGACGGTCGCGGAGCAGCTCATCGAGTTCGTCGCCGCCGACGCCGCCGACGGATTCATTCTCGTACCGCACCTCACCCCGGGCGGTCTGGACGACTTCGTCGACCGGGTCGTCCCGCTCCTCCAGGAACGCGGGGTGTTCCGCTCCGAATACACCGGTCTCACGCTGCGGTCGCATCTCGGGCTCGCCGAGCCGGTATGGAAAGGTTGATCGCATGAGCACGGACGCACCCCAGCCGCACGGTTTCGAGCAGGCGGCACAGGACTGGAAGCACTGGCACGAGGAGCGCACCGCCACGGTCGCCGGCCCGTACGGACCGCTCTCCCTCACCGGCACCCACTGGCTCTCCGACTACCCGGAGGGCCACATCCCCGAGGTACCCGGGCAGTGGCGGGAGGACGGCGACGAGCTGGTGCTCAGCGCGTCCGCCGCGGACGGGCTGACCGTCGACGGCGAGCCCTTCGCCGGCCAGGTCCGGCTCACCGCCGACCGCGGCCCGATCGACGAGTCCCGCGTCGCGCACGGCGGGCGGCGGCTGGTCGTGCTGAGCCGCGAAGGGCTCTGGGCGGTACGGGACTTCGACCCGGACTCCCCGGCGCGGCGCGCCTTCCGGGCCGTCGAGGCCACCCCGTACGACGCCCGCTGGGTGCTCCCGGGCACCTTCCGCCCGTACGACAGCGCCCGTACGGTCCGGGTCGAGAACGCCGACGGGGTCGAGCGCGGTCTCGGACTCGCCGGTGAGATCGTCTTCGAGCTCGGCGGTACGGAACACACGCTGCAGGTCGCGGTCGAGCCCGACGGCTCGCTCTGGGCGGTCTTCGCCGACGCCACCAGCGGGAACAGCAGCTACCGCTTCCGGTTCCTGCGGCCCGCGGCGCCCGCCGAGGACGGCAGCGTGACGGTCGACCTCAACCGCGCGCTGCTGCCGCCGTGCGCCTTCGCGGACCACTTCATCTGCCCCTTCCCGCCCCCCGGCAACACCCTGTCCGTCGCCGTCGAGGCGGGGGAGCGCAACCGCGTCGACAGCTGACGTTCAGTCACATTTCTCCGGGACGGCGGCCCCGGCAGCCCGTGCGCTGCCGGGGCCGTTCCTGTGACGGCGCGACAAGTTCAGGCCAAAGGGCCCTCTTGCGCCACAAGTTGACGCCCTTGAATACTCCCGATCAGCGCTTGTCAGGAGCACGGCATGCCCGCATTCGCGGGCGCACGGCCGTGTGATCGACTGCGCCTCACGGGTCCGACCACCCCACAGGCGGACCCCCGATTTCCCCTCGGGAGGAATGACAAAGTGAGGATCAAGCGCACCACCCCCCTCAGCGGCACCGCGAGACGTACCAGGGTCGTCGCCATCGCCGCAGGCCTCGTAGCCGTCGCCGCCCTGGCCGTCCCCAGCGCTCAGGCCGACACCAACGCCAACACCACCTTCAGCGCCTCGCAGCTCTCCGCCGCCGGCGACGCCGTGCTCGGAGCCGATGTGGCGGGCACCGCGTGGAACGTCGACCCGGCGTCCGGCAAGCTCGTCGTCACCGTCGACCGCACGGTCTCGCAGGCCGAGATCGAGCAGATCAAGCAGTCCGCCGGAGCCAACGCCGGCGCCCTGAAGATCGAGCGCACCCCCGGGAAGATCAGCAAGCTGCTCTCCGGCGGCGACGCGATCTACGCCCCCGGCTGGCGCTGCTCCCTCGGCTTCAACGTCCGCAGCGGCAGCACCTACTACTTCCTGACCGCCGGTCACTGCACCGACGGCAACCCGCCCTGGTACACCAACTCGTCGAACTCCACCAGCATCGGCCCGACGGTCGGCTCCAGCTTCCCGACCAACGACTACGGCCTGGTCCGGTACGACAACGCCTCGGTCTCCCACGAGGGCGCCGTCGGCAGCGTCGACATCACCAGCGCGGCCGATGCCACGGTCGGCATGTCCGTCACCCGCCGCGGCTCCACCACCGGCACCCACAGCGGCTCCGTCACGGGCCTCAACGCCACCGTCAACTACGGCAACGGCGACATCGTCTACGGCATGATCAAGACCAATGTCTGTGCGGAGCCCGGTGACTCCGGCGGTCCGCTCCACTCCGGTTCCAAGGCGATCGGTCTCACCTCCGGCGGCAGCGGCAACTGCTCCTCCGGCGGCACCACGTTCTTCCAGCCGGTCACCGAGGCGCTCAGCGCGTACGGGGTCAGCGTCTACTGACACCCCGGCCCCCCGGACCGGCCTTCGAACAAGCGACCGACCGAGGCGGAGCCCCTGCCCGAATCCTGGGCGGGGGCTCCCGCTCACCCCGCGGCTTTTGAGAGGATGTGGGGCAGGTCGGTCACGCAGGAGCAACGGGGGCGGGTGCTGCGCCAGCCGGGGGATGCCCCTCCGGGACCCCCGGCAGACACCTCAGGGGGTTCCAGATCCGTGAAACGCATCGGAGTGACCGGTCATCGCACCATCCCGCAGGAGGCCCACGCCCATGTGCTCGCGGGGTTACGGGCGGCGCTGTGCGGCCTCGAGGGCTCCTTGGAGGCCCTCTCCAGTCTGGCGGTGGGGGCGGACCAGCTCTTCGCCGATCTCGCCCTGGCCTGCGGCGCGGACCTGACGGTGGTCATCCCGAGCGGCGACTACGAATCCTGCTTCGCCGACGCGGCCGAACTCGCCCGCTACCGCGCCCTCAAGGACCGGGCGGTGCGGGAGGTCCGGCTGGACTTCCCGCACTCCACCGACGAGGCGTACTACGCGGCGGGCGCGTACATCGCCGACCACTGCGACCGGCTGCTCGCGGTGTGGGACGGCCGGCCGGCCCGTGGCCTCGGCGGCACCGGGGACATCGTGACGTACGCCCGGAGACTGGGCCGCCCGGTCACGGTGATCTGGCGCGAGGGCGTGGAGCGCACCTGACCGCCGACGCGGCCGCCCGTCATCGCTGACTTCACGTCACATCTGGTGCCGGGCCAGCCAGTCGGTGTGCTGGGGCGAGACGATGCGCTCGGTCTCGAACACGGCCCCCGGCCACTGACGCTCGGTCAGCGTGGTCTCCATCGCCACCTGCATGGCCTCCAGGTCCTGCTCCACCAGCGAGTGCGCCGAGATCAGCGGATGGTGACGGCGCATCTCGCTCCACGCCAGACAGGCGGCCGCCGCGGCCGACAGCACCCCCGTCACGGCGAAGGACTGGGTGACGGAGAACGTCCTCAGCAGGGCGAACACCAGGGCGAGCGCGGTCAGCGCGGCAATGGTGGTCGACCAGACCAGGGTGGCCCGCCGGGAGACCTCCTGGCGCCTGCGGTACCAACTTCTCTGCTCGATAAGACGGTCCCGCACGTACGTCTCCTTGCGTACGGTGAACGCCTTCTCCCGTAACTCGCGCATCGATTCGGTGATCAGCCCGCCCGAATCCGCCGTCAGGTCGCGAGGGTCGGCCCACCCCACTTTGCGCAGTTCCTGAAGGCCCTCCTCGAGACGATTCGCGAACACCGCCTCGGGGTGCTGGGTACTGGTGTCGAAAGGTGAGCCGTGCACCGAGTATCGCCAGCACATCGACTTGATGAACTCTGCCGCCGAGCGGTTGAGTTGCCAATGCGACTTTGCTTTGCGCCGGGCGGAGAGGTACGACGTGATCAGGACACCCAGGTAGGCCAACACGGCTGCCGCGTCAGCGAGTTGAAACGAGTCACCCAGCTCGGCTTGCCACGGGAGCGCGGCCGGGACGGTCCCCGTGACCAGGAGAATCAGTTGAATGCGGGTGGTGTTGACGGCCTCGCGCTGCCTGGCGACGGCTATCTCGTCCGTGTGGTGAAAGAGCGCCGGGAGGTCGGCGTTCCTGAAGACCATGCTCTGGAGCGGCCCGGGAATCGCCGTCATGGTCACTCCCGTCTGCGGTTGTAGGCAGGCTCGATCGGTGAGCCGAATGGGGGGCACGAGCGTAGAGGTGCACCCTCGGGCACGCAATGGACCTGGGCCGGCAACGGTGCTTTTCGGTCCCCGGCAAGGCCCCCTCGTGCGATCCGGGACACTGTGGCAATGTGGTCCAACAGACCTTGTGGCGAGGTGTGTTGCTGTCCGGTGCATGTCTCGCGACTTACTGACGGGGGGCCGGGGATGAGTGAGGTATACGGCGAGAACGAGGATCCGCAGTCCGACGCTCAACGTCGGATCCGCCGAAGTCCTCTGCTGTTCACCACGCCGCTCGTGCTCCTCGGCCTGCTGACCGCACTGCTCCTCTGGGAAGCGATCCGGGTCAACGTGTCGCCCGAGGCGCTGGGCGAGTGGCCGTGGCGAATGCAACTGATCGACGGGCAGGTGCTGGGAAGCCTGCTGGCGGTCTCGCTGGGGGCCGTACTGGCACGCGCGCAGTATGCCCGCACGGTCAGACCGTACCTGGGCTGGCGGGCCGCCTGGACGAATGGACTGCTGGCCACCCGGGCGCCTGCGTGGCGCGTCGGCATACTCAACGGCGGCCAGCACATGGCCGTGATCGAGTCGTGGGACGTCAGGGTGGTCATGCAGGACGCGGACGACTCCGACGACGCGCGGTGGAGCAGCGTCTCCGACACCGTGGCCGAGCTGGTCGAGGCCGGATTCGTCGTCGGGGAGGACTTCCGGCTCATCGGGTTCGGCGCCGGATTCCCCCTGATAGGAGCCGTGGGCGGTCATGACACGGTGCTCGTGGGCGCGTTCTCCGAATCCTTCGCCCAACGGGTCCAGTCGGTCTATGTGCGTGTCAGGGTCACGGATGTCGTGGGCGACACCCACGAGCGGACCATGGACTGCCTGAAGGGCGTATGGACGGACAAGGCCGCTCCACCGGCCGGCTGACGCCTGCCGAGATGTGGGCCGCCCGTGCGGGCGGATCCGGGTTCGCCCCCGACGGCCTGCCCCACCTCGTGATTCTCTTGCGTCTCACTCGCGTTTCCCGCGACTCGCATGGCGTGATGAGGGCTGTTCGGGCCGGAGGAGCAAGTCCCGTACTGCATCAGGACGAAGGGAGGATCACCGCGGTGCGTTGGCCGGGTCAGGGGGGTAAAGTCGTGCCGCCGGGCACTGTGGTCATACAGAAACTGGCTGCATTTCTCCATGATCCGGAAAACTCCCCTCAAGGACGGCCGTGAAGATCTCTGAATCCCCTCGCCCCTTCGCTGTTGCGAAGAAGGAATCGGTGCCGCTCTCCAAGATCGACACCCGCACCGCAGAAGCCACCAGGAAGCTCGGCCGGGTATTTTCTGCCTCGGCCGATCGCCACAGCATGGCGTCGACCTTCAGTTCTGCGCTCTGATTCGCGTTGCATGCTGGCTAGACTGAGGGAATGACAGGACCCCTGGTCCCATTCCGCGAAATTGTGCTCAAAGTGCACAGCAGGTGCGATCTTGCCTGCGATCATTGCTACGTCTACGAACATGCAGATCAGAGCTGGCGTACCCGCCCTAAAGCAATCTCTGACGACGTCATCTTCCGGACAGCTCAGCGCCTGGTTGAGCATGCCAAAACGCATGCGTTGCCCTCCGTGTCAGTGATCCTGCACGGAGGGGAGCCCCTGATGGCGGGCCCCGCGCGACTGCGACGCGTCTGTGAAGAACTCACCTCCGCCTTCGAGGGCGTCGCGGAGCTCGACCTCCGCATCCACACCAATGGACTCCAGCTCAGTCCGCGCTATCTCGACCTCTTCGACGAGTTCGGCGTCAGGGTCGGCATCTCCCTCGACGGCGACCGGGCCGCCAACGACCGGCATCGCCGCTACGCCGACGGGCGCAGCAGCCACCCCCTGGTCCTCAAGGCCGTCGAGCTGCTCCGGCAGGAGCGTTACCGCCATCTCTATCTCGGGCTCCTGTGCACCGTCGACATCGAGAACGACCCGCGCGCGGTTCTCGACGCGCTCGCCGAGCTCGACCCGCCGCTCATCGACTTCCTGCTCCCGCACGCCACCTGGGACGATCCGCCACCCCGCCCGAACGGTTCCCCCACTGCCTACGCCGATTGGCTTCTCGCGGTCTTCGACCACTGGCAGGAGCGGGGACGTCCGGTGCCGGTGCGGCTGTTCTCCTCGGTGCTGTCCACGCTGAGCGGCGGCCCCAGCCTCACGGAGTCCCTGGGGCTCGCCCCCACGGACCTCGTCGTCGTCGAGACCGACGGCCAACTGGAGCAGGTCGACTCGCTCAAGAGCGCCTACGAAGGCGCGGCGGCCACCGGGTTCGATGTCTTCACCCATGCCTTCGACGAGGTCGCGTCGCACCCCGGGGTGCGGGCCCGCCAGCTCGGGCTGGCCGGCGTCAGTGAGACCTGTCGGCAATGCCCCGTCGTGCGTTCGTGCGGAGGCGGCCTGTACACGCACCGGTACAGCTCCACGGGGCCGTCCGGCGCATTCGACAACCCGTCCGTGTACTGCGCCGATCTGGCCGCCCTGGTGCGCGGCATCGAGATGCGCACGGCGGCGGCCCTCGTCGCTCCCGCGGTGACCGAGCCCGTCGAAATGGTCGCCGCCCAACAGGATCTCACCCGCACCCTGCTCGCCCTGCTCAACGTCGACATCGGACAGCACGGCGGCGAGCAGTGGGAGGCCGCCTGGGAACTGGCCGCCCGCATCGAGGCGTCCGAGGAGGGCGCCCGCGGCCTGAACGAGGTGCTGGCGCACCCGTACACGCGCACCTGGCTGCTGGATGCGATGGAACGGGTCCACGAGCGGCCCGGGGCCGTGCAGGTGACGCGCCGGATGTCGGCGTACCTCGCGGCCGCCGTCGTAAGGACCGGCCTGGATCTGTCCGTACGGGTGCCGTTCTCGGGGGGCCGTGTTTTCCTCCCCGGCCTCGGTGAGTTGCGGGTCGCGGACGAGGGGGCGGGCGGCACGGCGCTCCTGCGCGCCACCGAGGACGGCTTCCTCGTCCGGCGGGAGGACAGCGCCGCGGCCGAGCGCCGCATCGTACGGCCGGAGGCGGCCGGTCCCGGCTGGCGGCCGCTGCACCGGATCCCGGCACCCGGTTCGGCGGCGGGCTTCGTGCTCGACGACCTCGACCCGTACCGCGACTGCTTCTCCCTGCCCGCCGCGGGCGCGCTCGACGAGCGGGCCGCCGCCGGCCTGGCGGCCAGGGTCGGCGAGGCCTGGGCGCTCATCGGGACGAAGGCTCCCGGGCGCACCGAGGAGATGGCCGGCCGTCTCACCACCCTCACTCCGCTGACCGGCCTGGCCCCGGCGGAGCCCGCCGTGGGGCGGCACGGATACGGCGCGCTGGGGATCGCCCCGGACGGAAGTTCCGAGGAACTGGCATTCGCTCTGTTGCGTGGTTTCCGGCGGGCCGAATTGTGCGCGCTTCGGGATGTCACGGATCTTTACGCGGCGGACGGCTCCTGGGAACATCGGATGCCCTGGCAGGAACAGCCAGTTCCGTTTTCCCGGTTGCTGGCCGACACCTATGAGCGGATGGCGCTGGGGGCTTTCGACCCGCGCTACCTGGAGGACGTACCCCAGGCCCTCGATGCTCTGGAAGGTGCCGCCGAACTGACCATCGATGGGAAACGGCTGCTGGACCGGATGCGAAAAGAGATCTGAGGGTCGCATTCTGGTTCGGCCGGGCCGTCCGTACGCGCAGGACAACCGGGAGGAACAGGCGCAGATCCGATTCGATCAAGGAATGTTCGACGGAATCGGGGAACCTATGACTGAAAAGTGGCGTTGAATGACCGAACGCCATGGGGGTGGAGCAACGTCCGCTCCGGAATGATGAATTCGCTCGCATTCACTATCACTCCTCGGGTGCGGGTGCTCACACAGGACGGGGGTCGTGTGCACGCAACAACGCAGCAGCGAGCGGCGGACCATCGGCCGTACTTCTTCTTGAGTTATGCGCATACACCGGGGTACGGCGGTGGAACGGACCCCGACATGTGGGTCGAGCGGCTCTTCCAGGATCTCTGCGGCCATGTGATGGCCCTGACCGATCTCCCCGCGGGCGCGCCCGCGGGGTTCATCGACCGCGAGATACGCTCCGGCGAAGGCTGGTCGGAACGGCTCGGTGAGGCGCTCGCCACCTGCCGGGTGTTTGTTCCGCTGTTTTCGCCGCGCTACTTCGCGAGCGAGATGTGCGGCAAGGAGTGGTACGCCTTCGCCCAGCGCGCCATCCATCACCGGGCCCGTTCCAACCAGAACGCCGAGGCGATCGTCCCGGCGCTCTGGGTGCCCGTACCACCGATCCAGCTTCCGGGACCGGCCGAGCGATTACAGTTCAACCACCGTGACTTCGGCGACCGTTATGTCAGTGACGGGCTCTATGGGCTGATCAAACTCAAGATCTTCGAGGAAGAGTACGAGCGTGCGGTGTACGAACTCGCCAAGCGCATCGTCACAGTCGCCGACACCATAAGGCTCGGCACCGGCCGTCCCGTCGACTACCGGCTGGCCCCCAGCGCCTTCGGCCCGCCGAACAGCGGAGTGGGCGGACCCCGTCCCATGCAGGTGACCATCGCCGCCCCCACGAGGCACGACCTGCCCGAGGGACGCAACGCCGAGTACTACGGCGACAATCCGCAGGACTGGAACCCCTATCACCCGGCCGCTGCCCGCCCCCTGGCCTATGTTGCCCAGGACCTGGTGCGCTCCCTCAACTACCAGGTCACCGTCTCCTCCTTCGACGAGGAGTCCGGGCACTCGGAGGGCAAACAGCCCCCCAGCAGACCGGAGATCCTGCTCGTCGACCGCTGGGCCCTGCAGGACGAGGAGCGTCGAAGGCGGCTCGCCGCCTTCGACGCCGAGAACCGACCCTGGGTGACGATGGTCGTGCCGTGGAACCGCGATGACCCCGAAAGCAGGGCTTTCGAGGCCGAGTTGACCGAGAAACTCGAACAGACCATGCCGGCCAAGATGCGTCAGGGGCGGGCCTACTGCCGCGTCGCAGCCAAGGGCGTACCCAGCATGGACGCCTTCGGGCGGATCCTGCCGCAGGTGGTCGAAGCAGCGGCCCAGCAGTACTTGAGACATGCGGCGGTCTACCCGCCCGCCACTGGTGGCGGGCACACCGAACGGACACGGTTGATGGGGCCGATGGCGCAGATGAACGACATCCCCGAGACACACGACCCTGCGACGGATGCGGAGGACACGGATGACGGCCAGTCGTGACGGGCGCATCGTCACCTTCTACTCGTACAAGGGCGGCACCGGGCGCACCATGGCCCTGGCCAACACCGCCTGGATACTCGCCGCCAACGGAAAGCGGGTACTGGCCGTCGACTGGGACCTGGAGGCACCGGGGCTCCACCGGTTCTTCCACCCGTTCCTGGACCCGTCGACACTCGGCGCCACCACCGGAGTCATCGATCTGATCACCGAGTACGCGTGGGCCGCGACCAGCCCCGTCCAGCGCGCCGACGACTGGCACCGCGACTACGCCCGCATCCAGCCGCACGCCGTGTCGCTCACGCCCGAGACGCTCGGGTGGGAGTTCCCGCACGGCGGGACCCTCGACTTCGTCTCCGCCGGACGGCAGAACCGCGAGTACTCCGCGACCGTCTCCACCTTCGACTGGGACAACTTCTACGACCGGCTCGGCGGCGGCCACTTCTTCGACGCCCTGCGCGACGACATGAAGGCCAACTACGACTACGTCCTCATCGACAGCCGCACCGGCCTCAGCGACATCGCCGACATCTGCACCGTCCACCTGCCCGACGTCCTTGTCGACTGCTTCACCCTCAGCGACCAGTCGATCGATGGCGCCGCCTCCGTGGCCCGGCAGATCTCCGAGCGCTACACCGGCCGTCCCATCTCCATCTTCCCCGTCCCGATGCGCATCGACGAGGGCGAGAAGGAGAAGGCCGATGCCGGACGGGCACTGGCCCGGCTGAAGTTCGACCGGCTGCCACGCGATCTGTCCGGCGACGAACTCACCGCGTACTGGGGCGCGGTGGAGATTCCGTACCGCCCCTACTACGCGTACGAGGAGACCCTCGCGACCTTCGGCGACGAGGCGGGACTGACCAACTCCCTGCTCTCCGCCTTCGAGCGGCTCACCTCCGTCATCACCGACCAGCAGATCACCTCGATGCCGCCGGTCGGCGAAGAGGTGCGGCTGCGCATCCGTGACGCGTTCACCAGGCGCAGGCCCGCGCTGCCCGCCGATCTCTTCCTCAGCTACGTGGCGGAGAACCGAATGTGGGCCGACTGGATCGAATCCGTGCTCACCCGGGCCGGGTTCCGCGTCGTCCCGCGCGACGTGTCCGCGGAGCGGGAGACCGGGGAACCGGTGGAAATCACCACCGAGAACGCGACCCGCACCGTGGTGCTGCTCTCCAGCGCCTATCTCAAGTCGCAGCGCGCGGTGAACCTCTGGGACCGGGCCGTCGCGGAGGATCCCGGCGGCGGCCGGCGCCATCTGCTGCCGCTCAGGGTGGGTGACGTACGGCTCTCCGCGCCCTACATCGACCGCAACCCCGTCGATCTCTTCCGGCTCGACGAGGTGCACGCCACCGCCGCCCTGCTGCGCGCCCTGGACCGGCCCGTACAGCTCACCGACGCCGTGTCGCCCGGACCGCGCTTCCCGGGCACCGTACCCAGGATCTGGAACGCCCCACCGCGCAACCCCGGCTTCACCGGCCGCTCCCTGGTCCTGGAACGGATGCGCGACCAGCTCGGCGGCGGCATGGCCGTCGTGCTGCCGCAGCCGCAGACCCTGTACGGACTCGGCGGCGTCGGCAAGACCCAGGTCGCCCTGGAGTACGTACACCGCTTCATGGCCGACTACGACCTGGTCTGGTGGATATCGTCCGAGCAGACCGACGACGTGGTGGCCGCGCTCGCCGAGCTCGCGGTCCGGCTGGGCGCCCAGGGCGGCGACGACATGGCGGCATCCTCCCAGGAGGCCGTCGACCTGCTGCGGCGCGGTGTGCCCTCGGACCGCTGGCTGCTGGTCTTCGACAACGCCGACGATCCCGAACGGCTCCGGCGCTACTTCCCGCAGGGGGGTTCCGGCCACATCCTGGTCACTTCGCGGAACCAGGCCTGGTCCCAGCACGGCGACGCGCTGCCCGTCGACGTCTTCCTGCGTGAGGAGTCCATCGAACACCTTCAGCGCAGGGCCCCGGGGCTGAGCGACGAGGACGCCGCCCAGGTGGCCACCGCGGTCGGTGACCTGCCGCTGGCCGTCGAGCAGGCGGCGGCCTGGATCGCGGAGACCGCCACCCCGATCGACACCTATCTGGAACAGCTGGCCCGGCAGGCCCCGGAGGTCCTGGCGCTCAACCAGCCGGCCGGATACCCGGAGCCGGTCGCCGCGACCTGGAACATCTCCATCCAACGGCTCAAGGAGCGCTCGCCCGCCGCGGTGCGGCTGCTCCAGCTCTGCGCCTTCTTCGCCCCCGAGCCGATCTCCGGGAACCTCCTGTACAGCAAGGAGATGATCGATGCGCTGAAGCCGTACGACGCTTCGCTCCAGGAGAAGCTGGTGCTGGGCCGGGTCATCCGGGAGATCGGCCGGTTCGCCCTCGCCAAGGTGGACCAGGTATCCAACTCCATCCAGGTGCACCGGCTCGTCCAGGCCGTCATCCGGGCGCAGCTCACCGAGGAGGAACAGCAGGACGCCCGGCACGCCGTCCACCGCATCCTGGCGGGTGCCCGGCCCGACGACGAGAACGAGCCGATCGACAACCCCGCGAGCTGGCCGCAGTTCGCCACGATCTGGCCGCACCTCGGCCCGTCGGATGCCCGCAACTGCAAGGAGCCCGAGGCCCGCAGGCTGCTGATCGACCGGGTTCGCTATCTCTGGAAGCGAGGTGACTTCAGGACCGCCGCCGCTCTCGGTGAGGAACTGCGTGCCCTCTGGAAGGAGACGCTGGGGGAGCGGGACATCCAGTACCTCTACCTCTGTTTCCACCTCGCCAACGTCTACCGTTCGCGCGGCCGTTACGTGGAAGCGAGGGAGCTCGACGAGATCACCCTGGCGATGCAGCAGGAGGTCCTGGGCCCGGAGCACCCGCACACGTACATGAGCACCAGCAGCCTGGCGACCGACCTCGGCACGCTGGGTGAGTACACCAGGGCGATCGAGCTGGCGACGGAGGCGACCGACGGGTTCAACCAGATCTTCCACGACTCGCACCCGAGGACCCTGGCGGCGGCCAACAACCTGGCGTTCACCCTGCGGTCCATCGGGCAGTACGCCAAGGCCAGGGAGATCGACCAGGACGTCTTCGACAAGCGGGTCGAGGTGCTCGGCGCGGAGCATCCCTACAGCCTCTCCTCGGCCATGAATCTGGCCCGCGACCTGCGTGACGTCGGGCGGTACGAGGACGCGGTCGGCATCCTCAGCCGCACGTACGACAGCTACAAGGCGACGCTCGGCCGGGCCTTCCCCGGCACGCTGAGCGCGGCGAAGAGCCTGGCGGTGTCGCTGCGCCGGGCGGGCAGACTGGAGGACGCCCGCAGGCTCACCGCGGCCACCCGTGCCAGGTACCGGGCCAAGTACACCGCCGCCAACCCGGAGTCACTGGCCTGTGACCTCAACATGGCCGCCGACCTGTACGCGGCAGGCGAGGCGACCGAGGCCAGGGACACCGCGCAGGAGGTCGTCGACCAGTACATGAAGGTGCCGGGGGAGAAACACCCGTACACCTTGGCCGCCCTGAACAACCTCGGCGTGTACCAGCTGGGGGCCGGCGAGGTGGAGGAGTCGGAACGGGTGCTGACCCGGGTGGTCGCTTCGATGCGCGAGGTGTACGGGCCGGAGCACCCCAACACCCTGTTCTGCGTGATGAACCTGGCCAACGCGACGGCCGAGACGGGCAATCTCGACATCGTGCTGGAGACCGAACGGAAGGTGGCCGGACAGCTCAGGCGCGTCCTCGGGGCGCACCACCCGGAGACGCTGGCCATGATGTCGAACATGGCGGTCACGCTCGACGCGATGGGACGCAAGGACGAGGCGATACGGCTGCGGGCGGAAACGGTCGAGGAGCTGTCCCGGCAGCTCGGCGAGGACCACCCGATGAGCCGGATCGCCCGGGACGAGCGCCGGTTCGAGCGTGAACTGGAACCGATGGCGGTATGAGTCCGAGGAGCGTCCGGCCGCCGCCGGACGCTCCTTCGCCTGCCCGCCCGTCGCTCAGCAGGCGGGCGGGTCCAGCAGCCAGTTCAGGATCCTGGGCAGTGCGTGCAGGGCGTCGAAGTGCGCTGCCGCCGGTTCCACCACGACGGTGGAGTTCGGGATGCGTTCGGCCAGCCAGCGGGAGTGGCCCACCGGGGAGAACACGTCCTTCTCGCCGTGCCACAGCATCACGGGACCCGTGATGTCCGCGGGGTCGAACCCCCACGGATTGCTGAACGCGATCGCGTCGTCGATCCAGCCCCAGGCGGAAGTGCGCAGCCCCTCACGGTAGTTGCGCAGCAGCATGGTGCGGACCCCGGCGTCGTTGACCACCATCCGGTCGGATTCGGTCAGCTCCTGGCGCAGATCGTCGATGAGCCGGACCGGGTTCTTCCTGATCACCGCGGACCGCGAGATGAACGACTCCGCGAGCCCGTCCGGATCGGCCGCAGCGGTGGAGTACGCCAGCACATTGGAGGCGGCCATCCCGTCGAACCAGTCGAGACCGTCGGCCCCCCACGGGGCCAGTCCGACCAGCGCGGCGGTACGGGTCACCCGCTCGGGCATCAGCGCCGCGCAGGCCAGGGCGTGCGGGGCGCCACCGGAACGGCCCACCACGGCGAAGCGATCGAGACCGAGGTGGTCCGCGATGGCCCGCACGTCCTGCACGGCATCGGCGACACAGCGGCCCGGCAGCCGGTCGGACTCGCCGTAGCCCGGCCGGTCGTAGGTGATCAGCTGGGTCTTGCGCTGGTACAGGACCATGCCGCGCGGAGCCGGACCGAGCCTGCTGCCGGGCATTCCGTGCAGCAGGAATACCGGTCTGCCACGGGGATCCCCGAGACGCTCCACCACCAGATGCCGCCCGTCCACCGCGCGCACCCGACTACGCACTTGGCGCCTCCTCCGTATGGTGCGGGCACCGCGTGCCCGACTTTTCCCACCCGATGTGATGATGGCTCATCAGAGCCCTTACCGGGATGGTGTGTTGGGAAACCGCAAGAGGTGTTCGGGGCGCGCTCGATATTCCACCGCACCATGTCCGCCGGTGGCTGACCCTGCGGACAGCCGGCTGCGACCTGCGGGGTACTGAGCGCCCACGAGGTGCCGCTGCTCCGGCTGTTCCCGTTGGTGCCGCTGCCGGAGGACCCGCCCTGGGCAGTGGGGGGCGGCAGGGCCGTCGGACGAATCGGCGGAACCCGCAGGCCGACACCAGGGGCAGTCCTGGCAGTACGACCGGTCAGCGGCGTCGGTCGTGGGTTCACCGCCTGCCGGGAGCCGCCCCGATGACCACCGTGCGCGCCCACTCGGGCGGGGAGCCCGGGACGTAGTAGGGATCGTCCTCGTCCCACACCCGGGGGAACAGGCCCACCACCGTCCGGCACGACGGCTGTGCACTCGGCCACGGGGTCTGGCCGTCGGTCAGGACCACGACGACATCGGGTCGCGGCTGCAAGCGGAGGGCCCTGGCGAAGCCCGAGCGCAGGTCCGTGCCCCCGCCGCCGACCAGCGGGATTCCCTCGGCACGGCACAGCGGATGCGCGACCCGGGCCGCCGCGTCGCACGGGAGGACGGTGACCAGGTCGCGGCGGCCGCCGACGGCGCGGGAGATCCCGGCGACCTCCAGGAGCGCGCTGCCCAGTTCGGTGTCACTGACCGAAGCGGACGTGTCGATGACCACGGCGACCCGGGGCGGTGTGCGTCTCAGGCTCGGCAGAACGGCGCCGGGCACACCGGCCGAGCGCCGTGACGGTCGGCCGTACGTGTAGTCATCGCCCGCGCCGGACCCGGAGGCGGCCGAGCGTACCGCCGCGCCCAGCAGCTCCCGCCACGGCTGCGGCGGGTGGAACGCCTCCTCCGCCCACCGCTTCCACCCCTTCGAGGCGTTGCCCGGACGGCCGGTGATGCCCTGCGCCACCCGGAACCGGACCGCGTCCCGTTCCTGCTCGCTGAGGCCGTGTGCGCCGTCCGGCCCGAGGTCCCACTCCCGCTCCAGCCCGTCGGCGCCACTGCCGCAGTCCAGCCAGGCCAGGTCCTGTGTATGCGGCCCGAGCCGGAACTGACGCAGATAGTCCTCCATGAGCTGCCCCTCGGGGAGCCCCAGGGAGGCCGGATCGACGGCGCCCTCCGGCCGGGCCAGGCCCTCGCCGAACACGTCGTCGTTGATCTCGCAGTCGGCGGCGATGTTCATCCGCAGCCGTTCCGCGGGGCCGGTCAGCCCGCGCTCCCGCGCGACCCGGTCGCTGCGCCCGTGGTGGTCGCGCAGCAGGTGCGACACCTCGTGCACCCAGACCCCGGCCAGTTCCTCCACCGGGGTCCTGTCCACGAAACCGGGCGAGACATAGCACCGCCAGTGCCGGTCGACGGCCATCGTCGGTACCCGCCGTGACTCCACGACCCCCAGGGCGAACAGGGCCGTCGCCAAGTAGGGGCGGGCCCGGACGGCTTGCAGCCGGGCGGCGAAGAGCTTGTCGAGGTCGAGCGCCCCCGGCTCGTCGGGTGTCATCGGCCGGCCCTCGCGGCGACCGCTTCCCGGTCCGCCGTCCGGGCCGCCGCCCGGTCCGCCCGCCGGGACAGGGACACCGCTCCGGCGAGCTGCTCGATCGACGCCGGGACGTCCCAGTCCTCCCGGCGCAGCGAGGCGAGCGTGGTCGCGGGGACGACCACCACGTCCGGGGCCCCGGTCTCCAGCGCCCGGACCAGGAGCGCCCATGCCGCGTCCCAGCGGGACTTCTCCGGGCGGTTGCGGACCGCCGCCACCACACCGTCGAGCACGGCCTGCCGCAGATCCCCGCGCTCGGGCAGGTCGGCCCCCGCCGGGTCGGCGAGCAGCGTCTCGGGGTCCGGCAGGTCCATCCGGTCCAGGCTCGCCAGCAGCTCCAGCCCCGGACCGTCCCCCACGGTGCCCCTGACCAGCTGGGAGAGTACGTCTCTGGAGGAGCCGGCCGCGGTCGCGAACGCGATCAGGGACAGCGTCATGTCCCAGCTCCGGGGCGACGGCCAGGGGCCGCCCCGGCGCGTCTCGTTGCCGGGCAGCCGGTGCACGAGCGCCGGGCGGGCGGTGAGGAGCCCGCACACCGCGCGGCGGGCGAAGTCCACGGCCTCCGGCAGCCGTTCGGGGGCGAGCCGGGGCAAGGTCGCCCTGGGCCAGGTCCCGCCGAGGCCGCGCACCACGACCTCGTGGTCGTGGGTCCACTGGAGGTGTACGAACCGGTTGGCCAGCGGCGGACTCAGCTCCCAGCCGTCGGCCGCCGAGGAGCGCGGATTGGCGGCGGCCACGATCCGGACGCCGGGCGGCAGTCGCAGGGCGCCGATCCGCCGTTCCAGTACGAGCCGGAGCAGGGCGGCCTGAACGGCCGGCGGCGCGGTGGACAGCTCGTCCAGGAACAGCAGCCCCCGGCCGGCCCGCACCAGGCGCACCGCCCAGTCCGGCGGCGCCATCGGGACGCCCTGTTCGGCGGGATCGTCCCCGACGATGGGCAGCCCCGAGAAGTCGGACGGCTCATGGACGCTGGCGATGACCGTGGTCAGCGGAAGGTCCAGGGAGGCGGCGAGCTGGGTGAGGGCGGCGGTCTTGCCGATGCCGGGCTCGCCCCACAGGAGTACGGGCAGATCGGCGGCCACGGCCAGGGTCAGGGCCTCCAGCTGGGTGTCGGGGCGGGGTTCGGTGGTGGTGTCGCGCAGCAGAGCCGTCAGCTCACCGGCGATGTCGAGCTGGGAGACGGGGTCCCGGCCGGCGGGAGCTTCGGGCATGACGAAAGGGGTGCGTACAGGCATGGGTGATCACCTTTGGGTCGTGGTGAGCGTGCAGAGGTCGGGGGACCGGGTCAGCGACGGACCGCGTGGCGCGGGTGCGAGCGGCGGTGGGCGGGGCGGCTGCGGTACGGGTGGAGGCGGTCGGGTCCTTCGACCAGGCCGGCCCGGAACAGCCCGTAGGTGATCCGCTGCCGCGCGGCCGCCTCCAGCTCGTCCCGCAGTTCGCCGCTGCGCAGCAGTGCGCCGGGGCCCAGCAGGCCCTCGACGACGGCCAGCGCACCGGCGATGTCGCCGTGGTCCAGGCGTTCGCGTACACCGGTGAGGCAGTCCGGACGGCGGTGCGCCTCGTCGATGGCCTGGAGGCAGGGCAGCGGGGTGCCGGTCAGCGCGACCAGCAGTTCCTCGCGGCGGATCTCGTCCGGGTCGTGGTCGAGCGGGGCCAGCACCCCGTCTACCAGGCCGATCCGGTGCTGGGCGCCCCGGCATTCCACGAGGCGTGGCTGTCCTGCCCGGTCCGGAGGCCGTGCCGGGCCGGCCGGTGGACGGTCCGGTGCCAGCGCCGCGGCGACCAGCGGATGCAGCCGGCCGGCCTCGATCGCACCGGTACGGAGCAGATCGAGGTCCGGCAGCACCCAGGTCGCCGCGTCGGGCAGGACGGGCGGGGCAAAGGTGCCGCCGTCCGTGGCCGAGGAAGCGGACGCGACCCGCAGCGCGGGCGGCCCGGAGCCGTCCCCGTCCGGGGCCAGATCCAGGAGCAGCCGGTGTCCGGCCCCGAACCGCACGGCGACGGTACCGTCGGTCCGTCCCTCGGCCCGGAGCAGGATCCCCGCCTCGGCCGCCCACCGGTCGACGGCGCAGCGGCGCCCCGGCGGCACCGTCTCCAGTACCTCCGAAGGCACCGGGGGACGGCCGTCGGCGGCCGGCCCGTCGGACCCGGACCGGATCCGCAGCTCACCGGCCCTGCGCGCGTCCCACAGATGGCGGTGCAGGTCCAGGCGGAACCGAGAGTTCGGGCGGTGGTGCGGATAGCGGCGGGCATCGGCCCCGGAGTCGGATCCGTCCCACAGCGCGAGCCCGATCCGCTGACCGGCATCCGCCCAGGCAGGCGGAGTCCGCACCACCAGGTGCACCGGGCGCACACCGCCGGGCCCCTCGGTGTCGTACCGGGCCAGAGAGATTGTCAGGCCCGGACGCAGCAGTCCGCGAGGGGCGATCCTCGGCATGTGCCAGCGCAGCAGGTCAGGAGCCAGATGGCGCAGATCGTCCCGGATCCGGGACGCGAGTTCCCGGCCGTGGGTGCGTGCCACGGACCGTGGATTGAGATCGACGTCGACGCCTGCGGCGGCACAGGCCCCCGACCAGTCGCCGGCATGACGGCGGGCGGTCGCGGTCTCGATCATGGAGGGCGCCACGGCGAACTCTCGCACGCGCAGCCAGAAGGAAAGGCGGGAATCCTCGTTCGCGGTCTGAGTGAGCATCAGCACTCACCTTGCGCGGACGGGTCCCCCGATCTGATATCGAAGTGAGTTGTCATCGCTGGCAGCGTAGTTCCTCCTTCCCCGATCCGCCAGGTGCTTCTGCCGGGGCGTACGGGCGCGAATCGGTATTCGCTGTGAACTGTGCGAACGAAGCGCATGCTTCAATATCTGCACTGGTGGGGTGGATCGTGTGAATTGTTCGGGGGAGGGGCCTCATGGCCGAATCGGATCACCGGCTGGTGCAGACCGCGGTCATAGGCAGTGCCACATCGGGTCTGGGCATCGTCCTGCCGCAGGAGGCCGACGAGCTCCGGCGTCTGCGGCGGCGGCATCCGACGTACACCTACTGGTGCGGCACCCAGCTCGGCGGTTGCGGCAACAAGTTGTCCGACCGGCTCTGTGCGGACAAGGTCTGCCACTTCGCCCACGCGCCGAATGCCTCCTGCCACCGCAAGGCCAACGGCGCGAACAGCGCGGACCACCTCTTCATCAAGCAGGACCTCGCCCGCTGGGCCCGCGGGAGCGGTGTCGACGCGCGGGCCGTACTGCGTGATCTGGGTTCGGGTCCGGGCGACGCCGTCGACTTCCGGGTCCGTGGCAGCCGGCAGCGGGTGCGCTTCCAGTTCCGGAGGCTGACGCACCCCCAATGGCGTTCCGCGGGCGAGGAGTTGGAGCGCGATGCGGCGAGCCTGGACTGGGTCTTCGGGCCGGGTTCCGCCCACCCGGAAACCGTGGCGGAGATGTACGGGAGGTTCGGCCACGTACTCCGCTTCCGTTTCGAGACCGAGGGTGTGGCGCGGCGTATCCGGATCAGGGCGGAGGAGGCGCGGAGCAGTACCGACTGGGTGCCGCTCGACGCCTGCGCGATGACGCCTGAGGGCCTGCGGGTTCCGGGTGTGGAGAGGCGAAGGCGCACGAGCCGCCCCGTCGTGGCGCCGCGGACTCCGCCGGGCGGTGCTGCCCCTGCCCGAGTGCCCGTTGCTCCGGGTGCTCGGGCGTCCGTCGCTCCCGGGCGGGGCTCTTCGGCGGACGCTCCCGATCGGCGGGCCGACGCCGGTGCGGGCGCCAGCCCGCTCGTGCGGAAGGTCCAACGCCTGGTGGAGGAGCTGAACGTGCTCGCGGCGCCGGCGGAGGCCGACATACGGATGAAGGCCGAGCGGCTGGACCGCGAGGCGGCGTCGTGGGCCGTGCGGTACGGGCGGCTGACGAGCTCGGACTTCTGGTCCGGCAAGGCCACGAAGGTCGCAGCCCAGGGAGATTCGCTGGCCGGCCGGCTGGAGAAGCTGGCGCAGCACCTGAAATGACGCGCCCGCGAGGCCCGGTCAGGCGGGATTCGAGCCGAACGGCGGCCGTTCGCCGGTGAGTTCCTCCGGTTTGCGGCGCATGGCGACCAGGAGTGTGACGGCCGTGCCCACCACCGCCCACGCGGACAGCACCAGCAGGGGGCCGGTGACCGCGTTGCCCTTGAAGTAGGCGATCGAGCGCGCCACCCAGGTACCCGCCCCGGGCGGCAGTGCGGGACCGATCGCCCGCCAGAAGTCCGGGATCATCGGCAGCGGGTAGGCGCCGCCGGCGCTCGGGTTGCCCGCGATCACCACGATCAGGACGGCCAGGCCGATGCCGACGATGCCGGTGAGGGCCTGGAGGGCGAGGGTGATCATGCCGACCGCGAAGACGGTCAGCGCGCCCAGGCCCGACAGGCCCCAGAAACTTCCGGGCAGGGCGCCGAGGATCGGGCCGATGATGATCGCGCCGCCGATTCCGCCCACGATCGAGTACAGCGCCATGACGCCGGTCCGGATCACCGCGCGCTGACGGTTGGCGGGCTTGGTGCCCGCGCTGATCGCCAGGATCGAGGCGCAGAGGTAGCCGCCGACGCACCAGCCCACGACCAGGTAGAACGAGGAGATCCCGTTGAAGTCCTGGTCGGAGGCGGGGGCCAGGTCCACGGTCCGTACGGTGCGCTGCTGGGTCCGGTCGACCTCCGTGATGATCTTCGTCAGGCTGGTGGCCAGCGAGGTGCCGCTGCCGGAGGCGACCAGCAGGGTGTCGGTCGTGCCCTGAGGGCTGACGATCAGGGCACCGTCGATCTCGCGGTCGAGGATCTGCTCCCGGGCCGTGGCCGCGTCGGCGACCGTGCGGGGGTCCAGCGGGCCTCCGGGGAGGTCCTTCAGCTCGGTGAGGAGCCGCGCGGAAATCTGCTGGGGCGCGACGAGGCCGAAGGGTACGTCCGTCGGCTTCGGTCTGTGCAGCGCCCCGACGTAGGACGCGATGAACAGCAGCTGCAGTCCGAGCACACCGATGACGAGCAGTGCGGCCCGTGGAGTGACGGCGTTCTTCACCTCGTCAGCGAAAGTCATGTCCCCACGCTCCGGGGCGTCGGCCGTTCGTGCAGTCGGGGCTGGACCGAATGGCTGACGGGACCCCTTGCCGATCACCGGCCCGGGTCCGGGCGGCCGTTCCGCGCTCCGGGTATCGTACGAATGTTCGAAACTTGGTCTATGGTGGAGAGCGAGGGGGTGATGAGTACGGTCGGTTCAGGAGGTGCGGGTGCCCGGGTTCACGCATCTGCATACCGTTTCCGGGTTCTCCCTGCGGTACGGGGCATCGCACCCGGAGCGGCTGGCGGAGCGCGCCGCCCAGCGGGGGATGGACGCTCTGGCCCTGACCGACCGGGACACGCTCGCGGGCGCGGTCCGCTTCGCCAAGGCCTGTGAGGGCGCCGGAGTGCGGCCGCTCTTCGGGGTGGAGCTCGCGGTGGATTCCGCGGCGGCGGAGCATACGAGAGAGGGCGGGCGTACGCATCGGCTGCGGACCCCGGTCCGCGGCGGCGCCTTCGTCGACGAATCCGCACCCCGGGCCACCTTCCTCGCCCGGGACGGCGCCCGGGGCTGGGCGGAGCTGTGCCGTCTCGTCACCGCCGCCCACGGCCCCGCGCCCGACAGTGCGGGGCAGCCTCTGGTCGGCCGGTCCGAACTGCCCGCCGAAGGGCTCACCGTGCTGCTCGGCCCCGCCTCCGACGTCGGCAGGGCACTGACCGCCGGCCGCCCGGACCGGGCCGCCGCGCTGCTCGCCGGCTGGCGGGAGATCTACGGCGACGACCTGCGCCTCGAAGCCGTCCACCACGGCCGCGAGGGCACCGGGCCCGGATCGCTGCGGCTCGCCGCCCGTACCGTCGGCTTCGCCGCCGAGCAGGGAGTGCGGGCCGTGCTGACCAACGCCGTCCGGTACGCCGACGCCGGGCAGGGCCCGGTCGCCGACGTACTCGACGCAGCCCGCCGGCTGGTGCCCGTCGACCCCCGCCGCGCCCCGCTCGACAGCGGGGAGCGCTGGCTGAAGGACGCCCGCGCGATGGCGGAGACCGCCGGGCGGATCGCCTCGGCCGCCGGTCTCGGCCGGGATGCCGGGGAGCGGCTGCTCGTGGAGACCCGGCGCACCGCCGACGCCTGCGTCGTCGGCCCCGAGGGCGACCTCGGCCTCGGCTCCGTCCACTTCCCCGAACCGGAGCTCGTCGGCGCCGGGCGGCGCACCGCCCAGCGGGTGCTGGCCTCCCGCGCCGCCGCCGGCATGGTGCTGCGCGGCTACGACCGCAGGCGCGACTACTGGGAGCGGATGCACCAGGAGCTGGACATCATCGCCCACCACGGCTTCGCCTCTTACTTCCTGACGGTTGCTCAAGTAGTCGATGACGTAAGGGCGATGAAGGTACGGGTCGCCGCCCGGGGCTCCGGCGCGGGCTCCCTGGTCAACCACCTTCTCGGGATCGCGCACGCCGATCCGGTCGAGCACGGGCTGCTGATGGAGCGCTTCCTGTCCAGGCGCCGCTTCGTGCTGCCCGACATCGACATCGACGTGGAGTCCGCCCGCAGGCTCGACGTCTACCGCGCGATCATCGGACGCTTCGGCACCGAACGGGTCGCGACCGTCGCCATGCCCGAGACCTACCGGGTGCGCCACGCCATCCGGGACGTGGGCGCCGCGCTCTCCATGAACCCGGCCGAGACCGACCGGCTCGCCAAGGCCTTCCCGCACATCCGGGCCCGCGACGCCCGCGCGGCCATGGAGGAGCTGCCCGAACTGCGTGAAGTGGCACGGGAGAAGGGCCGGTACGGACGGCTCTGGGAGCTGGTGGAGGCGCTGGACGGGCTGCCGCGCGGCATCGCCATGCACCCGTGCGGGGTCCTCCTCTCGGACGCCACGCTGCTGCGCCGCACCCCCACCGTGCCCACCAGCGGTGACGGCTTCCCGATGGTGCAGTTCGACAAGGAGGACGTGGAGGACCTGGGGCTGCTCAAGCTCGATGTGCTGGGTGTGCGGATGCAGTCGGCGATGGCGCACGCGGTCGCGGAGATCGGGCGGGCCTCGGGGCAGGACGTGGACCTGGACGCGGTGGAGCCGGACGACCCGGAGACGTACCGGCTGATCAGGAGCGCCGAGACGCTGGGCTGCTTCCAGATCGAGTCGCCGGGCCAGCGCGACCTGGTCGGCAGGCTCCAGCCGGCCGGCTTCCACGATCTGGTGGTCGACATCTCGCTGTTCCGCCCCGGGCCGGTCGCCGCCGACATGGTCCGGCCGTTCATCGAGGCCCGGCACGGCCGGACCCCCGCGCGCTACCCGCACCCCGATCTGGAAGGACCGCTGCGCGAGACGTACGGAGTGGTCGTCTTCCACGAGCAGATCATCGAGATGGTCGACATCATGACCGGCTGCGGCCGGGACGAGGCCGACCGGGTGCGGCGCGGGCTCTGTGACCCCGAATCGCAGGGCCGGATCAAGGTGTGGTTCGCGCAGCGGGCGGCGGAGAAGAAGTACGGCGCCGAGGTGATCGCCCGGACCTGGGAGATCATCGAGGCGTTCGGCAGTTACGGCTTCTGCAAGGCGCACGCGGTGGCCTTCGCCGTGCCGACGTACCAGTCGGCCTGGCTCAAGGCGCACCACCCGGCGGCCTTCTACGCCGGGCTGCTCACCCATGACCCCGGGATGTACCCGAAGCGGCTGCTGCTCGCGGACGCGCGCCGGCGCGGGGTGCCGGTGCTGGGACTGGACGTGAACCGGTCGTCGGCCACCCATCGAATCGAACTGGTGTCCGATGATGAGAAAGGGAAGGGCATCTGGGGGGTGCGGCTCGCGCTCTCGGACGTCCATGGCATCGGCGAGGCCGAGGTCGCCCGGATCGAGGCCGGACAGCCCTACGCCTCGCTGCTGGACTTCTGGCAGCGGGCCAGGCCGGGCAGACCGGCCGCCGAACGGCTGGCCCGGGTGGGCGCGTTGGACGCGTTCGGCACCAACCGGCGCGATCTGCTGCTGCACCTGTCCGAACTGCACCGCGCCCAGCGGGGCACGGGCTCCGGCGGCTCCGGCGCACAGCTCCCCCTCGGCGGCGGGCACCGGACCGGCTCCACAGGTCTGCCCGACCTCAACGACGCGGAACGGCTCAGTGCCGAGCTGGGCGTCCTGAGCATGGATGTCTCCCGCCATCTGATGGACGATCACCAGGCCTTCCTGGAGGAGCTGGGCGCGGTCTCCGCCAAGCGGCTGCGCGAGGCACGGCACGGCGAGACCGTGCTGGTCGCGGGCGCCAAGGCGGCCACCCAGACCCCGCCGGTCCGCTCCGGCCGCCGGGTCGTCTTCACCACCCTGGACGACGGTACGGGCCTGGTCGACCTGGCCTTCTTCGACGACAGCCACGCCGCCTGCGCGCACACCGTCTTCCACTCCTGGCTGCTGCTGGTGCGCGGAGTGGTGCAGCGGCGCGGACCGCGGAGCCTGAGCGTGGTCGGCTCGGCCGCCTGGAACCTGGCGGAGCTGGCCGAGCTGCGGCGTACCGGCGGACTCGACGCGGTCGCGGACCGGCTGGCGGCGCAGCCCCCGGCCGAGGACGCTCCCGGCGACGGTGACAACGGCCGCCGCATCCAGCTGCCGACGGGGTACGAGATGAACCCCTGGTCCGACCTCCAGCCGCCCGGCGAGGGCGTCGCCACCGGCAGGAAGCTGTGGCACCAGAGCCCGGGGAGCGCGGGATGAGCACCGCACCCGACGCACCGGGAATCCTGTACCTGCGGTTCCGCAAGATCGGCGGCGGCCTCCCGGACGGCGCCGGTTACGAGGGGCTGCTCGCCCTGCTCGGCGCGTTCACCCCGGTGGTCGAGGCGGTCCCGCCCGACGGGGCGCTCGCCGATGTGCGCGGCGCGCTGCGCTACTTCGGGCGGGACGCGAGGGGGCTGGCCTCGGTGATCCGGATCCGCGCGCTCGCCCTGCACGGCGTGGACTGCGCGATCGGGGCGGCGGAGAACCCGATGCTGGCCCGGATGGCGGCACGGCAGGCCGCACCCGGGGCGACCTTCGTGGTGCCCGGCGGCGGGGGAGCGGAGTTCCTCGCGGACCGGCCGGCCGCGGCGCTGGACGGTGTCGGTGCGGCGACGGCCCGCACCCTGTGCGGATACGGGCTCGACTCCGTCGGCCGGATCGCGGCGGCCCCGCTCGGCACCCTGCAGCGGATCACCGGCGTACGGACCGGACGCGAACTGTGGGAGCGGGCGCGCGGCATCGACCGTACGGCGGTCGTGCCGGGCTCCGCGGCCCGGTCGATCGCAGCCGAACGCTCCTTCCCGCGCGACGAGCTGGACCGGGAACGGCAGCGCCGCGCACTCATGTCGCTCGCCGAGGAGCTGGGGGCCAGGATGCGCGGGGACGGCCAGGTCTGCCGCGGCCTAGCGGTCTTTGTGCGCTACGCCGACCGCACCGGATACTCGACGCTGACCCGCAGCCGTACGCTCCGGGAACCCACCGCCCACTCCGCGGCGCTCACCGCACTCGCGTACCGGATCCATGATTCGTTCGCCCTGCAACGGGCCCGGGTGCGGGGGATCGGGTTGCGCGCCGAGGGGCTGACGGACGGCGAGCGGGCCACGCACCAGCTCTCCTTCGACCCGGTGGACGAACGGGCGCGCCGGATCGAGGCGGTGGCGGACCGGCTGCGGGCCAGGTACGGCCCACGGGCCGTGATGCCGGGGCGGCTCGCTGCCTGAACCCTCCCCAGGGTTACTCCGATTGATGGTTCGTCACTTTTTACCGACGCGTAACTTCCCACGCCACCTTACTCGCGCGTAATTTGACCCGGGAACACAGAAGAACCAGCAGTCAGAACTTGTGGTCCGGGCCGCAGGGTGTACAGACATCGCAACTCCCTTGAGCCGCAAGGAGACCACACGATGCTGCCCTGGACACGTGCGCCGCGTACCCCACGTGCGCGGAGGACCCTCGCCGCACTGCTCCTCGCCGTCGCCGCAGTCGCCACCCCCACGGCCACTGCCGCTGCAGCCGCCCCCACCGCCGCCACGACCGCCTCCCGCGGCTGGAACGACTACTCCTGCAAGCCCTCCGCAGCCCATCCCCGCCCCGTCGTCCTGGTCCACGGAACCTTCGGGAACTCGATCGACAACTGGCTGGTCCTCGCCCCCTACCTCGTCAGCCGGGGCTACTGCGTCTACTCGCTCGACTACGGGCAGCTGCCCGGTGTGCCGGTCTTCAACGGCCTCGGCCCGGTCGACAGGTCGGCCGGACAGCTCGCCTCGTTCGTCGACAAGGTGCTCGCCGCCACCGGCGCGGACAAGGCCGACCTGGTGGGCCACTCCCAGGGCGGCATGATGCCGAACTACTACCTGAAGTTCCTCGGCGGGGCCGCCGAGGTGAACGCCATGATCGGGATCGCACCCGACAACCACGGCACCACCCTGCTCGGCCTGACGAAGCTGCTGCCGTACTTCCCGGGGGTGGAGGACCTGCTGAACGCCAACACACCCGGTCTCGCCGACCAGGTGGCGGGCTCCCCGTTCATCACCAAGCTCAACTCGCTCCCCGACACCGTGCCCGGAGTGCACTACACCGTCATCGCGACCAGGTACGACGAGGTCGTGACCCCGTACCGCACACAGTTCCTGGACGGGCCGGACGTGCGCAACGTCCTGCTCCAGGACCTGTGCCCGGTCGACCTCTCCGAGCACGTGGCGATCGGCACCGTCGACCGGATCGCCTTCCACGAGGTGGCGAACGCCCTGGACCCGTCACACGCCACCCCCACCACCTGCGCCTCGGCCGTCGGATAGCACCGACGCGCGGGAAGCAGCGGTACGAGGGGCCAAGAGCCCCGGCCGGGGGATCCCTCGTACCGACGATCCCCCGTACCGGGCGGCCCGGATGTCAGCGGCGGCTGGCACGATCTACCCATGACGACGATCGACTGGGACTCCGCAGCCGACTCCTTCGACGAGGAACCCGACCACGGGCTGCTCGACCCGGCCGTCCGGCACGCCTGGGCGCAGCGGTTGGAGAGCTGGCTGCCCGGTGGGCGCTCCGAGGTGCTCGACCTGGGATGCGGCACCGGGAGCCTGGCCCTGCTCGTCGCCGGGCAGGGCCACCGGGTCACCGCCGTCGACCGCTCCCCGCGCATGGTGGAGCAGGCCCGCGCCAAGCTCACCGGCACGGGCACCGAGGTGCTCGTCGGCGACGCGGCGCGGCCGCCGGTCGGCAAGCAGCAGTTCGACGTGATCATGGTCAGACATGTGGTGTGGCTGCTGCCCGACCCGGCCGGGGCCCTGCGCCACTGGTTCACCCTGCTGCGGCCGGGCGGCCGGCTGATCCTGATCGAGGGCGTCTGGGGCGGCGTCGGCCTCTGTGCCGAGCGGCTGACCGGACTGCTCTCGGAGTTCACCGAACGCATCCACCACGAGCGGCTCTCCGACGATCCGGCGCTGTGGGGAAAGCGGGTCGACGACGAGCGTTACGCGCTGGTGGCCCGCGCCCAGCCGCCGCACCGGCACACCGAGGTCGTCGATGTGCATCTGATCCTCCGCCGCGGCCCGGAGGTCCTGCTCGCCCGCCGGGCCGGCACGGGGTACGCGGACGGGCTGTTCAACGGCCCGTCCGGACATGTCGAGGACGGCGAGGACGTCCGCGAGGCGGTGATCCGGGAGGCCGCCGAGGAGATCGGTGTCGAACTCGGCCCGGACGAGCTGCGGGTCGCCCTGGTCATGCAGCACCGCGGCCCCGGCGGCAGGCCCAGGACCGGCTGGTTCTTCGAGGCGGAGTACGACCCCGGCCGCGAGCCGTACAACCGTGAGCCGGACAAGTGCTCCGAGCTGGCATGGTTCCCGCTGGACGCCCTGCCGGACGACATGGTCGCCTACTCCCGGGCGGCGCTCGACGGCTACCGCGCCGGCGAGCACTTCCTGATCCACTGGCACGAGGACGGCGACACCGTGGCGTACCAGCCGCACGGCATCCGCCGCGCCGTCCCGCTGCCGGCCGGCGGGGCGGGCACCGGCGGGGTGCACCACATCGAGCTGTGGGTGCCCGACCTGGCGGTGGCCGAGCGGGGCTGGGGCTGGCTCCTCGGCGAGCTGGGCCATCTCCCGTACCAGCGCTGGGAACACGGGCGGAGCTGGCGGCGCGGCGACAGCTATGTGGTGGTCGAGCAGTCGCCCGACCTGACTCCGGGGCCGCACGACCGGCGCCGCCCCGGGCTCAACCACCTCGCGTTCCACGTCAGTGACCGGGCCACCCTCGACGCCCTGGTGGCCAGGGCCCCGGAGCACGGCTGGCGGCCGCTCTTCGAGGACCGCTACCCGCACGCGGGCGGTGACGGACACATCGCCGCCTACCTGGAGGACACCGCGGGGTACGAGGTGGAGCTGGTCGTCGGAGCCCGGCAGCCCCGCCCGGCACCGGAGGAACCGGCGCCGTACACCGATGTGTGGGCGCGGCGCCGGGACTAGAGCTCCTCGCCCGGATCAGACCAGCAACGACGCGAGGCCCTCCGTACGGGCCAGGTGTTCCAGCTCGTCCAGCGCCCGGCGCGCCGCGTCGGCCGCCGCCGGATCGCGTCCGGCGAGACCACTCTCCTCGAACTCGTCCTCGTCCAGCCGCAGTACGGACGAGCCGTCCGCCGACACCCACAGATCGAGGTCCAGGTCCTCCACCAGGAGCTGTCCGTCCCGAAGCACCGCGGGGCGGGTGATGTCGCAGTACCAGCCCTTGAGCCCGCCCTCGCCGGTACGGACCTCCTTCACGGCGAACCAGCGGTCGCGCCAGTAGTGCTCGGTGAAGACATCGCCCGGCTCGAACCGGACGAAGCCGAAGTCACGGACCCCCGGCGCCGCCCACGGCGCACGCACCGTGACCCGTACCCCGTCGTCGCGGACCACGTCCGCCGGATACCGGATCTTGGTCCGCCCGGCCTTCACCAGGGCGACCTCCAGCGTGGTCTCAGCCGAGCCTGCGGACATGGCGCACCTCCGTGGCACAGATCTCGTAACCGAACCACTGATTGACCGCCAGCATCGGGCCGTTGTCCGCGTCATTGCCGGTGTACGCGTCCGTGTACCCGGCGGCGCGTGCCCGGTGCAGCGAGTCGTTCTTGGCGAGCTTGGCCAGGCCCCGGTTGCGGTACGCCCGGCGGGTGCCGGTCATCCCGGACATGTACCGGGTCAGGCCGTCGGTCTCTGCGGCGCTGAACGCCGCCACCTCCCCGTCCACCACCGCGACCGAGGTGAGCTCGTGGTCGAGCGCGGGGGAGCGCCAGGTGTGGTTGAGCCAGTCCTCGTAGTCGGACAGCTCCATCGGGGTGTCGCTCGGCTCGTCGGCCGTGGTCTCGGCGTCCGCCTCGAAGAGCGGGCGCGGGTCGTCCGCGAAGTCCGCGGCGGTACGCAGCTCGACGCCGGGCGGCAGCTCCTGACGGGGCGGCAGCGATCCGCCCGCCAGGTCGAGGTGGAGGAAGTGCGCCGGACGGCTCGGCGCATAGCCGTGCTTCTCGGCGAACGCCAGGTTCGACGGGGTGTCGAGCACCCAGGTGTAGACCGAGGTCGCGCCCTCCCGCGCCAGGTACTCCTCGGCCGTGCGCAGCAGCAGCGCACCCGCCCCGCGCCCGGTGCGGTCCGGATGCGTGTACGTGTTGCAGAAGCCCTGACCGGGTTCGGGGCTGTCGTGGACGAGGCCGACCTGCGCGGTCCCGATGAGCTCACCGTCCTCCTCGGCGACCAGCAGCCGGGCGCGCTTGTCCGGGTGGGCCGAGGCCAGTTCGAAGGTGACGCCCTCGGGCGTCGTCACCATGAAGGGCAGGGCGGCGCGCCGGATCCGTACCCAGTCCTGCGCGTCGGCGGGGAGGAAGTCGCGAACGATGACAGTCATGGGCCGGACGTTACGCGGGGGCCGCCACCGGTCGCCCCTGATTTTCCGGCGGCGGGGCGGACGTGGGGGAGAATCGGGGCGTGACCCTGAAGATCGTTCTTGATCCCGATGCCGGTACCGCCCCGTACGAGCAACTGCGCACGCAGATCTCCGAACTGGCCCGCTCCGGCGCGCTGCCCGTCGGCTTCAGACTCCCGACGGTACGCGGCTTCGCCGAGGAGCTCGGCCTCGCCGCGAACACCGTCGCGAAGGCGTACCGCGCGCTGGAGGCCGACGGGGTGATCGAGACCCGCGGGCGCAACGGCACGTTCGTCGCCGCCGCCGGTGACGCGGCGGACCGTCATGCGGCGGCCGCGGCACAGGAGTACGCGGAGCAGGCGCGGCGGCTGGGCCTGTCCCGGGACGAGGCGCTGTCCCTGGCGCAGGACGCGGTACGGGCGGCGTACGGGTCGGGGTGAGCCCGGAGCGGGGCGGGCGCGCCGGGTCCGGAGCCGCGGGCCCGCGCCGGGTTCACAGATACAGGCCCGCGTCCGCCCCGGAGTCCTGCTTCGGCACCGACGCGGGACCGCTTCCGCGCCGCAGCGCGTACAGCTCGGCGAGTGTCGCGCCCTCGCGGCCGCACCCTTCCTCCGTGCCCAGCCAGGCCACCGCCTCCTTGCGGGTCAGTGAGCCCACCTCGATCCTGGCGAGGCAGCGGCCGGGCCTGACCACGGCCGGATGGAGCCGCTCCAGGTCCTCGTTGGTGGTGACGCCCACCAGCACATTGCGGCCCTGCCCGAGCAGCCCGTCGGTGAGGTTCAGCAGCCGGGACAGCGCCTGGCCCGCGGTGTGCTTGGCCTCGCCGCGGATCAACTCGTCGCAGTCCTCCAGGAGCAGCAGCCGCCACCGGCCCTTGGACGTGCCGTCGTCCTCGCCGATCGCGATGTCCATCAGATAGCCGACGTCGTTGAAGAGCCGCTCGGGATCGAGCACGCAGTCGACCTGGCACCAGTCCCGCCACGAGCGCGCGAGCGTGCGCAGCGCGGAGGTCTTGCCGGTGCCCGGCGGCCCGTGCAGCAGGAGCAGCCGGCCCGCGATGTCGTCGGGCGTGACCTTCATCAGCCGGTCCATGGCATCGGCCACCGGCGCCGTGTAGTTGCCCCGGACCTCGTCCCAGGTGCCGGCGGCGATCTGCCGGGTGGTGCGGTGCGGGCCGCGGCGCGGGGAGACGTACCAGAAGCCCATCGTCACGTTCTCGGGCTGGGGTTCGGGCTCGTCCAGGGCGCCGTCCGTCGCCTGGCCGAGGATCTGCTGGGCCAGCTCCGGGCTGGTCGCGGTGACCGTGACATCGGCGCCGCGGTTCCACCGCGAGACGAGCAGCGTCCAGCCGTCGCCCTCGGCGAGTGTGGCACTGCGGTCGTCGTCGCGGGCGGCGCGCAGCACCTTGGCGGCCGGCGGCAGCAGGGTCGCCCCGGCCTTGACGCGTTCCAGGGAGGAGCTGTGCGAGTACGGCTGCTCGCCCGTCGCGAAACGGCCGAGGAACAGGGCGTCCACGACATCCGACGGGGAATCGCTGTCGTCGACGTTGAGCCGGATCGGCAGCGCGGACTCAGGGGTGGCGGACATGGTGCCCATGATCCGGCACGGGGGTACCCGGCGCACCAGGGTTTCACTGCCTTCCTCCCCTTTTCCGGCAGCGGCCCCGGACATGACGGGGGCTCAAGGGAGCGCGTAGGGGAGCTCGAGCCATGGAGGGCAAGTTGGCATGCACACTTCCGGTGGGGGTGCCGGTACTGCTACCACGGACTCGGCAGACCGCGCGGAGATCCCACCGGTCGGTCCAAGGGAGGTTCCATGAAGATGTCCAGACTCGCGGCGCTCTCGTCCTCGCTCCTGCTCGGTGCCGTACTCGCTCTGACCGGAGCGGCCACCGCCAGCGCCGCCACGTCTGTTCAGGCCGTCGACTACGTCGCCCTCGGCGACTCGTACTCCTCGGGTGTCGGATCCGGCAGTTACGACAGCGCCAGTGGTGACTGCAAGCGCAGCGCCAAGGCGTATCCGGCCCTCTGGGCCGCCGCCAACTCGCCCGCCTCGTTCTCCTTCGCCGCTTGCTCGGGCGCTCGTACGGGTGATGTGAAGGCCAATCAGCTCGGCCCCCTCAGCTCCTCGACCGACCTCGTCTCGATATCCATCGGCGGCAACGACGCCGGCTTCGCCGACGTCATGACGACCTGTGTCCTCCAGTCCGAGGCCACCTGCCTCAACCGGATCGCCACCGCCCGCAGCTATGTCGAGTCCACCCTGCCCGGCAACCTGGACTCGGTGTACACGGCGATACACGCCAAGGCGCCGTCCGCCCGTGTCGTCGTCCTCGGCTACCCGCACTTCTACAAGGTCGGCGGCAGCTGTGCCGTCGGCCTGAGCGACAAGGTGCGCACCGCGATCAACGGGGCGGCCGAGTTCCTCAACACGACGACCGCCAAGCGCGCGGCCGACCACGGCTTCTCCTTCGCCGATGTCGCGGGCAAGTTCACCGGCCACGAGATCTGCTCCGGAAGCGCCTGGCTGCACAGCGTCAACTGGCTCAACATCGGCGAGTCCTACCACCCCACCGCCGCCGGACAGTCGGGCGGCTACCTGCCCGCCCTCAACTCGGCGGCCTGACACCGCCAGCGCTTCCGCCGGGCCCGTCCGGCCGTCCGACGGGCAGGAGACCCCAGTTCGCCGGGGTCTCCGTCCGGCGAACGCAAGGACGGCCCGGGGCCCGGGGCGGGACCGCGGCCGGAGTGCCTCCATCCGCTTCCGTTCTGTCCAAGTCGCCCTGAAATCGGGAGGATTCATGAATGAGGTGTCAACCTCTGTATGACTGTGCGCAATCTTGCGCCCGGGATACACGAGTGTCGTCGCGGGGCGATAGGGTTAACCTGCCCGGGCCGGGTGCCCTCGTACGGGTGGGGAGTGACATGGAACAGATAGCGATGCGGAGCAGGCCGCGTGTGCCTGCCATCACCTGCGGGAGCGGTGCGACGAGTTCGCGCCTCGACCGCCATCTCGCGGTGCTCGGCGGCCCTGCCGTGCCGCAGCGGGAAGCCGCGGAGGCGACACTGCTGATGCGGGAGCTCACCTCGCGCGACGCCGCCCACCATCGCCGGAGCAAGAGCGCGCGCGTCTCGCTCTTCGCGCCGCTGCGACGACTGAGGCGTTCACTCTTCGGCAGCCGCCGCTGACCCGACGGCCCGTCACGACCGCCCGTCGGCCCTCCGCCCGGGCTCCCCGGCCAGGGTCCGCCGCCCGGCCTCCCGCTCGGGGCCGTGTGCGAGCACACCGTCCCGGCGCTGCGCTGCTGTCCGCCCTCCCGTCATCCCCAGGGCCCACGGCAGCGCTTCGGTGTGTGCACCGGGCGCCGGAGGGTGATGGCCCGGATCCCCGAAGACACTTCGCCGAAGCACTTCTGGGCTGCGCTTCTAGACTGTACGTATGTCCGAAAAGCGAGCTGCGCGCCTGAGCCCCGACGAACGGAGGGCCCAGCTGGTCGCCATCGGCCTGGACATGCTCGCCGACCGGTCGCTGGACGAACTCTCCACGGACGACGTGGCGCGGCGGGCCGGTATCTCGCGGGGGCTGCTCTTCCACTACTTCGACTCCAAGCGCGACTTCTACCGCGCCGTGGTGCAGCAGGAGTGCGACGACTTCGTCGCAGCCACGGAGCCGGACCCCTCGCTGGGGCCCGTCCCCTGGCTGCGGTCGTTCATCGCCGGCTTCGTGCGGTACGTACTGGAGCACCGCAAGGTCTATCTCGCCCTGGTCCGCGGCGCCGCGGGCAGTCACCCCGCGGTGGAGGACATCGTCGACGGAACCAGGGCCACCCTCGCCCGGCGGGTGGCGGAGGGGCAGCGGCGGCTCGGGATGCCGGACTCGCCGCGGCTGGCCGTCGCCGCCAGGGCCTGGACGGCGTTCGCCGAGGAGGCCGTGACCAGCTGGCCGCGCGGTGGACCGGAGGCGCCGGCGGAGCTCGGGGCGTTCCTGGAGTCGAGCTTCATCAGCCTGCTCGGTGCCCTGGACCGGCCCTGTGCGCTGCCCCGGTGAGCGGAGCGCGCGGGGCCGTCACTCGCCGCCGCGCGCGTAACGCCGTACGGACAGCGGCACGAACACCGCGAGGAGCACCGCCGACCAGGCGAGCGTCCCGGCCACCGGGTGGGCGACCGGCCAGGCGGCGTCGGCCGCCGGGGACGCGTTGCCGAACAGGTCACGGGTGGCCGAGGCCATGGCGCTGATCGGGTTCCACTCCGCGACCGTCCGCAGCCAGCCCGGCAGATTGTCGGTCGGGATGTACGCGCTCGACAGCAGCGGCAGGATGAACGTGGCGCTGCCCAGCTGACCGGCGATCTCCTCGTTGCGGATCAGCAGGCCCAGCCAGCAGCCCAGCCACGACGTGGCGAACCGCAGGAGCAGCAGCAGCCCGAAGGCGCCCAGGGCGGCGAGCGGCCCGCCCTCGATCCGCCAGCCGACCGCGAGTCCGACGAGGATCAGCGGGACCATGCCGATGGCCGTGGTCAGCAGATCGGCGGCGGTCTGGCCGAACGGCACGGCGGGCCGGCTCATCGGCAGCGTACGGAACCGGTCCATCACTCCGCGGTGGCAGTCCTGCGAGGCCTGGAACATCCCGACCATGATGCCGTTGGCCGCCGTCGCCGCCAGCAGGCCCGGCACCAGGAACGCGCGGTACTCCTGGCCGGGCATGGCCAGCGCGCTGCCGAACACGTACCCGAAGAACAGCAGCATCGTGATCGGCATGGTCTGGGTCAGGATCACCACGCCCGGCGCCGCCTTGATCCGCTGGAGGTGGCGGCCCAGTACGGCCAGGGAGTCGGCGACGGGGGTGCTCGTGGCGGTCGTGGCGGGCCGCTCCTGGACCAGTGTCGTGCTGCTCATGCTGCCGTCTCCTTCAGTGGCGGGGAGGTGCGGCCGTCGCCGCGGTCGGTCAGGCGGAGGAAGACCTCGTCGAGCGTCGGCGGACGCAGGCTCGCGTCGATCACCGGGACGCCCGCCGCGTCGAGTTCGCGGACGATACGGGGGAGGGTGAGCGTGCTGTCGGACGCGACGGCTCCCACGGTGCGGCGCTCGTGGTCGAGCACCGGTTCGGCGCCGGTGAGCTGGTCGAGCACGCCGGCCGCCGGGACCAGCGCCGACTCATGGGAGACGACCACTTCGGCGTAACTCCCGATCCGGGACTTCAGCTCGGCGGGGGTGCCGCGGTGGGCGGCCCGGCCCCGGTCGATCAGCACGATGTCGTCAGCCAGCTGATCGGCCTCCTCCAGATACTGCGTGGTGAGCAGGACGGTGGTGCCCCGGCCGGCCAGCTCCCTCACCGCCGCCCAGATCTGGTTGCGGCTGTGCGGGTCGAGGCCGGTGGTCGGCTCGTCCAGGAAGAGCACCCGCGGGCGGGTCAGCAGGCTGGCGGCGAGGTCGAGGCGGCGGCGCATGCCGCCCGAGTAGGTGCGGGCCGGGCGGTCGGCCGCCTCGGTCAGCTCGAAGCGCTCGAGGAGTTCGTCGGCGCGGGTGCGTGCCGCCTGGCCGCGGAACCGTTGCAGCTTGGCGAAGAGCCGCAGATTCTGCCGGCCGGACAGCTCGCCGTCGACCGAGGCGTCCTGCCCGGTGACGCCGATCGCGGCGCGGACCGAGGCCGCCTCGCGCACCACGTCGTGGCCCGCGACCAGGGCGCTGCCGCCGTCCGGTGCCGTCAGCGTGGTGAGCACCCGGACGGCGGTGGTCTTGCCCGCGCCGTTCGGCCCCAGCACTCCGCAGACGGTGCCCTCGGTGACCGCGAGGTCGAGCCCGCGCAGCGCGTGGACATCGCCGTAGCGCTTCTCCAGACCTTCACTAAGTACAGCGTACGTAGTTGTCATACGGTCCACCGTACTGCACTACGTACGGTGTACGTAACTACGATGGTGGGCGAGGTGATGATCGATGGTGGGGCGACCCGCTGTACCCGAAGTGATCTGGGCGCGCCCCGAGCGTGCGGGCCGGGGCCCCAGGCCCGCGTTCAGCCGAGCGGACATCGCGGCGGCCGCCGTCCGTATCGCCGATGCGGAGGGCCTGGACGCGGTGTCCATGCGCAAGGTCGCGGCGGAGCTCGGCTGCGGCACGATGTCGCTCTACAACTACGTGCCGCGCAAGGAGGACCTGTACGAGCTGATGTTCGACGCGGTCAGCGGGGGGTACGAGTACCCCGAACCGTCCGGCGACTGGCGCGCCGACCTCGTCGCACTCGCCCACCAGGCCCGCGCGATGATGCACCGCCACACCTGGGCTCCCCGGCTGATGTCACCCGTGTACGGCTTCAGTCCGAACGCCCTGCGGTACCTGGAGTACGCGCTCAGCTGTCTGGACGGGGTCGACGCACGGTTCGGCGAGAAGATGGAACTCATCGCGATGGTCAACGGTGTGGTCACCACCTATGTGGCCAACGAGATCGCCACGGCGGAGCGCAGCCGGTCGCTGCCCTGGTCCGAGGAGCAGGAGAACGCCGTGCGCACCGGCTATCTGATCAGCCAGATCGCGACCGGGAAGTATCCGCGGATGGCGGCGGGATTCGCCGAGGACCCGGGGCCGATCGATCTGGACGGGGTCTTCGACCGGGCGCTCCAGCGGGTGCTGGACTCCTTCGACCGGTAGCCCTGCCCGGCATTCACAGCAGCGCGAACTGCCCGTCCGGGCCCTCCTCCTGATGGCCGAGCACCGACGCGGGCCGCCGGGCGGTGGCCGGGACGGGCAGGACGCCCGCCGTGCGGAGATCGGCGGCCGTGATCCGCGGGCCGTCGGCAATTCCCTCCTGCCGGGGCCGGAGTCCGTCCAGCAGGGCGAGCAGCGTGATCAGCTCCAGCAGCTCCGAGGTCCACTCCTGGGGCCAGGCCCGGGGCCGGACCGCCTCCAGGCCGTCCGCGCCCTCCGCCCCGGCCGCCGACCGCCGCTCGAACCAGAGCTCCAGCATCCGCACCCCGCCCACCCGGAACTCCCACGCCCCGGCCGACACCGGCGAGATCCGGCCCGTGCCCAGCGTCAGCGCCTCGCCGTCCGGGTCGTACGCCAGGCCGGCCGGTACGGGCGGAATCGCGGCCCGCACATAGGGCCGCCGCCCGCCGGGCAGCCGCGGGCGCTCCCCGCCGCGGGCACCCCGCAGCTGCAACCGCAGCAGCTCCTGCCCCAGCTCCACCCCGGCCGACCAGCGCGCGGTGTCGGCGGGCAGCGGGACCACGCATCCGGCGGGGGAGCGGCGGGCCGCCGCGAGCGCCCACGCCAGCACCGAACGGGCGGTCACCGACTCCCCGTGGCGGGCGCGCAGCAGGCCGAGCAGCCCGGGGGCCAGATTGGGTTCGTGGCCGTCGGGGCGCCGGTAGAGCGGCCGGATCCGGCCGGGCCGGCCCGCGGGGGAGTGGCCGTCCGGCAGCAGCGCCGTCACGGACAGGGCGGGGCCGGTGTCCTGCGGCACGTACCCGTGCTCCACCGCGAAGAGCTGGTGCCCGTCGGCGACCCGCCACAGCTCGGGGCGGGCGGCGTCGATCAGCCGGTGGTCGGGGAGCAGCCACTGCTCGTCGAACGGGCCGTGCGCGATCCGTACCGGCTCGGGGCACGGCCCCTCCTCGCGGGCGAACCGGCCGGTACCGGTGGCCTGTCCGGGCAGCGCGGCCACCGGGGTCTGCGGGGTACGGGCACGGGTCGCCCGGAACAGCCGCTCACGCTCATCGGCCGGGGCCCGGACCAGCCGCTCCCAGCGTGCTCTGAGGGAGGCGGCGTCGGGGGCCATCACCCAGGGACGGCCGGTGCGCAGCGGCCGTACGGACCAGGGCATGAGGTCGTCGAGGAGCGGGGCGTCCGCGTCCTGGCCGTCACCGGAGCCGTCCGCCGCCCGTGCTGCCACCGTGTCGTCCTCCCCGTCGCCACGTCCGCCCGCCTTCCGGCATCGTAGCCGCGCCCCTGCGGCACGAGGCAGTGCGTCAGTGGCCCTCCGGGTGGTCAGCACCCTTCCGTGGTGGTCAGTGCGCTTCCACGGTGACCGAGAAGGAGAAGCGGTCGCCCCGGTAGCGGATCTGCGCCACGTCGACCACCTGGCCGCTCTCGTCGTACGTCACGCCCGTGTAGAACAGGATCGGGCTCAGCAGCGGGACCTGGAGGAGTCCGGCGGTCGCCGGGTCGGCCAGGCGCGCCTCGACCGTGTCGGTGATGCGCGCGATGCGGACGCCGACCCGGTCGCGCAGCACCTTGGTCATCGGCCAGCGTTCGAGATCGGCGACGTCGAGGCGGTCCGCGATCTCGGGACGCACCACGTTCTCCGCCCAGTTGGTGGGCTCGTCGCTCTCCCCGTCGCGGCGCAGCCGGCGGTAGCTCACCAGTTCCGCGCAGTCGGGGAAGTACTCGGCGAGATCCCCCGGCACGGCGACCGGGCCGTGGCCGAGCACCGAGGCCCGCTCGCCCGACTGCTGGGCCACGATCGCGTCGATCGAACCCAGCAGCCGGACCGGCGACACCCGGCGGGCGCGCGGCTCGATGAAGGTGCCGCGCCGCCGGTGCCTGCTGATCAGCCCTTCCGTCTCCAGCTCCTTGAGCGCCTGGCGCATCGTCAGGACGCTGACGCCGTAGTGCGCGGCGAGCTGCTCCTCGGTCGGCAGCCGCGTCGAGGCGTCCTTGGCGCGGCCCAGTATCGAGGCGCGCAACGACTGCGAGACCTGGTACCACAGCGGCAGCTTGCGGTTCAGGACCAGCGAGTCGGGGGCGAAGGCCGGCCCCGTGGGGATCTTGGGCGTCTGAGGCACCTGGGGCCTTTCGTTCGGATCGGGCCGGGGCGGGAGCGGCGGGTGTCTCCTACGGCCTGAAGTTGCGGCTCAGACCCTGCCACACGTCGTCGTAGCCGTGCTGCAGGTGGCCGGCGGTCGCCGCCTGCTCCGTCGCCGTCACCGGCCAGCGGGTCTCGAACATGAAGGCGAGGCCGTCGTCGATCTTCTGCGGTTTCAGCTCCGCCTCGCTCGCCCGGTCGAAGGTCTCCCGGTCCGGGCCGTGCGCCGACATCATGTTGTGGAGCGAGCCGCCACCCGGTACGAAACCGCCCTTGCCGGCCGTCTTCGCGTCGTACGCGCCCTCGATCAGGCCCATGTACTCGCTCATCACATTGCGATGGAAGTACGGCGGCCGGAAGGTGTCCTCGCCGACCAGCCAGCGCGGCGCGAAGACGACGAAGTCGACACCGGCCAGACCGGGGGTGTCGGACGGCGAGGTCAGCACCGTGAAGATCGACGGGTCGGGGTGGTCGTAGCTGATCGAGCCGATGACATTGAAGCGGCGCAGGTCGTAGACGTACGGGGTGTGGTTGCCGTGCCAGGCGACCACATCGAGCGGCGAGTGGTCGTAGGTCGCCGACCAGAGGTTCCCGCAGAACTTGTTGATCACCTCCACCGGGCGGTCGTCGTCCTCGTACGCGGCGACCGGGGCGAGGAAGTCCCGGGCGTTGGCGAGGCCGTTGGCGCCGATCGGACCGAGGTCGGGGAGGGTGAACGGCTGGCCGTAGTTCTCGCAGACATAGCCGCGGGCGGTGGCGTCGAGCAGCTCCACGCGGAAACGGACGCCGCGCGGGATCAGCGCGACATGCCCCGGTTCGGCACGCAGCAGGCCCAGTTCGGTACGGAGCAGCAGACCGCCGCGCTCCGGGACGATCAGCAGCTCGCCGTCCGAGTCGCTGAACACCCGGTCCGTCATGGAGGTGTCGGCGTGATAGAGGTGCACGGCCATGCCGGTGCGCTGCGCCGCGTCGCCGTTGCCGCCGAGGGTCCACAGGCCCGCCAGGAAGTCCGTCCCGGGCGTGGGCTCGGGGAGCGGATCCCAGCGCAGCCGGTTGGGGTCCGGCACGGATTCGGTGAACGGGGCGGTCCGGATCGCCCCGTTGCCGATCCGGGTGAACGGGGGATGGGCGGCCGACGGGCGGATCCGGTAGAGCCAGGAACGGCGGTTGTGGGCCCGCGGTTCGGTGAAGGCCGAGCCGCTCAGCTGCTCCGCGTAGAGCCCGAGGGGCGCGCGCTGGGGGGAGTTGCGGCCGTGCGGCAGCGCCCCCGCAACCGCCTCCGAGCTGTGCTGATTGCCGAAACCGGCGGAATGCTCCAGTGCTTCCGCCGTCTTCCTCGCCTGCTCGTTGCCGCTCATGTGCGCTCCCGGTGCCGAAGGATTCCTATGGGTAACCGTAGGAATCAGATCGGGGTGAGTCAACGGCATTCGTGATGCACGAGGGGGTTCAATAAGTTGAACAATGCTCTACTCTCCCGCACATGTCGTGGACACGAAGACTTCTGGTGGTCCTGGCAGCGCTGGCCGCCGCCCTCCTCGCGGCCCCGGCCGCCCAGGCGCACGAGGAACGCCCGGTCACCCTGCCCGATGGAACCGGCAGCGTCCCCGTGTACCGCACCGGGGAACCCGATCTGCTGGTCTGCAAGAGCGACCGGGCGGACTTCGAGCGCCGGGTGTCCGGCTTCCCGGACGCGCTGCGGGCCCGGAACCTGAAGCTCTTCGAACGGTGCCGGAAGTCCGGCTACCGACATCTGCAGCAGGCCGTCGACGCGGTGGACCGGCCCGGCATGAACATCGCCGTCCTGCCCGGCCTGTACGAGGAGGAGCCCTCGCTGCCCAAGCCGACGGGGGAGTGCGCCCGGCTGAAGGCGCCCGAATCCCAGCTCGGCTACCAGATCCTGTCGTACGCCCAGCAGGCGCGGTGCCCGCACAATCAGAACCTGGTGGCCATCCTCGGCAAGAAGAACCTCCAGATCGAGGGCACCGGCGCCGAGCGCACGGACGTGGTCGTCGACGCCAAGTACCAGAAGCTCAACGCGATCCGCGCGGACGGCTCCGACGGCATCTACTTCCGGAACTTCACCGCCCAGCGCACCACTTTCAACTCCCTGTACGTGCTGGCCCAGGACGGCTTCGTCATCGACTCCGTCCTCACCCGGTGGAACGACGAGTACGGCTTCCTGACCTTCGCGAGCGACCACGGGCTGTACAAGAACTGCGAGTCGTACGGGAACGGCGACTCCGGCATCTACCCCGGTAGCGCGTCGAACATCAACGACGCCTACGGCTATGACGTGCCGCGCTACTCCATCGAGATCACCGGCTGCCGAAGCCACCACAACATGGTCGGCTACTCCGGCACCGCGGGCGACTCCGTCTATGTCCACGACAACGAGTTCGACCACAACATGGGCGGCGCCTCGATGGACAGCGCCTTCCCCGGCCACCCCGGACTGCCCCAGAACCACGCCCGCTTCGAACGCAACCTGATCCACGACAACAACGCCGACTACTACCCCTACGTCGCCGACGGCACCTGCGCCAAGCCGCCGGTGGACCGGGGCTACGAGGAGGGGGTCGTCTGCCCGCAGATCTCCATGCCGCCCGGCTCCGGCATCATCACCGCGGGCGGCAACTGGAATCTGTACGAGAACAACTGGATCTACGGGCAGCAGCGCGCCGCCTTCGTCCTGACCGCCGTGCCCGCCTTCATCCGCGGTGAGGGCGCGATGGCCAAGCAGGCCGACACCTCGCACCACAACCGGTACGCGGGCAACCACCTCGGCAGGGACAAGGCGGGCAACTCCCGGCCCAACCGCACCGATGTGTGGTGGGACGGCCAGGGCGAGGGCAACTGCTGGCAGGCGGACGCCGGGCCGTCCTCCCCGCGCGCCCTGCCCGCCTGCGGTTCCGCGCGCGGTGAGGTGTCCGTGCGCACCGACCGGCTCGTCGGCGAACCGGTCAAGCTCGCCCAGCTGCTGGTCTGCGCCGACTACAACGTGCAGGCGCGCCGGCTGCCGGCCGGCTGCGACTGGTACGGGGCGCGGGGCATCGAGCGCATCGAGGTGCAGATGGCGCTGGCGGTCGCGGTGGTGCTCGTGCTGGTCGGCGGGGTGCTGTGGTGGCGCAGGCTGCGCGGCAGCAGGCTCGCCGCGGTGGCCACGGGGCTCGGCGTGATCGGCCTCGGGCTCGACGTGGCCGGATCGACGACGGGGCTGGCCGCCACCCATGTGCCCGCGCTGGCGCTGCTGCTGACGGGGCTGTGGTGGACCGGCATCGGTCTCGTACTCCGGAGGGAACGGCCCTGGCTGGGCTGGACCACGGTGGTGCTGGGTGCGCTCACGCTGCTGGACGCCGTGGACAAGGCCTTGTTCATGATCCCGTGGATTCCGCTCAGCCCGGCCTGGGTGCGGGGACTGCTCGGCGTGGTCTGGGTGGTGTGGGCCGTGATCGCCGCCGCCCGCCACGGAGACCGCACCCCGCCGGAGGAGACCGGGACCCCGGCCCCGGACCTCGCCCCGACTTCCCCGACTCCCGGTTCCGCGCCGGAAGGAGACGCATCGTGAAGCGTTCCAGCACACCGTCGCGGCCCGGCCGGCCGCTTCGGCCCACCCGCCCGGTCGCCGCCGCCGTCACCGTGCTCACCGCGGGCGCCCTCGTGTTCGGTGCGAGCGCCTGCGGCGGGCGGGCCACCACCCACCACAAACCCGGCACCAGCCATGAGCAGGCCGGCGGCAGCGTCGGCCGGCTGCTCGCCGCCGACGACGGCTCCGGCAACCGGCTGCGCCAGGTCGACGCCGAGGGCGCCCCCGCGGTGACGGTCGCCGTACGACCCGACTCCGAGGACGGGTGGAACGTCCATCTCTCTGTACGGAACTTCAGGTTCACCCCGGACAGCGTGGGCGGCGCCGCGCTCCCCGGGCGCGGCCACGCCCGGCTGTTCCTCGACGGCCACCCCCTCGCCCGCGTCTACGGCTCCTGGTTCCACCTCCCCGCCTCCCTCGTCCGCGCCGCCGGCGGCGGCACCGGCCTCACCGCACGGCTCTACGCCGACGACCACACCGCCTGGGCCGTGAACTCCACCCCCGTCCAGGCCACCGCCTCCCTTTCCGCTCCCTCCGCCCCCGAGGAGAGCCGATCGGCAACACCCCGTCCCGACACCACACTTGAGATCGTCGTCTCCCACGGCAAGGTCAGCCCGGACCCCGGCCGCACCGAGATCGAGAAGGGCCGGACCGTCGAACTCCGGGTCCGCAGCGATCGCGCCGACACCCTGCATGTCCACGGCTACGACAAGGAGGCCCGGCTGCCCGCGGGCAAGACCGTCACCCTCACGTTCACCGCCGACCGCAGCGGGCTCTTCGAGGCCGAGACCCATGAATCCGACCTGCTCCTGACCCAACTCGTCGTACGGTGAGCGTCCTCGCCCACGGCATCGGCGCCCAGCACGACCTCCCGCTTTCCCCCTTCTACGCCTTCGCCGGTGCATTCGCCGCGCTCTTCGTCTCCTTCCTCGCGCTCGGCCTGCTCTGGTCCGCCTCCCGGTTCCGCGGCGACCGGGCGGGCCGCCCGCTCCCGTCCGCCCTCCAGCGCCTCGCCGACGCCCGCCCCACCCGTATCGCGCTGCGCGCGCTCGGCCTCGCCGCCGCCCTGTACGTCACGCTCAACCTCCTCCTCGGCCCGGACGACCCTGACCGCAACCCGGGCCCCGGGGCCGTATACGTACTCCTCTGGGTCGGGCTGGTGCCCGCATCGCTCCTCCTCGGTCCCGTCTGGCGGCTGCTCAACCCGCTGCGCACCGTCCACCTCCTCGGCTGCCGCGCACTGGGCCGCGACCCCGCCGCGGGCCGGCCCTTTCCCGTACGGCTCGGTCTGTGGCCCGCCGCCGCCGGGCTCCTCGCCTTCACCTGGCTCGAACTCGTCGCCCCCGACCCCGCGTCGGCCACCGCTCTCCTGCTCTTCCTCTCGCTCCACACCGCCGTCCACCTCGCGGGCGCCGCCCGCCACGGCGCCGGGTGGTTCGACCGGGCGGACGCCTTCGAGGTCTACTCGGGGCTGCTCGCCCGGCTCTCCCCGCTCGGCCGCCGCCCCGCCGACCGCCGCCTCGTGCTCCGCTCCCCGTTCAACGGACTCGACGCCACCCCGCAGCCCCCCGGACTCGTCGCCACCGTCTGCGTCATGCTCGGCTCCACCGCCTACGACGGCTTCTCCGACTCCCCGTCCTGGATCACCACCGTCCAGACCTCACCCCTGGGCCGCACCACCGCGGCCACGCTCGGACTCCTGGGCGCCGTCGCCCTCGTCGCCGCCCTGTACGCCCTCTGCACCGGCGCCGTCCGGCTGATCTCCGGCCAACTGAGCCACCCGCTCACCGCCTTCGCCCACTCGCTCGTCCCGATCGCGCTCGGCTATCTCGTCGCCCACTACTTCACGCTCTTCGTCACCGAAGGACCACGCACAGTCATGGTGGCATCCGGCACTGACAATCCGGCCCCGCCCGAGCCGCTCCTGGGGCCCGGTGGGGTCGCCACGCTCCAGGTCGCCGCGATCGTCCTCGGCCACGTACTCGGCGTCATCGCCGCCCACGACCGGTCCGTGCGCCTTTTCCCGCCCGGCCGCGCCGTCGCGGGGCAACTCCCGCTGCTGGTCCTGATGATCACGTACACCATCGGCGGGCTGTCGCTGCTCATCGCGTGAGAACCGCGCCGGATTCCGGTGGTCACCCGCCCGCCGCCCGCCCCGGAACCCACCGGCCACCCGCAGCAGAGGAGACCCACGGCATCATGGAGCCCGTGCCCCATGCGAACACGAACCTCCGCCGCGCCCCCGTGCAGCAGCGCAGCGCCGAGCGCCTCGCCCGGATACTCGACGCCTGCGCCGAACTCCTCGACGAGACCGGCTACGAGCACCTGTCCACCCGGGCGGTGGCCATCCGTGCCGGGGTCCCCATCGGCTCCGTCTACCGGTTCTTCTCCAACAAGCGCGCGCTGACCGACGCGCTGGCCCGGCGTAATCTGGACAGCTACGCCGAGCGCATCACCGCCCGCCTCGCCGTCATCCCGACCGCCGACTGGCGCGGCGCCATCGACGCCGTACTGGACGAATACCTGGCGATGAAGCGCTCCGTGGCCGGATTCGCCCTCGTCGACTTCGGTGCGCCCGCCCCCGAGGACGACCCCGCCGGCGACGCCAACCAGCGGGTCGCCGGCCGGCTCACCGAACTGCTCTCCGGGCACCTCGGCCGCGCCCCCGACGAGGATCTGCTGCGCACCGTCCTGGTCTGCGTCGAGGCCGCCGACGCCCTCCTCCGGCTCGCCTTCCGCGCCGACCCGTCGGGCGACCGGGCCATCGTCGTCGAGACCCGCATCCTGATCCGGGCCTACCTGGCGTGCGTCCTGGACTGACCGGTCTGCACCGGGCGGCACCGGACGTCTGCACTTCGCAGAGGGACCCCGCCGATGCGCCCCGCCGATGCACCCCACCGGTGCGGCCCGGCGGGGCGCCGGTTGTGCCCAAGCCGTGACCCCCGCGTTGACCTGGGGTTTTGCTCGTATTGCTCGCATGTCAACATCTTGTTAACGCTGCGAGCCGCGCCCTAACGTCATCCGCACCGCCGAGTCCGGCGGGAGTTCAAGGGTGAGCGATAGGTATCCACATGCTGACAATCCTCGGCTTCGCCATGATCGCGACCTTCCTGGTCCTGATCATGATGAAGAAGATGTCGCCGATCGCGGCGTTGGTCCTGATCCCCGCGCTGTTCTGCGTCGCCGTCGGGCAGGGCGCGAAGCTCGGTGACTACGTCATCGAAGGCGTCGGCAATCTCGCCCCGACCGCCGCGATGCTGATGTTCGCCATCGTCTACTTCGGCGTGATGATCGACGTCGGCCTCTTCGACCCGATCGTGCGGGGCATCCTGCGCTTCTGCAAGGCCGACCCGATGCGGATCGTCGTCGGTACGGCCGTGCTCGCCGCCATCGTCTCCCTCGACGGTGACGGCTCCACCACCTTCATGATCACCGTCTCGGCGATGTATCCGCTCTACAAGCGCCTCAAGATGAGCCTGGTCGTGATGACCGGTGTCGCCGCCACGGCGAACGGCGTCATGAACACCCTTCCCTGGGGCGGTCCCACCGCCCGCGCCGCCACCGCGCTCAAGCTGGACGCGGGCGACATCTTCGTCCCGATGATCCCGGCGCTCGGCATCGGGCTGGTCGCGGTCCTGCTCCTCGCCGTCGTGCTGGGCCGGCGCGAGCGCAAGCGGCTCGGCATGCTCAGCCTCGACGAGGTGCTGGCCACCGGAACGGCCGCCGAGCCGGAGACCGTTCTCCTCGGAGCGGGCGGCGGTGGCGGCGACCGTACCCGCAAGAACTCCGGCGGAGCCGGTACCGGAACGGACGGCGACGCGGCGCAGAACGCGGGAGCGGACGCGGACAGGGACGGGGACGGGGACGGGGACGAGGGCTTCAAGGGGCTGGACCCGAACCGGGCCACCCTGCGCCCCAGGCTCTACTGGTTCAACGCCGGCCTCACCGTCGCCCTGCTCACCGCGATGATCATGGAACTGATGCCGATCCCGGTGCTCTTCCTGCTCGGCGCGGCCCTCGCCCTCACGGTCAACTTCCCCCACATGCCCGAGCAGCGGGCCCGGATCGCCGCCCACGCCGACAACGTCCTCAACGTCTCCGGCATGGTCTTCGCGGCCGCCGTCTTCACCGGCGTCCTCTCCGGCACGGGCATGGTCGAGCACATGGCCGACTGGCTCGTCGGCGCGATCCCCGACGGCATGGGCCCGCACATGGCGGTCGTCACCGGCATCCTCAGCATCCCGCTGACGTACTTCATGTCCAACGACGGCTTCTACTTCGGCGTCGTCCCGGTGCTCGCCGAGGCGGGTGCCGCCCACGGTGTCTCCCCGCTGGAGATCGCCCGCGCCTCCCTGGTCGGCCAGCCCCTGCACATGTCCTCCCCGCTGGTCCCGGCCGTCTACGTGCTGGTCGGCATGGCGAAGGTCGAATTCGGCGACCACACCAGGTTCACCGTCAAGTGGGCCGCGCTCACCTCGCTGGTGGTCCTGTGCGCCGGGCTCCTGTTCGGCATCATCTGACCGGGCGCACCGTCCAGGAGCCCGGCAGGAGCGGGCTGCTGCGCCTCGTCATCGCCTTCGCCTTCGCCTTCGCGCAGGGGGTGTCTCCGCGACCGACATCCTCACCGCGTACCCGCCCGTCGTCGGCGAACACCGGGGCATCGCCCCCGCCACCATCGGACTGCTGCTCAGCCTGCGAGCCGCCGCGGCCATCGCCTGCCGCCGGAACCCGGCCGTTGACCTCAAGTCCACTGGAGGTCGTACGTTCCTCCCATGAGCATGGAAACCACGGCGTGGACACAGCTCCACAACGTCATGAACGCGCAAGCGGACCGACGCCCCTTCGACCGGAACACCCTGCGGCGCATCGCCGCCTTCGCCCGCCCGCACCGGCGCCGCGTCGCCCTCTTCCTGATCCTGAGCGTGGCGACGGCACTGCTCGCGGTCGCCACCCCCGTCCTCGCCGGCCGCGTCGTGAACGCGATCGTGAGCGGCAAGGAGTCGGGCACCGTCACCCGGCTGTCCCTCCTCATCGCCGTGATCGCCGTCGCGGAGGCCGCACTGGGCCTGGTCAGCCGCTGGCTCTCGGCCAATCTCGGCGAGGGCCTGATCCTCGATCTGCGCACCGCCGTCTTCGACCATGTGCAGCGCATGCCGGTCGCCTTCTTCACCCGGACCCGCACCGGCGCGCTCGTCAGCCGCCTCAACAACGACGTCATCGGGGCCCAGCGAGCCTTCAGCAACACGCTGTCCGGGGTCGTCAGCAATGTCGTGACGCTGCTGCTCACCCTCGGTGTCATGCTCTCCATCTCCTGGCAGATCACCGTGCTCGCGCTGGTGCTGCTGCCAGTGTTCGTGCTGCCGGCCCGGCGGATGGGCACCCGGATGGCGCGGCTCCAGCGGGAGGCCGCCGCCCACAACGCCGCGATGGGCACCCGGATGACCGAGCGCTTCTCCGCCCCCGGCGCCACCCTGATCAAGCTCTTCGGCCGCCCCGCCGACGAGTCCGCCGAATTCGCCGTCAGAGCCGGCCGGGTGCGCGACATCGGCGTACGCACGGCCATGGCCCAGTCCGCGTTCATCACCGCCCTCACCCTCGTGTCCGCGCTGGCCCTCGCCCTGGTCTACGGGCTCGGCGGGTTCTACGCACTGCGCGGGCAGCTCGACGCGGGCGCGGTCGTGGCCCTCGCCCTCCTGCTGACCCGGCTGTACGCACCGCTCACCGCACTCGCCGGGGCGCGCGTCGAGGTGATGAGCGCACTCGTCAGCTTCGAGCGGGTCTTCGAGGTCCTCGATCTCAAGCCGCTCATCGACCAGAAGCCGGACGCGCGGACGGTCCCGGACGGACCGGTGTCCGTCGAGTTCGACCGGGTGCGGTTCGGCTACCCGTCCGCCGACAAGGTCTCGCTCGCCTCGCTGGAGGATGTCGCGAGCCTCGACACCCGCGGCGGCGGAGAAGTGCTGCGCGGAGTCTCCTTCCGCGCCGAGCCCGGCCAGACCGTGGCACTCGTCGGCTCCTCCGGCGCGGGCAAGTCGACCATCGCCCAACTGCTGCCGCGGCTGTACGACACGGACGAGGGCGCGGTACGCATCGGCGGCGTCGACGTACGCGACCTGACCGCCGACACCCTGCGCGACACCCTCGGCATGGTCACCCAGGACGGCCACCTCTTCCACGAATCGGTGCGCGCCAACCTGCTGCTCGCCCGCCCCGACGCCGCCGAGGAGGACCTCTGGGACGCGCTGCGCCGCGCCCGCCTGGACGGTCTCGTCGCCTCGCTGCCCGACGGGCTCGACACCGTCGTCGGTGAACGCGGCTACCGGCTCTCCGGCGGCGAACGCCAGCGCCTGACCATCGCCCGGCTGCTCCTGGCCCGCCAGCGCGTCGTCATCCTCGACGAGGCCACCGCCCACCTCGACAACACCTCCGAGGCGGCCGTCCAGGAAGCACTCGCCGAGGCGCTCGCCGGTCGCACCGCGGTCGTGATCGCCCACCGGCTCTCCACGGTACGGACCGCCGACCTCATCCTGGTCGTGGAGGACGGGCGGATCGTGCAGCGGGGCACGCACGACGAACTCCTCGCGGCGGGCGGCCGGTACGAGGAGCTGTACCGCACCCAGTTCGAGAACCCCGGTGCGCAGCACGGGGAACTCGACCGGCAGCCCCTGGCGTGACGGGCGTCTCTGGCGCCTGAAAACTAACAGCGCTAGTTTGGATTGCGGACGACCCCGTCCGCAACGGTGACCGGGAGGAACAGCGATGAAGGCCCACGACGGCATGTACATCGACGGGGCCTGGCGGCCCGCCGCGGGACGGGACACGATCGCGGTGGTGAATCCGGTGGACGAACAGGTCATCGCCGAGGTCCCGGCGGGCACCGTCGAGGACGTGGACGCCGCGGTACGGGCCGCCCGCGCCGCGCTCCCCGCCTGGGCGGCCACCGCGCCCGCCGAGCGGGCCGCGCGGATCGCCGCCCTGCGTGACGTGCTCGTCGCCCGCAAGGACGAGATCGCCGAATCCGTCACCGCCGAACTCGGCGCGCCGCTGCCCTTCTCGCAGGCGGTGCACGCGGGCGTGCCGATCCTGGTGGCCGGTTCGTACGCCGAGCTCGCCGCCTCGTACGCCTTCGAGGAGAAGGTCGGCAACTCCACCGTGTACGCCGAGCCGGTCGGCGTCGTCGGCGCGATCACCCCGTGGAACTACCCGCTGCACCAGATCGTCGCCAAGGTCGCCCCCGCGCTCGCGGCGGGCTGCACGGTCGTCCTCAAGCCCGCCGAGGACACCCCGCTGACCGCCCAGCTCTTCGCCGAGGCGGTCCATGAAGCGGGCGTCCCCGCAGGCGTGTTCAACCTGGTCACCGGCCTCGGCCCGGTCGCCGGACAGGCCCTGGCCGAGCACGAAGGCGTCGACCTGGTCTCGTTCACCGGCTCCACCGCCGTCGGCAGGCGGATCGGCGCCACGGCCGGCGCAGCCGTCAAACGCGTCGCCCTCGAACTGGGCGGCAAGTCCGCCAACGTCATCCTGCCGAGCGCGGACCTCGCCAAGGCCGTCGCCGTCGGCGTCGCCAACGTCATGGGCAACTCCGGCCAGACGTGCAGCGCCTGGACCCGGATGCTGGTGCACACCTCACAGTACGACGAGGCGGTCGCGCTCGCCGCGGAGGCGGCCGCCAAGTACGGCGACCGCATCGGCCCGCTCGTCAACGCCAAGCAGCACGCGCGGGTGCGCGGCTACATCGAGAAGGGTGTGGCGCAGGGCGCCCGCCTCGTCGCGGGCGGCCCCGAAGCCCCGCGCGAACAGGGCTACTACGTCAGCCCCACCGTGTTCGCCGATGTCACCCCGGAGATGACCATCGCCCAGGAGGAGATCTTCGGCCCCGTCGTCTCGCTCATCCGCTACGAGGACGAGGACGACGCCCTGCGCATCGCCAACGGCACCGTGTACGGCCTCGCGGGCGCGGTCTGGGCGGGCGACGAGGCGGAGGCGGTGGCCTTCGCCCGGCGGATGGACACCGGTCAGGTCGACATCAACGGCGGCCGGTTCAACCCGCTCGCCCCGTTCGGCGGCTACAAGCAGTCCGGCGTCGGCCGCGAACTCGGCTCCCACGGGCTCGCGGAGTACCTCCAGACCAAGTCCCTCCAGTTCTGACCGCCCCGCACCGCCCCGTTTCCCCGCTGCCGATCGTCAAGGAGCCTGTTCGTGGTCCGCGCCGCCGTACTGCCCGCCGTCAAAGCTCCCCTGGAGATCACCGACATCGAACTCCCGGAGCCCGGCCCCGGCCGGGTGAGGGTCGCCCTCGCCGCCGCCGGCGTCTGCCACTCCGACCTCTCGCTGTCCGACGGCACCATGCGGGTGCCCGTCCCCGCCGTCCTCGGCCATGAGGGCGCGGGCACCGTCGTCGCGGTCGGCGAGGGCGTCACCCATGTCGCGCCGGGCGACGGCGTCGTCCTCAACTGGGCTCCCTCCTGCGGCAGTTGTCATGCCTGCGCGCTGGGCGAGGTCTGGCTGTGCGCCAATGCCCTGAACGGAGCGGGCGCCGTGCACGCCCGGCGCGCCGACGGCGGCGGCGAGCTGCACCCCGGTCTCAACGTCGCCGCGTTCGCCGAGGAGACGGTGGTCCCGGCGGGCTGCGTCCTGCCCGTCCCGGGCGGCATCCCGCTCACCGACGCCGCCCTCCTGGGCTGTGCGGTCCTCACCGGATACGGCGCCGTGCACCACTCGGCGCGGCTGCGCGAGGGCGAGACGGTGGCCGTGTTCGGCGCCGGGGGAGTGGGGCTGGCCGCGCTCCAGGCCGCCCGTATCGCCGGAGCCTCGCGCATCGTCGCGGTCGACGTCTCCCCGCAGAAGGAGGAGCTGGCCCGCCGGGCGGGCGCCACCGACTACGTGGTCGCCTCGGAGAACACCACCCGCGAGATCCGGGCCCTCACGGACAAGCAGGGGGTGGACGCCGCCATCGAGTGCGTGGGCCGCGCCACCACCATCCGCACCGCCTGGGAGTCGACCCGCCGCGGCGGCCGGACCACGGTCGTCGGCATCGGCGGCAAGGACCAGCAGGTCACCTTCAACGCCCTGGAGATCTTCCACTGGGGACGCACCCTCTCCGGCTGCGTCTACGGCAACTCCGACCCCGCGCGGGACCTGCCGGTGCTGGCCGCCCATGTCAGGGAGGGGTGGCTCGACCTCGGCGCCCTGGTGACCGAGCGCATCACCCTCGACGGCATCCCGGCCGCGTTCGAGAACATGATCGCGGGGAAGGGAGGGCGGGCTCTGGTGATCTTCTAGGGCGCGTCCGGGAGACCGCCACCCCGGCCAGGCAGAGCAGCCCTCCGGCGACCGCGAGCGGCGCGGGCACCTCGTCCAGCAGCAGCCAGGACATCAGCACCACCAGGGCCGGTACCGCGTATGTGGTGGCGCCCATCCGCCCCGCCAGGTTCTCGACGAGGTGCGCGATCCGTTCGTCGGCCAGCCGCAGATAGCGGTGGCGGCCCTGCCGCTCCTCGGCCAGCAGCCCGCCCGCGACGAGCTTGCCGAGGTGTTCGCTGGCGGTCGACGGCGCCACGGAGGCGTACCGGGCCAGTTCCCCGGCGGTCCAGGCCCGGCCGTCGAGCAGGGCCAGGCAGAAGGCGGCGCGGGTCGCGTCGGCGAGGAGCGCGGCCAGGGCGGCCAGCCGGGGTGCGGCCGGGTCGGGGTGTGCCATGCGTGCCATGGGAACCAGGATGCGTCAGGAACGCTTCGGTGCCGGCCGAACCGTTCCGCCCGGTGACAGGAGTTCGTACTGCAGCGAGAGGCCGTCGACCAGGGCCCGCAGCCCGGTCTCGAAGGCCCCCTCGTCGACCTTCTGGCGCCGTTCGGCCAGCAGATGGGCCTGGCCGAGGTGCGGGTAGTCGGCGGGGTCGTACGCCGTCTCGTCGTCGACGAAGCCGCGGGCGAAGGAGCCCAGTGCCGAACCGGTGATGAAGTACCGCATCAGGGCCCCGATGTACGTCGCCTGGGCGGGCGGCCAGCCGGCCCGGACCATCGCGCCGAACACCGCGTCGGCGACCCGGAGACCGGCCGGCCTGCGGCCCGGCCCCTGGGCGAGCACCGGAACGATGTGCGGGTGCTCGGTGAGCGCCGCACGATAGGAGACGGCCCAGTCGTGCAGGGCGGCACGCCAGTCGCGGGTGTCCGGCTCGTCGAACATCGACAGATCGACCTGCGCGGACACGGCGTCCGCGACCGCGTCCAGGATCTCGTCCTTGTTGCGGAAGTGGTTGTAGAGCGAGGGTCCGCTGACCCCGAGTTCGGCCGCGAGCCGACGGGTGGACACGGCGTCGAGCCCCTCGGAGTCCACGAGTGCGCTCGCCGCCTCGACGATGCGGTCTCTGCTGAGGAGGGGCTTGCGCGGTCGGGCCATGCGGCACATAGTAGGGCCTGCAAGCGAAAAACTAGCAGTGCTAATTAAAAGTGGGGAGTCGAAGGATGAACCTGGAGCTCGGCGAGGAGCAGGAAGCCGTCCGGCAGCTCGCCAAGGACTTCGTCGCCCGCGAGATCGCCCCGCACGTCGTGGAGTGGGACCGGGCCGAGAGCGTCGACAAGTCGATCGTGAAGAAGCTGGGCTCCGTCGGCTTCCTCGGGCTGACCGTCCCCGAGGAGTACGGCGGCTCGGGCGGCGATCACCTCGCGTACTGCCTGGTCACCGAGGAGCTCGGGCGCGGCGACTCCTCGGTCCGCGGCATCGTCTCCGTCTCCCTCGGCCTCGTCGCCAAGACCATCGCCGCCTGGGGTGACGAGAAGCAGAAGCGGCACTGGCTGCCCGGGCTCACCGCGGGCGAGGTGATCGGCTGCTTCGGCCTCACCGAGCCCGGCACCGGCTCGGACGCCGGGAACCTGACGACGAGGGCCGTCCGGGACGGTGACAACTACGTCGTCAACGGCAGCAAGATGTTCATCACCAACGGCACCTGGGCCGATGTGGTGCTGCTTTTCGCCCGCACCGACGACACCCCCGGCCACAAGGGCATATCCGCCTTCCTGGTCCCCACCGACACCCCCGGCCTCAGCCGCCGCACCATCCACGGCAAGCTCGGCCTGCGCGGCCAGGCCACCGCCGAGGTGGTCCTGGAGGACGTCCGGGTGCCCGCGTCGGCGCTCCTGGGCCCGGAGGGCAAGGGCTTCGCCATCGCCATGTCCGCCCTGGCCAAGGGGCGGATGTCGGTCGCGGCCGGCTGTGTCGGCATCGCACAGGCCGCCCTCGACGCCGCCGTGGGCTACGCGGGCGAGCGCGAGCAGTTCGGCAAGTCCATCGCGAGCCACCAGCTCGTCCAGGAGCTCATCAGCGACATCTCCGTGGACGTCGACGCCGCCCGGCTGCTGACCTGGCGGGTGGCGGACCTCATCGACCGCGGCGAGGACTTCGCCACCGCCGCCTCCAAGGCCAAGCTCTTCGCCTCCGAAGCCGCCGTCCGCGCCGCCAGCAACGCGCTCCAGGTCTTCGGCGGCTACGGCTGCATCGACGAGTATCCCGTCGGCAAGCTGCTGCGCGACGCCCGTGTGATGACGCTGTACGAGGGCACCAGCCAGATCCAGAAGCTGATCATCGGCCGCGCGCTGACGGGGGTCTCCGCCTTCTGACCCGCACCGCCGCTCGAACGGACGTCTGAGTACCGGCTGAGTACCGGAGCGGATGTGGCACACGCCACGTCGGCCGATGCTGGGTGCCATGAGTGAGACAGCATCGGTCAAGCAGCAGAGCACCGCGGCCTTCTACGGCCAGGCCGTCGCCTCCTTCGGGGTGGCGATCGGCGCCGTGGCTCTCGGTATCTACTTCCTCGACGCCGACGCCTGGGTCCGCGGATTCCTCGCGATCGGCGTCCTCTACCTCGTCACCTCCTGCTTCACCCTGGCCAAGGTCATCCGTGACCGCCAGGAGGCGGGACAGATCGTCAGCCGGGTCGACCAGGCCCGGCTGGAGAAGATCCTCGCCGAGCACGACCCCTTCCAGAAGCTCTGACGGTCCCGCCGGACGGGCCCTAAGCGCTTGCTCAGGTTCGGGGTATGGTGTTCGTCCTGCTGACGAGAGGGGCGAGTGACGATGAGCACGGCGGAGGAGACCGACGGCGACAGCGCGCCGTGGGCCGAGGTGACGCCCGAGGCGGCCCGGCGGCTGCTCGTCGCCGCCGTCGACGCCTTCGCCGAGCGCGGGTACCACGCCACCACCACCCGCGACATCGCGGGCCGGGCGGGGATGAGTCCCGCCGCGCTCTACATCCACTACAGGACGAAGGAAGAGCTGCTCCACCGGATCAGCAGGATCGGCCACGACCGCGCCCTGTTCGTCCTGGAGGCCGCCGCCGACGGCGGGGGCACGGCGGCCGAGCGGCTGGCCGAGGCCGTACGGTCCTTCGTCCGCTGGCACGCCGAGCGGCACACCACCGCCCGCGTGGTCCAGTACGAGCTCGACGCCCTCGGCGAGGAGCACCGCGCCGAGATCGTCGAGCTGCGCCGCAGGAGCGACGCGGTGGTGCGCCGGATCATCGGTGAGGGTGTGCGGGCGGGGGAGTTCGACGTCCCCGACGTCCCCGGCACCACGCTCGCGGTGCTCTCGCTCTGCATCGACGTGGCGCGCTGGTTCAACGCGCAGGGCAGCCGGACGCCGGACGAGGTCGGCGAACTCTACGCCGACCTCGTGCTGCGCATGGTCGCCGCCAAGCGGTAGCGGCGGCGGTCCGCGTCGTCAGAAGTAGTAGCGGGACACCGACTCGGCCACGCACACCGGCTTGTCGCCGCCCTCGCGCTCGACCGTGACGGCGGCGGTGACCTGCACCCCGCCCCCGGCCTCCTCGACGCTCTTCAGGACGGCCGAGGCGCGCAGCCGTGAGCCCACGGGCACGGTGGACGGGAAACGGACCTTGTTCGTCCCGTAGTTGATGCCCATCTTCATGCCCTCGACCCGCATGATCTGCGGTACGAGCGCCGGCAGCAGCGAGAGCGTGAGATAGCCGTGGGCGATGGTCCTGCCGAACGGCCCGGCGGCGGCCCGCTCCGGGTCCACATGGATCCACTGGTGGTCGCCGGTGGCCTCGGCGAAGAGGTCGATCCTCTTCTGGTCGACCTCCAGCCAGTCGCTGTGCCCCAGCTGCTCGCCCACCCCGTCGCTCAGCTCCTGCGCGGACGTGAAGATCCTCGGCTCTGCCATGTCCCTGGTCCCTGCCCTTCCCGCTCCGGTCCATCCTCCGTCGCGCTGTCTAAGCGCTTGCTCAGCATGGTTGGCGGGTGCGTTCCTGTCAACGGCGGACCGGCCGGAGGGCGGGCCAGTAGGGTTGGAGGGGTGCCCCAGATCCCACAGACACTCCATGAACTCACGGTCGGACAGCTTTCCGCGCGCAGCGGCGCCGCCGTTTCCGCCCTGCACTTCTACGAGGCCAAGGGCCTGATCAGCAGCCGCCGCACCAGTGGCAACCAGCGCCGCTACAGCAGGGACGCGCTGCGCAGGGTCGCGTTCGTCCGTGCGGCGCAGCGGGTCGGCATCCCGCTCGCCACCATCCGGGACGCCCTCGCCGAACTCCCCGAGGAGCGCACCCCGAACCGCGAGGACTGGGCACGGCTCTCCGCGGCCTGGCGCTCCGAACTGGACGACCGCATCGAGCAGTTGGGGCGGCTGCGGGACCATCTCACCGACTGCATCGGCTGTGGCTGTCTGTCGTTGGGGAACTGTGTGCTCTCCAACCCGAACGATGTCTCGGGCCGGCGGATCAGCGGCTCGCGCCTGATGCCGGAGCGCCCGCCGGCGGAGCGCGCGTAGCGCCGGGCGCCGCCCGTCCGGGTGCCGGGCGGGCGTGGCCGGGGCGGACGCCCTCGTCGCGCGTCACGCCGCCGATGCCAGGTCCCGCCGCGGTGTGCTCCGGGCCTTCGCCAGTGCCCGCGGGGTCAGTACCGGCTGCGGCACCACGATCCCGCACCCCGTGCAGACCGGCCCCGCCCACGGGGCGCACCGCAGATCCTGCCGCCAGCGGATCCCGGCGCCCGCGCACACCGGGCAGACCGTGCCCGGCTCCGACTCCAGCGCCGTGATCAGCCGGCTCAGCACCTCGGCGAGCGGCGCCGACGGATGCACCGCCGGGTCCTCGCAGCGGGCGACCCCGTGGCCGCCCCAGGTGCGCCGGTGCCAGTCGTCGAAAGCGCCGGGCCGACGCAGCCCGTCGTGCTTCTCCCGCCTGCGGCGCTCGGCGAACCCCGCTTCGTAACCGAGCCAGACCGTCCGCGCCGCCTCCAGCTCGTCCAGCGCGCGCGTCAGCCGCGCCGGATCGGGGGACCGGTCCTCGGGCCCGATTCCGTGCCGGGTGCACAGATGGTCCCAGGTCGCCCGATGTCCGTAAGGGGCGAACCTCTCCAGGCACTTGCGCAGCGAATACCGCCGCAGTGCCAGGTCGCTCCGCGGGTCGCGCACCTGTCTCGCAAGACTCCGGAATCCCGCCACCGCACCGTCACCTCCGTCGCTCGTACTTCGGCGTCAAGGGATGGACGTACGACTGCCCCGTTCGGATCCCGCGAAGACTGATGTTGTCCGGAATTCGGCGTGGCCCACCGGTGCGGCGCCGCCGCGGAAGACGCCATGTGACGATTCGGAAAAGGTGACGGTTACTCATCTTATCGACGGGTCGTACCGCCAGTAACCTCCGGCGCATCGGCCTCTCGGAGGAGCACGCATGCCCCCACGCACCGTCAAGTTCAGAGCCGCCACCGTCGCGGCGGTCCTCGCGCTCGGCACCACCCTGCTCGCGGCCTCGCCGCAGGCCGGTGCCGCGGAACCCGACCCCGTCACCGACTACTGCCAGGGGCAGTGCGACGACATCCTGCCGCCCGGCGAGAACGGCAACGCCACCCTCGTCGAGATCCTCGGCAACAAGGCGTTCGGCACGCACCCCAAGCACAGCGACGACCAACTCGACCGTTACGACGGCCTGGTGGCCGGACACACCGGTCTCACCGACCAGAAGCTGACCGACTTCTTCAACGACGCCTCCTTCGGTGTGCCCGAGGATCAGGTCGAGTCCGTCGCCTCGCCGCGCGACGACGTCACCATCACCCGCGACAAGGCCTCCGGTGTCCCGCACATCAAGGGCACCACCCGCTACGGCACCGAGTTCGGCGCCGGATTCGCCGCCGGGCAGGACCGGCTCTGGCTGATGGACCTCTTCCGGCACATCGGACGCGGCGAACTGACCTCGTTCGCCGGCGGCGCCCTCGCCAACCAGGGCCTGGAGCAGCAGTTCTGGCCGCAGGCCCCGTACACCGAGGCCGATCTCGAAGCCCAGGTCGAGTACATCAGGACCCACGAGGGTGCCCGCGGCGAGCAGGCCATGGCGGATGCCCAGGCATACGTCGACGGCATCAACGCCTACCGGGAGAAGTCCAAGAACGGCCGCTACTTCCCGGGCGAGTACGTCCTCACCGGCAAGATCGACGCCATCACCAACGTCGGTGAGATCCAGCCGTTCAAGCTGACCGACCTGATCTCCATCGCCTCGGTCGTCGGCGGTCAGTTCGGCGGCGGCGGTGGCGGCGAGGTGCAGGCAGCGCTCTCGCTGCTGGCCGCCCAGCAGAAGTACGGCGTGGCCGAGGGCACCAAGGTCTGGGAGTCGTTCCGTCAGCGCGAGGACCCCGAGGCGGTGCTGACGGTCCACGACGGCACCTCGTTCCCGTACGCGGGCAAGCCCGACAAGGCCCGCGGCACCGCGCTGCCCGACTCCGGGTCCGTCACCGCCGAGCCCCTGATATACGACCGCACCGGCTCCGCGGGCACCGACAAGAAGGCCCCGGTCAAGGCCCCGGCACCGCTCAAGAAGGCCCAGGGCATCTACGACGACGGCGTCATCCCCGAGGGCTCGCTGCCCGGATCCGGCTCCGGCGCCCAGAAGCGCGGCATGTCCAACGCCCTGCTGGTCTCCGGGAAGCACACCGCGAGCGGAAACCCCATCGCCGTGTTCGGCCCGCAGACCGGCTACTTCGCCCCGCAGCTGATGATGCTCCAGGAACTCCAGGGGCCGGGCATCAGCGCCCGCGGTGTCTCCTTCGCGGGCGTCGGCATGTACATCCAGATGGGCCGCGGCCAGGACTACGCCTGGAGCGCCACCTCGGCCGGCCAGGACATCACCGACACGTACGCCATCGACCTGTGCGAGCCCGACGGCTCCACGCCGACCAAGGACTCCACGCACTACCTCCACCGCGGCACCTGCACCGCCATGGAGACGCTGGAGCACACCAACTCCTGGAAGCCGACCGTCGCCGACTCCACGGCGAAGGGCTCCTACCGGATGCAGGTCCGGCGCACGAACTACGGCGTCGTCACTCACCGCGCCACCGTGGGCGGCAAGCCCGTCGCGTACACCTCGCTGCGCAGCACCTACCGCCACGAGGCCGACTCGATCATCGGCTTCCAGATGTTCAACGATCCGTCGTACGTCAAGGACGCCGCCTCCTTCCAGCGGGCGGCGAGCAATATCGACTACGCCTTCAACTGGTTCTACGCCGACTCCCGCACCGCCGCCTACTACAACAGCGGCATGAACCCGGTGCGCGCGACGGGCGTCGACCCGGCGCTGCCGGTGCGGGCCGAGCGGGCCTACGAGTGGCAGGGGTACGAACCGGCCGCCAACACCGCCGCGTACACCGCGTTCGCCGAGCACCCGCACTCCAGCGGGCAGGACTACTACGTCTCCTGGAACAACAAGCAGGCCAAGGGGTACGCCGCCGCGGGCTTCGGTCTCAGCGCCGTGCACCGGGGCGACCTGCTGGACGACCGGGTGGCGAAGCTGGTCGAGGAGGGCGGGGTGACCCGCGCGTCCCTCACCCGGGCCATGGCCGAGGCCGCCGTCACCGATCTGCGCGGCGAGCAGCTGCTGCCCGAACTGCTGAAGGTGATCCGCTCCCGGCCGGTGACCGACCCCGAACTCAACGGCGCCGTCCAGCAGTTGGAGTCCTGGCGGGCGGCGGGCTCGCAGCGCCGGGAGAGCAGCCCCGGTTCGCACGCCTACAGCCACGCCGACGCGGTGCGGATCATGGACGCATGGTGGCCGGAACTGGTCGAGGCCGAGTTCGAGCCGGGGCTCGGCGACGGTCTGTACGCGGCGCTGACCGCCAACCTCGCCACGGACGAGTCCCCGGCGGCGAGCCACGGACCCAGTGGGGCGCACAGCGGATCCGCGTTCCAGTACGGCTGGTGGGGCTTCGTGGACAAGGATCTGCGCCAGGTCCTCGGGCAGCCGGTCAAGGGGCCGCTGGCCAGGACGTACTGCGGCAACGGCGATCCGGACAGCTGCCGTGACGCGCTCCTCGCGTCCCTGAAGCAGGCCGTGGCCCGGCCGGCGACGGAGGTCTATCCGGGCGACGGCAGCTGCAAGGCGGGCGAGCAGTGGTGCACCGACTCGATCGTCCACCGGCCGCTCGGCGGGATCGGCCAGAAGGCCATCCACTGGCAGAACCGCCCGACGTACCAGCAGGTGGTGGAGTTCCCCGCCCACCGGTAGGGGGTTGAACCGCTGAGCCGGGCGGGTCCGGACTCCTTCGGGCCCGCCCGGCGCCGTCTCACCGGTACTGGAGATACCGCTTCCGTACGGCACGGAACGCGGCGAGATCCTCCGACCAGGCCCCCACCACCTCGTCCGTGTCCGCCCCGGCGTCGATCATCGTGCGGACCCGGGTGTTGCCGGTGAGCTTGTCGATCCAGTTGTCCGAACGCCAGGCGAACCCGTTCCAGGTCCGCTTCGCCGTCACCAGCAGCGCGATGCCCGTGCGTACCGGATCGAAGGCCTCGCGGTCATGGACGTGCAGCTGCACACCACCGACCGTCTTCCCCTGGAACTTGGAGAACGTCGGCGCGAAGTACGCCTCGCGGAACGCCACCCCGGGCAGGCCGAGCGCGTTCGCGGCCGCCGCCCAGCGGTGGTCGATGCCCTCCGCGCCGAGCAGTTCGAACGGCCGGGTCGTGCCGCGCCCCTCGGAGAGGTTCGTGCCCTCGAACAGGCAGGTACCCGAGTAGACGAGCGCGGTGTCGGGCGTCGGCATGTTGGGGCTCGGCGGCACCCACGGCAGCCCGGTCGCGTCGAAGAAGTCCGAGCGCTTCCAGCCGGACATCTTCACGATGCGCAGGTCCACCGGCCGGTCGGCCAGGAACCGGGCGTTGAAGAGCAGGGCCAGCTCGGTGACCGTCATGCCGTGCGCCTGCGCGATCTCCCGGCGGCCCACGAACGTGCCGAACGCCGGGTCGAGGACCGGGCCGAGCGCCGCCCGCCCGGTCACCGGGTTCGGCCGGTCCAGGACGACGAACCGCTTCCCCGCGCGCGCCGCCGCCTCCATGCAGTCGTACAGCGTCCAGATGTACGTGTAGAAGCGGGCGCCCGCGTCCTGGATGTCGAAGACGACCGTGTCCACGCCGGACGCCGTGAAGACATCGGCGAGCGGCTGACCGCTCTTCAAGTACGTGTCGTAGACCGGCAGTCCGGTCGCCGGGTCGTCGTACCGCCCCTCCGAACCGCCCGCCTGCGCGGTGCCCCTGAAGCCGTGCTCGGGCCCGAAGACGGCGATCAGGTCCACCCGCTCGTCCGGGTGCATCACATCGACGATGTGGCGCACGTCGGAGGTGATCCCGGTCGGGTTGGTGACGACCCCGACCTTCTGGCCCTTCAGCAGCGCGTAGCCGTCCGCCGCCAGCCGGTCGAAGCCGGTGCGGACCCGGCCGTGCCCCTTGCCCGCGGCGGGGGCGGCGCTCGCGGCCCCGGTCCCGGCGGCCGTCGCCGCGAGGGCCCCCACCGCACCACCGGCGGCCAGCAAACCACGTCTGGTCAGGCTCATTCGGCTACCTCCATGATCGCGACGTCTGTCATGGTCACGCACGCTAGCGCGCGATCAGGCCATACGGAACGAGCCTGACGTGACGGGTGTGACGGGAGTGCTTCCCGGGCGGTGTCCACCCCTTCCGCTCCGGCATACCGACTGGTTAGTCTGCCGGTGCAGTCGGCTGAGGGAGGCGGGACCCGATGAGTGCGGTGCAGGGCGCGGGCGTGGTGGTCACAGGGGCCGGAGGCGGCATCGGCGCCGCACTGGCCCGCCGGTTCGCGGCGCAGGGCGCGCGGGTCGTGGTCAACGACCTCGACGAGGCGAGGATCAAGACGCTGGCCGAGGAGATCGGCGGCATCGCCGTCGCCGGTGACGCCTCGCGGATCGTGGACGCCGCCAGGGACGCGCTCGACGGCACCGTCGACGTCTACTGCGCCAACGCCGGCCTCGCCTCGCCCGGCGACGTCTTCGCGGACGAGGAGGTCTGGGCCGCGGCCTGGGACGTCAATGTGATGGCCCACGTCCGCGCGGCCGGGGCGCTGCTGCCCGGCTGGCTGGAGCGCGGCAGCGGACGCTTCGTCTCGACCGCCTCCGCCGCCGGACTGCTGACGATGATCGGCGCCGCGCCGTACAGCGTCACCAAGCACGGCGTCGTCGCCTTCGCCGAATGGCTCTCGCTCACCTACCGCCACCGCGGCATCAAGGTCCACGCGATCTGCCCGCAGGGGGTGCGTACGGACATGCTCACCGCCGCCGGATCGGCCGGGGAGCTCGTCCTCGCCCCCAGCGCCATCGAGCCCGAGGCGGTCGCCGACGCGCTCTTCGACGCCATGGCCGAGGACCGCTTCCTGGTCCTGCCGCACCCTGAGGTCGCCGGGTACTACCGGGCCCGCGCCAAGGACACCGACCACTGGCTCGGCAGCATGAACCATCTCCAGCAGAAGTGGGAGGAGACCGGCGCATGACCGAGTCGCGCGAGGTCGAGATCCTGAGCGAACTCCCGAAGACGGCGAGTGGGAAGATCCTCAGGCGGGAACTGCGTTCCCCCCGATAGACCGATTCACGCGGAAGGAAGGTGGCGGCAATGGCCAAGGCGACGGACGGGGACACGGCTCCCGTCCCTCAGCGGCTGCTGGCCGCCGCCACCCGGCTCTTCGCCGAGCAGGGCTACGACCGCACCTCGGTCCAGGAGATCGTCGAGGCGGCCGGCGTCACCAAGGGCGCGCTCTACCACTACTTCGGCTCCAAGGAGGACCTCCTCCAGGAGGTCTACGCCCGGGTGCTCCGCCTCCAGCAGGAGCGCCTCGACGCCTTCGCCGACGCCGACGCCCCGGTGGAACAGCGGCTGCGCGACGCCGCGGCCGACGTGGTCGTCACGACCATCGAGAACCTCGACGACGCCTCGATCTTCTTCCGGTCCATGCACCACCTGAGCCCGGAGAAGAACAAGCAGGTCCGGGTGGAGCGGCGGCGCTACCACGAGCGTTTCCGGGCCCTGGTGGAGGAGGGCCAGCGCAGCGGGGTGTTCTCCACGGCCACCCCGGCCGACCTGATCGTCGACTACCACTTCGGTTCGGTCCATCATCTGTCCACCTGGTACCGCCCCGACGGCCCGCTCAGCCGGCAGGAGGTCGCCGACCACCTGGCCGACCTGCTGCTGCGGGCGCTGCGTCCCTAGACGCCGTCAGCCGGTCGAGGAGTGCCTCCGCCGCCGGGTTGCGCGGCCCGGGCGCCCGCCCGGCGAGGACCACGGTCCGGCCAGTCTCCGTACCGCGGTCTCCAGCCCGGTGCCCGCACGGAAGTCCACGAACGGCTCGTCGGCGAGATCCTTGATCAGGGTGCGCCCGGCGGTCGCCAGTCGATGGCCCGGCGCGGTGATCAGTACCAGGTCCTCGTGCCAGTCGCGAACCCGGCGATGCCCTCGGGCAGTTCGGCAGTTCGGCAGCTCGGCCCCCAGCCCCCGTTCGAGGTTGCGCACGGAGGTGCTCGGCGCGGACTGCACGATCAGCTCGGCACCGGCGGCGGCGGTGAAACCGCCGTGCGTGACCACCGCCATGAAGTGGCGGAGTTGGCGTAGCTCCATCCATCCACGCTATCGATCGCAGCCGGCTGAACCATCTGTTGGACCGATCACGGACGCGGGCCGAAGCTGGAGGTATGACTCACATCCAGCCGTCCGCGCACGTCCCCGCACTCTGGACCGCGGCGTACGGCCCCCACCACGCGCCGGCCGTGCGCTTCGCCGCCCGGTGCCTGCTGAGGGTGAGGGCCTTCGTCCGCGAACTGGCCCTGGCGGACCACGTGGGTTCCGGCGGCTACTGAGGCGGCCGGGAGCGCAGGCCCGAAACCCGTTGGTGGGGCCGGAGAGTGCCCGGCTAGCATCCGACGATGCAGACGCCGGCCGACGAACAGTTCCACGCCCTGGGGCGACTGATCGGGCACGAGGACCCCGGGCAGCGTCATCTCGGGCTGGTCCTGCTCACCGAGCGCGTCACCGGGTGCCCTCCGTCCGACGACCGGGAGACGGACGGGCTCGCCGGGCTGCTGCCCGCATCGCTGACCGGACTTCCGGAGGCCGATCTCCTCCTGGCCGGGCTCTACGAGCGGCTCGGCCACCGCCTCAGGGGCCGCCCCCGGCCGCCGTGGCGCACGGCCGGGCAACTGCCGGCGGGGGTACGGATCGCCTGGCTGCGCGCCGATGTGCTCCACGATCCCGAGGTGCTCCGCGACGAGGCCCCGGGCGAACTCCTGTACCAGGCCGTGCGGGGGGCGGGCATCACCGGTACGCACCGGCCGGCGCGGCTCGTGGACGAGCTGGCGGGCAGCGGCGACCCGGTGCTCCAGGCCGAGGCACTGCGGCTGGCCCGGGAGGGGCTGCACGCCGGACTGCTGGCCCCGGCACTGGTCCGGGAGGACCTGATCGGTCTGCTGGGAGCCGGCAGCGCCCCGGTCGTCGCCGGTGCGCTGGGCGAGCTCGCCGAACCGTGGGCGGCGACCGATCCGCTGCCGCCCGGCCTTCTCGCTCCGTTCCTCTCGGCCGATCCGGTACGGGAACACGCCGGTCAACCGGATCGGGTACCGGTGCGGGAGTGGCCCGCGGTGGCCGATGCCGCCCTCCAGGCCGCCGCGCGCCACGGCCACCGGGACCTGCTGCGCCGGGCCGTCGAGAACCCCGGCCTTCCGCCGGGCCTTCGCCGACGCGCGATGGAGCTCCTCGGCGATCTGGCGGACCGCGCCGGCATCGGCGAGCTGACGGCCGTGGCCGCACGCGATCCGCTGCTGTTCGGCGGGCCGGCCGTGACCTGTCTGCGCGGACTCCACCGGCGAGGCCACTTCCCGGACGGGCCGGACGTCCCCGCCGTCATCGGACTCGCCCTGTCCGACCGTTCCATTCCGGCCCGCGACGTGGCCACGATCCTCTTCACCGCCCGGAAGGAGGCGCTCCGCGTACTGACGGACGCACCGGCCGACGATCCCGGCTGGCCGCGACGGCTCGCCCTGCTGGTCGCCCTGGCCGGGCAGGGCGCCGGTGACCTCCCGATCGGGGACGCCGTCGCCCGCGTACTGCCCTCCGCACCCGCACCCGGGCCGTTCCTCGACGCGATCCGTGAACTGCGCCACGAGGACGCCGAGGAGGCCGTGATCGCCCTGCTGCCCTCGGCACCGGGCGCAGCCCTGGACACGCTGGAGGCGATCGGCGGGGACCGGACGGTACTGGCCCTGCGCCAGGGGCTGGGCCTCACCACCGACGAGGGGGCGGCACCCCATCTGCGCGCCGTACGCGACCGCGCCCTCGAACTGCTGTGGCAGCTGAACCGCGATCCGGAGCAGCGCCGCGCCCTCCTCGTACGGCTCGATCCCGTCGGCCTGCCGCCGCGTATCGCGGCCGACCTCGGCGGCCCGGACGAGCGGGAACTGGCTCTGCTGCGCTCCCACCTGGACCCGGACGAGCCGGTGGCGGCGCTGTGCCGGCTGGCGGCCCACGGCAACGCCGCCACCCTCCCGGTCATCGCCGACCTGCTGCTGCGCGTCGTGGCCGAGCAGGCCGCGTCGAGGAGCCCGGAAGCGGTGCCCAGGACCGGGGAGCACGGAGAGCCGGCCGGTGAGCCCGCGGTGCCGCAGGAGGTCCTGGACGCGGTGAGCGCCCTGGGCCGCCGGCTCCACGCGCGGCGCGCGATCCGGCCGGTCTGTCTGCTCGGCACCGCGGACGCCCAGGAGGCCGGGCACGCACTGGTCGCGACTCTGGCGCTGGACCTGCTGGACCGCCCCGGGCTCTGCGACGACGAGCAGGTGGTCCTGCTCGAACTGCTGCTGCGCGCCCCGTGGAAGGGCACCCGTGCACGGGTGCACCGGCTGCTGCGCCACCGGGACCGGCACGTACGCAAGCACGTCATCGCCCTGCTCGCCCGCGACGCCACGGGCGAGGACGCCCAGGCGCTCTCGGCGACGCTGATCGCGCTGACGCGGGCCCAGGACATCCAGACCGTCCGGCAGGCGCTGCTCGCGCTGGGCCACGCCCGCGCCCACTGGGCGAGCGCCGCGATCGCCGCCTGCCTCGACCGTCCGAACATGAACATCAGGAAGACGGCGGCCGAGGCGCTGGTCCGCGCGGGCACACCGCAGGCGCTCCCGAAGCTCCTCTTCCGGCTCGGGCACCACGACAACCCCGGCCTGCGCGACACACTCGTCGCGGCCCTGCGCGCCGTCCTCGGCGACGCCTACGCGGCCACCCTCGTCGCCGCCGCCGAGCAGAGCCGGGACGACTGCGCCCGCCGCCTGCTGCTGGAGGGCCTGCACGGCGTCCTCGCCGCACGCTCGGTCCTGGCACTGGACGACCAGGAGTCACCGGTGGCCGGCCCGCTGCTCTCCCTGGTGGCGTCCGGCCGGGTCGGGCTGGCCTCCGGCACCGTGCAGGACCTGGCGATACCGATGGCCCGGCACGGGATCACCGCACCGGCCACCGGGGAGCCGTCGTCGGCGGCCGGTCGGGCGGACCGCGACATCGAGGCCCTGGTGGCCGGGGGCTGGGACCCCGAGGTCGCGCTGCGCGTCGCCGAGCGGGACGAGCCGCTCCGCCCCGACCGGACGGAGCAGCTGCGGCCGATGCTGGCCGACTGGCTCCGGCTGGCCGACTCCCGGCCGGCACTTCGGAACAAGGCACGCCGGAACAAGGTGGCGCGGTTCGCGCTGCGGCTCTGCGCCGAGCCCCGGGACGGTGCGGAGCTCACGGCACTCGCCCGGTCCGCCCCGCTCCTGCTGGACGCGCTCACCGAGGCCCGGGACGGGGACCGGCACGACCTGATCGCCGTGCTCGAAGCGGTCGCGCCGATGCTGACGGCCACCGCGAAACCGGCCGCCGTCGCCGCGGTACGGGCCCTGCGGCCCGCCCCGGCGGCCCCCAGCCGGTCCACGCTGACCCTGCTGCGCCGCCTCGGCGCGGTGCCGGTCCGCGCCGACCTCGACCGGGAGCTCGCGGGCGCGCGGCTCGGCGCCGACCCCTGGCGGGCCGGGACCGCCGTGCTCCGGGAGGCCTTCGCCGTACCGGAGACCGCCGACGGGCCCCTGCCCGCCGGGACCCGGGCCTGGCGGGCCGCGCTGGACGACGCGGTCCGCACACCGGGCGCACTGGAGGAGTTCCGCCGACGGGACGACGGCACTGTCCCCTCGCGGGACCGGCTGACCGCGCTGATCGAGGCCCACCCGAGCGCCGGCCCCGGGGTCCGGGCCGCGCTCATCGACTGGATGACGCTGCTCCAGCCCATCGACGCACCGCCCTGGACCATCGCCGAGACCGCCCACGCACCGGAGCCGCCACCGCGCCGGGTCCACGTCGACGACCTGGACCAGCCGCGCTCGGCGGCGCTGCGGGAGCGGCTGCTGGCCATGCTGAGGTCGGCCGAGGCGGACCGCAGACAGGCCGCCGCCCAGGCGCTGGCGCGATGGCCCGAGCCGGAGGCCCGGCTGCCGGTGCTGCGCGCGTACCTCCGCGGCCGGGTCGACCTGCCCGCCGGCGCCGGCCCGGCCCGCGAACTGGGCGCCGTCGGCGGGACGGAACTCAGGGGCGACGGCATCCTGCGCGACAGGGTGGCGCGCGCGGCCGCCGCACTCGACCCGTGGGAGAGGGAACGGCTGGTCCCGCTGCTGCTGGAGTGGTGGGAACACGCGCCGCCCGCCGTCGGCCGGACAGTGGGCGACGCACTGCGCGCCCACCCCGCCGACGCGCTGGCCGGGGCCCTGAGCGACCGGCTCGACGCCGGGGCCTGGGGCTTCCTGGACCTGCTCGCCGGCCGCCCGCTGCTGCGCACCCCCGCGCTGACCCGGACCCGCCGACGGCTGCGCGCCGAAGGACGCGACGAACTCGCGGACCGGCTCCTGCTCGTCGAGGGCCCCTTGCGCGGCCCGGACGCCGAGCGGCAGGACGCGGCGGCACTGGCGGCGCTCCGCGACCGGGACGCGGTCGCACCCGCCGGAACCCGGCGCCGCCCCACCCGGCAGGAACTGCTGGACCTGGCCGGCACCGGCACCGCGGAGCAGATCTGCCGGGCGCTCACGGAACTCGCCGGGGCACACACCGGCCCGGAGCCCGATCAGGACCAGCAACTCCTCGATCTACTGGGCGCGTTGCTCGCCCACCCCCGGTCCAGGGTCCGGCTCCGCGCCCACCGGGCCTCACGGGCGATGCTCGCCCCGCAGGCCCATCTGCGTCACACCGAACTCCTGCTGGACGACCCCCGGCCGGACGTGGTGCGCATGGCGATCGGCACGCTCTGCCGGGCGCGCTGGGAACCCGCGATCCCCGCGGTGACCGGGCTGCTCGCACACCCGCAGGCCGCGGTGCGCGAGACGGCGGCCGAGGGGCTCGCCGCAATGGGCGGGGCGGCGGTCCCGGCCCTGCGCAACGCCGCCGCCCACGCCCGCCCCGACCGGCGCACCCTGTACACGGACGTACTGGACCGGATCAGGGCCGGTGAAGGCTGAGAGCAACCCTCCGGGCCGGGTCGCCGCCTACACGTACCGCTTGATCTCCCGCCGGGCCAGCGACCGCTGATGCACCTCGTCCGGACCGTCCGCCAGCCGCAACGTCCGGGCCGCCGCCCACAGTTCGGCCAGCGGGAAGTCCTGGGAGACCCCGCCCGCTCCGTGCAACTGCACCGCCTGGTCGAGGATCCCGACCACCGCGCGCGGGGTGGCGATCTTGATGGCCTGGATCTCCGTGTGCGCGCCCCGGTTGCCCACCGTGTCCATCAGCCACGCCGTCTTCAACACCAGCAGCCGCAGCTGCTCCACCGTGACCCGCGCGTCCGCGATCCAGTTCTGCGCGACGCCCTGCTCGGCCAGCGGCTTGCCGAAGGCCGTACGGGAAACCGCCCGCCTGCACATCAGCTCGATGGCCCGCTCGGCCATGCCGATCAGCCGCATGCAGTGGTGGATCCGGCCCGGCCCCAGCCGCGCCTGGGCGATGGCGAAGCCGCCGCCCTCCTCGCCGATCAGATTCCCGGCCGGCACCCGCACATCGGTGAGGACGACCTCCGCGTGACCGCCGTGGTAGTGGTCCTCGTACCCGTACACCTGCATGGCGCGGCGCACTTCGAGGCCCGGGGTGTCGCGGGGGACCAGGATCATCGACTGCCGGCGGCGGATGTCGGGACCGTCCGGGTCGGTCTTGCCCATCACGATGAAGATCTCGCAGTCCGGGTTCATCGCCCCGGAGATGTACCACTTGCGGCCGTTGATGACGTAGTCGTCGCCGTCGCGCACGATCCGGGTCTCGATGTTCGTCGCGTCCGACGAGGCCACCTCGGGTTCCGTCATCGCGAACGCCGAGCGGATCTCACCGGCGAGCAGCGGCTCCAGCCACTGCTTCTTCTGCTCGTTTGTGGCGAACTGGAAGAGCACCTCCATGTTCCCGGTGTCCGGGGCCGCGCAGTTGAGCGCGATCGGCGCCAACTGCGGGGAACGGCCGGTGATCTCGGCGAGCGGGGCGTACTGGAGGTTGGTCAGCCCGGCCCCGTACTCGGCGTCCGGCAGGAAGAGGTTCCACAGGCCCTGCCTGCGCGCCTCGGCCTTCAGGTCCTCGACGATCCGCGGGGTGTCCCACGGGGAGGCCAGCAGTGCGCGCTGCTCGTCCGCGATCTTCTCGGCCGGGTACACGTGCTCGTCCATGAAGGCGAGCAGCCCGGTGCGCAGCTCTTCGGTGCGGGCGTCGAATGCGAAGTCCATGGGGGGTCAGCCTTCCTGGAGGGTGGTGAGGCCGTGCTCGATGAAGACGGGGACGAGGTCGCCGATGCGATCGAAGCCGGCGCCCACGGTCCGGCCCAGGGTGTAGCGGTAGTGGATGCCCTCAAGGATCACGGCGAGCTTGAACCAGGCGAACGCCGTGTACCAGGAGATGGCGGAGGGGTCCCGGCCGGAGCGGGCGGCATAGTGCTCGATCAGCTCGGCGGGGGAGGGGTGGCCCGCCGCGCCGCTGGTGGTGGAGACCGGTGATTCGGCCAGACCGGGATCGGAGCTGTACATCACCAGCAGGCCGAGGTCGGTCAGCGGGTCGCCGAGCGTCGACATCTCCCAGTCGAGGACGGCCTTGATCCGGTCGTCGGAGCCGATCAGGACGTTGTCCAGCCGGTAGTCGCCGTGCACGACGGTGGGCGCGGGCGAGACGGGCAGCGCACGCCCGAGCGCGGCGTGCAGTTCGTCGATGCCGGCCAGCTCGCGGTCGCGCGACGCGTCCAGCTGCTTGCCCCAGCGGCGCAGCTGCCGGCCGAGGAAGCCCTCGGGCCGTCCGAAGTCGCCGAGCCCGACGGACTCCGGGTCCACGGCGTGCAGCGCGACGAGGGTGTCGACGAGCCCGAGGACCGCCTCCCGGGTGCGCTCGGCGCCCAGCGGCGCGAGCTGCTCGGCGGTGCGGTACGGGGTGCCCTCGACGTACTCCATGACGTAGAAGGGCGACCCGATCACCGAGTCGTCCTCGCAGAGCAGCACCGGCCCGGGCACCGGGACGGCCGTCGGGTGCAGGGCGCTGATCACCCGGTGCTCGCGCTTCATGTCGTGCGCGGTGGCCAGCACATGGCCCAGCGGGGGCCTGCGGACGACCCAGCGGCCGGTGCCATCGGTGACGACGTACGTCAGATTCGACCGGCCGCCCTCGATCAGCCGGGCTTCGAGCGGTCCGCTCACCAGCCCCGGCCGCTCGCGGTCGAGGTGTCCGCGCAGCCGGTCGAGGTCGAGACCTGGCGGGTGGACTGAGCTCATCGTGCACACCTCCGGGGGTGAAAGACGGTCGGCGACCATCATGCCGACCAGTCGGTATGTCGTCCAGTACATGCCCGGGATCCATCGGCCGGGCCCGCGGCGCGATCCGGCGGCCGGACTCGTCCCCGACTTGGCCCGGAGTCTGGCGTTCAGTCGCATCCCTGAATAGGGTTCACGTATGAATACAGAGCTGCTGATCGACGAAGTCCGGCTGACCCCGATCCTGATAGCCGACCCGCCCCTGCTCAACACCCAGGGCGTCCACCAGCCCTACACCCCTCGGCTCATCGTGGAGGTCGTCACGCGCGGTGGGGTCACCGGGATCGGGGAGACGTACGGGGACGGCAAGTACCTCGAACTCGCCCGGCCGCTCGCCGCCGCACTCGCCGGACGCCCGGTCAGCGATCTGAACGGCCTGTTCGCTCTGGCCGATGAGGTGTGCGGTGATTCATGGGCGGCCGACGAACGGGTCGACGCGGGCGGACTGCGCGGCGTGCAGACCGCCGACAAGCTCCGGCTCTCCGTCGTCTCCGGCTTCGAGGTCGCCTGCCTGGACGCGCTGGGCAAGTCCCTCGGCCTGCCCGTGCACGCCCTGCTCGGCGGGAAGGTCCGCGACAGCGTCGAGTACAGCGCGTACCTCTTCTACCGCTGGGCCGCCCACCCCGAGGGCGGCGAGAAGGACGACTGGGGCGCCGCCCTCGACCCGGCCGGTGTCGTCGCCCAGGCCCGGCGCTTCGCCCGCGAACACGGCTTCTCCTCCTTCAAGCTGAAGGGCGGCGTCTTCGAACCCGACCGGGAGATCGCCGCGATCCGCGCCCTGGCCGAGGAGTTCCCCGGACAGCCGCTGCGGCTCGACCCCAACGGCGCCTGGTCCGTCGAGACCTCGCTGTACGTCGCCGAGCAGCTGAAGGACGTACTCGAATACCTGGAGGACCCGGCGAGCGGCACGGACCTGATGGCCGCGGTCGCCGCCGGCACCGACGTACCGCTCGCCACCAACATGTGTGTGACCACCCTCGCAGAGGTGCCGGAGGCCTTCGCCCGGGGCGCCGTGCAGGTGGTCCTCTCCGACCACCACTACTGGGGCGGGCTGCACCGTACCCGTGAACTGGCCGGGATCTGCCGCACCTTCGGCGTCGGACTCTCCATGCACTCCAACACCCACCTCGGCATCAGCCTCGCCGCGATGACCCATGTCGCGGCCACCGTCCCCAACCTCGACTACGCCTGCGACAGCCACTACGCCTGGCAGAGCGAGGACGTCATCACCGCCCGCCATGTCTTCCGAGGCGGCCGGCTCACCGTGTCCGACGCACCCGGCCTCGGTGTCGAGCTCGACCGCGAGCGCCTGGCCGCCCTGCACCGGCGCTGGCTCGACGACGACGGCACGATGCGCGAGCGCGACGACGCGGCCGCGATGCGCAAGGCCGAACCGCAGTGGGAGACACCGACGATCCCGCGCTGGTGACGGGCCCGCCGCCCGGGGTGCGGCGGCCTGACTTGCGGGGGCCCGGACCCGCACCGATGGTCGGTGCATGAAGGCGATCAGCTACAGCGGGTACGGCGGGGCCGACGTCCTGGAGTACGGCGAGCGGCCCGACCCCAAGGTCGGCCCGGACACCGTTCTGGTGAAGGTGCGGGCCGCGGCCGTCAACCCGGTCGACTGGAAGGCCCGCGAGGGCCACTTCGACGCCGCTCTGCAGGCCGTCTTCCCGGTGATCCCGGGCTGGGACGTCTCCGGCGTCGTCGTGCAGCCCGGCGCGGCCGTCGACGAGTTCGCGGTCGGCGACGAGGTCATCGGCTATGTGCGGGAGGACTTCCTCTGCCGCGGCACCTTCGCCGAATACGTCGCCGCACCCGTGCGCACCCTCGCCCGCAAGCCGCTGAGCCTGAGCTTCGAGGAGGCGGCGGGACTCCCGCTGGCCGGTCTCACCGCCTACCAGGTCCTGCACCGCACGCTGAGGATCCGCGAGGGCGACACGGTCCTCGTCCACGCGGCGGCCGGCGGGGTCGGCTCGTTCGCCGTCCAGCTCGCCCGGCACGCCGGCGCCCGCGTCATCGGCACCACGAGCGAACGCAACCACGACCACGTCCGGCAGCTCGGCGGGGAACCGGTGGCCTACGGGGACGGCCTCGCCGACCGGCTGCGGGCCCTGGCCCCGGACGGCATCGACGCCGCGTTCGACACCGTCGGCGGCGAGGCGCTCCGGGTCTCCGCCGAAGTGCTGAAGCCCGAGGGCCGCCTGGCCTCCGTCGCGGACGCAGAGGTCCTCGCGTACGGCGGCCGCTACGCCTACGTACGCCCGGACGCCGAGGACCTCACCCGGCTGGCCGAACTGGCCGAGCAGGGCATCGTCACGGTCCATGTGGAACAGGTCTTCCCCCTGGAGCGGGCGGCGGACGCCTACCGGCTGAACGAGCAGGGACGCACCCGCGGAAAGATCGTCGTCACCGTCCCCTGGGAGGTCCCGGACCTCTGACGGCCCCGTACCCGGCCCTCAGAACAGCATGGCCGCGGCGAACACCGCGAGCGCCACCGTGCACGCCGCCGCGGTCAGCGCACCGCGTGCCGACAGCGGTCGCGGCCGGGCGGTCCCCATCCCGAGCACCCGCAGATGCGCCACCCACAGAAACCCCAGCCAGGCCAGCGCGCTCAGTGACACCGCCACGATCGCGGCCGGGCCCGCCCCGCCGTGCAGCGCCTGCTTGACCGCCAGCAGCGCCACCACCGTGCACGACAGCGTCGTACGCCGCCAGGCCAGCCGGGTCCGCTCGGGCTGAAGTCCGGGGTCGCGCCCCGCGGTGGTCACCGGCCCTCCCAGCCGAAGAGGACCACCACCACCATCGTCACCGCGACGACGCCGACGGCCAGTGCGAGCAGCGTCGGGAACCGCGAGACCGGAAGGTCCTCCCCGCGTCGCATCGCCCGCTCGCAACGCACCCAGTGGTTGACCGCCCGCAGCGCGCACAGCACACCGGCCGCCAGCAGTGCGAGCGCCAGACCGGCGCGTACCGCCCACGCCAGCTCCGGCAGGAACTGGTCGACCGCGAATCCGCCGCCGATCAGCGCCAGAGCCGTCCGGATCCAGGCGAGGAAGGTGCGCTCGTTGGCGAGCGAGAACCGGTAGTCGGGGGTGTCGCCCTCTTCGCGGATGCGCTGCGGTGCGAACCACAGCCGCAGGCCCTGTACGAATTCGTTCACTCGTGAACCTTATCTGCCGGTGTCCGCCGTCCGGCTCAGGAGGCCGTACCGGCCGGCCGGAAGGCGCGCAGCCGGTGATACGCCTCCAGGCCGTCCGGCACCCAGTCCCAGTCGTCGATCCGCTGAGCCAGCTCCTCATCGGTGAGGAAGGTGTGCCAGGCGACCTCCTCCACCTGCGGGTTCACCGGCAGCTCGCACCGTACCCGGTAGACGTACGACCACCAGGAGTGCCCGGCGGTCTCGTAGAGGAACTTGAAGAGCGGTTCGGGCCGGGGGAGCCCGGACACCCCCAGTTCCTCCTCGGCCTCCCGCAGCGCCGCCTCGTCGTACGACTCACCGGCGCCGACCACCCCGCCGACGAACATGTCGTAGTGGGACGGGAAGACCAGCTTGCCCGGGGTCCGGCGGTGGACGAAGAGCCGGCCCTCCGCGTCCCGGACCTCGATGAAGGCGCAGCGATGGCGAAGGCCCCGCGCGGTGGCCTCACCGCGCGGGGCCTGCCCCACGACCACGTCGTTCTCGTCGACGATGTCCAGGATCTCGTCAGAAGGAGTCATGCTCCTCATCCAACATCAGGCCATCGCGGGACGGGTTACTGCCCCATGACGTACTTGACCGTCGGACCCGTGGTCCAGCCGCCGTCCACGGCCAGCTCGGCACCGGTGATGTACGAGGCGGCGTCCGAGAGCAGGAAGGTGACCGCCTCCGCGATCTCCGTGGCCTCGCCGACCCGGCCCATCGGGGTGTTCGGGTAGTTGCCCTCGCCCTGCTGGATGCCGACGGACGCGGTCATCGGCGTGTAGACCATGCCCGGGTGCACCGAGTTCACCCGGATCCTCGCCGTGCCGAGCTCCACCGCGCCGACCTTCGTCAGACCGCGCACGCCCCACTTCGAGGCGCCGTAGCTGGAGGTCAGGGCGAGGCCCATCAGACCGGCGGCCGAGGAGATGTTGACGATCGAACCGCCACCGTTCTCCTTCATCACCGGGATCACCGTCTTCATGCCGATGAAGACGGCCGTCAGGTTGATGTCGATGACCTTGCGGAAGTGCTCGACGCTCTCGCTCTCCAGCGGCTGGCCGGTGGACACCCCGGCGTTGTTGACCAGCCCGTCGATCCGTCCGAACTCGGCCACGGCGAACTCCGCCACGCGCTGCCAGTCCTTCTCGGAGGTCACGTCGTGGTGCACGAAGCGGGCCCTGGCCCCCAGCTCCGCGGCGGTGGCGGCGCCCTCCTCGTCGAGCACATCGGTGATCACCACATGGGCGCCACTCGCCACCGCGAGGCGGGCGGCCTCGGCGCCCAGGCCCCGGGCGCCGCCGGTGATGACGACGGTCTTGTCGGTGAGGTTGCTCTTGTCGGTCATGTCGCTTCCTTCATGTGGTGCAGGTGGCAAGTGGTGCGGTGGTGAGTGGTCCGGTGGTCACGCGCTGCCCGGCACGGGGGCGTGCAGGAACGCGGTGGTGGTCTCCACGAGATCGGCGAGGAAGAGCTCGTCGCCGGTCAGCGGTTCGGTGCCGTCGAGGCGCCGACGGGCGCGGTCGGCCAGCGCCGCGCCGATCAGGGTGAGCGCCAGATCCAGGCGCTCCAGGCGCACGGGGCCGGGGAGCCCGCCCAGGCGGTCCCCGACGCGGCCGATCAGCCGCCCGTAGCTGGTGCCGTCCAGGGCGGGGTGCAGCCGGCCGGTCCGCAGCCCGGTCTCATGGGTGAGCCGGGACGAGATGAGCAGACAGCGCCGGCCGCGGTCGTCGGCGAGCAGGCTCGCCTCGGCCGCCACCAGCGCGGTGAGCAGCTCCCGTACGCCGCCGTCCTCGCCCAGCTCGTCGAGCAGGGGGGCCAGCACCTGTTCGGTACGGGCCTGGCGGCCCGCCATCACCGCGTCCAGCAGGCCGGCCCGGGAGCCGAAGTGGTACTGGACCGCGGAGGGGTTGCTCTGTCCGGCCAGCCGGACGATGTCCCGCAGCTGGGCGCCGTCGGGGCCCTGCGCGGCGAAGACCTCCTCGGCCGCGCGGATCAGCTTCTCCCTGGTCTCCTGCCCGGATGTTCGCGCCATACCAGCATTCTAATGCTGGCCATTATTAAAAGCCAGTGCGGGGCGCCCCGCGGCCGGGCGCCCCGCTCAGTTCGGCTGGAGGCTCTTCTCCCGGCGCCCGCCCACCGGCCCCTCCGGCATCGCCGGATGCAGCCCGAGCAGCACGATCCCGACGACGATCGCCACGAGACCGGCCGCCTGCCAGGCCAGCGCGCCGGTGTCGGTGCGCAACCGGTCGCCGAGGAAACCGATGCCGCAGGCGATCCCGGCCAGTGGCTGCGCGGCGGTCAGCGGGGGCAGCGAGACCCGGAGCGGGCCCGTCTCGAACGCGCTCTGCACCAGCAGCAGCCCCGTCACCCCCAGCGCCACCACCGCGTACGGCTGCCACCCGGTCACCAGCGCCGCCCACCCGCCGTCGGACAGCCGCTGGCCGCTGACCCGGGTGAGGGCGTCCTGCAGTCCGTACAGCAGCCCGGCCGCCACCGCGAGCAGAGCGGGGGCGACCCCCGACTCGGAGCGCTTGGCGACGGCGGTGAGCAGCAGTGCGGTGCCCACGACCACGCCGATCACCAGCCAGTGCCGCAGCGGACTGGTCACCGCCTCGCCGCCCTGTGGCCGGCCCGCCAGCAAAAAGGCGGCGACCCCGCCGGCCAGCAGCCAGAGACCGGCCCAGCCCTGATGGCCGAGCCGCTGGCCGGTGCGATGACGCGACAGGGCCATCGCGAAGAGCAGATTGGTCGCGAGGAGGGGTTCGACGACGGAGACCTCGCCCTTGCCCAGGGCCAGGGCGCCCAGCACCATGCCGCAGACCATCAGCCCGATCCCGGCCAGCCAGCTCGGCACCCGCATCAGGTCCAGCAGCAGCCGGGGCGAGAGGTAGTCGCTCCGCGGGGCGTGCGAAGCGGCGGCCTGCTGCAGTACGAAGCCGAAGCCCAGACAGCAGGCGGCACTCACGGCGAGCACGAGGACCAGCACCGACACGCTTCTACCTCAAGTCAGGCCAGAAGTGGGTGATTCGTATCGACGATAGCGCCTGTGTCCCGAGGGTGCGGCCGGAGCGCGGCCGACCGGGCGGTTGACGCCGCAGCGGCCGGTGCAGAAGATCTGACGCACGAGTAACTTCCGTCTCGGGAGACGGCTGCGGAGTCCGCTCCGCAGCCGGCTCCGGTCCCTACCGCGGCCGTGACCGGATCGACCGCCCCGACAAGGATGGAACCCATGGCGTACGACGCTGATGTGATCGTTATCGGGGCAGGGCTCGCCGGTCTGGTGGCCGCCGCCGAGCTGGTCGACGCGGGCCGCTCGGTGATCCTGCTCGACCAGGAGCCCGAGCAGTCGATCGGCGGCCAGGCGCACTGGTCCTTCGGCGGCCTCTTCCTCGTCGACTCGCCCGAGCAGCGCCGGATGCGGGTCAAGGACAGCCATGAGCTGGCCCTCCAGGACTGGTTCGGCACGGCGGGCTTCGACCGGGAGGAGGACCACTGGCCGCGGAAGTGGGCCGAGGCGTACGTCGACTTCGCGGCCGGTGAGAAGCGCTCCTGGCTGCACGCCCAGGGGCTGCGGATCTTCCCCGTCGTCGGCTGGGCCGAGCGCGGCGGCTACGACGCGAACGGCCACGGCAACTCCGTACCCCGCTTCCACATCACCTGGGGCACCGGCCCCGGCATCGTCGCCCCCTTCGAGCGCCGGGTCCGCGCGGGCGTCGCCAAGGGGCTCGTACAGTTCCGGTTCCGGCACCGGGTCACCGGCCTCGGCCGCACCGCGGGCGCCGTCGACACGGTGACCGGCGAGGTGCTGGAGCCGAGCGCCGCCGCCCGGGGCACCGCGAGCAGCCGCCGGGCGACCGGCACGTTCGAGCTGAGGGCCCAGGCGGTGATCGTCACCTCCGGCGGCATCGGCGGCAACCACGACCTGGTGCGCAAGCAGTGGCCCGAGCGGCTCGGCACCCCGCCCGCGAAGATGCTCTCCGGTGTCCCCGCACACGTCGACGGGCTCATGCTCGGCATCGCCGAGGAGGCGGGCGCCCACCACATCAACCGCGACCGGATGTGGCACTACACCGAGGGCATCGAGAACTGGAACCCGATCTGGGCCAGGCACGGCATCCGGATCCTGCCCGGACCGTCCTCGCTCTGGCTGGACGCCCGAGGCAAGCGGCTGCCGGTCCCGCTCTTCCCGGGCTTCGACACCCTCGGAACCCTCGAACACATCATGAGGTCCGGCCACGACCACACGTGGTTCGTGCTCGACCGGAAGATCATCGGCAAGGAGTTCGCGCTCTCCGGCTCCGAGCAGAACCCGGATCTGACCGGGAAGTCGATCCGCGACGTGATCGGCCGGGCCCGTGCCGACATACCGGCCCCGGTGAAGGCTTTCATGGACAACGGAGCGGACTTCGTCGTCGAGAAGGACCTCGCCGCGCTCGTCCGGGGCATGAACGCGCTCACCGCGGAACCGCTGATCGACGAGGCCGAACTGCGCCGCGAGATCACCGCACGCGACCGCGAGATCGCCAACCCCTTCACCAAGGACCTCCAGATCACCGCGATCCGCGGGGCCCGCGCCTACCTCGGCGACAAGCTGATCCGGACGGCCGCGCCGCACCGCATCCTCGACCCCAAGGCCGGCCCGCTGATCGCCGTACGGCTGAACATCCTGACCCGCAAGTCGCTCGGCGGACTGGAGACGGACCTGTCCTCCCGGGTGCTGACCGCCGACGGCACCCCCCTGGCCGGGGTGTACGCGGCGGGGGAGGCGGCCGGTTTCGGCGGCGGAGGGGTGCACGGCTACCGCTCGCTGGAAGGGACCTTCCTCGGCGGCTGCATATTCTCCGGCCGCGCGGCCGGCCGGGCGGCGGCACGGGCGGTCGGCTAGGAGCGCCCTGAAGATCTTGAAAATACGCCAGACCTGCACCTCTTCGTGCCGATTGGCATCTGCCGCCAATCCGGGGTGAACCGGGTGGCCGGAGCAAGATCTTCAGCGGTCCACCGGGGTTTGTTCCGGCGGGTCATGGCCGGGGGTGCGGCGTCCGGCACGGTACCTCGTCGCGTCGCCGTGTGCGGGAGTGCCCGCGGAGCCGGGGTCCTTTCGTCCGGATCACGCCGGGCCCCGCACCCGGCCCAGCCGATGGACGGACGGGCGGTGGTCTCCCGGGCCAGGCCCCTCCGGGCGGTGGGGTCCGGCGCCGATAGAGTCGGTGGGGTGAAGATCCCGCGTCTCCTCGACGGCCGGCTGAAGCTCCGCCACCTGGTTCTCGTCGACGCGCTCTCCCGGCAGGGAAGCGTCGTCGGTGCCGCCGCGGAGCTGCATGTGACCCAGCCCGCCGCCACCCGCAGTCTTCACGAGCTGGAGGACATCCTCGGCGTCCCGCTCTACGAACGCGGGCCCCGGGGCGTCACCGCCACCGTGTTCGGAGAGGCCTTCACCGAGCACGCCCGGTCCGTGCTCGCCCAGCTCGCGCAGGCGGGCCGCCATGTGGTGGAGCTGGCCGACGCCGACCGCGGCACGGTCATCGTCGGCACGCATCTGGCCGGTTCCAATGTGCTCCTGCCGCGGGCCATCGCCGAGATCAAGAAGGAGCGCCCCTATCTGACAGTGATCGTCCGGGAGGCGTCGCCGGAGGCTCTGCTCCTGGAGCTGGAGGCCGGCCGGATCGACTTCGTCGTCGGTCGGCTCACGGTCCCCTCCGACGAGCGGACGGAGCGCCGCAAGCTTTACGACGAGTCGGTCGAACTCGTGGTCAGGGCCTCGCACCCGCTCGCCGGGCAGAGCGCGGTGGAGCTCGCGGACCTGCCGGGCTATCCCTGGATCCTGCCGGGCGCGGAGACCGCGTTGCGACGGGAGATCGAGGAGTTCTTCGCACGGCACGGCATGCCGCTGCCGATGAACCGGGTCGAGACGACCTCGTTCCTGACTGTACGTCAGCTTCTGCTGGAGACCGATGTCGTCGCGGCGCTGCCCGGTCTGATCATCCGGGACGACACCCGTATCGTCCGGCTGGCGGTGCCGCTGGACCCGATCGGGCACAGTGTCGGGCTGACCCTGTCGGCCGCCCGCGCGCTGGGGCCGTCCGCACAGGCGCTGATCCGAAGCCTGGAGGACATCGCCGCAGGTATGGCCCCGCGGGACGCGGACGGCGACGACTCCTTGCAGCGCTGATGGTGCGGCTGTTCCTCCGCAGGGCCTCAAGGGCCTGGGCCCCTCCCGGGTTGCCGCAATGCCCTGGTATCTCCCTGTGGGCTCTCGGCTCCGTTCGGGCAGGGGAACGCGTCCGAGGACATCCCGGGGCCCTGGATTCACGGCCAGACCGCGTCGGCCATCCGATCGAAGGGCACCCGACAGGCTTTGAGCGGGGGTTCTCCGCTCGGCCCGCGAGGGATCGGCCGACCTGGGCGGGCAGCCTCCGCTGCGACTTTTCCCTGCATTCCCTGACCTGCGCGGGACGGCCCGCGCACCGGAACGCGTGGATACCGTCATTTGGATGATCTCAATCGTGTTGATCATCACGCCGTGCTTACCGAACGTATGAGCTAGCGTTCCGAAGCGTGATCAACAACGCCTCACTCCCCTCCGACCAGGCAGCTTCGACCGTTGCGGCGCTGACGCGGGCGCTCTTCGGTGAACGGCTGGAAGAGTTCCACGAGCCCTGGCGCAAGCTGTTCAGTACCGAGCCGTTCCGCTTCAGGGAAGGGCTGTCTCCTGATGAACGTGCCGCACTGTCCTACGAACGTTTACACCTGATCAACGACGCGCTCGACGAACCCGAAGACTTCGTGGCCGATGTGGAGCGGCTCGCGGCACTCCACGAATGGGTCGGCCCGGTGGACGCGGGACTGGGAACAGTGGCGAGCATCCACTACAACCTCTTCCTCGGCAGTCTCCTCGACCACGCATCGGGTCCGGACCGTGATCTGGGGGAGTTGGCCGATCTGCGGCGTACGGGAACGTTCCTGTGCACTGAGGCCGGGCACGGCAACAGCGCCTCGCAACTGGAGACCACCGCCACGTACGACCGGGCCGCGAGGGAGTTCGTGCTGCACACGCCCAGTGCGGCCGCACGCAAGTTCATGCCGAACACCAGCTCCATCGGCGGCCCCAAATCCGCTGTCGTTGCCGCCCGCCTCATCACGGACGGCAAGGACCGGGGCGTCTTCCTGTTTCTCACCCCGCTCAGCGACGATGCCGGGCTCCCCATGCCAGGAGTCGGGATACGCAGGCTGCCGCAGACCGCCACCGCCCCCGTCGACCACTGCGTCACATCCTTCGACCATGTCCGGCTGCCCTATGGAGCACTCCTGCAGTCCGACCACGGGCGCCTCACACCGGAAGGCGACTTCACCAGTCCCATCGGCAGCCCCCGCAAGCGCTTCCTGCACTCCATCGGCCGCGTCACCGCCGGCAAGCACTGCATGAGCGCCTACAGCCTCGGTGTCATGCGTCACGCGCTCTCCGTAGCCGTACGGCACGCCCACACGAGGCAGACTTCCGGCGTGTCGGCCCGCGGCGACGTCCCGCTGTTCGCTCACCGCAGCCACCACGCCCCGCTCATCGACGCCATCGCGACTTCCTACGCCGCGACCCTCCTGCACCGCGCCGCAGTACGGCAGTGGGCGCGGGCAACGGAGTCGGAGCGGGAGGACGGCGAGCGGTTCGCGGCCATAGCCAAGGGCTGGATCACCTGGCGGGCCCGCGCCGTCATGACCGAGTGCCGCGAACGCTGCGGTGCGCAGGGGCTCTTCCTGGCCAACGGAATCGCGGGCCAGTTGGCAGCCAACGAAGGAACCATCACGGCGGAGGGCGACAACCTCGTCATCTGGGTCAAGGCCGCGGGCGAGATGCTTCTCGGGCACTTCACTCCGAAGGAACCCCAGGAGGCGCCGCTCGAGGACCGCGACCTCGGCGATCCGGTCTTCCTCCAGGACCTGTTGGCGGACATCGAACGCATCTGGCACCAACGAGCACGTACCCGCCTGCGCAGCCGAACGGCCGGTGACCCCCTCAATCGATGGAACGCCACCGTCACACCGGCACTGGAACTGGTCGACGCCTACGCACACTGTCAGGCTGCCCAAGCCCTTCTGGACGCGGCCACCCGGGCCGCCGACCCGGAAGCGCGGCGTCAGCTGGGTTTGCTGCACCGGCTGTTCACCCTGCGCCGGGTCGCGGCTCACAGCGGAGACCTGCTCGCGGAGGGGTATCTGACCGGCGACCAGGTGAGGCAGCTCCCCGACGCGGCCGAGAGCGTCGTCGCGGACCTCGCACCCCACGCCGTGACGCTCACGAACGGGTTCGCTCTGGCGGACGAGGTCTTCCTCGACCACCCCATCAATCGTGCTGAAGGCTTCGAAGGCAGCCTGCTGCCCGGGTGAGAGCCTCCAGGCCTGTTCATCGGGACGATGGCGCGCCCGGAAGCAGCTGACACCGTCGGAAGGAACGGGCCGCACCCGAAGGCCGGGTGCGGCCCGTTCCACGCCATGGACGTGAGGACTGCGGATCGGAGGAGGACCGCGGACGGCATCCTTGACCGAAGCGTCGGTCGTACGAACAGAATTCCCGGCTCGGACTAGGGTGCGTCCGCCTCCGTCAGCCCCAGGAAACGTTCCGCGTTGCCGTGCGTGATCAGCTCCCGGCTGCGGTCGTCCAGGAACGAGCTCTTGCGGACCACCTCGCCGACCGGCCGTTCCCCCAGCGGGTACGGATAGTCACTGCCCACCATCACCCGGTCCGCACCGACCGTGTCGACCAGCAGCCGCAGGGCACGGTCGTCGAACACCACCGAATCGACGTAGAAACGGCCCAGATAATGCGAGGGCGGGCGCTCGGAGGTGCCGATGACATCGTGCCGGCCGTGCCAGGCGTTCTCCATGCGGCCGAGCCAGAACGCGAACGAGCCGCCGCCGTGCGCGAAACAGATCTTCAGCCGGTCGTCGATCCGGTCGAAGACCCCGCCCAGGATCAGAGCGAGGATCGACAGATGCGTCTCGGCGGGCATGGCCGTGAGCCACTGCGCCATCCACCGGTCCAGCCGCGGCGAACTCGCCATGTCCCAGGGGTGCACGAACACCGGCACATCGAGCGAGGCGCAGTGCTGGAGGAAGGTGACGACCCCTTCGCTGTCCAGGTCGCGATCCCCGACATGGTTGCCGATCTCCACGCCCCGGTGCCCGTTGGCGATGCTCCGTTCCAGCTCGCGGCAGGCCGCGTCGGGATCCTGCAACGGCACCTGGCAGAACGGGATCAGCCGGTCCGGTGCCGGAGCGGTGATCTCCAGCGCGAGATCGTTGAAGATCCGCGAGACCTTGGCGGCCTCGGCCCCGCTGCGCCCGTAGGTGAAGAACGCCGGGGTGGGGGAGACCACTTGACGGTGCACCCCGTCCGCGTCCATGTCCCGCAGCCGGGTCTCGGCGTCCCAGGCATCGGCCTGGATCCGCCGGAACTCCCTGGAGCCCATCATGATCACGGCGTCGGACTCGGATTCGATCCGCAGCCAGGGAGCGTCCGGACCGGCCTCGGCCGTCAGATCCGGCCAGCCACGCGGAACGTAATGCGTGTGTATGTCGATCGTGCGGTCCACGCTCAGCCCTTCCCGGGATGCAGAGCACCGCACTCGGGGCACGTACGCGCCTTCTCGTCGCCGTAGAACTCGGCGAAGACCGGTGGCAGATCCGCGACGATGTCCCGTACCTGGAGTTCGACCTCATGGATCTTTGTGGCGCACTCGGGGCAGTACCACTGGAACTGCTCCAGGGTGCCCTCCTCCCGCACCCGCTCGATGACCAGCCCGATCGAACCGGCGTCCGGCCGCTGCGGGGAGTGCGGCACATTGCCGGGCAGCAGCCAGACCTCGCCCTGCCGGATGTGTACGGTCCGTGGTCCGTCCTCGGTCATGAGGTTGACGTGCATATCGCCCTTGACCTGGTAGAACCACTCCTCGTACGGGTCGAGGTGGAAATCGGTCCGCTGGTTGGGCCCGCCGACGACCTGGACGATGAAGTCCTGGCCCAGGGACATGGTGCGGTTGTTCACCGGCGGCTTGAGCAGGTGCTCGTGCTCGGTGATCCAGCCCTGGAAATCGATGACCGGGGGAATGGCGGTCATGAGGACACCTCCGTGCTGTGCGCTCTGTGTGACTGGCGGGGCCGCGGCAGATGGGCGACCGCCTGGATCTCGATCAGCAGATGGGGATGCGGCAACTGGTGCACCGCGACGGTCGTCCGGGTGGGTCCCCGCTCGTCGAAGAACTCGCCGTAGACCTCGTTGTATCCGCCGAAGTCGTTCATGGACACCAGATAGGCGGTGATCTGGGCGATGTCGGAGAGCTCCGCGCCCACCTCGGCCAGGATGTCCCGGATGTTCTCGATCACCGCCCGGGTCTGGGCCCGGATGTCCAGTTCGGTGGTGCCGAACTCATCGGCCTCGACACCCACGAACGTGTTGTCCGGCCGGCGCGAACTGGTACCGGAGACGAACACCAGGTCCCCGACGACCTTCACATGAGGGAAACGCCCGCGCGGAGTGGCCTTGCCCTCGATCACCCGTGAACCGCTCATCAGAACCCCTTCACCGTGACGGACCCGATGCCCGCCACATCGCACTCGGTGACCCCCGCCACCAGCGGCACGGCCGCCGTGGCGGCGCCCGCGAGCACCACCTGACCCGCCTTCAGCGAAATGCCGCGGCGGCGGCACATGTCCAGCAGGGCGTGCAGCGCGTGCACCGGGTCGCCGAGAATCGCGGCGGTCGATCCCACCGTCTCCGTCGCCGCGGTACGCAGCCGCACCGCGCGGTTGGCGACGTCCGCCACGGCCCGCCACGGCCCGATCGCGTAGCCGGCCGCGGAGGTGTTGTCCGCGACGACATCGGTGTACGTGAACCGGAAGTCCCGGTATCGCGAGTCGATGATCTCGACGGCCGGGGCCACGGCGTCCACGCACGACTCGATTTCCGTCGGCGGATCCTCCGGATCCACGTCCCGGCAGAGCCGGAAGGCGACCTCGGGCTCGACCTTCGGGTGGATGAAGCGCGACAGATCGACCTCGTCGCCGTCCGCGATCCGCATGGCGTCCGTGAGCCGGCCCACGATCACGTCGGAGACACCCATCTGAGCCATCTTGGCCTTGCTGGTGAACCCCAGCTTCACCCCCACGATCCGCTCGCCGCGGCCCACCCGCAGCTCCAGCAGCGCCGCCTGTACCGCATACGCGTCATCGATGTCGAACTCATGGCTGTCGGCGAGGCTCGGAGTGTCCCTGCGGGACGTCTGTGCCGTGTCCAGCCGCTGCGCCAGTACGCCGGTCAGCTCTGCCGAGATCATTTGCCGCTCCCTTCCGTGCAGGCCGCGCGCCGCGCGGCCAGGTCCAGTGCGATGTCCACGATCAGGTCCTCCTGGCCGCCCACCATCTGCCGCCGGCCGACCTCCAGGAGGATCTCCCGGGTGTCGACCCCGTAGCGCCGCCCCGCACGTTCGGCGTGCAGCAGGAAGCTGGAGTAGACACCGGCGTAGCCGAGCGTCAGGGTCTCCCGGTCCACCTGGACCGGCCGGTTGCGCAGCGGGCGGATGATGTCGTCGGCGGCGTCCTGGAGCGCGAACAGATCGCAGCCGTGCTCCCAGCCCAGCAGGTCCGCGACGGCGACGAACGGCTCCGCCGGGCAGTTCCCGGCCCCGGCGCCCTGCCCGGCCAGTGCCACGTCGACGCGGTACGCGCCGTGCTCCACGGCGGTCACGCTGTTGGCGACCGACAGCGAGAGGTTCTCGTGGGCGTGGATGCCGATCTCGGTCGCCTCGTCGAGCACCTCGCGGTACGCGTCGACCCGGGCGGCGACCTCACGCATCGTCAGACGGCCGCCGGAGTCGGTGACATAGACGCAGTGCGCCCCGTACGACTCCATCAGCGCGGCCTGACGGGCCAGGCCCTCGGGGGAGTTGAGATGGCTCATCATCAGGAACCCGGACACGTCCATCCCGTTCTCCCGGGCCCAGGAGATGTGCTGCGCGCCGACGTCGGCCTCGGTGCAGTGCGTCGCGACGCGCACGCTGCGCACCCCGAGCGCATGGGCCCGGCGAAGATGGTCGATGGTGCCGATTCCGGGCAGCAGCAGGGTGGTCAGCTTCGCGTGTTGGAGGACGTCCGCCGCGGCTTCGATCCACTCCTCGTCGCTGTGCGCGCCGAACCCGTAGTTCGCGCTCGAACCGCCGAGACCGTCGCCGTGCGCGACCTCGATGGCCGCGACCCCGGACCGGTCGAGCGCGGCGACGATCCGGCGCACCTGGTCGACGGTGTACATGTGCCCCATCGCGTGCATGCCGTCGCGCAGGGTCACGTCCTGGACGTACAGCTTCATGAGGTCACCCATCCTCGGAGTGCGGCGATCTTCTCCGCGGTGCGGACCGCGGCGGAGGTCATGATGTCGAGATTGCCCGCGTAGTCGGGCAGGTAGTGGCCGGCGCCGAGCACCTCCAGGAACACCGAGACCCTGACCCCGGTGACCCGTCGGCCCAGGGCCGGGACGACGGTGTCCTCGACCGGGTCGAACTGAACGTCCTGCTTGAGCCGGTAGCCGGGCACGTACTCCCGTACCGACTGCGCCATCTGCTCGACGGAGGCCACGATCCGGTCCCGGTCGGCGTCGGACAGCCCGCCCTCGACGAGGCAGAAGACCGTGTCGCGCATGGCGAGCGGGGGCTCGGCCGGGTTGAGCACGATGATGGCCTTGCCGACCTCGGCGCCGCCGACCAGGCGGATCGCCTCACCGGTGGTCTCGGTGAACTCGTCGATATTGGCCCGGGTTCCGGGACCGGCCGACTTCGAGGCGATGGAGGCGACGATCTCCCCGTACACGACCGGCGCGATCCGGGAGATCGCGGCGACGACCGGAATGGTCGCCTGGCCGCCGCAGGTGACCATGTTGACGTCCCCGGCGGCGAGATGCTCGTCCAGATTGACCGACGGCACCACGAACGGCCCGAGAGCCGCCGGAGTGAGGTCGATCATCAGCTTCCCGTGCTCCGCGGCGATCAGGGCGTTGCGCACATGGGCCTTGGCCGAGGTGGCGTCGAAGATCACCTTCACCTCGGCGAACTCGGGCAGTTCGACGAGTCCTTCGACACCGCGATGCGTGGTGGCGACCCCCAGCCGGGCGGCGCGGGCCAGCCCGTCGGAGTCCGGGTCGATGCCCACCATCGCACCCATGCGCAGCGTCTTCGAGAGCCGCAGCACCTTGATCATGAGGTCGGTTCCGATGTTGCCGGACCCGATGACGGCCACCGGAACGGTGCCGGATGCGGTGGAACTCACTTGGTCTCCTCCTCGATGACTGCCTCGACCTCACCGAGCCCGTCCAGTGCCAGCCGGTACCGGCCGGGACCGCCGATCGGCACCATCGGGCCCAGTGCCCCGGACATGACGACGTCTCCGGCGCGCAACGGCTGTTCCCGGGCGGCCAGTTCGCGTGCCAGCCAGGCCACGGCGACGACCGGTGAGCCGAGGCAGGCGTGTCCCGCGCCGAAGGAGACCGGTTCGCCGTCCCGCTGGAGCACCATGCCGACCCGGGACAGGTCGAGCCCGCTCAGCGGATGCGGAGTGGTGCCGAGCACGAACGCGCCGCTGGAGGCGTTGTCGGCGACCGTGTCGGTGATGGCCAGATCCCAGCCGGTGATCCGGGAATCGACGATCTCGATGGCGGGCAGCACGAACTCGGTGGCCCGCAGCACATCGGCGACGCCGGCCCCGGGCCGGTCGATGTCCCGGCCGAGCACGAAGGCGATCTCGCCCTCCGCGCGCGGCTGGAGGAAGCGGTTCAGCGGCAGCGGTTCGGTGTGGGCGTACATCATGTCGTCGAAGAGCACCCCGAAGTCGGGGCGGAACACGCCGAACTGCTGCTGTACGGCGGGTGCGGTGAGGCCGATCTTGGCGCCCACCCTCCGGGCTCCGGCGGCGCTCCGGCCGACCGAGATCCGGCGTTGCACCTCGTAGGCGGCGTCGATGTCCTCGCGGCCCAGGAACTCCCGGACGGGGGCGCACGGGATGCGCGAGTCGGCGGCGGCGGTGAGGCGTGCCGCGGCCGCCTCGATCCCTGCGGGCAGGTCGGGGGTGTCGTGATCGGTCACAGCTGTACGCACACATTCGTCGGCTCGGTGTAGAAGTGCAGGGAGGACTCGCCGCCCTCGCGGCCGATGCCGGAGAGCCCGACACCGCCGAAGGGGGAGCGCAGATCGCGCAGGAACCAGGTGTTGACCCAGGCCATGCCGACGTTCATGGACTGCGCCACCCGGTGGCCGCGGCGCAGGTCGTTGGTCCACACGGAAGCCGCGAGACCGTACTCGGTGTCATTGGCCAGGGCGATGGCCTCCGCCTCGGTGTCGAAGGGGATCAGGGCGGCCACCGGGCCGAAGATCTCCTCGCGCACGGGCCGGTCGGCGTTGGTCAGGCCCGTCCACAGCGTCGGCTCGATCCATGAGCCGCCCGCGAGTCCGGGACCGAGCTGCGGCACGCCGCCGCCGGTGAGCACCTTCGCCCCGGCCTGTTCGGCCAGTTCGAAGTAGCTCAGCACCTTGTTCCGGTGGGTCGGGGAGATCAGCGGTCCGGTGGTGGTCCGCTCGTCCAGCGGGTCGCCCAGCCGCAGGCCCCGGGCCCGCTCGGCGAGCCCCTCGGCGATATCGGCGAAGACCGAGCGCTGTACGTAGACCCGCTCGGTGCACAGGCAGACCTGACCGGTGTTGGTGAAGACCGACTTGGTCAGCCCGGTCAGCGCCTCGTCGATGTCGACGTCGTCGAAGACGACGGCGGCGTTCTTGCCGCCGAGTTCGAAGGACACCGGACGGACACGGGGCGCGACGGTCTTCATGACGTGCGAGCCGGTGGCCGACGAGCCGGTGAAGGTCACCCCGTCGATCCCCGGGTGCGAGGTCACGTACTCACCGGCGGAGTCGCCGCCGAAGCCGTGGACGACGTTGTACACGCCGGCGGGCAGCCCGACCTCGGCGAGTACGTCGGCCAGCAGCGTGGCGGTGGCCGGGGTCTCTTCGCTGGGCTTGACGACCAGGGTGTTGCCGCAGGCCAGGGCCGGTGCGACCTTCCAGGTCAGCAGCAGGAGGGGCAGATTCCAGGGGACGACGACCGCGACGACGCCGAGCGGCTTGCGCACCGCGTAGTTGAGCGCCTGCCGGCCGCCCGCGAGGTCGGTGAGGAAGGACTCCTGGCCGGCGGCGGCCACCACGTCGGCGAAGGTGCGGAAGTTCGTCAGCGCGCGTGCGACATCGAGCTCCCGAGCCTGGGTGACCGGCTTGCCGGTGTCGGCGACCTCCGCCGCGACGAACTCCTCGAAGCGCTCCTCGATCCGGTCCGCGGCCCGGCGCAGCAGCGCGGCCCGCTCCCGTACCGGCGTCGTCGCCCATCCGTCGTGCAGGGCGCGCCTGGCCGCGTTCACCGCGCGGTCCACCAGGTCCCTGTCGGCCTCGTGCACCCTGGCGAACACCCGGCCGGTCGCCGGATCGGTCTTGTCGAAGCTGCGGTTCTCGTCGGGCTCCACGAACTGCCCGGCCACGAAGTTGCGGATCCACCGCCCAGTCTCTGCCGTCATGCGTCCCACTGTGATCGGCGTAGCCATGCCGGACAAATGCGGTTCTCGTGTCGAGCCATAACTGAAATGGCATACCTGTTTGTTGGTGTCGGATGCGCGCGCGGGGTCGCTGAACGGTCATCCGTATGCTCGCGAGGGTGTTCGGCTATACCCGAACAGGTATGGCAGTTCCCGGATTCGGTATTTGTGTGTCATTTCTCAGACCATCAGGATCCACGGTTAACGACGGGTGAAGCCCGGCCGTCGTAGCGGCTGTCCGGGGCGAACCGCCCACAGCCCGCCATCCAAGTGATAGGTCACCCCGTGAACACTTCACCTCACGAAGAACCCTCGGGCGGCGCCCGAGCCACTGCCGGCAGAACCGCCCTCGCCACGCTCGCGGGCACCACGCTGGAGTGGTACGACTTCTTCCTCTACGGAACAGCCGCGGCCCTCATTTTCAACGAGCAGTTCTTCCCCTCGCTCAGCCCCGCCGCCGGCACCCTGGCCGCCTTCAGCACCTTCGCCGTCGGCTTCATCGCCCGCCCCCTCGGCGGTCTGGTCTTCGGCCACTACGGAGACCGCATCGGCCGCAAGGCGACGCTGGTGGTCTCCCTCGTCCTGATGGGGATCGGCTCCACCCTCATCGGCGCCATCCCGAGCTACGAATCCATCGGCTTCTGGGCCCCGGTCCTCCTGGTCACGCTGCGCCTCGTCCAGGGCATCGGGCTCGGCGGCGAAGGGGCCGGAGCGACCCTCATGTCGATGGAACACGCGCCACCGGGCAAGAAGAACCTCTACGCGGGCTTCCCGCAGATGGGCACACCGGGCGGCCTGGTCCTGGCCAATGTGATCTTCCTGGTCACCAACGCGGTCATGGGCGACCACGCGTTCACCTCGTGGGGCTGGCGCATCCCGTTCCTGCTCAGCTTCGTCCTGGTGGCCGTGGGGCTGGTGATCCGGCTGCGGGTGACCGAGTCACCGTCCTTCGACCGTGTCCGGGCCCAGGACCAGGTGGTCCGGTTCCCGCTGGCCGAATCCATGAAGGTCGGCTTCCCCCGGCTCGCGCTGACCCTGCTCGCCGTCGTCGCGAACTCGGCCGTCGCCTATGTGTTCATGGTCTTCACGCTGTCCTACGGCTCCCAGCACCTCGACTACGACAAACAGTTCCTCATCGTGAGCGTCACCGTCGCGGCGGCCCTGTGGTTCGTGACCATCCCGGTGTGGACGAAGATCGCCGACCGGCACGGCCGCCGGACCATGTTCATCGCCGGATCCGCCGCCGTCCTCGTCTGGTGCGTCGCCTTCTTCCCGCTCCTCGACACCGGCAACTCCGCCCTCGCCGTGGTGGCGCTGCTCGGCATGGGCCTCATCATCCCGGTCACCCACTGCGTGCAGGGCAGCATCATCGTCGACACCTTCCCCGCCAACGTCCGGTACTCCGGCTCCTCGTTGATCCTGCAGGGCGGCGCCATCCTGGGCGGCGGACTCGCTCCCATGATCTCCACCGCACTGCTCAACTCGGGCGGCTCGTCGACCGGGGTGACGTGGTACCTCGTCGGGATCTGCGCCGTCAGCCTGGCCGGCGCGGTCGCCCTGTTCCGGCTGGTACCCGAAGAGGCGCCGGAACCGGTGCGGGCCGCCCCGGTGGAGCCGCTGTCCGGGCGCGGCGCATGACCCGCCCCGCCGTGGTCCGGTCCGGCCCGGTCCGCTACGCCATGGCCGAGCGCTTCGCGCGGCCCCGCCCGGTGCGTGACGACGACCGCCCGCCCACCGGCGAGATCTGCCCGCAACTGCCGTCCAGGCTCGACGCGGTGATGGGACCGCCGCTCGACCGGCACCCGCAGGGCGAGGACTGTCTGAACCTGACCGTCACCACACCCGCCCGCGACAGCGCGGCGCGGCCGGTGATGGTCTGGTTCCACGGCGGCGGGTTCAGCAGCGGCGCGGGCCTCATGGACTGGTACGACGGTGGGGCACTCGCCACCGAGGGCGATGTCGTCGTGGTGGCCGTCAACTACCGCGTCGGCGCACTCGGATACCTCTGCCTCGACGGGGTGTCCGAGGGCAATCTCGGCCTGTACGACCAGCTCGAAGCGCTCCGCTGGGTGCGGACGCACATCGCCGCGTACGGCGGCGACCCCGCCGATGTCACGGTCTTCGGGCAGTCCGCCGGGGCGCTCTCCATCCGGCTGCTGATGGAGCTGCCCGAGGCTCGGGGGCTGTTCCGCCGCGCGATCCTGCAGAGTGCGCCGCTGGCGATCGCCACCCGGTCGCGGGCCGATGCCGAAGCCCTCGGCCGGATCTTCAGTGAGCGGCTCGCGGTACACGCCCCCGGCGCCGGCCCGCGTACCGCCGCCCAGGCGGCCGTACTCGCGGCGCAACGGGACACCGGGCTCGCCCACCGGGAACGTTCCGCCTCCACCCTGGAGCCGCCGTTCGGCCCCGTCGACACGGCCGGCGCCGCCCCCGGACCGCACGTCCGCGGCCTGGACATCATGTACGGCTGGAACGCGGACGACATGTCGGCCTTCCCCGGAGAGACGGGCGGCAACGGTGACCCGGCGGAGCCGACCCGGCGGATGTACACCGAACCGCTGACCGCTCTCGGGCAACAGCTCGTCCGGGCCGGAGCCCGGGTGCACGCCTACCGGCTGGACTGGCGCCCGGCCGGATCGGAGTACGGCGCCACCCACTGCGTGGAACTGCCGCTGCTCCTCGGCTCCCGGGCCGCCTGGCGGGACTCCCCGATGCTGGGGGACACCACCTGGGAGGAGGTGGACGAGCTGGGCAGGGCGGTGCGCGCCATCTGGATCGCCTTCGTCCGCACCGGCCGTCCCGGTGGAGTCGCGCCCCTGCTGACCTGCTGCGAGATCCTCGCCCGACGGCCGTGGGCTCGGTAGCCGGCCCTGCCGCCCGTCCGGTCTACCGGCTGTCCGTGCCCATGGAGGGGTCCAGCAGCTCGACGACCCGGAACCGCTCGGCGACGACCATGGTGTCGTCGTCGACGGTGAACCCCGGGTCGCCGAGCGCCTCCCGCATCTCCTCGCTGTGCCAGAACCTCTCGTGCCCCGCGCGCCACTCGGCGACCGACGCGTCGCCCTCGCCCTCGTCGATCACATGCTGGAGGCCGACGTCGCCGAGGCGCAGCACCCGCACCTCCGTCACTTCCAGCACCGCGGTCTCCCGGCCGTCCGAGTCGATCAGCGCGGACCGCTCACCCACCGGAGGCAGCTCCTCCTTCTCCGCCTCGTACTCCGCGAGCAGCCCGGTCGTCGACACCTTCGTGCCGGCGAGCACCGCTCCCACCAGCCGGTCGCGCAGCGGTCCGGGGAAGGCGAGCAGAAAGGGCTTGAGGGGTTCACGGTTCGACATGGCGCCAAGTCTGACATGCCCGCCGGGGCGCGGCGCCGGTACCGTGACCCTGGCGGGTGCCGCCAACTGAGCTTCGGCCGGGCCGAGTTGTCAGCCGGTATTGTTCAACGCCGGGCAGAAGCCGTACGCGGCATGGATCGCGGGCGCGACGCTGGTGATGACGGGCACCGGGGTGCTGATGTGGTTCACCGGCCTCGCCCCGCTGGTGTGGCGTACGAGCGCGACCTTCGTCCACGACTGGCCGGCGCTCGCGGTCGGCATCGTGCTGGCCGGGCACATGGCAATGGCGCTCGCCGACCCGGAGGCACGCCGTGGCATGCGCACCGGGTCGGTCGAGCGCCATCGGGCACGGTCACAGCATGCGCTGTGGGGGGAGGACCGTGCGGGCGGCCGCGCGCTAGAGGACCAGCGACAGCAGCAGGATGAAGGCCAGCGAGACCACGGAGATGATGGTCTCCATCACCGACCAGGTCTTCACCGTCTGGCCGACGCTCATGCCGAAGTACTCCTTCACCAGCCAGAACCCGGCGTCATTGACATGGCTGAAGAAGAGCGAGCCCGCTCCGACGGCGAGGACCAGCAGCGCGGCGTGGGACGTCGACATGTCGGCGGCCAGCGGGGCGACCAGACCGGCCGCCGAGATGGTGGCCACGGTCGCCGAGCCGGTCGCGAGCCGGATCGCCACGGCGATCAGCCACCCCAGCAGCAGTGCCGGTATCGACCAGTCCTCGGAGAAGTCCAGGATCATCTGGCCCACGCCGGCGTCGATCAGGGTCTGCTTGAAACCGCCGCCCGCGCCCACGATCAGCAGCACACCGGCGATCGGGGCAAGGGACTTCTCGACGGTGGTGGAGAGCCGGCCCTTGGAGAAACCGGCCGCCCGGCCCAGCGTGAACATGCCGACTATGACGGCCGCGAGGAGTGCGATCAGCGGCGAGCCGATCACATCGGTGACCTTCTGCAGGCCCTGCTCCGGGTCGTCCACGACGATGTCGACCAGGGCCTTGACCAGCATCAGCACGACCGGCAGCAGAATGGTCGCGAGGGTGGCGCCGAAGCCGGGACGACGGTCGAGATCCTCCGAGGGACGCTGCGGAATCATCTTCTCCGGGGCCTCGATGTCCACCCAGCGCGCCGCGTAGCGGGAGAAGACCGGCCCCGCGATGATCACGGTCGGGATCGCGACCAGTACACCCAGCGCCAGCGTGACGCCGAGGTTGGCGCCGAGGGCGTCGATCGCCACCAGCGGGCCGGGGTGCGGCGGGATCAGGCCGTGCATCACGGAGAGACCGGCCAGCGCCGGGATGCCGATCCGCATCAGGGAGAAGTTGCCGCGCTTGGCGACGAGCAGCACCACCGGGATCAGCAGCACGATGCCGACCTCGAAGAAGAGCGGCAGGCCGATGATCGAGGCGATCAGGACCATCGCCCACGGCATGGAACGCCGGCTCGCCTTTGCGAGGATGGTGTCGACGATCTGGTCCGCGCCACCGGAGTCGGCCAGCAGCTTGCCGAGGATCGCGCCGAGCGCGATGAGCACACCGACACCCGCGACGGTCGAGCCGAGCCCGGCGGTGAAGCTGGCGATCGTCTTGGCCGGAGCGGCGCCGGCGAACGAGCCGAGCGCCAGTGAGCCGATGGTCAGCGCGAGGAACGCGTGCATCTTGAACTTGGTGATGAGCAGAACGATGACGGCGATGCCCGCCAGGACTGCGATACCCAACTGCGCGTTGCCTGCCGAAGTGATCGGTTCGACGGCGTCCGCTGCCAACATCTCGACGCTGAGACTGGTCACGGTGGTGATCCTTAGTTTTCGAGCCGGCGCAGCGCGGCGACGGCTCGCTGGGTGATTTCTTCGGGGGTGCCGGACACGTCGACCGAGACTCCGGCCTCGTCCTCCCGCAGCGGCTGCAGGGTGGCGAACTGCGAGTCGAGCAGCGCGGTGGGCATGAAGTGCCCCTTGCGCTCCGCCATGCGGTGCTCGATCAGGGCCCGGTCGCCGGTCAGATGGAGGAAGACCGCACCGGGTGCCTCGGCGCGCAGCCGGTCGCGGTAGGACCGCTTGAGCGCCGAGCTGCTCACCACTCCTCCGAGCCCCGCCCGGCCGTGCGCCCACCGGCCGATCGCATCGAGCCAGGGCCACCGGTCGGAGTCGTCCAGCGGGGTGCCGGCCGACATCTTGGCGATGTTCGCCGCGGGATGGAAGTCGTCGCCCTCTGCGTACGGAACGCCGAGTTCGGCGGCGAGCAGGGGGCCGATCGTGGTCTTGCCGGTCCCTGCTACGCCCATCACCACGACGACGTGGGGGGTGCTCATTGGTGCTGCCTCGCAGTCCTCTTCGATGTCTTCCTCGACATCGGTCCGTCGCGCTACTGAAACCTATACGTACGACTTATTCAAGATTCTGTGACGTAAACGTCGTACTTTTTGTTCCTGAGGGGTGCCCCGTAGGCTGTGCTCATGACCACACAGGGCCCTGGGCTGCATACACATGTGCTGGACACCCTGGGTCTGGAGATCGCCGCCGGGGAGCATCCGCCGGGACAGGTCCTGCGCACCGATGAGCTGGCCCAGCGCTTCGACGTCTCGCGCACCGTCGTACGCGAGGTGATCCGCGTCCTGGAGTCCATGCACCTGGTCGAGTCCCGGCGCCGGGTCGGCGTCACCGTGCGGCCGACCGAGGCGTGGAACGTGTACGACCCGCAGGTCATCCGGTGGCGGCTGGCCGGCGCCGACCGCCCGCGCCAGCTGCGCTCCCTGACCGTGCTGAGGTCGGCGATCGAACCCGTCGCGGCCGGTCTCGCCGCCCGCAACGCCACTCCGGAGCAGTGCGCGGCCCTCACCGAGTGCGCGCTCGGCATGGTCGCCACCTCGCGCGGCCAGCAGCTGGAGGGCTATCTGGAGCACGACATCGCGTTCCACCGGATCGTGCTCAACGCCTCCGGCAACGAGATGTTCGCGCGGCTCGGCGACGTCGTCGCCGAGGTCCTGGCGGGCCGCACCCACCACCAGGTGATGTTCGAGGACCCGGACCCGGCCGCGGTCACCCTCCACGTCCGGCTCGCCGAGGCGGTCCGCGAGGGCGACGCCGCGGCGGCGGAGCGGCTCACGAAGGAGATCGCGGTGGGCGCCCTGCACGAACTGGACGTCCTCGCGCCCTGAGGCCGCGGACACGAGGCGGCCCCCGCGGAACGATCCCGCGGGGGCCGCCGGTCCGGCCGTCCGGCCGGTCAGCCGCTGTGACCGTGGTGGCCGCCGTGCCCGGCGCCGTGGTCGAACTTCACCGCCTCGGGCGGCATCACGACGAACGGCCGCATCATGCCCATGTCCTCGTGCTCCAGCAGATGGCAGTGGTACATGAACCGCCCGTACGCCCCGTCGAACCTCCCGAGCACCTTCACCAACTGCCCCGCGGGCACCCGGAAGACGTCCTTCCAGCCCTGCTCGTTCGGTGCCGTCGGGATCGTGGTGCCGTGGTCGAACGCCACGGGGGATCGGGTTCCGCCGACCGCCGGATCGAAGCCGTCGAGCTTGTACGCCTCCCGGCCCATCACCTGGAAGTCCGCCAGATGGATGTGCATCGGATGCGTCGGACCGCCCAGGTTGAGGAACGACCACTGCTCGTAGCTGCCTTCGCCCACCGTGAAGCCGAGGCCGTCGTTGAAGGTCCGCGAGATCCTGCGGTACGTACGCACCGTGCCGTCCTCGCCCCGGACCTGGATGACACCGTCCGAAGGCACCTGCACCTCGGCGGCGTCCTCGACTTCCGCCATCTCCCAGATCTCCGGGTGACCGCCGCCGCCGACCGTGCCCGGCACCGTCAGCACCACGAGCCGGTGCCCGTGCTCCAGTCGGCCGTGCTCGTACCGCCGGAACGAACCGGACAGCACCTCGGGCAGCTCGAAACCGTCCCGCTGCCCCGTCTCCCGTACCCGGAACTCCATCACCTGCGGGAACGGCACGTTCGCCGACAGGTCCGGCACCCCCGGCGCCAGCCTGCCGCGGTTGACCAGCCGGACCCGGCGCCCGGCCAGTGCCGAGAAGTCGATCAGCAGGTCCATCCGCTCGGCCGGGGCGATCGTCAGCTGCGGCAGCACCTCGTCGAAGTCGACCGGCACCGGGCGCGGCAACAGCCCGCCGTCACTGCCGATCTGCCGGATCACGCCCGGCACCGGGTTGTTGTCCTCGTCGACCAGCACCAGATCGTAGATCCGGGCGTTGGAGGCGTTGACGAGCCGGAAGCGGTACCAGGCGTCGTCCACGTCCAGATGCGGCCAGATGCGGCCGTTGACCGTGGTGTACGGGCCGAAGAACGGCAGCGACACCGGCTTCCCGGTCTCCGGATCGGCCTCGGTGATCACCGTCGTCTTGTGCAGCAGCCGCCCGTTGAGCCGGCCGTCCGCGTCGGTGTCCAGGTTGCGGTCGGCGAGGATCAGTGGCAACTCCCGGTCGCCGGACGGCAGATTGAGCGCGTCCTCCTCGTCGTCCCTGATCAGATAGGTGCCGACGAGCCCGGCGTACACGTTCCACCGGGTGATGTTCATCGCGTGGTCGTGGTACCACCACTGCGTGGCCTGGTGGTCGTTCGGGTACTCCGACAGCTGCGCGTCGCCGAAGCCGACCGCGTTGTCCGCCCAGCCGTCGTTGCCGCCACCGGTCTGCGCGCCGTGCAGATGCGTCACCGTCCAGGCGGGCAGCGCGGCGACGTCCGCGTTCGGCTCGACGCCGTCGCGTCCGGGGCGGTTGTGCGGTGCCGGCTCGTCCTGCTTGACCGGGCCGACCTCCACCGCCGTGACCGGGTATTCGCTGCCCTTGGGGATGCGGTTGGTCCAGGCGATCCTGATCCGCTCCCCGCGCCGCACCTCGATGGTCGGCCCCGGCACCGTGCCGTTGTACCCCCACATCAGCGTCGGCGGCAGCTGCGCGTGCAGTCGCACCCAGGTGGGTGACAGGGCGATCTCGGTCTCGCGGAGCACATCACCGCTCTGCGGGCGGAGCACCGGCGGGACGGGCAACGCGTCGGTGAACGGGACGAGTCCGCCGACCGGCGCCCCGAGCGCGGCCGCTTCGGGACCCGGTCCCGGCTCGTCGGTCCGCTGACTGATCTTCTCCGTGGTCTCGGCGATCTCGGTCAAGGCACTTCCCCCATGATCCGTAATTCCACTGCTGTTGGACCACGCGACCCCTGCCCCCGCAGGTACTGATTCGGCGGCCCCTGTGCATCGAAGGACGGCCTGGAAACCGCCGGAGTTCAGCAGGGTGCATCATCTGACCGAAAGCGGTACATCCCACCGGGGGACGGCGGCCGCTTCGCGCCAACGCGGCGCGCCGCCGTGACACCCTCACGGGGCGTACGGTTGTTCGTGTTCGATCTTCACAAAGAGACGGAAACAGGGAGACCACGGTATGTCGCAGCAGGTGCAAGGGGTCATCGCACCGGGGAAGAACGAGCCGGTACGGATCGAGACGATCGTGATCCCGGACCCGGGCCCCGGCGAGGCCGTGGTGAAGATCCAGGCGTGCGGCGTCTGCCACACCGACCTCCACTACAAGCAGGGCGGGATCAACGACGAGTTCCCCTTCCTGCTCGGCCACGAGGCCTCGGGCGTGGTGGAGTCCGTCGGCGAGGGCGTCACGGACGTCGAGCCCGGCGACTTCGTCATCCTCAACTGGCGTGCCGTGTGCGGGCAGTGCCGCGCGTGTCTGCGCGGCCGCCCCTGGTACTGCTTCGACACCCACAACGCGAAGCAGAAGATGACCCTGCTCGACGGCACGGAGCTGTCGCCGGCCCTCGGCATCGGCGCCTTCGCCGAGAAGACCCTGGTCGCCGCCGGTCAGTGCACCAAGGTCGACCCGGAGGTCTCCCCGGCCGTCGCCGGGCTGCTCGGCTGCGGCGTGATGGCGGGCATCGGCGCCGCCATCAACACCGGACAGGTCGGCCGCGGCGACTCGGTCGCCGTGATCGGCTGCGGCGGTGTCGGTGACGCGGCGATCGCCGGTGCCCGGCTGGCCGGCGCGGCGAAGATCATCGCCGTGGACATCGACGACCGCAAGCTGGAGACGGCGAAGACGATGGGCGCCACGCACACCGTCAACTCCCGCTCCACCGACCCGGTCGAGGCGATCCGCTCCCTCACCGGCGGCAACGGCGCGGACGTCGTCATCGAGGCGGTCGGCCGCCCCGAGACGTACAAGCAGGCCTTCTACGCCCGCGACCTCGCCGGGACCGTCGTCCTGGTCGGCGTCCCCACCCCGGAGATGCAGCTGGAACTGCCGCTCATCGACGTCTTCGGGCGCGGCGGCTCGCTCAAGTCCTCCTGGTACGGCGACTGCCTGCCCTCGCGCGACTTCCCGATGCTCGTCGACCTGCACCAGCAGGGGCGGATCGACCTCGGCGCGTTCGTCACCGAGACCATCGGACTGGGCGACGTCGAGCAGGCCTTCGCCCGGATGCACGACGGCGACGTGCTGCGCTCGGTGGTGGTCCTCTGATGGCCGCCCGTATCGACCATCTCGTCACCTCCGGCACCTTCGCCCTCGACGGCGGGGAGTGGGACGTCGACAACAACGTCTGGATCGTCGGCGACGACACCGAGGCGATCGTCATCGACGCCGCCCATGACGCCGCCGCCATCGAGGCCGCGCTGAACGGCCGTACGCTGCGCGCCATCGTCTGCACGCACGCGCACAACGACCACATCGACGCGGCCCCCGCCCTGGCCGACGCGACCGGCGCGCCGATCCTGCTGCACCCCGACGACCTGCCGCTGTGGAAGCAGACGCACCCGGACCGCCTCCCGGACGGCGAACTGGCCGACGGCCAGGAGCTGGAGATCGCCGGGACGACGCTCAAGGTCCTGCACACCCCCGGCCACGCCCCGGGCGCCGTCTGCCTGTACGCCCCCGGGCAGGCCACCGTCTTCACCGGGGACACGCTCTTCCAGGGCGGGCCCGGCGCCACCGGACGGTCCTTCTCCCACTTCCCGACCATTGTCGCGTCGATCAGGGACCGGCTGCTCGCGCTCCCGCCGGAGACCACCGTCCGTACCGGCCACGGCGACTCCACCACCATCGGCGTGGAGGCCCCGCACCTGGACGAGTGGATCGCCCGCGGTCACTGAGAACCGCGGACGCTCACCGGTCCGGCCACGCGGAGAGCCGCAGCCCGCTCTCGAAGCGGCGCGGCTCACCCGTGACCGGATCGGCGAACTCCAGCGCCCGGGCGAGGAGTTGGAGCGGGCGCGTGAAGTCGTCCGGCGCTCCTTCCGCCTCGACCACCGGATAGACCGGATCGTGGACGAGCGGCAGCCCCAGGGCGTTCATATGGACCCGCAGCTGATGGGTCCGCCCGGTGGCGGGCAGCAGCCGGTAGCGGCCGAGCCCCTCCCGGTGCTCCAGCAGCTCGATCCGGCTCTCGCTGTTCGGCTCGCCCGGCTCCTCACGGGCGGCGATCACCCCGCGTTCCTTCACGATCCGGCTGCGCACGGTACGCGGGAAGGCCGGCGCGGGATCGTACGGCGCCACCGCCTCGTACTCCTTGCGCACCAGGCGGTCCCGGAACATCGTCTGGTACGCGCCCCGCTCCCCGGGCCGTACGACGAACAGGACGAGGCCCGCCGTCAGCCGGTCCAGCCGGTGCGCCGGCTGCAACTGAGGCAGCTCCAGCTCACGGCGCAGCCGGGCCACCGCGGTCTCGGTGATGTGCCGGCCGCGCGGCGTCGTCGCCAGGAAGTGCGGCTTGTCGGCGACGACGAGATGCTCGTCGCGGTGGACCACACCGACCGGGAACGGCACCGGGTCCTCCGGCGCGAAATCCCGGTGGAACCAGATGTACCGGCCCGCTTCGTACGGCTCGTCGGCGGACACCGGGCCCCGCACGGAGACGAACCGGCCCTCGGCGAACATGGCGTCCACCCGCCGCGCGCCGATCGCCCCCGCGAACCGCGCCAGCAGATGATCACGCACCGTCGGCCACGCCGCGTCCGGATCCTCGGGGAGCCGCAGCCGGACCGGGTCGATCCCGTCCCGCTGCGGCAGCGGCGCCGACGGGGGCTTCGCACGCCCCCTCACCGGGGAACGCCGACCACTGCGGCGGTACTCATCGTGCCGGCTCCTCGCTCTGTCGCCCGGGGTGTCCGCAAAGTATCGCCGGTCGCAGGCCGGGCGCCGTCAGGAGCCCGGCAGCGTCACCTTCTCCGGACCGCAGCCGACGCGCTCGGCCTCGGCGGCGACATAGCCGGGCAGCAGCTCGCGGGCGAGGCCTGCGGCCGAGTGCTCCGTGTGGTCCAGCTGCTCCACCACGAAGACCACCGGACCGGTCTGGCAGCTCGCCCGGTAGACGGCCCTGGTTCCGTCGATGGAGCCGGAGCCCTTGGAACCCTTGACGGGCAGACCGGTCCTGAGCGTGCCCGAGGAGAAGACCTCGGACAGCGCCGCGTCCGTCACCGTCGTCAGCCGCACGGCGGGGTTGTAGGAGCCGCCGGCCTCGCAGACCCGGGCGGGCCCGCCGTCGCCACCGACGCGCGCGCGGGCCAGATCCTTGCGGTGCGCCTCGGGAAGGGTGAAGCCCTTGACGCCGCAGAAGGCGGCGGCATCCGTCTGCTTCCGCTCCATCGGGGCGGGCAGGGTGCGCGGCGTCCGGTACGTGCCGGAGCAGCCGAAGTCGCGGATGACCCCGTTGGTGACCTCCACCAGCGCACGGGTCAGCGCCGCGCGGTCCTCCCGCTCGTAGTCCGACCCGAGGTCGAGTCCGGTCGGCCCCATGGCGATGTCCACCACGGTGGGGCCGGTGAACTCGTCCCGCCCGGTGCAGCTCTGCGGCAGCGCCAGCCAGGCGCGCGACGACGAGGCCAGCCCCGGCAGCCCGTCGCCGAGCAGAGCCATGTCGGCCGCGAGGAACTCCGCGGGCCAGTCGCGCCCGTCCGTGCCGTTCAGAGGAGCACCCAGTGCCCGGGAACCCCGACCGTCGCCCACTCCGAGGCGTCGAACCCGGGGCGCGCGAACGACTCGTCCCGGGTGGCGGCCGTGTGTGTGCGGATCACAGGGACTCCTCGCTCGGGGCGCAACGCAAAGTGCCGATCAGGATATTTCCTGATCGGCACTTGCTCTGTGGCCAACCGACACAATTGCCCTGGCCTGGGCTTTAATACCGCTAGCTGGGGCAGCGTTCCCAGGCACTTCAAGACCGTTTCCCAGCTCACCGTGATCGGCGGGGTGAGCTGTGGACTCTGAACGTCCGTGTCACTCTCGTCTGCGGCTACCCTGGTGCGGTTCGCGCGTGTGCAGGTTGGCGGGGCGGTAGAGGGGATCCGGGGCGGTATGGCGCAAGAGCGGCACATGCAGATCGGCGAGGTCGCGGAGCGGACCGGATTGTCGTTGCGCACGATCCGGCACTACGAAGAGGTCGGCCTCATCGTCCCCTCCGCCCGCAGCAAGGGCGGCTTCCGTCTCTATACAGAGGCCGACGTCAGTCGACTCATGGTGATTCGGCGCATGAAGCCGCTGGATTTCTCCCTCGAGGAGATGCGTGATCTGCTGGAGATCACTGACCGGCTCGGCGCCCAGGATGATCCGCCCGCGCCTCTGGAGCGCGAGCGACTTCGTGAGCGACTTGACGCGTACCGCAAGGTGGCCGACGCGCGGTGCGAGACCCTGCGCGCGCGACTGGCGATGGCCGAGGACTTTGCCGCCACGCTGCGTGACCGGATGAATGCGGATGTCCGAGCTCGGGCGGCAAGTGAGCAGACTGCTTCCGGAGGGCCCTCTGCGCATTTTCCGGCTCACGATTGATGAATCCGGTCCTGCCGGCTCGACGTGGCAGAAGGTGTGCGATTCGCGGTCGCAGCCCACGACCCACGCCATGTGGACGCGTGCGACTGGCTGTTGCATCTGTAATCGGACAAGCTGCGTCATGTTCCTGAACTGACCCGCCATCACGCCTCCCCTCGGCGGCAGGTGCGGGATGCTGCATGAGCGGCATGGCTCTGACCTGGCCCGACGTTGCTTGTCGGGAGCGGAGTCAAGGCAGACCTTTCCCTGATCGACGGCGGCCGCAGGACGCGCACGAGGTTCGGCGGTAGGCGCCGCCGGGGCGCGGCGCACGTCCGCGGCACACGCCGTCGCGCGCCCGGCGCGGGGAGGGCTCACACCGGCGCTGGACTCTACCCTTACGAGAGGGAAGGGATAGGTGGCGCGGCGGGTGTCACACTCTCGAGTGCAGGCGCGGAGAGGCTCCTGGGGGCGTCGAAGGGGAAGTGGAATGCAGGGTCGCGGCGTGGCCGGTTTCGCTTCCTGAGCCCTTGACCCAGAAATTACCGTACGGATACGTTCGGGCATATGCAGAGGTTGCGCCTTTGTGTCGCGCTGCGGCGATGGCGCCTCAGCGGCCGGTAATGCGAGCAGGTTTCATGCGTCGTGCACGGCCGCGTGAGACACACACGTGTCAACTGACCAAGGACTTATATGCGAAATCGTCTCGCTTCCTGCTGTGCGGTAAATTCCAAGAGCAACGGGGGGAAAGAGCTGTGGACGTCGAAGTTCTCGGGCATGTGGCGCTGAAGGTCGGCGATGAGCGCCGGACACCGAGTGCCCCCAAGGCCAGGCAGGTCCTTGCCTTGTTACTGGTCAACGCAAACAGAATGGTCAGCACGGATGTACTGATCGAAGAGCTGTGGGCCGAGCAGCCTCCTCGGAGCGCGCTCAGTGCGTTGCAGACGTACGTGTTCCAGTTGCGGCAGCTGTTGATGAAGATCCGTCCAGGTGAATCCCCGAAGAATATCCTGGTCACCACGCCGAACGGCTATGAATTCCGTGTCCCATCGGAGAACGTGGACCTGCAGCGCTATGAACGGCATCGCCTGGTCGGCCAGCAAGCCTTTCAAGCAGGCGACAGCGCGGCTGCTGTCGAGCAGTTTCGTGCCGCGCTCCATATTTTTGCAGCGCCGCCCCTGGCAAATGTTCGGCGTGGGATACACCTTGAGGCCGAGATTGTCAGGCTGGAAGAGAGCCGTATCGGGGTCCAGGAAACCAGAATCGAAGCGGAACTCGAACTGGGACGCCATCATGAGGTGCTGAGCGAACTGAGCGGGCTGGCGTCGCAGCGTCCGCAGCACGAAGGATTTCACCGTCAGCTGATGCTCGCACTCTACCGTTGTGGCAGACGTCCGCAGGCGCTGAAGGTGTTCAACCAGCTGCGGCAGTCGCTCGTGACCGAGCTTGGACTGGACCCCTCACGAGAGCTGCAAATGCTGCAGCAGGCGATTCTGTCCGCAGACCCTCGGCTGGACACCGCTGAGCGGGTTCCGTTCCTGCGCACGACCACCGATCCGGTTCTTTTGCAGGTCCCGTGGCCGACGGCCGGCCCCTGGAAGGTGTGAGGCGCAGTGGCGGCTGGGTGCCTGGTCGCCGCATCGTGCCGGCCGAGGGTTCTGGGACCTTGTCGTCTCAGCCCTTAGGGAGATCGTCCCGGAACACCTGACGGTGCCGGATGAACCATCGGTCCTCGTGCCGGGCCAGCACGTCCTCGCAGGTGCACACGAACTCCAGCTCCGACCGGCCTCCCACCACCGTCTTGGTGATCAGGGCATAGGTCTTGGCCAGGAGCGTCAACCCCGTTGCTTGCTGGAGCTCCATGGTGGTGACGCAGTGGCGGCGCAGGATGCCCTTCTCCTGCAGCTGGCGCGCTGCGGCCTCCGCGTTTTGGGCGATCTCGGCCCGCCCGCGCTGGGGCTCGGGGCGGGCGTTGGTGGCGAAGACCGCGTCATGCGTGAAGTCGTCGGTCCAATCGGCCACCCGGCCTTCGTCCATGGCCCGCATGTGGCGCCCGTAGAACTGCTGAATCTCTGCGAACAACGCCGCGGACACCGCGGTCTCCTCCGGCTTGTGCGGGGCCTGGGTCAAGGCACTCTCCTCCGCTCGGGTCTGGTCAACTCTTGCCGTAGTCACGGTGAGGGCTGCTTCTCCAAGCCGGGTAAAGAGACAAGCTCGGCCAGGGCAAGGCGGTGGACGAGAGCAGCCCGTGATGCTGCCTTGCTTGCCCCTCAAGTTGCCGGTGGTGCCCTGTCCAGTGGAGACCGGTGGCAAGGGCCACCGCCTGATGCGACGGAGGCCAGCAACATGGAACCGGCCCCTCAGGCCGCAACACAGTCTGTGACCGACGCTCGGTGTCCCGAAGCGGGACCGGGCTGGAAAACCATTGGCGAACTCATCGAAGATGCCGCGTTGCTGCACGGCGACAAGGAATTCCTCCGATGCGGCGACAAGACGCTCAGTTTCTCCGAGACCGACACCCGCACCGACCGGTTGGCGCAGGCGCTGATCGCCCAAGGTGTCAAACCGGGTGACCGCGTAGCGATCATGATGGACAATGTCGCGGACTGGCCGTTGAGCTGGTTCGCGGCCATCAAGGCCGGTGCCATTACGGTACCGGTCAACACCCGCTTCGGCTCCACGGACCTCGCGCACGTTTTGAAAGACTCCCAGGCCGTGCTGGTACTGGCCTCTCCAGGCTGCGTGCGCTTGGCCCGTGACGTGAGCGGCGGCATCGGGCACTCCTGTGCGGTCCGGACGCTACGCGAACTGGAGGCCGGTTTCGGCGACCGGCCGGTGGACGGTCCCGGTCTGTCGGCCCACGCGGGCGACACCGTCAACTTCCAGTACACTTCCGGCACCACGGGCTTTCCGAAAGCCTGCATGCTCAGCCACGACTACTGGCTGCGCACGGCGTGGATGATCGCTGTCCACTCCGGCCTGTGCCCGGACGACGTCGTGCTGACGGCCCAGGCGTTCTCCTACATGGATCCCCAGTGGAAAGCCGTGATGTGCCTGATGGGCGGCGTTCCGCTGGTGGTGCTCCCGCGGTTCTCCGCCTCCGGCTTCTGGCACTCCGTCCGCCAGCACCGGGCCACGCTGACCTACGTGCTGGGCAGCATGCCCATGCTCTTGTACAAGCAGCCGTCCCACTCGGGAGACCGCGATCATGCGATGCGGCTGGTCTTGTGCTCGGGCATCCCGCGCGACCTGCACCGTGCGTTCGAGGACCGCTGGGGCGCAGCCTGGCGCGAGGTGTACGGCTCCACCGAGAGCGGGTTGGACTTGATCATGCCGCCTGGTGAGGAGGCCACCGTGGGCAGCGGGGCGATGGGGTATCCGCCGGCCGGCAAGGAGGTCATTGTCGCCGACGGACAGCAGGGCTCTGTCCAGCCCGGGCAGATCGGCGAGATTCTGGTGCGGGGAAGGCCCATGATGAAGGGTTACTGGAACAACCCGGATAGTACCGAGCAGGCGTTCCGCGGCGGCTGGTACCACACCGGCGACCTCGGACGTGCCGGGGCGGCCGGGAGCGTGGTTCACGCCGGACGGCTGAAGGACATGATCCGGCGCGGTGGGGAGAACATCGCAGCGGCCGAGGTCGAGAGCGTCCTCGAAGGTCATCCGGCACTCCTGGCCGCTGCCGTCGTCGGGATCCCCGACGAGCTCTTCGGTGAGCTGCCCAAAGCCTTCCTGCAGCTGCGTCCCGGCTACCGCCCCACCACGGCAACGGCTCGCAGTGTCCTCGCGCACACCCGCCGCCACCTCGCGAAATTCAAGGTTCCTGCCTACGTCGAATTCGTCGGCTCCTTCCCTATGACTTCCTCCGCCCGTATCCAGAAGCGCCAGCTGCTTCGTCCCGGGGACGACCAGCGCACCGGTGCGTTCGACGCTGCGATGGACGCGTGGGTATGAGCGACGTACCGCCGTTGCTGAGCTCCGCCGACCTGACCATCACGGTCGACAGCGGCGTTGCTGTGATCGCCATGAGCCGTCCGGCGAAACTCAACGCCCTGACTCGCGACATGCGCCGGGACCTGGCCGAGCTGCTGCGCCACTACGGCGACGGCAGCCAGGCTCGCGGAGTGGTGATCACCGGCCGAGGGAAAGCCTTCTCTGCCGGAATGGACCTGCGCGAAGCCGCCGCCTCAGAGCTCGATCTGCTGGCGGAGATGAAGCTGTTCAACGACATCACCCGTGCCGCTCTCATCACCGAAGTCCCGGTCGTTGCCGCCCTCAACGGCATCGCCGTCGGCGGCGCCGGCGAGATGGCGCTGAGCTTCGACGCCCGCATCGCCACCGCCCAGGCCGCGATCTCATGGCCGGAGACCGGTGTCGGGCTCACCGTGTCCAATGCCGCGAGCCTGTTCCTACCCCGCCTCGCAGGCGCGTCCAGGGCCCTGCACCTGATCATGAACAGCGCCGGGCTCAGCGCCTCCCAGGCACTGGACCTCGGTCTCCTCGACGGCATCGTCGAGCCGGAGGATCTCATCCCCGCCGCCATCCGGCTGATCCACCGGTGGACGCAGCCGGGTTCGTCCACGGCCGCACATCTGCGGCTGATGCGGCCCTCGCTGCGTGCCGTGGAAGCGGCCATGGCGCGCGAGGCCGCGGCCGTACGGCAGGTCCAGGAAAGCGGCATCGCCCAGGCCGGCATCGCCATGGTGCTGGCTGGCCACGGGAGGTGATCGCCGCTCGGGGGACGGCCGGGGACCGTACCCCGAAGGGGGCCGCCGAGGCACAGACCGAGCGGGCTGTGGTGAAGGCCGAAAGACTCCTTCACCACAGCCCGCTCGGGGTGTGTCCCCTTGCATTCCCAGCACTGGGCACCAGGAGGCCGGGTCAGTCGGTCACTTCGATGATCAGTGCTGCTGCGGTGTCGCCTGCGGCGCACCCGGTGAACAGCCCCAGCCCGCCGCCTCGTGCCCTCAGCACGTGTGCGAGTTCCGTGACCGTCCGCAGCCCGGTCGGGCCTTGGGGGTGTCCGAAGAGAAGGCTGCAGCCGGACGCGTTCATGGCCTCCAGTGCCACCCCGGTTTCCCGGGCGAAGTACAGGTCGTTCACCGCGAAGGGGTTGTGGGTGCTGATGCCATCCATCGCGTCGATCTTCAGCCCGGCGGCGTGCAGCGCCGCCTGTGCGGCCGGAACGAGAGCCTTGGGCATGCGGGCCGGCTCCACTCGCGCGAAGCCGGATGCGACCAGGCGCACGATCGGGCCGCGGTCGGCGAACTCACGGGCGCGCGGTGTCGTTGTCACCAGGGCCCCCGCTGTGCCGTCCGCAGGATGAGTTTGCGTGGCGGCGGTGTGGACGCCGCCGGGGAGGACCGTCGGAAGTCGACCGGCGCTGTCGGCCGTGACCGGCCGCACGCCTTCGTCGGCCAGGAGTCCTACGGTGCCGAGTTCGTCCCGTTCGATCTCGATGCCGACCATGAAGTCGCGCTGGAAGGCGCGGTCGTCGCTAAGCGCGGCGGTGTATTGCTCGGAGCGCAGGACGGCGAGGACATCCAGGTCGTCGCGGGTGAAGCCGCACTCGGCCGCGACGGCTTCGGCTGTGGCGAGCATGCTCTGTCCGGTAACGGGATCCCGGGAGAAGCTGTCGCGTACCCAGTTCTCGCGTACTGGTCTCTGCTCGGAACCGGAAGGTGAGGGCCAGGACAGGTCCGGGCCGTTGCTGGTGCGGTCGGTGGTGACGATCAGTTGCGGTCCGATTCCTGTGCCCACCGCCGCGGCGGCCTGGTGCAGGGCCGCGACGGAGGTGGCGCAGGCTTGGTTGAGCATCGGTCCAAAGACCTGGGGCATGTCCAGTCGGGCCGCGAGTGTGGTGGCTCCGTAGAAGATGGCGGGCTGCGGCACGGTCCAGCCCAGTACCAGGCCCTCGATGGCGTTGCGGTCGATGCCGCGCTCCGACAGTGCCCGGCTGGTGGCGGCCACGGCCAGGTCGAGGCTGGAGATGTGGGCCAGGGCACCTCCCCACCGCGCGAAGGGCGAGGTCCACAGCGCCGTCAGGGGGATGGCCGCATCATGGTAGGTGGCCCCGGCCGTCATGCGCTTCTCCTCACTCATCAGGGTCCACGGATACGCCGGGGTGGTGGGGCGTGGTGGTCTGCGATGCGCGGGCTGCGAAGAGTGCGACGCTGCCGCGTACCTCGATCCAGTGGCTGGCGAAGTGTTCGTCCAGGGCCTGGTGCAGTCCATGCACGCTGTCGTGCTGGTTGTGGAAAGAACCCTGGCGCTGGTAGAGGATGTTGAAGCGGCGAGAGAGGGCGGTGTGTTCCACACCCTGGGACAGGACAGTGCTGCCGAAGAGGACGCCGCCGGGCGCGAGGGCCTCGCGCAGGTGCTTGAAGACGATCTTCTTGCCGCCCGGTGGCTCGGGCAGGCAGTGCATCACGTAGTTGTAGGCGATGGATGTGAAGCCGCTGCCGACGAGATCGGGCAGGGGTTCCAGGATGTCCGCCTGCACGCAGCGCGGGGTGTAGCGGCGCAGGCGGTGCGCGGCGAACTTGAGCGGGTCGGGGTTGAGGTCGAGCAGGGTCAGCTCGGGTTTGCCTGCGGGGAAGCGGCAGTGGTCCAGGTAGTAGCCCGAGCCGGGGCCGATCTCCAGGTGACGGGAGGTGACCCAGTCGTTGTAGTGGTCGAGCAGCCGTGACTTCGGGCAGCGCCACAGCAGCCGGTTTGACGCGTGGACGACCACGGCGTCGTACAGGCGCAGCCGCCGGTGTTCGTAGTAGGTCTGGCCCTCGAAGCCGAAGGCGGAGGACTCGGGGGATGCATCGATGGTCATGCGTGTGTCCCTCTTCCCGTCGTAGCGTCAGTAACTGCCCAGCCCGCCACAGACGTTGAGTGCCTGGGCGGTCACCGACGCGGCTACCGGGCTGACCAGGTAGCGCACCATGCCGGCCACCTCTTCGGGGGTGGAGTAGCGGCCGAGAGGGATCTTCGCCTCGAAGTCGGCGAGGACCTGCTCCTCGGAGACGTTGTTGAGCTTGGCGTAACTGGCGCGGATGTCCTGGGCCATGGGCGTTTCCACGTAGCCGGGGCATACCGCGTTCACGGTGGGGCCGCCGTGGGCGGCGAACTCCTTGGCGAGTGCCTTGGTGAAGCCGATGACACCGGCCTTGGCCGCCGAATACGGGGCCCCGTACGGGACGCCCTGCTTGCCGCCGGTGGAAGCGATGTTGATGATCCGCCCGGCCGGCTGCTTGATCGCATCGCTGCTCCGGATGACCTCGCGGGTCACCCAGAAGACGCTGTTGAGGTTGGTGTTGATGACGTCCAGCCACAACTCGTCGGGGATCGCGGCAGTCACGCCGCCACCGCTGCGGCCGGCGTTGTTGACCAGCACCTTCGGTTCGCCGTGCTCCTTGGCGCACCGTTCCACCATGTCGTGGACCGCGTCGCGGTCCCGTACGTCGCAGGTGTAGCCGGCCACGTCGAAGTGGTCGTCCTCCATCGTCAGCGACCTGACGACCGTATCCAGCTTCCCGGGGTCGCGGCCGGTGATGACGACCTTCAGCCCGTCCTGCAGCAGGGCCTGTGCGATCGACAGACCAATGCCGCTCGTGCCGCCCGTGACCAGGGCGACGCTTGTGGATTCGGTGTGTGCGGGCATGGCGAGACTTTCTCCCTTCGTCGGGGTGGCCGGAACGGGCCGGCCCGACGACGAGGCTCCATGCAGGCGGTGCAGGGCCGGTCCACGCCCGGGCAAGGCACTCTCTGCCGCCCAAGCAAGGCGCTCTGGAGCAGAGAATGAGTGGCTGTTAACTGCCGCTGGAGCAGCACCCCGCAAGGTCTCGAGGTGTGAGCCGACACGTAGTCATAACTGGCCTGAGCGTCCTCGCACCCGGTTCGACGGATACCGAGGGCTTCTGGAAGATGATCACAGCGGGACGCAGCGCGATCCGCAGGATCACGGCATTCGACCCCACGCCCTTCCGTTCCCAGGTGGCGGGAGAGGTCGATCTCGATCCGCTGGCCTGCGGGTTCACCCGCCGCGAGGTCCGGCGTCTGGACCGGGCCGGCCTGCTGGCCGTGGCCTGCGCCAGACGGGCGGTGGCGGAAGCCGGGATCACCTCCGGCACGGGTATCGACCCCGGCCGTATCGGTGTGAGCGTGGGCAACGCGGTGGGATCCGCCACGAGCATCGAGAACGAGTACGTCGTGCTGTCCGACGAGGGACGCCAGTGGCTGGTCGACCAGAACTACCAGTCCCCCCACCTCTTCGACTACTTCGTACCTGGTTCCCTCGCCCGCGAGACCGCCTGGGCGGCCGGTGCCGAAGGACCGGTGTCGGTCATCTCGGCCGGCTGTACTTCAGGCATCGACGCCCTGGGCCATGCCTGCCAGCTCATCCAGGAGGGCAGCGCCGACGTGATGGTCGCCGGCGCCACCGATGCTCCCATCACCCCGATCGCCGTGGCCTGCTTCGACGCGATCAAGGCCACCACCCGCCGTAACGACGATCCGGAACACGCCCCGCGCCCCTTCGACCGCACCCGGGACGGATTCGCCATCGCCGAGGGCGCGGCCATGCTGGTCCTGGAGGACAGCGAACACGCCTGGCGACGCGGAGCCGACATCTACGGCACCATCACCGGATACGCCGCGCATTCGAACGCGTACCATATGACGGGCCTGTCCCGGGACGGCAATGAGATGGCCCGCGCCATCACGACCGCCCTGGACGAGGCCCGCACCGACCCCACGGCCGTCGGGTACATCAATGCCCACGGCTCGGGCACCAAGCAGAACGACCTTCATGAAACCGAGGCGTTCAAGAAGGCCCTGGGCGAGCACGCCTACAACGTCCCGGTCAGCTCCATCAAGTCGATGATCGGGCACTCTCTCGGCGCGATCGGGGCGATCGAGGTCGCCACCTGCGCGCTGGCCATCCGCAACGGAGTGGTGCCCCCCACCGCGAACCTCCATGAGCCCGACCCGGACTGCGACCTGGACTATGTCCCCCTTGAGGCACGTGACGTGGACCTTGACGTCGTCCTCACCGTGGGCAGCGGGTTCGGCGGGTTCCAGAGCGCCATGGTCCTGGAGAAGTGGCGAGGAGGCCGCGCATGAGCACCGACGTCGTGATCACCGGGATGGGTGTGACCGCGCCCACCGGCCTGAGCGTCAAGGAGTACTGGAACGCCACCCTGGCCGGCACCCAGGGCATCGCCCCGCTGCAGGAGTTCGACCCCTCGCCGTACACCGCGCGCCTCGCCGGGCAGATCACCGGCTTCGAGGCCAAGGAGCACCTGCCCGGGCGGCTGCTGCCGCAGACCGACCGCGTGACCCGGCTCGCCCTGGTCGCCGCCGACCGTGCACTGGAGGATGCCCAGGTCGACATCGCCGAACTCGGCACCTACGAGTGCGGTGTCGTCACCTCGAACGCGACCGGCGGCTTCGAGTTCTCCCACCGCGAGATGCAGCGGCTGTGGACGCAAGGTCCCGACCGCGTCAGCGTCTACCAGTGCTTCGCATGGTTCTACGCCGTCAACACCGGCCAGATCTCCATCCGGCACAAGATGCGCGGCCCGGGCGGCGTGGTCGTCGCCGAACAGGCAGGCGGCCTCGATGCCATCGGGCACGCCCGCCGCACGATCACCCGCGGCCGCAGCCGCCTGATGGTCACCGGCGGTGTCGAGTCCTCCTTCGACCCATGGGGCTGGGTGTCACACCTGGCCTCCGGCACCGTCAGCACGGCCACCGACCCCGCCACCGCCTACCTGCCGTTCGACCAGCAGGCATGCGGCTATGTGCCGGGAGAAGGCGGCGCCCTCTTCGTCATGGAGGACGCCGAATCGGCGCGAGGACGCACCGACCGACGTCCCTACGGAAAGATCACCGGCTACGCGGCAACGTTCGACCCCGCCCCCGAAACGCAACGGCCTTCCGGTCTGCGGCGCGCCCTTGACCTGGCCCTGGCGGATGCGGGGCTGCAGCCCGACGCCATCGACCTCGTCGTCGCCGACGCGGCAGGCGTCGCCGACCTCGATGCCCAGGAAGCCGATGCCCTGCGCTCCGTCTTCGGCCCGTACGGCGTCCCCGTCTGCGCGCCCAAGACCATGGTCGGCCGACTGATGGCCGGCGGAGGACCACTTGACGTGGTGTGCGCCCTGCTCGCGCTGCGCGACAACGTCATCCCACCGGCCGTCAACGTCACCGACGTCGTCGACGACTACCAGATCGACCTCGTCCGCGACAACCCACGCACGTGCCCCCTGTCGAGGGCCCTCGTCCTCGCGCGCGGCGCCGGCGGCTTCAACTCGGCCGTCATCGTCGAGCACACCCCCTGAAACCACCACTCCCCGTGTTCCCACCCATTGAGAAGGGACCGTTCCGCATGCTCAACATCGACCAGCTCCTGCAGATCCTCAGCGAGTGCTCCGGCGACGAGCAGGCCCTCGCCCAGGGCGACGACATCCTCGACCGCGAGTTCGAGCTCCTCGGCTACGACTCCCTGGTCCTGCTGGAGACCTCCGCCCAGCTCAAGCACCGCTACAACATCGACATCCCGGAGGACGTCATCCGGGACCTGAAGACACCACGCGCCGTCCTCGAGTACGTCAACGTCCCCGCCAGCAGGAACTGAGGCACCCGTCCGCCCTCCTCCCGCCCCCTTTTTTTTGCACCGCAGGAGCCAGCTGATGGATGCCCCCACCCCATGCCCCTGTCCGCCGCGCCCCAGAGTCGTTCTCACCTTCCCCGGCCAAGGGGCACAGCACTCCCGCATGGCCGCCGGCCTCTACGGCGTCTCCAAGTCCTTCACCTCCACGATGGACCACGCCTTCGACGCCTTCGGACCGGCCGGACGCACCCTGCGCGAAGGATGGCTCGCGGCCACGCCGCCCACGGCCTTCGACGACATCTCCTACGCCCAGCCCCTGCTGTACGCGGTCAACTGCGCGATGGGCACCATGCTCATCGAGTCCGGTCTGCGCCCCGATGTCCTACTGGGCCACAGCGTGGGGGAACTGGCCGCCGCCACCCTGGCCGGCGTGTTCTCCTTCGACTGCGGCCTGCGCTACCTATCCGAATACATCGGCGTCTACCAGCACGCCCCGCGCGGCGGCATGCTGGCCGTGGCCGCCAGCCCCAGGGAGGTCGAAGCCCACCTGGTGCCAGGCGTGGTCATCGGCGCCGTCAACGCACCGCGCCAGGTACTGCTCTCCGCCCCAAAAGAGGCCCTGGCCGACGTGGAAGCCGCCCTCCGCGGTGCCGGGATCACCTGTTCCCGCGCCCGCGCCCTGCAGCCCTTCCACCACCCGGTGATGCGCGACGTCGTCACAGCCCACGCGGGCTCCCTCACCCGTCCGCCCCTCCACCCGCCGCACACCACCCTCTACTCCGCCTACACCGGGCAGGAACTTGCCGACGAGCTCGCCACCGACTGGCAGTTCTGGACCGGTCAGCCCGCCGAGCCGGTCCTGTTCGGCCCCACCCTCGAGCATCTGCTGAGCAGTGGCCCTCACCTCCTGATCGAAGCAGGCCCCGGACAGAGCCTGACCGCCCTGGCACGGCGCACGCCCGCGGTCGCCCGCGGCGAGGCGACAGCCCTCGCCCTGCTGCCGGCCCGCGCGGGCGAGCCGGACGCCGATATCGAAGCCGTACGGGCCGCCCTGACACAGCTCGCCCTCTACGGATGCGACCCGCTGACGCCGGACTTCTGACGCGCCCCAGCCGCCACCCCCGTCAAGCGCCCGCCGTGGCGCCGCAGAAAGGGACAAGCATGCAGTTCCCACAGCTCGACCCTGCCACCCTGGCCGCGTTCAGCGCGGCGTTCAGGGGGGAGTTGATCTGGCCGAGCGACGCCGACTACGACGAGGCGCGCCGCATCTGGAACGGCACGATCGACCGGCGCCCCGCGCTGATCGCCCGCTGCACCAGCACCCCGGATGTGGTCGCCGCGGTGAGCTTCGCCCGCAAGAGCGGCCTGCTGGTCGCGGTCCGCGGCGGAGGACACAGCATGGCCGGGCACTCGGTATGCGACGGCGGGATCGTCATCGACCTCTCCTTGATGAACAGCGTCAAGGTCAGCCGCCGCCTGCGGCGCGCGCGAGCCCAGGGCGGCTGCCTGCTGGGGGCGTTCGACACCGCCACCCAGGCCCACATGCTCGCCACCCCCGCCGGCGTGGTCTCCCACACCGGATTGGGGGGACTCGTCCTCGGCGGCGGGTTCGGATGGCTGAGCCGCAAGTACGGCCTGTCCATCGACAACCTCACCTCCGTGGAGATCGTCACCGCGGACGGCGCAGTCCTCACCGCGAGCGATACCGAGAACCCCGACCTGTTCTGGGCCGTCCGGGGCGGCGGCGGCAACTTCGGCGTAGTGACCGCATTCGAGTTCGGCCTCCACCGGGTCGGACCCGTCCGCTTCGCCAGCACCTACTACTCGCTGGACGAGGGGCCCCAGGTCATCCGGGCCTGGCGCGACCACATGGCCGCCGCCCCCGACGAACTGACCTGGGCCCTGTACCTGCGCCTGGCACCACCGTTGCCCGAACTGCCTGCCGACATGCACGGCAAGCCGGTGATCTGCGCCATGAGCTGCTGGATCGGGGATCCGCACGAGGGTGAGCGGCAGCTCGAGTCCATCCTCCACGTCGGCAAGCCCCACGGCCTGACCAAGGCGACCTTGCCCTACCGGGCCCTGCAGGCATACTCCTTCCCCGGCGCCGTCGTCCCCGACCGCATCTACACCAAGAGCGGCTACCTGAACGAACTGAGCGACGACGCCATCGACACGGTCCTGGAACACGCCGCCGACATCGCCTCCCCGTTCACCCAGCTCGAACTGCTCTACCTGGGCGGGGCCGTGGCGCGCGTCCCCGACGACGCCACCGCCTACCCCAACCGCCAGTCGCCGTTCGTGACCAACCTGGCCGCCGCCTGGACGGACCCCACCGAGGACGCCCGCCACACCGCCTGGGCTCGCGAGGGCTACCAGGCCCTGGCCAGCCACCTTTCCGGCGGCTACGTCAACTTCCTGAACCCGGGCGAGGCGGACCGCACGCGGGACTCCTACGGGGCCGCCAAGTTCGAACGGCTGCAGACCGTCAAGACCAAGTACGACCCGACCAACCTGTTCCGCCTCAACCAGAACATCCCCCCGAGCAACCCCTGACCCCACCACGCCCCCACCCAGCCCTGCCCCGGCTCCCGGCCAACGCCGCGACCGGGGCAGGGCCACACCCGGGGCCGATCAGCTCCACACCCCCTCGAACAGGAGCCGACATGACCACCGACCGCTTCAACCTCTCCACCCTCATCGACCACCACCTCGACACCGGCCTGAGCAACAAGGCTGCCCTCTACGGCCCCCACGGCCCCGTCAGCTACGGGGAGCTGTACCGGAGCATGTGCGCAATGGGCCGAGCCCTGCGCGCGCTCGGCATCCAGCCTGAACAGCGCGTCCTGCTCGTCCTGGACGACACCCCGGCATTCTTCACCGCCTTCCTCGGCGCCAGCCGCATCGGCGCCATCCCGGTCCCGATCAACTATCAAACCAGCCCAGAACAGCTCCGTTTCTACGCTCAGGACAGTTACGCCCGGGCTGCTGTGATCGAAACGGACCGGTACGAGGAGCTCGCGCCCACTCTGCAGGAGGCCGGCGTGATGGTGATCAGCACCGAGCCCGCCGGGCCGGACGAAGGCACGCTCCACATGCGCGACCTGATCCGCGCACACGAAGGCGACCTGGGCGCGGCACCCACGCACACCGAGGATCCCGCGTTCTGGCTGTACAGCTCCGGGTCCACCGGACGGCCCAAAGGAGTGGTCCACCTGCAGCGGGACATCGCACCCGCCTGTCGGCACTACGCGGGCGATGTCCTGGGTGTCACGCAGGACGACGTGCACTTGTCCACCACCAAGCTCTTCCACGCCTACGGCCTGGGCAACAGCCTGTTGTTTCCGCTGTGGTTCGGCGGGACCTCGGTCCTGCTGCCCGGGTTTCCCGCACCGCACCTCGTGCTGGAGACCATCGAACGGGCGCGTCCCACGCTGCTGTTCTCCGTCCCGGCCCTGTACAACGCCATGCCCCGCTCGCCTGGCGCCGGCTCTCGGGACATGTCGTCCATCCGGCTGTGCATCTCGGCCGCCGAGAACCTGCCCGCTCACGTCTGGGAACGATGGCACGAGGTGTACGGGCTGACGATCCTGGACGGCGTGGGGTCCACCGAAATGCTGCACATCTACTGCAGCAACACCGAACGGTCCCTGCGCCCCGGCTCCTCCGGGCAGGCCGTGCCCGGCTACCAGATCAAGCTCGTCGACCCCGACGGCGGCGATATGGAAGGCGCAGGCAGCGGAGAGATGCTCGTGCGGGGCGGCAGCACGCTGGCCCAGTACTGGCATCGCGCCGACCAGACCCGCTCGGTGCTGCAGGGAAGCTGGTACCGCACCGGCGACCGATATCGCCGCGACGAGGACGGCTTCTACTGGTACGAGGGACGTGCCGACGACATGATGAAGGTCTCCGGGCTATGGGTTGCTCCTGCCGCGATCGAGACCGCCCTTCAGCAGCACCCGGATGTAGCCCAGGCAGCGGTCGTCGGCGTGGACACCGACCGCCTCACCCGGATCAAGGCGTTCATCGTGCTGCGCGACGGCTGCCAGGGCAACGACACATTGGCCCGGCATCTGCGGCAGTGGTGCAAGGACCGTCTGTCCAGTCATCAGTTCCCACACCTGGTCGAGTTCGCCGCGGACCTGCCCAAGACGTCTACGGGCAAGGTCCAGCGGTTCGCCCTGCGCGCACAGGAGACAGTAGAAGCGAATGCTCCGGCCGCCCACGCCGTGTGACCAGCGCGGGGTGGCCGGAGCCGATGACGTTCCGGCAGGGGCTCAGGCGCCTGCCGGGGCGGCGTTCGGGCTCAGGTGCAGGCCGGCGAGCTGCAACCGCCCGTCCTGGCGGACGACGACAAGGGTGAAGCGGAACGCACCGCTGGCGTCGGCATCACCGTTCACGCTCCGCTGGGTCTGGGCCGCCACCACGACGGCCGTCTCCCCGTAGCAGCGGATGCGCAGGTCGCTCACCGCGAACGACAGGTTGCGCACGGTACCCGTGCTGTAGCGGGCCAGCCACTCCTCGCGGCTGCGCACGAAGCCCCGGGGCCCGACGCCGACGAAGTCCTTCGCAAGCAGATCGTCCAGCGCCCTGTGGTCTCCCCGCTCTTCGGCCGTACTCCATTCCTGGACGAAGTCCGCAACCGCCTGTTCGGCCAGCGTGGTAGTCATGTCGTGTCTCCCTTCCGGCTACGGCTTCAGCAGGCCGCCACGGCAGTGTCGACGGACTCGCCCGCGATCAGGTCGGCCGCCAGCTTCTCGACGTAGTCGGTGATGGTCTCGTCCCGGTCGAGGAACGGCACGATCTTGCGGGTGCGCTCGTACAGCGGGCGGGTGAAGGAGGACAGTTTGTCAGCGCCGCGGATGTCGACGGCCTGGCAGGCGCACAGCAGCTCGAAGGCCACCACGTAGGAGGCGTTGGTGAGCACCTCCCGGGCGCGGCGGGCGGCGACGAATCCGAAGGACACGATGTCCTGGAAGTCCGCTGTGCTCGTAAGGGACTGCACCGACATCGGGATGGTCAGGGTGCGGGTCTCTGCGGTGATCGACGCGGTCATGAACTGGCCGCCCATCAGGCCCAGGCGCAGTCCCGGGTCTTCCCGGCACAGGAAGGCGGGCAGCCCGTTGCTGTTGCTCTTGTCCAGGAAGCGGTCCACTCGCCGGTTGGCGAGATTGGTCACCGTGGCCAGGGCCATGTTCAGGTGGTCCATGGCCATGGCCACGTACTGGCCGTGGAAGTGCCCGTTGTGGAACACCTCCGCCTCCTCCGGCAGGACGATCGGGTTGTCGTTGGAGGAGTTCAGCTCGTCCTGCACGGTCGCCCCGATCCGCTCCAGCACGTCGAGCACGGGCCCCAGGATCTGCGGCGTGCACCTGATGGAGTAGGCATCTTCGATCGCCAGCGAACCGGCCTTGGCGACCGTACCCATCTCTGCGGCCAGGGTCTGCTCGGTGTCGAGTTCGTTGACCGCCAGGTGCGAGTCGGCCAGCCCCTCCCACAGACGCGACGCCACCTGACGCTGCCCGCGGTGCGGCTTGACCCCGTGCACACGAGGGTCGAAAGGTTTCGTCATGCCTGCCAGGCCCTCGACCGACAACGCAGAGACCTGCAGGTAGCGGTCCACGAGCCGACGGGCGGCCTGGAAAACCACGGTGCCCAGGCCGACCATGCCCGACGTGCCGTTGATCAGGGCCAGGCCGTCCTTGTAGCTCAGCTCCATCGGCTCGATGCCGGCCTCGGACAGGGCCTGCCGACCGGGCATGATCTGTCCGTTGTAGCGGGCCTTCCACTGCCCCGCGCACACCAGGGCGATCGCGGCCAGCGGGCCGAGGTCACCGCTGGTGCCCAGGGAGCCCTTCTCCGGGACGCATGGCACGATCCCGGAGTTGAGCACGGTCACCAGCTTGTCCAGATTCGCTGGGGTGATCGCGGAGTTCCCGCGCGCCAGCGACACGATGCGGGACAGCATGATGGTCCGGACGGTCGTGTCGTCCAGATATGTCCCCACGTTGGTGGCGACTGCGTTGATCAGGTTCTCCTGGAGCTGCCGGGCCTGGGACACCGGGACGAGGTGGTCGACGAAGCCCCCCATGCTGGTGTTGACCCCGTAGATGACACGTTCGTCCTGCACGAACTTCTCCAGCACGTCGCGCGAGGCGCGGACTCGGGAGCGGACGGGTGCGGACAGCTCCACGGGCGTGCGCTGTCGCGCCGCGTCCTCAAGTTGGTCGAGCGTGACGTTCATGTCGAGCTCTATGACGAAGGTCATGAAGTTCCCTTTGCGGCCGGAGGATCGGTGGCGTCGACGGGCTGCACAGACCGCCTGCCCATGCCAGCGGACAGGCGCGGCACGCCGACGGCATCCGGTTCGCGACCGGGCAGGCCGACTGAGTGCCGCACCGGATTCACTGAACCGCCCGTCGCTCCACGCCCAAGCAAGGCAGCCTCACGGCCCGCCCAAGGTCACCCCTGAACCCCTCGGTGCTCCACGCGAAGCGGCCGCAGCCGAGGGACGGTTCCTCCATGACCGGTGGGGCAGGTGGGGGTGTGATGCCGAAGGGGCGACCGTTTCCCCCCGGCTCACGCGGGCGCGATCAACTCGCCAGTGCTGGTGTCGGACACCGTGATGGCCTCCACCGGGCAGCATTCTGCGGCGTCCCGTGCCGTGTCATCGGCGACGATGACGTCCTCGCACGGCTCGGCATGGCCGTTCTGCGTCATCCGGAAATGGGCGGAGGAACCAGCACACGCGCCCGATCCGATGCACAATGCCGCATCCACCGCCAGCCGCCAACGGCCGGCAGCCGCAGACGCCCTGGTCACCACTTCACCATCAGGGTCTTCGGCCCACCGACCTGCGTGCCCGTCTTCCACACGATCTCCGCTTCGTCGACGGCCAGTCGGAGGTGCGGCAGACGACACAGCAGAACACCCAGCGCCACCTGGAGCTCCAGCCTGGCCAACTGCGCACCCAGGCAGTGGTGCACACCGTGCCCGAAGGCGACGTGCGGGTTGGGCGACCTGTCGACGTCGAGGCGGCCGGGATCGGTGAAAACGTCCGGATCCCAGTTGGCCGCCACAGTGGGGGCGAACACGGTCTCGCCGGGCTGAATCCTCACCCCGCACAGTTCCACCGGCTCGGTGGCGACCCTGGCCCGGAAACTGCCCGGGCCCAGTGGGATGAACCGCAGCAGCTCCTCCACCGCCGACGCCATCACCGACGGATCCGCGCGCAAGCGGTCCATGTCATGCGGGCGTTGGAGCAGCAGGTAGGTGCAGTTGGCGATCTGGCTCGCCGTGGTCTCATGGCCGGCGATGAGCAGATCACGGGCGAGAAGGACCAGCTCATCGTCCCGGAGCCGCCCCTCTTCCCGGTCCCACATCTGCACCAGAGCCCCGAGCAGGTCATCGGTCGGCTCGCGGCGCCGCCGGCTCACCAGGGCGGCGAAGTAGTCGGCCATGGCCTGCACGGCCGACGCCGATTCGGCGGACGCGCAGGCCGTGGTGGACAGCAGAGCATCGGACCAGCCCCGCAGCTGATCACGGTCGCCCCCGGGTACACCCAGCAGGTCGCAGATCACCGTGACGGGCAGTGGCAGCGCGTACGACGCGACCAGATCGGCCGGCGCACCCGAGGCGTCCATCGCCTCCAGCAACTCCCCGGCGATCCTCTGCGTGGCGGGCCGCAGCTCTTCCACCCTGCGCTTGGTGAAGACACCCGCGACCGTTTTGCGCAAGCGCGTGTGGTCCGGGGGATCCAGCGACATCAGCACGCCTTCACCCGCCGGGTCACGCTGGATCCGCGGCGCCTCGGCGTGCTGCGTGGCGGCACGGCTGAACCGCGGATCGCCCAGCACGGTCTTGATGTCCTGATAACGCGTGACCAGCCATGCCTCACCCCCGTACGGAAGGCGGACGCGGCTGATGGGCTCTTTCTGCCGTAATTGCGCGAAGACCGGTTCCATGTGTAGCTCGGCGGCGGGCGCGAAGGGAAAGTCCCGCAATTGCCTGGTATGGGTGGTCACTGAGCTTCTCCTGTCCGTCAAGCGGGGCAGTCCACTCCAGAGCGCCGCCGAACGGCGCACGGCAGGGCCTCCCGTTTCCGAGCCGGCACCGGTCAGGAAACTGCCGTCAAGTGCTGGCCAGGGGCCTCGGGCGGAGTGGGGTCGTTGAACAAGCGGGAGAGGTGGTAGCGCATCAGGTACCGGGCCTGTGCCGCCGACCGCTGCCCGACCAGCACGCTGATCCCGACACCGTGACCGAGACTCAGAAGACGCGCGGCCTCGGCCGATACATCCAGATATGCCGCGATTTCCCCGGCCGCCTGAGCCGTGGCCAGGATGCTGGTGAGCTGTCGCTCAAGACGGTTCGGCCCCTCGATGAAGGGCTGCTCCGCCAGCTCGGGGTCGGTCATTGCCAGTACCGCGTAGGACGTCCACACGAGCTGGAAGGTGTGGCTGTCGGCGTCGACCGGCAGGGCTTCGTCGACCAGCGCTTCCAGGCAGGCCCGGGCCGAACCCGGATCATCCAGGCTCTCGAGCTGCGCCGACCACCGCTCGTGGCTCTGCTGCTCAAGGTGCTGCAGCGCGGCGTGCATCAACTGGGCCTTGGTGTCGAAGTAGTACTGCACCAGGTTCAAGGACATGCCCGCTTCTGCCGCGACCGCACGCATGGTCACCGCATGCAGTCCGTCCCGCGCGGCCACCCGGACCAGGGCATCAGCGATGTGCGCCCGGCGCTGGGCATGGTCAACGCGTTTCGGCATCGTGCCCCCTTCCTGTCTGACCCACTTTCATAGTACCCCTGTACTGTAAAAGCTCGCCGCGACGATGGGGAAGAAACATGGGACAACGCGAAGCCCGTGCCGCCGACGGATCAATCGGCACCAAGGACGAGGCAGGCGCGCTGGCGCCCCGTCAGGCAGCGCTGTTATGGCTGGCCTGCGCGGCACAGTTCATGGTGGTGCTCGACGTGTCGGTGGTGAACGTCGCGCTGCCGTCGATCCAGACCGCGCTCGGCTTCGACGCTGCGGGACTGCAGTGGGTCGTGGGCAGCTACGCGCTGGTCTTCGCGGGCTTCCTGCTTCTCGGCGGCCGGCTCGCGGACCTGTACGGCCGCCGGCGGGCGTTCATGTGGGGGCTGGTGTTGTTCTCCGTCTCCAGCCTGGTGGGCGGACTCGCCGCCGGACCTGGCCTGCTGATCGCCATGCGCGCGGTGCAGGGCCTGGGCGCCGCGGTGCTGGCCCCGGCAACGCTGACCATCCTGACCACGACCTTCCCCGAAGGGCCCGGCCGTACCAGGGCGTTGGCGATCTGGACTGCCGTCAGTTCCGCCGGAGGCGCGGCGGGCAACCTGATCGGCGGCGTCCTGACCGACACACTGTCATGGCGGTGGATCCTGCTGATCAACGTGCCGATCGGCGCCGTGGCCATCCTGGCCACCCTGCGCCTGCTGCCGGCCGATCGCTCCCGCGCGGCGTCCGGCAGGCTCGACGTCCCCGGGGCGGTGCTGGCCACACTGGGCGTCACCGCGCTCGTCTACGGGGTCAACCAGGCCGGAACACAGGGCTGGACGGGGCCGGCCACTTTGACGGGCCTGGCGGTCAGTGCCGTGGCGCTGATCGCGTTCGCGGTGACGGAGGCCCGGTACGCGACAGCCCCCCTGGTGCCGCCGGGCCTGGTGCGGCTACGACCGATCTGGGCGGGCAACATCACCATGCTGCTGGCCGGCGGCTGCTTCATCCCCATGTGGTACTTCCTGTCGCTGTACATGCAGGACGTCCTCCACTACGGGGCCTTGGCCACGGGCGTCGGTTTCCTGCCCCACACGCTGGTCGGTATCGCGGCCGCCCGGCTCGCTCCCACCGTCATGGAGCGCACCGGCGCCCGCGGTCTCATCGTCCTCAGCGCCGCCCTCAGCGCCGTCGGCTTCCTCTGGCAGAGCAGTATCAGCACGGGCAGCGGTTACCTGGACGGCCTGCTCGGGCCCGCGATCGTCATGTCCGCCGGTATGGGGCTGCTCATCACCCCGATCACCACCACCGTCACCTCGGGCATCCGCGAGCAGGATGCAGGGGCAGCCTCCGGGCTGATGAACACCACTCGCCAACTCGGCGGTGTCGTCGGGCTCGCCGCCCTCGTCACCCTCGCGACCGCCGACGGTGGACCGGACCTGTCGTACAGGGCCGTATTCATGGCGACGGCGGCTGTGTGCGCGGGCGTTGCGGTGATGGCCTTGGCTCTGCCTGCGCCACAAGAGAGCCGGGACAAGTCGATGCGGCGGTGAGCTCCCGTCCCGGCCCTCGGCCGCGAGGTGTTGGGCGTACCCTCACTCTCGGTGGCGACGGGCAGGGCGAGCAGCACGGCACCGATGACAATTACAACAGCGAAGGCCATGACGACGGTGCGCGCCGGGTGAGTCGTGAACAGCGGCTGCCGCACCCGCGTCGCGCGCCATCACATCACCGCCCGTTCATGGAGGTCCGACGCCAAGGGATCCAGCTGGGCCGTGGAGGGTGCGAGGAGTTGTTTCACGCCGCGGTGTCCGGGGACTGGCCGTCCCGTGTCCGGTCGCCCAGGTACTGGAAGAGCAGGCCGTAGCGGTCGATTCGCCACAGCTGGGCGAGCACCACCAAGGCCGTCCCCAGGGTGAGCGGCCAGATGTCGAGGGCGATCAGCCCCCAGGCGATCAATGCGAAGCCGAGCAGGCCGGTTGCGATCAGCCAGTTGAGGATCGTCCTGTGCTCGGCCGGAACCTTGCCGTCGACGTGGAGCTGCTCGCCGTAGATGCCCCTCGCGGCCCAGCTCGTGGGACCCACGGGGCCGAACAGGTGCACGTTGAGCCAGAGCCAGGCCACGACCGCGACGACGCCGGCCAGGCACCACCAGCCGAGCCATTGCCGGCTCCACACCACGAGCTCGAAGGCCGGGATGGCGGCGAATCGGGTCCAGACGCTCCAGGGGTTGGCGTGCCGCCTCCAGGACTCGTCGGACATCCCGTGCAAGTCGGCTGCTGCCTTGATCTGGGCCATGAGCGTTTCCTCACTGCTCGGATGTCAACGTCCGTCGGCCACGACGGCCGGTCGCGTTCAGAACTCAACCGTACAGAAGTTTCAGAGATCTGCGAACACTCTGAATGGAGGGGATGCTCGGTTAGGGTGTCGGCATGGGCGACGACAAGCGGCTACGGGACGCGGCGGAGAAGCTGGCGCTGATCCTCGCGCAGGGCGGAATGCAGAAGACCACTGCGCGGGTGATGACCTGCCTTCTGTTCAGCCAGCAGGAGACGCTGACCGCCGCCGACTTGTGCGCGGAGCTGCAGATCAGCTCCGGAGCGGTGTCCGGTGCGGTGAAGCAGCTCGCTCCGAGCGGCCTGCTGGAGCGCGTCCCGGCGCCAGGCAGCCGCAGGGACCACTACCGCTTCCCGGACGGCGCCTGGGCCACGCTCATGTCGCAGCAGAACCAGCTCCTCGCCACCATGGGAGAGGCCGCAGACCAGGGCCTCGCGGCGGCGGGCGACCCGTCCACCCCCGCCGGGCGACGACTGGCGGAGATGAAAGACTTCTACACGTTCATGCTGCGCGAACTGCCCCCGCTGATTGAACGGTGGCGCACGGACTTCACCGCGAAGCACCCCAACCAGGAGACACAGCAGTCCGGTTGAACGATCAGAACGGCCAACAGGCGTGGCAGACAACGACGGCGGCGGCCGCCACTGCTGCGTCACGCCTCCGGCCGCAGGCCCGTGCAGTCGGTCTCCAGCGGATCGAGGCGCTTGAGGCCGGCCAGTTCGATGCTCTTCCGGTCCGGGCACTGCTCATCGAGGACACGGGTGGACAAGACGTAGAAGGTCCACTGGCCGAGGTACCAGAAGGCCGAAGGTCTGCTTGTGCTGGTGGTGCCGCAGGCAGAGGACGTACACGTCCGAGCGCCGCAGCGTCATACAGTGCCGGGCGCTCCCGCTAGCCGAGGCCGCCGTACGTACGCAACACGGACCCTGCGCCCCGCCCGGGCGGGGCACAGTCCGGGTGCCCGAGTACGCGCCGGTGCCAGGGCGACCGGCCTTCGTCTTCCTGCCCGGGTCGGTCGGCGGCGGCACTCCTGTGACAGGCGCTGTTGCGAGCACGCCGAAGCCGGGTCTGCTCGATGGCGGCGTGCTGGACAAGACCGATATCGAGAGCGCCCCACTCTCCGGGGCTTCTCCGCATCGGCCACTGCCGTCGCGGGCTCTCGTGCTCTGGCGCTCGTGCTGGATAGGGTGTGAGGAACGCGTCAAGAAGCGCGCCGGTGTGCCGGGAAGTCTGGTCGGCGGTCAGGGGACAGGTGTCTCCCGACCCTGACTGCTGCCCCGGAGGCGTCCTTCATGCCGGATATACAGCGCGAACGCACTCCATTCCTCGGGGTGCTGCCGTGGAGGGAGCGCCGCGCGGTCAGCGAGGCGTTGCGGACCGAGACGGTCGGCGGGTTGGTCCTGCTGGTCGCGGCGGTCGTGGCCCTGATCTGGGCGAATTCCCCCTGGAACGGTGCGTACGAATCGGTGCGCGAGGCGCATTTCGGGGTTGGCTTCCTGGGGCTGGACCTGTCGGTGGGGCACTGGGTCTCGGACGGTCTGCTGACCGTCTTCTTCCTGGTCGCGGGCATCGAGCTGAAGCGCGAGCTGGTCGTCGGTGAGCTGCGGACCCCAGCGACGGCGGTATTGCCGGTGGTGGCCGCGGTCTGCGGCATGGCCGTCCCGGCCGCCCTGTACGTGGTCGTGTCCTCGGCGGGCGGCGGTTCGCTGTCGGGGTGGGCGGTGCCGATGGCCACCGATATCGCGTTCGCACTGGCCGTCCTCGCCGTCCTCAGCACCAGTCTTCCCTCGGCGCTGCGCGCGTTCCTGCTGACCCTCGCGGTGGTCGACGACCTCGGCGCGATCCTGATCATCGCCGTGTTCTTCACCAGCGGCCTCAACCTCCTCGCGCTCGCCGGTGCCGCCTGCGGCCTGGGAGTGTTCTACGTGCTCCAGCGCAAACGGGTCCGCGGCTGGTGGTGGTACGTACCCCTGGGCGTGGCGATCTGGGCGCTGATGTACAACGGCGGTATCCACGCCACCGTCGCCGGTGTCGCGATGGGGCTGATCCTGCGCGCCACGCCCGACCCCCGCACCACTGCAAGCGCCGGGCCTGAGGCGCTGTCGCCCGGGGACCGGACCGCGCACCTGCTGCGCCCGTTCTCCGCGGGGGTGGCCGTCCCGCTGTTCGCCCTGTTCGCCGCCGGAACGAACATCTCCCTGACCGCCGTGGGCGAGGTGTTCACCCGCCCGGAGCCGCTGGGGGTGGTGGCCGGCCTGGTCCTGGGCAAGACGGCCGGGATCTTCGCCGGGACGTATCTGGCGGCACGGTTCACCCGGGCCCGGCTGAACCCGGAACTGGCCTGGGCCGATGTGTTCGCACTTGCCGTACTGGCCGGCATCGGATTCACCGTCGCCCTCCTCATCGGCGAACTTGCCTTCCCCGATGTGCACGAGGCCGAACACATCAGGGCCGCCGTCCTGACCGGATCCGTGATGGCGGCCGCGATCTCAGCGGTGCTCCTCAAGCGCCGGGACCGCGTCTACCGGCGCCTGTGCGAGGAGGAGGACCGCGATGACGACGCCGACGGCATCCCGGACGTCTACCAGCGCGAACAGGGCGGTGCACTGTGAACCTCCGCCGCGAACAGGCACTGACCGTGACCGCCTGGCTGGCCCTCACCGCTGCCGCCGTGTGGGCGGGAGTCGAGCTCTACCCCTACTGGCTGCAGTTCGCCTGCCTGATCGCCGCAGCCGCCTCCTTGCGCATGGCCCTGCACACTCTGCGGCACCACATCGGCCGTGTCAGCCCAGGAAGGCGGTTCGGAGGCGGCCGCGCGGTCATACGGCTCAAACAACCGGCCACCGGCGAGAACCCGGACCGCGTCACTCAGAATCTGACCGCAGCGCTTGACCCGCCACCGAGCGTGCTGGAGATCAGCCTGACCGGCATCCGCACACTCGGTACGGACGACGCCCAGGTCCTGTTCACGGTCCTTCGTACGGCCCACGAGCGCGGCGTGCCGGTCCTCGTCACCCACGCGAACAGCCATGTCCGAACCGCCCTGCACAGCATGGGCCTGGACCGGTTCTTCAGCTACCCCGACGACAGACCACGCAGCAAGGAGCACCGCGGTGAGCAACTCTGAGGCAACCGATGGCTGCTTCGGCGGTTATACGGAGCTGCTCGCTACGGCAGCCACGACCGGCCGTCGCCTCACCCGTAGCGAACTCAACGCCCTGCGCGCGTTCGGTGAACAGGCTGCCGGAGGCGGGGCGACGTTGCGTCAGGTCGTCGCGATCCATCTCGAAGCGGCCCGTTCGGCGTGGCCGGGTGCCCCCGCTTCGACCGACAGCGTCCTTGCCGTCATGGCCCAGGCCATCGACGCACTGGCCGAGGGCTACGACCGGGCCCAGCACTTCGCCGTCCGGCAGCAGGAAGCCGCCCGCCGCGAATTCATCGACGACCTTCTCTACGGACGCAGCAACCTCGGCCGCCTCGCCGAACGGGCGGAACGTTTCGGCCTGCGCCTGTCCCATGCCCACGCCGTCGCCGTGGCCCAGGGCCCCGACCCCTACGCCGAGGGTGACGAAGTGCCCCGGCGGGTGGAACGCGCGGTGACCGGCCGCTTCGGCGAGCGCCAGATCCTCCTCACCACGAAGGAAGGGCGGCTGATCTGCATCGCCCCCGGTGACCAGCGCGACGTGCTCACCTACTTCGCCAAACAGGCCCACGCCGCGACCGACGGAGGCCGGACCGCGATCGGCCGCGCCCACCGCGGCGCCGGCGGCGTCGTCCACTCCTACGAGGAAGCCCTCAACACCCTCGACCTCGCCGTCCGCCTCGGCATGGACACCCCCGTCCTCAACACCGCCGATCTGCTGGTCTATCCCGTCCTGACCCGCGACCGCCAAGCGATGGCCGACCTCGTCCGCACCACCCTCGGCCCCCTCCTCCAAACACGCGGCGGCGCCCAAACCACCCTCGACACCCTCACCACCTACTTCGACACCGGCTGCAACGCGACCGAAACAGCCCGCCGCCTCTCCCTCAGCGTCCGCGCCCTCACCTACCGACTCGAACGCATCCACCAACTCACCCACGCCAACCCCACCGACCCCCACCACCGCTACGCCCTCCAGACAGCCGTCATCGGAGCACGCCTGCTCAACTGGCCCGAACAGAGCCTCTGACCCAGAACACCGTCCCCGTCACCAACACCACCCCGCTCAGGCAACAGTGCGCATCGTCGCCTCCGCAGCTTGACGGGCAGGTAGACATCACGGACGAGCGGCTACCAGGAGATCAACGACGTAGATCTCCTCCACCACTTCAGCAGGGAAAGCCTCCCGCAGTCGCCTGCGCTCCTCGATAAGGAACGCACGGTTGGCGGCCTGGTCGAGGACAAGGAACGCCGAGCGACTGCTGATATTGGCGAGGTGTGTGCCGAGAGAGACCCTGCGCTGCCAGCGGATCTGTCGGCGCGTGACCCGCAATCCGCTCAGCCCCGCAAGCCGGATGGCCTCGCTGTCGTCGGGACGCACCGCGGAACGCGCGGGAACTCCGCAGTGGTGCGCGATGCGCTCGTGCTGGGCACGGATCCACGGCACATCGAAGGCGGTGGTGTTCCACCAGATTGCCAGCGCGCCACCCGAGCGCAGAACACGCAGCGCCTCAGGGACGGAACGGCTGGTATCGGTCCACTGCCATGACTGCGCGTACGTGATGAGAGTGTGCGAGGAATCGGCGAGCGGCAGGGCATTACCGTCACCCCGGACGACCGGCACATCCGGGAGCACCCGACGAAACTCGACGGCCATCGCGTCACCAGGCTCGACGGCGATCACGTCAGCACCCCGCTCACACAGGAGCCTGGTCGAAATTCCAGTGCCCGCACCGATGTCCGGGACGCGGACACCCGCCAGCGAACGGCTCAGGAACCCCTCAACGGCATCGAAAAGCGCAGGCGGATACGAAGGGCGGCTCGCCTCGTACTGAGCGGCCGCCGAGTTGAACGCATGAGCACGTGAGCCGGCATTCATCTCCTCATCATCGTCCCCTGACCCGGCGCCGGACACCCAGTACTCATGCCGGTGATCGTTTCCGGTCACAGCACAGATCCGTTCACAGTCGCGCTCGGTGTGCATGATGACCCCGCGCACGTCGCCTCCACGCCAGGCACTCCTTGCGCTGCCATACGGCGGTTCCCCACGCCCGGAAAGCGCCGCCGGCACCCCGCCCCAGCGATCACGAACCTGTAGGAGGGAACCGGAGGGCCGGTCAGTGACGGGCAGCAGGAGCAGCGTGGTCCAGGCGGGTGCGGAGAGTGGTGGCGAAGTCCTCGGCTCGGGCCAGCTGGACCCGCAGATCCTCGATCTTCTGGGCGGCGGCCTGCTCGTATCCCCGTACATGCGCCAGGAGTTGCTCCCGCTCCCCGGCGGGCAGCTCCTCATCGGAGTCGAGACGGTCGGTGGCCGCCAGAAGGTCGCGCATTTCATCCAGGGTGAAGCCGAGCGGCTTCATCCGGCGGATGACCATGAGGCGGGCGACGTCGGCCTCGGTGTAGAGCCGGAACCCGCCCTGGGAGCGGGCGGAGGGGATGACCAGACCGGTCTCCTCGTAGTGTCGGATGGTGCGCAGGGACAGCTCGGTCCGCGCGGCGACCTCACCGATCTGCATGTGCTCGCTGCTCACGCGGCGCCCTTCCTCTTCTGTCGCCGAGGCCCCAGGCGGCCGACGCCAATCTCTACCCTAACGTTAGGGTAGAGTGTGTGATCGTGGAGGTCGGCTCCGTGCCGTCCCCCGTTCCCATGGTGCGGGATCGCTCCCGTGACCGTCAGCCGTGCCGGGGCCGACGATGCCCCCGGCGAAGACCGACGCCTGCAGGAGAGAGCGTGCGCATACCCGTGATGCCCGGCGCCGACGCCTGCCCGCCGTGATCCTTCGCCCCTGAGCAGCGCCCGTGCCTGCCGCCCCCTGACTTCAGTCCGCCGTACGCGGGCTTCGCGGATGGCCGCCCCGGCCCTCCTGCGCCTTCTTGCACGCCCGGGGTGATGCCAGGTGTGCCCGAGCACGACAGGTACTTGCTCTTGTCTACGTCCGCACCGTCCCCGGCCGCGCGACTGCGCGGCCTGCGCCCCGACTGGCTGAACAACCCGAAGGTCTGGCGCACCGAGGTCCTCGCCGGCCTCGTCGTCGCTCTCGCGTTGATTCCCGAGGCGATCTCGTTCTCCATCATTGCCGGAGTCGACCCGGCGATCGGCCTGTTCGCCTCCTTCACGATGGCCGTGACCATCTCGGTCGTCGGCGGACGCCGCGCAATGATCTCGGCTGCGACCGGCGCTGTCGCGCTCGTGATCGCTCCGCTGAACCGTGAGCACGGCTTCGGGTATCTCGTCGCCGCTGTGATCCTGGCCGGCGCCTTCCAGATCGTCCTCGGCGCGCTCGGCGTGGCGAAGCTGATGCGGTTCGTGCCGCGCAGCGTGATGGTCGGCTTCGTCAACTCCCTCGCGATCCTCATCTTCATCGCCCAGATGCCGGAGATGCACGATGTGCCCTGGCCCGTCTACCCGCTCATCGTGGCGGGGCTCGCGCTCATGGTGTTCTTCCCGAAGGTCACCAAGGTGATCCCGGCCCCGCTCGTGTCGATCGTCGTCCTCACGGTCGTCACGGTCGCCGCCGGGATCGCGGTGCCGACCGTGGGCGACAAGGGCGACCTGCCGTCCTCCCTGCCCGTCCCCGGCCTGCCCGATGTGCCGTTCACCCCGGACACCCTGACCACCGTCGCCCCCTATGCGCTCGCGATGGCGCTGGTCGGCCTGATGGAGTCGCTGATGACGGCGAAGCTGGTCGACGACATCACCGACACCCGCTCCTCCAAGACCCGTGAGTCCATCGGCCAGGGCATCGCCAACATCGTCACCGGCTTCTTCGGCGGCATGGGCGGCTGCGCGATGATCGGCCAGACCATGATCAACGTGAAGGTGTCCGGCGCCCGCACCCGCCTCTCCACCTTCCTCGCGGGCGCGTTCCTGATGGTGCTGTGCATCGCGTTCGGCCCGGTCGTCTCCGACATTCCCATGGCAGCGCTGGTCGCCGTCATGGTGATGGTGTCGTTCGCGACCTTCGACTGGCACTCCATCGCCCCGAAGACCCTCAAGCGGATGCCTGCCGGCGAGATCGCCGTCATGGTCATCACCGTCGCCTGCGTGGTCGCCACCTCCAACCTCGCCATCGGTGTCGTCGTCGGCTCCGTCACCGCCATGGTGATCTTCGCCAAGCGCGTCGCCCACCTCGCAGAAGTCACCGCGGTCACCGACCCCGACAACACCACCGTGGTCTACTCCGTGACCGGTGAACTGTTCTTCGCCTCCTCCAACGACCTCGTCGGCCAGTTCAACTACGCCACCGACCCCGACAAGGTCGTCATCGACCTGACCGCCGCCCACATCTGGGACGCCTCCTCCGTCGCCGCCCTCGACGCCATCGAGACCAAGTACAAGCAGCGCGGCAAGAGTGTCGAGATCACCGGCCTCAACAAGCCGAGCGCCCGGATCCACGAAAGGCTCAGCGGCGAACTCACCGGCAGCCACTAGGTGCACGGATGGCAGGTGCAACTGTGCAGGGGAAGCCCTTGAGGACTGCCGGGCCGTGCGCCAGCCACCGCCGTGGGGGATGCTGCCGAGCTTTTCGACGCCGACGTGCACCAGCTCAGCGCGGCTGCGCTCAATACGGCATATCGGCTCACCGTCGGCCGGCCAAGCCGGTTCGGCCGTGGCAGATCAGCACGCGGTGAACGGCGGAGGCGGGGCGGCCCGGGATCGGGTTGGCCGGGCCGGGCTTGCGGGCCTGCCGCACATCGCATTCTTCCGTTTTGAGCACTGCTCGGTGCGAGGCCGAGCACGGTTCGCCCGAGCGGTCTCACAGGCCGGGATCTCCAAGCGCCCGTTCAGCATGACCGAGTGCCACCGCGGGACATCGTCGTGCTCGCCCTGCACGAGGGCAAGGAGCGCGGCGGGTCCGAGTTCGCGCGGCTGGTCGCGACCGCCGGCCTGCAGCGCACGCCCCGGCATACTGCTCTGGCCGTCGGCATGTTGATCGCCGGAGCTGACGCTGATGAGCGGCTCAGGTTTCATCGGCGATGCGGGGTGTGCGGACGAACACCGTAGCCAGCGCCACCGCGAGGGGGAACACGGTGAGTACCAGCAGGACTGGGCGGTAGGAGCTGGCCAGGCCCCTGCCGTAGGCGAGGGCCAATGGACCGAACGCAGAAGCACCGACCGTCACGGAATGCACGACCCCGCGGATGGCCCCGAGATGCCTCACTCCGAAGCACCGGGGAAACACCACGGCCTCCAGTGTCCGGACGCCATGGCCAACCGCGCCGAGGGCGAGGCTGTAGCCCAGCACCGAGATGCCAGGTTGCACCCATCCCGCACCTGCAGTCAGGGCGGCGAGGATGAGCATGACCGAGATGATGAGGAAGCGGTCGGAGACCCGGTCGGCGAGCCACCCGAGTGCCAGGGTGGCCGCGAGGCCGGCCACCATCTGGGGCAGGAAGGTGGCTGCGGCCTCGGTGGCACTGAGGCCACGCTCACCGAGCAGGGACACCTGCTGGAAGTTGAGGCCGGTACCGATAAGGCTGCAGACTCCCACCCCCAGCGCAACCACCCAGAACACACCGGTATGCAGCGCTTGGCGCAGGGTCAGATCAGTGAGCTCCGCCTCATCCGCCTTTGCTTCAACTTCCTCCCCCGCCGGAGCGGCGCCTTCGGCTTCGGACGAGTTGGTGCCGCTCTGGGGGCGAGGGGGCAGGAACAGGGCTGCGGGAACAACGAGCAACAACACGGCGAGCCCTTCCAGCACCAGGGCCGTACGCCAGCCCTGGTACTGGATCATTCGCTCCAGGGCCAGAGGTGTGAGCGAGATGATCGCTGTGCCGACGGCCGAAGTGAGGCCCATGGCCAGTCCGCGGCGACGCTCGATGTAGATGGCCACGGCCGTGGTCGCGACGAGGCTGAGTGCCCCTTGCCCGCCTACGCGCATGCCGATGAATGCCATTGTGAGGCTGGGGACGCCCGCGATGAGGCTCGAAGCGATGAGGACTCCGCCGAAGCACAAGGCGACGCCGGCCATCAGGGCACGCGGGCCGAAGCGGTCGATGAGCCTGCCGAGGAACGGCATGACGAAGGCGCCAGAGACAGACCCGATGAGGTAGGCGGTGGAGACAGCCGAGCGGCTCACACCGAGATCCTGGATGAGCGGGTCGACGAAGGCCGAGACGGCCGTGGTCTGTCCGGGGGCAGTCAGGCCGAACGCGATGGAAGTGATGGTGACGATGCGCACCATGGACGAGCGGTCCGGCTGCGAGGCGCTTAACGCCGGTGCGGTGGGGGAGGAAGAGCCGAGAGTCAAGACGATGAGTCCTTCGTGATGGTGAACGTCAGCAGCCTTGTTGTCGGTGTACTCGCCAAAGTGGCTCTGGCAAGATTTTCGTAGCCGGAGATCATCCCGGTGTACGCCGACACTTGTGCCCGGGTGGCCGCGAGGGCAGCCCTTCACCCGGCAGAGACAAGCTGCCCCTGGCGAGTACGAGGAAGGGGGTGGCCCTGGCGATCAGGCCACAGTGTCCGCCGACACGTCAGGATCGAGGCATACCGGACTCTCCGTTTCGATCACGATGACCGACCAGTCCGTGTAATCGGCACCACCCTATTCATTTCAGGACCTTTGCAGGCCTCCTCGGAAACCCGTGGCTGATTCCCTGCGGGTCGCGGTCGCTTCGCCCGGCCTGAAAGACGTTCCCTGCTTTTCACCCACCGTGCATCCAGTGCACTTCGGCGTAATCTGAGATTGCGATGCGCCTGTGACGCAGTGGCCCCTTGAGTCAACTGCATTCGAGCTCAACGTATCCGCGAAATTTGTGGGCCGTCAAGAGCTTTACGATCTCATATAAATGACGGCTGGGTGATATTCAAGATTTCTTCGCGTCAAACTGTTCGGCTGTCAAATACTTGAGAAGCCAGGCCAGTTGGCGTTGCTCCGCTCGGTTCGAGTGAGCGAAAAACTCCTCCTCCAATGCCCCCTGGCCGGTGATCGCCTGTTCCAGCTGTGCCCGCCCGAGTGCCGTCAGACCGACCGTGACCAGGCGCCGGTCGTGCTCGGCGGGGGTGCGGTATACAAGGCCTTTCACCTCAAGCGTGTTCACAACCCTGGAGATGGCGGCCTGGGACGCGTCGGACAGGCGGGCGATCTCGCGCACTTCCAGGTCGTCGGTGGCCCAAAGTATGTTCAGCACACGGAACCCCGCCCAGCTCCAGCCAAACTGCCGGTGATGGGCATCGAGCTTCCGCGACAGGCAAGCGAAGACCGGCGATTGCCGCGAGTATCGGCTTTCGCCGGGCCCTGCCTCCTGCCTGCGGCTGGCGGATTGCTTCAGGCCCATTCGACAGTCAGGGGCCCGTCGGGCAGCCAGCCGTCCCAGTAGCCCTCGACAATGTCCGCGAGTTCCGTTGGGTGGGTGGGTCTGTGCGATTGGCGCACCTGCCCAAGGTTCCACCATCGCACCTGCAATTGGGCTGGTTCGGACCTCGGCCGCAGCGGGTGTGTGACGGTGGCCATCAGCAGTCGCCGTTCGGTGCGGCGGCCGCGGTCAGCACCCGGCGGTGTGGCCCACGCGTGTCCGATGACCGGGACAGCCTCCCAGGACGTCAGGCCCCACCAGGTGCCCGCCGCCTGTGTCGCAGCCTGGTGATAGCTCTGCCGTGTGCCGCAGACGATATGAGGGGGAGTCAGGGCGTCAGCGGCGTCGCGCAGCAAGACACGGTGACGACGGTGGTCCAGCAGCAGAAGGTGTGCGATGCGGGTCAGGCGCGGGGAAGGGAGAGGCATGCTTCTAAGATCACAGCCTGCCATTCCAATGGCACCCGGTGTGGCCCGTACGGGTATCCCGCGCCCAGTACCGCCTGTGCCCTGTGCGGCGGCACCTCCGCGCGGGTCAGCGCGGCCCCGCCGCCCGGCGGTGGGGGTCTCCTGGTGGGACGTCGCCGGTTCTTGAGTCCGGACATCCAGGAGCGGATGTTGACCGAGCGGGGAGCGCTTGCCTTGGGCCGGACCCGCGCGTGGGAATGAGGCGGGCCAGGGCGGTCGGCCTGTTTCTCGGTGGCGGTCTCAGCCCGCTTCTGGGCCCGAGGCGGCGCTGAGGCGGAAGAGCACGTGGCGGGCCTTGCGGTGGATTTCTTCCAGCAGGCCCTGGCCGACCATGTCGCGCAGGGCCTGGCGGACGTCCCGGCGTGAGGGGGCTCCGCCGATGGCCACGCGGACGTCTTCGGCCGACCACAGCCTCTGGGGGGCTTGGCCCATGAGGCCGAGGATCGCCCCGGTGTCCAACTGCTGTTCGGACGAGGCTGGTTGCGCGGACGCGGTGGTGCCGGGCAGGACGACTGCCAGGTCCGGCGGGTTGGCGACGAGTTCGTCCCACAGTTGCCCCAGTCGCGGGATGTCGGCCACGGTGTCGCGCATGCGTTCGTACATGCGAGCCTCAGCCGCCGCCTCGCCGGCGCGGCGGTCGAACTCTGCGCGCAGGGCCTGTGCGTCGGCCGGGGTCTTCACATCGCACCAGGACCGAAGAGTTTCCACGATCGGCACGGTAGCCGTGGGCCCGGCCCGCGCAAAGCCGTCCGCTGCCGCCGTCCCCCGTACTGGTGAAAGATCGCATGCGGCCGCTACCGGTCCAGGGCGTGCTGCCCGTCGGGCAGCCATTCCTGCAGGTAGCTGTGGAGGAAGGCCGCGAGCTCGGCCAGCAGGGCGGCCACCTCGCCGGCGAGAAGGCATGCGACGGGCCACCAGGACGTGCGGTGCGTTCCGGACCCGGTATGCGGGCGCGGTGGTGCCGGGCGGCAACAGGGGCCGTTTCGCCGCGTGGCTGTGACCCGCCGGCACGGGTGGGTGCGTCCAGGGAATCCCTGCGGTGCTGGCGATCGGCGCGTGCCGGAGCCCCCACCGGTGGCGGGCGGCATTGCGCACGGCGCGCACGGCGGGCCGGCAGGACTGGCCGGTGCGCACCTCAGCCTGTGGCGGCTGCCGGAAGGGCGTGTGATCGCGCAGCAGCACCTCGGCGCACGAGTGGTCCACCGGGGCCAGGGCAGCCGCGGTGAGGACACTTCGATGCCGGTCACACTGCCTTTCTTATCTTGGAATGGCGCCTTGGCGGAGCCTTCCGGGTGGGTCCGTAGTGTGGGCTTCCCACAGCGGGTGCGTCAGCGCTTTGCTGCCCCTGTGGGCTGCGGCCGTCGCCGCGGTGAGGGTCTGATCACTCGTCAGGGTGGAGAGATGTGATTGCGTGGCCGCACACTGTGACCGCAGTCCTAAGGTGTCTGCATGGACAGGATCAGCCTGACCTGGGAAGCCGCGCTGGCCGATCCGCCTGCCGCCGCTGCGCTGCTCAGAAGGCTCGAAGAAGAGGCCGAGGCCTACATCGCCCGGTCGCGCACGCTGCGCCAGTGGCTGGAGAACGTTCCGCCGCTCACCGCGATGGGGGCCTTTCTGCCGACCGCCGAACCCGAGGATCACAGCTCGCAGACTCCGGAGCCCGGGACGAGAACTGACAGCACGTCAAGTGGGGGCGGCATGGGCGGCGGGCCGCGGACGCGGGAGGGGAGAACGCACGCCGGACCGCAGGGCGGCGGCCCGGGCTGTCCTGGTGACGCACCCTCGTCTGCGGCATCCGGAGACGAGCCGCCGGCCCGGCCGCACGAGGGCCGTGATGGGGGCCGGGGCGACGCAGGTGCGGGCACGGTCCCGTCCCAGCGCCGGGCGGCCGGACGCGAAGAAGCCGGGCCCGGCCCGGCTGACGGCCAGGACACCGCGCAGGTGGCACCACCCGGTGGCCAGCAGCCGACGCTGTACGAGCGCGTCGAGGCCCTCCTGGTGAGGTTCAGGCCCGGTGCTCCCCAGACCGCCCGGGGCATTGCCCAGGAGATCGGCCACGCGAACCTGCGGAGCCTGCGGCCCATTCTGGACCGCATGGCCGCGCAAGGGCTGCTGGTGAAGACCGAACTCCACCCGCGTGCCGTGGTCTACCACCGCCCGGAGACCGAAGGATCAGCGAAGGAGGCGACGATGTTCTGACTCCGCGCCCAGTTCACGATCAAGGGGACCGGGCCGCCGCCAACTCTCACATCAGCGGCGGCCCTGAGCGACCCGGACCCCAGCAAGCCACCTTTTCACAGTGTCCCGTTGCGCTGCCCGTGGGCTGCGCAACGGGACAGGCAGTGCGGCCCGGTCGTCGTCGGCACTCTAGCGCGAGCACCGCGCCAGAGTGCCGGGTACGGCCGTGCCGTCATCCCATCGGGTGGCCCGCCGACGGTGGGCCACCCCGTCGAGGACGGTCACGATGCCACCACCTTCCCCCGTGCCGCGCAGTCGCGGCACCTCACACCTCCCGGCCCGGCCACAGGTCGCGGTCCAGGGCCTTCTCCAGGCTGGCGACGGTCAGCAGGTCCGGCCAGACCCGCCCCTCCAGAACATTGGCGATGGTCAGCCGGCTGACCCCGCTGTGACGCGACAGCTTGGCCACCGACCAGCCTGTGCTCTCCAGTGCCGAGGCGAGTGCGAGGGCCAAAGCCTGGGCGACCTTGGCCCCGTGATGGTCAGTCAACGCAGCTCTTGGCCAGAGCCCGCCATGGACGAATCCACGCGGGCAAACGGAACGGCTGTCTCCTCGGGGCACATGCCCCAGTCTCACCCATCCGGATCTCCCGGGTCGCACGGCGTCCCCCAGCACCCAGCATGGTATTCCAATGGCACCCCGCCGGGGGTGTTCGTCTGGAGGATGCTGATGGAGCGTCGGATCGCGCAGTACCAACCCTCGAACAGACCACCTGCCTGGGAACGCGTTGCCGACGAGGTCCGCACCACCGTCGCCCGCGCCACACCCACAACCACCCATCGCGCCCGGGACCTCCTCACCGCCCTGACCCGGATCGCCGTCTACGCCGACCAGCAGGGTCACCGGGCCGACGCCCGCCTGTGGCTGGCCCCCGCGATGGTCGAGCAGTTCGCAGCGGCAGGCTGCCCTGAGGTCACCCAGGCCACCCGCGCGAACTACCGCGCCTGCCTCACCGCTCTCAGGACCGCCGTCTTCGGGCCCGACCTGCCCGGCGGACGCCCCGTCCCGCTCTCCTCGTCCGACCCCTCCCAGCCCTACAGCCCGAACGAGAAAGCCGGCCTGTGGGCCTGGGCCGGCGGCCAGTCCACCGCCGAACTCCGGTACGGACTGCGGCTGCTGCTGGCCCTCGGCCTGGGCTGCGGCCTCGACACCACCGAAATCATCCCTTTGCGCGGCCCCGACGTACGCGTCCTTCAAGACGGCTCCTGCGTCCTCGCGGTCCGGGGAAACCGCACCCGCCTGATCATCTGCTCACGCCCCTACGAGCGCACCCTGGCCCAGGCCGCCGGGCACGCAGGCACCGGCCACCTCTTCCGGCCTGCCTGCTTCGCCCGGTCCAGCAACACCGTCACCGACCTCATCTACCGCGCCGTCCGCGACCCGCGCGTACCGCACCTGGTCCTGGGCCGCTGCCGCGCCACCTGGCTGGTCGAGCGCATGAACATCCCCATCCCGCTGCCCGTCCTGCTCGCCGCGGCCGGCCTCGACTCGCTCCACGCCCTCTCCCGCCTCCTGCCCTACCTCAAAGGCACCGGCGCCGAGCAGGCCCACACCATCCTCAGGGAGATGCCGTGACCCCCACCCACAACCCCCGCCCACTCCCGCACGGCCACACCGGCACACCCGCATGGCTGTACCAGCTGCGAGAACGCCGCCAGAACGTCAAAGCCGCCGACTTCACCCGCGCCCACCAGCTCGTCGAACGCTCCGGCATCATCCCCCTGCTCCACCAAGCACAGCAGCGCGCCCGCAAATCCAACGCCGGACGCACCCGCACTGTCAGCCTGAGGGCCCTGTTCATCGCCATGACCCTGGACTCCTGGCGCAACCACGGACGCGTCGTCCTGGCCGAGGTCGCCGACATCCTTGCCCATCAGCTCACCCCTGCCGCACGCGCCCAACTCGCCCTGCCCGCATGGCCCGACAACGCCGACGGCTTCGAGTCCGCCTACCTGGCTGTGCGGCGCGCCTTCCACGCCGCCGAGGCGGTCATGGACCCCTCCCCACTTCCCAAGCGCCGCCTCCCGCGCGCAGACGCCCTGCGTCTGGAGCAGCAGGCCGACCAAGAGCAGCTCGCCGCACGCCGCCAACTGCTCGTGGAGGTCACCAACCGCATCGTCGAAGCCTCCCTCGCCCCGGCCAGAGCCGTCATCGAAGAATTCTGGGACGGCTCGGCCGCCGTTGACGCCACTCCGATCCGGACCTTCTCACGCGGCGTGAGCGCCACCGGCCCGGACACCGCCACCGACCCCGACGCCGCCTGGTACGTCCGTGAGGGCAACCACCGTGACCCCGCAACCGCCCCGCAGGCATGCAACACCCACAGCGGGGGGAAGACCCGCAAGGCCAAGCGCTACCTCTTCGGCTTCGAAGCCACCCTCGTCGTCACCGGCGACACGTCCGCCGCCCCGCCCGGCAGCACCTCGGCAGCCGCCCGCGACCACAGCCAGCACCTGCCCGCCCTCGTGCTCGCCTTCACCGTCCACAAACCCGGACACGACCCCGCCGGCAACGCCATCACCGCACTCCGGGACATGCGGCGCCGCAACTACCCCACCGGCTGGCTCGCCGCCGACCGCGCCTACAACGCCGCCCTGCCCGAAAATTTCCACATCCCCGTCCGCGACCTCGGCTACCGCCCCATCTGGGACTACCGCATCGACCAGCTCGGCATCCAGGGCACCCACGCCGGCGCCCTCCTCATCGACGGCACCTGGTACTGCCCCCACCTCCCCGAAACCCTCACCACCACCACCGCCGACCTCCTCAACAAAAAGATCGACAGAAACACCTGGCGCGCCCGCATCGACGCCCGCGCCTCCTACCGCCTGCGCCCCAAAGCCGCCCCCGACCACCGCGGCGCCCGACGCATGCTCTGCCCCGCAGCAGGCACCCACCCCACCGTCGCCTGCCCCGTCAAACACCGCAGCCTCGGCCGCGACCCCCGCCTGCCCCTCATCGACATCACCCCCACCCCGACAGGACACCCCGAAATCTGCCGCCGCGAGTCCCTCACCTTCACCCGCGACATCGGCATCCGCCACTGGCAGGAACTCGACCACGGCCTCGCCCCCTGGGTCCACCACTACTTCCGCCTCCGCAACCGCGTCGAGCACTTCAACGGCTACGCCAAGGACCACGAAGCCATCGAACGCTCCCGCACTCGCCGCATCCGTGGGATCGCCGCCCAGTCCCTCCTCCTCGCCTTCCAGATCGCCCACGCCAACCACCGCAAACTCGCCAGCTGGCTCGACACCCTCCAGACCAACAACCAACCCGCCCGCCGCCGCCCCTCCAACCGCCACAAACTCAAGAACCCCCGCCGCTGGACCCCCAACGGATACCTCCCCGACACCACCCCGGAAACCTGACCCACCCCACCTCCCACACCCCACCTGAACAGCACAAACACATCTGGCCCTCTGCGAACCCGCAGAGGGCCAGATCACGTCCACCACAACAACAAAGCCGGTCAAAGCGACAAAGTGTCGCTTTGACCGGCTTCATTTGGTCGGTTGACCTCTGTGTCCGAGGGGGGACTTGAACCCCCACGCCCGATAAAGGGCACTAGCACCTCAAGCTAGCGCGTCTGCCATTCCGCCACCCGGACAAGGTGTCTGTCTCGCGGGCTCCGGCCCGTTCCGACGTGGAAAACAATAGCAAACATTCGAAGGTGCTCGATCACGCCCCGGACCGTGTGAAGGGCGCATGACGAGGGGCGGGTGCCCTTGGGCCTGCGGGCCCGGCGCGGGAGGATGAGGGGGAGCACCACAGCGACGGTGGAAGGAAGCAGCGTGAGCGAGACCAGCACGGCCCGGACCGGCTCCGGTGAGGACGAGGTCGTCGACCTCTGTCGTGAGCTGATCCGGATCGACACCAGCAACTACGGGGACCACTCGGGACCGGGGGAGCGGGGCGCGGCCGAGTACGTCGCGGAGAAGCTCGCCGAGGTCGGGCTGGAGCCGCAGATCTTCGAGTCCCACAAGGGGCGTGCCTCGACCGTGGCGCGGATCGAGGGCGAGGACCCGTCCAGGCCCGCGCTGCTGATCCACGGCCACACCGACGTGGTTCCGGCCAATGCCCACGACTGGACGCACCACCCGTTCTCGGGCGAGGTCGCGGACGGCTGCGTGTGGGGCCGGGGCGCGGTCGACATGAAGGACATGGACGCGATGACCCTCGCGGTCGTCCGCGACCGGATGCGCAGCGGCCGCAAGCCCCCGCGCGACATCGTGCTGGCCTTCCTCGCGGACGAGGAGGCGGGCGGTACGTACGGCGCGCGGTACCTCGTGGACAAGCACCCGGGCCTCTTCGAAGGAGTCACCGAGGCGATCGGCGAGGTCGGCGGCTTCTCCTTCACGGTGAACGAGAAGCTCCGGCTCTACCTCGTCGAGACGGCCCAGAAGGGCATGCACTGGATGCGGCTGACCGTGGACGGCACCGCCGGCCACGGCTCGATGACCAACGACGACAACGCGATCACCGAGCTCTGCGAGGCGGTCGGGCGGCTCGGGCGGCACAAGTGGCCGGTCCGGGTGACCAAGACCGTACGGTCCTTCCTGGACGAGCTGTCCGACGCGCTCGGCACCCCGCTCGACCCGGAGGACATGGAGGCCACGCTCGCCAAGCTGGGCGGCATCGCCAAGATGGTCGGCGCCACGCTCCGCAACTCCGCCGCTCCCACCATGCTCGGCGCCGGCTACAAGGTGAATGTCATCCCCGGCCAGGCCATCGCCCATGTCGACGGCCGGTTCCTGCCCGGTTACGAGGACGAGTTCCTGGCCGATCTGGACCGGATCCTCGGGCCGCGGGTGAAGCGCGAGGACGTGCACGGCGACAAGGCGCTGGAGACCAGCTTCGACGGCTCGCTCGTCGACGCCATCCAGGTCGCCCTGAAGGCGGAGGACCCGATCGCCCGCGCCGTGCCCTACATGCTCTCCGGCGGCACCGACGCCAAGTCCTTCGACGACCTGGGTATCCGCTGCTTCGGATTCGCCCCGCTGAAGCTGCCGCCGGAGCTCGACTTCGCGGGCATGTTCCACGGAGTGGACGAGCGTGTGCCGGTGGACGGTCTGAAGTTCGGCGTGCGGGTGCTCGACCGTTTCATTGACAACTGCTGACGTCTTGCCGGTTTTCCACCGACTTTCCGCATCAACAATCGTCAGCATGTGCGTATTTGACCGGAACGAGTGAAAGAGACCATACGCTCGTAGCTCGATTACCTCTTCCTCGTTACAAGTGATGCGGTCCGCGGCTGGGACCGCATTGCCAACTAGGAGGAATAATGATCAAGAAGGTCGTCGCTGCTGCGGCTGTCACTGGTGGTCTGGTGCTCGCGGGTGCGGGCATGGCCGTCGCGGACTCCGGTGCCCAGGGCGCCACTGTCGGCAGCCCCGGCGTGATCTCGGGCAACAACGTCCAGGTGCCCATCCACGTCCCGGTGAACGTGTGCGGCAACACGGTCTCCGTGATCGGGCTGCTGAACCCCGCCTTCGGCAACACCTGCACCAACGCCTGACGTTGTGCGTCAACCCGTAAGGGTTTGAACCCGGTCGGCCCCGTAGTGCACGCCATGCACTCCGGGGCCGCTGGGTACCCCGCCCCCGCACGGTCAAGTCCGGGGGTATTCCGGAAGGCAGAAGGCAGGGAACAACCTATGCGACAGGTCACGCGTAAAGGCCTGATCACCATGGCGGCAGCGGGCGGCGCACTCGCGCTGAGCGGCGGCTACGCGCACGCGGACGCGGGAGCGTCCGGCGAGGCGACGAATTCCCCGGGGGTGCTGTCAGGGAATTCGGTACAGATCCCGGTCCACGTACCGGTCAATGTGTGCGGCAACTCCGTGGACGTCGTGGCACTGCTCAACCCGGCGTTCGGAAACACTTGCGAAAACGGTTCGCAGGACGACTCCCAGGGCAAGCACGTCTCCGGCAGTCACGTCTCCGGCGACCTCACCCAGGCGAGTCGGCCCGGCACGGGCAAGCACCGGGCCCCGATCGGCGGCGGGGCGACGGCCCAGGGCGTCGCGAAGGGCTCGCCGGGGGTGCTGTCCGGCAACAGCATCCAGGCGCCCATCGACATCCCCGTGAACGCCTGCGGGAACAGCATCACCATCGGCGGTCTGCTCAACCCCACCTCCGGCAACGACTGCGGGAACAGCACGGACGTCGTCACGCCGCCGCCGGTCACTCCAGTCACTCCGGTTACTCCGGTCACCGAGCACAAGCCCCCGGCGCCGGAGAAGCCGGCCGTGCCCAACGTGCCCGAGGCGCAGAACGTCGCGCAGCTCGCACACACGGGAGCGGGCGGGCTCGACCTGCTGATCCCGGCGAGCGCGGGCCTGCTGCTGGCGGGTGCGGGCACGGTGCTCTACCGCCGCGCCCGGACGGCCGCCTAGGCCCCAGGGGCCCGGGACGGCGACACGAGTACGACGAAGAGGGCGGGTCCCGCGACTGCGGGGCCCGCCCTGCCTCACCACGTGGCCCGGAGCTGGCGGATGATCCGTCGTCGCAGACGCACCCTGCGGCTGCCGTCGTGGCGCAGCGTCAGCCGGTCCAACTCCCAGTGACCGTACTCGGCGTGGTCGGTCAGCAGGCGGGCTGTCTCCTTCCGGGACACCCCGCGCGGTACGTACACATCGACAAATTCGTATTCCGGCATCGCATCTATTGTGCGGGCAGAGCCCGTGTACGGATAGCGTCTGCACTATGTCTGATGCTGCGCAGCCCACCGCTGCCGAGGTACGCGCCGCCGCCGAGGCGGTCAAAGCCGCGCTCGACCACCACCTCGCGGCCGTCGAACGCCGGACCGGGGACGACGACGCGGCCGTCTACGACGCGTTCAACGCACTGGCCGCTGCCGCCGAGTTCTACGACGAACTGCTCTACGACCGATACGACGAAGTCACCCCTTTCGAGATCCCGGGTGCGGAGGATTCACTGCCGCCGTACACCGGCCCCGAGGAGCCGAACGCACTGAGTGTGCTCATCCGGCGCGACTACGCGGTGGTGGAGCCACCGAGGCTGCTCGCACAGGCCCAGCGGATCGCCGACCTCGATCCGGACGAACGCGGCGGGAGCGCCGCGGTGGTCGGCTCCAGCGTCCACGCGGCGCTCGGAGTGCTCTTCGGGGAGTACGAACCGGACGAGATCGCTTCCCGGCACGCGGAGTTCGGCCTGGAGGAGGGCGACTCCACGCTCTGGGTCACGGCCGCCGAGGAACTCCCCGAGGCGGGGGAGTGGCTGGGCGCGCCCTTCGACGACGCGGATCCCCAACTGGTGGTCTGCCGCTTCGACGCCAGCGCCGTCTTCGACGAGGACGAACCGGACGAGGAACCGGCCCGCCTGGTGGTGGACGGCTCCTGATCCGCCGGCCGGACGGGCTCGCTGCCGAGCCCGTCCGGTGAGGTCCTCGCCGACCCGACCCGGCCCCGTCAGCGGGCCGCGGTCTCCAGCAGGGTGCGCAGCCGCGTCGTGCGGTCCTGGGCCGGGGACTGGGCGACCGCGTGCTGGAGCGCCTGATCCACCCCGTGCACCACGGACAGATGCCGCTCCCCGCGGCTGAAGGCGGTGTACACCCAGGAGCGGCTCAGCCCCTGCGCCGCGTCGCCCGGCAGCACGACGACCACCGCGGGCCACCGCATCCCGGCCGCCTGGTGGGCGCTGAGGGCCCAGCCGTGGCGCACGCAGGACGCCACCCGCTCCTGGGCCACGACGACCTCCGTGCCCGCGCAGTCCAGACGCAGGCCCTCGGCGTCCGCCGAGACGACCACCGCCGGCACGGCCCTGCCGGGCGCCGGGACGTGGACGACGCGGTCGCCCGGGTCGAAACCGGCGAACCGGCCCGGTCCGGGGTTGAGCCGCTGCTTCAGCGCCGCGTTCAGTGCCCGGGTGCCCGCCGAGCCGCCGTGGCCGACGGTGACCACCTGGGTGTCGGACGACGGTACGCCGATGGCGCGCGGCACCGAATCGGCGACCAGCTGCACGGTGCGGTGCACCGCCTCGCCCGCATCGCGGACGGGGACGATCACCACCTCCTTGCCGGGCGCGTCGACCTGGTTCAGCTCGCCGATGCCGATGCCGGAGACCAGCTCACCGATCGGCCCCGGATCCGGTGTGCGGGAGACGATCTGGGGGCACGCACGGGCCGCGAGCACATCCGCGAACACCCGACCCGCACCGGCCGAGCCCAGCACGCCGGGATCGCCGCTGAGCACCAGACGGGTGCCGTCGGCCAGCGACTCGACCAGGATCGCAGCGGTCTCGACGTCCAGCTGCGGGGCGTCCAGCACGACGAGCAGGTCGACGGCGATCGCCCCCTCCTCGTCCCGCCCCGGGCCCTGTTCGCCCGAGAGCAGACCGGCCAGGGTGACGGCCGTCTCCGGATCGCCGGTCGCCTCGGCCAGCCGACGCCTGCCGTCGGCGCTGTGCACGGCGCCCAGGGCACGCAGCCCGAGGCCGCGGGCCGCGGTGATCAGGGCGGCGGGCTCGGCCCTGGCGGCCTCGCCCCCGGTGTGCGCCACGAGGCCGTGGGCCGCGACCGCGCGGATCAGCTCGGCCGCCGACGGGGAGCCCGCGGCGGAGGCGGCCTGTGTCCAGTCCGCGTCCTTCTCACAGGCGTTGACCAGGCGGGCCAGGCCGTCGGCGAGGCTCTCCTCGGCGAGTGCGTACCGGTCGAGGCCGAGCAGCACCTGCACCGGCTCGCGCCCGGCGTCCGGGCCGGTGTCATCGCCGGGTTCCGCGGACAGGCCGGATTCCTGGCCGTCCTGGTCCCCCTGGTCCTCCTGGCCGTCCTGGAAGACCAGGACCACTCCCTCGGCGACGGCGTGCTGCACGGCCGCGTCGGGGTCGGTCACCGATCGCTCGGCGAGCGCGGCGCGTACCTCCGAGGCGTCCAGCGCCGTGTGGCCCCGCAGCGCGGCCCGCTCCAGCAGCCAGCCCACCAGGGCGGCGGTCCGCCGCTCGTCGTCGGGGCCGCACTCGGCACCGAGGAGGGCGCGCGCGAATCCGTCCGCCTGCTCGGGCCTGACGCCCGGCACGGTCAGCAGTTGCCAGGGGTCGGCGCGCAGGACATCGGCCGCCTGCGCCCCGAGGGTCTCGGCCGCAGGTCCCGCCAGCGCCGCCGGAGCCCCGCCCTCGGCCAGCACGGCGGCGGTCGCGGCGACGGCCTCCGGCGGGGCGCCTTGCGGCGTCCGTGCCGGTTCGGGGGCGCGGGGGCGGGCCGGAGCGGGCGTGGGCGCGGTCCGGCGTGGGGCGGCGGGCGAGGGCGAGTCGAAGAACGAGGTGGCGGGCTGCTCGCCGCTCTCCACCGCGCGCACGGCCGCCAGCAGATCGGCCGCCCTGCCGCTCAGCTTCCCCCCGGCGGCGATGGGGCCTTCCTTCTCGGCCTTGCGCTTCTCGATCCGCTCCCGGAGCTCCCGCTGGGCGGCGAGCTCGGCCTCGGCCTCGCTGAGCGCCGCGGGCGCGGTCTCCGCCGGGTCCCCGGAACCATCCCCGGAACCATCCCCGGAACCTTCCCCGCCCCCGGGTTCCTCCCCGTTTCCGGAATCGTCCCCGTTCCCGTCCCCGGCGGACGGGGCGGGCACGGCGGCGGAGGGGGTCGCGACGACGCCGTCGTCGTCGGCGGCCGGGGAACCGGGGGTTTCCCCCCGGGGAAGCGCAGTCACAGCGTGCTCCAGTCCTGGTCGGGATAGCGGTGCACGGGCACCGACACATCGTCGAGCGCCTGGCAGATCTCGTCAGGAAGACTAAGCGCCTCCACTGACAACGCCTCCGTGAGCTGCCGCGCGTTGCGCGCGCCGACGATCGGGGCCACCACCCCGGGCCGGTCCCGCACCCAGGCGAGAGCCACCTGGAGCGGCGTCGTGGCCAGGCCGTCCGCCGCGGTCGCCACCGCGTCCACGACGCGGCCCGCCGGTTCGTCGAGATACGGCTCGACGAACGGGGCCAGCAGCTCCGAGGCGCCGCGCGAGTCCGCCGGAGTGCCCGACCGGTACTTCCCGGTGAGGACCCCGCGGCCCAAAGGGGAGGACGGCAGCAGTCCGAGACCGAGATCGAGGGCGGCGGGCAGCACCTCGCGCTCCACGCCCCGCTGCAGAAGCGAGTACTCCATCTGTGTGCTCGCCAGCCGGGTGCGCACCCCGGGCGAGGCGAGCTGCCAGGTCGCCGCCTTGGCCAGCTGCCAGCCGCAGAAGTTCGACACCCCCGCGTACCGGGCGCGCCCGCTGGTCACCGCCAGGTCGAGCGACTGAAGGGTCTCCTCCAGCGGAGTCACCGGGTCGAAGGCATGGATCTGCCACAGATCCACGTGGTCCGTGCCGAGCCGTTCCAGCGAGGCGTCCAGCGCGGCCAGCAGATGCCCGCGCGAGCCGTCGAACCGGCGGTACGGGTCGGCCACGCTGCCGGCCTTCGTCGCGATGACCAGATCGTGCCGCGGCACCAGGCCGCCGACGAGCTGCCCGAGCAGATATTCGGCCTCCCCGCCGCCGTACGCATCGGCCGTGTCGACCAGTGTGCCGCCCGCCTCCCAGAAGGCTTTCAGCTGTTCGGCGGCGTCGTGCTCATCGGTGTCCCGGCCCCAGGTGAGGGTGCCGAGCCCGATCCGGGACACTCGAAGGCCGGTGCGGCCGAGATGCCTCTGCTCCATGGGGGCTGAGATTACTGGCCAGAACCCCACTCGGCGGAAGCCTGTGGACAACCCGGCGTCAAGTCGCCCCTGCCGGATCACGTCGCCGCGCGCTAGAGTCCGGAACCCAGGAACGTTACTGATCGGTAAGGGGAGCGGCTATGCGGCTCGGCATCAATCTCGGTTACTGGGGCGCGGGAATGGACGGCGACAACCTCGCCGTCGCCCAGGAGGCCGACCGGCTCGGCTACGACGTCTGCTGGGTGGCCGAGGCGTACGGCTCCGACGCGCCGACCGTGCTCTCGTGGGTCGCCGCCCGGACCGAGTCCATCGACGTCGGCTCCGCGATCATGCAGATCCCGGCCCGCCAGCCCGCCATGACGGCGATGACCGCAGCCACCCTCGACTCGCTCTCCGGCGGCCGGTTCCGGCTCGGCCTCGGCGTGTCGGGACCGCAGGTCTCCGAGGGCTGGTACGGCGTCAAGTTCGACAAGCCGCTGTCCCGCACGCGGGAGTACGTCGAGATCGTCCGCAGGGCGATGTCCCGCGAGCGGCTCTCGTACGAGGGACAGCACTGGACGCTGCCGCTGCCGGACGGTCCGGGCAAGCCCATCAAGCTGACCGTCCACCCGCAGCGCGAGCACATCCCGCTCTACATCGCCGCGATCGGCCCGAAGAACCTGGAGCAGACCGGCGAGATCGCGGACGGCGCGCTGCTGATCTTCCCCTCTGCCGAGCACCTTGAGGACACCGCGATGAAGTACCTGCGGGCGGGCCGCGAGAAGGCCGGCCTGACCATGGAGGGCTTCGATGTCTGCCCGACCCTGCCGCTCGCCGTCGGCGACGACGTCAACGGTCTCGCGGACATCTTCCGTCCGTACACCGCCCTGTACGTGGGCGGCATGGGCAGCCGCAAGCAGAACTTCTACAACCAGCTCGCGCAGCGCATGGGCTACGAGAAGGAAGCGGCCGAGATCCAGGACAAGTACCTGTCCGGCGACAAGAACGGCGCCGCCGCCGCGGTGCCGCACCAGCTGATCGACCAGACCGCGCTGCTCGGCCCGGTCGAGCGGATCGCCGAGCGGATGCAGGCCTACGCCGCCGCGGGTGTCACGACGCTGACCCTGGCCCCGGCCGGGTTCACCCTCGAGGAGCGGCTCACGGCCCTGCGGGCCGGCACCGAGGCGCTGGAGCGCTCCGGGCTCGCATAACGGGGCTCCGCCGCTCCCGGGAGCGGCACTGCGGCCGTGGTGGGGGCTCGGGGCCTCCCCGCCACGGCCGTTACGCATATCAACGCGCGCACGGCCCGGCGGTTACGGCGGCACGCGCCCCATCCGGCGTAGCCGGGGCCCGTTCCTGTTGCCCGGGTGGGTGTGCCGCACTTGACTGTCGCTCGGCGGATGCGCACGGAGGTGGCAGTGATGCTCTCGGCAAGGATCCTGTTCCAGGAGATTCTCGACGACGACGAGTCGTTCCGGCTGTTCTGTTCCATCGCGGCCGGCGGAGAGTCCCAGGGCGGCTGGGAGAACGGCCGCATCGCCGCCCTGGTGCCCGAGAGCCAGCGCGCCCTGGCGCCCAAGATCGCACGGCACGGCGCCGACGAGGACAAGCACGGCAGGATCTTCAGCGCGCTGCTGAGGAAGCGCGGGCTGCGGCCCGTGGAGGTCCCGCACGAGACCGACTACACGATGCTGCTGGAGAAGCACGGCATCGGCCTCGCGCATGAGCAGCTGCGGGGCGAGGAGCGGCTCTCCGAGCGCGACATCATCACCTACCTCGCCCACAGCCGGGTCACCGAGCAGCGCGCCTCCGAGCAGATGGCCCTGCTGCGCAAGCACTTCGCCGACCACCCCGACCTCGGCCGCGCCGTGAAAATGATCTCGGACGACGAGGACAACCACCTGGCGTACTGCCACGAGGAGCTGCTCCGCTTCGCCCGGGCCGGACACGGCCGCACCATCCAGCGCATCCTGCGCGAGTGCGCGCTCGCCGAGATCCGGGTGTACCGCGACGTCAGCCTCGCCGTGATGGACCACATGGGCCGCATCCTGGGCTGGTCCCGGGCCAGGGCGGCGGTGCTGGCCGCCGGGATCCACGGCGTCTACGCGTACGAACGGTTCGTGGGGTGGCGGCGGATGGTGAGCCTGGAGCAGCCCGAGCGGCGCGACGCGCTGGGCGGTCCCGCCGCGCCGGAGTTCGGCCCCGCCTGAACCGGGCGGCGCGTCGGCCCGTCCGTCAGAGCCAGCCGCGGCGCTTGAACTGCCGGTACAGCCCGAAGACCACGGCGGCCATCAGCGCGATCACCGCCGGATAGGCCCACACCCAGCGGAGCTCCGGCATGTGCTCGAAGTTCATGCCGTAGATCCCCGCCACCATCGTCGGCACGGCGGCCATCGCCGCCCAGGCCGAGATCTTGCGCATGTCGTCGTTCTGCCGCACGCCCACCTGGGCCAGATGGGCCGAGAGGATGTCGGAGAGCAGCCGGTCCAGGCCCTCCACGTACTCGTTGGCGCGCGTCAGATGGTCGCCGACGTCGCGGAAGAACGGCTGCGAGTGCTCGTGGACGAACGGCACGTCCGCGCTCGCCAGCCGGGCCATGGGGGCGCTCAGCGGCCCGGCGGCCCGGCGGAACTCCAGGATCTGCCGCTTGAAGGTGTAGATGCGGGACGCGGTGCTCTTGGTGTCGCCGACGCCGGTCGGCGCGAACACCTCGGTCTCCAGCTCCTCCAGATCGACCTGGAGCTCGCCCGCGACCACTATGTAGTGGTCGACGACGGCGTCGCTGATCGCGTACAGCACCGCGGTCGGCCCGTGCTTGAGCACCTCGGGCTCGGCCTCCAGCCGGCGGCGCACCGCCGCGAGCGGCGCGCCCTCCCCGTGCCGAACGGTCACGACGAACGAATCGCCGATGAAGGCCATCAGCTCGTCGGCGGTGACCGTGTCGCTCGCCTGCTCGTACACCACCGGTTTGATGACGGCGAACAGCGAGTCGTCGTACACCTCCAGTTTGGGACGCTGGTGTGCGCTCAGCGCGTCCTCCACCGCCAGCGGATGCAGTCCGAACTCGCTGCTGACGAGCTCGAACTCCTTCTCCGTCGGCTCGTGCAGCCCGATCCAGAGGAACGCGTCCCCGGTGGCCCGTGCCTCGTCGAGGGCGTCGGAGAGGTCGGCGGGGCCGTCGGTGCGGCGCCCGTCCCGGTAGATGGCACAGTCCACGATCACGGCGCGCATTCTTCCCTGCCGCGGTCCTGGGCGCACCTCATCGGCGGCGGCGGCCTACGCTGGCCCCTATGCCCACCCTGATCCTCGTACGCCATGGACGCTCCACCGCCAACACGGCCGGGGTGCTCGCGGGCCGCACCCCGGGTGTCGCGCTCGACGAGCGCGGTGCCGAACAGGCCGCGGCACTGCCCGGACGGCTCGCCGGGCTGCCGCTGGCCGCGGCCGTCAGCAGCCCCCTGCAGCGCTGCCGGGAGACCCTGCGGCCGCTGCTCGCCGCCCGGCCGGAGCTGGAACTGCACACCGAGGAGCGGATCAGCGAGTGCGACTACGGCGACTGGTCGGGGCGCAAGCTCGCGGAACTCGCCGACGAACCGCTGATGGGCGTCGTGCAGCAGCATCCGTCGGCCGCGGCGTTCCCCGGCGGCGAGTCGATGCGCGGCATGCAGGCGCGCGCGGTCGACGCGGTGCGGGACTGGAACGCCCGCATCGAGGCCGGGCACGGCGACGACGCCGTCTACGTGATGTGCTCGCACGGCGACATCATCAAGGCGCTGGTCGCCGACGCGCTCGGCATGCACCTCGACCTCTTCCAGCGGATCCACGCCGACCCCTGCTCGGTCACCGCGATCCGCTACACCAGACTGCGGCCCTTCCTGCTCCGGCTCGGCGACACCGGGGACCTCGGATCGCTGGCGCCGCGCGAGCAGTCCGGCCCGGCGGACCACGGCGGGCGCCCGGAGGCGGACGCCGACGCGGCTGTCGGCGGCGGCGCTGGGGCGCCGTGATCGCTTCGCGCAGTAGGGTGGACGCTCCGTAGGCGCCTTGCCCCGGGGAACCTCCCGCGGCCCCGGCCGCCCTCATCCACCGTCGATCTCAAGGGAGACAGGACGTGTCCCGTCAGGTGTTCCTCTACGACCCCCCGGACCGCTTCGTGGCCGGTACGGTCGGGTTGCCTGGACGCCGTACGTTCTTCCTGCAGGCATCCTCAGGCGGACGTGTCACCAGCGTGGCTCTGGAGAAGACCCAGGTCGCCGCACTCGCCGAGCGGATCGACGAACTGCTCGACGAAGTGGTGCGGCGGACCGGCGGAAACTCCCCGGTGCCCGCCGTGGCGCCGATGGACGTCACCGACACCGCGCCCCTGGACGTCCCCGTCGAGGAGGAGTTCCGGGTCGGCACGATGGCGCTGGCCTGGGACGGCGAGGAACAGCGCATGATCGTCGAGGCGCAGGCGCTGGTCGAGCTGGACGTGGACTCCGACGAGGATCTCGCCGAGGCCGAGGAGCGGCTGCTCCAGGACGAGGAGAACGGTCCGCCGATGCTCCGGGTCCGCCTCAGCGGCGCACAGGCCCGGGCCTTCGCCAAACGGGCCCTGGACGTGGTGAACGCCGGGCGTCCGCCGTGCCCGCTGTGCAGCCTCCCGCTCGACCCGGAAGGACACGTATGCCCGCGCCAGAACGGATACCGTCGCGGAGCCTGACCGGCACCGAGCTGGTCGCCCTGCTCACCGAGGGGGAGCTCACCGTCCTCGGACAGATACGCGAGGCCTCCAACGCCGTGCTGTACTGCACGGTCGCGCGCGACGGCGAGGAGGCGGCCTGCGTCTACAAGCCCGTGGCCGGCGAACAGCCCCTGTGGGACTTCCCGGACGGCACGCTCGCCGAGCGCGAGGTCGCCGCGTACGAGATCTCCGAGGCGACCGGCTGGGGCCTCGTGCCGCCCACCGTGCTGCGGGACGGTCCGTACGGCGAGGGCATGTGCCAGCTGTGGATCGACGCGGAACCCCAAGACGACGAGGACGACGGGGCGGCCGAGCCCCCGTTGCTCGCGCTGGTCGAGGACGAGGAGCCCGGGGAGGGCTGGAAGGCCGTTGCCCACGCCGAGGTCGGCGGGGGGAGGACGGCCCTGCTGGTCCACGCGGACGACGCGCGGCTGCGGCGGCTGGCCGTCCTCGACGCCGTGATCAACAACGGCGATCGCAAGGGCGGCCATCTGCTGCCCGCACCCGGCGGCCGGCTCTACGGCATCGACCACGGTGTGACCTTCAACGCCGACGACAAGCTGCGCACGCTGCTCTGGGGGTGGGCGGGGGAGCCACTGACGGCCGAGGCCGTCGAGGTCGTCGAGCGGCTGGGGACGGAGCTCGCGCCCGGGGCCCCGCTCGTCACCCGGCTGGGCGAGCTGATCACCGAGGTCGAGATCGAGGCGTTGCGGGGCCGCGTGGCGGGGCTGAGGGCGACGGGGCGGCACCCGGAGCCGAGCGGGGAATGGCCGTCGATCCCCTGGCCGCCGGTCTGAGCGGAGCAGGGGTTACGTGGTGTCCGAGGAGGGCGGAGCGCGGTTCCGGGGCCGCCCCCGGAAGCAGATGGGGCCGCACGGCGCAAGACCGCCTCTTCGGACAGGATCCGGTATCCGGTTCGTATCCGGAACATGCATCCGGTTACGCTCGTGGCATGCATGCCTGGCCCGCTTCTGAGGTCCCCGCCCTGCCTGGCAAGGGCCGCGACCTTCGGATCCACGACACCGCGACCGGCGGACGGATCACCCTTGACCCCGGTCCCGTCGCCCGCATCTACGTCTGCGGCATCACGCCGTACGACGCGACCCACATGGGTCATGCGGCGACCTACAACGCGTTCGACCTCGTTCAGCGCGTGTGGCTCGACACCAAGCGGCAGGTTCACTACGTCCAGAACGTGACCGATGTGGACGACCCGCTGCTGGAGCGGGCCGTGCGCGACGGGCAGGACTGGACCGAGCTCGCCGAGCGCGAGACGGCCCTGTTCCGCGAGGACATGACTGCCCTGCGCATGCTTCCGCCGAAGCACTACATCGGTGCCGTGGAGGCGATACCCGGCATCGTTCCGCTGGTGGAACGGCTCCGCGACGCCGGCGCCGCCTACGAGCTCGACGGCGACGTGTACTTCTCCGTCGAGACCGACCCGCACTTCGGCGGGGTCTCCCACCTCGACGCCGAGGCGATGCGGCTGCTCTCCGCCGAGCGCGGCGGCGACCCGGAGCGCCCCGGCAAGAAGAACCCCCTCGACCCGATGCTCTGGATGGCCGCCCGTGAGGGCGAGCCGAGCTGGGACGGCGCCTCGCTCGGCCCCGGCCGGCCCGGCTGGCACATCGAGTGCGTCGCCATCGCCCTGGACCACCTCGGCATGGGCTTCGACGTCCAGGGCGGCGGGTCCGACCTCGCCTTCCCGCACCACGAGATGGGTGCCTCGCACGCCCAGGTGCTGACCGGCGAGTACCCCTTCGCCCAGGCCTATGTGCACGCCGGAATGGTCGCCCTGGACGGCGAGAAGATGTCGAAGTCCCGGGGCAACCTGGTCTTCGTCTCGAAGCTGCGCCGCGACGGCGTGGACCCGGCGGCGATCCGGCTGGCGCTGCTGTCCCACCACTACCGGTCCGACTGGGAGTGGACGGACCAGGTGCTCGCCGACGCGGTGGAGCGGCTCGCCCGGTGGCGGTCCGCGGTCTCCCGCCCCGACGGTCTGCCCGCCGAAGCCCTGGTCGACGAGGTCCGCGAGGCCCTCGCCGACGATCTGGACGCGCCGGCCGCGCTGGCCGCCGTGGACCGCTGGGCCGAGCGCCAGAACGCCGAGGGCGGTACGGACGAGGGCGCGCCCGGCCTCGTCTCGCGCACCGTCGACGCGCTGCTGGGCGTCGCGCTGTAGCGCCGCCCAGGGTGGTAACCCGCTGATATCCACCGGACGTTCCGGACGGACCGGCCTTGGACTTCTCGACGAAGTTCAGGGCCGGTTCCGTTTTATCCATGGTCAAGTGCTCGATGCTACGCTAAAAGCGCTCTATGCAATCATCAACGCGCATCAGAACGGCGGCAGTTGCAGCCTTGCTGGGGTTGCTCGCCGTCCTCGCGGGCCCCGGCGCGGCCCAGGCCGGCGCGCCGAACCGGACACCACGGCCGGCGATCTCACCGGATTCTCCGCCGACGGAGCCGTGTACCACCTGAAGGCCGGTGCCGCCGAGGCGTGGGTCAGCCAACTGTGGTGAGCGCCACACCTTGGACGCCCTGAAGGTCGCCGACGGCTACGTCGAGAACGACATGCCGAACGGCTGGATGCTCGTCAACGACGGCTACGGCTGCGGTCACGAGGACCTCGCCGAGACCGCCGAGGGCCTCCAGGACCGCGGCATGCAGCTCGGCCTGTGGACCCAGGACGGCATCGACAAGATCGCCGACCAGGTCAAGGCCGGCCAGCGGGTCGCCAAGCTGGACGTCGCCTGGGTCGGCGCCGGCTACAAGTTCGCCCTGGACGGCTGCAAGGACGCGTACCGGGGCATCGAGGACAACAGCGACGCCCGCGGCTTCACCTACGCCCCCGAGAGCTGGGCGGGCGCGCAGCGCTGCGGAGTGCAGTGGTCCGGCGACCAGTACGGCACCTGGGACTACATCCGCTGGCAGATCCCGACCTACGCGGGCGCCACGATGTCCGGCCTCGCCTACACCACCGGCGACGTCGACGGCATCTTCGGCGGCAGCGCCAAGACGTACACCCGTGACCTCCAGTGGAAGATGTTCCTGGGGACCACGATGACGATGGACGGCTGGGCGGCCAGCGACAAGCAGCCCTTCCGGTACGGGGAGCCGTACACCACCATCAACCGCGACTACCTCAAGCTCAAGGAGTCGCTGCTGCCCTACCAGTACTCCTACGCGCACGAGGCGACGAAGACCGGCGTCGGCATGGTCCGCCCGCCGTCGACGTCACCGCGGGCAGCGCCGATGTGACGGACGCCCAGGTCGGCCTGGAGGTCCCCGAGGGCTGGCAGGTCGCCCGGACCGCGACGGTGGACCGGATCCCGGCGGGCACCACCCGGCGGGTCGAGGTGTCCCTCACCCCCGCCAAGGACGCCACGGCGGGAGAGGCACGGATCACCGCACTCGTCCGCTACCGCTCGGCAGGCGAATCCAGGACCGCCACGCAGCGGTTCGCGACCGGGGTGATGCCACCGCCGCCCACCGGCGAGGCCTGGGCGAGCGATCTGGTGTGGCTGAAGTCCACCAACGGCTACGGACCGGCCGAACGGGACCGCAGCAACGGCGAGTCCGGCGCGAGCGACGGGCACCCGCTGACCCTCGCCGGGAAGACGTACGAGAAGGGGATCGGTACCCACGCCGACCCCGGCATCGAGGTCTATCTCGGCGGGCGCTGCACCGCGTTCACCGCCGACGCGGGGATCGACGACGAGATCAACGGCTACGGCGAAGTGGCTTTCTCCGTCGAGGCGGACGGCAAGGTGCTGTGGACCTCGCCGAAGGTGACCGGAGCCTCGGCGACCGTGCCGGTCGACGTGAAACTCGACGGTGCGCGCCATGTGCACCTGAAGGTCACGGACACCAACGGCTCCAAGACCGGTGACCACGGGGACTGGGCGGCGGCCCGGTTCAGCTGTTCCTGAATGTCCCCGGCAGTGAGGGGGCGCCGGGCGGTGGCGTACCCGCCCGGCGCTCCACCGGTCCCGTCGGCCCTCCCGGGAGCGTCAGTCCTCCGGGGAGTCCTCCGACGAACCCTGCGGCCCGTCGCCGTCGCCGTAGTCGTCGCTCTCCCGGCCGCCCGTCGGCTTCCGGCCGGGCCCGCCCGCGGGCGGTGTGCCGGGTCCGGTCTCGGGGCGCAGCGGCTTCGGTGGACGGGTGCGGCCGCTGGAGGTGTCGCGGAGATACGAGGTGTCGCCGCTCTCCGTCGCGTGCCCGCCAGGGGCCTGGCCCGGACCGATGTCCCTGCGGCGCAGATAGCGCTCGAACTCCCGGGCGATGGCCTCGCCGCTCGCCTCGGGAAGCTCGGCGGTGTCCCGGGCCTCCTCCAGCGTCTGCACGTACTCGGCCACCTCGCTGTCCTCGGCGGCCAGTTGGTCGACGCCGAGCTGCCAGGCGCGCGCGTCCTCAGGCAGTTCGCCCAGCGGGATGCGCAGACCGATGAGGTCCTCCAGGCGGTTCAGCAGCGCGAGCGTGGCCTTCGGGTTGGGCGGCTGCGACACATAGTGCGGCACCGCCGCCCACAGGCTCACCGCGGGCACGCCCGCGTGCGTGCAGGCCTCCTGGAGGATGCCGACGATGCCCGTCGGTCCCTCGTACCTGGTCTCCTCCAGGTCCATGGTCCGCGCCAGGTCCGGGTCGGAGGTGACTCCGCTGACCGGCACCGGGCGGGTGTGCGGGGTGTCGCCGAGCAGGGCGCCCAGGATCACCACCATCTCCACCCCCAGCTCATGGGCGAAGCCCAGGATCTCGTTGCAGAACGAGCGCCAGCGCATGGATGGTTCGATACCGCGGACCAGGACGAGATCGCGGGGCTTGTCCCCGCCGACACGGACCACGGATAGCCGGGTGGTCGGCCAGGTGATCTTGCGCACCCCGCCGTCCAGCCAGAGCGTCGGCCGGTTGACCTGGAAGTCGTAGTAGTCCTCGGCGTCCAGCGCCGCGAACACCTCCCCCTTCCACTCCCGGTCCAGGTGCGCCACCGCCGTGGAGGCGGCGTCCCCTGCGTCGTTCCACCCCTCGAACGCGGCCACCATGACCGGGTCGATCAGCTCGGGAACCCCCTCGAGCTCGATCACCCAGGCCTCCTTCCGAAGTTCCCTTGTGTACCCATCAACCTTACGGCTTTCGGCCACTCGTGCCGCAGTCTCCGCGCACAGCCGGGCGAACCCGGCCCACGAGGGTGCATCACCGGTCGAATCAGGGCATCAGATTATGGATACATCCGAGCTGTGTCCGGCAAATTTCGATCAAGCCCTGGACGTTGGCGCGCAGATGGCGCTATACATCGGATGACCAGAACAGAGGTCCGATGTTATTCCCCTGGGGGCGCACATGAGTCAGACCGTCACGGATTTCGAGGTCCACGACATCCGTTTCCCGACCTCGGAACAACTGGACGGCTCGGACGCCATGAACCCCGATCCCGACTACTCGGCTGCCTACGTCGTACTGCGTACCGATGTCCCCGACCGCACGGACGGCCCGGACAGCGGCAGCGGCGGCATCGAGGGACATGGCTTCTGTTTCACCATCGGGCGCGGCAACGAAGTGATGGCCGCCGCCATCGACGCGCTGCGCCCCTACCTGGTGGGGCGCCCGGCGCCCCGCACCGCGGCCGATCTCGCCGCACTGCACCGCGAGCTCACCCACGACTCCCAACTGCGCTGGCTCGGCCCGGAGAAGGGCGTGATGCACATGGCGGCCGGCGCGGTCGTCAACGCCGCCTGGGACCTGGCGGCCAAGCTGGCGGGCAGACCCGTCTGGGAGTTCCTCGCCGGGATGACGCCCGAGGAACTCGTCTCCCTCGTCGACTTCCGCTACCTCAGCGACGCCCTCACCCCCGACGAGGCCCTGGCGATCCTGCGGGCCGCCGAACCGGGCCGGGCCGAGCGCGCCGCACGGCTGCGCGCCGAGGGATACCCGGCGTACACCACCTCGCCCGGCTGGCTGGGCTACAGCGACGACAAGCTGGTCAGGCTGGCCAAGGAAGCGGTCGCCGACGGCTTCACCCAGATCAAGCTGAAGGTCGGCGGCAGCCTCCACGACGACGTCCGCAGGCTCGCCCTGGCCCGTGACGCGGTCGGCCCCGGCATCCGGATCGCCGTCGACGCCAACCAGCGCTGGGACGTCACGGACGCGGTCGAGTGGATGACCGCGCTCGCGCCGTACGACCCGCACTGGATCGAGGAGCCGACCAGCCCCGACGACATCCTCGGCCACGCCGCCGTCCGGGCCGGACAGCCGGTCAAGGTCGCCACCGGCGAACACGTCGCCAACCGGGTCGTGTTCAAGCAGCTGCTCCAGGCCGGCGCCGTCGACTTCGTCCAGATCGACGCGGCCCGCGTCGCGGGCGTCAACGAGAACCTCGCGATCCTGCTGCTCGCCGCGAAGTACGGCGTACCGGTCTGCCCGCACGCGGGCGGGGTAGGACTCTGCGAGCTGGTGCAGCACCTCTCGATGTTCGACTACGTGGCGGTCTCCGGCAGCTGGGACAACCGCGTGATCGAGTACGTCGACCATCTCCACGAGCACTTCGCCGACCCCACCGTGATCGAGGCCGGCCGCTACACCGCGCCGAGCTCCCCGGGCTTCTCCGCCCGGATGCTCCCCGAGTCGATCGCCGCACACCGCTATCCGGAGGGCGCCGTATGGCAGGCCCGCCGCACCGAGGAGGCCAACCGATGACCACAACGAGCGACTTCGAGGGAATGGGCGCCCTGGTCACGGGCGGCGCCTCCGGCATCGGGGCCGCCGTCGCGACCATGCTGCTGGCGCGCGGCGCACGGGTGGCCGTACTGGACCGGGAGACCGCCGGCGCCCCCGCGGGCGCCCTCGCCGTCAAGGCGGACGTCACCGACGACGAGGCCGTGCGCGAGGCGGTCGACCGCGCCGCCGCCGAACTCGGCGCACTGCACACCGTCGTCTCCAACGCGGGCATCGGCTCCATCGGCACGGTCGAGGACAACGCCGACGACGAGTGGACCCGGGTCCTGGACATCAACGTCCTCGGCATGGTCCGCACCGCCCGGCACGCCCTGCCCCATCTGCGGCGCGCCGCGGCCGACCGCCCCGGCGCCGTCTCGATCACCCAGACCTGCTCCATCGCGGCCACCGCCGGGCTGCCGCAGCGCGCCCTGTACAGCGCGAGCAAGGGTGCGGTCCTCTCGTTGACCCTGGCGATGGCCGCCGACCACGTCCGCGAGGGAATCCGGGTCAACTGCGTGAACCCCGGCACCGCGGACACCCCGTGGATCGGCCGGCTCCTCGGCCAGGCCGACGACCCGGACGCCGAGCGGGCCGCGCTCAACGCCCGCCAGCCGCTGGGACGACTGGTGTCGGCCGACGAGGTCGCCGCCGCGATCGTCTACCTCGCGAGCCCCGCCGCCGCCTCGGTCACCGGCACGGCCCTGGCCGTCGACGGCGGCATGCAGGGGCTGCGCCTGCGCCCCGCCGAGAGCTGACCGGGGGAGCGGTCCTAGCCGCGTCATGGGGCCGCACCCCCGCGCACGATGCACCTCCGCTTTGCCGACAGAGCTCCGAGCCGGTACTCACAAAGGACGGGACACCAATGAGAGTGCGTACGACGAGTGCGGCGGCCTGCGCCGTACTGCTGGCAGTCACCGCCCTCGCGGGCTGCAACCGCGAGTCGACCGACGACGGAGCGGGCGGCGGGAAGGTGGGGATCGACCTGCCGCGCAGCGACAGCGACTTCTGGAACTCGTACCAGAACTACGTGGAGAAGGGCGTCGAGGAGGGCGAGGTCAAGGCGCTGCCGCTGACCAACTCCCAGAACGACATCGGCAAGCTGGTCGCCAACGTCCAGACCTTCACCGACCAGGGCGCCAAGGCCGTCGTGATGGCACCGCAGGACACCGGCGCGATCGCCGAGTCGCTCAACATGCTGAACGAGAAGAAGATCCCGGTCGTCAGCGTCGACACCCGCCCCGACAAGGGCGACATCTACATGGTGGTGCGCGCCGACAACAAGGCGTACGGCACCAACGCCTGCAAGTACCTCGGCGAGCAGCTGAAGGGCAAGGGCAAGGTCGTCGAGTTCCAGGGCGACCTCTCCTCGATCAACGGCCGCGACCGGTCCGAGGCGTTCAAGGCCTGCATGGACAAGGACTTCCCCGGCATCAAGGTCTTCGAGCTGGCCACCGACTGGAAGGGCGACGTCGCCTCCGCCAAGCTCCAGGCCACCCTGGCCGCCAACCCCGACATCAACGGCATCTACATGCAGGCCGGCGGTGTCTTCCTGCAGCCCACCCTCGCCCTCCTGGAGCAGAAGGAGCTGCTGAAGCCGGCCGGTACGCCGGGGCACATCACGATCATCTCCAACGACGGCATTCCCGAGGAGTTCGACGCCATCAAGGCCGGAAAGATCGACGCGACGATCTCCCAGCCCGCCGACCTGTACGCGAAGTACGCGCTGTACTACGCCAAGGCGGCCCTGGACGGCAAGACCTTCAAGGAAGGCCCCACCGACCACGACTCCAACATCATCAAGATCCCGAACGGCTTCGAGGACCAGCTCCCCTCGCCGCTGGTGACCAAGGACAACGTCGACGACCCGAAGCTGTGGGCCAACCAGCTGGAGAAGAAGAGCTAGCCATGGACCAGGCACCACCTGCCGTACAGGCGGAAGGCGTTGTCAAACGCTTCGGGCCCACCGTGGCGCTCGACGGGGTCCGGCTCACCGTGCAGCCGGGCGAGTCCCACGCCCTGGTCGGGCGCAACGGCGCGGGCAAGTCGACGCTGGTCAGTGTTCTGACCGGACTCCACAAGGCGGACGCGGGCACGGTCGCCTTCGGCGGGGAGCCCGCGCCCGCCTTCGGTGACACCGCGGCCTGGCAGTCCAGGATCGCCTGTGTCTACCAGAAGTCCATGGTCGTCCCGGACCTGACCGTCGCGGAGAACCTCTTCCTCAACCGCTTCGACGACAACGCCCGCTGGATCAGCTGGGGCAGGCTCCGCAGACGCGCCGAGCGGCTGCTGGCCGACTACGGCGTCCAGGTCGATCCCAGCACCCGGGCGCGCGACCTCGCCGTCGAGCAGCGGCAGTTCGTCGAGATCGCCCGGGCGCTGTCCTTCGGTGCCCGGCTGATCGTGCTCGACGAGCCGACCGCCCAGCTCGACGCCCGGGGCATCGGACGGCTCTTCGGCAAGCTGCGCGAACTGCAGGCCCAGGGAGTGGCGTTCCTCTTCATCTCCCACCATCTGCAGGAGGTGTACGAACTGTGCACGGCGGTCACCGTCTACCGCGACGCCCGCCATGTGCTGACCGCCCCGGTCGCCGACATCGCCAAGGCGGAGCTGGTGGCGGCGATGACCGGCGAGCAGTCCGCCGGCGCCACCGCCTGGCACGCGGGCGGTGACGGTGCCGCGGCACCGGACGAGTCGGCCGAACCCGTGCTGCGTACCGAAGGGCTCACCGTCCAGGGCCAGTTCGAACCACTGGACCTGGAGGTCCGCCCCGGCGAGGTGCTCGGCCTCGCCGGCTCCGCCGCCAGCGGCAACACGGCCCTGGGCGAGACCCTGGCCGGCATGCGGAAGGCGGGCGGCGGCACGGTTCGCGTGCACGGCAGGGCCGTGCGCTCCGGCAGCGTGCCGCACGCGCTGGACGCCGGGATCGGCTACATCCCCGAGGACCGGCACGACCAGGGCCTCGTCCTGGAACGCAGCGTCGCCGAGAACGCCACCCTCACGGTCACCGACCAGCTCGGCCCGTGGGGGACCGTACTGCCCTCCCGTACCAGGGAGTTCGCGCGCTCGGTGATCGCCTCGCTGGACATCAAGACACAGGGGCCCGAACAGCCCGTCTCCGGACTCTCCGGCGGCAACCAGCAGAAGGTGGTGGTCGCCCGCGCGCTGGCCCGCGAGCCGAGCGTGCTGGTGGCCGTCCGGCCCACCGCGGGCGTGGACATCAAGTCCAAGGACTCGCTGCTCGGAGTCGTGCGACGGGTCGCCGACGAGGGGAACGCCGCAGTGATCATCTCGGACGAGCTGGACGATCTGCGGGTCTGCGACCGGGTGCTCGCCCTGTTCCACGGACGCGTGGTCGCGACATTCGCAAGCGGGTGGAACGACGGGGAGCTCGTCGCCGCCATGGAAGGTGTGGGGGAGAGGGAATGACCGGCACGGTACGGCCCCTGGCGGCCGACGGCATCGACAGCGGGCCGAAGGGCTCCCCGGCCGGCGAGAGGCCGCTGGACCGGCTGAAGCTGATCAGATGGAGCGACTTCTCGCTCGTACCGGTGATCCTGGTGCTGATGCTGATCGGGTTCATCGTCTCGCCGGTGTTCCTGACCTCCGAAAACCTGATCAGTGTCGTCCAGCAGTCCTCCGAGCTGAGCCTGCTGGTGCTGGGCCAGGCGCTGATCCTGATCTGCGGGCGGATGGACCTGTCCCTGGAGTCGACGATCGGCATCGCGCCGGTCGTCGCGATGTGGCTGGTGCTGCCCTCCGAGGGCGGCCGCTTCGCGGGCCTCGGCCTGCTGCCCACCTGGTCGGCGATCCCGCTCTGCCTGCTGGTGGGCCTCGCCATCGGCGCGGTCAACGGCTTCCTGATGCTGAAGCTGAGGGTCAACGGCTTCATCGCCACACTCGGCATGCTCACCATGCTGCGCGGCCTCCACATCGGGATCACCGAGGGCAAGTCCATCACCGACGTCCCGGAGTCCTTCCGCTACCTCGGCAAGAGCGAGTGGCTCGGCGCACCGGCCGCCGTCTGGATCTGCCTGGCCCTGTTCGCCGTCGGCGGCGCCGCGCTGGCCTGGCTGCGCCACGGGCGATCGCTGTACGCCATCGGCGGCAACCCGGAGGCGGCGCGCGCCGCGGGCATCAGGGTGGACCGGGTCACCTGGATCGTGCTGGCCATCGGCGGCCTGCTGGCGGCCTTCGCGGGCATCCTCTACACCGGCCACTACGGATCGGTCGCGGCGACCCAGGGCAACGGCTGGATCTTCCAGGTGTTCGCCGCGGCGGTCATCGGCGGCATCAGCCTCAAGGGCGGTCGCGGCACCCTGTTCGGCGCGCTGACCGGTGTGCTGACGCTCCAGCTGGTGGTCAATGTGATGACCCTCGGCGGTGTTCCGGCGCTGTGGAACCAGTTCCTCAACGGCGCGATCATCATCGTCGCCCTGGTCATCTCCCGCTTCGCGAGCGGCGAGAAGCAGGACTGAGGCCCGCTTCCCGAACGCCGGACGGGGCAGATCCAGCCCGTCCGGCGTTTGAGGACCGGGGTCCGGGGCGAGCCCCGGGGCCGCCCCGGACCGCGTCACAGCGTCGACCGCAACCACTGCTCCACGCTCGCCACATGCACCGTCGCCCACGCCCGCGCAGCCTCCGCGTCCCGGTCCCGCAGCGCCGACACGATCGCCCGGTGCTCGTGGAGCGTGCGGGTGACCGCGTCCTCCTGCGTCAGCCCGCGCCAGACCCGCGCCCGGGTCGTCGGCCCCGACAGCCCGTCGAGCAGCGAGCAGAGCACCGAGTTCCCGGACGACTGCACGATGCCGCGGTGGAACTCCAGATCACAGGCGACCAGCTCCTCCACCGAGGGCTGCGCCCCCAGTGCGTCCAACTGCGAGCTGAGCAAATCCAGTTGGGCCTCGCTGATCCGGGTGGCCGCCATCGCCGTCGCGGCGGGCTCCAGGATCCTGCGGACCGCGAGGAACTCCAGCACGGTGTCGTCGCGGTGGAAGTCCACCACGAAACTCAGCGCCTCCAGCAGCAGCTGCGGATCGAGGCTGGTCACATACGTGCCGTCGCCCTGGCGCACATCGAGGATGCGGATCAGCGAAAGGGCCCGCACCGCCTCGCGGAGCGAGTTGCGGGAGAGCCCGAGCTCCGCCGCGAGCTCGCTCTCCTTGGGGAGCCGGTCGCCGGGGCGCAGCGCACCCGAGACGATCATTCCCTTGATCTTCTCGATCGCCTCGTCGGTGACAGCCATGACGGTCCTCCTGGATCCGGAGTGGAATCAGACATCCGATGTATCCCTTCATTATGCGGGTCGGATGAGCCGGATGAGCGAGGTCTGCCACAGGCCGTCCCGGGTGCGGGCCCGGCGGACGTCCGCCGGGTCAGTCCCAGAGCGTGGACGGCGCCTCGCGGCGTACCACCGGAGCGATCTCCTCCGCGAACCGCTGGAGCGTCTCGGTCTGCTTCTCCCGCTGGAGGTCCCACTGCCGCTCCTCGTCGAGCCCGAAGAGGCCGAAGTGACCGGCCTCCGCGCCCTTTCCGACGACGAGCTCGATGCGGCCCCTGGAGATCTGGTCGAGCGTCGCGAAGTCCTCGGCCACCCGCACCGGATCGAGGATCGCGACGACCGTGACACCGGTCAGCAGCCGGATGGTGGAGGTACGGGCCGCCGGCGCGCCGAGCACCACGCTCGGGCTGGAGGAGAGGAAGGGACCGGCGTGCCGTTCGCCGATCGCGTAGGCGTCGAATCCCAGCCGTTCCGCGACGACACCGGTTTCGATCACTTCCTCGAACCGTTCGGCGGGGAAGGGGAGTCGTGGTCGAGCGGGTGCGGGGCGTGGCCGATGAGGGAGAGCACGGAGAACTTCATGGCTCAACTGTCCTCGCCCCGTATTGCGCCTGTATGGCGGCCGTATGGCGCGTTCACCGGACCGGGGCGCCCCGGAAACACGCGCCGGGGGGCGCCTCCCGCGCGGGAGCCGCCCCTCGGCGCGTGTCAGGACCCGTCAGCCCCGGTCGCCGAGCATCGACTCGACGCCGGCCCGGATCTCGTCCGTCGCCAGGCCCCGGATCGTCAGCGTGGTGCGGCGGCGCAGCACGTCGTCCGCCGTCTCGGCCCACTCGTGGTCCCGGGCGTAGGCGACCTGCGCCCAGATCTCCGGCGCGTCCGGGTGGATGCGCTCGGCCAGGGCCGGGTTCTCGTTCGCCATCCGGGCGATGTCGAAGGAGAGCGAGCCGTAGTGGGTGGCGAGATGCCGGGCGGTGTCGGCCGCCATCCGCGGGCCGGGCGTGCCGCCGTCGACCAGCAGCCGGTGCGCCACCGCGTTCGGGTTGGCGATGCCGGGCAGCGGGAGCTTCTTCGGCAGGTGCGCGATCGGCTCCATGTCCTCGGCGAGCGGGTGCCCGGGGAGCGCGGCCAGCTTGTTCATCACCGTACGGCCGATGTGGCGGAACGTCGTCCACTTGCCGCCCGCGACCGACAGCATCCCGCCGCGGCCCTCGGTGACGACCGTCTCGCGCTTGGCCTTGGAGGTGTCGCCGGGGCCGCCGGGCAGCACCCGCAGCCCGGCGAAGGAGTAGGTGATCAGATCGCGTGACAGCTGCTGGTCCCGGATGGAGAACGCCGCCTCGTCGAGGATCTGCGCGGTGTCCTTCTCGGTGACCGCGACATCCGCGGGATCGCCCTCGTACTCCTCGTCCGTCGTGCCGAGGAGCAGCATGTCCTCCCACGGCAGGGCGAAGGTGATGCGGTACTTGTCGATCGGGGTGGCCAGCGCGGCCTTCCACGGGCGGGTGCGCTTCAGTACGAGGTGCGCGCCCTTGGACAGGCGTATGGAGGGCGCCGCGTCCGGGTTCTCCATCCTGCGCAGGTGGTCGACCCACGGCCCGGTGGCGTTCAGCACCAGCCGGGCGTTGACGCCGAACTCCGTGCCGTCCGTGCGGTCCTGGAGGTCGGCGCCGGTCACCCGGCCCTTGGTGAACCGCAGCCCGGTCACCGCCGCGTGGTTGAGGACGACCGCACCCGCTTCGACGGCCGCGCGCACGGTCATCAGCGCCATCCGGGCGTCGTTCATCTGGTCGTCGCCGTAGACCGCGACGGCCTTCAGGTTGTCGGTACGCAGCTCGGGCACGTCGCGCCGGGCCCGCGCCGGGCTGATGACGTGCCCGACCCCGTCGCCGAACGCGGAGAGCGCCGAGTACGCGAACACGCCCGCGCCGAGCTTGGCCGCGCCGTGCGGCCCGCCCTTGTAGACGGGCAGGTAGAAGGTGAGCGGATTGGCGAGGTGCGGGGCGACCTCACGGGACACCGCGCGCCGCTCGAAGTGGTTCTCCGCGACCAGCTTCACCGCGCCGGTCTGCAGGTAGCGCAGACCGCCGTGGAGCAGCTTGGAGGAGGCGGAGGAGGTGGCGCCGGCGAAGTCGCCGGCGTCCACCAGGGCCACCCGCAGCCCGGACTGCGCGGCGTGCCAGGCGGTGGAGATGCCCAGAATGCCGCCACCGATCACCAGGAGGTCGTACGCCGCCTTGGACAGCTGTTCCCGGGTCTCGGCACGGCTCGGGAGGGAGCCGGAGGCCGGGTGGGTCCCGAGGGCCGGGACGCTCTGCAGGGTGGTCATGTCGATTACTCCTCGTCTTCGATCCAGCCCATGGTCCGTTCCACGGCCTTGAGCCAGCTCTTGTACTCGCGGTCGCGGGTGTCCGCGTCCATGCGGGGGGTCCACTCGGCGGCCCGGCGCCAGTTGGCGCGCAGCGCGTCGGTGTCCGGCCAGAAGCCGACGGCGAGGCCGGCGGCGTAGGCGGCGCCGAGGCAGGTCGTCTCGGCGACCATCGGCCGCACCACGGGTGCGTCCAGGAAGTCGGCGAGCGTCTGCATCAGCAGGTTGTTGGAGGTCATGCCGCCGTCGACCTTGAGGGCGGTCAGCTCGACCCCCGAGTCCTTGGTCATGGCGTCGGTGATCTCGCGGGTCTGCCAGGCGGTGGCCTCCAGGACGGCACGGGCGATGTGCGCCTTGGTGACGTACCGGGTCAGACCGGCGATGACGCCGCGGGCGTCGGAGCGCCAGTACGGGGCGAACAGGCCCGAGAACGCGGGCACGAAGTACGCGCCGCCGTTGTCCTCGACCGACAGCGCCAGGGTCTCGATCTCGGCCGCCGACTTGATCAGGCCCATCTGGTCGCGCATCCACTGCACCAGCGAACCGGTGACGGCGATGGAGCCCTCCAGGGCGTAGACCGGCTTCTGGTCGCCGATCCGGTACCCGACGGTCGTCAGCAGTCCGTTGTACGAGTTGACGGGTGTCTCACCGGTGTTCATCAGCATGAAGGTGCCGGTGCCGTACGTGGACTTGGCCTCGCCCTCGGAGAAGCAGGTCTGGCCGAAGAGGGCCGCCTGCTGGTCACCGAGCGCGGACGCCACGGGGACCCCGTCGAGCACGCCGCCCTTGGCGTTCCCGTACACCTCGGCGGAGGAGCGGATCTCGGGGAGCACCGCGGCCGGGATCTCCATCGAGTGGAGGATCCGCTCGTCCCACTGCATCTCGTGCAGGTTCATCAGGAGCGTGCGCGAGGCGTTGGTGACGTCGGTGACATGGACGCCGCCGTCGGTGCCGCCGGTCAGGTTCCAGATGACCCAGGAGTCCATGGTGCCGAAGAGGATGTCGCCGCGCTCGGCGCGCTCGCGCAGCCCCTCGACGTTGTCGAGCAGCCAGCGGACCTTGGGGCCGGCGAAGTACGAGGCCAGCGGCAGACCGGTCTCGCGGCGGAAGCGGTCCTGGCCGACGTTGCGGCCGAGCTCCTTGCAGAGCGCGTCCGTCCGGGTGTCCTGCCAGACGAGGGCGTTGTGGACGGGCTCACCGGTGTTCTTGTCCCAGAGCAGCGTGGTCTCACGCTGGTTGGTGATGCCGATCGCCTTCACGTCGGCGGCGGTGATGCCGGCCTTGACGATGGCGCCGGCCACGACCTCCTGGACGTTCTCCCAGATCTCGGTCGCGTTGTGCTCGACCCAGCCCGGCTTCGGGAAGATCTGTTCGTGCTCCTTCTGGTCGACGGAGACGATCCGGCCGTCCTTGTCGAAGACGATGCAGCGGCTGGAGGTGGTGCCCTGGTCGATGGCCGCGATGAACGGGCCGGTGGTGTGTGCGTCGGTCACGGTGTGCTCCCGGAGGTCTGTGTGGTCGTGAGGGTTACGGCTCTGGGCCCCGCGGCTCAGGCGAAGGCGACGTTGTAGAGCCCGCCCGCGATCGCGCCGCCGATGAGCGGTCCGGCGACCGGGATCCACGCGTAGCCCCAGTCGGAACCGCCCTTGTTCGGCAACGGCAGCAGCGCGTGCACGATACGCGGGCCGAGGTCGCGGACCGGGTTGATCGCGTAGCCCGTCGGGCCGCCGAGCGAGAGACCGATACCGACGACCACCAGAGCGGTGATCAGCGCGCCGAGCGTGCCCAGACCGTCGCCGCCGTTGTTGAGGCCCTGGGTGAGTATCGCCAGGACGAGCACGACGGTGGCGATGATCTCCGTGACCAGGTTCTGCACGGCGTGGCGGATCTCGGGGCCGGTGGAGAAGATGCCCAGGACCGGGCCGGCCTTCGGGGCGGAGGCCTTGTCGACCATGCCCTCTTCACCCGTGTGGGCGGCCAGGATCTCCGGATCGGTGAGATGCGCCCGGAACTGTCCGTAGTACGTCAGCCAGACCAGCACCGCGCCGATCATCGCGCCGAACAGCTGGGAGCCGAGGTACAGCGGTACGTCGCTCCACTCGGTGCCGCCCTTGATCGCGAGGCCGATCGTGACCGCCGGATTGAGATGCGCGCCCGAAACGCCGCCGGCCAGATACGCGCCGGTCAGCACGGCGAAACCCCACCCGAAGGTGATGGCCAGCCAGCCGGCGTTCTGCGCCTTGGAGCGCTTGAGAGTGACGGCGGCACAGACACCGCCGCCGAGCAGGATGAGCACGGCGGTACCTATGGTCTCGCCGATGAAGATGTCGGAGCTGGACACCCGCGACTCCTTTGTCCTTCGTCCAGGGAAGCCGAACCCCGGGTCCCTCCGGTGGTCCGCGCCCTCGTGTGAGGGCGTTTTCCGGCCCTTGGCGCTGTCACACCCTAACGCTTGTTTCCGTTTGGTGTTCGACAATGCCGACCGGTGAACGGCAATGCTTCCCCCAGGTGAATCAGGCGTCAAGAGTTGTGTGGCCTATAACTCGATCGTTACCGGCACGGTCCGCCGCAGTGGTCAGAACCGTCCGGCGCCCAGGTCCCTGGAGACCGCCCGCGCGCAGTCGCGCACCGCGGCGATCAGCTCCGGACGCAGCTCCCCGTCCGCGCAGACCCGTTCCACGGCACCGGTCACGGCCACCGCGCCGACCGGCATCCGCCGCCGGTCGTGGATCGGGGCGGCCACCGCGGCCACGCCCTCCCAGGTCTCCTCCACGTCGGCCGCCCAGCCGCGCGCCCGGATCAGGTCGAGCATCGCCTCGAACTCCTGCGCGTCGGTGACGGTGCGCGGGGTGAAGGGCTGCCGCTCGGCCTCCAGGGCCTCGGTGTGCGCCACCGGGTCGTACGCCGAGAGCACCTTGCCCAGAGCTGTGGAGTGCAGCGGCTGCATGGCCCCGACCTCCAGGACCTGCCGGCTGTCGTCGGGGCGGAACACGTGGTGGACGATGAGGACGCCCTGCTGGTGCAGCACGCCGAGATGGGTGCTCTCGCCGCTGGAGCGGGCCAGGTCGTCCGTCCAGACCAGCGCGCGGGCCCGCAGCTCGTGGACGTCCAGATAGCTGTTGCCCAGGCGGAGCAGCTCGGCGCCCAGCTGATAGCGGCCGGACGCGGCGTCCTGCTCGACGAATCCCTCGTGCTGGAGCGTGCGCAGGATGCCGTGTGCGGTGCCCTTGGCCAGGCCCAGTGAAGAGGCGATGTCGGACAGTCCCAGCCGACGCTCGCCGCCTGCCAGCAGACGCAGCATCGCCGCCGCCCGCTCCAGCGACTGGATGTTCTTGGCCATCGCGCCGTACTCCTCCACCTTGGTTCGACAATGCTGAACACTATCGGTCGATGTCGACCCTCGCTCGATCGCGCGGCAAAACCGCGACACCGCTGCGAACCGGACATCCCCCCGCACAGCATGCAGTCCGCTCCGTGGGACGGAGTGACGGCCCCGGGCGCCGCCCGGCTAGGCTGGCCTGGTGCGCCTTCCACCGGAGGCGCAAAGCCGACAGCCGTCGCATCCCAGGGAGTACATCCATGGCCTCGTCGCCGACCCCTTCCGCCGACAGCCGGAACCGAGCCGAAGCCCTCCGCGAGGCGCTCGCCACCCGTGTGGTGGTGGCCGACGGTGCCATGGGCACCATGCTCCAGGCACAGGACCCGAGTCTTGAGGACTTCCAGAACCTCGAGGGCTGCAACGAGATCCTGAACGTCACCCGCCCCGACATCGTGCGCTCGGTGCACGAGGAGTACTTCGCCGTCGGCGTGGACTGCGTCGAGACGAACACCTTCGGCGCCAACCTGGCGGCCCTGGGCGAGTACGACATTCCCGAGCGGGTCTTCGAGCTCTCCGAGTCCGGCGCGCGCATCGCCCGCGAGGTCGCCGACGAGTTCACCGCCTCCACCGGACAGCAGCGCTGGGTGCTCGGCTCGATGGGCCCGGGTACGAAGCTGCCGACGCTGGGCCACGCCCCGTACACCAAGCTCCGCGACGCCTATCAGCAGAACGCCGAGGGCATGATCGCCGGCGGCGCCGACGCCCTCCTGGTCGAGACCACCCAGGACCTGCTCCAGACCAAGGCCTCCATCATCGGCGCCCGCCGCGCACTGGAGGCCACCGGAGCCGACCTCCCCGTGATCTGTTCCGTCACCGTCGAGACGACCGGCACCATGCTGCTCGGCTCCGAGATCGGCGCGGCGCTCACCGCCCTGGAGCCCCTCGGTATCGACCTCATCGGCCTGAACTGCGCCACCGGCCCCGCCGAGATGAGCGAGCACCTGCGCTACCTCGCCCGGCACTCCCGCATCCCGCTCTCCTGCATGCCCAACGCAGGCCTCCCCGTGCTCGGCAAGGACGGCGCGCACTACCCGCTGTCCCCGGCCGAGCTCGCCGACGCGCAGCAGACCTTCGTCCAGGAGTACGGCCTCTCGCTGGTCGGCGGCTGCTGCGGTACGACCCCGGAGCACCTGCGCCAGGTCGTCGAGCGGGTCCGCGGCGCGGCCGTCACCCCCCGCACCGCGCACCCCGAGCCGGGTGCCGCCTCCCTCTACCAGACCGTTCCGTTCCGCCAGGACACCTCGTACCTCGCGATCGGTGAGCGTACGAACGCCAACGGGTCGAAGAAGTTCCGCGAGGCCATGCTCGAAGCCCGCTGGGACGACTGCGTGGAGATGGCCCGCGACCAGATCCGGGAGGGCGCGCACATGCTCGACCTCTGCGTCGACTACGTGGGCCGCGACGGTGTGGCGGACATGGAGGAGCTGGCCGGCCGGTTCGCCACCGCGTCCACCCTCCCGATCGTGCTGGACTCGACGGAGCTGCCCGTACTGCGGGCCGGTCTGGAGAAGCTGGGCGGCCGTGCCGTCCTGAACTCGGTCAACTACGAGGACGGCGACGGTCCCGAGTCCCGGTTCGCCAAGGTCACCGCGCTGGCCGTGGAGCACGGCGCCGCGCTGATCGCACTGACCATCGACGAGGAGGGCCAGGCCCGCACCGTCGAGCACAAGGTCGCCGTCGCCGAGCGGCTGATCGCGGACCTGACCGGCAACTGGGGCATCCAGGAGTCGGACATCCTCATCGACACCCTGACCTTCACCATCTGCACCGGGCAGGAGGAGTCGCGGGGGGACGGCATCGCCACGATCGGGGCGATCCGCGAGCTGAAGAAGCGCCACCCCGATGTGCAGACCACGCTGGGCCTGTCCAACATCTCCTTCGGCCTCAACCCGGCCGCCCGTGTCGTGCTGAACTCCGTCTTCCTCGACGAGTGCGTCAAGGCCGGCCTCGACTCCGCGATCGTGCACGCCTCCAAGATCCTGCCGATCGCCCGCCTGGAGGAGGAGCAGGTCAAGGTCGCCCTCGACCTGATCTACGACCGCCGCGCCGAGGACTACGACCCGCTCCAGAAGCTCATGGAGCTCTTCGAGGGCGTCAGCACGAAGTCCATGAAGGCGGGCAAGGCCGAGGAGCTCCTGGCCCTGCCGCTCGAAGAGCGACTCCAGCGCCGCATCATCGACGGTGAGAAGAACGGCCTGGAGAGCGACCTCGACGAGGCGCTGCAGACCCGCCCGGCCCTCGACATCGTCAACGACACCCTCCTGGAGGGCATGAAGGTCGTCGGCGAGCTCTTCGGCTCCGGCCAGATGCAGCTGCCCTTCGTCCTCCAGTCCGCCGAGGTCATGAAGACCGCGGTGGCGTACCTCGAACCGCACATGGAGAAGTCCGACGCCGAGGGCAAGGGCACCATCGTCCTGGCCACGGTCCGCGGCGACGTCCACGACATCGGCAAGAACCTCGTCGACATCATCCTGTCCAACAACGGCTACAACGTCGTCAACCTCGGCATCAAGCAGCCCGTATCCGCGATCCTGGAAGCCGCCGAGGAACACCGGGCCGACGTCATCGGCATGTCCGGCCTCCTGGTCAAGTCCACCGTGATCATGAAAGAGAACCTGGAGGAGCTGAACCAGCGCAAGCTGGCCGCCGACTTCCCCGTCATCCTCGGCGGCGCGGCCCTCACCCGGGCCTACGTCGAGCAGGACCTCCACGAGATCTACGAGGGCGAGGTCCGCTACGCCCGCGACGCGTTCGAGGGGCTGCGCCTGATGGACGCGCTGATCGCGGTCAAGCGCGGTGTCCCGGGTGCGGTCCTGCCCGAGCTGAAGCAGCGCCGGGTGCCCAAGCGGGACACCGCGGTCCTGGAGGTCGACGAGCCGGAGGAGGGCGTCCGCTCCGACGTCGCCGTCGACAACCCGGTCCCCGAGCCGCCCTTCTGGGGCACCCGGGTCGTCAAGGGCATCCAGCTCAAGGAGTACGCGTCCTGGCTCGACGAGGGCGCCCTCTTCAAGGGCCAGTGGGGACTGAAGCAGGCCCGTGCCGGCGACGGACCGACGTACGAGGAGCTGGTGGAGACCGAGGGCCGCCCGCACCTGCGCGGCTGGCTCGACAAGCTCCACACCGAGAACCTCCTGGAAGCCGCCGTCGTCTACGGCTACTTCCCGTGCGTGTCCAAGGGCGACGACCTGATCCTGCTCCACGAGGACGGCTCCGAGCGGACCCGCTTCACCTTCCCGCGCCAGCGCCGCGGCCGCCGCCTCTGCCTCGCGGACTTCTTCCGCCCCGAGGAGTCCGGCGAGAAGGACGTGATCGGTCTCCAGGTCGTCACCGTCGGCTCGAAGATCGGCGGCGAGACCGCGAAGCTCTTCGAGGCGAACTCCTACCGCGACTACCTGGAGCTGCACGGCCTGTCCGTACAGCTGGCCGAGGCCCTCGCCGAGTACTGGCACGCCCGGGTCCGCTCGGAGCTGGGATTCGGCGGCGAGGACCCGACCGATGTCGAGGACATGTTCGCGCTGAAGTACCGGGGGGCACGTTTCTCCCTCGGCTACGGCGCCTGCCCCGATCTGGAGGACCGGGCGAAGATCGCCGAGCTGCTCCGGCCGGAGCGGATCGGGGTGCACCTCTCGGAGGAATTCCAGCTGCATCCGGAGCAGTCCACCGACGCGATCGTCATCCACCACCCGGAGGCGAAGTACTTCAACGCGCGGTAAGGCGCCGTTCAACGCGCGGTAGCAGGACAAGTCGTACACTTGTCGGTCCAGTGCAGGCCGGTCGCCCCTTCCCACGGGAAATGGCGGCCGGCCTTCTCGTCCCTTACGGAAGGTGTGCCGGATGACCAGCACGGTCCCCGCGTCCTTGACCCGCACGGCCGAAGGCGCCGCGCTCCAGGCCGTCCTCCTCGACATGGACGGCACCCTCGTCGACACCGAGGGCTTCTGGTGGGACGCGGAGGTGGAGGTCTTCGCCGAGCTCGGTCACCGGCTCGACGAGGCATGGCGGGACGTGGTGGTCGGCGGGCCGATGACCCGCAGCGCGGGCTACCTGATGGATGTCACCGGCGCGGACGTCACCCTCGACGAACTCACCGTGCTGCTCAACGACCGCTTCGAGAAGCGCATCGGCCGCGGTGTGCCGCTGATGCCGGGCGCGGCACGGCTGCTGGCCGAGCTGGCCAGGCACGAGATTCCCACGGCCCTGGTCTCCGCCTCGCACCGCCGGATCATCGACCGGGTGCTCGACTCGGTGGGCCGTCACCACTTCGCCCTCACCGTCGCGGGCGACGAGGTCATCCGCACGAAGCCGCACCCGGAGCCCTACCTCACCGCCGCCTCCGGCTTCGGCGCGGACCCCGAGTGCTGCGCGGTGATCGAGGACACCGCGACCGGTGTCGCGGCCGCGGAAGCGGCGGGCTGCCGGGTGGTCGCCGTACCGTCCGTCGCTCCCATCGCCCCCGCGTCCGGCCGGGTGGTCGTGCGTTCCCTCGAAGAGGTCGATCTCGATTTTCTCCGGCGCCTGGTCACGGGAAAGCGGTGATCCGCGTACCGAGAGTGTTTCTGTGAATAAACAGAAAAGCTCCTGGTGGTGGATGGTGCATTTTCTGTCGCGCGCACGTGTGGGCGAGTCGGGTGAGAAGTAAAGGATTCGAACAGCCCGGTGCGTGAGCTTTCTCACCCGAATGCACTTCGGGCTGCTTTCAGGATCGCCCGACGTGTCCGTTTTGAGGCATTGAAATGTCCCGGTTCATATGGATATTGGCGAAGCCCTTTCGGTACGGGAAACGGCTCGCCGCTAATTCGCATCACCATCCGATTAGGCGCCGGCACTTCTCCGGTCCGGCATTGCCGACGCCGCCTACTAATGTCGCTTTCTCCATGCCCGGATGAGGGAGAGCGTCCAAGATGAACCGCAAGACTCTGGTGCTGCCGGCCGTCGTCGGCCTGCTCGCACCCGTACTCGCCGCCTGCGGCGCGTCGGGTGACGGGAGCGATGGCAGGGCTGCCATCGTTGTCGGCACCACGGACCAGTTCGTCGCCTCGAAGGACAACCCCGCGCCGCTCGATCCCGCCATCGGCTACGAAGCCGGCGTGTGGAACGTGCTCCGGCAGACCGTGCAGACCCTGGTGCATGTGCCGCGCGGCGGCGGCGAGCCGGTGCCCGAAGCCGCGGAGAGCTGCACCTTCACGGACACGCAGAACGAGAGCTACCGCTGCAAGCTGCGCAGCGGTCTGAAGTTCTCCGACGGCAAGGCCGTCACCGCCGACGACGTGAAGTACTCCATCGACCGCGTCATCCGCATCGATGCCCCCAACGGGCCCGTCACCCTGCTCGACAACATCGACACGGTCGAGACACAGGGCGAGCGGGAGATCATCTTCCATCTGCGCGCGCCGGACGCCACGTTCCCGTACAAGCTCGCCACCCCGGTCGCCGGGATCGTGCCGCGGAGCCAGTACGCGGCGAAGTCCGCGCGTACCGGATTCCAGGTGGACGGCTCCGGCCCGTACACCATGAAGCCGGAGGTCGAGCACCACCAGCTCGTCAAGGCGGTCTTCACCAGGAACCCTCACTACAAGGGGGATCTGAAGGTGCGGAACGAGAAGGTCGAGCTGGACGTCTTCCCCGACCCGAAGGCCATGGGCAAGGCCCTCGACAGCCAGAAGATCGACATGATGGCCCGCTCCATGTCGCCCGAGCAGTCCCAGCAGATGCTCGAACAGCCCAAGGACGGAATCAAGCTCACCGAGATGCCCGGCCTCGCCATCCATTTCCTGGGCTTCAACACCAACGACCCGGCCGTCAAGAACAAGGCCGTCCGCCAGGCCATGGCCCAGATCATCGACCGCGGTGAGATCGCGAGCAAGGTGTACGGCACCACGGCCGAGCCGCTGTACTCACTGATCCCGTCCGGAATCACCGCGCACGCCAACTCGTTCTACAACAAGTACAGCGAACCCAGCACCGAGAAGGCCGCGGCGATCCTGAACGCCGCGGGTGTCGACACCCCGGTGAAACTCACGCTCCACTACCCGACCGACCGCGTCGGCGCCGGCACCGCCGCCGAGTTCGGAACCCTCAAGAAGCAGTTCGACGACACCGGGCTGTTCGACGTCTCCGTCCAGGGAACCCCGTGGGCCAAGTACCGCCCGGCACAGCTGCGCGGCGACTACGCCGTCTACGGCATGGGCTGGTTCCCCGACTTCCCGGACCCCGACAACTTCACGGCGCCGTTCCTCGACCGGAAAAACTTCCTCAACTCGCCCTACACGTCGGCCCTGGCGCAGAAGACGCTCATCCCGCAGTCCCGCCGCGAGACCGATCGCAGCGCCGCGGCCAAGACCTTCCAGCGGCTCCAGGACGTCGTCGCAACGGACGTGCCCGTACTGCCGATCTGGCAGGGCAAGCAGTACGCCGCCTCGCGCGACGGACTCACCGGCGTCGAATGGGCGGTCAACTCCTCCGCCGACCTCCAGCTGTGGGAGCTCGCGAAGGATGCCCGCTGAGCCAGGACGGCACCCCGGTCCGGGCGAGGAACCCCCGCCCGGACCGGGGTCGGGTCACTACTGGGCGCCGGGGCGCACCAGACCGCTCTCGTACGCGTACACGGCGGCCTGCACGCGGTCGCGCAGCCCGAGCTTGGTCAGCACATGGCCGACATGCGTCTTGACCGTCGTCTCGCTGACGAACAGATCCGCGGCGATCTCCGCGTTCGACAGACCGCGTGCCACCAGCTTCAGCACCTCGACCTCGCGGTCGGTCAGCGTGTGCAGGGTGTCGGGCACCGACTCCTCGCCGGACGGCAGATGGTCCGCGTACTTGTCGAGAAGCCTGCGGGTGATGCTCGGCGCGAGCATCGCCTCGCCCGCCGCGACCACCCGGATGGCCTGCACCAGCTCATTGGCCGGAGCGTCCTTCAGCAGGAAGCCGCTGGCGCCGGCGCGCAGGGCTTCCACCACGTACTCGTCGAGATCGAACGTGGTCAGCACCAGCACCTTCGCCGGGCCGTCGCGGCCCGGCCCGGTGATCTGGCGCGTCGCCTCCACGCCGTCCATCCGTGGCATGCGGATGTCCATCAGCACCACATCGGGCTGCAGCGCCCGCACCTGGTCGAGAGCCTGGAGACCGTCACCGGCCTCGCCCACCACCGCCAGATCGCCCTCCGCCTCCAGAATCATCCGGAAGCCGGTACGCAGCAGCGGTTGGTCGTCGACCAGTAGGACGCGGATAGCCACAGGGTCTCCTTCACGGTCCTTCGAGGGCCACAGGCCGGCCGGCCTCAGCGCGGACCGGATCCATTCTGCCCTGCACATCCTGCCCCGGCTCCGCCGGGCGGACCGTCAACGGATAGACCGGGGGAGTACCACCGAATTCAGGACAAACCGACTGGTGGTCGCACCAGCCACAGAGCTTCGTCGGCCGGGGCCGCCACTCGCCCGTCTCCGTGGCCAGCCGGATCGCGTCCCACAGCGCCAGCAGCTTGCGCTCCACCCGCTCCAGGTCCGCCACCACCGGGTCGTACGTCAGGATGTCCCCGCTGCCGAGGTAGACCAGCTGGAGCCGGCGCGGCACCACACCCTTCAGCCGCCAGATCACCAGGGCGTAGAACTTCATCTGGAAGAGCGCACCCTCCGCGTACTCCGGGCGCGGCGCCTTCCCCGTCTTGTAGTCGACGATCCGGACCTCGCCCGTCGGCGCCACGTCGATCCGGTCGATCACCCCGCGCAGCCGCAGCCCCGACTCCAGCTCCGTCTCGACGAAGAGCTCCCGCTCGGCGGGCTCGAGGCGCGTCGGATCCTCCAGCGAGAACCACCGCTCCACCAGGCCCGCCGCCTCCGAGAGCCAGCGCGAGAGCCGCTCGCCCCCGGCATCCTCGGCGAACAGCTCCGACAGCTCCGGCTTCGACTCCAGCAGCCGGTCCCACTGGGCGGGGACCAGAGCCGTGGCCCGGCCCGCCGTGCGCTCCACCGCGGGGTTGTCGAAGAGCCGCTCCAGCACCGCATGCACCAGCGTGCCCCGGGTAGCCGCCTCACTGGGCCTCTCCGGCAGCCTGTCGATGACCCGGAAGCGGTACAGCAGCGGACACTGCATGAAATCGCTCGCCCGCGACGGCGACAGGGACGAAGGCGGCTGAGCGGGCCGCGGCAGGGTGGTCATGTCGAAGACCCTACGGCCCGCCACTGACAGCGGGCGGCATACCATCGACCACACAGCCTCGAACACTGCATGATCGTGCCTCAGGGCACCGACCGAAGGGACCCCGTGGACGAGAGCGGCGACAGCGGGCGGCCGCAGCCCGGCGCAGGGGGAACGACCCCTGGCACCGGCCCCGGCAAGGGTGAACCGCAGCGCCCCGAAGAGCCCGGGGGCGGCCTTCTCATGGGCCGTCCCTTCGGTGTGCCGGTGTACGTCGCGCCCAGCTGGTTCCTGGTGGCCGCGCTGATCACCTGGGTCTTCGGCGGCCAGCTCGACCGGGTGCTGCCCGAACTGGGCACGGCGCGCTATCTGGTCTCCCTCTTCTTCGCGATCGCCTTCTACGCCTCCGTGCTCGTCCACGAACTCGCCCACACCGTCGTGGCGCTGCGCTACAAGCTGCCGGTGCGCCGCATCCAGCTCCAGTTCTTCGGCGGCGTCTCCGAGATCGAGAAGGAGTCCGAGACCCCGGGGCGCGAATTCATGCTCGCCTTCGTGGGGCCGCTGCTCTCCCTGGTGCTCGCGGGCGTGTTCTACGTCGGGATGAAGTTCGTCGCCCCCGGCACCGTGCCCGGTGTCCTGCTCGCCGGACTGATGATCTCCAACCTGCTGGTGGCCGCCTTCAACCTCCTCCCCGGCCTCCCGCTGGACGGCGGGCGGATGCTCCGCGCCGTCGTCTGGAAGATCACCGGACGGCCGATGAGCGGCACCGTCGCCGCCGCCTGGGTCGGCCGCGCCCTCGCCGTCATCACCCTGATCGGTCTGCCGCTGCTCACCCACACCGGGACCTTCGGCAACGACCCCGGCGACCTCAGCGGCATGGACACCATCACCGACGCGCTGCTCGCCGCCATCCTCGCCGCGATCATCTGGACCGGAGCGGGCAACAGTCTGCGCATGGCCCGCCTGCGCGAACACCTCCCCGAGCTGCGCGCCCGCACCCTCACCCGGCGCGCCGTCCCGGTGGAGTCCGCCACCCCGCTCTCCGAGGCCCTGCGCCGGGCCAACGAGGCGGGCGCCCGCGCCCTCGTCGTCGTCGACGGACACGGCGAGCCCAAGGGCATCGTCCGGGAGACGGCCATCGTGGGCGTGCCGGAACACCGCCGCCCCTGGGTGGCCGTCAGCGGCCTCGCCCAGGACCTCACCGAAGGCATGAAGGTCTCCGCCGAGCTGTCCGGCGAGGCGCTCCTGGACCGGCTCAAGGCCAGCCCGGCCACCGAGTACCTCGTCCTGGAGGAGACCGGCGAGATCTACGGCGTCCTCTCCACCACCGACGTCGAACGCGCGTTCGTCGCCGCCCTGGCCAGGCCGGCCGCCTGACCGCCGGGGCCCGCCCCGGGCTCGCGGTCGGCGCCCCGGGAATCACCGGTACGCTGGTCACATGTCTGAACCGACCGGTGCCGCCCGCCGACGCGGGCCCTTCAAGGTCGGGGACCAGGTCCAGCTCACCGATCCCAAGGGACGCCACTACACCTTCACGCTCGAAGCCGGAAAGAACTTCCACACCCACAAGGGTTCTTTCCCGCACGACGAGCTGATCGGTGCTCCCGAGGGCAGTGTTGTCCGGACCACGGGAAACGTCGCCTATCTCGCGCTGCGCCCGCTGCTCCCCGACTATGTCCTGTCCATGCCCCGCGGCGCCGCCGTGGTCTACCCCAAGGACGCGGGGCAGATCCTGGCCTTCGCCGACATCTTCCCCGGCGCCCGCGTCGTGGAGGCCGGCGTCGGCTCCGGCTCGCTCTCCACCTTCCTGCTGCGCGCCATCGGCGACCAGGGCATGCTGCACTCCTACGAGCGCCGCGAGGACTTCGCCGAGATCGCCCAGCAGAACGTGGAGCGCTACTTCGGCGAGCCGCACCCGGCCTGGCAGCTCACCGTCGGCGACCTCCAGGACAACCTCTCGGACACCGACGTCGACCGCGTCATCCTGGACATGCTCGCCCCCTGGGAGTGCCTGGAGGCCGTCTCCAAGGCCCTGGTGCCCGGTGGCATCCTCTGCGCGTACGTCGCGACCACCACCCAACTCGCCCGGACCGTCGAGTCCATCCGTGAGATCGGCTGCTTCGCCGAGCCGCAGCCCTGGGAATCGATGATCCGCAACTGGCACGTCGAGGGCCTGGCCGTCCGCCCGGACCACCGCATGATCGGCCACACCGGTTTCCTCGTCACCGCCCGCCGCCTGGCCGACGGTGTGGAACCCCCGCTGCGCCGCCGCCGCCCCGCCAAGGGCGCCTATGGCGAGGACTACGACGGTCCCGGCAGCCAGAGCGGCTCCTCCCGCGGCTGACCCGCGCAACGCACCGGCGCCGCCGTGGAGTTCCCGGACCGACCCGGGAACTCCACGGCGGCGCCCTTTCGTTGCCGGTACGAGGACACCGTCCCCACCGGCCGGGCAATCCGTTCCCACCCCACCGTTCCGCCGTTCTGCGAGGTGTGGCACGATGCTGGCCACCCCGCGCCACCGCGGCGGTCCCACCGGCGCCGCCGCCCATCCCGGCATCCTCCAACCACAGGAACCACAGGAGACATCCCGCGTGCAGCCCTCCGAGCTCCCGGACCTCGCGCACACCGACACCAAGCCGCTGCACTGGCTCGCCACCGCGACCGCCATAGCCGCCGTCGTCGCGGCCGCCGGCCTGCTCCAGCCGGACCCCACGGCGTCGGCCTCCACCCCCCACCGCACCGAGGCGCGGCACGGCACCACGGCCGCCACCGCTCCCGATCCGGCACGGGCGGACTTCCCGCTGGAATGCGGCGGACAGGAACGCACCGTGGCCAAGCAGGCCACCGGCGACCTGGACGGCGACGACCGCCCCGAGACCGTCGCGGTGGTCCACTGCGCGGCCGGCTCGGGCACCCCGCCCAGCGGCGTCTACGTCCTCACACGCGGAAGCGGGGCCGCACCGCGGGTCGTGGCGACCCTGGTGGACCCCGCTCAGCAGATGAGCATCGGCGATTTCGCGGTGCGTGACGGAATCATTTCGGCCACTCTGTTCGGCTACTCCTCGGACGCCGTGGCACGCTGCTGCCCCGACCAGCAGGAGCGGGTCACCTGGCAGTGGAAGGGCGGCGCATTCGTCCGCGCCACCCAGGCCGCCCCGAGCAGCGCCTGACCCGTCACCGGGCGTGAGCGGAGGCTCGCGACCGCCGGATCAGGCGGCCTCGGGCCCGTACACCTCGACGCTGTCCGAAACGCGGCGTACATGGATGCAGTCGCCCGGGCACTCCTTGGCCGAATCGACGACGTCCTGGAGCAGGGGCAGCGGAACGGGCGTGGTCGCGCCCCTGTCCTGCAGGAGTTCGTCGTCCGCGCTCTTCACATACGCCAGACCGTCGATGTCCAGCTCGAACACCTCGGGCGCGTACTGGACGCAGATGCCGTCTCCCGTGCAGAGGTCCTGATCGATCCAGACCTCCAGCTCCTGTGCGTCGCCTCCGTTGGGAGCGTCCTGCTGCACGGTCATTTCTCCTGCCGTTCCCTGCGTATCCGAACCAAAAGAAGCCAGCCCTGACGGGTGTTGAACGGTTCGACGATACAACCGGCCGCTTTCCGATGTTGAAGGGTGGGTATTCCCCTGTCACGAGGGGGAACGCAAGGGTGAAGATCGGACACGCCCCGCAGTCTTTGTGATCTAGGGGTTTCAATCATCACCCACCCAGGTAGGGTCAGGAAGCGTCCAGCTCCCCTTGGAGGAGGTGAGGACCGTGGCAGCCCACGACGATGACATCAACCGCGGCATCCGGCCCGGGCGGGGGTCCGAAGACCCAGCCGGCCAGGTCGCCTATCTCGAGCAGGAAATCGCCGTCCTGCGACGTAAGCTCGCCGACTCTCCGCGCCATACGAGGATTCTCGAAGAGCGGATCGTCGAGTTGCAGACCAACCTCGCAGGCGTGTCCGCACAGAATGAGCGGCTCGCCAACACATTGCGCGAGGCCCGCGACCAGATCGTGGCCCTCAAGGAAGAAGTCGACCGGCTCGCACAGCCGCCGGCCGGGTTCGGTGTGTTTCTGCAGGGCAATGAGGACGGCACCTGCGACATCTTCACCGGGGGCCGGAAGCTCCGGGTGAACGTCAGTCCCAGTGTCGAGCTCGACGACCTCCGGCGCGGCCAGGAAGTCATGCTCAACGAAGCGCTCAACGTGGTCGACGCCATGGAATTCGAGCGGGCCGGGGACATCGTCACTCTCAAGGAAATCCTTGAGGACGGCGAGCGGGCCCTGGTCATCGGGCATACCGACGAGGAACGGGTGGTGCGGCTCGCCGAGCCGCTGCTGAGCATCTCCATCCGCCCCGGCGACGCCCTCCTGCTCGAACCCAGGTCCGGCTACGTCTACGAAGTGGTGCCCAAGAGCGAGGTCGAGGAGCTCGTCCTCGAAGAGGTGCCGGACATCGACTACGACAAGATCGGCGGCCTGGGCGACCAGATCGAGCTGATCCGGGACGCGGTCGAGCTCCCTTACCTCCACCCCGACCTCTTCAAGGAACACGAACTGCGTCCGCCGAAGGGCATCCTGCTCTACGGTCCGCCCGGCTGCGGAAAGACACTCATCGCCAAGGCCGTCGCCAACTCCCTTGCCAAGAAGGTCGCCGAGGTCACCGGCCAGCCGGCGGGCAAGAGCTACTTCCTCAACATCAAGGGTCCGGAGCTTCTCAACAAGTACGTCGGCGAGACCGAGCGGCACATCCGCCTGGTCTTCCAGCGTGCCCGTGAGAAGGCGAGCGAGGGCACCCCCGTCATCGTCTTCTTCGACGAGATGGAGTCCCTCTTCCGTACCCGGGGATCCGGCGTCAGCTCGGACGTGGAGAACACCATCGTCCCGCAGCTGCTCGCCGAGATCGACGGCGTCGAGGGCCTGGAGAACGTCATCGTCATCGGCGCCTCCAACCGCGAGGACATGATCGACCCCGCGATCCTGCGACCCGGCCGCCTCGATGTGAAGATCAAGATCGAGCGCCCCGACGCGGAGGCCGCGAAGGACATCTTCGCGAAGTACCTCACACCGTCGCTGCCGCTGCACGCGGACGACCTCGCGGAGCACACCGGCTCCAAGGAAGCCGCGGCGCACGCCATGATCCAGTCCGTCGTCGAGCGGATGTACACCGAGTCCGAGGAGAACCGCTTCCTCGAAGTCACCTACGCCAACGGCGACAAGGAAGTCCTGTACTTCAAGGACTTCAACTCCGGAGCGATGATCCAGAACATCGTCGACCGGGCCAAGAAGATGGCCATCAAGGCCTTCCTCGACCAGGGCCAGAAGGGCCTTCGCGTCTCCCACCTCCTCCAGGCCTGCGTGGACGAGTTCAAGGAGAACGAGGACCTGCCGAACACCACCAACCCGGACGACTGGGCCAGGATCTCCGGCAAGAAGGGCGAGCGGATCGTCTTCATCCGTACGCTCGTCACCGGAAAGCAGGGCGCGGACACCGGCCGCTCCATCGACACGGTGGCGAACACCGGGCAGTACCTGTAAGAACACGGACAGGCTGCGGATGCCCGGCCGGGCATCCGCAGCCGATTGCTTTCGGTCCAGCTGACGCGACACCGCAGCAATGACGTAATTGATCTCCCCACCAGCACAGAGGCGCTCTAGGCTCTTGCGTACCGCCCGGTCGCGCAGTGCGAGGACGGGCAGTGCACGCGCACCGACAAGCAGCGGTACTTGAGCGCCGCCCCTCAAGGGAGCGCCGCCGGGCAAGGAGGGCCGCATGACCGTACGGCGAGTAATGGGCATCGAGACGGAGTACGGGATCTCCGTCCCCGGCCACCCCAACGCCAATGCCATGCTCACCTCGTCCCAGATCGTCAACGCCTACGCAGCGGCGATGCACCGGGCGCGCCGCGCCCGCTGGGACTTCGAAGAGGAGAACCCGCTGCGGGACGCGCGAGGTTTCGACCTCGCCCGCGAGACCGCGGACTCCAGCCAGCTCACCGACGAGGACATCGGCCTCGCCAATGTCATCCTCACCAATGGGGCCCGCCTCTACGTCGACCACGCACACCCCGAGTACAGCTCCCCGGAGGTCACCAATCCGCGGGACGCGGTCCTCTGGGACAAGGCCGGCGAACGCATCATGGCCGAGGCCGCCGAGCGCGCGGCCCAGCTCCCCGGCGCCCAGCCGATCCACCTCTACAAGAACAACACCGACAACAAGGGCGCCTCGTACGGCACGCACGAGAACTACCTGATGAAGCGGGACACCCCGTTCTCCGACATCGTGCGCCATCTGACCCCGTTCTTCGTCTCCCGCCAGGTGGTCACCGGGGCGGGGCGCGTGGGAATCGGCCAGGACGGCCACGAGCACGGCTTCCAGATCAGTCAGCGCGCCGATTACTTCGAGGTCGAGGTCGGGCTGGAGACCACGCTCAAGCGCCCCATCATCAACACCCGCGACGAACCCCACTCCGACGCCGAGAAGTACCGCCGGCTCCACGTGATCATCGGGGACGCGAACCTCTCGGAGATCTCCACCTATCTCAAGCTCGGCACCACCGCCCTGGTCCTGTCCATGATCGAGGACGGCTTCATCAACGTCGATCTCGCGGTCGACCAGCCGGTGCGCACCCTGCATCACGTCTCCCACGACCCGACCCTGCAGTACCTCGTCACGCTGCGCAGCGGCCGCACCCTCACCGCCGTACAACTGCAGATGGAGTACTTCGAGCTGGGCCGCAAGTATGTCGAGGAGCGGTACGGGGCCGATGCCGACGAGCAGACCAAGGACGTCCTGATCCGCTGGGAGGACACCCTCAACCGGCTGGAGAACGATCCGATGAGCCTGTCCGGCGAGCTCGACTGGATCGCCAAGCGGGAGCTCATGGAGGGCTACCGCCGCCGCGACAGCCTGGACTGGGACGCGGCACGGCTGCACCTGGTGGATCTCCAGTACGCCGACGTGCGGGCCGAGAAGGGCCTGTACAACCGGCTGGCGGCCCGCGGGAAGATGAAGCGGCTGCTGGGCGAGGGCGAGGTCGAGCGGGCCCGCACGAGGCCTCCGGAGGACACCAGGGCCTACTTCCGCGGCCGCTGCCTGGAGCAGTACGCCGACGACGTGGCGGCGGCCTCCTGGGACTCGGTCATCTTCGACCTGCCGGGTCATGACTCGCTGCAACGGGTACCCACCCTGGAACCGTTGCGTGGCACCCGCGACCACGTCAAGGAGCTCCTGGACCGCTGCCGCACGGCGGAGGAGCTGGTCCAGGTCCTCTCGGGCGGCTGAAAGGGCAGGGATCGGGGAATCATCGGGATGTCCCCCGGACGTTGAGGGAAGTACCGGGCCGATGTCGGAGCCCGTGGGTAGGGTCTGAGTCAAGTGCTTCGAACCGAGCGGGGTGAGCTAGATGGCGACCAAGGACACCGGCGGCGGACAGCAGAAGGCGACGCGTTCCAGCGAGGAGGTCGAGGAGCAGGCGCAGGACGCCCAGGTCTCCGAGGACCTCAAGGACCGCCAGGAGAAGCTGAGCGACGACGTCGACTCGGTTCTGGACGAGATCGATGACGTGCTCGAGGAGAACGCGGAGGACTTCGTGCGGTCCTTCGTTCAAAAGGGCGGACAGTAGTTCACGAGTGTGAACACGGGGAGCGGAGAGAGCGGTGCGCGCGGTACGGGCCGGGTCGGCCCGTACCGCGCGGGCGCAAGCGGCACCGCGAGCCGTGCAGCTGCCCCCCGCCGTTCATGTGGACCACCGCCGCCGGACGGGTAGGGTCCGTGGCGTAACCGCATCAACTGCAATTCGGCCATCCGCAAGTTGGGAGACGATCCTGACGCCTTGCTCAGGGCCGTCGTTTACCTGGAGGGAAACGCGTGGAAGCCAACACTCGTAGCACCGGGCGTCTACCAGCTGCCTTCCTGACGCCGGGATCCTCTTCGTTCATGGATTTCCTGTCCGACCACTTGCCCGGGATGCTCCCGGGCAACAGGAACCTGCCGCCGCTCCAGGGGGCCGTCGAGGCGCCGCACGGGACGACCATCGTCGCGGCGACGTTCGACGGCGGCGTGGTCCTGGCCGGTGACCGGCGCGCGACCATGGGCAATGTGATCGCGCAGCGCGACATCGAGAAGGTCTTCCCGGCCGACGAGTACTCGGCGGTGGGCATCGCCGGCACGGCCGGGCTGGCCGTGGAGATGGTCAAGCTCTTCCAGCTGGAGCTGGAGCACTTCGAGAAGGTCGAGGGAGCACAGCTCTCCCTGGAGGGCAAGGCGAACCGGCTCTCCACGATGATCCGCAGCAATCTGGCCATGGCCATGCAGGGCCTCGCCGTCGTGCCGCTCTTCGCCGGCTTCGACATCGACCGCGAGAAGGGCCGCATCTTCTCGTACGACGTCACCGGCGGCCGTTCCGAGGAGCACGGCTACGCGGCCACCGGCTCCGGGTCGGTCTTCGCCCGCAGTTCGATGAAGAAGCTCTACCGCCAGGACCTGACGGAGCAGGAGGCGCTCACCCTGGTCGTACAGGCGCTGTACGACGCCGCGGACGACGATTCGGCGACCGGCGGTCCGGATGTGGCCCGGCGGATCTACCCGATCGTCACCGTCATCACCGACGAGGGCTTCCGGAAGCTGGACGAGGCGGAATCCTCCGAGATCGCCCGCTCCGTCCTGGAGCGCCGGCTGGAGCAGCCCGACGGCCCGCGCGCCGCGCTGCTCTGACCTCCGTTCCGCTGCTTCTTCGATGCTCTTGTCACTGACAGAAAGGGACGGATAACCGGTGTCGACGCCGTTCTATGTCTCACCTCAGCAGGCCATGGCCGACCGGGCGGAATACGCCCGGAAGGGCATTGCCCGTGGTCGCAGCCTGGTTGTGCTGCAGTATGCCGACGGCATTGTGTTCGTCGGTGAGAACCCGTCCCGTGCACTGCACAAGTTCAGCGAGATCTACGACCGGATCGGCTTCGCCGCCGCCGGCAAGTACAACGAGTACGAGAATCTCCGCATCGGCGGCGTGCGCTATGCCGATCTGCGCGGATACACCTACGACCGTGACGACGTGACGGCCCGTGGGCTGGCCAATGTTTACGCGCAGACGCTGGGCACCATCTTCTCCAGCGCGGCCGAGAAGCCGTACGAGGTGGAGCTGGTGGTCGCCGAGGTGGGCGCCGAGCCCGAGGGTGACCAGATCTACCGGCTGCCGCACGACGGCTCGATCGTCGACGAGCACGGCTCGGTCGCGGTCGGCGGCAACGCCGAGCAGATCAGCACCTTCCTGGACCAGCGGCACCGCGACGGGATGACGCTCGCCGAGGCGCTGAAGCTGGCGGTACAGGCGCTGTCGCGCGATCCCAACGGCAGCGAGCGGGAGATCCCCGCGGAGCGGCTGGAGGTCGCGGTCCTGGACCGTACGCGGCCGCAGCAGCGGAAGTTCAAGCGGATCGTCGGCAGGCAGCTGGCGCGGCTGCTGGAGGCGGACGGCGGCTCCGCGCCGACGGACGCCCCCTCCGACACCGAAGAGGGCGAGGGCGGAGAGTCCGCCGCCGCGACGGATGCTCCCAAGTCCACCGACTCCGGCGGGGACGTGGAGTAGTCCTCCGAGGGACGGCCCACCGCTGTTCCCGTGCCCCGGCCCGCCGCACTCGGCGGGCCGGGGCATTCTCATGCGTGCGGGGCGTCCGCGGGCGGGGCCGACGACGACCCTCGGGCCACCAGGTGCACGGGGAGACTGCCGGGCTCGGCCGGCCGGTCGTCCAGGACCGCCAGCAGCGCCGCCATGCCGCGCTCCCCGACCTGCTCGGCGGGCAGCCGCACGGTGGTGAGCTCCGGCTCGACGGCCGTGGCCAGGGCCAGATCGTCGAAGCCGGTGACGGACAGGTCGTCGGGCACACGGAGGCCGAGCCTGCGGGCGGCCTTGCAGGCACCGGCGGCGAGGATGTCGTCGTCGCAGACGATGGCGGTGGGCCGGGGGCCCGGGGCGGCGAGCGTGTGCTCCGCCGCGATGCGGCCCGCGTGGACGTCGAGCGCCGCGGGGACGGTCCGTACGGAGGTGCCGGCAACCGCCCGCAGGGCGTCCTGGAGCGCCCGGCCGCGCACCGCGAAGGTCCAGGAGTCCACCGCCGAGGCCAGGTGGACGAAGCGGCGGTGGCCGAGGGTCAGCAGATGGTCCGCCACCTGCCGCATCCCGTCGGCGATGTCCAGATTGACGCGGGCCGAGACCCCGGTGTCCGCCGGGTCGCTGTCCAGCATGACCAGCGGCAGGCCCGCGCCGCGCAGCTCGTCGAGCGCGCCGGCGGCCATGGAGGAGGCGATCACGCCGTCCAGGGAGGCGCTCGCCGAGTCGAAGGGGTCCCGGGCCGGGCCGGTGCCGTCGGGGGACGGGTAGAGGACGACGCCGAAGCCGTGTTCGGCGGCGACCGCGGCGGCACCGGTGTAGACGCGTGCGAAGAACTCGTTGGTGAGCGCCGGGACGACCAGCAGCGCGGTCCTGGTGCGGCCCAGGCGCAGGTTGCGGGCGGCGAGATTGGGCCGGTAGCCGAGCTCGTGGGCGGCGCCGCGCACGCGCTCGGCGGTGGCCTCGGAGACCCGGCCGCGCCACTTGCCGCCGAGCACGAGGGAGACGCTGGCCTGCGAGACGCCCGCGGCCCGGGCGACGTCGCGGCTGGTGGGCCGGGTCGGGACGGGCTGTGCTGCGCTGGTCACTCGGACCTCCGGGCCGGTCGGGGCAGGCGCCGTGAGGTGGACCTGCGGACTGGGCACATGGTACGTATGAACCTCGACGTTATACGTAAAACCTCGGGGTCGTCGGACCGCTCGGGGGAGAGGGGCTACGGGACATGGCCGCGGGATATCTGGACATCCTCCGGGCGCGGCATGCCGCCCGGCTGCTGGCGGGAACCCTGGTGGGACGACTGCCGAACGGCACCGCCCCCGTCGCGATCGTGCTGTTCACCCGCGCCGAGGGCGGCAGCTACGCCCTCGCCGGAGCGCTCGCGGCCGTGTACGGGCTGGCCACCGCGGTCGGCCAGCCGCTGCTGGGCCGCGCCGTGGACCTGTACGGCCAGCCACGCGTCCAGCTCCCGGCCGCCGTGGTGTCGGCGCTCGGCATGGCCCTGCTGGCCCTGGCGGGCCTGGAGTCGCTGCCGCTGGCCTATGCGGCGGTGGCGGTGGCCGGCGTCTTCACGCCACCGCTGGAGGGTGGCCTGCGGGCCCTGTGGCCGAGCGTTCTGGGGGGTGAGGACCGGGTGCACCGGGCGTACGCCCTGGATGCCGTCGCCCAGGAGGTCATGTTCACCGTGGGCCCGCTGCTGGTGACGGTGCTGGTCTCCCTCTGGTCGCCCGCCGCGGCCCTGCTCGTCATCAACGCGACGGGGGTCCTGGGGGCGCTCTCCGTCGTCCTCTCCGAGCCCTCCCGGGCCTGGCGCTCCGCACCCCGCGAGGCGCACTGGCTGGGCGCCCTGCGCTCGCCGGGGCTGCTGGCGCTGCTCGGGTCGTTCTTCTTCGTCGGACTGGCGCTGGGCTCGATCACGGTGGCCGGTGTGGCCTACGCCGACGACCACGGCCGGGAGTCGGTGTACGGCTGGCTGATGGCCGCGCTCGGGCTGGGCGCGCTGATCGGCGGCGCGGTCTACGGGGCGCGGCAGTGGGCCGGGGCGCCGGAGCGCCGGCTGCGGGTCATCGTCGCGCTGCTGGCACTGGGCTATCTGCCGCTGATGCTGACCCCCGGAGTGGTCGCCATGACCGCACTGGCGGCAGTGGCCGGAGTCTTTCTGGCACCCGCCATCGCGTGTTCCTTCATCGTGGTCGACCGGCATGCCCCGCGGGGCACCGTGACCGAGGCGTTCTCCTGGCTGGTGACGACCTTCGGAGTCGGTGCGGCGGCGGGAACGGCCGTGGCGGGCCCGGCCGTCGAGCTGGGAGGCACCTCGTGGAGTTTCGCCGTGGCGGCCGCCGGTGGGGTGGCGGCCCTGCTCGTCCTGCTGGCGACGGGAAGGGTACTGGCAGTTCCCGGGCGTACCGCCGTTGCCGTACAGGGATCGGAAAATGATCGAAACGGTGCTGTCGAACCCGGTTTCAGCTCAGGCCATCAGGCGTAATGTTCAGTCATGGACCGCCGCATTTTCGGGCTGGAGAACGAGTACGGCGTCACGTGCACGTTCAGGGGACAGCGCCGACTGTCCCCTGATGAAGTGGCGCGCTACCTCTTCCGCCGTGTTGTGTCATGGGGCCGCAGCAGCAATGTCTTTCTGCGGAACGGCGCCCGCCTCTACCTCGACGTGGGATCGCATCCGGAGTATGCAACCCCCGAATGCGACAACCTGACCGAACTGGTCACCCACGACAAGGCCGGCGAGCGCATTCTCGAAGGCCTGCTCGTCGACGCCGAACGCCGCCTGCACGAGGAGGGAATCGCGGGCGACGTCTATCTCTTCAAGAACAACACCGACTCGGCGGGAAACTCCTACGGATGCCATGAGAACTACCTCGTGGCCCGGCACGGAGAATTCTCCCGGCTCGCGGACATCCTCATTCCCTTCCTCGTCACGAGGCAACTGATCTGCGGCGCGGGCAAGGTGCTGCAGACCCCCCGGGGCGCGGTCTACTGCGTCAGTCAGCGTGCCGAGCACATCTGGGAGGGCGTCAGTTCCGCGACCACGCGTTCCCGCCCGATCATCAATACGCGTGACGAACCGCACGCGGACGCGGAGCGGTACCGCCGCCTCCACGTCATCGTCGGTGACTCCAACATGTCCGAGACGACCATGCTGCTCAAGGTCGGCGCGACCGATCTGGTGCTCCGCATGATCGAAGCGGGCACGGTGATGCGGGATCTGACGCTGGAGAACCCGATCCGGGCGATCCGGGAGGTCAGCCACGACACCACGGGGCAGCGCAAGGTGCGCCTGGCCAGTGGCCGTGAGGCGTCCGCCATCGAGGTGCAGCGCGAGTACTACGAGAAGGCCGTCGACTTCGTCGACCGCCGTGGCATCCGCACCGGAACCGTCGCCCGGGTCCTGGAGCTCTGGGGCCGCACCCTCGACGCGGTCGAGGCCGAGGACCTCGACCGGATCGAGACCGAGATCGACTGGGTGATGAAGTACAAGCTCATCGAGCGGTACCGGGCCAAGCACAACATGACCATGTCGCATCCGCGGGTCGCCCAGATAGACCTCGCATACCACGACATCCACCGCCGTCGCGGCCTGTACTACCTGCTGGAGCGCAAGGGGCAGGCCGCCCGCGTCTGCAACGACCTGAAGATCTTCGAGGGCAAGTCCGTGCCCCCGCAGACGACCCGGGCGCGGCTGCGCGGCGACTTCATCCGCCGGGCGCAGGAGCAGCGGCGGGACTTCACCGTCGACTGGGTCCACCTCAAGCTCAACGACCAGGCGCAGCGCACCGTGTTGTGCAAGGACCCGTTCCGTTCGGTCGACGACCGTGTGGAGAAATTGATCGCGGGTATGTGAGCCGGCGCAGGACGATCCCGGCCACCGACGCGACGCGGGCCCCGTACGTTCCTCGTACGGGGCCCTGCGTACGCCCTAGAGTGTCGGGGACTCAACCAACTGTGCCGTCTGAGATCTGAGGAACAAGTGCGCCGACTTGCCGGCCTTCTCGTCGTCCCCCTGTTGCTGCTGACAGCGGCCTGCGGCAACGAGAAGGGCTCCGATTCCGATTCCGTTTCCGCATCCGCCGCGTCGAAGGACGGGTTCCCCGCGATCACCGCGGGCGCGAAATTCGGTGAGAAGCCGACCCTGGCCAAGGGCACGGGGAACCCGCCCAAGGAACTGAAGACGAGAGTCGTCAGCCAGGGAGACGGCGCCACGCTCAAGAACGGCGACGCGATCCAGGTCAACTACCTCGGTCAGTCCTGGGACTCGGACAAGCCCTTCGACAACAGCTTCGACCGCAAGCAGCCGTTCGACCTGACTCTCGGCGCCGGGATGGTCATCCAGGGCTGGGACAAGGGCCTCGTCGGCCAGAAGGTCGGCAGCAGGGTCCAGCTGGTCATTCCGCCGGACCTCGGCTACGGCGCCCAGGGCCAGGGCGACATCAAGCCCAATGCCACGCTCGTCTTCGTCGTCGACGTCCTGAAGGCGACGCAGATCCCGGCCTCCGCCAAGGGCACCGAGGTAGCCCAGGACAACCTCGACCTGCCGAAGGTCGGCACCAACACGGACGGCAAGGCCCCCAAGGTCACCGTCCCGACCAAGAGCGACCCGCCGACGAAGCTCGTCTCCAACTACATCCTGGAGTCCAAGGGCGACATCGTGAAGGACACCGACAGCGTCGTCGTGAACTACGTCGGACTGACGTGGAAGGACGGCAAGACCTTCGACAGCACCTACGCCACGGGCAAGACGCAGACCTTCCCGCTTGCCCAGGTGACCTTGAAGGGGCTGAAGAACGGGCTGGTCGGCAAGAAGATCGGCAGCCGGGTGCTGCTCGTCATCCCGCCGGACCAGGGCTTCGGTGACAAGGCGCAGCAGAGCATCCCCGCCAAGTCCACGCTGGTCTTCACCGTGGACCTCCTGGCGAAGATGTAAGACTGTCCCGGTTGCCCAGCAGTTCATCAGTAAGAGGAGCAAGTCAGTGAGCATCGAGAAGCCCGAGATCGACTTCCCGGGTGGCGAGCCGCCGGCCGATCTGGAGATCAAGGACATCTGGGAGGGCGACGGCCCGGTCGCCAACGCCGGCGCCACCGTCTCCGTCCACTACGTGGGCGTGGCCTTCTCCACCGGCGAGGAGTTCGACGCCTCCTGGAACCGCGGCACCCCGCTGCAGTTCCAGCTGGGTGCCGGCCAGGTCATCGCCGGCTGGGACAAGGGTGTCCAGGGCATGAAGGTCGGCGGCCGTCGCCAGCTGACCATTCCCGCGCACCTCGCGTACGGCGACCGCGGCGCCGGTGGCGGCCGCATCGCGCCCGGCGAGACGCTGATCTTCGTCTGCGACCTGGTCGCCGTCTGATCCGCATCCGTGTGATACGAGGGCCCGTGCCGCGAGGACGCTGTTGGTAAATCGGGTGTGGGCGTGACGACGGCCTGCACGACCCCGTTGGGGTTGTGCAGGCCGTCGTCGTCGTGTGAGGGGTGGGTTCGGTGTCGTTGCGTGGGGTGGATCTGGGGGAGATCCCGGAGGAGACTGCTCGGCTGGCACGTGCGGTGTTCCCGAAGGGCTGCCTGGTGATGCGGGTGCGGGATGTGCTCGGGCCGGTGTTCTCGGATGCTGATTTCGAGGAACTTTTCCCGGTCAGGGGGCGGCCGGTGGTGTCTCCGGCCCGGCTCGCGCTGGTGTCGGTGTTGCAGTTCGCCGAGGGGCTGACCGACCGGCAGGCCGCGCACGCGGTCCGCTCGCGTCTGGACTGGAAGTACGCCCTTTCACTGGAGCTGGCCGACACCGGATTCGACTTCTCGGTGCTCAGCGAGTTCCGTGCCCGGCTGGTCGGCGGCGAGGCCGGCCAGATGGTGTTCGACGCGGTACTCCGGGCGGCTGGCGAGGCAGGGCTGGTCAAGGCGGGAAAGCGGCAGCGCACGGATGCTACCCACGTGCTGGCCGCGACGAGAGACCTGAACCGGCTGGAGTTCGTGGTCGAGACACTGCGGGCGGCACTGAACCAGGTGGCGGAGGAGGCCGGGGACTGGCTGGTGACGGTGTCGCCGCCGGAGTGGTTCGACCGCTACTCGGCCAGGCCGGAGGACAGCCGCTTCGCGTCCCGGTGGGCAGCCCGCGTCGAACACGCCGACCAGTGCGGGACCGACGGCATGACGCTTCTGAAGGCCGTCCGGTCGGCTGCGTCACCGCCCTCGTTGCAAAGCCTGCCCGCGGTGGAGTTCCTCCGGCAGACCTGGGTGCAGCAGTTCCACCACGTCGAGGGCACCGTGCGCTGGCGCGGGACGAAGGACCTACCCCCCCGGTCTGATCCGCTTACGGACCCCCTACGAGCCCGAGGCCCGCACTGGTTCGAAACGGGACCTGGGCTGGTCCGGCTACAAAGTCCACCTCAGCGAGACCTGCGAGCCCGACGCCCCGCATCTGATCACCCACATTCGCACCACGCCGGCGCCCGTCAACGACGTCCTCGTCCTGGAAGACATCCACACCGCCCTGGCCGAACGGGGTCTGCTGCCGGACGAGCACCTGGTGGACGCCGGATACATCGACGCCGAACAGATCCACCACGCCCGCCGCGATCACGACATCGAGCTGGTCGGCCCGGTCAAGTCCACCACCGTGAAGGGACAGGCGACCGGAGACATCTTCGACAACACCCGCTTCACCATCGACTGGGACCAGCGCCAGGCCGTCTGCCCCGGCGGACAGACCAGCGTCGTCTGGCGGGAAGCCCAGAGCCAGTTCGACGCCCCGGTCACCCGGGTCCGGTTCGCCGCCCGGCACTGCGACCCCTGTGAGCTGCGGACCTCGTGCACCAGCTCCAGGACCGGCCGCAACCTGACCCTGAGACCGAAGACCGAGCACGACATCCTTCAGCAGGCCCGTATCGAGCAGGACACCGACCACTGGCGCCGACGCTACGGACACCGAGCCGGCGTCGAGGGCACCATCTCACAGGGCGTCCAGGCGTTCGGCCTGCGCAGATCCCGCTACCGCGGCCTCGCCAAAACCCGGTTGCAGCACCACTTCACCGGCGCCGCCGTCAACCTCGCCCGCATCGACGCCTGGCTCACCGGCAGACCACTCGCCAGGACCCGCGTCTCACCCTTCGCAGCACTCCGCCCCGCTGGATGAGATCCAGCGGGGCGGAATAAACCAACAGCGTCCGCGAGGCACGGGCCCTCGCTTTTGTCCCGGCACCGCGTAGCGGTACGGTCGACGGTTGTAGAGCGAAACAGAAAGGGCATCGATGGCGATTGCCAAGGCCGAGCGGCTGATGAACCTGGCGCTGTGCCTGCTGGGGACCCGCCGTCCGCTCAGCAAGCGCGAGCTGCGCGGATCCATCGAGGCCTATCTGGAAGCGGGCTCCGACGACGCCTTCAACCGGATGTTCGAGCGCGACAAGGACGACCTGCGCGAGCTCGGCCTGATCATCGAGACCGTGGAGAACCTGGACGGCGAGACGGGGTATCTCGCCCGCCGCGACAGCAACCGGCTGCCCCCGATCACGCTGGACGCCGAGGAGGCCGCCGCGCTCGGGCTGGCCGCCAAGGTCTGGCAGCAGGCGCGGCTGGCCGGCGCGGCCAGCGGTGCGCTGCAGAAGCTGCGGGCCGCCGGGATGCCGGAGGCCGAGGACGCGTACGAGGTGCACAGCGCCCTCGAACCGCGTATCCCCGTCCATGAGGCGGCGTTCGAACCGCTGATGCTGGCCTGCCGCGACCGCCGCCCGGTGACCTTCGACTACCGCAAGGGCAACGCCGCCAAGCCCGAACAGCGCCAGGTCGAGCCGTGGACCCTGGAGTGCTGGCGCGGACACTGGTATCTGGCCGGCTGGGACCGGGACCGCGGCGCCGAGCGGGTGTTCCGGCTCTCCCGGATCACCGGCCGGGTCCGCTCCCGCGCCGGGGCGTTCACCACCGAGGTGCCCGACGTCGTGACCGTACGGGAGACGGTCGAGAGCTGGGCGGGAGAGACGGCCACCAGGACCGCGCTGATCAGGCTGCGTACCGGTGCCGGCTACCCGCTGCGCTCGCGCGCCGTGGCGGTCCGGGAACTCGGGAACGGGTGGGACGAGTTGGAGATTCCGTACGGACACGGTCTGGACGCCTGGCTCGTCGAGTTCGGTCCGGACATCGTCGTACAGGAACCCGCCGACCTGCGGGCCGATGTGGTGGACCGGCTGCGCGCCGTGGCCAAGGACTGAGAGAGAAACAGCACCCATGGCCACGAACGCGATCGACCAGACCCGCCGGATGCTCTCCCTGGTGACGTATCTGCGCGAGCGCCCCGGCGCCCATGTCCAGGATGTCGCCCGCGCCTTCGGGATCACCGAGGACGAGCTGATCTCGGACCTCGACGTACTGCCCATGTGCGGTACGAGCTTCCGCGGCGGGGACCTGCTGGACATCGACACCGACGGCGACCGCATCTGGTGGCACAACCCGGACGACGTCGCCGAGCCGCTGCGGCTCGCGGCCGACGAGGCGACGGCCCTGCTGGTCGCCGCCCGCGCCGTGGCCACGCTGCCGGGGCTGCGCGAGAGCGACCGGCAGGCGCTGCTGCGGGCCACCGCGAAGCTGGAGACCGCGGCCGGCGAGGTGGGGGCGGCGAGCTCGCGGCTCTCGGTCACCTTCGAGTCCGAGGGCGGCGTCTTCGCCGATGTGGACCGGGCGATCTCCGAGCGGCGCCGGCTCTGGCTGCGCTACTACTCCCCCGCGCGCGACGAGCTCACCGAGCGCGAGGTGGACCCGATCCGGCTGTTCGCCGTGGGGCACACCTACATGGAGGCCTGGTGCAGGTCGTCCGAGGACCGGCGTACGTTCCGGCTCGACCGGGTCGCCGAGATCCGGCTGCTGGACGAGCCGGCCGCGCCGCCCGAGCTGGAACTGCGGGATCTGTCCGAGGGCCTCGTCCAGCCGGCCGCCGAGGACCCGGAGGTCGTGGTCGAGGTGGGCCCCGGCGGACGCTGGGTCGCCGAGTACTACCCGCACGACAGCGCACAGGAACTGCCCGACGGCGGAATGCGGATCGCCCTGCGCACCCCCGACCCGGCTTCGCTGCGCAGGCTCGCGCTGCGACTGGGCGGCGAGGGCCGCATCGTCTCCCCGCCGGAGCTGGCACGGAGCGCACAACAGGCGGCCCGTGCGGCGCTCGCCGCTTACGACGTACAGGTCTGAGCGGAAACCTGAGGGAGATATGAGCAATATGTCTGTGGTGTCAGGTGTTCCGACCGTGGTGGTGCCCGAGTCCGTACGGTTCAAGGCGGCCTGCCCGGACTGCCGCGAGCGGTTCGAACTGGCCGCGGCCGCCATCCGCCTCGCCGTGGGGGCGAGCCGCCGGACGACGTTCTACTCCTTCACCTGCCCGCAGTGCGGCGCGGCCGTCCGCAAGCCGGCGGGGGAGCGGATAGTCGAGCTCCTCAGCCGGGGCGGGGTGCGGACGCTGCGCCTCCACACCGGCAACCAGACCCTTTCCACGCCGTCGGCCCCCTAGACATATCGAGGCTCTGCGCATGTTCTGGCCCATGCTCGCCATCGCCCTGGGATTTCTCGGGATCGCCGTACTCGGCGTGCTGGCCGTCAAGGTCTTCATCGAGGCCCAGCGGCTCGGGCGCCAGGTGACGCGGACCACCGAGCGCATCAACCGCGCAGCCGAGGACCTCGAAAGGGCGGCGACGGACCTTGCCGCGACCGGCGAGGCGCTGCGCTAGCAGGGGAGCGGGCTCTTGATCCACTGGCACGGAGGTACGCTGCTGAGATCGGCCCAGGGGGAGGCGCGGGCCGCAAGCGGGAGTATGCACGGGCATTGCCTTGCGTTTACCCCTGCGGGTTACGATCGCTGTCAGCGCGCAGGTCGGACGTGTGTCCGGCCAAATGGGTAGCGAGCCCGCCCTCCAGTCGCCTCAGTGAGAAGGAAGTCGCACATGATCGGCAATCTGAAGCCCCTCGAGATCGTTCTGATCATCGCCGTCATCTTGCTGCTCTTCGGTGCCAAGAAGCTTCCCGACATGGCGCGTTCGCTCGGCAAGTCGGCCCGCATCCTCAAGAGTGAGGCCAAGGCCATGAAGAAGGACGACGCGGAGCCGGCGGGGCCCACCACGGAGACCGCTGCGGACACCGCACCGCAGGCAGCGCCCGCCCGTACCATTCAGGCCGCTCCGGGAGACGTCAGCAGCGCCCGTCCGGTCAGCGAGGCCAAGCCCACCACCCAGAACTGACAGCTGACCCGCTCCACCGACAGCTGCCGCACGAGACGAGGGAAGTGGGTTGCTCAAGTCTGCCCGCAAGCAGGAGAAGGACGACGAGGGGCGGATGCCTCTCCTCGATCACCTGCGTGAGCTGCGCGATCGACTGCTGAAGTCGGTCCTGGCCATCGTGATCACCGTGATCGCGGCAGCGTTCTTCCAGAAGGAAATCTTCGAGTTCCTGATGAAGCCGATCCTGGATTCGGTCGGCTGTAAGAACGGCGCCGTGACCATGATCAATGGTCGACCGTGTGCGGAGATGACCACCAACGGTCTGCTGTCACCGTTTACCATCGCGTTGAAGGTGTCCCTGATGACGGGTGTGTTGGCGGCCACCCCCGTCTGGCTCTACCAGCTGTGGGCATTTGTGGCCCCAGGCCTGCACAAGCACGAGAAGCGCCATGCGATTTCCTTCGTCGCGGCCGGGGTGCCGCTCTTCCTGGCCGGCGCCTACCTGGCGTACGAGATCCTGCCGCAGACTGCCCAGATCATGCTTGGATTCACGCCCGACAACGTGAAGAACCTGCTGCCGCTCGATGACTTTCTCGACTTGATCACCCGCATGGTGATCGTCTTCGGGCTGGCCTTCGAGCTGCCACTGCTGCTGGTCCTGCTCAATATGACCGGGGTCCTGTCCGGCGCTCGCATGCTGCGCTGGTGGCGCGGGATGATCATCGGACTCACCGCGTTCGCGGCCATCGCGACACCGGGCGGCGATCCCATCTCGATGCTTCTGCTCGCGGCTCCGCTCGGGGTGCTGTACTTCATCGCGGTGGGTTTCTCCCTCCTCAACGACAAGCGCAGGCGGCGTTCCAATCCCGATGCTGACCTCGACGACGACGAGGCTTCGGAGCTGGACCTCACCCCCGAGGACGTCGGTGAGATCGAATCGGTCTCGTCCGCCCGGGCGTTGCCCACCCAGGCGAGCTCGGACCGTGACCGGGGCAACGGTTACGACGACATCACCTGACCTTGTAAGGTCCCCGGGTGACCAGCGAGATCACCCTTTTCGTCAATCCCACCGCGGGACGCGGCCGGGGCGCGCACGCCGCGCAGCCGGCCGCTTCCGCGTTGCGGGCCGCCGGATTCTCCGTGCGCACGGTGCTCGGTGAGGACGCCGACGACGCCCTGCGGCGGGCCCGTGAGGCCGTCACGGGTGGGACCGGTGCGCTGATAGCCGTGGGCGGGGACGGCATGATGTCCCTCGCCCTGCAGGCCGTCGCGGGAACGATGACCCCGCTCGGGGTCGTCGCAGTCGGCACCGGGAACGACTTCGCCCGCGCGCTCGGGCTGCCTATACGGGACCCTGCCGCCGCCGGACGGCTGGCCGCCGAGGCGCTCAAGGGCGGTGCCGTGCGCGAGATCGACCTGGGCCGGGTCGGTGAGCGGTGGTTCGGGTCGGTGCTCGCCTCCGGCTTCGACTCCCGGGTCAACGACCGCGGCAACCGGATGCGTTGGGCCGGCGGACGGTTCAAGTACGACCTCGCGATCCTCGCCGAACTCGCCGCGTTCAAGCCCATCCCGTACCGCGTCAGGCTGAACGGCGGACCGGTCAGGGAGATCGAGGCGACGCTCATCGCCGTCGGCAACGGAACGACGTACGGCGGAGGCATGCGGATCTGCGCCGACGCCGTCATGGACGACGGGCTCTTCGACGTGACGGTCGTCGGGGACTGCAGCCGCACCACCCTGCTCAAGGTGTTCCCCCGCGTCTACAAGGGGACGCACCTCGACCACCCGAAGGTCACCGTGCACCGGGTCTCCTCGATCGAGCTGGCCGCAGCCGGTGTCACCGCGTACGCGGACGGTGAACAACTCGGGGCGCTGCCGTTGACCGCGCACTGTGTGCCGGGAGCGGTGAGGGTGCTCGTGCCGGGTTCTCCCACCGGGATTTAAAGATCGCGTCACTGTCAGAGGTGGCGGGTAGGCTCGTAAGCAAGATGACAGAGGACCTCTCACCAGCTGAGCGATACCAGGCTTCTCGGATCCGTGCCGCCGAGCAGGCCACCGCACTCGCGCCCTTCCGTGAGCTGTACGAATTCGATCTGGACCCCTATCAGATCGAGGCCTGCGAGGCCCTGGAGGCCGGCAAGGGGGTGCTCGTCGCGGCCCCGACGGGCTCGGGCAAGACCATCGTCGGCGAATTCGCCGTGCACCTCGCCCTCGAACAGGGCCGCAAGTGTTTCTACACCACCCCCATCAAGGCCCTGTCCAACCAGAAGTTCACCGACCTGGTCAAGCGTTACGGACCGGAGAAGGTCGGCCTGCTGACCGGCGACAACAGCGTCAACGGTGATGCCCCGGTGGTCGTCATGACCACCGAGGTGCTGCGGAACATGCTGTACGCGGGCTCGCAGGCGCTGCGGGGCCTCGGCTACGTGGTGATGGACGAGGTGCACTACCTCTCCGACCGCTTCCGGGGTGCCGTCTGGGAGGAAGTGATCATTCACCTCCCGGACTCCGTGACCCTGGTGTCACTGTCGGCGACCGTTTCCAACGCCGAGGAGTTCGGCGACTGGCTGGACACCGTCCGCGGTGACACCGAAGTGATCGTCTCCGAGAGCCGACCCGTGCCGCTCTGGCAGCATGTCCTGGCAGGCCGCCGGATGTACGACCTCTTCGAGGAGGAGACCGACCACGGCGGCCGCGGCGCCGGACGCCGCGAGGTCAACCCCGATCTCGTCCGGCTCGCCCGGATGGAGAACCAGCGCGGGTACAACCCGCGTGAGCGCCGCCGCGGCAAGATGGTCCGCGAGGCCGACCGTGAGCGTGAGCGGCGCCAGCGCAGCCGGATCTGGACCCCGGCCAGGCCCGAGGTCATCGACCGGCTGGATGCCGAAGGACTGCTCCCCGCCATCACGTTCATCTTCAGCCGGGCCGGCTGCGAGGCCGCCGTGCAGCAGTGTCTGCACGCCGGACTGCGGCTCAACGACGAGGACAAGCGGCGCCTGGTCCGCGAGATCGTCGAGGAGCGGACCGCGTCCATTCCCGGCGAGGACCTCCACGTCCTGGGCTATTACGAATGGCTCGAAGGACTGGAGCGGGGCATCGCCGCGCACCACGCGGGCATGCTGCCGACGTTCAAGGAAGTCGTCGAGGAGCTGTTCGTACGCGGGCTCGTCAAGGCCGTCTTCGCCACCGAGACCCTCGCTCTCGGCATCAACATGCCCGCGCGCTCCGTGGTGTTGGAGAAGCTCGTCAAGTGGAACGGCGAGCAGCACGCCGACATCACCCCCGGCGAGTACACCCAGCTGACCGGGCGGGCCGGGCGGCGCGGTATCGACGTCGAGGGCCACGCGGTGGTGCTGTGGCAGCGCGGCATGGACCCGGGGGCACTGGCCGGGCTCGCGGGTACGCGTACGTATCCGCTGCGGTCCAGCTTCCGGCCCTCCTACAACATGGCCGTCAACCTGGTGCAGCAGTTCGGGCGGCACCGTTCGCGCGAGCTGCTGGAGACCTCCTTCGCACAGTTCCAGGCGGACCGGTCGGTGGTCGGCATCTCCCGGCAGGTCCAGAAGAACGAAGAGGGACTGGAGGGCTACCGGGAGGGGATGACCTGCCACCTCGGTGACTTCGAGGAGTACGCGCGGCTGCGCCGCGACCTCAAGGACCGGGAGACCGAACTCGCCAAGCAGGGCGCCACGCAGCGGCGGGCCGAGGCCGCGGCGTCCCTGGAGCGGCTCAAGCCCGGCGACGTCATCCAGGTACCCACCGGCAAGTTCGCCGGACTGGCACTGGTCCTCGACCCCGGCCTGCCCGCCGGGCGGACCAACGGGCACGGCCACCGCGGGCTCGAATACCACGACGGGCCGCGGCCGTTGGTGCTCACGGCCGAGCGTCAGGTCAAGCGGCTCGCCTCGATCGACTTCCCCGTTCCGGTGGAGGCGCTGGAGCGGATGCGGGTGCCGAGGTCGTTCAACCCGCGTTCCCCGCAGTCGCGCCGGGACCTGGCCTCCGCGCTGCGGACCAAGGCCGGGCACATAGTCCCCGAGCGGCACCGCAAGGGGCGGTCCGCCGCGGCCGACGACCGGGAGATCGCCCGCTACCGGGCGGAGCTGCGCGCGCACCCCTGCCACGGATGCGCCGAGCGCGAGGACCATGCGCGCTGGGCCGAGCGGTATCACCGCCTGCAGCGCGACACCAGGCAGCTGGAGCGGCGGATCGAGGGGCGGACGAACACGATCGCCCGCACCTTCGACCGGATCGTGGCGCTGCTCACCGAGCTCGACTATCTGCGGGGCAACGAGGTCACCGAGCACGGGCGCCGGCTGGCGCGGCTCTACGGCGAGCTCGATCTGCTGGCGAGCGAGTGCCTGCGGGCCGGGGTGTGGGAGGGGTTGAACCCCGCCGAACTCGCGGCGTGCGTCTCGGCGTTGGTGTACGAGGCGCGGCAGGCCGACGACGCGGTGGCGCCGAAGCTGCCGTCGGGGCCCGCGAAGACCGCGATGGGCGAGATGGTCCGGATCTGGGGCCGGCTCGACGCGCTGGAAGAGGAATTCGAGATCAACCAGGCGGAGGGTGTCGGGCAGCGCGAACCCGACCTCGGCTTCGCCTGGGCGGTCTACATGTGGGCGTCGGGGCGGACGCTGGACGAGGTGCTGGGCGAGGCGGAGATGCCGGCCGGGGACTTCGTGCGGTGGTGCAAGCAGGTGATCGACGTGCTGGGGCAGATTGCGGCCGCGGCGCCTCGGGACGGGAGTTCTGTGGCCCGGAGTGCGCACAAGGCGGTGGATGCGGTGTTGCGGGGGGTTGTGGCGTACAGCTCTGTGGGGTGAGCCGGCCGCTGGGTGCGGGTGCGGGTTCCCGGGGCGGGCGTTGTGGTGTGGGCTGCGGTGGGCTGTTGCGGAGGTGCGCCTGCGGCGGGCTTTCCCCTGCCCGCCCCTTCCCGTAGCCGGGGGTCCGCCCCCGGACCCCCGCTCCGCAAGCGCCGGAGAGGCTGTATATGCCGGCCGCAACCGGGGCTCTGCCCCGGGCCCCGCTCCTCAAGCGCCGGAGGGGTCCAGGGGTCGCGAAGGTCTTGGCCGCGAACGTCGGGTACGAGACGTTGGGGCGGTGCGCCACCAGGATCTGGAGCTTCTCGGCGCGGGCCGCGACGTAGGCGGCGGCCGGCGACGGGACGGGGGAGCCGGAGCCGTAGGCGAACAGCACCCGGTCCCAGCCGTGGTCCTCGTGCGCGCGGGCCGGTCTGAGGATGTACTCCTTGTCGAGGGACGGCCCGGAGCGGGGTGTCACCTCGGAACCTTCGTTCGTTGCTGCGATGCCGAGAAACCCGACGGGCATGGCGAAGCCTCATCTCGTGCTGCGGAAAACCGGTCGTGGGAAGCGCTGACGTGGAAACGGTCAGCGGCAACACGAGGCGGACCACACTCGACCGAAGTCGATGTGGTCAGGGGTGACCAGCCGCAGCTGAGGGCGCATCTGCCCAGTGGAACAGGTGTGTTGGTGACCAGTCAACTGTTTCCGGGTCCCATGGCCGGGACCCGGTCCAGCAGGGTGGCGATCCGGGCCAGCCGTTCGTCGGTGTGCGCCGGACCGATCAGCATCACGCCGAACCGCAGGCCGTCCACCTCGCCGGCGGGGGCCGCCACCGCGCACAGGCCGAGCAGGTTGGTGGAGCTGGTGAACCGGCCGAGGCGGGCATTGGTGCCCACCGGGTCCGCAGCGACCTCGGCGAGCGTGGGATGCCCCGGCGCGGCGGGCAGCAGGAGGGCGTCCGCGTCGCCGAGTGCGGCCGTCGCGGCGGTGCGGAGGACGGCCAGCCGGGCCTGGTCGGCGAAGAGCCGGTGTGCCGGGATGTCGCGGGCCGCGGTGATGATCCGGGCCACCACGGGGTCGAGGTCGGGGCCGGCGGGCGTGCCGTCGATGAAGGCGCCGACCGCCGTATAGCGCTCGGCGACGAACGCGCCGCCGTACAGCATCGCCCCGGCCTCGGTGAACGGCGTCAGGTCGACCGGCCGGAGCAGCGCGCCCGCCGCTCGGAGCCGGGCGGCCGTCGACTCGTACGCCGCCGCCCAGCCCGGGGCGAGCTCGCCGAGCTGTCCGGTGGGCGGGACCGCGATCCACCAGAATCCGGCTCGTTCAGATCGGCGCCCGTCAGCTGGACGATCTTGCGGATACGGGCGCCCACCGCGTTCCGGTGCAGATGGAGCGCCTCCGCGGCGCGGGCGGGCGAGTTGTTGTGGTCCAGATAGCCCTGGAGCGTGCGCAGCAGTGGCTCGGCGCGTTCCGGGCCCAACGCCAGCACCGGGGCGAGGAGTTCGCTGACCGCCTCGCGCGCCGTGTCGGAGGTGTACCACTCCAGCAGCATCCGGTCCAGGCCCACCGCGTCGTGCGCCGCCACCGCGGGCCCCGCACCGCGCGGCACTGCGGCCCGGGCCTCACGGGCCGAGGTGCGGATGCCCAGTGGGCCCCGGTGCGATGAGCCCACGCCGCACCGCAATCCGGCCTCCGGACGCAGTCCGGCCAGCCGGTCCACCACTCGGCGGGCGCGGGCCAGGGTGGCGCGCCGCCCGTCGGCTCCCGGGTCGGCGGGCCAGGTGCTGAGCAGGACGAGGGCGTCGTCGACCAGCGCGGCGTTCCACTGGACGGTGTCGGCGGCCTGCGGCGCGGGGGCGGGTGGGGCGGTGGCGGTGCCGGAGAGCGCCGCCGCCCCGTCCCAGGTGCGCAGCAGGGTCAGCGCCTGGGACATCACCGCGTCCAGGGCCTTCGGCCGGGCCGCCACCCACATCGCGCCGATCGAGGTGGGCGGCGTCAACTCCATGCTGCCCATCGCCTGCGCCGCCGAGGCGGGGCTGCCGCTGGTCGACGGCGACGCCATGGGCCGCACCTTCCCCGAGGCGCAGATGGTGCTGCCCGGTCTGATCGGGGTGGCCAACACCCCGATGGCTCTCGCCGACGACAAGGGCAACAGCATCATCGTCGACGCCGTCTCCGACCATGCCGCCGAGCGCATCGCGCGGGCCGTCTGCGTGGAGCTCGGCTGCCAGATCTCCAGCGCCGACACCGTGATGCGGGGCGACCAACTCGCCGACGGGCTCGTCCCCGCCACGCTGACGCTCGCCGAGCGGCTCGGCGCCGCCGTGCGCGAGGCGCGCGCCGCGCACACCGACCCGGTGCTCGCGGCCCGTGCGATGCTGTCCGGCACGCATCTGCTGACCGGCAAGGTGATCGACGTGAGCCGCCGAACCCAGGGCGGCTTCGCCCGGGGCAGCGCCCGGATCGAGGGCATCGGCGAGGACGCGGGCCGGGTGCTGGAGCTCGGCTTCCAGAACGAGCATCTGCTGGCCACCCGCGACGGCGAGACGGTCGCCACCACGCCGGACCTCATCTGCGTGCTGGACACCGACACCGGCGACCCGGTGACCACCGAGGGCCTGCGCTACGGCCTGCGTGTCAGCGTCCTCGCGGCGCCCTGCGACCCGCGCTGGACCACCCCGGGCGGCCTGGCGCTCGCCGGGCCGCGGTACTTCGGGTACGACGTGGACCATCTGCCGTTCCGGGAGAGCTGACCCACGGGCCGGACCACACCGGCGCCCGGCCGGTCCGCGTGGAGCGGGCCGGCCGGGCATCCCCTTCCGCCGGGCGATCCCTTGTCTCAGGCCGCGCGCTTGCCGCTCTTCATGGACACGGCCACGCAGACCAGTCCCAGCAGCACGGTCAGACCGCCGATGATGACGTTGCTGAGGACGATGCCGAGGCCGGGGCTGCTGCCGACGATCCACGTCGAGAGGATCGTCCAGATACCCATGGCACAGATGGCCCAGCTCAGGCCGTACATGCGCTCCGGCATGGCGGTGAACCCGAGGCCCAGCGCGGCGATCGCGATACCCATGATCAGGTTGTGCGTCGCGAGTGCGGGCTGACTTGCCGTGAAGTGCAGTACCCACGGCGAGATGGCGCAGTAAAGACCGACGAGGAACACCGGTGCGTCGACAAGGGCCACATCGCGGCCACCGAGCATGCGGGCATAGCGATCGCGCATTTCGGAAACATCCGGGTGACTGGCCATGTCACGGCCGGTGTGCGAGAGGTTTGACATGGGGTTCGTCTCCTTCGCTCCTGCAGACCAACCCGCCACTTCTGTGCGATAAGCGGCCTGCAATGTCATTCTGCGCTTATGTCGCCCTTATGTGTAGATTCCAGGCCCGCGAAATCCGTGGGAACCGCATGGGACCCCCGTACGCCGTTCAGGACACGTCGACCACCACCGAGTGCCAGCCGGTCGCGCCATTGGGCACGGTGCCCGTGCGAACGCCGGTCTGGGTGGCGCCGGTTCCGTCGGTGGCGCGGACCTGGAGGGTGTGACGGCCGGACGTCGCGGGCCACTCCCACACCCACTGGCGCCAGGTGTCCCGGGTGTCCGCGGCGGCCGGCCGGGCCATGTGCCACTCCCCGCCGTCCACCCGGACCTCGACCCGGGCGATGCCCCGGTGCTGGGCCCAGGCGACCCCGGCCACCGGCACGATGCCGGCCTTCGGGGAGGCGAGCGGGCGGGGGGTGTCGATCCGTGACTCGGTCTTGACCGGTGCCTGCTGGGCCCAGTCCCGTCTGACCCAGTAGGCGTCGTAGGCGGCGAACGTCGTCAGCTCGATGTCCTCGATCCACTTGCAGGCGGAGACGTATCCGTACAGGCCGGGTACGACCATCCGGACCGGGAAGCCGTGCTCGAAGGGCAGCGGCTCGCCGTTCATGCCGAAGGCCAGCATCGCGTCGCGCCCGTCCATGACCTCCTCGACCGGGGTACCGATCGTCATGCCGTCGACGGAACGCGCCACGATCTGGTCGGCGGGGCCGCCCTTCGACGGGGGGCGCACTCCGGCGTCGCGCAAGAGATCGGCCAGCCGCACGCCGAGCCACCTGGCGTTGCCGACATAGGGTCCGCCGACCTCGTTGGACACGCAGGCCAAGGTGATGTCGCGTTCGACGGCCTCCCTTCGCAGCAGGTCGTGGAGGCCGACGGTGACGGGCCGCGTCACACCCTTGCCATGGATCCTCAGCCGCCATGCAGCGGCGTCGACGCGTGGCACGACCAGAGCCGTGTCCACCCGGTAGAAGTCCTCGTTCGGGGTGATGAACGGGCTCAGCCCCCGGATCTTCAGATCGGCTCCGGCCGGGACCGCCGGTGCGGCGGATCGCGGTGCCGGGAGGACCAGGTCATGACGGGAGGCGGAGGCTCCGGCCTGGACGGAGGAGGTGAGCCGCCGGCCCAGGAGTCCCGCGCCGGCGGAGGCCGCCGCCGTGGCGGTGGCCGCGACCACGAAGCCCCGGCGGTCGAAGCCGCCGTCCGCCCCTTTGCCCCGCTCCCCGGCCGGGGTACGAGGCGCAGGTACGAGCCGTCCGACCAGCAGATACAGCACTGCGACGGCCACCGCGGCACCCACCACCGAGGGCAGCGCGTCGGTCGGCACGCCCTCCGGACGCCCTGCCGCCGCCACGGCCCCGACCAGGCCGAAGACCAGGACGGCGGCCGAACCCATCCGCCGGTGCCGCAGCGCCAGCACCCCGATCGCCATGGCGAAGAGCGCCAGAAGGATCAGGATCCCGAGCTGGAGCACCGGCTTGTCGGCGGTGCCGAAGTTCCGTACGGCGAAGTCCCGCACGACCGGGGGAACGCGGTCGATCACCGCACCGCCCACCGCCGTGACCGGGCCCGCCTCGGGACGTACCGGAGCCGCGGCCAGCTCGGCGACCGCCAGGGCGCAGAACCCGGCGATCAGACCGCTGAGCGCGGCGAGGGCGGTGCGCGTCCTGCCCGGTCGCGGGGGCCGAGTGGGCCCGGTCCGCTGTGCGTCGTCTCGATCTCCACTCACGACCGGGATTCGTCGCCCGGCGCCGGGCGGATTGGTCCGTCACCCGATCGGTGGCGGGTCAGTCCAGGCCGCGTGCCCGTTCGAACCGGGCCCGTGCCTCCGCCAGACCGACGAGCGGATCCGGGTAGTCGATCGCGGCCCGGCGCGACCCGGTGATCTTCCACGGCTCGTGGATCTCGCCGTCCGCCAGTTCCGTGAGCTCCGGCACCCAGCGGCGCACATAGGCCCCGTGCGGATCGAAGCGCTTGCCCTGGACCACCGGGTTCAGGACCCGGTGGGGGCGGGTGTCGGTGCCGGTGCCCGCCATCCACTGCCAGTTGAGCTGATTGTTCGCCACGTCACCGTCGACCAGCAGGTCCAGGAAGTGCCGGGCACCCACTCGCCAGTCCGCGTACAGCGTCTTGGTGAGGAAGCCGGCCACGAGCATCCGGCCCCGGTTGTGCATCCAGCCCTCGTACGCCAGCTGTCGCATCGCCGCGTCGACCAGCGGATAGCCGGTGCGCCCCGCACGCCAGGCCTCGATCTCGTCCGCGTCGGACCGCCAGCGGTCGTGCCGTGTGCGGTAGTCCTCGCGGGCGGCGTCCGGCCGTGCGGCGAGTACCTGGTGGTGGAAGTCCCGCCACGCCAGCTGCCGCACGAACGCGTCGGCGCCCGGTCCACCGCGCTCCCTCGCCCGGTTGATCACTTCGGCCGCCGAGAGAGAGCCGAAGTGGAGGTGGGGGGAGAGCCTGGAGGTCGCGTCACCGGCCAGATCGTCGTGGCCACTCTCGTACTCGGCCAGCGGGCCGTGCAGCCAGGACGACAGCAGCCGGCGTCCGGCAGACTCGCCACCCCCGGCGAGCCCGGGGGAGACGCCGGCCACCTCCGCCCGCCCCGGCAGCGGCCCCGACTCCACTCCGTCCGGCAGCCGCACCGCGCGGGGCGCGGCCAGTGTTCCCCGTACGCCCGCCTCCTCCCAACGGCGCAAGTACGGCGTGAACACCGCGTAGTGATCACGGCCCGCCGGGACGACCCGGCCCGGGGCGACCGCGGTGACCACCGCGTCGTGGACGTGCAGGGTGCAGCCGACCGCCGCGAGAGCCGTACGCAGCCCGCTCTCGCGGTGCGTCGCGTACCCGCTCACCCCGCCGGCGACGTGCAGACTCCGCGCACCGGTCTCCACGGCCACGGCACGGGCGGCGGCCACCACGTCGCCGTCCCGGACGACGAGCCGTCCGCCGCGGCGGCGCAGAGCCTCGTCGAGGTCGACGAGGCAGTCGGCGAGGAACGCCCGCCGGTTCGGTACGTCGAAGCCGGCCCGGTGGATGCCCCGGTCGCGTACGAACAGCGGAACGACGGCATCCGCGTCCCGTACCGCGGCCCGCAGCACCGGGTTGTCGTGCACCCGCAGGTCGGAGGTGAACAGTGCGACGGAGACGGTCATGCAGGTGTGTCCTTTCCGGTGCAGGTCATGCGGGCGTCGTTCATGCGTTGCTCCCCAGGCAGTCGCGCAGCCGGATCAGCCCGTCGCGCAGCCGTGTCTTGACCGTCCCGAGCGGTACGGAGAGCAGCTCCGACACCTCGCGCTGGGTCAGCCCCTGGTAGTAGGCGAGGGTCACGGACTGGCGCTGCAACTCGGAGAGCGTCCGCACGCAGCTGCGGACCTGTTCGCGCTCCAGCCGGGTCTCCACCTGCTCGGTGACCTGGTCGAAGGCCGGCGTACGGTCCAGCAGCGCCGCCCTGTGCTCACGGGCCGACGACGCCTCGGCCGAGCGCACCCGGTCCACGGCCCGGCGGTGAGCAAGGGTCAGCACCCAGCTCATCGCGCTGCCCCGGGAGGCCCGGAAGCGAGCGGCCGACCGCCACACCTCGACCAGGACTTCCTGCGCGACCTCCTCCGACTGGGCACGATCGCGCAGCACGTTCCGTACGAGCCCGAGGACGGGCCCGCTCACCGTCTCGTACACCGCGGCGAAGGCTTCCTGGTCGCCCCGGGCGACCAGCCCGAGCAGTTCCTGGAGATCGGGCCCCGCCGACGGCGCTCCGCTGATGTACAGGGCTTCCTTCACGCGGGCTTCCTCCCTGACCGCGCATCGGCTCTCCGAGGTGATCCGGGACCGACGGCAGCGCGGATGGGTCGGTGCGCGAGATCCTTCCACGCCTCCCGAAATTCGCGATGCATCGTGGTTGACGCGTCTGAGCCGGCGCGGTGGTCGCCGCCGTCACCGTGGCCCACCCCTCCCTCGACGACGTCCATCTGCGCTACGCCGGACGCGGCTTCGCCGAGGCCGAAGCCGCGTCGGCCCGGCAGACCCCCGTCCTCACCGCCGCCGGAGGCAACCGATGAGCAGCCGAGCACTTGCCCAGACCTGATACTTGACTCAGCGTCAGCTCATGGGGATCGTCCGGCAGCCGATCTTTCTGGCGATCTCCCTGGTCCAGCCGGTGATCTGCCTGGGCCGCCGGAGCTGCCTACCCGGGCGGCGCGGGCGGACTGCTGATCCTGGTCGTCGCCTCGGTGCTGCTCGGTACGGTCTTCGGCGCGCTCTCCAACGCCCTGGGGATGCTGGTGCGCCGGCGCGGAGTCGATCAGCGGCATCAACACCTTCCTCCTGCTGCCGCTGACCTTCCTCTCCTCCTCCTTCATGGCCCCGGGCCGGATGCCGTCGTGGATGCGGCGCATCGCCGACTTCAAACCTGTCAACTGGGCGATGGTGGCGGGCCGTTCGGCGTTGAACGGCGACCCGGACCGGGGTGTGGTGCTCGGTCGCGGGGGAGCCCTTCTGGTTCTCGCGGTGGTGGCGGTCGGGCTGTCGACCCGTACGTTCCGCTCGTACCAGAAGTCCGTCTGACGCGCGCGCCTACGGCAGCGTCGCACCATCGACCCGGTCCGGGACCGAATCCCCGGGCCGGGTCCTCGGCTTCAGTACCGCCCTCAGCGCGAGGAAGACCAGCAGCCCGAACGGCGAGAGCAGGATCGTCAGCACCAGCAACGGCCCCATCACCAGCGGGGAGATCCCCAGCCGGCGCCCTTCCAGGAACATCCACTGGCCCAGCAGCAGATCCCAGGCGATCACCTGCGCCCAGATCGCCCCGGCCCCGTTCGCCAGCGCCATCAGATCGCGGAAGGTGTCGATGTCGGGGCTGCGCACCGCGTCCCAGAGCTCGGGGAAGACGGGCACGGCCATGACCAGGTAGAGCACCAGCACCGGCAGAACGGTGAGCGGCGAAGCGGCGATGCGTGCCGTGGGGCGCCAGTTGGGCGCCAGGATCATCAGCAGCCAGAACGGAGCCGCCAGGAAGAACGAGAGCTCGAAGAGTGCACCGGTCATGACAGAAGCTCCTTCTGGCTGCGATCGGAATCGGAATCGAAATCGGAACCGGAATCGGGACCGGCACCGGAGCCGTGGTGCGAATAGGGCCGCTGCTGTACGGGAGCAGGCCTCAGCGCCCAGAAGCAGGCGGCGACGGCGCTCGCGACCACGATCAGGGCGGCGGCGCCGAGCGTCGCACCGTCCGGGTGGATCAGCGGCTGGCCGCGCAGCGCCTGCCAGGTGACCAGCGCGACGACCGCCGCGTACGTCCCGGAGGCCACCAGCACCAGCCGCAGCCGGACCCGCGGGTCGCGCAGCCGCGGGAAGCGCGGGGCCAGGCAGACCAGTGCGACCAGGAAGAGCGGCAGCAGCTGGAGCGCGTGCATCCCGATGAAGTGCGGGATGCGCAGATCGCCGCCGGTCGTGGACCAGCCGGTCAGCGGCATCGACGGGCCGCCGTCCGGTACGCCGACGGTGTGCGCGCCGATCACATCGGCGGTGTCCAGGATCCCGGCCGCCCGCTGTTCGGGGGTGGGCTGAGTCATCAGGAAACCGAATCCGGCGCCCACCAGGGTGAGCAGCACGCCGGAGCGGATCGCCCAGGCGGAGGCGCGGTCGGTGATACGGGCGCGCAGCAGCAGGATCGCGATGACCAGTGTGCCGGTCCACAGGATGACGACGGTGACGGCCATCGCGCTGAACAGCGTCTCGTCGAACGGGGTGGCGTGGTTGAAGTGGCTCCGCTTCCCGCGGATCACCTGCCCGGTGATGATCGCCATCTCGACCAGGCTGGACAGCGCGACCACGGTCCCGGCCCACCAGCCGATGCGCCGGCCACGGATGACCAGCGTCAGCATCCAGGCGAGGGCGAGCGCGTACACGACGAACGAGACCGCGAATTTGAATGGTTTGAACCATATCGCCGCGCCCGCCAGGACCCGGTCGTCGGCTATGAGGCCGATGGCCGAGACGACCGTCATGACGGCCATCGCCGCGGTGAAGAGGACCAATGGCCGATGCCAGGAACGCCACGAAGACATGAGGACCCCTCGGAGATTATGGATAGCAGCACTTCCCGCTATCCGATAGCGGAACTATCTATGATGGGTCGGGGGATTGGCAAGGGCGGAAGGGAGAACACGCGGTGCGCATCGGCGAGTTGAGCAACAGGTCCGGGGTTCCGGTGCCGACGATCAAGTTCTATGTGCGTGAAGGGCTGCTGCCCGCAGGGAAGTTGACCAGCCCGAACCAGGCGAGCTACGACTCGGGTCATGAACGCAGGCTGCGGCTGATCCGCGCCCTGCTCGATGTCGGCGGGCTCTCGCTGGCTGCCATCGGTGATGTGCTGAGGGCAGTCGAGGATCCGGCACAGCCGGTGCACAAGGTGCTGGGTGTCGCGGCGAAACGTCTCACCCCGCCGCAACGGGACGAGCCGGGGCCCGAGTCGGAGGACGCCCGCGAAGAGGTGGCGGCGCTGCTGAAGCGGCGCGGCTGGCGGGCCGAGGCGCACGGTCCGGCGGGCGAGTCCCTGGCCGAGGTGATCGTCGCGCTGCGGCGGGCCGGCCACGGGGGGTTCGTCGAGCTGCTCGACGACTACGCGGCTGCCGCCGAACCGGTCGCGAGGGCCGACCTCGACTACGTGGGACGGCGGGTGGCGCGCGAGGACCTGGTGGAGAGCGTGGTGGTGGGCACGGTGCTGGGGGAGGCCATGTTCGGCGCGCTGCGACGGCTCGCGCAGGCGGACGCCTCCGCGCGGATGTACGACGGCGACGGGGCCGGTCCGGGCGGCGACGGGGCGGAGCCGCGCGGCGCCGAGGGGTGATTCAGTGCCCCGGACGCGCGTACGCCCCGGCCGCCGGCCGGGGCGTACGGGGGCGATCCGGTGTTACGCGGCGCTCTCCTGCTCGCGCTCCACCTGTGCGTTCCACTCGCGCTTGACCGAGCGCCAGGCGTCGTCGTTCTGACCGAGCCGCCAGTAGCCCGAGATGGACAGCCGGTCGAGCGGGATCTTGCGCTCCAGGCGCAGATGGCGGCGGATCTCCTTCACGAAACCCGCCTCGCCGTGGACGAACGCCTGGACCTCGCCCGCGGGGAACTCCAGCTCCTTCACGGCCGCGGTCAGCGCCTCGCCGACCGGGCGCTCCCCGCGGTGCAGCCAGGTGACCTCGACGCCGTCGGGCGTCACGATCTTCTGCTCCTCCGCCGCGTCCGCCACCTCGACGAACGCGTGCACCACCGCGCCCGCCGGCATCTGCTCCAGGGCCGCCGCGACGGCCGGCAGCGCGCTCTCGTCGCCCGCCAGGAGGTGCCAGTCCGCCGAGGTGTCCGGGCCGTAGCCGCCGCCCGGGCCCAGGAAGGTCACCTGCTCGCCCGGGACCGCCCGCATCGCCCAGGGCCCGGCAAGGCCCTCGTCGCCGTGGACCACGAAGTCGATCGCCAGCTCGCGGGCGACCGGATCCCAGGAACGCACCGTGTACGTACGGGTCGTGGGCCACAGCTCCCGGGGCTGCTCCTCGCGGATGCGGGCCATGTCGAAGGGGTGCGCGTAGTCGGCGCCCTCGGGGGCGAAGCAGAGCTTGACGTAGTGATCGGTGAACCCGGAGAGCCCGAAGCCGGCCAGGCCCGCGCCGCCCAGCACCACGCGCACCATGTGCGGGGTGATCCGCTCGGTGCGCACCACGTGGGCCCCCTGCGCCTTGGGTGCCTGCCGTGCCGGTCGTTCTGCCACGAGGTTCTCCCTGCTCCGATGTGCTTAGGCTTACCTAAGCTAGCATCTCAGTCGCGCAGAGTGGAGAGCAGGCGCTGGAGCGCACCGCCCAGTCCCCACCGCTTCGCGAGGGCTTCGAGGGTGGCGGGATCGCGCGGCCCGGCGGGCAGCGCGGGGTCGAACTCCGGCAGGGGTACGTCACCGGCGACCCGGACCACCTTCGGCGCGACGGCCACGTACTCCCGTGCCTCGTCGAGCCGCTTGCGCTGCGACGGTGTCAGTTTGGCCTTCGGGTCGTCGACGGCGGCCATGATCCCGGCCAGATCGCCGAAGGTGTCGAGCAGCTTCGCCGCGGTCTTCTCGCCGATGCCGGGGACGCCCGGCAGCCCGTCGCTCGGGTCGCCGCGCAGCAGGGCCAGATCGGCATAGCCGGAGCCGTCCACCCCGTACTTCTCCCGCAGCCACGCCTCGTCCGTCAGCTGGAGCGAGCCGACGCCCTTCAGCGGGTAGAGCACCCGCACCCCGCGCGCGTCGTCGACCAGCTGGTAGAGGTCCCGGTCGCCGGTGACGATGTCCACGGGGCCGGCGGCCAGGCCGGTGAGCGTGCCGATCACGTCGTCGGCCTCGTAGCCCGCGACGCCGACCCGGGCGATGCCGAGGGCGTCGAGCACCTCCTCGATGACCGGCACCTGCGGGGCCAGGGTGTCCGGGGTCTCCTCCTCGTCGGGCAGGCCCTCGGCGGTCTCCACCGCGACCCGGTGCGCCTTGTACGAGGGGATCAGCTCGACCCGCCAGTGGGGCCGCCAGTCCGCGTCCATGCAGGCGACCAGGTCGTCCGGCCGGTGGTCCTGCACCAGCCGCCCGATGAAGTCGAGCAGCCCGCGCACGGCGTTGACGGGTGTCCCGTCCGGGGCGCGTACCGAGTCGGGGACCCCGAAGTAGGCGCGGTAGTAGAGGGAAGCGGTGTCGAGGAGCATCAGGCGTCGCGTCACACCCCGATGATGCCGCACACCACCGACACCGGCCGTCGCGGACACCGGCCGCGAGGGCGCGTGACCAAGGGGGACGGGTGGCTGCAATCATCCGTTCACATGTGACCTGGATCACTCTTGTGTTTGGGTCGTGTAAGCGGGGGCAGGCGCGCAGCCGGAGCGGATCACGTACCGGTTTCAACCGGTGTGCGTGCCATGCGGACCGAATCCGCGCCGCTCCACGGTCTGCCGGAGGGGGTGGCAGACCGTTTTTCGGTTCAACCCGCGAGGTGTATGTGTCAAGGCTGCAAGCTGAACGCTTGTACAAAGTGTTCGGCAGACGACCCGATCAAGCCGTGCAGAAACTCGAAGGCGGCGCGGACCGCGACGAGCTGCGCGCCGACGGAACGACCGCAGCGGTGATCGACGCCTCGTTCACCGTCGAACCGGGACAGATCTTCGTCGTGATGGGTCTGTCCGGGTCCGGGAAGTCCACGTTGCTGCGCATGCTCAACGGACTTCTGGAGCCCACCGCCGGACGCGTGCTCTTCGACGGCCAGGACCTGACCGCCCTGAGCCCCGCCGAACTGCGCCACGTCCGGTCCTCCAAGATCAGCATGGTCTTCCAGCACTTCGCGCTCTTCCCCCACCGCAGTGTGCTGGAGAACGCCGCGTACGGCCTGGAGGTCCAGGGCGTCCCGCGTGCCGAGCGCGAGAAGCGCGCCGCCGAGGCGCTGGAGCTGACCGGCCTCGCCGGCTGGGAGAAGTCCTGGCCCGACGAGCTGTCCGGCGGCATGCAGCAGCGTGTCGGCCTGGCCCGCGCCCTGGCCACCGACGCCGACCTGCTGCTGATGGACGAGTCCTTCAGCGCGCTCGACCCGCTGATCCGCCGCGACATGCAGGACCAGCTGCTCGAACTGCAGAAGCGGCTGAAGAAGACCATCGTCTTCATCACCCACGACCTCAACGAGGCCATGCGCCTCGGCGACCGCATCGCCGTGATGCGCGACGGGAAGATAGTCCAGCTCGGTACCGCCGAGGACATCCTCGTCACCCCGGCCAACGACTACGTCGCCTCCTTCACCCAGGACGTCGACCGGACCAGGGTGCTGACCGCGGGCGCCATCATGGCCGAGCCGCACACCGTCCTGGGCAGCAGCACGGAGGACGGCAAGGAACTGCGCACCCCGGCCGACGTGCTCGCCGCCGCCCCGGCCACCGTCACCGAGTCCACGCCGATCATCGAGCTCTTCACGCCCTGCTCGCAGAGCGGTGTCGCGGTCGCCGTGACCGACGCCGAGGGCGAGCTCGTCGGTGTCGTACCGCGCGCCCGGCTGCTCGCCGTCCTCGGTGAGCCGATGACCCCCGCCGAGGCCCCGCAGGACGTCAGGCCCGGCACGGTCGGCACGAAGAAGGTGGCCAGTGTTTAGGCTCCCTCTCGGCGACTGGGTCGACTCCGCCGTCGACTGGCTCCAGACCCATCTGGCCTGGCTGTTCGACGCGATCAGCTCGATCGTCAGCAATATGTTCGACGGCATCGCCGCCGTGCTCTCCGCCCCCGCCCCGCTGCTCTTCGCGGGCATCGTCGCGGTCATCGCCTGGTGGCTGCGCGGCCTGCTCGCCGGTGTGCTCGCCTTCGTCGGCTTCGCCGTCATCGACTCCGTCGAGCTGTGGGACGAAGCGATGGACACCCTCACCCTGGTGCTCGTCGCCACCATCATCGCGCTGGTGCTGGCCGTACCGCTGGGGATCTGGGCGTCCCGCTCCAAGACCGTCAGCGCGGTGACCCGGCCGGTCCTGGACTTCATGCAGACCATGCCCGCCATGGTCTATCTGATCCCCGGCGTCATCTTCTTCGGCGTCGGCGTGGTGCCCGGCATCATCGCCACCATCATCTTCTCGCTGCCTCCGGGCGTCCGGATGACCGAACTCGGCATCCGCCAGGTCGACAGCGAGCTCGTCGAGGCTGCCGAGGCCTTCGGCACCACCAAGCGCAACACCCTGCTGCGGGTCCAGCTGCCGCTGGCCCTGCCCACGATCATGGCGGGCATCAACCAGGTCATCATGCTGGGCCTGTCCATGGTGGTCATCGCCGGCATGGTCGGCGGCGGCGGCCTCGGCGGCGCCGTGTACCGGGCCATCGGCAACGTGGACGTCGGTCTCGGCTTCGAGGCGGGCATCTCCATCGTCATCGTGGCGATGTACCTGGACCGGATGACCGGCGCGCTCGGCCGCGAGGTCTCCCCGCTCGCCCGCCGCGCGCTCGCCAGGGCGCAGGCGATGGCCGGCGGATTCAAGATCTGGAACCACCGCCCGCAGCCCGTCGTCGCGATCTCCGGCGTCGTCGTCCTCGCGCTCGTCGCGGGCGCCCTGGGCATCTTCGGCTCCTCCGGCCCGGACAAGGGCGAGAGCACCGCCGACGGTTCGGACATCGGCGCGGGCAAGAAGATCAGCATGGGTTACATCCCGTGGGACGAGGGCATCGCCTCCACCTTCCTCTGGAAGGAGATGCTGGAACGGCGCGGCTTCGAGGTCGACGTCAAGCAGTACGAGGCCGGCGCGCTCTACACCGGCATGGCCAACGGCCAGATCGACTTCGAGACCGACTCCTGGCTCCCGGTCACCCACGCCAGCTACTGGAAGAAGTACCAGGACCGCCTGGAGGACATGGGCTCCTGGTACGGCCCCACCTCGCTGGAGCTGGCCGTCCCCTCGTACGTGAAGGACGTCCGGTCGCTGGAGGACCTCAAGGGCAAGGGCTCACAGTTCAAGGGCCGGATCGTCGGCATCGAGCCGAGCGCCGGCGAGACGGGCCTGCTCAAGGACAAGATCCTTCCGGGCTATGGCCTGGACAAGGAGTACAAGGTCGTCGACGGCTCCACGCCGTCGATGCTGGCCGAGCTGAAGCGCGCGTACGCCAAGAAGGAACCGATCGTCGTTCCGCTCTGGTCGCCGCACTGGGCCTACAACCAGTTCGAGCTCACCAAGCTCAAGGACCCCAAGAACCTCTGGGGCAAGGGCGACGGCATCCACACCCTGGCCCGCAAGGGCTTCTCCGCCGACAACCCCGAGGTCGGCAGCTGGCTCAAGAACTTCAAGATGAGCGAGGACCAGCTCACCAGCCTTGAGGCGCAGATCCAGAAGTCCGGCTCCGGCAAGGAGCAGGAGGCGGTCCGCACCTGGCTGAAGGCCAATCCGGGCGTCGCCGACAAGTGGACCCCGGTCGCCGGGGCCGGCACGGCCAAGGGCGCGAACGGCAAGGACGAGCGCGACCGCGCCGTCGAGATGGCCTGGTTCCCCTGGGAGGAGGACATCGCCGCCACGTACCTGTGGAAGGCGGTCCTGGAGGAGCGCGGTTACAAGATCAACCTCAAGCAGTTCGAGGTCGGCCCGATGTACACCGCCATGTCGCGCGGCCAGATCGACGTGCAGTTCGACGGCTGGCTGCCCTACACCCAGAAGAACTACTGGGAGAAGTACGGCTCGCAGCTGAGCGACCTCGGTTCGTGGTACGGCCCGACGTCCATCGAGGTCGCGGTGCCCTCCTACGTGAAGGACGTCAAGTCCCTCGCCGACCTCAAGGGCAAGGGCTCGCAGTTCAAGGGCCGGATCGTCGGCATCGAGCCGGGCACGGCCACGATGGAGAACCTGAAGAAGAACGTCCTGCCGGCCTACGGCCTGGACAAGGAGTACAAGGTCGTCGACTCCTCGACCCCCGGCATGCTCGCCGAGCTGAAGCGCGCGTACGCCAAGAAGGAGCCCGTCGCGGTGCTGCTCTGGACCCCGCACTGGGCGTACAGCGAGTACGGCATGACCAAGCTGAAGGACCCCGAGAAGGCCTTCGGCGACGGCGACCGGCTGCACACCATCGCGTCAAAGGACTTCCCGGAGAACTACCCGCAGCTGACGAAGTGGTTCAAGGACTTCAAGCTGAGCGAGGACCAGCTCGCCGGCCTGGAGAACCAGATCCAGAAGCGCGGCGCGGGCCACGAGGAAGAGGCCGTGAAGGCCTGGATGGAGAAGAACCCGGGCATCGTGGACAAGATGGCCCCGCAGTAGGGCCTCCCGCAGGACCCGGAGCACCGGAAAGGGTGGGCACCGCCGACGGCGGGCCCGCCCTTTCCGGGTTTCCGGACGTTCATCATCCGGACGACCTTGCGCAACCGTATGCGTAATGTGCTGGCAGCCGGAAGGATGACGAGTCGGGAGGGAGCCGGACATGGACGAGAAGGAAGCACTCCGCGTGGGCGCCGCGGTCCGCCGAAGGCGCAGAACCCTGGGACTCACACTGGCCGCGGTCGCCGGCCGCAGTGGTCTGTCCGTACCGTTCCTCAGCCAGATCGAGAACGAGCGGGCCAGGCCCAGCGCCCGGTCCCTGGACCGGGTCGCCGAAGCGCTGGAGACCACCACGGCACGGCTGCGCGCCGCCGCGGACTCGGCGCGCGCCGTCGACGTGGTGCGCGCCGGCGAGGGCGACGGGGTACGCAGGGTGGTGCGTGGACGCCATCAGCTCAGCGCCCTGGAGTTCACCGGGGAGCTCGATCTCCGGCGCGAGTTCCAGCACCGGAACGACGAGGTGATGTACGTGGCGCAGGGCGCCGTCGAAGTGGAGGCCGAAGGGCAGGCGTACCGGCTGGAGCAGGGCGACACCCTCTTCCTGTCCGGCGGGGTGCGGCACCGCTGGCGGGCCACGGTGCCCGGCACGAGGCTGCTGGTCGTCGCGGTCGCCGAGCACATCGACGCCACCTACGACCCGCGCCGCTGAGCGGGGGCCGCCGTGCGAGTCGTCTCCCTGGTCCCCTCGCTCACCGAGGCCGTCGCGGTGACCGCGCCCGGACTGCTGGTCGGGGTCACCGACTGGTGCACCCACCCGGCCGGCCTGACCGCCGCCCGGATCGGCGGGACCAAGAATCCCGACGTGGCCGCGGTGCTCGCGCTCCGGCCGGATCTCGTCGTCGCCAACGAGGAGGAGAACCGCGAGGCCGACCTCGCGGCGCTCCGGGCCGCCGGTACCGAGGTGCTGGTCACCGAGGTCCGCACCCTCGACCAGGCGTTCGCGGAGCTCGGACGTGTCCTGGCCGCCTGCGGCCGGTCCGGGCCGCGCTGGCTGGACGAGGCCGAGGCGGCCTGGGCCGCACTGCCGCCGCCCCGTGCGCCCCGCCGCGCGATCGTGCCGATCTGGCGCAGGCCCTGGATGGTGCTGGGCCGCGACACCTTCGCCGGGGACCTGCTGGCCAGGCTCGGCGTCGAGAACGTCTACGCGGACCACGCCGAGCGCTATCCCCGTATCCCGCTCGACGTGCTCAACGCGGCGGGCGCCGGCCTGGTGGTGCTGCCCGACGAGCCGTACCGCTTCACCGCGGACGACGGGCCCGAGGCTTTCCCCGCACTGCCCGCCGCGCTCGTCGACGGGCGGTACCTCACGTGGTACGGGCCGTCACTGGTGCGGGCGCCTGCGGTGCTGCGAGCAGCGCTCCGCTGAACAGCCCGCGCAGCGTCCGTACCCCGGCCACCGCCCAGGCCGCCACCAGCAGCACGTACAGCGCGACGGCCAGCCAGGTGAGTGCCGTGAGACCGGTGTGCCGGGCCAGACCCGCGGCGCCCGTGACACAGGTACCGACCGGGAAGGTGAAGCCCCACCACGTCATGCCGAAGGTCATGCCGTTCCGCGCGGCCCGCACCACCAGCGCGACGGCCAGAGTCAGCCACAGCAGCGCGAAACCCATCACCGGCACCCCGTACACCACGGCGAACACCCCGAGCCCCGAGGCGTACGGCGCCCCGATCGCACCCGGCGCCACATCGGCGAGCTGATTGACCGCGGTCGTCGACTGCCCCAGCGGGCCGAGGACCAGGAACAGCGTGGGCGTCAGCGCGAGCGGCAGCGGCCCCCGGTGGACGAGCCGGGCGAAGATCAACGGCAGCATCACCAGCGTGGCCAGCAGACTCAGGCCGAACATCGCGTAGCAGGCCAGCAGCATCGCCTCCCGCCACTGACCGGCCGGCAGTTCCGGCACCAGCAGCGGACCGAGAGCCGCGGAGACCATCGGGGCCACCAACGGCAGCAGCCACACCGGCGACGCGGTGCCGGGCTCGATCCGGTGGCGTACGACCATCAGATACGGGATCGCGACCGCGGCGGCCAGCCCGATCAGCGTGCCCGCCGTGTACAGCACCACGTCCAGGGCGAGAGCGGCCCGGTGCCCGATGACATCCTGGCCGACCACCATCGTCGAGCCGCCGACGGCCAGCAGGGCCATCGACAGACAGCCGTAGAACGGGGCCACGGCCGGGTCGAGCAGATGGCTGCGGGCCTGGTCGCGATGGGCGACCCAGTGCCCGGTGCGGGCCACCAGCACCGCGACGAGCGCCACCACCGCCAGCACCCACACCACCGTGCAGGCCATCCGAAGCCCCGGGACGTGCACGGGCAGCGCGACACCCGCGCTCGCGACGATCGAGGTGCCCATGACGGCGGCGTACCAGTTGGGGCCGAGATACCGCAGGGAAGGCAGCCGCTCGGCGGCAGGGAGCGGGACCGGGGACTGCTGGGTCTGCGGAAAGATGGCCATGCCACGATTTTCTCGGCGGGGGCCGGGCCCCACCAGGGAGTCCACATCTATGAGGTCATAAGGTGGATTTATGACCGGCGAAGCGCATGTCCCTCTCTCCCACCGGATCCCCGACCTCGGAGCGCTGGAACTCCTGCTCGCCGTCGCCCGGCACGGCAGCCTGGGACGCGCGGCCCGGGAGACCGGCGTCACCCAGCCCGCCGCCAGCAGCCGCATCCGCTCCATGGAACGGCAGCTCGGCGTGGCCCTGCTGGACCGCTCACCGCGCGGCTCCCGGCTCACCGACGCGGGCGCGCTGGTCACCGACTGGGCGCGCAGGATCGTCGAAGCCGCCGAGGCGTTCGACGCGGGCGCCCAGGCGCTGCGCGACCGGCGCGACTCCAGGCTGCGGGTCGCCGCCTCCATGACCATCGCCGAGTACCTGCTGCCCGGCTGGCTGATAGCGCTGCGCGCCGAACGGCCGGACACGGCGGTCTCGCTGCTCGCCGGGAACTCGGCGGCGGTCGCGGGCCGGCTGCTGGCCGGCGAGGCCGACCTCGGATTCGTGGAGGGCCTGTCCGTGCCGGAGGGGCTCGACGGCACGGTCATCGCCCATGACCGCCTCGTCGTCGTGGTCGCCCCGTCCCACGCCTGGGCCCGCCGCCTCACCCCCCTCACCCCGCAGGAACTGGCCGCGGCCCCGCTGATCCTGCGCGAGCAGGGCTCCGGCACCCGCCAGGTCCTGGACGCCGCCCTCGCCGTGCACGGCGGCCTCGCCCAGCCGCTGCTCGAACTCTCCTCCACGACCGCGGTGAAGGGAGCGGCGGAGAGCGGCGCCGGACCGTGCGTCCTGAGCGAACTGGCGCTCGGCGAGGAGCTGTCCTCGCGGCGCCTGATCAAGGTCCCGGTCGCCGGAGTGCGCCTGCGACGCCAGCTCCGCGCGGTCTGGCCCTCCGGCCACCGCCCGACGGGACCGGCCCGCGACCTGCTGTCACTGACCGCGAGGGACGGCCGGGCGCGTCCGTGAGGTCCCGTACGCCCCGGCAAAACCGCTGGCGGGTGCCCGGCTCCGTGGCCAAGGATGCGCGGATGGATGTGATCGCTCCACCCGCCACCGGCGTCCGCCACCACTGGGCCGGCCTCCCCGCTCTTGTCCGGAGCGCCGTCGAGGACATCCTCGGCGCCCGTGTCGTCGAGGCGCGCAGCCAGAGCGGCGGGTTCTCGCCGGGCGTGGCCGCCCGCGTCCGGCTCGCGGACGGGCGGCGCGCCTTCGTCAAGGCGGTGAGCGCCGAGACGAACCCCAGCAGCCCGGACCTGCACCGGGCCGAGGCCCGGCACACCGCGGCGCTCCCGCCCGGCACCCCCGCGCCCAGGCTGCTCGGTTCGTACGACGACGGCACCCTGGTCGCCCTCGTGCTCCAGGACATCGACGGCCGCCAGCCCCGCATCCCCTGGGAACCCGCCGAGCTGGACCGGGTCCTGGCGGCGGTCGGTGAGCTGGGCACCGCCCTGACCCCGGCGCCGTTCGACGCGCCCGCCGCAGCCGTCCGCAAGGCCAGGATGTTCACCGGCTGGCGGACCCTGCCGGCCGAGGGGGACACGAGCCGGCTCGACCCGTGGGCGGCCCGCAATCTCGGCCTGCTCGCGGAGCTGGAATCGGGCTGGGAGGAACCGGCCGCCGGGGACAGCCTCGCCCACAGCGACCTGCGGGCCGACAACATCCTGCTCACGGACGAGCGGGTGGTCTTCGTCGACTGGCCCCACGCGCTGAGGGCCGCCCCCTGGTTCGACCTGCTGACGATGCTGCCGTGCGTGGCGGCACAGGGCGGCCCCGATCCGGAGACCGTCTTCACCACCCACCCGCTGGGCCGGGACGCCGATCCGGCAGGAGTCACGGCCGTACTCGCCGCGCTGACCGGCTACTTCGTAGCGAGTTCGCTGAAGCCGGCCCCGCCCGGCCTGCCGACGCTCCGGGCCTTCCAGCGTGCCCAGGGCGCTGCGGCGCTCCGCTGGCTGCGGGGGAGGCTCGGCCACAGGGCTCCTTGAGGCCACCCCACGGACATAAGGTGCCAATGGTGACGGAGCAGACCTTTGCGTCTTCCGTGTGCTCCGGGCTCAGGTCAGGAAACCGCGCAGCAGCGCGGCCGTACCGGCGCAGTGCTCGCGCATCACCGCGCGCGCGGCCTCCCCGTCCCCGTCGAGGACCGCCTCGACGAGGCTGGTGTGCTGGTGCTGCGAATGCTCCAGGTTCCGTACGAGCAGCGGGATGCAGTCCAGCAGGTCGTTCAGGGTGGCCCGGACGGCCGCGTACTGCGTGGTGAGCGAGGCGGACCCGGAGAGTTCGGCCAGGGTCAGATGGAACAGGGTGTCGCGCCTGCGGTAGTCCTGGAGCGGTGCCTCGTGCGTCGCCGTCAGGGCGGCGCGCAGCCGGTCCGCGCCCTCGCCGTCGAGCCCCCGCGCGGCGCACAGCTCGGCCGCTCCGGCCTCCAGCACCTCGCGGAAGCGCAGCACGTCCTCGATGTCGACGGACGCCACCCTCCGGCGCAGCTCGTCCTCGCCGGGGCTGTCGGTGCGCAGCAGCACGAACGTGCCGCCGTACCGGCCGCGCCTGCTCTCCACCAACCCCTGGTCCTGCAGGACCTTCAGCACCTCGCGCAGGGTGACCCTGCTGATCCCCAGCAGCTCGGAGAGGTCGCGTTCGGCCGGCAGCCGCCCGCCGCCCGGCACCAGCCCCAGCCTGACCACCTGGAGGATCTGCTCCAGGGCCTCCTCGAAGCCGTTCCCCGCCCGGACCGGCCGCAGCACGGGCATCAGGCGGTCGATGAACTCGCTCTCCCCGGCCACGGCCCGTTCCCCTTCCCCGGTCACTGGTCGGCCAACAATGGTTGACACTCACACCTTAAGTCCTGCGGCCGGCCCGGAACGGAGCATCCCCCGGCGGACCGGGCACCCCTCTGCGGACGATTCGGACAGACTGTCAATCGCCGGGTCCGGGCCGGTGACCGAACCCTAGAGTGGGGGAATGAGCAACGTGACACCGCCCGGCTGGTACCCGGACGCCGAGGCACCGGGCACCGAGCGCTGGTGGGACGGCACGGCGTGGACCGCGCTCACCCGCCCGGCGGCCCCGGCACCCCAGGGCTTCGGCCCGCCCGAGCCGGTCGCCGCCGCATCCGGCACCGGCACCACCGCCGACGGGGGCGGCACCAGGATCGTCGCGCTCGCCGTGGCCGGCCTGATCGTCGTCGGCGCCGCCGTCACCGGAACCGTCCTGCTGGGCAGGGACGACAGCGGTACGCGGCCCGAGGCCGGCCCGAGCAGCTCCGCACCCCCGGCCACCCCCACCGCGACGGCCACCCCGTCGCCCGGCGACTCACCGGCCGAGGACGACCCGAAGGTCCTCGTCGACCAGCTCAACGGCATCACACTGCCGATCCCCGACGGCTGGGAGAAACCCGGCAGGACCGTTGAAAAGGTCCTCACCATGCGCACCGTCGACTCCTACGACTGCCCCGGCAGCTCCTCCGACTTCTGCTACCACGCCACGGTCACCAGCCGCATCGCGAGCGCCACGGACATCACCTCCCCCGAGGAGCTCGCCAAGCAGGACATCGCCACCGCCGCCGACAGCGCCTACGAGAAGAACATCGTCGGCGACCGGATCCACGGCGGCATCACGTCCCACAAGCAGCTCGACTCCGGGTCCGTGAGCGTCGCCGGGCGCACCGGCTACCAGGTGCGCTGGCGTGTCAACACGGCCGAGGGGCCCGGCGGTTACGTGCAGTCGCTCGTCTTCCCGTCCACGATCGGCAGTGAAGCGCTGATCATCGTGCGCTGCGCCTTCGACGCGGGCCCCGACGGACCGCCGCTCTCGCTCATGGACACCATCACCAAGGGGATCCGGCCGATCGGCGACAGCGCGACGAGCGGTGGCGCGGGCAGCTCGATCGCGCCCTGACCCGGGCCGCCCCGCTCAGAGGAACGTACGGCCCTCGCCCCGGTACGTCGGCACGGTCGCCGTCACCCGGTCGCCCTCGATCAGCTGCAACTCGTCGAAGCGCTCGCACAGTTCACCGGCCTTCGCGTGCCGGAACCAGACCTTGTCGCCGATCAGCAGATCGTCGGCCGGGGCACCGAGCAGCGGGGTCTGCACCTCGCCCGGCCCCTCCTGCGGGTCGTAGCGCAGTCCCTCCGGCAGATACGGGACGGGCAGCCGGTCCGCGCCCGCGGGGCCGGACGCCGGATAGCCGCCACCGAGGACCGTCACCACCCCCACACCCGGCCGGCGCACCACGGGATGGGCGAACAGTGCCGCCGGACGGGCCGTGAACGACGTGTAGTTGTCGAACAGCCTCGGTACGTAGAGCCCCGACCCGGCCGCGATCTCGGTCACCGCACGCTCGGCGGCCGTGTGCTGCACGCTGCCCGTGCCGCCGCCGTTCACGAACTCCAGGTCCGGCGCCACCGCCCGTACCGCGCGCACCACCTCGGCGCGTCGCACGGCCAGTTCCCGCCGGGCCGCGGATTGCATCAGCCGGACCGCCCGGGAGCGCAGCGGCCGGCCCGCGACCGCGTCCCCGACCCCGGCGACATGACCTTCGTACGCCATCAGGCCCACCAGCCGGAATCCCGGCCGCCGCGCCACCGAGCGTGCCAGCTCCGCGAGTTGGGCGGGGGAGCGCAGCGGGGAACGCAGGGCGCCGACCCGGACCCGGCCGCCGAGCAGCTGGAGCGAGGTGTCCAGCTCCAGGCAGACCCGGATCTCCTCGCGGCCACCCGCCCGCGCCGCGTCGATCAGCTCAAGCTGGGCGTGGTCGTCGACCATCACCGTCACCGCGGCGGCCAGCTTCGGATCGGCGGCCAGCTCGGCGAGGGCGGCCCGGTCGGCCGTCGGATAGGCGAGCAGTACGTCCTCGAACCCGGCCCGCGCCAGCCACAGCGACTCCGCCAGCGTGAACGACATGATCCCGGCGAAGCCGGGCCGCGCGAGCACCCGTTCCAGCAGCGCCCGGCACCGCACCGACTTGCTCGCCACCCGTATCGGCTTCCCGGCCGCGCGGCGGACGAGATCGTCGGCATTGGCGTCGAACGCGTCGAGATCGACGATGGCGATCGGGGCGTCCAGATGGGCGGTGGCCCGGTTGTAACGGGTCCGGTCAGCGGCACGGGCAGTCATGGCCGCAGCTTGCCAGACGTCCGTACCGCTGGGTAGGGGGATGATCTGTACAGATCGTCCAGGGCGGGACGGCTGGCTCCCGCCGGGGGCCTCCCACCCCGTAGAGTGACGGGACGCGGCAACCAACGGGCCTGCCTGTGACGTCGATCCGCGCACGGTACGGAATGGGACCAGGGGGGCGGATGAGTACCGAGGCGCAGCGTGCTCCTGTCCCGCCCCGCCCCACGACCCCGCCAACACCGCCCCCAACGCAGGACTTGGCGGCGGCCTCCGCGGGCGCACCCGTTCCCGAACGCCCGGACACACCGCCGCCCGCGGCCCCCGCCCCGCCTGTGGAGACCACGGCCCGGCTCCGCCCCGTGCCCCCGGCCCCCGCGGCCGCCGCACCGGCCGTCAGCCCGCCTCCCACCACTCCGCCTCCCGCCCCGCCGCGCCCCGAGCAGCCACCCGCGGCGACCCGTCGGCGGCCCGTCGGCGCCGTGGACCTCACCCCGCGCCCGGGAGCCGCCCCGCCACCGGCCGGGCGGGCCCACGTCCCGTACCGGCAGCCGCAGCCGCAGCCGTACCGTGCACCCCACCCCGAAACACCCGCCGAGACCACCACCCGGCTGCGCCCGATCCGTACCCGGCACCCCGCCAGGACCGCGACCGCCGCGGTGTGTGTCGTGCTCGGGCTCGGACTGATCGGCGGCGCGGCCACCGGCGCCTGGCTCACCAGCGACTCCTCGGCCGACGCCGCCGCCCACAGCGCCTACACCGTGGGCCGCTCCGCCTGGCACAGCGTCCCCGTGGACACCCTCTTCCCCCGCACGCTGAAGGGCGACGGAGCGGGCCCCGGCGGCGCCGACCGGATCTGGACCCGGATCGCCGTCGCCCCGGACGGCGGCTGCCGGGCGGCCCTGGACCCGCTGCTGGCCAGGACGCTCGGCCCGGTCGGCTGCGAGCGCCTGCTCCGCGCCACCTACACCGACGCCACCACCAGCAGCGTCACCACGGTCGGGGTGATCTTCACCGAGGGCGACGCCGCGGCGATGAAGGCGCTGAGCACCCGCTTCACCGGCCAGCACCTCGGCCGGCGCACCGACCTGATGCCCCGTACCCACCCCGTCAAGGGCACGGCCGCCGCCGGATTCGGTGACCGGCAGCGCGCCAGCTGGACGGTCCACGTACTGACCGAGGTGCCCGTCGTCGTGTTCGCCGTGTCCGGCTTCGCCGACGGGCGCACCGTCACCGACCCGCAGCCCGCCGACCGGGCCATGGCTGCGAACGCCACGACGGCCGCCGCCCAGGCCGGGCTCGGCCACGAGGCCAAGGGCATTGCCGACCGGATCGAGCGCGGCCTGCGCCGGACCGTCACCGACCTCACGGAGAAGCCGGAATGAGCCGCCGCAGCCGCCGCCACCGCGCCCTGGGCGCGGTCTGTGCCGCCACCGCGTTCGCGCTCCTGCCCGCGGCGCCGGCCAGGGCCGACGCCATCCGGGACCAGCAGTGGGGCCTCCAGGCGATCCACACCGCCAAGGCGTGGCAGACCACCAAGGGCCGCGGAATCACCGTCGCCGTCGTCGACACCGGGGTCGACGGCAGCCTCCCCGACCTGGCCGGCCAGGTGCTGCCCGGCAAGGACATGATCGGCTTCGGCGCCCGCCGCGGCGACCGCTCCTGGGCCCGGCACGGCACCGCCATGGCGGGCATCATCGCCGGTCACGGCCATGGAGCGGGGCGCGACGACGGAGTGCTCGGCATCGCGCCCGAAGCGAAGATCCTCCCGGTGCGGGTCATCCTCGAAGCCTCCGACCCGGCCCGCGCCAAGGCCCGGGAGTCACGCGGCACGGCCCTCGCCGACGGCATCCGCTGGGCCGCCGACCACGGCGCCGACGTCATCAACCTCTCCCTCGGCGACGACAGCAAGTCCGCGCACCCCGAACCGGGCGAGGACGCCGCCATCCAGCACGCGCTGAAGAAGGGCGCCGTCGTCGTCGCCTCCGCCGGCAACGGCGGCGAGAAGGGCGACCACATCTCGTACCCCGCCGCCTACCCCGGTGTGATCGCGGTCGCCGCCGTCGACCGGTACGGCACCCACGCCGCGTTCTCCACCCGCCGCTGGTACGCCACCGTCAGCGCCCCCGGGGTCGACATCGTCGTCGCCGCGCCCGACCACCAGTACTACGTGGAGTGGGGCACCTCCGCCGCCTCCGCGTTCGTCTCGGGCGCGGTCGCGCTGGTCCGCGCCGCGCACCCGGAACTGACCCCCGCCCAGATCAAGAAGCTCCTCACGGACACCGCCCGCAGCGCCCCGGCGTCCGGCCGGGACGACGCCCGGGGGTACGGGATCGTCGACCCCGCGGCGGCGATCGAGGCCGGAGCCGCACTCCGCCCCGCCGGTCTGCGCGCCGAATCCGCCGAGACCGGCTACCGGAAGCGGTACTTCGGTACCGGCCCCACCCCCGAGCGCCAGGAGAGCAGCCCCGCGGGCTGGCTTGCCGCCGGCGCGGGCGGCCTCGGAGCGGTGCTGCTGGCCCTGGCCGTGGTGCTCTGGCGCGGCAGGGGCCGAGGTCCGGCCGCCGCACGGGGCTGACCGCCGCACCCGCTCACCGCGCGGCGCCGAGCGCTCCCACCGCGGCCCTCGCCACCGCCTCGACCAGCGCGATCCCCGATTCCTTCGTCCGGTGCCCGTCCGAGAGCACCGCCAGCAGACAGGTGCGCGCGCCGGCCCGGACCCGCCCGATGCTGTTGATGTCCCAGAGCCCCGGTCGTCGTCCGTGGCATCCTGCCGTTCTTCAGGGCCCAGTCGCCGCCGGCCGCCGACACACCCCACCGCTGACCGGCCTCGACCCGCTCCATCAGCCCGCGCAGATACGCGCGGGAGTCCTCGCTGAGCTCCGAATCCGTGCCGAACACCGCCCGCAGCAAGGCCAGTTGGTCCGCCGCCGTGGTCCGGGTCAGCCCCCACGCGTGCGCTGCCGTCGTCCCGGTCAGGCCCAGACGCGCATGGGCCGCGTCGAGCGCCTCCGGGCCGCCGACGGCCCGCAGCAGTGCGGTGGCGGAGGCGTTGTCGCTCCGCTCGATCACGGCGGTGGCACGGTCGTGCTCGACGGCGGTGAGCGCGCGCTGCTCGTCCTGGGCGAGCAGCAGCAGCGCCGCGACCATGTCCACCTTGACGATGCTGGCGGTGTCGAACGAGCCGCCCCCGCAGGCCGCCCGCGCCCCGCTCCCGGTGTCCAGCGCGGCGGCCGACACCCTCGCCCCACCCGCGTCGGTCAGCAGCGGCTCCACCGCCGCGGCCAGTGCCGCGTCGAGATCCACCGGCCGCTCCTCACTCCTCGTCGCAGGGACCGACGATACGGACCCGGCCGCGGGGACCGGCCGATGCCGACCTGTCGGCGGGGCGGGAAAGCCCAGGCACTACGCTCGCCCTGTGGCGCAGAAGAACATTCCGGACCCCGGATACTCCGACGACGACGGCACGGCCGACCCGGCACTGACCGAGGCGCTGGCCGCCTGGGCCGAGGACCGCAAGGCCGTCGGCCCGGTACTCGAAGCCCTCAAAGGCACCCGGCTCCTGGTCCCGGTCGTCGCGGTACTGGGGGAGGTGGAGGAGGACGATGAGGGGAGCCGCGGAGCGTCCGGCAAGGGTGATGGTGGGCGACGGGCGGGCGGGCTGCGTCGCGAGAAGACCAGCGACATGGCTGTCCCCACCCTCCGGGCGGGGGACCGCCGGGCCCTGCCCGCCTTCACCTCGACCGCCTCACTGGCCCTCTGGGACCCGCAGGCACGTCCCGTCGCCGTACCCCTGCACCAGGCGCTGCAGGCCGCCGCGCACGAGAAGGCGGACACGGTCGTCCTCGATCTCGCCGGCCCGGTCGCCTTCGAGCTGACCGGCCCCGCACTGCTCGCCCTCGCCGAGGGCCGCACCAGCGCCGACCCGCTGGACGACCCGGCCGTCACCTCGGCGGTGCGGAACGCGGTCGCCGCCGAGCCCGCGGTGCTCCGCGCCCACCTCGGCCCCGGCCAAGCCGACGGCACCCTCGCCCTCGTCCTCGCCCCCGGCGCGGACCCCGCCGAAGCGGCCCGCCGGGTCGCGGAGCTGCTGGCGGTCGACGAGGTCCTGCGCGCCCGCCTGGTGCGCGGACTGGATCTGGCACTGCTGCCGGCCGACGCCGCCGCGCCGGGCGAGCCCCTGTTCACCCGCTGAGCACGAGAAGAGCCCCCCGCCCGGAAGGGCGGGGGCTCTCGATGCTCGCGGAGACAGAAGGGAACAGCGGGGCGGGGCTGAGCCTGTCGGGTGACCCCTGATCGGGCGGTCACGCCCTGGCACGCACTCCCCCAAGGCCTTAAGGGCCAGGGGGGACCCCCTCCCGCGTTGCCGAAATGTCCTGGTAGCTCTTTCCCCGAACTCTCAGCTTCGTTCGAGCAGGGGAGACCCCATCCGAGGACATCCCGGCGCCCTGGAATCGTACGCACCAGACCGCGCCCGCTAGCCGATCGAAGGTCACCCGACAGGCTCTCAGCCGAAGACCGGGCCGGTGTACTTCTCGCCGGGGCCCTGGCCGGGCTCGTCCGGCACCAGCGACGCCTCGCGGAACGCGAGCTGCAGCGACTTCAGGCCGTCCCGCAGCGGGGCCGCGTGGAAGGAACTGATCTCGGTGGTGCTGGCGTCCAGCAGGCCGGCCAGCGCGTGCACCAGCTTGCGGGCCTCGTCGAGGTCCTTGTGGTCCTCGCCGTCCTCGGTCAGCCCGAGCTTCACGGCGGCGGCGCTCATCAGATTGACCGCGACCGTCACGATCACCTCGACCGCGGGCACCTCCGCGATGTCGCGGGCCATGTCGTCGAAGCCGGGGGAATCACTGGTGGGGGTCGCGTCACTCATGCGCCATACGATAGGCCCACGCCGATGCCGCCCCGCTCGCGGGAGCGGTGGGTGAGCAGCCGGTTAGCGTACGCCGGGGGGAGCTGCTAACCTTGTGTAACGACCGGCTGGGCAGCTATGTGCCCGGCCCACAAGTGGAGGCTCCGATCTCCCACCTGGCCGTCCTTCAGGGCGGCGGGTCATCCGGTCAGGCGGTGACCATCGTTCCGTACGGACGATGGGGCCGCCCGATGTGCCCCGCGGTTGACCGCGGTGGTTCCGGTTGTTCCAGGAGCCCCGCCTGTGTCCCGTCCGGGGCATTTTTGTTGCACTGGTGCGGTTGGTCTCACGAAACAGACGTTACGTGGCTGTCCGCCAGGCGGCCGCGTGGTGCTACCGAGGAGGATCCATCAGCGCCGAGCCCCGCATCAACGACCGGATTCGCGTTCCCGAGGTGCGACTTGTCGGTCCCAGCGGCGAGCAGGTCGGGATTGTTCCGCTTGCCAAGGCCCTGGAACTCGCACAGGAGTACGACCTCGACCTGGTCGAGGTGGCGGCGACCGCCCGTCCGCCCGTGTGCAAGCTCATGGACTACGGGAAGTTCAAGTACGAGTCGGCCATGAAGGCCCGTGAGGCGCGCAAGAACCAGGCGCACACGGTCATCAAGGAGATGAAGCTCCGGCCGAAGATCGACCCGCACGACTATGACACCAAGAAGGGTCATGTCGTCCGGTTCCTCAAGCAGGGCGACAAGGTCAAGATCACGATCATGTTCCGTGGTCGTGAGCAGTCCCGCCCTGAGCTGGGCTTCCGACTGCTCCAGCGTCTGGCTTCGGACGTGGAGGAACTCGGCTTCATCGAGTCCAACCCGAAGCAGGACGGCCGGAACATGATCATGGTTCTGGGCCCGCACAAGAAGAAGACCGAAGCCATGGCCGAGGCCCGCGAGGCCCAGGCCGCCCGCAAGGCGGGGCGTCAGGGTTCCACCCCCGACGCCGACGCCGAGGCCGCGGACACGGCTGCGCAGGCGCAGCCCGAGGCTCCGGCCGAGACACCTTCCGAGGCGTGACCTCAGGGGGCCGCCATCCAGGCGGCCCCCGGTCCCTCCCCGGAATTCCCACCAAGATCTGACGCCCCTGCTGCCCGGTGCCCGCACCGCGAGGGGCGCCACTGACGAGGAGAGAACGGCGCGATGCCGAAGAACAAGACGCACAGCGGTGCCAGCAAGCGCTTCAAGATCACCGGCTCCGGCAAGGTGCTCCGTGAGCGCGCAGGCAAGCGCCACCTTCTTGAGCACAAGTCGTCCAAGAAGACCCGCTCGCTGACCGGCACGGTCGTAGTGGCTCCGTCCGACGCCAAGAAGATCAAGAAGCTTCTCGGCAAGTGAGTCCGCGGCCCGCGGTGAACCCGTGGGCGGCGAACTCGACTCAGACCGGGACCAATTCGTTTCCGGGCCGTGTGAGTCCAACCACGGCCCCGCTACAAGGAGTTAAAAAGTGGCACGCGTCAAGCGGGCAGTAAACGCTCACAAGAAGCGCCGGGCAATCCTCGAGCAGGCCAGCGGTTACCGGGGCCAGCGCTCCCGCCTGTACCGCAAGGCGAAGGAGCAGGTCACCCACTCCCTCGTCTACAACTACAACGACCGCAAGAAGCGCAAGGGCGACTTCCGTCAGCTGTGGATCCAGCGCATCAACGCCGCTGCCCGCCAGAACGGCATGACGTACAACCGCCTCATCCAGGGTCTGAAGGCCGCCAACATCGAGGTGGACCGCAAGATCCTGGCCGAGCTCGCGGTCAACGACAGCAACGCGTTCGCCGCCCTCGTCGAGGTTGCCCAGAAGGCCCTCCCGAGCGACGTCAACGCCCCGAAGGCCGCCTGATCCAGGTCGCACTTCCTGTCTTCTGAGCCGGACCCGCAGGCGCTCGCCGTCTGCGGGTCCGGTGCGTTGCACGACACATTCCGTACGTCCGTCACCTCCGTACGCAGAGAGGCTCGCCGCCGACCATGGGCACCCCCGAACTGATCTCCCCGCGATCGCCGCGCGTCACCGCCGCCCGGCGGCTGGCCAAGCGCAACTTCCGCGGCAAGGAGCGCAGGTTCATCGCCGAGGGGCCGCAGGCCGTGCGCGAGGCCGCCGAGCACCGCGGCAGTGACGGCGAGCCGACACTGATCGAGCTGTTCGCCACCGTCGAGGCGGCCGAGCGGTACGCCGACATCGTCGCCGCCGCCCACACGGCCGGCGCCCGGGTGCACCTCGCCGACAGCGATGTGCTCGCCGATGTGTCGCAGACCGTCACCCCGCAGGGCCTGATCGGCGTCTGCCGCTTCCTCGACTCCCCGTTCGACGCGATCCTCGCCGCGAAGCCGAAACTCGTCGCCGTTCTCGCCCACGTACGCGACCCCGGGAACGCCGGTACGGTGCTGCGCTGCGCCGACGCCGCGGGCGCCGACGCCGTGGTGCTCACCGACGCCTCGGTGGACCTCTACAACCCCAAGTCCGTGCGGGCCTCGGTCGGTTCGCTCTTCCACCTGCCGGTCGCCGTCGGCGTCCCGGTCGAGCAGGCCGTGCAGGGGCTCCGGGCGGCGGGTGTACGGATTCTCGCCGCCGACGGCGCGGGCGACGATGATCTCGACGACGAGCTCGACGCGGGCACCATGGGCGGTCCGACCGCCTGGGTCTTCGGCAACGAGGCCTGGGGCCTGCCGGAGGAGACCCGGGCGCTGGCCGACGCCGTCGTACGGGTGCCCATCCACGGCAAGGCGGAGAGCCTCAACCTCGCGACGGCGGCCGCGGTCTGCCTGTACGCCTCCGCGAGGGCCCAGCGCCCGAGGTGATCGCGCCTCCGCGCCACCGCAGGGTGTCGCTCCGTCACCGACGACTAGTAGGGTGGCGAACTCGGGGGCCCACTGCACCGGTTCGAGAGGTGGGGTACGGGATATGGCTGTCGGCATGAGCAGGCCGCGCGAGACACATGCGGCCGTCGTGCGCGCCTGTGAACCCCCCGGCACGGCCGGTGAACCGGACGGGAGCCGGGAGCTCGGAGCCGTGGACGTGGGCGTCGATCCCGACGACCTGCCCGACGGCCTGGTCGTCGCCGACGAGACCGGCCGGGTCATCTGCTTCAACTCCGCCGCCGTCCGGATCACCGCGGTGCCCCGGGCCGCCGCCCTCGGCCGCTGTCTGGAGCACGCGCTGCCGCTGGAGGACCTCAAGGGCCGCCGCTGGTGGACCCTGACCGATCCCTACGGCGGCCTCGCCACCCGCGTCGGCCAGCCCGAACGCAATCTGCTGCTGCCCGGCGGCCGGGAGGTCCTGGTCTCCGCCCGTTACGTGCGCGAGCGCCCCACCGGCCCGGTGCGCCGGGTGGTGATCTCACTGCGCGGCACCGAGGCCCGCCGCCGCAACGAGCGCAGCCATGCCGAGCTGATCGCGACGGTCGCCCATGAGCTGCGCTCCCCGCTGACCTCGGTCAAGGGCTTCACCGCGACCCTCCTCGCCAAATGGGAGCGGTTCACCGACGACCAGAAGCGCCTGATGCTGGAGACGGTCGACGCCGACGCCGGCCGCGTCACCCGGCTCATCGCCGAGCTGCTCGACATCTCCCGGATCGACTCCGGGCGCCTGGAGCTGCGCCGCCAGCCCGTGGACCTCTCCGCCGCCGTCGAACGTCACATCCAGGCCCTCACCGCGAGCGGCCAGAACCCCGACCGCTTCCTCGTCCGCACCTGCCAGCCGCTGCCCGCGGTCTGGGCCGACCCGGACAAGGTCGACCAGGTGCTCGGCAACCTGCTGGAAAACGCGGTGCGCCACGGCGAGGGAACCGTCACCATTGAAGTCGCACCCGCACCCGCGAAGAGCGACGAGAAGGGAACGGCCGTCACCGTGAGCGACGAAGGCCCCGGCATCCCCGAGGAGTCGATGGGCCGTGTCTTCACCCGCTTCTGGCGGGGGAGCAAGCGCGGTGGCACCGGCCTGGGCCTCTACATCGTCAAGGGCATCGTCGAGGCGCACGGCGGCACGATCACGGTCGGCCGCGGCCCCGGCGGCGGCGCGGAATTCCGATTTATCCTGCCCGTGAGCACGCCGGCCTACCTGGTCTGAGCGGCCCACGGGCCTCCCACACATCCTGTGGCCCTTAGACTCGACCTTTGGCACCTTTGCGTCCTCCAGTCGTCGATCGGGGCCATGGGGGTCCGGGGCATTCCCCCGGTAAGCGCAGTATCAGCCAATCGGAAGCACGGGAAGAGATGTCGGCACCGAACAAGTCGTACGACCCAGTCGAGGTCGAGGCACTGAAACCGGAAGAGATCGAGCGCATGCGGGACGAGGCGTTCGCCGCCTTCGCCGCCGCCGGTGACCTCGACGCGCTCGCCCAGGCGAAGACCGCGCACACCGGGGGCACCTCGCCGCTGTCGCTCGCCAACCGCGAGATCGGCGCACTGCCGCCGCAGGCCAAGGCCGAGGCCGGCAAGCGCGTGGGCCAGGCCCGCGGCGCCGTCTCCAAGGCCCTCGCCGCCCGCCAGGCGGAGCTGGAGGCCGAGCGGGACGCCCGTGTGCTGGTCGAGGAGGCGGTGGACGTCACACTGCCCTACGACCGCACCCCGGCCGGTGCCCGCCACCCGCTGACGACCATCATGGAGCGTGTCGCGGACGTCTTCGTGGCCATGGGCTACGAGGTCGCCGAGGGCCCCGAGGCCGAGGCGGAGTGGTTCAACTTCGACGCCCTGAACTTCGTGCCCGACCACCCGGCCCGGCAGATGCAGGACACCTTCTTCGTCCAGGGCGCCGACGGCGCCAGGAACGACGAGTCCGGTGTCGTGCTGCGCACCCACACCTCGCCGGTCCAGGCCCGCTCCCTGCTCGACCGGGAGCCGCCCGTCTACGTCGTCTGCCCCGGCCGCGTCTACCGCACCGACGAGCTCGACGCGACGCACACCCCGGTCTTCCACCAGATCGAGCTGCTGGCCGTCGACGAGGGCCTCACCATGGCCGACCTCAAGGGCACCCTCGACCACATGGTCCAGGCGCTCTTCGGCCCGGACATGAAGACCCGGCTGCGGCCGAACTTCTTCCCGTTCACCGAGCCGTCCGCCGAGATGGACATGGTCTGCTACGTCTGCCGCGGCGCGTCCGTCGGCAACCCGGACCGCCCCTGCCGCACCTGCGGCAGCGAGGGCTGGATCGAACTCGGCGGCTGCGGCATGGTCAACCCCAAGGTGCTCATCGCCTGCGGCGTCGACCCCCAGAAGTACAGCGGATTCGCCTTCGGGTTCGGCATCGAACGGATGCTGATGTTCCGCCACAACGTCGAAGACATGCGAGACATGGTCGAGGGTGACGTCCGGTTCACCCGGCCGTTCGGGATGGAGATCTGATGCGCGTCCCGCTTTCCTGGCTGCGGGAGTACGTCGACCTGCCGGCGACGGAGACCGGCCGTGACGTACAGGCCAAGCTCGTCGCCGTGGGTCTGGAGGTCGAGACCGTCGAGCAGATCGGCGCCGGCCTCAAGGGCCCGCTGGTCGTCGGACAGGTACTGACCATCGAGGAGCTGGAGGGCTTCAAGAAGCCCATCCGCTTCTGCACGGTCGACGTCGGCGACGCCAACGGCACCGGCGAGCCGCAGGAGATCGTCTGCGGCGCCCGCAACTTCGCCGTCGGCGACAAGGTCGTCGTGGTCCTCCCGGGCGCCGTGCTGCCCGGTGACTTCGCGATCGCCGCACGCAAGACGTACGGCAAGACCTCGCACGGCATGATCTGCTCCACCGACGAGCTCGGCATGGGCGACGACGGCACGCACGGCATCATCGTGCTGCCGCCGGAGCACGAGGCGGGCACCGACGCGATCGAGCTGCTCCAGCTCGTCGACGAGGTCCTCGACATCGCCGTCACGCCCGACCGCGGCTACTGCCTCTCCATGCGCGGTGTGGCCCGCGAGACCGCCATCGCGTACGGGCTGCCGCTGCGCGACCCGGCGCTCCTGGACGTGCCCGCGCCGAACGCGTACGGCTACCCGGTCAAGGTCGCCGACCCGACCGGCTGCGACCGCTTCACCGCGCGCACCGTCGTCGGCCTGGACCCCGAGGCCCGCTCCCCGATCTGGATGCAGCGCCGGCTGCAGAAGGCCGGGATGCGCCCGATCTCGCTCACCGTCGACATCACCAACTACGTGATGCTGGAGCTCGGTCAGCCGCTGCACGCCTACGACCGCACCCGGATCGACGGGCCGATCGGCGTGCGCCGCGCCCAGCAGGGCGAGAAGCTCACCACCCTCGACGGCACGGTCCGCGTCCTGGACACCGAGGACCTGGTCATCACGGACAACCGCGGGCCGATCGGCCTCGCGGGCGTCATGGGTGGTGCCAACACCGAGATCGCGGACGTCCAGGACGGTGAGCACCGCACCACCGAGGTCGTCGTCGAGGCCGCGCACTTCGACGCGATCTCGATCGCCCGGACCGCGCGCCGCCACAAGCTGTCCTCCGAGGCGTCCAAGCGCTTCGAGCGCGGCGCCGACCCGCAGGCCGCGGCAGCCGCCGCGCAGCGCACCGTCGACCTGCTGGTGCTGCTCGCCGGCGGCACCGCCGAGGCCGGGGTCACCGAGGTCAGCGCCCCGGCCGTGCCCCGCACCATCGCGATGCCCGCCGACCACCCCGACCGGGTGGCCGGTGTCGCGTACGGCCGCGAGACCGTCGTACGCCGCCTCCAGGAGGTCGGCTGCGACGTCTACGGGCAGGACGAGCTGATCGTCACCGTGCCGTCCTGGCGCCCCGACCTCAGCGAGCCCAACGACCTCGCCGAAGAGGTCATCCGCCTGGAGGGCTACGAGAACCTCCCGTCCACCCTCCCGACCCCGCCGTCCGGCCGCGGGCTCACCGACCGCCAGCGGCTGTACCGCAGGGTCGGCCGGGCGCTCGCCGGATCCGGCTACGTCGAGGCGCTGAACTACCCGTTCATCGGCGACGCCGTCCTCGACCAGCTCGGGCTCGACGCCGACGACGCCCGCCGCCGCACCGTCAAGCTCATCAACCCGATCTCCGACGAGGAGCCGGCGCTGCGCACCACGCTGCTGCCGGGTCTGCTCGGCGCACTGCGGCGCAACGACGGCCGCGGCAGCCACGACCTCGCGCTCTTCGAGACGGGCCTGGTCTTCAGGCCGACCGGCGCCGAGACCAAGGCCGTCCGGCTGCCCGTCGACCGCCGTCCCACCGACGAGGAGATCGCCGGGCTCGACGCCTCGCTGCCGCGTCAGCCGCGCCGCGCCGCGGTCGTCCTCGCGGGCGCCCGCGAGCAGGCCGGCTGGTGGGGCAAGGGCCGCCCGGCCGACTGGGCGGACTCCATCGACGCCGCCCGCACGATCGCCCGTGAGGCCGGCGTCGAGGTGACCGTCCGCAGTGACCGGCACGCGCCGTGGCACCCGGGCCGGTGCGCCGCGCTGTACGTCACGGTGAACGGCGAGGAGACCCTCTTCGGGCATGCCGGTGAGCTGCACCCGCGCGTCGTGAAGGACCTTCACCTGCCCGAGCGCACCTGCGCCATGGAGGTCGAGCTCGATGTCCTGGAGCAGGCCGTCGACGGCGCGCTCCAGGCGCCCCGGATCTCCGCCTTCCCGGTGGCGACCCAGGACGTCGCGCTGATCGTCGCGGAGAACGTCCCGGCTGCCGACGTGGAGCGGGCGCTGCGCGAGGGCGCGGGCGAACTGCTCGAATCGGTGCGGCTGTTCGACGTCTTCACCGGTGAGCAGATCGGTGCGGGCCGCAAGTCCCTGGCGTACGCGCTGCGCTTCCGCGCGGCGGACCGCACGCTGACCGTCGACGAGGCGACGGCCGCGCGCGACGCGGCGGTGGCCCTCGCGGCCGAGCGGACGGGCGCGGTGCTGCGGGGCGCGTAGCGTCCGGCGCGGACACGGCGAGGAGGGGCGCATCCGGTGACCGGGTGCGCCCCTCCCGCATGCTCGCCGAGCGGCGAGGACCGCACCCGGGCTCCGGCGCGGCCCGGGGGAACCCGGATCCGAGCCGACCCCGCAGCCACCCTCCGATCCGTGGGCAGTGGGTCGTGCGGTCCGGCACCGTCCGCGCTGCCACGGAGTGCCGGGCAGGTCGGCAGAGCGGACGGTGCGGGTGCGGGTCGTCGTGCTGTACGAGGGGGAGCGGACGACCCGTCCGCCTCTCGCGAGACGACTGATTCAACCGATCCGCGCGTCGGCGCAACAGGGTGCGCAGCGTGACGGTTCGGGCATTGCGTTCACACCCCGTGTGAATCGTGCTCCACTGGTTCGGCACGCCTCGGCGTGCCGAACCACCGGTGGCGGTCGCGGGGATCTGCGCCTACGACTCCGACGCGCACGGGCTCGCCCAGCGCTACTTCCACCAGGCGCTGCGGCTGGCCAAGTCCAGCGGGGACAAGGGGTTCGGCGGCTATGTGGTCGCCCTGCTGGTCAACCAGTCGCTCCACCTCGCCGACTACCGGCAGTCCGTGGCCTTCGCCCAGGCGGCGCTGCGGGGCGCCGGAGACCACATCAGCCCCGCGCTCGCCGCCGACCTGTACGCGATGCAGGCCAAGGCGTACGCCTGCCTCGGCGACGCGGCGCACACCCCGCTCCCAGCCATGAGCGCCGTTACGTTCCGTTCCGGCGCTGCTCCTGCTGCGATGTTGCCACCTACTTGTCGAAAGGTGGCAGAAACGTGCAATGGACGAACCTGAACGAACAAACTGTGTATGAGAACCGCTGGTTCCGGGTCAATCTGGCGGATGTGGTCATCCCCGGCGGCGGCCGTCTCGACCACTACCTGATCCGGCTCCGCCCCGTCGCGGCGGCCACCGTCGTCAATGAGGCCAACGAGGTGCTCCTGCTCTGGCGGCACCGGTTCATCACGGACAGCTGGGGCTGGGAGCTCGCCGCAGGCGTCGTCGAGGACGGCGAGGACATTGCGGCCGCCGCCGCCCGGGAGATGGAGGAGGAGACCGGCTGGCGCCCCGGACCGCTGCACCCGCTGCTGACCGTGGAGCCGTCGAACGGCCTCACCGACGCCCGGCACCACCTCTACTGGTCCGAGGAGGCCTGCTGGACCGGCCCGCCCAGCGACGCCTTCGAGTCCTCGCGCCGCGAGTGGATACCGCTCAAGCTGGTCCCCGACATGATCGCCCGCTGCGAGGTCCCGGCCGCGGGCATGGCGGCCGGGCTGATGATGCTCCATCACTTACGGCTGGGCTGAGCCACCGCGGACCGCGAACGGGGCCGGACCGGGGATCGCCCGGTCCGGCCCCGTACGGGCACGAAGGATGGATCAGGAGTACGGGTAGAAGCCCGAGCCGGTCTTCCGGCCGAGCCTGCCCGCGTCCACCATGCGCTGGAGCAGCGGGGGCGCGGCGTACAGCGGCTCCTTGAACTCCGCGTACATCGAATCGGCGACCGAGGCCACCGTGTCGAGACCGATCAGATCGGAGAGCTTGAGCGGGCCCATGGGGTGGGCGCAGCCGAGCTCCATGCCGTTGTCGATGTCCTCACGGCTGGCGATCCCCGACTCGAACATCCGGATCGCGGAGAGCAGGTACGGAATCAGCAGCGCGTTGACGACGAAGCCCGAGCGGTCCTGGGCGCGGATCGGGTGCTTGCCGAGCACGTCCTGCACCAGGGCCTCGGAGCGCTTCACCGTCTCGTCGGACGTCGTCAGCGCGGGGATCAGCTCGACGAGCTTCTGCACCGGGGCCGGGTTGAAGAAGTGGATGCCGATGACCTGGTCCGGGCGGGAGGTCGCCACGGCCAGCTTCACCAGCGGGATGGAGGAGGTGTTCGAGGCGAGGATCGCGTCCTGCCGGGTCACCACCTGGTCGAGCACCTGGAAGATCTCGGTCTTGACCTGCTCGTTCTCCACGACGGCCTCGATGACGAGATCGCGGTCGGCGAACTCGCCCAGATCCGTGGTGAAGCTCAGCCGGGCGAGCGTCTCGTCGCGCTCCTCGGCAGTGATCTTGCCGCGCTCGGCGGCCTTCGAAAGGGAGTTGTGCAGCCGGGTGCGGCCGATCTCCAACGCCTCTCCGGTGGTCTCGGCCACCATGACCTCGAGACCGCTGCGCGCGCACACCTCCGCGATACCCGCGCCCATCTGGCCACAGCCCACCACTCCGACGCGTGCAATGTCGGCCATAGAGTCCGTCACCTCGTGCCTTTCGCTGTTCTGCGTGTCGCAGGTTCCCGTCTGATTCCGGTGCCCGCCCCGACCCCCCGACGTTACTCCGCGACCCAGGGGTCAGCGTGGGCCGGGGCGGGCATGCTCTGCGGTGCGCCCTGATACCCGGGTGACGGATGCGGACAGAGAGACGGCAGGTGCAGCGAAATGCGGCAATTGGGCCGAAGAGGCTTTGTGGCGGGTGCGGCCGGGGTGGCCGCGGGGGTGGTGAGCGGGGTCACCGCGGCCGGTGACGCCGTCGCGGTCCCGCTCCGGCGGACCGGGGCGCCGGCCGGCACGGGCGCTCACCATGTCGCACGGCGAGAGCTGCGCGGGATGTGGGTCGCCACCGTCGCCAATCTCGACTGGCCCTCGAAGCCCGGCCTGACACCGGCCGCGCAGCGCGCCGAGCTGATCGCGTACCTCGACGAGGCCGTGGCACGGAGGCTGAACACCGTCATCCTCCAGGTCCGGCCGACCGCCGACGCGCTGTGGCCTTCACCTTACGAACCGTGGGCCCAGTACCTCACGGGCGTCCAGGGCAAGGACCCCGGCTGGGATCCGCTGGGCACCGCGGTCACCGAGGCGCACCGCCGCGGTCTGGAACTGCACGCCTGGTTCAACCCGTACCGGGTCGCCAACCACACCGACCCGTCCCGGCTGGCCGCCACCCACCCGGCCAGACTGCACCCCGACTGGGTCCTGCCGTACGGCGGGAAGCTCTACTACAACCCCGGGATCCCCGAGGTCCGCCGCTTCGTCCAGGACGCGATGCTCGACGCGGTCCGCCGCTACGACATCGACGCCGTGCACTGGGACGACTACTTCTACCCGTACCCGGTGGCCGGGCAGGTCTTCGACGACGACGCCACGTACGCCAAGTACGGCGCGGGCTTCCCGGACAAGGCCGCCTGGCGGCGCGACAACACCGACAAGCTGGTGCGCGAGACCGCCGAGCGGATCAAGAAGATCAAGAAGAACGTCCAGTTCGGGATCAGCCCGTTCGGGGTGTGGCGCAACGCCGCTACCGACCCGCTCGGCTCCGACACCAGGGCGGGGGTGCAGACCTACGACGATCTGTACGCCGACACCCGCGGCTGGGTCAGGAAGGGCTGGATCGACTACGTCTGCCCGCAGATCTACTGGAACATCGGCTTCGCCGCCGCCGACTACGCCAAGCTGCTGCCCTGGTGGAGCGAGGCCGTGCGCGGCACGGGCGTGGACCTTTTCGTGGGGGAGGCGCTCTACAAGGCGGGCGACCCCGCCCAGCCCGCCGCCTGGCAGGACCCGGCCGAACTCTCCCGGCACCTCGACCTGGCCGCCGGGTACGACCAGGTGCGCGGTCACGTCTACTTCTCCGGGAAGGACGTGGTCACGGACCGGATCGGGGCCATGGACCGGGTGGTCGGCGACCACTACCGCAACCGGGTGCGCCCGCCCCGCTGACAGCAGCGGAGCGGACGCGATGTCGGGGGCGGGCCGCCAGGAGGCCGGCCCGCCCGCGGCCCGGGGGCGAAGAGCAGTGCCGCCCGCCGGAGGCCGCTACGGAGTCTCCGGAGCCTGCTTCCGGACGTGGGTGTGCTGTACGACGCTGTCGGGACCGGGTGAAATCAGGTGTTCGTGTCCGTCCGCGAAGCGGACGCGGTACGGGGGAGCGCCCCCGGCCCCGAGCACTTCGACGATCTCTGCGACCTTGTCGTGCTGCCCCACGGTCCTGCCGTGTGTCAGCAGCCGGTCGCCCGTGTGTGCCTCCATCGGGACTGACCTCCTCACGGGTGGCGGTCCATGTCGACAAGTCTATGACCGAAAGCCGACTTCGCCCGGTGGGGCGGTCCCGCCCTCACCGGGCCCGCCCCGCCCGCTGGGTGGCCGCGATGCAGACGAGCACCGCCAGGGCCGCCACCGGTGCCGCCGCCGAGACCGTCTCGCCGAGCAGGAAGAACGACCACACCAGGGTCAGCAGCGGCTGTGCGAGCTGGAGCTGGCTGGCCCGGGGCACCCCGATCTCCGCCATCCCGCGGTACCAGACGTACAGGCCGAGGAAGGTCGAAACGGCCGCCACCCAGACCAGACCGATCACCCCGTGCGCGGTCGGCCGCACCGGCTCGGCCGGCAGTGCGATCGCCGCCCCCGCCACCGCGAGCGGCAGACAGAGCACCAGCGCCCAGCCGACCACCTGCCAGCCCGGCATGACCCGGGCCAGCCTGCCCCCCTCCGTGTACCCCGCCGCGCACACCAGCAGCGCGCCGAACAGATACAGATCGCCGCCGGACAGCTCGCCCCCGCTCTGCTGCACGGTGAACGCGATCACCACGGCCGCGCCGGCCAGCGCCGCGGCCCAGAAGGCGCGGGGCGGCCGCGCCCCCGTCCGCAGCGAGGAGAACACCGCCGTGGTCAGCGGCAGCAGCCCCACGACCACGGCCGCGTGCGAGGTGGTCGAGGTCTGCAGCGCCAGCGTGGTCAGCAGTGGGAAGCCGATCACCACACCCGCGGCGACGACGACGAGCCCGGCCCAGTGCCGGCGGTCCGGCACCGCGACGCGTCCCAGCAGCAGCGCACCGCCCGCGATCACCGTGGCGAGCAGGGTGCGCAGCGCCACCAGCGACCAGGGGCCGAAGCTCTCCAGGCCCCAGGCCGTGGAGGGGAAGGTCAGCGAGAAGGCGAGGACGCCGAGTCCGGCGAGAAGGATGCCGCCACGGTTGGCCTCGGGAGCGGTGGCGCGGTCCGTGCCGCCGGCCGCAGCGGCGGCCCTGCGGCCGGTATCGGTGCCGGTCGGCGAACCGACCGCTATCGTGTTCTTGCTGGTAGCGCTATCCTTCACTCTCATGCAAGAGCGTAGCAGTGTCGCTGACTTGGTCGAATCCCTACGGGGCGAGCTGAACCGCTACTCACCCGGTGGAAAGCTGCCGTCCAGCCGGGCCCTCGTGGAGCGCTTCCGGGTCAGCCCGGTCACCGTCTCCCGGGCCATCGCCCAGCTCGTCGCCGAGGGCCTCGTGGTCACCAGGCCGGGCTCGGGCGCCTTCCGGGCGCAGCCCCGTACCGAGGTGCCCCCGCCGGGCGACACCTCCTGGCAGGAGGTCTCCCTCAGCGGCGACGGCGGCCCCGAGGTGGTGCCGCGCACCGTCGACGCCTCCGGCGTCCTGGTCACGCTCGCCGCACCGCCGCCCGGGGTCATCGAGCTGAACGGCGGCTACCTCCACTCCTCGCTCCAGCCGGAGCGGGCGCTCGCCGCCGCCCTCGCCCGGGCCGGCCGCCGCCCCGGCGCCTGGGGCCGGCCGCCCACCGACGGCCTCACCGAACTGCGGTCCTGGTTCGCCCGGGAGATCGGGCCCGCGCTCACCGCCGCCGACGTGCTGATCACCGCGGGCGGTCAGAGCGCCCTGGCCACCGCACTGCGCGCGCTCGCCCCGCCCGGCGCCCCGCTGCTGGTCGAGTCACCCACGTACCCCGGCATGCTGGCGGTCGCCCGCGCCGCCGGACTGCGGCCCGTTCCGGTGCCGGTCGACGCCGACGGCGTACGGCCGGAGCTGCTCGACGCCGCGTTCCGGGCCACCGGCGCCCGCGTCTTCGTCTGCCAGCCGCTCTTCCAGAACCCGACCGGCGCGGTCCTCGCCCCCGAACGGCGCGCCGAGGTCGTCCGGATCGCCCGCGCGGCGGGCGCCTTCGTCGTCGAGGACGACTTCGCGCGCCGGCTGGGCCACGAGGACGCCGGGCCGCTGCCCGCGCCGCTGGCCGCCGACGACCCGGACGGGGTGGTCGTCCATGTCCGCTCCCTCACCAAGATCGCTTCGCCGAGCCTGCGGGTGGGGGCGCTCGCCGCCCGCGGGCCGGTGCTGGGCCGGCTGCGGGCCATCCAGGTCGTCGACAGCTTCTTCGTCCCCCGGCCGCTCCAGGAGGCCGCGCTCGAACTCGTCGGTTCCCCGTCCTGGGGCCACCATCTGCGTTCCGTGGCGACCGGGCTGAAGAACCGTCGCACCGCCATGACGACGGCCCTGAGCCGGGAACTGCCCGCCCTCGCACTCCCGCACATCCCCGCCGGGGGCGGCAGCCTGTGGCTGCGCCTGCCCGAAGCGGAGGCCGGTACGGACGAGTCCGCGGTGGTCTCGGCGGCCCTGCGGGCGGGGGTCGCCATCGCGCCCGGCCGCCCGTACTTCTGCGCGGAACCCCCGTCCCCGCAGATCCGGCTGAGCTTCGCCGCGGTCGCCGGGGCGGCCGAGATCGCCGAGGGGATCCGGCGGCTGCGCTCCGCCTGCGACGAAGTCCTGACCGGTTCCACGGGCGGCTTCCAGCCCTGACCGGGGTGGCCGACGCGATCCCTGAGAAGGCCGCTTCAAGCCAATAGAGGGCCGGCGCCGCCGGATCCGCCGCGGTCCGGGCCGGGCCGGAAGGACTCGTGATGGACCTCTTGACCGGAAGGGTGTTCGGATCCACGATCACCGCCATGACTTCCAGAGTCTCGTTGGTCGCCGCGGCACGCAGCTCCGCCGCGCTCGCCGAGCGCTTCGACGACGACCGGCCACTCGACCACACCGGTCTGTACGAGATACGGCTCGCCGCGCCCGCTCTCATGCCGCTGGGCGCCGCCGAGTTGCGCTACTGCTCGCCGACTCCGCGCAGCCGCGCGACCGGCGACGCGCTCGGCTTCGCCCCGCTCGTCCAGCCGGCCCTGCGCGACTGCGACATGGGCCGCTGGCGCGGCTGGACCCTCGCCGACGTCACAGCATGCGAACCCGCGGCGGTCGATGCCTGGCTGGCGGACCCGCGCTCGGCCCCGCACGGCGGTGAACCGCTGCTCGCGTTCATCTTGCGGATAGGGGGCTGGCTGGACACCCGCCCTGCATGCGACGGCGCCATCGTCGCCGTCGCCGAACCGGCGGTCGTCCGGGCCGCGCTCGTCTACGCGCTCAAGGCGCCGCCGTCGACGTACTGGAGCGTGGACGTCGGGCCGCTCTCCACGGTCACGCTCACGGGTGTGCCCGGCCGCTGGAGTCTCAGGCTCGAAGCGGGAGTCCGCTGAAATTTCCTGGAGAAATTCCCGGCGGATTTCCGGGAGTACGGGGAGCCGGGCGCCGTGGCCGCCGTACGTGCCGACGGGCCCGCGCTCTGTCTCCGGGGCGGCCGGGCGGACGGTGCCCGCGTCCGGCTCCGGAGCGGACGGCCCTGGTCAGCGTCCGGTGAGCGGACAGGGGCGACCGCTCGGTGCGCCCCGGCCCTCGACGGCCGGAGGTCTCGCGGGCCTCGTCGCCCCGGTGGCCGTGCACTGGCCGGAATTCGTTGCGGCGGGGCCGCCGCCTGCGTACGACGACCGGCGCCGGGTCCGCCGGGGTGTGCGGCGGACCCGGCGCCTCGTTCAGCCCTCCTCCCGCGAGCCGGTGAGGAGGGTGAGGGCCTCGGCGATGCCCGTCTCGGCGGTCGCCTTGTCGATGCCGAGGCCCGTCAGCACGCCCGCGCCGTCCTCCTGCTCCAGCAGCGCGAGCAGGATGTGCTCGGTGCCGATGTAGTTGTGGCCCATCCGAAGGGCCTCCCGGAACGTCAGTTCCAGCGCCTTGCGGGCTTCGGCGTCGTACGGGACGATCTCCGGCAGCTCACCGGTGACGGCCGGTGGCAGTGCCTCGGTCGCGGCCCGGCGGACGTCCTCCAGCGTGATGCCCTGGGCCTTGACGAACGCCGCGGCCAGCCCCTCCGGCTCGCTGAGCAGCCCCAGCACCAGGTGTGCGGTGCCCACCTCGTCGTTGTGTGCGGTGCGGGACTCGTTCTGCGCGGCCATCACGACGTTCCTGGCCCGAGGGGTGAAGCGGCTGAACCCCTGACCGGGGTCGAGATCCGACACCTCGCCGGGGTCCTTGGCCACGAACCGCTTCTGGGCCGCCTGCCTGGTCACCCCCATGCTCTTGCCGATCTCGGTCCAGGAGGCGCCCGAGCGCCGTGCCTGGTCCACGAAGTGGCCGATCAGATGGTCGGCGATGTCACCGAGGTGGTCCGCGGCGATCACCGCGTCGGAGAGCTGGTCGAGGGCGTCGGTGTGCACCTTCTTGATGGCCTCGATCAGGTCGTCGAGGCGTACGGGATGCGTCGGGCGTACGGGATTCACCATGTGTCAACCGTAGGTTGACAGTCTCAAGGTGTCAACCATTGGTTGACAGTGGGGGTCGGTGGGGCGAGGCATCACGGAATCACCGGGGCGGCGCGGATGCGTTGCAGAAGACGCATGCGTCCCAGTACGCCGGCGCGCACAGCACGCGGTGCTGTACGCACGAGGCCATGGCGGCCTCCTCCGGACCGGGAAAGGGGGAAAGGGCGTTCTGCGGCTCGGCGTCGGCAGGGTCGAACGCCTCGACCATCTCCCGGTACTGCCGCAGGAATCCCTCGGCGAAGGGCGGTTCGTAATCCAGCTCGTCCCACCGGTGCCTGCGCAGGGCCAGATCGAGTACCCGCAGGACGAAGTCCTTCGCCGCGGCCTGCTCGCCGGGGGAGCTGCCCCAGTCGATCTCCTCCAGGTCGAATCCGACCACCCCGCGCCCCACGGCGCTCTGGTCCTTCAGGGTCAGCAGGGTGGCGAAGCGGTACTCCCAGACGCTCTCGGCGAGATCGGACACGGCCAGCATGAGCACGTCGATGAAGACGTCCGTGCTCCCGTTGGACATGGACAGACTGCGGCCTCCGCCGTGGAATGTGTTCCCCATCCCGACACCGTAGCGAGGCCGGGCGGCGATGTCCGGCCCCGGTATGACGGAGCGCGCCGCCCGGCGGGGGTGCCGGGCGGCGCGCTCGTTCAGCGGGTGCGGGTGCGGGTCAGATGGTGCCGCTGTCCGCGATGGTGATCTTCGCCTGCGTGCGGCCGCTCTGCGAGCCGAGGGCCTCGATCTTCTTGACCAGCTTCATGCTGTCCTCGTCGTCGACCTCGCCGAAGACCACGTGCTTGCCGTCCAGCCACGACGTCACGATCGTCGTGATGAAGAACTGCGAGCCGTTGGAGTTGGGGCCGCTGTTGGCCATGGACAGCTGGCCCGGCTTGGTGTGCGACAGCTTGAAGTTCTCGTCCGGGAACTTGGCGCCGTAGATGCTCTTGCCGCCGGTGCCGTCGCCCCGGGTGAAGTCGCCGCCCTGCAGCATGAAGTCCGGGATGACACGGTGGAACGAGGAGCCCTTGTAGCCGAAGCCCTTCTCGCCGGTCGCCAGCTGGCGGAAGTTCTCCGCGGTCTTGGGAACGATGTCGTCGAACAGCTTGAACGTGATCCGCCCGGCGGGCTCGTCGTTGATGGTGATGTCGAAGTAAACCTTGCTCGTCATGGAACCATCCTGACATCGACTCGTTCGGCGCGTACGGGCGGGCACGGGTGACACGCCCACTCGGGGGCGTCCGCTCGCCCGCGGTGCTCCTGCATGCGTGCCGGACCCTGCGGGCCCGGCCAGGTCCGGACGAAGGGCCCCAGGTCGGCGGGTGTGCCGCAGGTGGGCGCCGATCTGCAGGAACGCCGGGACGAGCGGGGCCGCGGGGGCGACCGTTGCCGAGCCGGGTCGCGATGGCGTTCACCGCGTCGCCGTCGACGTGGAGCGAGGTGACGCGGTCCCGGGACCAGGGCGCGACCCCGCGCCGGGACCCGTGGCCGAGGCCGTCCCGGCGTACCTCGAAGTACTCCCCGGGCTCGCCGCGCACGGCCCGTACGACCTGGTTCACCGCGATCCCCACAGCGCCCGGCGCGAGGCCTGTCAGGAGGCCGATCGCCTTGCTGCTGCCCGCCGACCCCTCGCCGGGGGAGTCGAGCACCAGGATCTTTGCATAAAAGTGCATAGCTGCGTATAGTCATGCCATCGACGAGGAGGTTTCGATGGTGGTACGCGCAGCAGTGGCAGGGGCGAGTGGATACGCCGGCGGGGAGCTGCTCCGCCTCCTGCTGGTTCACCCCCAGGTCGAGATCGGGGCACTCACGGCCAACTCCAACGCCGGGCAGAAGCTCGGCGCGCTCCAACCGCATCTGCGGCCGCTCGCCGACCGGGTGCTCCAGCCGACCACCCCCGAGGTCCTCGCCGGGCACGATGTCGTCTTCCTCGCCCTCCCGCACGGACAGTCCGCCGCCGTGGCCGAGCAGCTCGGTGATGAGGTGCTGGTCGTCGACATGGGCGCCGACTTCCGGCTCAAGGACGCGGCCGACTGGGAGAAGTTCTACGGCTCCCCGCACGCCGGCACCTGGCCCTACGGCCTGCCCGAACTGCCGGGCGGGCGTTCGGCACTCGCCGGTTCCAAGCGGATCGCGGTGCCCGGCTGCTACCCGACCGCCGTCTCGCTCGCGCTCTTCCCGGCGTACGCGGCCCAGCTGGCCGAGCCCGAGGCCGTGATCGTCGCCGCGTCCGGCACCTCCGGGGCGGGCAAGGCGGCCAAGCCGCATCTGCTCGGCTCCGAGGTGATGGGCAACATGTCCCCGTACGGTGTCGGCGGCGCCCACCGGCACACCCCGGAGATGATCCAGAACCTCAGCGCGGCGGCCGGGGAACCGGTCACGGTCTCCTTCACGCCGACCCTGGCGCCGATGCCCCGCGGCATCCTCGCCACCTGCAGCGCGAAGGCCAGGCCCGGTGTGAGCGCCGAGTCCCTCCGTGACGTGTACGAGAAGGCGTTCGCCGACGAGCCCTTCGTCGAGCTGCTCCCCGAGGGGCAGTGGCCCGCCACGGCGTCCGTCTACGGTTCCAACGCCGTACAGATCCAGGTCGCCCACGACGAGGCGGCGGGCCGGATCATCGTGATCAGCGCCATCGACAACCTCGCCAAGGGCACCGCAGGCGGTGCCCTGCAGAGCATGAACATCGCCCTCGGACTTCCCGAGGACACAGGTCTTTCCACGATCGGAGTCGCACCGTGAGCGTCACGGCAGCACAGGGGTTCTCCGCGGCGGGCATCGCCGCGGGAATCAAGGAGAGCGGCAACCCGGACCTGGCCCTGGTGGTCAACCACGGTCCGCGTCGCGCCGCCGCGGGCGTCTTCACCTCCAACCGCGTCAAGGCCGCCCCCGTCCTCTGGTCGGAGCAGGTGCTGAAGGGCGGCGAGGTCACCGCCGTCGTGCTCAACTCCGGCGGTGCCAACGCCTGCACCGGCCCGAAGGGCTTCCAGGACACCCACGCCACCGCCGAGAAGGCCGCCGAGGTCCTCACCGGCCACAACGCGGGCGAGATCGCGGTCGCCTCGACCGGGCTGATCGGCACCCTGCTCCCGATGGACAAGCTGCTGCCCGGCATCGAGCAGGCCGCCGCCGCCCTCAGCGAGCACGGCGGCGAGAAGGCCGCCATCGCGATCAAGACCACCGACACCGTCCACAAGACCGCCGTCGCGGGCGGCGAGGGCTGGACCGTGGGCGGCATGGCCAAGGGCGCGGGCATGCTCGCCCCGGGCCTCGCCACCATGCTGGTCGTCCTCACCACCGACGCCGACATCGACGCCGCCGGACTCGACTCCGCGCTGCGCGCCGCCACCCGTACCACCTTCGACCGGGTCGACTCCGACGGCTGCATGTCGACCAACGACACCGTGCTCCTGCTGGCCTCCGGAGCGAGCGGAATCGCCCCGGAGCAGGCAGAGTTCGCCGAGGCCGTACGGAAGGTCTGCGCCGACCTCGCCCGGCAGCTCATCGGTGACGCCGAGGGCGCCTCCAAGGACATCCGGATCGAGGTCGTGGGCGCCGCGACCGAGGACGACGCCGTCGAGGTGGGCCGCTCCATCGCCCGTAACAACCTCCTCAAGTGCGCCATCCACGGCGAGGACCCCAACTGGGGCCGGGTCCTCTCCGCGATCGGCACCACGAAGGCCGCCTTCGAGCCCGACCGGCTGAACGTCGCCATCAACGGCGTCTGGGTCTGCAGGAACGGCGGCGTCGGTGAGGACCGCGACCTGGTCGACATGCGCTACCGGGAGGTCAAGATCACCGCCGATCTCGCGGCCGGTACCGAGTCCGCCGTCATCTGGGCCAACGACCTGACCGCGGACTACGTCCACGAGAACAGCGCGTACAGCTCATGAGCGCGGCGCGGAAACACACCGCCCTCCCGAAGGCGCAGATCCTCATCGAGGCACTGCCCTGGCTGACCCGGCACAACGGCAAGACCGTCGTCATCAAGTTCGGCGGCAACGCCATGATCGACGACGAGCTGAAGGCGGCCTTCGCCCAGGACGTGGTCTTCCTGCGCCAGGCCGGCCTCAAGCCCGTCGTCGTGCACGGCGGCGGCCCGCAGATCAGCGCCCAGCTCGACAAGCAGGGCCTGGTCAGCGAGTTCAAGGCGGGCCTGCGCGTCACCACGCCCGAGGCGATGGACGTCGTACGGATGGTGCTCGCCGGACAGGTCCAGCGCGAACTCGTCGGCCTGCTCAACCAGCACGGCCCGCTCGCCGTCGGCATGACCGGCGAGGACGCCCGCACCATCACCGCCGTCCAGCACCGGCCGAACATCGACGGCGAGCTCGTCGACATCGGCCGGGTCGGCGAGATCACCGCCATCGACACCGGGGCGATCCAGGCGCTGCTGGACGACGGCCGGATCCCGGTCATCTCCTCCATCGCCCGCTCCGCCGACGACAACCACGTCTACAACGTCAACGCCGACACCGCGGCCGCGGCGCTCGCCGCCGCGCTGAACGCCGAGACGCTGATGGTCCTCACCGACGTCGAGGGCCTCTACGAGGACTGGCCCAACAGCGACGACGTGATCAGCCGGCTCACCGCGGCCGAGCTGGAGCAGCTGCTGCCGGAACTCTCCAGCGGCATGGTGCCGAAGATGCAGGGCTGCCTGCACGCCGTGCGCAACGGCGTCGAGACCGCCCGCGTGATCGACGGCCGGGTCCAGCACTCGATCCTGCTGGAGATCTTCACCGACGAAGGAATCGGCACGATGGTCGTGCCCGATGCACAGGGGGAGTCATGAGCAACCAGGAGCTCGCACAGCGCTGGAGCCACGCGCTGATGGACAACTACGGGACCCCGAAGCTGTCCCTGGTCCGCGGCGAGGGCGCCCGGGTGTGGGACGCCGACGGCACCGAGTACCTCGACTTCGTCGGCGGGATCGCGGTGAACGCGCTGGGGCACGCCCACCCCGCCGTCGTCGAGGCCGTCTCCACCCAGATCGCCTCCCTCGGCCATGTCTCCAACCTCTTCATCGCCGAACCGCCCGTCGCCCTCGCCGAACGGCTGCTCCAGCTCTTCGGCCGAAGTGGCCGCGTCTACTTCTCCAACTCGGGCGCCGAGGCCAACGAGGCCGCCTTCAAGATCGGCCGGCTGACCGGGCGGACCCACATGGTCGCCACCGAAGGCGGTTTCCACGGCCGGACCATGGGCGCGCTCGCGCTGACCGGCCAGCCCGCGAAGCGCGACCCGTTCCTCCCGCTGCCCGGTGACGTCACGCACGTCCCGTACGGTGACGCGGACGCCCTGCGGGCCGCCGTCACCACTGACACCGCACTGGTGATCATCGAGCCGGTCCAGGGTGAGAACGGTGTGGTCGTGCCGCCCGCCGGGTATCTGGAGGCCGCCCGGGAGATCACCCGCGCCACCGGCACCCTGCTGGTGCTCGACGAGGTGCAGACCGGCATCGGCCGTTGCGGCCAGTGGTTCGAACACCAGGCCCACCAGGGCGTCGAGCCCGATGTCGTCACCCTCGCCAAGGGCCTCGGCGGCGGACTGCCGATCGGCGCGACCGTGGCCTTCGGCCCGGCGGCCGAGCTGCTGAAGCCGGGCCAGCACGGCACGACCTTCGGCGGCAACCCGATCGCCTGCGCCGCCGGACTCGCCGTCCTGGACACCCTGGCCGCCGACGGAGCCCTGGACCGGGTCAAGCGGCTCGGCGAGAAGATCAGGGACGGCGTGGAGGGTCTCGGTCACCCGCTGGTATCCCATGTCCGCGGCTCCGGACTGCTGCTGGGTATCGTGCTCACCGAGCCCCTCGCACCCCAGGTGCAACAGGCGGCTCAGAGCGCCGGAATCCTGGTGAACGCACCCGCCCCCGATGTCCTGCGGCTCATGCCGCCGCTGATCATCGGCGACGCGGAAGTGAACGCGTTGCTCCAGGCACTGCCCGGCGCTCTCGACGCGGGACAAGGGGACGGACGATCCGGAGAATGAGGCGACGACGATGACCGAGGCGCAGGAAACCGAGTACGGCGGGCCGTCCGTGCCGCAGACCCGCACCGCACGCCACCGCCGGATCGTGGACATCCTGAACCGGCAGCCGGTGCGCTCGCAGAGCCAGCTGGCCAAGCTCCTCGCCGACGACGGGCTGAGCGTCACCCAGGCGACGCTCTCCCGCGATCTGGACGAGCTGGGCGCGGTGAAGATCCGCAACACCGGCGGCGAGCTGATCTACGCGGTGCCCAGCGAGGGCGGTTTCCGCACCCCGCAGGCACCGCTGGGCGGGTCGGCGAAGGAGGAGCGGATGCGGCGGCTCTCCGCCGAACTGCTCATCTCCGCGGAGGCATCGGCCAACCTCGTGGTGCTGCGCACCCCTCCGGGCGCGGCCCAGTTCCTCGCCTCGGCCATCGACCAGGCCGAACTGCACGACATCCTGGGCACCATCGCGGGCGACGACACCCTGATGCTGATCAGCCGTGACCCGGCGGGCGGTCAGGCGCTTGCCGACCATCTGCTGCGACTGGCGCAGAACGAGCGCTGAGCGGACCGGTGTTGCCGGCTTCCGTCAGTAGCGCGTGATCGCGGTCGGGCCCGAGCGGGTCCCGATCGCGATGTGCGGACGGCGGACCGGGTCCACCCAGTCGAGGATCCGGTCCATCGCGGCCGCCGGTACGGAGACACAACCGGCGGTCGCGCCACGCCCGTTGACGTGAAGAAAGATCCCGGCGCCGCGACCCCGTACCGGCCGTTCGTAGTTGAACCCGATGACGAGCGCGCGGGCGTACTGCGTCGGATACGCGATCAGATGTTCCGCCTCGCCCGCCCGGCAGTCCTCGGGCCGTGGCTCCACCCAGCGGTTGTAGGCCCGCGCCGCGTTGTCCTGGCACCACCACGACCGGTCGTTGACCCGGCGGTAGGGATGGACGGTGCCGGCCGGTGCGGGCTTGATCCCGAAGGCGTACGGCAGGTCGTACAGACCGGTGGGGGTGGTGTTCGTGCCCTGCTTGCGCGACGCGCCCTCGGCCAGGCCCCTCGCACCGAACCTGGCGGGTGTGGACCCGCCCTTCACCCAGACTCCCCGGCGCAGATTCCACCAGGTGACGGTGCCCGTGGTGGAGCCCTCGGCCGGGGCCTCGGCCGTGATCAGCTGAGTGCCGCCGCCGGTGTCGGCCATCCGCTGCGGGAGCGGCGGCGGGGCGGCGGGCCGGGCCGCGACCGAGCCCGCCAGCGCGAGCAGTACCGAGAAGGTCACCAGAGATCTGCGCATGCCCGGACGGTAGACCCTCCGCCCGGCCGCCACCCGTGGTTGTGCTCCGTACGGCTCAAAGACGATCCGCCGAGCCCCGCTCCGCCCGGGGCATCGCCGGCAGTGGGAGCGGCAGCCCCAAAAGCCCGTCGATGCTCGTCGCGATGTGCTCCTTCTTCTCGAAGTAGGCACTGAGCGAGGCGTCGTCCTCGCGGGCGAATCGCTGGGCGTGCAGCGGCCGGTCCTCGTCGTACGACATGAACGGTACCCCGTAGCCGCAGGCGTCCCGGATCAGCTCGGCCCGCACCACGATGACGGCGCGCAGCCCGTGGAGGCCGGGGTCCACGTCAGGGAAGTGGGCGAGCAGCGCGCCGAACCGGGGATCGTCGCGGAAGACCGGCTCGCCGCGGCCGTGCACCCGCACGATGTTCGGCGACCCCTGGAAGGCGCACCACATCAGCGTGATCCGGCCGTTCTCGCGGAGGTGGGCGATGGTCTCGGCATTGCTGCCCGCGAAGTCCAGGTAGGCCACGGTCAGCTCGTCGACGACGGCGAACGAACCGCTGACGCCCTTGGGGGAGAGGTTGACCGTGCCCTCGCCGTCCAGGGGCGCCGTCGCGGTGAAGAAGATGTGCTGCTCTTCGATGAAGGTCCTGATCCGTCCGTCGATACGTTCATATGTTTTCCCCATGGTGGCCATTGTCGGAGTCAACTCCGATGTTGGCGAGGTGATTTCACCTGGCGGGACGCCCCTTCGAGGGCGTGGGCGGCAATCGCGTCTTTGACAAAACATGCAGAGGTCTGCATAGTTATGCCCATCGGTGATCGCGCCGTGCGGAGAGACCGTGACCGGGCGCAGGCCCGGGCAGCGTGACCTCGCCCGACCCCCAGCAGTTACGTCTCCGCCTTCCCGGCCCTCCGCACGGGGAGGCGGCCGCACACCCACCACCCTGTTCTTCCCGAGGAGCACGCAGTGAGCAACGGCAACGGCAACAGCGACGTACGCCTCTGGGGCGCCCGCTTCGCCGACGGTCCGGCCGAGGCGCTGGCGAAGCTGTCCGCCTCCGTCCACTTCGACTGGCGGCTCGCGCCGTACGACATCGCCGGTTCCCGCGCCCACGCGCGCGTGCTGAACAAGGCGGGCCTGCTCACCGAGGACGAGCTGAGCCGCATGATCGCCGGTCTCGACCAGCTCGAAGCCGATGTCGCCGACGGCTCCTTCACCGGTACCATCGCCGACGAGGACGTCCACACGGCGCTGGAGCGCGGACTGCTGGAGCGCCTCGGCCCCGACCTCGGCGGCAAGCTCCGGGCCGGCCGGTCCCGCAACGACCAGATCGCCACCCTCTTCCGGATGTACCTGCGCGACCACGCCCGGATCATCGGCGGCCTGATCGCCGAACTGCAGGGCGCGCTGGTCGGCCTCGCCGAGGCGCACCCGGACGTCGCGATGCCCGGCCGTACGCATCTGCAGCACGCCCAGCCGGTGCTCTTCGCCCACCACGTCCTGGCCCATGCGCAGTCCCTGTCCAGGGACGCCGAGCGGCTGCGCCAGTGGGACGAGCGGACCGCCGTCTCGCCGTACGGCTCCGGCGCCCTGGCCGGGTCGTCCCTCGGCCTCGACCCGGAGGCGGTCGCCGCCGACCTCGGCTTCGAGCGCGGGTCGGTCGGCAACTCGATCGACGGAACGGCCTCCCGCGACTTCGTCGCCGAGTTCGCCTTCATCACCGCGATGATCGGTGTGAACCTCTCGCGGATCGCGGAGGAGGTCATCATCTGGAACACGAAGGAGTTCTCCTTCGTCACCCTGCACGACGCCTTCTCCACCGGCTCCTCGATCATGCCGCAGAAGAAGAACCCGGACATCGCCGAGCTGGCCCGCGGCAAGTCCGGCCGGCTGATCGGCAACCTGACCGGCCTGATGGCCACGCTGAAGGCCCTCCCGCTCGCGTACAACCGCGACCTCCAGGAGGACAAGGAGCCGGTCTTCGACTCCTGCGACCAGCTGGAGGTCCTGCTGCCCGCCTTCACCGGCATGATGGCCACCCTCACCGTCAACCGCGAGCGCATGGAGGAGCTGGCCCCGGCCGGCTTCTCGCTCGCCACCGACATCGCCGAGTGGCTGGTCAAGCAGGGCGTGCCGTTCCGCGTCGCCCACGAGGTCGCCGGTGCGTGCGTCAAGGAGTGCGAGCAGCACGGCATCGAGCTCGACGAGCTGACCGACGAGCAGTTCGCCAAGATCTCCGAGCACCTCACCCCCGAGGTCCGCACGGTCCTCGACGTGGCCGGTGCGCTCGCCTCCCGCAGCGGCCGCGGCGGTACGGCCCCGTCGGCCGTGGCCGTCCAGCTCGCCGAAGTGAAGACCGACCTCGCCACCCAGCAGGCCTGGGCCACCGCGAAGAACTGATCGCGACAAGGACGCCATCGGGGCGGGGAGCGGCCGTACGCTCCCCGCCTTCCGGTTTCCGTGAGCTGGGTTACGTTGACGGGGGAGCACACCCGATCGACGAGGAGCCCAACGATGCCTTTCGCCCGGCTGGCCACAGCGACCACACCGACCGCCCACATCGGGCTCGGCCTGGCGGCGGTCGGCAGGCCCGGCTACATCAACCTCCACCGCGACCGCGATCTGCCCGCCGACCGCAGCGTCGGGGCGATGCGCGAGCGCACCCACGAGCTGCTCGACGCCGCCTACGCACAGGGCGTCCGCTACTTCGACGCGGCCCGCTCCTACGGCCGCTCGGAGGAGTTCCTGGCCGACTGGCTGACCGCGCGCCCCGAGGCCGACGACGTCGTCATCGGCAGCAAATGGGGCTACACCTACACCGCCGGGTGGAGCATCGAAGCCGAGGCGCACGAGGTCAAGGACCACAGTCTCGCCACGTTCCTGCGCCAGCGGGCCGAGACCGAGGCGCTGCTCGGCGACCGCCTCGACCTCTACCAGATCCACTCGGTCACCGCCGACAGCCCGGCCCTCGCCGACAAGGAGCTGCACGCCCGGCTGGCCGCGCTCGCCGCGGAGGGCGTCAGCATCGGCCTCTCGACCAGCGGCCCCGCCCAGGCCGACGCGATCAGGGCCGCCCTCGCCGTCACCGTCGACGGCGAGCCGCTCTTCCGTACGGTCCAGGCCACCTACAACGTCCTGGAGACCTCGGCCGGAGCGGCGCTCGCCGAGGCCCATGCCGCCGGACTCACCGTGATCGTCAAGGAGGCCATGGCCAACGGGCGGCTCGCCGGTACGGAAGCCCCCGCCGTGGTCCGGGAGATCGCCGACGACGTCGGCCTCGGCAGTGACGCGGTGGCCCTGGCGTTCGTGCTGCACCAGCCCTGGGCCGGGGTGGCGCTCTCCGGTGCGGCGACCGTCGACCAGCTCGCCGGGAACCTGCACGCGCCCCTCGTCGACCTCGACGAGGAGCGGCGCGCCCGGCTCGACGCGCTGGTGGAGGAGCCCGAGGCGTACTGGCGGCACCGCGCCGGGCTGCACTGGAGCTGACCGGAGAGCGCCGGGGTCCGTCCGTCACATCGGCGGGGTTCCGTACGTCAGTGCTGTGACGGAACACGACGGAGGAATCTGACTGTGGACGGACATGAGTTCCTGGCGGAGCGCTTCGAGAAGAACCGGAACCAGCTGAAGGCCGTGGCCTACCGGATGCTCGGCTCGACGAGCGAGGCGGAGGACGCCGTCCAGGAGGCCTGGATCCGGCTCAGCCGCTCCTCCTGGCCGCCGCCCGCGACGGCGACTTCGGGGCCCTGGTGGCCGTGCTCGACCCGGGCGTGGTGGTGCGGTCCGACGTCGGCGCCGACGGGGTCGGTGCTCCGGCCCTGGTGCGGGGCGCCGAGGCCGTGGCCCGTCAGGCGATGATGTTCGCGCCGTTCGCGCGGTCGTCGCAGCCGGCACTGGTCGACGGGGAGCCGGCCGTCATCGCGACGCGCGAGGGTCGGCGGTTCGCGGTCATGGTCTTCACGGTCGTCCGGGGGAAGGTCGCCGAGATGTCCGTGATCAACGACCCGGCCCACCTCCCCGGCCTCGATCTGACGGTCCTCAACGACTGACGGGCCCGCCCGGGCCGCTGCCGTCCGCCCACGCCGCGAGCGCCGCGAAGTCGGACGGCAGCAGCCCGGTCCAGGGGTCGACCCAGCGGAGCAGCGCTTCGGTGGCCCCCTGGCCCAGGACCCACTGCCGGTCCTGCTCGGCGATCTCGTCGTCGACCCAGGCGAACGGCCGGCCGGCCGCGTACTCCACGACGTACTGCGTCTTCCAGTACGTGCCGTCCGGGGCGCTGCCGTGCATCGAAGGCCAGTCGATGTACGGCAGCGGGGGCAGCCCGAGCCGTGGCCCGATCCAGACGTTCGCCTCGTCCTTCCAGGTCGTCGCCCAGACCAGCTCGTACCGGTCGGCCAGGGCCAGCAGCGCCCTGCCGTGCTCCGGGTTGAGGAGAACGGGGAGCGGCGGACCGTAGTCCCACCCCGTCGGCCGCGTCAGATGCTTCGCATAACCATCCGGTGGCCGCGGGTGCGCGAGCGCCGCGTAGGGATTGAGCGGACCGTCGATGTCGATCAGCAGCAGCGGCTTCATGGCGCCATGGTCCACCCTCCCCGCGGGGTGGGCACGCCTTTTCGGTGAGACATTGTTGTCTCATGTGGTCTATGCTTGTCTCATGAGTCTCGACCGTGAGCAGGTGCTGCGCAGCGCCGCAGCTCTGCTGACCCGCAAATCGACCGCCACCATGGACGAGGTCGCCAGAGCCGCAGGCATCGGGCGCGCCACCCTGCACCGGCACTTCGCCGGACGGGACGCCCTGGTCAGAGCGCTGGAGAACCTGGGCATCCAGGAGGTCGAAGCGGCCCTGGACGCCGCCGCGCTCGACGAGGGCCCCGCGCAGGACGCGCTGCGCCGCCTCGTCGCGGCCGTCGAACCGAGCGCCGGACTGCTCTCTTTCCTCGTCACCGAGAACCAGCTCTTCGAGGGCGAAGAGGTGAACGAGGGCTGGAGCCGCCTCGACGCCCGGGTCTCCGCCTTCTTCAGGCGAGGCCAGGAGCGCGGTGAATTCCGGATCGACCTCACCCCCGCCTGGCTGACCGAGGCCCTCTACGGGCTCATCTCGTCCGCCGCCTGGGCCGTCCAGGACGGCCGGGTCGCAAGCCAGGACTTCCAGTACATGATCGTCGAGTTGCTGCTCGGCGGTGCACGCCGGAGCGTGGAGCAATGAGCCGTATCGCACAGCAGGTGGAAACCCCGAACGAGCTGCACCGTCCCGGGCGGTGGCTCGCCCTGGCCGTGCTCGTCCTCGCCGTGCTGCTCGTGGCGATCGACGCCACCGTCCTCGGCCTCGCTACCCCCTTCCTCACCGAGGACCTCGAACCGACCGGCACCCAGCTCCTGTGGATCGGCGACGTCTACTCCTTCGTCATCGCCGGACTCCTGGTCTCGATGGGCAGCCTCGGCGACCGCATCGGCCGCAAGAAGCTGCTGCTGTGCGGTGCGGCGGCGTTCGGCGCGGTCTCGGTGCTCAACGCCTACGCGCACACCCCCGAGATGATGATCCTGGCGCGGGCGCTGCTCGGTGTCGCGGGCGCCACCCTCATGCCGTCCACGCTCGCCCTGATCCGCAATCTCTTCCACGACCCGCGCGAGCGCAGCCTGGCCATCGGCATCTGGGGAGCGATGGCCTCGGCGGGCGCGGCCGTCGGCCCCGTGGTCGGCGGACTGCTGCTGGAGCACTTCTGGTGGGGCTCGGTCTTCCTGATCAACCTGCCGGTGATGGCGGTCCTCGTGGTCGTCGGCGCCAAGATGATCCCCGAGTCCAGGAACCCGGCGCCGGGCCCCTGGGACCTGGTCAGCGTGGCGCTCTCCTTCATCGGCATGATCGGCGTCGTGTACGCCATCAAGGAGCTGGCGGCGCACGGCCCGAGCTGGGGGACCGTCGTCACGGGCCTCGGCGGCGTGGCCGCGCTCTGCTGGTTCGTACGCAGGCAACTCACGCTGCCCGCACCCCTGCTGGACATGCGGCTCTTCCACCACCGGGGCTTCTCGGGCGCGGTCCTCGCCGACCTGCTGACCATCCTCGGCCTGTCCGGGCTGGTCTTCTTCCTCTCCCAGTTCCTCCAACTGGTGCAGGGCCGGGGCCCGTTGGAGGCCGGCCTCGCCGAACTGCCCGCGGCCGTCGGCGCGGTCGTCGCGGGTCTGATCGCAGGCCGGGCGGCCCGGCGCTTCTCGGTGCGTTCGGTGGTGACCGGCGGTCTCGGGGCGATCGGCCTGGCGCTCGCCGCGGTCACCCTGATCCACCAGGAGACCGCCTACCCGCTGATCGGCGCGGTGCTGCTCGTCGTCGGAGTGGGTGCGGGCTTCGCCTTCACCATCACCTCGGACGTGATCCTCTCCAGCGTCCCGAAGGAGCAGGCGGGCTCCGCCGGCGCGGTCTCCGAGACGGCGTACGAACTCGGCGCGGCCCTCGGCATCGCCCTGCTCGGCTCCATCGTCACCGGCGTCTACCAGACCTTCCGGTCGCCCGAGGGCACCCCGCCGGCCAACGCCGCCGCGGCGCACGAATCGCTGGGCGGCGCGGTCGAGGCGGCCCACGGTCTGCCGGCCCAGCAGGCGCAGGCGCTGCTCGCCGCGGCGCAGGACTCGTTCGTCGAAGGACTGCGGCTCGCCGCGGGGGTCGGCGCGGCGGTCCTGCTGGCGGCGGCCGTAGCCGCCTGGTTCCTGTTGCGCGGTCAGAAGCTGGAGGACGGCATCGTGCACCAGTAGCCGCCGGGACACCCGGACGCGCGGAAGGGCCCGTACCACCGGGAAACCGGGGTACGGGCCCTTCCGCATGTCCTGCCGTCGGCGCCTCGCGCCTCAGCTCACGCGGCCTTCGCCTTCGTGGCGTACATGTCGACGTACTCCTGACCGGACAGCCGCATCACCTCGGCCATCACGGAGTCGGTCACCGCCCGCAGCACATAGCGGTCGCGGTCCATGCCCTCGTAGCGGGAGAACTCCATCGGCGCACCGAAGCGGACCGTCACCTTGCCGGGACGGGGCAGGCCGGCCCCACCGGGCTGCAGCTTGTCCGTGCCGATCATCGCGAACGGCACCACCGGCGCGCCCGTCATCAGCGTCAGCCGGGCGATGCCCGTACGGCCCCGGTACAGGCGGCCGTCGGGGGAGCGGGTGCCCTCGGGGTAGATGGCGAACGCCTTGCCCTCCTCCAGCACCCGACGGCCTGTCATCAGCGCCGCGACACCGCCGCGGCCGCCGTCCCGGTCCACCGGGATCATGCCGCAGCCGGTGAAGAACCAGGCCATCGCCCGGCCCTTGAGCCCCTTGCCCGTCACGTACTCGTCCTTGCCGATGTAGAACACCGGCCGGTCGCAGCAGATCGGCATGATCATCGAGTCGATGAACGTCAGATGGTTGCCCGCGAGGATCACCGGACCGTCCCCGGGGATGTTCTCCATACCCTCCACCTGGGGGCGGAACATCAGGCGCAAGATCGGTCCGAGCACTGCCTTGATGAGTGCGTGTCGGGACAACGGTTCCTCCGGTGTAGTGGCCGGGCCGGCCGAGGAGCGGGATCGTGACGGTCCATGCAGGTGAGGACGATACTCGCGGGAACTCGCTGATCGCACATCGGTTCACGGAGCGGATACGCGGCGTTGACATGAGTTTCCGCCATGTTCGTCCAGGAGCTGCCCTCACGACGGTACCGCTGCCTACGCTCGGGCCTCGCCCGACAGGTGCCAGACATCACACGCGAGGAGCATTCATGACTGAGCGCGCGCAGGCCGGTCCCGGCCGCAGAACCATGCTGGGAGCGGGAGCCGCCGTACTGGGCACGGCAGCCCTCGGACTGGCCGGCGGGCCGGCCGCCGCCGACACCGCGGTCAACACCGCGGGACGCCACGGCGGTCACGGCTTCCGCCTCGACCTGCCGGTGCCCACCGTCATCGGACACCGCGGCACCAGCGGCTACCGGCCCGAGCACACCCTCGGCTCCTACCAGCTGGCCCTCGACATGGGCGCGCACATCGTCGAGCAGGACCTGGTGCCGACCAAGGACGGCCACCTCGTATGCCGTCACGAGAACGACATCACCGCCACCACCGATGTCTCCGACCACCCCGAGTTCGCGAGCCGCAGGACCACGAAGAAGGTCGACGGCGTCTCCCTCACCGGCTGGTTCACCGAGGACTTCACCCTCGCCGAACTGAAGACGCTGCGCGCCAAGGAGCGCATCCCCGGCACCCGTCAGAAGAACACGCTCTACGACGGCCGCTGGGAGATCCCCACCTTCGAGGAGGTGCTGCGCTGGGCCGACCGCGAGGGCCGCAGGCGCTCAAAGCCCGTCTGGCTGTACGTCGAGACCAAGCACCCCACCTACTTCCGCGGTCTCGGTCTCGGCCTCGAAGAGCCGCTCGCCAAGCTGCTGCGCCGCTACAACCGGCACCGTCAGCAGTCGCCGCTCATCCTTCAGTCCTTCGAGCCCAGCAGCATCCAGCGGCTCGCGCGGCTCGTCGCGACCCCGCGCGTCGTGCTGCTCTCCGGCGCGGGCGCGCGCCCCTGGGACTTCGTGACGTCCGGGGACCCGCGCACCGTGGCGGACCTGGTGAAGCCCGAGGGGCTGAAGTGGATGGCCTCCTTCGCGCAGGGCATCGGCCCCACCCTGGACCTGGTCATCCCCAAGGACGCCTCGGGGCGGCTCACCGCACCGACCACCCTGGTCGAGGACGCGCACGCCCAGGGCCTGGTCCTGCACCCCTACACCATGCGCAACGAGAACACCTTCCTCCCCGCCGACTTCCGGCGCGGCACGGACCCCAACGCCTACGGCGACGCGTTCGGCGCGTTCCGGGTGTACTTCGCGACGGGCATCGACGGAGTCTTCTCCGACAACCCCGACACGGCCCTGCTCGCCGCGGCGGACTTCGCCGCGAAGTGACACCGGCGTCAGCACCCGGCCGGGGCATGCCACGGTCGGGTGGTGCTCGCCCGGTACGGCAACCGGCCGCAGGCGCGGGCGCGTCGGCCGGGGCATGACGCTTCTCGATCCCGTTCCCGCAGGACCCGCCCCCGCGTCCCTGGTCCGTGACCTGCACCCGCTGGTGAGCGCCGAGGCCGTGGCCGAGGCGGCCGCCTCGGCCACGGGCGCGGCGATCGAACCGGCCGATCTCGAACAGGCCGTCTGGCTGCGGCTGCTGGAACGGCTCGCGGGGGAGGGGCCGCCGGTCGACCCGGCCCGCTGGGTGCGCGGGGCCGTACGGGGAGAGGCCCGCAGGGCCCGCCGCACCGCCCGGCACGAACGTCCCTACCGCGACGACACCGCCGCGGACCCGGCCGGCTGCCCCGAGAGGCTCGCCCTCGGCGCCGACGAACGCCGGGCGCTGCGCGCGGCGGTGGACCGGCTGCCCGGCAGGTGTGCCCGGCTGCTGGCGGCGATGCTCGCGCCCAGCGATCCCACCTACCGGGAAATCGCAGGGAAGTTGGGTATGTCACAGGGGAGTTTGGGCCCGATCCGTTCCCGTTGCCTTGGATGTCTGCGCAGAATGCTCGCGGCGGAGGTTGCTGCTCCTGAACTGCGGGGAAAGGAGCGTTAGACAACCGGTGGATCAGGTGGGCGGAGGCATGCGCGGATGGGCATGAGCGTGATCATCTCGACGGCGACGGCACAGGACGCCGAACAGATCTTGAAACTCCAGTACCTCTGCTTCCAGAGCGAGGCGGAGCTGTACGGGAACTACCGGATCGACCCGCTCGTCCAGACCCTCGACTCGCTGCACACCGAGATCGCCACCAACCTGGTGTTCGTGGCGCGGCTGGGTGACGAGGTCGTGGGCTCGGTCCGGGGAGCGGTCGGTGCGGACGGCGCGGGGGAGATCGGCAGGCTCTGCGTCCACCCCCGGCTCCAGGGCCATGGTCTCGGTGCCCGGCTGCTGCGGGCGGCGGAGTCGGGACTCGCCGACGAGCGGTCGGCCACCCTGTTCCGGCTGCACACCGGTCATCGCAGCGAGAGCAATCTGCGGCTCTACCGGCGGGCGGGCTACGCCCCCGTGGGCAACGAGACCGGCCGGGACGGCGTCCTGATGATCCTGCTGGAGAAGGACGCCACCGAGCCCGCGTACGTGGCCAGCGCCTAGGCCGTCCTCGCCCGGCGCAGCCACATCATCCCGGTGATCGGCAGGATCACCGGGATGAACAGGTATCCCATGCCGAAGTCGGACCAGACGGTGGCGTCCGCGAACGCCGACGGCTCCGCCATCGTCCAGGTCCCGACGACCAGCACGCCCAGCAGCTCGGCGGCGCAGCACACCAGCGCGGTCCGCCGCGCCTTCTCGCCCCCGCGCACCAGTGAGTACGTGATGAACCCGTACACGAGCGCGGCGACGGCGGACAGCACATAGGCGAGCGGCGCCCTGCCGAAGTCCAGGATCATCTGGACGATCGAGCGGGAGGCGGCCGCTACGGTGAACACTCCGTAGAACCAGACCAGTACCCGGCCGGGCCCCGTACCGAGATCGAAGGGCTGCTTCTCGCCGGTGGCCGCCGCGGGAGTGCGTTCGGTTTCGGTCACGGTCAGTTTCCCCAGATGTCGTAGAGCCGTACTTCGAGGACGGCCAGCACGACCGCGCCCGCCGCCACCGTCACCGAACCCCACCGGGTCCGCTCGGTCAGCGACAGGAAACCGGCCGCGGGCACCGCGAGGAACGCCCCGATCAGATACGCGATGAAGATCGTCATGCCCTGCTCGGGCCGTTCGCCCCGGGACAGTTGCACGATGCCCACCACCAGCTGGGCCAGTGCCAGCAGCGAGACCACGGCCATCCCGATGAAGTGCCAGTCCTTGGTCGGCTGATCGCGGTACGCGGCGAATCCGCACCAGGCGGCGAGGGCGAGCGCGGTCACGGCGACCGCGACCGTCAGGGCGTCAAGCATGAGCCGAGGGTATTACGGAGCGAACGGCCCCCTGTGTGCGCCCCCGCTCCCGTCCGTGTGCGCCCCCGCCGCCGGACCGCGGGCCGGGCGGGCGGCAGGGACGAGGGCCGTGGCCTTGGCCACAGACCAGGGCCGCTCCGGGCCGGTCGCGGATGCGGTCATCGATGCCATCGCCGCCGTATCAGAGCAGGTCACAGCCGTGCGGGCGGAAATAGCGACGACGGGCCGAACCGGCTCGCGCCACCATCCACGCCTGTCCGCTATTCGGACAGGCGGATCGGGCGGAACGTTACGTCTGTTTTACTTGGGGCATGACCACGACGAGCAGCCGCATCCTTGCGACCGAGGCGATCACAACGCCCGGTGCTCGTTGTATGTGTCGAATGCGCACCTTCTGAGGGCCCCCCGCTCCTCGCGCCCCGAAGCGAGACCGAGCCCAGCCGTCCGCATCCAGCGGAACGAGCCCGCCCCCGCACCGCCGCCCGGCCACGCGCCGTTCCGAGCCGTGCCGGGACCCCGCTCGGAACGTCCGATCGAAACGTCCGAAACGGTCTCATCAGACGAATGCCCCGTGCCCGGCGGACACCGCGCCGCGCACTCGACAGTGACGGAAACCCTGTGATCACCACTTCGGGCCTCACGAAGGTCTACCAGTCGCGCGGCCGAGAGGTCACCGCCCTGGACGGCGTCGACCTGCACGTCCGCGAGGGCGAGGTGTACGGCGTCATCGGACAGAGCGGCGCCGGCAAGTCCTCCCTGATCCGCTGCATCAACCTCCTGGAACGCCCCACCTCCGGCACCGTGACCGTGGCCGGCCAGGACCTCACCGCACTCGCCGGACGCGGCCGCCGGGCCGGCAAGGAACTGCGCGAGGCACGCAGCCGCATCGGCATGGTCTTCCAGCACTTCAACCTGCTGGCCTCCCGCACCGTCCAGGACAACGTCGAACTCCCGCTGGAGATCCTCGGCGTCTCCGGCCGGGACCGCTCCCGCAAGGCCCTCGAACTCCTCGGCCTGGTCGGCCTCGCCGACAAGGCCAAGGCCTACCCCGGCCAGCTCTCCGGCGGCCAGAAGCAGCGCGTCGGCATCGCCCGCGCACTGGCCGGCGACCCCAAGGTGCTGCTCTCCGACGAGGCGACCTCGGCCCTCGACCCCGAGACCACCCGCTCCATCCTCCAGCTGCTGCGCGACCTCAACCAGCAGCTCGGCCTGACCGTCCTGCTCATCACGCACGAGATGGACGTCGTCAAGACGATCTGCGACTCCGCCGCGCTGATGCAGAAGGGGCGCGTCGTCGAGTCCGGCACCGTCGGCGAACTGCTCGCCACCCCCGGCTCCGAGCTGGCCCACGAACTGTTCCCCGTCGGCGGTACGGCCTCCGGCCCCGAGTGCACGGTCGTCGATGTCACCTTCCACGGCGACGCGGCCGGCCGGCCGGTGATCTCCCAGCTCTCGCGCACGTACAACATCGACATCTCGATCCTCGGCGCCGCGATGGACACCGTCGGCGGCAAGCAGATCGGCCGGATGCGCATCGAGCTGCCCGGCCGCTTCGAGGAGAACGTCGTCCCGATCGGCTTCCTGCGTGAACAGGGCCTCCAGGCCGAGGTCGTGACGGACGACGGCCCCGCCATCCCCGTACAGACCCCCGCCCCGCTCACCAAGGAGGTGGCGAAGTGACCTGGTCCGAAATGCAGCCGCTGCTCACCCAGGGGACCATCGACACCCTCTACATGGTGCTCTGGTCCACGGTCGTCACCGTGCTCGTGGGACTGCCGCTCGGCGTCCTGCTGGTCCTCACCGACAAGGGCGGACTGCTCCAGAACACCCCGGTGAACAAGGTCATCGGCGTGGTCGTGAACATCGGCCGCTCGCTGCCGTTCATCATCCTGCTGATCGCCCTGATCCCCTTCACCACCTGGGTCGTCGGCACCTTCATCGGCCCGTCCGCGATGATCGTTCCGCTCTCCGTCGGCGCCATCCCGTTCTTCGCCCGGCTCGTCGAGACCGCCGTCCGCGAGGTCGACCACGGGCTCGTCGAGGCCGTCCAGTCGATGGGCGGATCCATCCCGACGATCGTCCGCAAGGTCCTGCTGCCGCAGGCGCTGCCCTCGCTCATCTCGGGCGTCACCACCACCGTCATCGTGCTCATCGGCTACTCCGCGATGGCCGGCGCGGTCGGCGGCGAAGGGCTCGGGTCCAAGGCCGTCACCTACGGATTCCAGCGCTTCGACAACCAGTTCATGCTCATCACCGTCGCGCTGCTGATCGTCATCGTGACCGTGATCCAGCTGATCGGTGACCTGGCCGTACGCCTGCTCGCCCGCCGGGGCCGCACCGCCTCCTGAGACCTCCTCTCCGCTCACAAGCCCGAACTCCTTGTCCGGGCGCACCACCCTCACCACCAGAAAGAGGCACTTTTCGTGCGTAAGAACATCAAGATCACCGCGGCTGCCGCCGCCACCGCCGCCATCGCCCTCGGCCTCACCGCCTGCGGCACGTCGTCCGACCCGGGCGCCAAGAGCGGGACCGGTGCCAAGGCCGACACCTCCAAGGCGCTCGTCGTCGCCGCGTCCCCGACGCCGCACGCCGACATCCTGGACTTCGTCAGGAAGAACCTGGCCGAGAAGGCGGGCCTCAAGCTGGAGGTCAAGGAGTTCACGGACTACGTCCTGCCGAACACCGCGACCGAGACCGGCCAGGTCGACGCCAACTTCTTCCAGCACCAGCCGTACCTCGACGACTTCAACAAGAAGAAGAACACCCATCTCGTCTCGGCCGGCACCGTCCACCTGGAGCCCCTCGGTCTGTACTCCAAGAAGGTCAAGGACCTGAAGGACATCAAGGCCGGCCAGACCGTCGCCGTCCCCAACGACACCACCAACGAGGGCCGCGCCCTCCAGCTCCTCGCCGAGAACGGTCTCATCACCCTCAAGGACGGTGTCGGCACCAGCGCCAAGCTGAGCGACATCACCGACAAGAAGGGCCTGGAGTTCAAGGAGCTGGAGGCCGCCACGGTGCCCCGCGCCCTGAACGACGTCGACGCCGCCGTCATCAACGGCAACTACGCGATCGAGGCCGACCTCAAGCCCGCCAAGGACGCCCTCGTGCTCGAAAAGGCCGACGGCAACCCCTACGCCAACATCATCGCCGTGAAGAAGGGCAACGAGCAGGACCCCCGCGTCCAGAAGCTCGTGAAGCTCCTGCACTCCGACGAGGTCAAGAAGTTCATCGAGGACACCTACCAGGGATCCGTCGTCCCGGCCTTCGGCACCGCCGCCAAGTCCTGACACCCGTACGGCATTTGTCCGAGGAGCCCTGCGCACCCCACCAGAGGGGGCGCGGGGCTCCGTCGTGCGGACCCGACCATGCGCGGCACCGGGCCGATGCTGCATGCTGTGCCTTTAACGGTCTTCGGTATGGAGCTGCGCATGACTTCCACCTTTCCGGACATCTCCATCAGCACGGATCGGTTGGTGCTGCGCCCCTTCGACATGGCGGACGTCCCCGCGTACATCGAGATGATGAACGACGAACTCGTCATCGCCTGGACCGAGGCACCCCACCCCTACACCCAGGTCGACGCCGAACGCTGGGTCCGCAGGATCGCCCCCGCCCAGCGCACCACCGGTGACGGCATCGTCCTCGCCGTCACCGAGTTCCTCACCCAGCGGCTCGTCGGCTCGGTCCGGCTCCGCAACACCGACTGGCGCACCCTCTCCACCGAGGTCGCCTACATCACCGCCCCCTGGGCCCGCGGCGAGGGCTACGCCACCGAGTCCGTGCTGGCCGTGGCCCAGTGGCTCTTCCGTGACCAGGGCTTCGAGCGCATCGAACTGCGCACCGCCGCCGACAACACCGCCTCCCAGCAGGTCGCCCAGAAGCTCGGCTGCATCAGCGAGGGCGTCCTGCGCAACGCCCGCATAGCGCGCACCCGGACCGAGAACGGCACGGACGGCGGCTGGACCGACATCAGGACCGACCTGATCGTCTGGGGCCTGCTCCCCGAGGACCTCGAAGGCGTCGCCGAGCAGCTCGCCGACGCCGGCGGCTACGGCGCCTACAACGACTGGAACTGACCCCTCGAAGGGGCCCCGACGCCCTGTCGGTACGGACCGGGTACTCTCGCTCTGCCCCACCTCACCACCATCCCACCTGCGACGACTCCAGGAGGCTGACGACAGATGGCCGATCGGGTCACCGTGATCGGCTGGGACGGCTCGCCACTGACCGGAGCGGCCACGGCCGCCCTCTCGGCCGCCACGCTCGTCGCCGGAGCAGCCCACCACCTCGCACTCCCCGAAGTCCCGGCGAACGCCGAACGGATCCGCCTGGGCTCCATCGACCTGGCCGCCCGCCGGATCGCCGGCCACCGCGGCAGCGCCGTGGTCCTCGCCGACGGGGACCCCGGCTTCTTCGGCGTCGTACGCAACCTCCGCGCACCCGAACACGGACTGGAGGTCGAGGTCGTCCCGGCCGTGTCCTCCGTCGCCGCCGCGTTCGCCCGCGCGGGAATGCCGTGGGAGGACGCCCAAACGGTCGTCGCCCACCCCCGCACCCTGCGCCGCGCCGTCAACGTCTGCCGCGCCCACCACAAGGTCGCCGTCCTCACCTCGCCCGGCGCGGGCCCCGCCGAACTCGCCCTGCTCCTCGAAGGCGTCCACCGCACCTTCGTCATCTGCGAGGAACTCGGCACCACCCGCGAACGGGTCACCGTCGTCACCTCCGACAAGGCCGCCGACCACGTCTGGCGCGACCCCAACGTGGTCATCGTCATCGGCGGCGGTCCCGAACCGCAGGCCACCGGCGCCTGGATCGCCGGCCGCCACCCCGCCTACCCCCGTGGCGTACGCGGCTGGGCACTGCCCACGGAGGCCTACGCGAGCAGTGCCCCCGAGGGCGGCCAGGACAGCGGCGAGGGCGAGTCCCCCGGGCTGCGCGCCGCCCAACTGGCCCGCCTGGGCCCCCGGACCGGCGACCTCCTCTGGGACATCGGCTCCGGCAGTGGGGCCCTGGCCGTGGAGGCCGCCCGCTTCGGCGCGGCGGTCCTGGCCGTCGACAGCGACCCGGCCGCCTGCGCCCGTACCGCAGCGGCGGCGCGGGCGTTCGGAGTCCAGCTCCAGGTCGTCGAGGGCCGGGCCCCGCATGTGCTGGAACGGCTGCCGGAACCCGATGTCGTACGGATCGGGGGCGGTGGGGTCCCCGTCGTCACCGCCGTCACCGAACGGCGGCCGGAACGCATCGTGACCCATGCCTCGACGCGGGACGAGGCCGAGGCGCTCGGTGCGGCCCTGAGCGGAAACGGGTACACCGTCCGCTGCTCGCTCCTCCAGTCCGTCGAACTCGACACGGCCGCTTGGGCGGAGCGCGAACGCTCGGTCGTGTTCCTCCTCTCGGCACTGCGCTCCGACCTCGCCCCGTGACCCCGTCGGCGTACAGCGGGAGGTAGGCTGGCCGATCGTTGCACCGCGCCCGGGACGTTCGTCGCTTCGTTCGTCAATGTCCGGAAAAGGGGACCGTTTTGGCCCCCGTTGTGGTACGGCAGAACCGGGGGATGCGCGACGTGGCGCAGTCCACAGCGGGCCGTGGCGAAATGAGCTGCCGCGGCGGCGAACAGCCGCGAGAATGCAGTATGTCCGCGACCGATTCGTGCCGCGCGGCGAGCCCGCTCGTTCTTGTTGACGAGCGCCGGCGTGCCGTGTTCGGGCGTCCCGGGCGAAGGGCCGTAAGGAGCACTGACGATGGGCGAGGGGTACGCATGAGTGACACCGGCCAGATCCCGGGTGAGGGACTGCCGGAGAACGCAGGCACGGTGGAGCAGCCGGGCGTCGCCGCCCCGGATGCCTACGCCTACCTCGCTCCCTCCGAGCATGTCTCCGAGGACGACGACCTCCTCCTGATGCCCAGCCCGCAGGGAGCCTGGAGCGACCCGCAGGCCGTACCGGCCCCGGGCCAGTACCCCGAGGGGGTCGCCGCCCAGGCGCCGGTGCCCGGACAGACCGCCCACCAGGCCCCGCCCGTGGCACAGCCCTATGCCCAGCCGGCCGGCGAGACCCCCGCACAACCCCAGGGGCCCGTCCAGGTCCAGGTGCAGGAACCCCCCGTCCAGGCGCAGGTCGCGGACGTGTACGCGGCCCAGCAGGCGGTGGCGGAGCCGCTGCCCGAGACCGGCCAGGGGACTCATGAGTCCGGTGGCCGCGACTCCGGTTCGGTCGACCTGAGCGGCGTACGGATTCCTTCGCCCGCCCCGGCCCCCGCTCCGGCGGCCCAGCCGCAGCCCCAGGCCCCGGTGCGCCGTCCGCTGCACCGCGGCCCGGTCGCCGCCGACGGCTCGCCGTCGTACGGCGGGACGCCGACCGGCGGAGTGGTGCGTTCGCTCGCCGACCGCGGCCCCGCGGGCGCGCCCCAGGCGCAGGCCCGGCCCCAGGCCCCCGCGCGGCACGCCGGTCCGCCGACCACCGGCCCGGAGTACTTCGAGATGCCGGCCGAGGACGCGTCCGCGCTGCCGGGCCCGCAACTCGGAGAGATCCTGCCGCAGGGCGGCAGCCCGTGGGCGGCCCAGGCACCGCAGCCGGAGGCCGCGCCGGTGGCGGCAGAACCGGCCGTCGCGGAGCCGGCCGTCGCGGAGCCGGTCGCTCCGGAGCCCGTCGCCGAGCCGGTGCAGGCGGCCCAGCCGGTTCAGGCCGCTCCGGTCGTGGAACCGGAGGCCGTGGTCGCTCCGGCCGCCGAGCCGGTACCGGCCGTGGCCGGGACGCCCGCCGAGACCCCTGTCGAAATCCCCGCCGAAGTTTCCGCCGACGCCGGGGCGCCCGCCGAAGCGATCGCGCCGCAGGGCACCGCGGAAGCCGTTCCCATGGGCCAGTTCGTGCCCGTGGAGGGTTCGGTGCCGACGACTCCGCACCTGGCGCCGACGCCCGTCGTCGAGCAGACCGTCGAGGCGGAGCCCGAGGCCGAGCGCGTGCCGATCGCCATGGAGCCCGTGCAGGCACCTCAGCCGGAGATCGCGGAGGCCGAGCAGGCGGCGGATGCCGGGGGAGCCGTCGAGCCCGCCGCGCATGCCGAGCCGGTCGAGCCCGCCGCGAACGCCGAGGCCGCCGAGCCCGTCGTGAAGGCCGAGCCGGTCGAGCCTGCCGAGCCCGTCGTGAAGGCCGAGCCGGTCGAGCCTGCCGAGCCCGTCGTGAAGGCCGACGCGGTCGCGAACGCCGTGCCTGCCGAAGCCCCCGCGCCCGCCCCTGCCCCCGAGGCCGAGGTCCTGACGGTGCCTGAGCCGGAGACCGAGCAGGGCCCGGAGGTCATCGAGACCCCGGACATCACGTCCCCCGAGGCCCCCGCGGAGGCCGTGGAAGGCGCGGAAGCCGCCCCGCTCGCGGAGCCCGCAGCGGCGGCGGTCGTGGCGACGGATGCTCCTGAGGCCCCCGAGGCCGGGCACGTGGAATCCGTACAGCCCGAGGCGCAGCCCCAGGAGCCCGCCGAGGCGGCCCGGGCCCCCGAGCCGGAAGCCGCCGAAGCGGAGGCCCCAGAGGTGTCCGAGGCCGACGAGGCCGAGGCTCCCGCAGGTCCGCCGGCCCCCGGCTACGACGACGCCGAGCGCGAGGCAGTGCTCCGCGTCATGCGTGAGCGCCGCGACATCCGCAACGGCTTCCGCAGCGACCCCATCCCGCACGAGGTCCTGCTCCGCGTCCTCGAAGCCGCGCACACGGCGCCCAGCGTCGGCCACTCGCAGCCCTGGGACTTCGTCGTCATCCGCTCGGCGGAGACCCGTCGCTCCATGCACGAACTGGCACAGCGTCAGCGCGACGCCTACGCCAAGTCGCTGCCCAAGGGCCGGGCCAAGCAGTTCAAGGAACTGAAGATCGAGGCCATCCTCGACACCCCGGTGAACATCGTCGTCACCGCCGACCCCACCCGCGGTGGCCGGCACACCCTCGGCCGGCACACCCAGCCGCAGATGGCCCCGTACTCCTCCGCGCTCGCCGTCGAGAACCTCTGGCTCGCCGCGCGTGCCGAGGGACTCGGCGTCGGCTGGGTCAGCTTCTTCGACGAGCGCGAGATGGTCCGCGCCCTGGGCCTGCCCGAGCACCTCGAAGTCGTCGCCTACCTGTGTGTGGGTTACGTCGACGAGTTCCCCGAGGAGCCCGAGCTGATGCAGGCGGGCTGGTCCAAGCGCCGCCCGCTGTCCTGGGTCGTCCACGAGGAGACGTACGGCCGCCGCGCCCTGCCCGGCGAGGAGCCGCACGACCTGCTCCAGGAGACCATCTCCAACATCCGCCCGCTCGACGCCAAGGCGCTCGGCGAGGCATGGGAACGCCAGAAGCGGATGACCAAGCCGGCCGGCGCGCTCGGCATGCTGGAGATCATCTCGGCACAGCTGTCCGGGCTCTCCCGGATGTGCCCGCCGCCGATCCCCGAGCCCGCGGCCGTCGCGATCTTCGCGGGCGACCACGGGGTGCACGCCCAGGGCGTCACGGCCTGGCCGCAGGAGGTCACCGGCCAGATGGTCGCCAACTTCCTCGGCGGCGGCGCGGTCTGCAACGCCTTCGCGGCCCAGGTCGGCGCCGAGGTGTGCGTGGTCGACGTCGGCGTGGCCATGGAGCTGCCCGCGACGCCCGGCCTCCTGCCCCGCAAGGTGCGCGCCGGAACGGCGGACTTCACGACCGGTCCCGCACTCACCCGCGAAGAAGTGCTCGCGGCGATCGAGGTCGGCATCGAGACCGGCCGCGATCTGGTCGCGGCAGGCAACAAGGGCCTGCTCATCGGTGAGATGGGGATCGCCAACACCACGGCGTCGGCAGCGCTGATCTGTGTGTACACGGGCATGGACCCGGCCGAGGTGACCGGACGCGGTACCGGCATCAACGACGAGATGCACGCCCGCAAGGTGGACGTGGTCCGTCGCGCCCTCGAACTCCACCAGCCCGACCCGGCCGACCCGATCGGCGTCCTGGCCGCGGTCGGCGGCCTGGAGCACGCCGCGATGGCCGGCTTCCTGCTGGGCGGCGCCTCGCTCCGTACGCCCGTCATCCTCGACGGCGTGAGCGCGGGCGCCGCGGCCCTGGTCGCCCGGGCGATCGCCCCGGAGGCCCTGGCCGCCTGCATCGCGGGCCACCGCAGCGCCGAGCCCGGCCATGTGGCCGCGCTCAACAAGCTGGGCCTGCGCCCGCTGGTCGATCTCGACCTCCGCCTCGGCGAGGGAACGGGTGCACTGCTGGCGCTCCCGATCGTGCAGAGCGCGGCGCGCGCGATGCACGAAGTGGCGACGTTCGACTCGGCAGGCGTCACCGAAAAGTAGTACGCGGCCACCGCCGACCCGGCCCGGCGCCACGCGCGCCGGGCCGGGTCCATGGTTTCCGGGCGGAGGCAGCCCCCGCCCGCGCCCCCGCGTACCCCGTATCGTGGACCCACCCCACAAAACCGCACGTCACAGCCGCTCCACCGCCGCAGCGGCCCGCACTTCGCATCGCACGAGGAGTCCGCACCGCCATGGCCGAGCACGCCGATCACCCCGCGTACCCCGTCGGACTGCGCCTGAGCGGGCGCCGCGTCGTCGTCGTCGGCGGCGGCCAGGTCGCGCAGCGCCGCCTCCCGGCGCTCATCGCGGCGGGCGCCGACATCACCCTCGTATCGCCGTCCGCGACCCCGTCCGTCGAGGCGATGGCCGATGCCGGAGAGATCCGCTGGGAGCGCCGCCGGTACGAGGACGGGGACCTCACCGACACCTGGTACGCGCTCATCGCCTCCGACGACGACGCCGCGAACGACGCCGCGTCCGCCGAGGCCGAGCGCACCCGTACCTGGTGCGTGCGCAGCGACAACGCCGATGTGGCCACCGCCTGGACCCCGGCCACCGGCCGCAGCGAGGGCGTGACCGTCGCCGTCCTCTCCACCGACGCCCAGGGCCGCGACCCGCGCCACTCCGCCGCCGTCCGCGACGCCATCGTCGAGGGACTGCGCGACGGCACGCTCACCGCCCCGCACCACCGCACCCGGCCCACCCCCGGTGTCTCCCTGGTCGGCGGCGGCCCCGGCGACCCCGACCTGATCACCGTGCGCGGCCGCCGTCTCCTCGCCGAGGCCGACGTCGTCATCGCCGACCGGCTCGGCCCACGCGACCTGCTCGACGAACTGCCGCCGCACGTCCAGGTGATCGACGCGGCGAAGATCCCGTACGGCCGCTTCATGGCGCAGGAGGCGATCAACCAGGCGCTCATCGAGCACGCCAAGGCCGGCAAGGCCGTCGTGCGGCTCAAGGGCGGCGACCCGTTCGTCTTCGGCCGGGGCATGGAAGAGGCCCAGGCGCTCGCCGCCGAAGGCATCCCGTGCACCGTCGTCCCCGGCATCTCCAGCTCGATCTCCGTACCCGGCGCGGCCGGAATCCCCGTCACCCACCGCGGGGTCGCCCATGAGTTCACCGTCGTCAGCGGTCATGTCGCGCCCGACGACGAGCGTTCGCTGGTCGACTGGGCGGCGCTCGCACAGCTGCGCGGCACCCTCGTGCTGCTGATGGCCGTCGACAAGATCGGCGCCATCGCGAAGGCCCTCGTCGCCCACGGCAAGTCCCCGGACACCCCGGTCGCCCTGGTCCAGGAGGGCACCACGGCATCCCAGCGCCGCGTCGACGCGACCCTGGCGACCGTCGCCGAACGGGCCGCCGCCGAAGACGTACGCCCCCCGGCCGTCATCGTCATCGGCGACGTCGTCGCGGTCGGCACCGGCACCGCACCGCTCCCCGCCGAGTAGCCGGCCCGGACACCGCCCACACCCCCGCAGAGTAACCAGCGGTGACGGATCTTCTCCCGAGCCGTTGGCACCACACACCGGACAAGGCAGTATCGAACCCGTGGCTGATCTCATCACCGTCGACGACCCCGACGACCCCCGCCTGCGCGACTACACCGGGCTGACCGATGTCGAACTCCGACGCAGGCGGGAGCCCGCCGAGGGCCTCTTCATCGCCGAGGGCGAGAAGGTGATCAGACGCGCCAAGCATGCCGGGTACGAGATGCGGTCGATGCTGCTCTCGGCGAAGTGGGTCGACCTGATGCGCGACGTCATCGACGAGGTCCCGGCCCCGGTGTACGCGGTCAGCCCCGAGCTCGCCGAGCGCGTCACCGGCTACCACGTCCACCGCGGCGCCCTCGCCTCGATGCAGCGCAAGCCGCTGCCGGCCGCCGACGAGCTGCTGACGACGGCCCGCCGGGTGGTCGTCATGGAGGCCGTCAACGACCACACCAACATCGGGGCGATCTTCCGCAGCGCAGCAGCCCTCGGCATGGACGCCGTCCTGCTCTCCCCGGACTGCGCCGACCCGCTCTACCGGCGCTCCGTCAAGGTCTCCATGGGCGCGGTCTTCTCCGTCCCCTACGCCCGCCTCGGCACCTGGCCCAAGGACCTGGAGACCGTACGGGAAGCGGGTTTCAGGCTTCTGGCGCTGACCCCGGACGAGAAGGCCGGCAGCATCGACGAGGCGGCACCGCACCGGATGGACAAGGTGGCCCTGATGCTGGGCGCCGAGGGCGACGGGCTGTCCACCCGGGCCCTGGTCGCCGCCGACGAATGGGTACGCATCCCGATGGCGCACGGCGTCGACTCGCTCAACGTGGGCGCGGCCGCGGCGGTCGCGTTCTACGCGGTGGCATCGGGCCGCCCGGAGAACTGACCGGCTACGGGAGCTGCCGGCCCTGGGGCGGGGTCTCGACCTGGGTCTGGATGCGGGTCTCGTGCCGGCCCGGATCCGTACCCAGCCCGCGGGACGGCCCCTGGCAACCCTGGGCCGCCGCGATGCCGAGCGCCACCAGCAGCGTCACCACCACGAAGACGACGAGCCGCTGTCGCAGCAGCCGCGGATTGGCGGGCCGCAGCCCCGCCGACGTCGGACGGGTCCCGGGCCGCGTGCCCGACCGGCCGTTCGTCCCGTTCGTACCCTGCGGACGCCTGCCGGACCGGGTGCTGCCCCGCGCCGGCTGCTGCTGACGGGGGCGCGAACCACCGGTCCGGGGCGCTCCGGACCGCGACGACGAGGACGGCCTGGTGCCCTGGGGCTGCTTCTGCTTCTGCTGACGGGGCGCGGGAGGAGCCGCGCGCCGCGTCTGCTGCTCGGTGTACGGACCGTCGAGGCGGCCGGTCGGCCGGTCCAGCTCCTGTGCCGAACGCTGCACGGGCGGCCGGCTCTCGTGCAGCCCCTGCGCCTCGCGCGCCGCGATCTCCTTGAGCCGCATGGAGAGTTGGAGCGTGCTCGGCCGCTCCTCGGGATCCTTGGCCAGACAGGCGCTCACCAGCGGCGCCAGCGCGTCGTGCACATCGTGCAACTGAGGCTCCTCGTGCACCACGCGGTACAGCATCACCTCGGAACTGCCGTGCCCGAAGGGCGAATCGGCCATGGCCGCGTACGCCAGCGTGGCACCGAGCGAGAACACGTCGGTCGCGGGCGTCACGGCCGCGCCGCGCACCTGCTCGGGCGCGAGGAACCCCGGCGAGCCCACCGCCGTACCGACATGGGTGAGGGTGGAGGCCCCGGTCGCCCAGGCGATCCCGAAGTCGATGATCCGGGGGCCCTTGGGGGAGAGCAGGATGTTCGACGGCTTCAGGTCACGGTGGACGACACCGGCCTCGTGCACCGCCACCAGGCCCTCGGAGAGCGCGGCCCCGATCGAGGCGACCTCGGCGGCCGACAGCGGTCCCTCCTCGGCCACCTTGTCGTGCAGCGAGGGCCCCGGGACGTACTGCGTGGCGAACCACGGACGGTCCGCCTCCAGGTCCGCGGCCACCAGGCGCGCCGTGCAGCCGCCGCGGATCCGCCGGGCGGCGGACACCTCGCGCGCGAAACGGGAGCGGAACTCCTGGTCCTCCGCCAGATCCGGGCGGATCACCTTCAGCGCCACCCGCTGTCCCCGCCGGTCCGAACCCAGGTAGACGACACCCATGCCGCCCGCCCCGAGCCGCCGGTGCAGCCTGAACGAGCCGACGACACGCGGGTCCTCGCGCCGGAGCCGCATCATCGCCATGTCTGCCCATCCCCGCTGCCTGGTCCGCCTGACGAGGCACAGCTTACGTACCCGGCGCCCGGGGCGCTCAGAGGCCGCGCCCTCACCGGTCGATCGATTGTCGGTGCGCGGCGCGGCCCATGACGGGGCGGCGCGCGGCCGGAGCAGGTTCGGTGCCGGCCGCGCCCGGACGCCAAGGCGGTTACGGTGAAGGGTGGTTGGAGCCGTGTCGGCCGGGCCGGCGGTACGGCGTGGACCCCGGCCCGGACGCCTGCGGGCGGCCTCCACCGGCACACCGGGGCCGGCGGCCGGGGACCGGGGGGAGCGGAGGGTGAGCGAGGTCACGGTGGCTGCGTCCGTACGCACCGTGGGCCGCGCCGTCCAACGACTCCGGCGTCGCGGGAAGTTCGCCGCACCCCCTCCGGGATGTCCCCGGGATCGGGCGCCCGGTCTCCACCCAGGGGAGTACATCCACGGCCCGGGGCTCATCCTCCGGGAGGCCCGGCAATCGGTACGCGGGCATGACGCCCCACGCCCCACGCCTCCCTAGTGTTGAGGTCAAGCGGCGGGCGCAGCACTCGTCCCCCGAGGTCACACGCCCGCCGCCCCACATCGAGTCAGGAGAGGAACCATGGCGGACACGGCAACGCGGACCACGATCCGCACGGGACGCAGGGGCCGTGCCTCGTTCGGCGGCCGCCCGTCGTCCGGCACTCGCCACCCACTGGTGGCGACGGCGATGGTTCTTCCTCTGGCGGCCCTGCTCGTAGTCGTCTTCGGCGGCTGGGACGCGGTGGTCACACAGGCGTCGTCCGTAGGCGTGATGCTGGGGCGCTGAGCGGCGCCCCGGGTCCGGAAGAGCGGTCCGGACCGGGACATCCGGCCAACAACCCCGTGGGGACGGGGGTGCGGCGGACGGCAGCGTTTGTCCGGTCAGCTGGGGAGCTGACCGGACATCGCGCTGTCCGGGCCCGTTCACGCCGTACGCTCATCGGGGGGCCCGGTGCGGACCGGCCGCCCGTACCTGTTCGCCACCGGGGGAGACCGTGACCACCGCAGTCGTACGCGCGCTGGGCGTCCTCGCCCACCGGGCCGCCCACACCCGCCCCGGGGAACCCTGCTTCTGCCCGCCCCCGACGGTGCTCGCGGACCGTGCGGACGGCACGGTGGTCCGCAGCGGGGCCGTCGTCGCCAAGGCCCACGCCCCCGGCACGGACACCCCCGGCCTGCTCACCCGCCTCGGCCTCGCGAACGCCCCGTGCCTCACCGGCATCCTGCTCGCCCCGCTGGAACCCCACTCCGCCGCACCTCTCGACGACCGCCCCGTCACCCTGTGGCCCCACGGCCGCCCCGTCGACCCCGGCGACCCCGACGCCGCCCCGTGGGAAGAGGCCGCCGCGCTGCTGGCCGGGCTGCACCGGACCCCGGCCCCGCCCTCCCTCGCGCTCCCGCCCATGCGGGGCCCCGCGAAGGCCGCGCTCGCCGTCGCCCGGATGCGCACCGCCCGGCCGGCCGACCCGGCCACCGCCCCCGTACTCGAAGCCTGGCACCGCCTGCCGGCCTGGGCCCGCGACGAGGTCGCCGCACCCGCACACCGTTCGTACTTCCTCTGCCACGGCGATCTGCACCTGGGCCAGCTCGTCCGCCACCCTGCCCCGCACGGCCCCTGGCTGCTCATCGACGTCGACGACGCCGGTCTCGGCGACCCCGCCTGGGACCTCGCCCGACCCGCCGCCTGGTACGCGGCCGGGATCCTGCCCCCCGAGGTCTGGCTCCGCTTCCTGGACGCCTACCGGGCGGCGGGCGGCCCCGCCGTACGCGCCGAGGGCGACCCCTGGCCGGAACTGGATGTGCCGGCCCGCGCCCTGACCGTCCAGTGTGCCGCGCTGGCGTTCGCCAAGTCCGCGACGGAGGACCGGACCCCGGATGAGGTGGAGCAGGCGATGATCGACGCCTGCGCCCGAATTGCATCCCTCCCGCCTGAGTTGGGCGCCGAACACTCGTCGTAGGCTGAACCGACCGTCGGCGGGCATGAATTCCGGCGACGGCGACCCGACGGCGAGGAGTGAGCCGAACCATGCAGTGTCCCAAGTGCCACGCACAGATGCACACGTACAACCGCAACGGCATACAGATCGAGCAGTGCAGCGGCTGCCGGGGAATCTTCCTCGACTACGGCGAGCTGGAGTCCCTCACCCGCCTGGAGGCGCAGTGGACGCAGCAGGCCCCGCCCGCCCCGCCGGCGCCGCAGGCCTACCCGGCCGCCCCGGCACCCGCCTGGGGTGCCCCGCAGCACCAAGGCGGCCACTACCGGCACAAGAGCTTCGGCCGCATGCTCTTCTCGTCCTGAACAGGCCGAATCGTCCTGAACGGGCCGGTACCGGCGAGTGCCTGACCGCGGGCCCGGACGCTTTCCGTCCGGGCCCGCAGTGCGTCCGTACCGGTGCCCATGCGCCGGAGCACGACAGAGCCCCGGTCGTCGGAACGACCGGGGCTCTGGCTGGTGCGCGATACTGGGATTGAACCAGTGACCTCTTCCGTGTCAGGGAAGCGCTCTCCCGCTGAGCTAATCGCGCAGGGTGAACCTGCGTGTACTGCGTGCGCGATACTGGGATTGAACCAGTGACCTCTTCCGTGTCAGGGAAGCGCTCTCCCGCTGAGCTAATCGCGCGGGATCCTTGCGGATCGGTGGACGATACTGGGATTGAACCAGTGACCTCTTCCGTGTCAGGGAAGCGCTCTCCCGCTGAGCTAATCGTCCTTGGAGGTGGAGACGGGATTTGAACCCGTGTAGACGGCTTTGCAGGCCGTTGCCTCGCCTCTCGGCCACTCCACCACGCATGGGGGTTCGGGAAGATCCCCCACCTTCTGCGAGCGGACGACCAGGTTCGAACTGGCGACCTCAACCTTGGCAAGGTTGCGCTCTACCAACTGAGCTACGTCCGCTTGTCTTTCCCGGTCCGCTTGCGCGTCCCGGCGACGTGTTGAACTCTAGCGGATTCCCGGGCCAGTACAAAAACGCGTTTGTGCAGCGTGCTGAGGTGCGCTCGCCCCGGCGCAGGTCATCGCGCGCCGTCCTAGACTCAACGACGTGCACGACCTAGCTCCAATGGCCCGCTTCGGCGGCCTCGTCGCGTCCGATCTGCAGGACGTGACCAGTGATCCCGCAGCCCTCGAATCGACCGGCTTCTGGGCCGTCTCCGCCGATTTCGAGGGCCGCCTCGTCTGCGCGCGCTTCGGTTCCGTACGTACGCGGGCGGTGCCCGCCCCCGTGCCGGGCGCCTGGCACGGGCCCGCGGCCGGTGACTGGACCTCGTCGCTGGACCGCGCCGCGTACGTCGCGGGCGTACGGCGGATCCGCGAGTACATCGCGGCGGGCGAGGTCTACCAGGCAAACCTCTGCCGGGTGCTGACCGCGCCGCTGCCCGACCCGGGCGCCGCGGACGTCGACGCGCTGACCGCGCTGCTCGCCCGCGGCAATCCCGCCCCGTACGCGGGGACGATCCGGCTGCCCGGGCACGGCGTCGAGATCGCCACCGCGTCCCCCGAGCTCTTCCTGAAGCGGGACGGCCGGACCGTCGAGTCGGGTCCGATCAAGGGCACCGGGCGGACCGAGGCCGACCTGCTGGAGAAGGACCACGCCGAGAACGTGATGATCGTCGACCTGGTCCGCAACGATCTGGGCCGGGTCTGCGCCACCGGATCGGTCACCGTCCCCGACCTCTGCGTGGTCGAGAAGCACCCCGGCCTGGTCCACCTCGTCTCCACCGTGCGCGGAGAGCTCGCCGAGGACGCCGGCTGGCCCGAACTCCTCGATGCGACGTTTCCGCCCGGCTCCGTCACCGGGGCACCCAAGTCCAGTGCCCTGCGGATCATCGGGGAGCTGGAGACCGCACCGCGCGGTCCCTACTGCGGAGGCATCGGCTGGGTCGATGCCGATCGCCGCACCGCCTCGCTCGCCGTCGGCATACGTACCTTCTGGATCGACCGCACCGGCACCGCCCCGGTCCTCCGCTTCGGTACCGGGGCCGGCATCACCTGGGGCTCCGACCCGGAACGCGAGTGGGACGAGACCGAACTCAAGGCGTCCAGGCTGCTCGCTGTAGCGTCGGGCGTTCACGAAGCAACCGGAAGGACCGCGTGATGAGGATTTGGGTCAACGGCGGACTGCGCGAAGCCGAGGACGCCAGGGTGTCCGTGCTGGACCACGGACTCACCGTGGGGGACGGCATCTTCGAGACGGTCAAGACCGTCGACGGCAGGCCCTTCGCCCTCACCCGTCACCTCGGCCGGCTGACCCGCTCGGCCCGTGGCCTCGGACTCCCCGACCCCGACCTCGACGAGGTCCGCCGGGCCTGCGCCGACGTCATCGATGCCAACCCGATGGCGCTGGGCAGGCTGCGCATCACCTACACCGGAGGACTCTCCCCGCTCGGCTCGGACCGGGGCGAGACCGGCCCGAGCCTTGTCGTCGCCCTCGGCGAGGCGGCCCGCCGTCCCGAGACCACCGCGGTGATCACCGTTCCCTGGACGCGCAACGAACGCAGTGCGCTCGCCGGGCTCAAGACCACTTCGTACGCCGAGAACGTCGTCGCCCTCGCCCGGGCCCACGAGCACGGTGCGTCGGAGGCGATCTTCGCCAACACGGCCGGGCAGCTGTGCGAAGGCACCGGGTCCAATGTCTTCGTCGTCCTCGACGGACAGCTGCACACCCCGCCGGTCGCCTCCGGCTGCCTCGCCGGGATCACCCGCGCGCTGGCCGTGGAATGGACGGGCGCGCAGGAGACCGAGCTGCCGTTCGACGTCCTGGAGCGGGCCGAGGAGATCTTCCTCACCTCCACCCTGCGCGATGTGCAGGCCGTCCACCGGATCGACGGCCGGGAGCTGCCCGGCGGGCCCGGAGCGGTGACCACCAAGGCCATGCGGATCTTCGACGAGCGGGCCGGAAACGACCTCGACCCGTAAATCGGGGTGACGGACCGGGGCGCAGCGGATAGAACATCTGCGATGACCACCACCCTCCGGCCGACCGGGCCGATCCAGCAGGGCGCCGACGGCGCGAAGAGCCGCATGTACGACGTGTGCGACAACGGGCGGCCCGTCGGCTCCGTCGAGATCGGCACCGACGCCGCGTTCGGTACGTCCGCCGGTGTGCTGCTCTCCCTGAACATCGACGAACCGAGCCGGCGGCGGGGCCGCGGCACCATTGCCTTGCTCGCCGCCGAAGAGGTGCTGCGCGGATGGGGCTGCGGTCAGGTGCGCCTGTCGGCCCCGGAGGGGAATGAGGGGGCCCGACGCCTGGCGGCCGTACTCGGCTACACCGAACGCAGCCGCAACATGGTCAAGGACCTCGGCCCGACGACCCCCGCGCTCCCGGACGGGGCCGAGGCCAGGGAGATGAGCGCCGAGGAGTTCGCGGCCTGGCAGCGCACCAGCGTCGACACGTATGCCCGGTCCTGGATCGACCAGGGCGTTCCGGCCGGACATGCCATGCACAAGTCCCGGTCCGACCATGCCCGCAACCTTCCGGACGGACTGGACACCGAGGGCATGTACTTCCACGTCCTCGTCGTCGGGGGCACGGTCGTCGGCCATGTGTGGGTGTCGGTGCGTGAGGGCGACGACGGCGGGACGACCGGGTTCGTCTTCGACGTCGAGGTGGCCGAGGAGTACCGGGGCCGCGGATACGGGCGTGCCCTGATGGCGCAGGCCGAGCACATCACCCTGGCCGTGGGCCCCCGCCGCCTCGGACTGCACGTGTTCGCCGCCAACACGCCCGCCCTGCGGCTGTACGAGTCGCTCGGGTACCGGACGACTCAGTACAACCTGGCCAAGAACCTCTGAGGACCGGGCCGCTCAGCCGCGCTCGGCGAGCAGCCGGTCGGTGATCTCCTCGATCCGTTCGCGCAGCCCGTCCTGGCTCTTGCCGCCGTCCAGCCGCTCGTCGCCGATCACATACGTCGGGGTGCCGGTGACCCCGATCGCCTTGCCCTCGGCCTGGTCGGCGTCGACGATCAGCATGTGGCGTCCGTCGATCAGCGCGGTGTCCATCTCCTCGGCGTCCAGGCCGAGTTCCCGCGCCACCTCGACGAGCAGCGGTTCGCCGGTGCGGGCGAGATCGGCGGTCCGGGCGAGCACCGCCTCGATGTACGGCCAGTCCTGGCCCTGGGCGGCGGCCTCCTCGGCGGCCTGCGCGGCGGCGTAGGCGTGCTTGTGCTTCTCCAGCGGGAAGTGGCGCAGCCGCACGTCCAGCCGGTCGCCGTACTTGGCCCGCAGGGCGTGGACATCGGTGAGGGCCTGGTGACAGTCGGGACACTGGAGCTCGCACCAGACGTCGAGGACGACGGGGGTCGCAGGGGTGGAATCGCTCATGCGGCCAGTCTCCCAGGGCCCGCGCGAGCCTCCCAATCGGCACCCGTTCCGCCACGGCCCGGTACTGCCCGGCGCACCGCCGATCGGCACCTGGGGAGGAGCCCGGCCCTGAAATGTCCCTGATGCGGTGCGGGATCGTGGCCACCGGGCCGGTCACCGGTGCAGGATGGAAGGGACGTTTCCCCTGCGCCTGGAGGCACCGATGCTTGCCGAGACCATCTGCTCCGCGGTGTCCGCGGCGGGCCTGGGCATCGCCGCCGTCACCGCCTGGCGAAAGCGCTTCCTGGCCGCGACCCGGATCGCCGCCTACTCCCTGGTCCCGATCGCGCTGGTGCTGACCGGGATCGTGGACTGGGTCGCCGGAATCGCCTTCAAGCCCAGTGTCTGGCTCGGTTTCGGGCTGCTCGCGGTGGCCTGGCTGCTGTTCGCGACCACGCGCGCGATCGAGCGCCGCAGCGGCGGCACCCGCAAGGAGCGCAGGGCCGCCGCACGGGCGGCGCAGGGCGAGGCGGTCACCCCTGCGGCCTCGGCGCCCTCGCTGGGGGCGGGGCTCCCGGAGTCCCAGGCGCGTCCGAAGGCGAAGCCCCGGCAGCAGTCCGCCGCACCGGGCGAGGACTTCAGCGACATCGAGGCCATCCTGAAGAAGCACGGCATCTGATCCCCGCCCCCTGGCCCGGAGGGCCGTCCCCGGGCGCCGTCCGTACGATGGGGACACGTCGCGGACGGGTGCGGCCGAAGCCATCAGTGGGGCAGGGCAAGTGGGGCGTGTGGCAGGGATCAAGGATGTGGCCCGGCAGGCCGGGGTCTCCGTGGGCACCGTGTCCAACGTGATCAACCGGCCCGAGGCGGTGCTGCCGGAGACCCGCGCCCGGGTGCTCGCCGCCATCGAGGAACTCGGTTACGTGCGCAGCGAGTCGGCACGCCAGCTGAGGGCGGGCCGCAGCCGGATCATGGCCCTGCTCGTCCTCGACATGGGCAACCCCTTCTTCGTGGACGTGGCCCGTGGCGCCGAGCGCGCCGCCCGGGAGGCCGGCCTCGGCGTCATGGTCTGCAACAGCGACCAGAGCCCGGCGGAGGAGGCCGAGTACCTCGGGCTCTTCGCCGAGCAGCGGGTCTGCGGCGTCCTGGTCACTCCGGCCGACGCGACCGGCCGGAACCTGGAGGCGTTCAGCCGTCACCGCATCCCCTTCGTCCTGGTGGACCGCGTGGCGTCCGGCGCGGGGACCTGCGCGGTCTCCGTCGACGACGTCCGCGGCGGCGCCCTCGCCGTGGGGCACCTGGTCTCGGCCGGGCACCGCTCGGTGGCGTACATCAGAGGCCCGGGCGACCTCCATCAGATCCGGGACCGGCGCGAAGGCGCCCTGTCGGCCCTCGCCGACGCCGGGCTCCCGCCCGAAGCGCTCGTGGAGATCCCCTCCGACCGGCTGGACGTGGCTGCGGGCCGCGATGCCGGGGCCCGACTGCTCGGCCTCGTGCCCCGGCCGACCGCGGTGTTCTGCGCCAACGACCTGCTCGCCCTGGGGGTGCTCCAGGCGCTGTACGCGGCGGGCGTCGGGGTGCCGCACGACATCGCCATCGTCGGCTACGACGACATCGAGTTCGCCGCCGCCGCTGCCGTGCCGCTCACCTCGGTCCGCCAGCCCGCGGTCGTGATGGGCAGGATGGCCGCGGAGCTCCTGCTGGAGGAGTCGGACGACGAGGACGGTACCCATGAGCACCGCAGTGTGGTGCTCCAGCCGGAGCTCGTGGTGCGGGCCTCCAGTTCGACACCGCGCTGAGATCCCGGAGCCGGACCGAATATCTGGCGGCCGATCGGACGCCGGAGCGAATTCCGACCGTCCGGGGTGGGTGAACTCCCGGTACGAAAAGGCGCGTTGATCGCCAACAGGGCCCCGAGTGAGTCATGATCGTCCCGAGATGGTGGACACCTCCCGGGGCGATGCCCCCGCAACCCCTGCCGAAGAGCCGCGCGGCTGCCTCTTCGCGCTCTCCCAGCCCCCTTTGATGATCTTCCTCGCGGTGGTCGGCAGTCTTCTGCTGATGGCCGCGTTGCATGATCTCTTCATGCTGTGAACGGTCAGCCGGCCGCTTCCTTGCGGCGTGCCCGGTACGCGGCCACATGCAGACGGTTGCCGCAGGTGCGGCTGGAGCAGTAGCGGCGGGAGCGGTTCCGGGACAGGTCGACGAAGGCGTGCCGGCAGTCCGGCGCCTCGCACCGCCGCAGCCGTTCCAGCTCGCCCGCCACCACGATGAAGGCCAGCGCCATGCCGCAGTCGGCCGCGAGGTGGTCGGCGATCGACGCGTCGGGTGCGAAGTAGTGCACATGCCAGTCGTAGCCGTCGTGATCGCTGAGCTGCGGTGTCGTGCCGGCGGCGGCGACGAGCGCGTTGACGAGTGCGGCGGCGGTCCGGGTGTCGTCCGTCGCGAAGATCTCGGCGAAGTGCGTCCGTACGTCCTGTACGGCCCGCAGGTCCTTCTCGTGGAGCTCGCCCACGCCGCTGATGCGATGGCGCCGCGCGAAGTCGTACAGAGCTTCGGTTCCGGCGAGACCGTCGCTCCGCTCGCCTTCCGGCTGCCCGCTCGCCGGCGGTTCGCTCTCCGGTGCGGTGTTCAACAGGTCGACCACCGTGTCGAGGGCGATCCGGGTGTCGTGGGGGATCAGCACGCTTTCGCTCCCTGCCTCCGGCGGGCGGGTCTCCGCCGATGCGGGCTGACTCTACTGGCTCGGCCGGAGCGCACAGCGGCCCGAGAGGCCCCATGAGGGGTGCGGAGAGCGGATACCGGCCACGGGCGGGTATCTGTGGCCGGTGGGTGCCTGCCCGGGGCGTGAGGGAGGCACCACGGGCTCCCCGGGGGCGCACGCCGACGCCGTCACCACGGTGGATTCCGTGATGGCGGCGCCGGCGTCACCGTATGAGGTTTTCCGCGCGGCGCCGTCTCCCCGAGTCGGACGGCGCCGTGCAGCTCTCGGCCTGGCTCAGCTCTCGGCCAGGATGTGTGAGAGCTCCGTATCGAGGTCGAAGTGGCGATGCTCGGTGCCCGGCGGCACCGCGGCGTCGGTCCGCTTCAGGAACGACTCCAGGGCTCTCGCCGGGGCTTCGAGCAGGGCTTCGCCCTCTGGGGAGCTCAGCGCGATACAGACGACGCCCTGGCCGTGACTACGGGATGGCCAGACGCGGACGTCTCCGGTTCCGGTGGGCCGGTGCAGCCCCTCGGCAAGGAGGTCGCGGGCGAATACCCATTCGACCGTCTCCTCCGCTCCGGTATGGAAGGTGGCGTGCACGGCATACGGATCGGCCGTGTCATACCGCAGGCCCGCGGGTACAGGCAGTGAGGACTCGCTCGACACAACGAGGCGCAGGTGCAGCTCGCAGCTGACCGTGGTGTTCATAAGCGCCAGGGCCTTTCGCTCAGTGTGCGCTCGGGGATTCGCACGTCGGCGAAATCGACATGCCACCTACGGTGGCGTTGTAAACCCCTCTGACCTTTTTGTGTTCCTTCAGGTAGCTCGTACGGCGGTGTGTGACTTTTGGTTATGCGGCCATTCCGGTGATGAAGACCGTTCCGGTAGGTTGGCTTCCATGAATGCGGAGCGCGACGCGCGGGACGGGGGCGCCGCACCGGCGGCACCGGTGGCCGACGCGGGGGACAGGACGGACAGCGTGACGGGTGAGGTGACCGAGGGTGTGACCAAGGAGCGGGATCTCGGCTCCCGGGCGCCCGGGTTCATCAAGGCGTCCAGGGCGCTGCACCTGAGCTGGCAGGTCGGCGTCTTCGTGGTCGGCCTCGCCGTGGTCGTGGCGGGCATCATCATGCTGCCGCTGCCCGGGCCCGGCTGGCTGGTGATCTTCGGCGGCATGGCGATCTGGGCGACCGAGTTCGTCTGGGCACAGCTGGTGCTCCGCTGGACCAGGCGGAAGGTCACCGAGGCCGCCCAGCGGGCGCTCGACCCCAAGGTCCGGCGGCGCAACATCATCCTCACCTCGGTCGGCCTGGTGATCATCGCGGTGCTGGTGGGGATCTACGTCTGGAAGTTCGGCATCACCATGCCGTGGAAGATCCACGAGTGACCCGGGGGTGGTCATGGGGCGCCGCTGACATGGGGTAATGTTTGGCCTGCGCCCGGGCGATTAGCTCAGTGGGAGAGCGCTTCGTTCACACCGAAGAGGTCACTGGTTCGAACCCAGTATCGCCCACCCCGAACAGAGGGCCCGTGAGACCGCAGAGTCTCACGGGCCCTCTGCGCTTCCCGTGTCCGGCCGGTTCTTCGGGTTCCGGCCGGACACCTCGAAGATTCACAAGCGCTTTCGTGAACGATTCAATCCGGGTGGTGGCCGGCGGAGGGGATCCGCTAATCGAGCAGAGGAAGCCGGATATCGCGGCCGGGCGGACTCCGGCGGCCGTGGGAATTCCCGCAAAGGGATCGACCGCCGGTATCCGCGGGCAATGCTCCGGCGATTCGCGAACTCCCGCCGGAATATGCCGAGGGAGCGGCCACCGGTGCGAACTGCTCGATTTCTCGGGCGAGTTCACCGAGGCCGCTCCCGGGCCGGTCGTACGACGCACTGTCAGCGCATCCGGCCCACCGTCTCCTTCAGCCGCCGCGCGTCGCGCAGCCGTTGCTCGTACGTCGCCCCGACCACCAGCAGCAGTACCCCGGCCAGCGCCGGCGGCAGCCAGCGGGGGAGCGCGCCGACGACCTGGACCACGTACGGCGCCAGTTCGTGCACGGCGTCCATGGCCAGCACCGCGCCACCGAGCAGCAGCAGCGCCTGGAGCCGCAGCCGGGCGCCCGCCAGTGTGATCACCAGGGCAGCCACGCCGAGCAACAGTGGCCGGGGCCAGTGCGGATCGGCCCAGGCCGCGAAGAGGCTCGGGACCAGCGTCGCCGCGAGACCCGCCCCGTACGCCGTCCACGACGACGCCTCGGGGTCGCGGCGCCGGCGCAGGACACCGACCGCCAGGGCGGGCACCGTCACCGGCAGCGTGTACGCCTCCGGGGCCGACACCCCCGAGGCCGAGAGCCGCACCCAGCTCGCCAGGACGAAGAGCGCCACCGCCAGATACCCGGCCACCGGCCGCCGCTCGGCACGTACGGCCGTGCCCGCCGCCAGCACCCCGCCCAGCGCCAGCACCAGCGCCAGGAACGGCAGGTCCGGTACCGCCATGACCACCGCCACCGCAGCAGCCGCGGCTCCCGTCAGCTCGACCGGAAGAGCCACCGGGCGGCCCCGCAGCCGGGCCCCGAGGAGCACCGTCACCGCGGGGACGAGCAGCATGACCGGCGCCGCCCGGTCCCCGGCCAGCCCCAGCGACGCCCCGGCCGCGCGGGCGAGCACCGTCCCGCACACCACGGCCCCGCACGCCGGCACCGCCTGCGCGATCCGCAGCGCCCGTACCGCACGCACCGCCCCGGCGTCCGGCAGCGCCCGCGCGGCCCGCGCCGCGGCGCCGTCGAGCAGCACCGCGACCGCCCCGAGCACCACCAGCAGCACCGCGAACACCGCGTACGTCGCGGCCTCGGCCGCGAGCGAGAGGAACCCGGTGCTCACCGCGCCGGACAGCCCGCACACCAGCGCGGTCGTCCCCACCGCGCCCGACCCGCGCCGCAGCGCCTGCACCGCCACCGCCGACACCGCGACGACCAGCGCCGACTGCACCGACACGGCCGCCGCGTACGACAGCCCCAGCACCGCGGGCGACGCGGTGAGCCCCGCCCAGCAGAGGGCCACCGCAGCGGCGCCCGCCGCACTCCGCCCGGCCGCACCCAAAGAGAGCACCGGCCCCGCCGCCCGTACCAGTCGGTCCCACGACCGGTGGGCGAGACCCAGCAGAGCGGCCACCGTCAGCAGCACCACCGGGGCCGCGGCCAGGTGGGACCACCCGAGCCCCTCCGTACCCAGAGCGCCCCGGACCCCGTCGGGAGCACCGGACCACACGCGGGCCAACTGCGACACCGTACCCATCAGCGACATACCGACCGGCGGCGCCGCGGACAGCACCGCGGCCGCGGTCACCGCCGACGAGGCCCACACCACGCCCTGCCCGACCGGGCGCGGCAGCGGTGCGCGCAGCGCGGCCAACAGCACCGCACCGCACAGCAGATACACCGGCACCGACCAGCCCCAGTCCATCCCGGCACGCAGCACACCACCCACCGCGGCCACCGCGCACAATCCGGCCAGCACACCGCCCGCCACCGCCAGACCCGTGGGCGCACGCCACGCCCCGGCCAGCGCGAGCGCGGCACCCGCGAGCAGCAGCGCGGCCGGCGCCGACGCGTCCGGCACCGATCCGGCGGACACCGACTGCGACAGGGCCACCAGCAGTCCCAGCAGGCCCGTCGTCCAGCAGCCGACACAGGCCGTCACCCGTACCGCGAGGCCCGGACCCCACAACGCGATCGCGCAGTCCAGCGCCGCCGTCAGCAGCAGTGCCCAGCCGAACACCGAGGCGCCCGCCCCCGCAGACCAGGCCCACAGCAGCAGTGGCAGCTGAGCGCTCACCACCGCCAGGGGCAGCGGCAGCCGCAGCCGGCCGAGCAGCAGCCCGTACCCGCCCCACAGCACCGCCAGCACCGCCGAGGCGGCCGCGGCGAAACCGGCGCCACCGGCCTCCGGCACCGCCACCCGGTGCAGCGCGTAGGCGTCGAGGATCATCAGCACGGACGCCAGGGCGCCGAGCGACTCGGCGGTCGCACAGAGCCCACGGCGCAGCAGCACGGCGGGAGCGGCGAGCGCCGCGAGCGTCACCACGGCGAGCACCGCCGAGCGGCCGGAGATCCCCATGTGGCCCCAGCTGACCAGGGTGAACGCGATCGCCGCGACCGTCAGCAGCAGACCGCCCAGGGTGAGCAGCACATTCTGCGCACTGCGCGGACCGGCCTGCCCGGCGGGAGGACCGAAGGAAGCCGCGAACGGAGCCGGCGGCCCGAACGGGGCGGCCGGCTGCGGCACCGGCGGCGCGGCCGGAGGACCGGCGGGTGGCGTCAGCACACTCAGCAGCCAGGTACGGCGGACCAGCAACTGGGAGCGGCGGGCGTCCAGCCGGGCCAGTTCGCGATCGAGGAGCGCCAATTCCTCGGCGGGTGGCGGCACATGTTCCATGGACGCGAGTGTGGTGCGAGCCACAGTCTCGGACATGCGCTCGGATACTCAGTTCCCCGGCTGAGTACGCGCAGACTGGGGCCATGGACTGGAGCCACTACCGATTTGTGAGTATCTGGGACCTTCCTGCCCCGCCCGACGCCGTGTACGAGATTCTCGGACGCGCCGACGACTATCCGCGGTGGTGGCCACAGGTCCGCGAGGTCACCTCGGTCGACGGGACCAGCGGCACCACCCGCATCCGCTCCTTCCTCCCGTACGACCTCGTCATGACCGTCCGCGAACGCCGCCGCGACCCCCGGGCCGGGGTCATCGAGGCGACGCTCGGCGGCGACCTCGACGGCTGGGTCCGCTGGACGGTCACTCCGCACGGCGGCGGCAGCCGGGCCGTCTACGAGCAGGAGGTCGACGTGCGCAGGCGGCTGATGCGGCTCCTGGCGGTGCCCGGACGCCCGGTGTTCCGGGCCAATCACGCCCTGATGATGCGCGCCGGACGGCGGGGTCTCGTGGCCAGGCTGGAAGGAGTTTGAACCGGACCCGCCGAGCCCTGTATGGTTCAACCCGTTCCCGGGCGATTAGCTCAGTGGGAGAGCGCTTCGTTCACACCGAAGAGGTCACTGGTTCGAACCCAGTATCGCCCACCCGGAAGAGGCCGGTCCGTCAGCAGAATCGACGGGCCGGCCTCTGCGTGTCCGGTCACGCCGCGGCGGGAAGATCCGGGCGCAGCGGCCAGGCCGGATCCACCATCTCCGCCGTGCCGTTCTTCGCGAACCATGCCTGGAGTCCACGCGCCTGCGCCGCGTGCCACACGGCCTGCAGGGTGTGCAGCTCCGGCGGGGTCAGCCGTTCCAGGCGGGATGAGAACCGCCGCCCCACCGCCCGTACCAACTCCAGCGAGGCCGCCGCGTCGGCCGCCGCGTCATGGGCGCCGTCGAGCACCACGCCGTACAGCTCGCACAGGTCGGTGAGGGTCCGCCGCCCCTTGCGGTAGCGGTCCAGATGCTTGTCGAGCACGCGCGGATCCAGCACGCACAGCGGGGAGTTCTGCAGATACGCCCCGAGCGACGAGGTGCGATGGCGCTTCAGCTCGCGGTCCAGCAGCGTCAGGTCGAACGGCGCGTTCATCACCACCAGCGGGCGCCCGGCCGCGCACTGCTCGGCCAGCGCACGGGCTATCTCCTCCACCACCGGCGCGGGCCAGCGACCGTTGCGCTGGAGGTGATCGTCGGTCAGACCGTGGATCTCGGTCGCCCCGACGGGCACCGGCACCCCCGGATTCACCAGCCAGCGGGTGACGCGCATCCGTCCGCCCGCCGCGTCCTGGACGACCAGGGCGGCCGAGACGATCCGGTCCCCCTCGACGTCGACTCCTGTTGTCTCGGTGTCAAAAGCGGCCAGCGGCCCCTCGTACCAGTGCGTCATCCCCGAACTCCTCGTGCCCGAACGGCAGATGGTGTGATTCCCCTGCCCGGTTCGGTGATACCCGCGCCCTTTGCCTGGTACGCCGTTTGCGGGGCGTCCCGTGCGGTGACAACACAGCTGAGGGGGGAGGAAGTTGTCCGTCACCCCGCACCGGAGAACCGATCGGCACAGCCCGGAAGGCACACGCAGCGGATCCCGACCTCGCGCATCTTCGACGACCGGGCGCTCTGCGAGATCATGACCCGCGTAGGGGCGGGAGGGAGACCCTGATGCACCGGCCGATGGACGAGTACGCCGACGGAGCGATCCCGTCGGCCACCGGCCCGCACCCCGCCGAAGCCGCGGGACCGTGGCCCGACGCCCCCCGGCCGCCCGGGGACATCCCCGACCCCGCCCGCGTGGACCCCGCCGTCCTCGCCGCCCTGCTGGGCCGGCACGGCTGGCAGCGCCGCGGCGGGGCGGCCGGGCGCTACAGCCGCTGGTCCCCGACACCACCGTCTTCCCCGACAGCGAGGACCTCCTCGGCGAGGCACTGACCGCCCTCGCCCGCAGCGCCGCCCCCTCCGCCCGCGAGGTCCTGGTCTCCCTCGCCGTGCCCAGCGACGAGATCCGCTGGTGGCGCGAGGTCCCCGAACCGCTCGCGGGAGCAGCGGGCGCGGCCGGCTGGACGGGGGCCGAGCGGCTGCACACCGCCGCCCGGCAGATACTGCTCGCCGGCACCCTCGCCGTACGGGGAAGCACCGGCTACCACGGCGCCCGTCACCGCCGCAGAGCCCGGTCGGCACTCGAAGGCATCCTCGTCGGGCCCGCTCCCGGCGGCCGTGAGCTCGCCGTGTTCGTTCCGGTGGAACCGGGCCGCGCCGTCGCCGTACGCCTCTACCACGCCCTGCACGCCACCCGCGAGGCCGTGGACTACCAGCGGGCCACCGGCGGCTTCGAAGCCTTCGACACCGCCGTCGAGGCGGGTGTCAGCCGGGAACTGACCGAGGCGGTCGTCGCGCTGGTCCGGGGCTCGGAGGGGGCGGGGATCGCCCTGGAGTGGGCGCCCGCCGCCGGAACCCCCGAGGGCTGCCCGGCCCGTCCCGAGCCGGTGGAGTTCTCACCGGGCGACCTGCCCGCCCTGCGCCGGGCGGGCGCCCGCTACCTGCGGGACGAGCCTGCCGTGACCGTACGGATCACCGGCGCGGTCGTCCGCATGCGCCGCTCGGCACCCCGCGGCGCCGGGATCGTGCGGCTGCGGGTGCTGGCGGGCGCCGAGGTGCCGCACGTACGGCTGGAGCTGGACGAGGAGGCGTACCGGATCGCCGGCCACGCCCACCTGGTGGGGCTGCCGATCCGGGTGGAGGGCAGGCTGGTCGGCCGCGGCGGCTTCCGGCGGCTGACCCGGACCTCGCACGTCGTGCCCGTGCAGGTCGACGAGGCGGAGCGGGACCGGCTGATGAAGTCCCTCCAGGAGAACGTCGACCAGTTCGAGGAGGCGTGCACCGGCGAATAGGGCCGTGGGGGAGGGGACCGCGGCGGAGCGGGCGGGCTTCGTGCTCGACCGTTTCGCAGAGGGGGCCCGCGGCTCGGTACGATTCGTATCGCACGTGCACCACGAACGCGTGCGTACCCCCTGAGTCAGGAGAGACCGGTGTCAGACGTCCGTGTGATCATCCAACGCGATTCCGAGCGGGAAGAGCGCGTGGTGACGACGGGCACTACGGCAGCCGAGCTCTTCCCCGGCGAGCGCACCGTCGTCGCCGCCCGGGTCGCCGGTGAGCTGAAGGACCTCGCGTACGCCGTCGCCGACGGCGAGGTCGTCGAGCCCGTCGAGATCTCCTCCGAGGACGGCCTGAACATCCTGCGGCACTCCACCGCGCACGTGATGGCCCAGGCCGTGCAGCAGCTCTTCCCCGAGGCCAAGCTGGGCATCGGCCCGCCGGTCAAGGACGGCTTCTACTACGACTTCGACGTCGAGAAGCCGTTCACTCCCGAGGACCTCAAGGCCATCGAGAAGAAGATGCAGGAGATCCAGAAGCGGGGGCAGAAGTTCTCCCGCCGGGTCGTGACGGACGAGGCCGCCCGCGAGGAGCTGGCCGACGAGCCGTACAAGCTGGAGCTCATCGGCATCAAGGGCTCCGCGTCCTCGGACGACGGCGCGGACGTCGAGGTGGGCGGCGGCGAACTGACCATCTACGACAACCTCGACCCGAAGACCGGCGACCTGTGCTGGAAGGACCTCTGCCGGGGTCCGCACCTGCCGACCACCCGGTTCATCCCGGCGTTCAAGCTGATGCGCAACGCCGCGGCGTACTGGCGCGGCAGCGAGAAGAACCCGATGCTCCAGCGCATCTACGGCACCGCGTGGCCCACCAAGGACGAGCTGAAGGCCCACCTGGAGTTCCTGGAGGAGGCCGCCAAGCGCGATCACCGCAAGCTCGGCAACGAGCTGGACCTCTTCTCCTTCCCGGACGAGATCGGCCCCGGTCTCGCGGTCTTCCACCCCAAGGGCGGCATCATCCGCCGCGCCATGGAGGACTACTCGCGCCGACGCCACGAGGAGGAGGGCTACGAGTTCGTCTACTCCCCGCACGCCACCAAGGGCAAGCTCTTCGAGAAGTCCGGCCACCTGGACTGGTACGCCGACGGCATGTACCCGCCCATGCAGCTCGACGACGGGGTGGACTACTACCTCAAGCCGATGAACTGCCCGATGCACAACCTGATCTTTGACGCGCGCGGCCGCTCCTACCGTGAACTGCCGCTGCGCCTCTTCGAGTTCGGCACGGTGTACCGGTACGAGAAGTCCGGCGTGGTGCACGGCCTGACCCGCTCGCGCGGCTTCACGCAGGACGACGCGCACATCTACTGCACCAAGGAGCAGATGGCCCAGGAGCTCGACCGCACGCTCACCTTCGTCCTGAACCTGCTGCGCGACTACGGTCTGACCGACTTCTACCTGGAGCTCTCCACCAAGGACCCGGAGAAGTTCGTCGGCTCCGACGAGATCTGGGAGGAGGCCACCGAGACGCTGCGCCAGGTCGCCGAGAAGCAGGGCCTGCCGCTGGTCCCGGACCCGGGCGGCGCCGCTTTCTACGGCCCGAAGATCTCGGTGCAGTGCAAGGACGCCATCGGCCGCACCTGGCAGATGTCGACCGTGCAGCTCGACTTCAACCTCCCGGAGCGCTTCGACCTGGAGTACACCGGCCCGGACGGCACCAAGCAGCGCCCGGTCATGATTCACCGTGCCCTGTTCGGTTCCATCGAGCGCTTCTTCGCGGTGCTCCTGGAGCACTACGCGGGTGCGTTCCCGGTGTGGCTGGCCCCGGTCCAGGCGGTCGGCATCCCGATCGGCGACGCGCACATCCCGTACCTCCAGGAATTCGCGGCCAAGGCCCGGAAGAAGGGGCTGCGGGTCGACGTGGACGCCTCCTCCGACCGGATGCAGAAGAAGATCCGCAACCAGCAGAAGGCCAAGGTGCCCTTCATGATCATCGCGGGTGATGAGGACATGGCCAACGGCGCCGTCTCCTTCCGCTACCGCGACGGGTCGCAGGAGAACGGCATCCCGGTCGAGGACGCCATCGCCAAGATCCAGAAGGCCGTCGAGGACCGCGTCCAGGTCTGACCGGCACACGGCAGGAGGCCCCCGGAGAGCTACTCGCGCTCCGGGGGCCTCCTCTCGTCCTCCCGGGTGAAGACCTGCACCAGCCACGACGAGAACGACCCCGTCACCGCTCCCAGCAGCGCCAGCCCGCAGGCCATCAGGCCCGAGGCCACGATCCGGCCGCCCGGCGTGACCGGCACCGTGTCCCCGTACCCCACGGTCGTCAGCGTCTCGCACGCCCACCACACCGAGTCACCGAAGGTACGGATCGACGCCCCCGGCGCCTTGTGCTCCTGGTCGTAGACGGCGAGCGCGGCGGAGAAGCCGAGCAGCAGGGCGGTCGCCCCGGCGTAGGCGATCACGCGGGCGTACAGGCTCAGCCACGGCCGCTCCTGTCGCTGCTGGACCGCGGTGTAGACCCGGATCAGGCGCAGCGGCCGCAGCAGCGGAAGCAGCAGCACCACCGTGTCCAGCCAGTGCACCCGCACGAAGCGGAGACCGAGGCCGCTGAGCCGGATCCGTACGGCGTAGTCCGCCGCGAAGACCAGCCAGGTGACACCGACCAGCGCGAGGGCGATGTCCCGCCAGGGCCCGGTGTCCGCAGGGGCGAGCACGCGGACCGCGTAGCCGAGCAGGAAGAGCAGCGAGGCGCCGAAGAGCGGCACTTCCGTGCGTTGCTCCCAGCGCCGGAAGCGAAGAGGGGCGGAGTCGGCGGACTGGTCGCTCATCGCCTCAGCATCGCCGTACGCCGGCGGGTGCGGCCCCGGCGACACGCACCCCGGGAGCGAAGCAATATGCTGATCGCCATGACGAGTGAGCCGGAGCAGCAGATCGGAGTGGGAACGCCCGACGCGTTCCAGCGCCTGTGGACGCCCCACCGGATGGCGTACATCCAGGGCGAGAACAAGCCGACCGGTCCGGAGGCCGGCGACGGCTGTCCGTTCTGCGGGATCCCGTCGAATTCGGACGAGGACGGGCTCGTCGTCGCGCGTGGCAAGCATGTCTACGCCGTGCTGAATCTGTACCCGTACAACGGCGGGCATCTGATGGTGGTGCCGTACCGGCATGTCGCCGACTACACGGAGCTGGACGGCCCGGAGACCATGGAGCTGGCCGATTTCACCAAGCGGGCGATGGTGGCTCTGCGGACGGCCTCGGGAGCGCACGGATTCAACATCGGCATGAACCAGGGCGCGGTGGCGGGGGCCGGCATCGCGGCCCATCTGCACCAGCATCTGGTGCCGCGCTGGGGTGGCGACACCAACTTCATGCCGGTGGTCGGACACACCAAGGTGCTGCCGCAGCTGCTCGCCGACACCCGCAAGATGCTGGCCGACGCCTGGCCCGTCGACTGACCCCGGCTGCCGCTTTCCGACGGGGCCGCCCCGGCTTCCTGCCGGGGCGGCTTTCGCCTGTCCGGGCGGCCGGCTACGCGTCGTAGACGTCCGCCTTGCGCGGGGTCGGGTCCTGGACCGCGCCGCTCAGCACCATCGAGCGGTTGTCGAAGCGCTCGGTGTCGACGCCGTTCTCATCAAGAACGCGCAGGGCGGCGCTGTGGACGGCGCGCAGGACGGGTGTGGCGGCGCGCATCGCGTCGTCCGCCATGAAGCGGTGGCGCCACGGCTTCTCGGCCCAGGCATGACGCAGGCCGAACGGCTCGGGCAGGGCGATCTTGCCGCCCAGGTAGTCCAGCAGCGGCGGGTACCAGGTGAACGGGGCACGCAGGGCGAGGCGGACGACCTCACTGGACTCGACCAGCGGGAGCGTGATGTCGCGGGTCTCCCAGAACCGGACGGTCTTGTTGACGGTCTTGGTCTTGGCCGCGGGCTTGCTGGTGAAGAGCGAGTGGACCGGGCCGAGCGCGTGTCCGGTGACCTCGATGCGCAGGGTTTCGTGGAGCACCGTGACCGTGATCATCATCGTGATGATCAACTGGCCTTCCCAGAGAGTGAACTGGACGCCCAGATAGTGCCGGTCACCGCTGCCGAACTGCTGGTGGTTGCAGATCCGCTGTATCTCGTGCGGCTTGACCTGGAAGGTGGCGACGTCCTCGCCGTCGGGGCGGGAGACCGAGTCGGCGTTCTCCCCGACGGGGGACACGATCCAGTGGGTGACCGACGGGGTGGGGAACCCCCCGGTGTTCAGCGGACCGCGCTCCAGCACCTTGAGCTGGTCGTGGATGGCCCGTACCAGGTCCCAGCTGCGGAACTGGTGGAACTCCTTGCCGGGCTCCTTGGGGACCAGCTCCTCGGCGAGCTGCCAGCTGCCCCAGCGGGTGCCCATGCCGAGGATTCCCTTGGGGCCCGCGTAGAACACCGAGTTCGACTGCTGCTCGGCAGAGAGCTTCTCCAGACCCTGGCGGAGCGCCTCGCGTGAAGTCTCGTTGGGGTTCTTCGGCACTGCCTCGGGGATCTTGGCGATGACACCGCCGCCGGAGAGCAGCCCTTCCCACCGGGCGCGCATGTCCTTGGCGGAGGACTCGGCGATCCGTTTGGCGATGAACCAGCCGACGACGGGGGCGACGATCATCGCGCGGACGTAGAGCGCCAGGAACCCGTTGAGCGGCAGGCCGACCATGAAGACCAGCGCCACGATGCCGATGATCGGGAGCAGCGCGCCGCCCAGGGCGGAGAGCGCCTTGTCCTTGGTGTTGCCGAGGTAGTCGCGCAGGCGGAACGCGAGGACCCACAGGATCATGCCGGGCAGGAAGAAGAAGCCGAACAGGGCGGTGACGGCGGTGAGTTTGGTGTCGCGGCTCTTGCGGAGGCGGGTCGCGGACAGGCAGTGCTCGACGACGGTCTGCGGGTCGGTCCCGAAGGACTGGATGAGGGCCTTGCGGGCGCCGCCCAGCATGCGTTCCTGCACGGCGCGGGAGAACGCCTCGCCGAGATTGGGCTTGAAGTAGTCGGACCTGAAGAGCTTGGAACGGCCCACCTTGACTTCGGACTTGTGCCATTCGCTGTTGGCGTCAAGGATTTTCTCCACCGGGCTGTCGCGGTACGCGGCGGAGGCGAGGGCGTTCGTCGCCACCGCCTGTCCGCCCGAACCCTGGAGCGGGATCTGTGCTCCGGGAGAGAAATCGAATCCGTCGCTGGCCACTGTCGCCCCCACTCGCCGCCGAGGAACTGCTCCTGCGGCTGTTTCCCAACTGCCGTGCCCGGCACACCTTCTGAGCTGGGACCAAAGCGTATCGTCCGGAACGCTGCGCCGCCCGCCCCTGTGGACAAAGACGGGCGGCATGGCTGGTCATGAGTCGTTCGGGTTGTTCTCCTGCTGCTCGCGGATGCGTTCGGCGAGCAGCGGGGGCATGGCTTCGTGCCGGGCGTACGCCCGGTCGAAGCGGCCGGCGCCATGGGAGAGGGAGCGCAGGTCGACCGCGTACCTGCCGATCTCCAGTTCGGGCACCTCGGCCCGTACGAGGGTGCGGCCGGGGCCGGACTGCTCGGTCCCGATCACTCTGCCGCGCCGCCCGGACAGATCGCTCATCACCGGCCCGACATAGTCGTCCGGGACCATGACCTGGATCTCGGCCACGGGTTCGAGGAGTTGGATGCGGGTGTCCGCGGCGGCTTCGCGCAGGGCGAGGGCGCCCGCGGTCTGGAAGGCGGCGTCGGAGGAGTCCACCGAGTGGGACTTGCCGTCCCGCAGGGTGATGCGTACGTCGACGAGCGGGTGCCCGGCCGCGACCCCGCGGGCGGCCTGGGCGCGTACGCCCTTCTCGACGGACGGGATGAACTGGCGGGGCACCGCCCCGCCGACCACCTTGTCGACGAATTCGATGCCCGAGCCCGGGGGCAGTGGCTCCACGTCGATCTCGCAGATGGCGTACTGGCCGTGGCCGCCGGACTGCTTCACATGCCGGCCGCGCCCGCTGGAGGGGGCGGCGAAGGTCTCGCGGAGCGACACCTTGTGCGGTACGGCGTCGACCCGGACGCCGTAGCGGCTGCGCAGCCGGTCCAGTGCCACGTCCTGATGGGCCTCGCCCAGGCACCACAGGACCACCTGGCGGGTGTCCTGATTCTGTTCCAGGCGCATGGTGGGGTCCTCGGCGACCAGCCGGGCGAGCCCCTGGGAGAGCTTGTCCTCGTCCGCCTTGCTGTGCGCCTCGATGGCGAGCGGCAGCAGTGGGTCCGGAGAGGTCCAGGGGTCCATCAGCAGTGGAAGGTCCTTGTCGGACAGGGTGTCCCCGGTCTCGGCGCTGCCCAGTTTGGCGACGCAGGCCAGATCTCCCGCGATGCACTCGGTGAGGGGACGCTGCTGCTTGCCGAAGGGGGAGGAGAGCGCGCCGATACGTACCTCGGCCTCGTGGAAGGGGCGGGTCTCGTGGCCGGGCTCGGTGAGGCCATGGCCGAACACATGGACGGTCTCGTCGGGACGCAGGGTGCCGGAGAAGACGCGTACCAGCGAGACCCGGCCCACGTACGGGTCGGAGGCCGTCTTGACCACCTCGGCGACGAGCGGGCCGTCCGGGTCGCAGGTCAGGACCGGTCGCGACGCACCGTGCAGGGGGGTGACGTCGGGGAGCGGGCGCTCCAGCGGGGTCGGGAAGCCGCCGGTGATCAGGTCCAGGAGTTCGACGGTGCCGATGCCCTGTCGGGCGCCCGCGGCGGCGGGGGCCGCGGTGAGGACGGGGTGGAAGGTGCCCCGGGCGACGGCGCGCTCGAGATCGTCGACGAGTGTCTTGACATCGACCTCGGCGCCGCCGAGATAGCGGTCCATCAGGGTCTCGTCCTCGCTCTCGGCGATGATCCCCTCGATGAGCCGGTCGCGGGCCTCCTGGAGCGTCGTCCGCTCGGCCGGGGCGGGCGGGTTCTCCTGCCGCTCGCCCGAGGAGTAGTCGAAGATCCGCTGGGTGAGGAGGCCGGTGAGCCCGGTGAGCGGGGCGTGTCCGTCGGCGCCCTCGGGGCCGAGGACGGGCAGGTGGAGCGGGAGCACCGCGTCGGGGTCCTCGCCGCCGAAGATCTCGCCGCAGATCCGGGTCATACCGTCGAACGAGGTGCGTGCAGTGTCGAGGTGGGTGACGACGATGGCGCGCGGCATGCCGACGGCCGCGCACTCCTCCCACACGGCACGGGTGGCGCCCGCCACCGCGTCGGCCTCCTGGGCCGCCGAGACGACGAACAGGGCCGCGTCCGCCGCCCGCAGGCCGGCCCTGAGCTCCCCGACGAAGTCGGCGTAGCCGGGGGTGTCCAGCAGATTGATCCGGTACCCGCCCCAGTCGACAGGGACCACGGAGAGCTGTACGGAGCGTTGCTGGCGGTGCTCGATCCCGTCGTAGTCGGAGACGGTGGCGCCGTCCTCGACCCGGCCTGCCCGGTTGACCGCTCCCGCCGTCAGCGCGAGGGCCTCGACGAGGGTGGTCTTTCCGGAGCCGCTGTGGCCGACCAGCACCACATTCCGTACGGATGAGGGCCGGCCGGCCGTCGCTGCTCTGCCGGCGGCCCCGGTGTGCGCGTATGCCTTGTCGCCCATGATGCGTGCCTCCCGAGTAGGGGTGCGAAGCGGAGGGAATACCGACGCGATGTGGGAGATGTGCACGGGTACCGGTGAGCCGCCGCGGCGGCTACGGCGACGCCCGCGGTAATTCGAGCTTTCCACTCGGGCCAGGTCGCGTCCATACATGGCACGGCGCCGCGCGAGGCCGGGTGCCCGGACGGTGGAGTCCGGCGGGCGTGACTACGATGGGCCAGCCGGTGGCCGAAGGGGCCGCTCGGCCCACCGACCCTCGGGAAGGCCATGCTGAACAAGTACGCGCGTGCATTTTTTACGCGTGTCCTCACACCGTTCGCCGCACTGTTGCTCCGTCTCGGCGTGAGTCCTGACGCGGTCACTCTGATCGGTACGGCCGGGGTGATGGCAGGTGCGCTGGTCTTCTTCCCGATGGGGGAGTTCTTCTGGGGCACCATCGTCATCACGATCTTCGTCTTCTCCGACCTCGTCGACGGCAACATGGCCCGGCAGGCCGGTATCTCCAGCCGCTGGGGCGCGTTCCTGGACTCGACCCTGGACCGGGTCGCCGACGGAGCGATCTTCGGCGGGTTCGCGCTCTGGTACGCGGGCAACGGCGACGACAACGTGCTCTGCGCCGTCGCGATCTTCTGCCTGGCCAGCGGCCAGGTGGTCTCGTACACCAAGGCGCGTGGCGAATCGATCGGGCTGCCGGTCGCGGTCAACGGTCTCGTGGAGCGCGCCGAGCGACTGGTGATCTCGCTGGTAGCGGCCGGACTCGCGGGGCTGCACGAGTTCGGTGTCCCCGGGGTCCAGGTCCTGCTGCCGATCGGGCTGTGGATCGTCGCCGTGGGCAGCCTAATCACGCTGGTGCAGCGGGTCGTGACCGTGCGCCGCGAGTCCGCGGAGGCCGACGCGGCCGAGGCCGCCGCCGCAGGCCCGGGGAGCGGGACCGCACGGTGAGCGACGACCCCGGGGAGGCGCGGACCGGCCTGCGGGACCGGCTGACCGACGGGCTGTACGGGCTCGGCTGGACAGCCGTCAAGAAACTCCCCGAACCGGTCGCCCGGACGCTCTTCCGCACCATCGCCGACCAGGTGTGGAAGCGGCGCGGCAAGAGCGTGCTGCGGCTGGAGTCGAATCTGGCACGGGTCGCACCCGGGGCGTCACCGGCCAGGCTGGCCGAGCTCTCCAGGGCCGGGATGCGCTCGTACATGCGCTACTGGATGGAGTCGTTCCGGCTGCCCACCTGGAGTCCGGAGAGGATCAAGGCATCCATAGAGGTGACCGACGCGCACCGGCTGACCGACGGCCTCGACACCGGCCGCGGCGTCATCCTCGCCCTGCCGCACCTGGCCAACTGGGACCTGGCGGGAGCCTGGGTCACCACCGACCTCAAGGTGCCCTTCACCACGGTCGCCGAGCGGCTCAGGCCCGAGACGCTGTACGACCGGTTCGTGGCCTACCGCGAGGGGCTCGGGATGGAGGTCCTGCCGCACAGCGGCGGCGCCGCCTTCGGCACCCTGGCGCGCCGACTGCGCGCCGGCGGGCTGATCTGCCTGGTCGCCGACCGTGATCTGTCCGCCTCCGGCGTCGAGGTCAAGTTCTTCGGCGACACCGCACGGATGCCCGCCGGGCCCGCGCTGCTGGCCCAGCAGACCGGTGCGCTGCTGCTGCCCGTGACGCTCGGCTACGACGACACGCCCGTGATGAAGGCGCGCATCCATCCGCCGGTCGAGGTGCCCCGGTCAGGCAGCCGCACCGAGAAGACGTCCTCGATGACACAGGCGCTGGCCGATGCCTTCGCCGTCGGAATCGCCGAGCATCCGGAGGACTGGCACATGCTGCAACGGCTCTGGCTCGCCGATCTGGAGCCCCGGGAGGACACGACGTGAAGATCGGCATCGTCTGCCCGTACTCCTGGGACGTACCGGGCGGTGTGCAGTTCCACATCCGCGACCTTGCCGAGCACCTGATCCGGCTGGGGCACCAGGTGTCGGTGCTGGCACCCGCCGACGACGAGACACCGCTGCCGCCGTACGTGGTGTCGGCGGGCCGTGCCGTGCCCGTCCCGTACAACGGCTCCGTCGCCCGGCTGAACTTCGGCTTCCTCTCGGCCGCCCGGGTGCGCCGCTGGCTGCACGACGGCACCTTCGACGTGATCCACATCCACGAGCCGACCTCGCCCTCGCTGGGGCTGCTCGCCTGCTGGGCCGCGCAGGGGCCGATCGTCGCCACCTTCCACACCTCCAACCCGCGCTCCCGGGCCATGATCGCGGCGTACCCGATCCTGCAGCCGGCGCTGGAGAAGATCAGCGCACGGATCGCGGTGAGCGAGTACGCGCGCCGCACCCTGGTCGAGCACCTCGGCGGCGACGCGGTGGTCATTCCGAACGGGGTCGATGTCGGCTTCTTCGCCGCCGCCGAGCCCAAGGCCGAGTGGCAGGGGGGAACGATCGGCTTCATCGGGCGCATCGACGAGCCCCGCAAGGGCCTGCCGGTCCTGATGAGGGCGCTGCCCGCGATCCTCGCCGCCCGCCCGGACACCAGGCTGCTGGTCGCCGGCCGGGGCGACGAGGAGGAGGCCGTCGCCTCGCTGCCCGAGGCGATGCGCGAGCGGGTCGAATTCCTCGGCATGGTCAGCGACGAGGACAAGGCGCGGCTGCTGCGCAGCGTCGATGTGTACGTCGCGCCCAACACGGGCGGCGAGAGCTTCGGGATCATCCTGGTCGAGGCGATGTCGGCCGGAGCTCCGGTCCTCGCCAGCGATCTGGACGCGTTCGCCCAGGTGCTGGACCTCGGCGCGGCGGGCGAACTCTTCGCCAGCGAGGACGCCGACGCGCTGGCCGAGGCGGCGATCCGGCTGCTCGGCGACCCGGAGCGGCGTGCGGAGCTGCGCGAGCGCGGCGCCGCGCATGTGCGGCGGTTCGACTGGTCGACGGTCGGGGCGGACATCCTCGCCGTGTACGAGACGGTGACGGACGGCGCGGCCTCGGTGGCGGCCGACGAACGCACGGGACTGCGGGCGCGGTTCGGCCTGGCGCGGGAGTAACGGTCCGGGGATCGCGGTCCGGGCCCGCACCCGGACCGCCACGCCGTCCGCGCCCCGACGGTAGCCTTGCCGCCCGTGATCGAAACCCTCATCTGGATCGCCGTCGCGGTCGTCGCGATCGGCATGTACCTCAGCTGGACCGCCGGGCGGCTGGACCGGCTGCACACCCGCATCGACGCCGCACGGGCCGCCCTCGACGCACAGCTGCTGCGCCGTGCGTCGGTCACCCAGGAACTGGCCACGTCCGGTGTCCTCGACCCGGCCGCGTCCATCGTCCTGTACGAGGCCGCGCACGCCGCCCGCCAGGCCGAGGAGGAGCACCGCGAGGTCGCCGAGAGCGAGCTGAGCGCCGCGCTGCGGGCGGTCTTCGGCGAGACGGCACAGGTGGAGGCCGTGAAGGAGATCCCCGGCGGTGAGGAAGCGGCGTCCGAACTCGCCGCCGCCGTGCGCCGCGTCCCGATGGCCCGGCGGTTCCACAACGACGCGGTGCGCGCGGCGCGCGCACTGCGCCGGCACCGCAAGGTGCGGTGGTTCCGGCTGGCCGGGCACGCCCCGTTCCCACTGGCCTTCGAGATGGACGACGAACCTCCGGTGGCCCTCGCGGACCGCCCCGTCAGCTGACCGGACGGCCGTATTCACGCGTGACGGGGACCACATCCCGCCACGTACGCGTCCAAAACGATCCACCGGCCTTCCATTGGCCCTTGCAGTGGACTGTTCCCGGAGAGTTTGCTCAGCACTGCACCAACCAGCGCTTTTCGGCAACTTTTTCTCCGAGTGAGGTCGATCCATGTCCACGCTTCCCACCACCCCGCAGTCCGCCGACTCCCCGGCCACGGGCACCGCGCGCGTCAAGCGCGGCATGGCCGAGCAGCTCAAGGGCGGCGTGATCATGGACGTCGTCAACGCCGAGCAGGCGAAGATCGCCGAGGACGCGGGCGCCGTGGCCGTCATGGCCCTGGAGCGGGTGCCGGCCGACATCCGCAAGGACGGTGGCGTGGCCCGGATGTCGGACCCGAACATGATCGAGGAGATCATCGAGGCCGTCTCCATCCCGGTGATGGCGAAGTCCCGTATCGGCCACTTCGTCGAGGCCCAGGTCCTTCAGTCCCTCGGAGTCGACTACATCGACGAGTCCGAGGTCCTCACCCCGGCCGACGAGGTCAACCACAGCGACAAGTTCGCCTTCACCACCCCGTTCGTCTGCGGTGCCACCAACCTGGGCGAGGCCCTGCGCCGGATCGCCGAGGGTGCGGCCATGATCCGCTCGAAGGGCGAGGCCGGCACCGGCAACGTCGTCGAGGCCGTCCGCCACCTGCGCCAGATCAAGAACGAGATCGCCCGTCTGCGCGGCTACGACAGCAACGAGCTGTACGCCGCCGCCAAGGAGCTCCGCGCCCCGTACGAGCTGGTCAAGGAGGTCGCGGAGCTCGGCAAACTGCCCGTCGTGCTGTTCTCCGCAGGCGGTGTAGCCACCCCCGCCGACGCCGCGCTGATGCGTCAGCTCGGCGCCGAGGGCGTCTTCGTCGGCTCCGGCATCTTCAAGTCCGGCGACCCGGCCAAGCGCGCCGCCGCGATCGTGAAGGCCACCACCTTCTACGACGACCCCAAGATCATCGCGGACGCTTCCCGGAACCTGGGCGAGGCCATGGTCGGCATCAACTGCGACACCCTGCCCGAGGCCGAGCGCTACGCCAACCGCGGCTGGTAATCACTGATGAGTGACACCCCTGTGATCGGAGTCCTGGCCCTCCAGGGCGACGTACGGGAACACCTGATCGCCCTGGCCTCGGCTGACGCCCTGGCCAGGCCGGTCCGGCGTCCCGAGGAACTCGCCGAGGTCGACGGCCTGGTCATTCCCGGTGGCGAGTCCACCACGATGTCCAAGTTGGCTTCCCTTTTCGGCATGCTGGAACCGCTGCGCGAGCGGGTACGGGACGGAATGCCGGTCTACGGCACCTGCGCCGGAATGATTCTGCTCGCCGACAAGATCCTCGACCCGCGTTCGGGCCAGGAGACGGTCGGCGGGATCGACATGATCGTGCGCCGCAATGCCTTCGGGCGGCAGAACGAGTCCTTCGAGGCGGCCGTCGAGGTCGCCGGCATCGAGGGCGGGCCCGTGGAGGGCGTGTTCATCCGCGCCCCCTGGGTGGAGTCGGTCGGCGCGCAGACCGAGGTGGTGGCGGAGCACGGCGGCCATATCGTCGCCGTACGTCAGGGAAACGCCCTGGCCACGTCATTCCACCCGGAATTGACCGGAGACCACCGCGTTCACGCGCTGTTCGTGGATATGGTGCGCGCAGTCGGCTGACTCGATCCCGGTAGGATCTCTCGGGTTCGAATCGTTTTTGGTGACGCGAAGGAGAAGGCAGATGTCCGGCCACTCTAAATGGGCTACGACGAAGCACAAGAAGGCCGTGATTGATGCCAAGCGCGGCAAGCTCTTCGCGAAGCTGATCAAGAACATCGAGGTCGCGGCCCGCACCGGTGGTGTGGACCCCGAGGGAAACCCGACCCTCGTGGACGCGATCCAGAAGGCGAAGAAGAGCTCCGTACCGAACAAGAACATCGACTCCGCGGTCAAGCGCGGTGGCGGTCTCGAAGCGGGCGGCGTCGACTACCAGACGATCATGTACGAGGGTTACGGCCCGAACGGTGTCGCGGTGCTCATCGAGTGCCTCACCGACAACCGCAACCGTGCCGCCTCCGACGTGCGTGTGGCGATGACCCGCAACGGCGGCTCGATGGCCGACCCGGGTTCGGTCTCGTACCTCTTCAACCGCAAGGGCGTCGTCATCGTCCCCAAGGGCGAGCTGACCGAGGACGACGTCCTGGGTGCCGTGCTCGACGCGGGCGCCGAGGAGGTCAACGACCTCGGTGACACCTACGAGGTCGTCAGCGAGGCCACCGACATGGTCGCGGTCCGCACCGCGCTCCAGGAGGCGGGCATCGACTACGACTCCGCCGAGGCCAACTTCCTGCCCACCATGCAGGTCGAGCTGGACGAGGAGGGCGCGCGCAAGATCTTCAAGCTCATCGACGCGCTGGAGGACAGCGACGACGTGCAGAACGTCTTCGCCAACTTCGACGTCTCGGACGAGGTCATGGAGAAGGTCGACGCCTGAGCCGCGCCCAGCGCAGCCTTCACGGACGGGCCGACGGGGACACACCCCGTCGGCCCGTCGCATTGTCAGTGCGAGCCGATAGCCTGCGGGAACAGTTGACCGATCGGTACGGAGGGGGCGTCCCATGCGGGTGCTGGGCGTGGACCCGGGGCTGACCCGGTGCGGTGTCGGCGTCGTCGAAGGCGTCGCCGGCCGCCCCCTGACGATGCTCGGCGTGGGCGTCGTCCGCACCCCGCCCGACGCGGAGCTCGGCCACCGGCTGGTCGCCATCGAGCGCGGCATCGAGGAATGGCTCGACGCGCACCGGCCCGAATTCGTCGCCGTGGAGCGGGTGTTCAGCCAGCACAACGTCCGTACGGTCATGGGTACCGCCCAGGCCAGCGCCGTCGCCATGCTCTGCGCGTCGCGCCGCGGCATCCCCGTCGCCCTGCACACCCCCAGCGAGGTCAAGGCGGCCGTCACGGGCAGCGGCCGCGCGGAGAAGGCGCAGGTCGGCGCCATGGTCACCCGGCTGCTGCGGCTCGACGCCCCGCCGAAGCCGGCCGACGCGGCCGACGCCCTCGCCCTCGCCATCTGCCACATCTGGCGTGCCCCCGCCGTCAACCGCCTCCAGCAGGCACACGCGGCAGCCGCCGCGGCCGGCACCCGGCGCGTTTCCCGTAACCCCGCAGTTCCCGTCCGGAAGGTCCCCCGATGATCGCCTTCGTCAGCGGCCCCGTGGCCGCACTCGCCCCGACCACGGCCGTGATCGAGGTCGGCGGCATCGGCATGGCCGTCCAGTGCACGCCGAACACCCTCGCCGGCCTCCGGATCGGCCAGGAGGCCAGGCTCGCCACCTCCCTCGTCGTACGGGAGGACTCGCTCACCCTCTACGGCTTCGCCGACGACGACGAGCGGCAGGTCTTCGAGCTGCTCCAGACCGCCAGCGGGGTCGGGCCCCGGCTCGCCCAGGCCATGCTCGCCACCCACAGTCCCGACGCCCTGCGCACCGCGGTCGCCACCGGCGACGAGAAGGCGCTCACCGCCGTCTCCGGCATCGGCAAGAAGGGCGCGCAGAAACTCCTCCTCGAACTGAAGGACAGACTCGGCGAGCCCGTCGGCGCCCACGTCGGCCGGCAGGGCATCGGCACCGCCGTCACCTCCTCCTGGCGCGATCAGCTCCAGGCCGCCCTGATCGGCCTCGGCTACGCCACCCGAGAGGCCGACGAGGCGGTCACCGCCGTCGCCCCCCAGGCCGAGGCGGCCATCGCCGAGGGCGGGCAGGCGCCCGTGCCGCAGCTGCTGCGTGCCGCACTGCAGACCCTCAACCGCGCGCGCTGACCGGAGCGCGACACCCCGGGGAACACCCCGACGCCGGGCCGGGCACCGCACGGCACCGAAACACCCGAGGCGGGACAGACTGAATGAACTGGGACGAGACCGGACCCGACACCGACGAGCGGCCCGACGAGCGCCTCGTCCAGGCCGACGCGGACGGCGAGGACACCGCGGTCGAGGCGGCGCTGCGGCCGAAGGACCTCGATGAATTCGTCGGCCAGGAGAAGGTGCGCGAACAGCTCGACCTGGTCCTCAAGGCGGCCCGGGCCCGCGGCGCCACCGCCGACCACGTCCTGCTCTCCGGCGCCCCCGGCCTCGGCAAGACCACCCTCTCCATGATCATCGCGGCCGAGATGGGCGCGCCGATCCGGATCACCTCCGGCCCCGCCATCCAGCACGCGGGTGATCTCGCCGCGATCCTCTCCTCCCTCCAGGAGGGTGAGGTCCTCTTCCTCGACGAGATCCACCGCATGTCGCGGCCGGCCGAGGAGATGCTCTACATGGCGATGGAGGACTTCCGGGTCGACGTCATCGTCGGCAAGGGCCCCGGCGCCACCGCCATCCCGCTGGAACTGCCGCCCTTCACCCTGGTCGGCGCCACCACCAGGGCCGGACTGCTGCCGCCGCCGCTGCGCGACCGCTTCGGCTTCACCGGCCACATGGAGTTCTACGCACCCGCCGAGCTGGAGCGTGTCGTCCACCGCTCCGCCCGCCTCCTCGACGTGGAGATAGACGTGGAAGGCGCCGCCGAGATCGCCGGCCGTTCCCGCGGTACCCCGCGCATCGCCAACCGGCTGCTGCGCCGCGTCCGGGACTACGCCCAGGTCAAGGCCGACGGACGGATCGACCGCCCGGTCGCCGCCGCGGCCCTCGGGGTCTACGAGGTCGACGCCCGCGGCCTCGACCGGCTCGACCGCGCGGTGCTCGGCGCCCTGCTGAAGCTCTTCGGCGGCGGGCCCGTCGGGCTGTCCACCCTCGCGGTCGCCGTGGGGGAGGAGCGCGAAACCGTCGAGGAGGTCGCGGAGCCCTTCCTGGTCCGGGAAGGGCTGCTGGCCAGGACACCGCGGGGCCGGGTCGCGACGCCCGCGGCCTGGGCCCACCTGGGTCTCGTGCCTCCGCAGCAAGGCGGAAAGGGACAACAGGGCCTGTTCGGGGCGTGATGTGTCACAGGTTGACCGGAGCAGGAACCACACGGCGGCTTTGGGCGTTGTTCCATCGATGCGGACTCGCTTAGACTCCGCCGATGCCGCCCTTACAGGTCGGTGTACCCACCCCCGTAGATACAGGCCGCCTTCCAGTGCGGTCGTGCGAAGGAAACTCGTCCCGTGAATCCCGTGACCCTCCTCCCCTTCATCGTGCTCATCGGGGCCATGTTCCTGATGACGCGGTCCGCCAAGAAGAAGCAGGCGGCCGCCGCCCAGATGCGCAACGAGATGCAGCCCGGCACCGGCGTCCGGACGATCGGGGGCATGTACGCCACCGTCAAGGAGCTGCACGACGACACGGTTCTCCTTGAGATCGCGCCCGGCGTCCACGCCGTCTACGCCAAGAACGCCATCGGCGCCGTCCTCGACGACGCGGAGTACAACCGCATCGTCCACGGCGACGACGAGAGCGACCTCGACGGCACGGTCGTTCCCGACGACGCCTCCTCGCTGACCGAGGCCGGCACCGACGAGGACGACGCGGACGACGCCCGGATCGATCTGGGCAAGAAGGCCGACGAGGCCGAGCCGAAGGACGCCGAGTCCGGCAAGAAGTCCGAGGGCAAGGACGACGGCGAGGCCGACGCGAAGTAAGCCACGCCCGGGGAATGCCGTGAGACCATCGGCGTCCGGCGTTCCCCGGCCCGTGCGATCTTCTGCGGGGGCGGGTCCCCACTACACTTCGTGGCCGCTCGGGCGCGTACCCGGCGCGGGGCGGTTGGACAGGGAGAAACGAGAAGGTGGCAGCACCGAAGAAGAGGCGAGCGCCGGCCGGCGGTCAGGGCAGGCCGGGGCGTTCCCTGGCCCTGATCCTGATCGCCGTGGTCGCGCTCACCGGCGGGATGTTCCTGGCCGATCAGCCGACCCCACGGCTGGGCATCGACCTGGCGGGCGGCACGTCCATCACGCTTGAGGCGAAGAGCGAGCCGGGCCAGGAATCGGCGATCAACAAGACCAACATGGACACGGCGGTCCAGATCATGGAACGCCGTGTCAATGGTCTTGGTGTCTCCGAGGCCGAGGTCCAGACGCAGGGCAAGAGCAACATCATCGTCAACATCCCCAAGGGCACGAACTCCGCCCAGGCCCGGGAGCAGGTCGGTACCACGGCCAAGCTCTACTTCCGGCCGGTGCTGACCGTCGCCCAGGGCACGCCAACCCCGATGCCCAGCGCCTCGTCGTCCGGCAAGTCCACCCCGTCCGGCAGCCCGAGCGCCCCCACCGCCGACAAGGGGAAGTCGTCGGCGACGCCGAGTGCGAGCGCCACCACCCAGGGCCGCGCGGTCACCGGCGCACTCAAGGCCGACTCCACGCCCACGCCGAAGGCGAGCACCACGCCCAAGGCGGACGGCACGCCGTCTGCGTCCGCCGCCGACGAAGCCGCCGCGGCCAAGCTGCAGAAGCAGTTCGCGGCGCTCGACTGCTCCAGCAAGGCGTCCCGGTCCAAGGCCGCCCTGGGTGCCAAGCCGACCGACACGGTCGTCGCGTGCAGCTCCGAGGGCGACGCGAAGTACGTCCTCGGCCCGGCCCAGGTGTCCGGCACGGACGTGGACAGCGCCAAGGCGGCGATCGACCAGAACGGTCAGTGGATCGTTCAGATGGAGTTCACCAAGGGCGGCGCCAAGAAGTTCCAGAAGATTACGGGCCAGCTCGCCCAGCAGCAGTCGCCGCAGAACCAGTTCGCCATCGCGCTCGACGGTGAAGTCGTCTCGGCGCCCTACGTGCGCGCGGCACTGAGCGCCAACGCCGAGATCTCCGGCAGCTTCACCCAGCAGTCCGCCGACGACCTGGCCAACGTGCTTTCCTACGGTGCGCTCCCGCTCTCGTTCAAGGAGCAGAGCGTCACCACCGTCACTGCCGCACTCGGCGGCGAGCAGCTCCAGGCGGGTCTGATCGCCGGTGCCATCGGTCTGGCCCTGGTGGTCATCTACCTGGTGGCCTACTACCGGGGACTCGCGTTCATCGCGCTCCTGAGCCTCCTGGTCTCCGGCATCCTGACCTACACGATCATGTCGCTGCTCGGCCCGGCCATCGGCTTCGCGCTGAACCTCCCGGCGGTCTGCGGCGCCATCGTGGCCATCGGTATCACCGCGGACTCCTTCATCGTGTACTTCGAACGGGTCCGCGACGAGATCCGCGAGGGCCGCACGCTCCGCCCGGCCGTCGAGCGGGCGTGGCCGCGCGCCCGGCGCACCATCCTGGTCTCCGACTTCGTGTCGTTCCTCGCCGCGGCGGTGCTCTTCGTGGTCACCGTCGGCAAGGTCCAGGGCTTCGCCTTCACGCTGGGTCTCACCACCCTGCTCGACGTGGTCGTGGTGTTCCTCTTCACCAAGCCCGTCATGACGCTGATGGCCCGTACGAAGTTCTTCGCCGGCGGTCACCCGTGGTCCGGCCTGGACCCGAAGCGGCTCGGCGCCAAGCCGCCGCTGCGCCGCTCGCGTCGTGTCAACGCCCCCACTGACCCGAAGGAGGCGTGAGATGTCGCGACTCGGCACTCTCGGCGCCCGTCTCTACCGAGGCGAGGTCGGCTACGACTTCATCGGCAAGCGCAAGATCTGGTACGGGATCTCGATCCTGATCACCATCACGGCCATCGTCGGCCTGGCGGTCAGCGGCCTGAACATGGGCATCGAGTTCAAGGGCGGCGCCGTCTTCACCACCCCGAAGACCAGCGTCACCGTCGCCGAGGCGGAGGACCTGGCCACGGAGGCATCCGGCCACCAGGCGATCGTCCAGAAGCTCGGCAACGGCGGTCTGCGCATCCAGATCACCGAGGTCGACACCGCGAAGTCCGACGAGATCAAGAACAAGCTCTCCAAGGACCTCGACGTCCCGGCGGAGAAGATCGCCGCCGACCTGGTCGGCCCCAGCTGGGGTGAGCAGATCGCCAACAAGGCCTGGACCGGCCTCGGCGTCTTCATGGTCCTCGTGGTGATCTACCTGGCCATCGCCTTCGAGTGGCGCATGGCCATCGCGGCCCTGGTCGCGCTGATCCACGACATCACCATCACGGTCGGCATCTACGCCCTGGTCGGCTTCGAAGTCACCCCGGGCACCGTGATCGGTCTGCTGACCATCCTCGGCTACTCCCTCTACGACACGGTCGTCGTCTTCGACAGCCTCAGGGAGAGCACACAGGACATCACCAAGCAGACCCGCTGGACGTACAGCGAGATCGCCAACCGCTCGATCAACGGCACGCTGGTCCGTTCCATCAACACCACCGTCGTGGCCCTGCTCCCCGTCGCCGGTCTGCTCTTCATCGGCGGTGGCGTCCTCGGCGCCGGCATGCTGAACGACATCTCGCTGTCGCTGTTCGTCGGCCTCGCGGCCGGTGCGTACTCCTCGATCTTCATTGCCACCCCGCTCGTCGCCGACCTCAAGGAACGCGACCCGCAGATGAAGGCCCTGAAGAAGCGGGTCCTCGCCAAGCGCGCGGCAGCCGCCGCCAAGGGCGAGTCCGCCGAGGACGACCCGTCGGACGACGGCTTCCCGCAGGACGCCGCCCCCGCCGCCGCGGTCGTCGGCCAGCGCCAGCAGCCCCCCAGGGGTCATGGCCGGACCCCGGGGAAGCGTCGATGACCAGCACCACCGAGAGCACCCGCGAGCTCCTGCTCAGCCGGATCCGCGACATCCCGGACTACCCGAAGCCGGGTGTGCTGTTCAAGGACATCACCCCGCTGCTCGCGGACCCGGCGGCGTTCGCGGCCCTCACCGACACCCTCGCGGAGCTGTGCGTACGGCACGGCGCCACGAAGGTCGTCGGCCTGGAGGCGCGCGGCTTCATTCTGGCCGCCCCGGTCGCGGTCCGGGCCGGGCTCGGCTTCGTACCCGTCCGTAAGGCGGGCAAGCTGCCCGGAGCCACGCTCAGCCAGGCGTACGAGCTGGAGTACGGCACCGCCGAGATCGAGATCCACGCGGGGGACCTGTCCGCCGACGACCGGATCATGGTCATCGACGACGTCCTCGCCACCGGCGGCACCGCCGAGGCCTCGCTGGAGCTGATCCGGCGGGCCGGTGCCGAGGTCGCGGGCGTCGCGGTCCTCATGGAGCTCGGCTTCCTGGACGGCCGTGCCCGGCTGGAACAGGGTCTGGCGGACGCTCCGCTGGAGGCGCTAATCCGCGTGTGAGTACCGCATGTACGAATCGGGTGTCCAGGATTTTTTTGGGCGCCCGATTCGCGTTTGCGCATCAGTATCACTATTGAGCTCGAGAGTGGCTCAAAAATCGATGACAGATTATGTGGCTACCTGATTGGATCTTCCTGATGCCGCTGCTTGGCATCTCAACGGGAGGAACCATTTCAAGGGCATGAAGATGGTCTACGCCTGGAAGGTCTTCAAGGGGGGCAGCATCTGTGTGAAGGCCAAGGGCTTCAATTCCAAGGGGAAGAAGACCTGGTACGACGCCGGCTGCGGGAAGAGCGGCAAGATAACGGTGCCGTGGGGCAACGTTGCCGCGAACAAGGAGATGAAGGTCAAGGGGGCAGCCCTCTTGCGGTGGAGCTGAGGCATCGCCCGACTCCGGTCGGGCCCACGTGCGGCGACCCGCGGTACTGACGGGGCAGGATAGGAGGGGGCGGGGTCTCTCCGCCCTCACCGTCTGAGCTACGCGCCCCGAATGCGAGCACTTGATGGGCACTGCACGGCTGGGCGGGGCCGGTCCCCGGCCCAACGGCACACGAGGGCTATTGCCACACCCGCAGACAAAGGACGGGCACCCGGGAACAACCGGGTGCCCGTCCCGCGTTGTCAGGAGTCTCACGGTCCCCGGGCGAGGACCGGCCGCAGGGTCGATACGATGGCCTCTCCGGGTACCCGGATCCGCACGAGGAGCGCTCTTGCCAGACGAGGCCCAGCCAGTCGCCGCCCCGCAGCCCGACAAGCCCGCGGCGGCCTCAGCCACGCCCGGAAGGAAGCAGCCGGCGGACAAGCCGAAGCCCCCGGCCCCCGAGCCCGGCAAGGGCCCGGACCGGGCGGGCACCCCGGCAGCCGGGGGAGCGCCCGCTTCCCCCGCACAGCCGGCCGTACCCGCCTCCCCGGCCGCGTCCGCCCCGAAGCCTCCTGCGAAGCCCGCGGCCAGGCCGGTGCCGCCGAGCGCCCCCACGACCCGCTCCGGCGGCTCGTCCAACCGGGTGAGGGCCAGGCTGGCCCGCCTCGGCGTGCAGCGCTCCAGCCCGTACAACCCGGTGCTCGAACCGCTGCTCCGTATCGTCCGCAGCAACGACCCCAAGATCGAGACGGCCACGCTGCGCCAGATCGAGCGTGCTTACCAGGTCGCCGAGCGCTGGCACCGCGGCCAGAAGCGCAAGAGCGGCGACCCGTACATCACGCATCCGCTCGCCGTCACGACCATCCTCGCCGAGCTGGGCATGGACCCGGCCACGCTGATGGCCGGGCTGCTGCACGACACGGTCGAGGACACCGAGTACGGCCTGGACACCCTGCGCCGCGACTTCGGCGACCAGGTCGCCCTGCTCGTCGACGGCGTCACCAAGCTGGACAAGGTCAAGTTCGGCGAGGCCGCCCAGGCCGAGACCGTACGCAAGATGGTCGTCGCCATGGCCAAGGACCCCCGGGTCCTCGTCATCAAGCTCGCCGACCGGCTGCACAACATGCGCACCATGCGCTACCTCAAGCGGGAGAAGCAGGAGAAGAAGGCCCGCGAGACGCTTGAGATCTACGCCCCGCTGGCGCACCGCCTGGGCATGAACACCATCAAGTGGGAGCTGGAGGACCTCGCCTTCGCGATCCTCTACCCCAAGATGTACGACGAAATCGTGCGTCTGGTCGCCGAGCGGGCCCCCAAGCGCGACGAATACCTCGCCATAGTGACCGACGAGGTCCAGGCCGACCTGCGCGCCGCCCGGATCAAGGCCACCGTCACGGGACGGCCGAAGCACTACTACAGCGTCTACCAGAAGATGATCGTCCGGGGCCGGGACTTCGCCGAGATCTACGACCTTGTGGGCATCAGGGTCCTCGTCGACACCGTCCGCGACTGCTACGCGGCGCTCGGCACCGTCCACGCGCGATGGAATCCGGTCCCCGGCCGGTTCAAGGACTACATCGCGATGCCCAAGTTCAACATGTACCAGTCGCTGCACACCACGGTGATCGGTCCCAGCGGCAAGCCCGTCGAGCTGCAGATCCGCACCTTCGACATGCACCGCCGCGCCGAGTACGGCATCGCCGCGCACTGGAAGTACAAGCAGGAGGCCGTCGCCGGCGCCTCCAAGGTCCGCACCGACGTCCCCAAGAACACGGGCGGCGGCCGGAGCCAGGACACCGTCAACGACATGGCCTGGCTGCGCCAGCTCCTGGACTGGCAGAAGGAGACCGAGGACCCCAGCGAGTTCCTGGAGTCGCTGCGCTTCGACCTCTCCCGCAACGAGGTCTTCGTCTTCACGCCCAAGGGCGACGTCATAGCGCTGCCCGCGGGTGCGACCCCGGTCGACTTCGCGTACGCGGTGCACACGGAGGTCGGCCACCGGACGATAGGAGCACGGGTCAACGGGCGGCTCGTACCGCTCGAATCGACGCTCGACAACGGCGATCTGGTGGAGGTCTTCACCTCCAAGGCGGCCGGCGCCGGCCCCTCCCGGGACTGGCTGGGCTTCGTCAAGTCCCCCCGCGCCCGCAACAAGATCCGCGCCTGGTTCTCCAAGGAGCGCCGCGACGAGGCGATCGAGCAGGGCAAGGACGCCATCGCGCGCGCCATGCGCAAGCAGAACCTGCCGATCCAGCGCATCCTGACCGGCGACTCCCTGGTCACCCTCGCCCACGAGATGCGCTACCCCGACATCTCGTCCCTGTACGCGGCGATCGGCGAGGGACATGTCGCGGCCGCCGGAGTCGTGCAGAAGCTGGTCCAGGCGCTCGGCGGCGAGGACGAGGCCAACGAGGACATCGCGGAGAGCTCGCCGCCCTCGCGCAGCCGCAACAAGCGCCGCTCCAACGCCGACCCGGGCGTGGTCGTCAAGGGCGTCGAGGACGTCTGGGTCAAACTGGCCCGCTGCTGCACGCCCGTCCCCGGCGACCCGATCATCGGCTTCGTCACCCGGGGCAGCGGCGTCTCCGTGCACCGCGCCGACTGCGTCAACGTCGACTCGCTGTCGCAGCAGCCGGAACGGATCCTGGACGTCGAGTGGGCGCCGACCCAGTCCTCGGTCTTCCTGGTCGCCATCCAGGTCGAGGCCCTCGACCGTTCCCGGCTGCTCTCGGACGTCACCCGTGTCCTGTCGGACCAGCACGTCAACATCCTGTCGGCGGCCGTCCAGACCTCCCGGGACCGGGTGGCCACGTCACGCTTCACCTTCGAGATGGGCGACCCGAAGCACCTCGGCCACGTACTGAAGGCGGTACGGGGCGTGGAGGGCGTCTACGACGTCTACCGGGTGACCTCGGCCCGCAGGCCGTGACACACATACGGAAAAGGGGCTCCCGTACCCATGTACGGGAGCCCCTTTCCTTTGCGGTGCCTGCCTCAGGGCCTCAGCCGCCGAACTCCTCGAGCCCCTTCAGCGCCTGGTCCAGCAGCGCCTGCCGGCCCTCCAGCTCCTTGGCCAGCTTGTCGGCGCGGGCGTTGTTGCCCGAGGCGCGGGCCGTGTCGATCTGCGTACGCAGCTTGTCCACGGCCGCCTGGAGCTGACCGGTCAGACCCGCGGCGCGTGCCCGCGCCTCGGGGTTCGTCCGCCGCCACTCCGACTCCTCGGCCTCCTGGAGCGCCCGCTCCACCGTGTGCATCCGCCCCTCGACCTTCGGGCGGGAGTCACGCGGTACGTGGCCGATGGCCTCCCAGCGCTCGTTGATGGCCCGGAACGCGGCTCTGGCCGCCTTCAGGTCCTTCACCGGCACCAGTCGCTCGGCCTCGACGGCGAGCTCCTCCTTGAGCTTGAGGTTCTCGCCCTGCTCCGCGTCCCGCTCCGCGAAGACCTCGCTGCGGGCGGCGAAGAAGACGTCCTGGGCACCGCGGAAGCGGTTCCACAGATCGTCCTCGGCCTCGCGCTGGGCGCGGCCCGCCGCCTTCCACTCCGTCATCAGGTCGCGGTAGCGGGCGGCCGTGGCCCCCCAGTCCGTGGAACCGGAGAGCGACTCCGCCTCGACGACCAGCTTCTCCTTGGCCTTGCGGGCCTCCTCGCGCTGGGCGTCCAACGATGCGAAGTGCGCCTTGCGGCGCTTGGAGAACGCCGAGCGGGCGTGCGAGAAGCGGTGCCACAGCTCGTCGTCGGACTTGCGGTCGAGCCGCGGCAGGCCCTTCCACGTGTCGACGAGCGCACGGAGCCGCTCGCCCGCGGAGCGCCACTGCTCGCTCTGCGCCAGCTCCTCGGCCTCGGCGACCAGGGCCTCCTTGGCGTGCTTCGCCTCGTCGGTCTGCTTCGCCTTCTGGGCCTTGCGCTCCTCGCGCCGCGAGTCGACCGTCGCGACGAGCGCGTCGAGCCGCTTGCGCAGCGCGTCGAGGTCACCGACGGCGTGATGCTCGTCCACCTGCAGACGCAGATGCTCGATGGCGGTCGTCGCGTCCTTCGCCGACAGGTCGGTGGTCTTCACCCGCCGTTCGAGGAGGCCGATCTCGACCACAATGCCCTCGTACTTGCGCTCGAAGTAGGCCAGAGCCTCCTCGGGGGAACCCGCCTGCCACGATCCGACGACCTGCTCGCCGTCGGCTGTCCGCACGTACACGGTGCCGGTCTCATCGACACGGCCCCACGGGTCGCTGCTCACAGCGCCTCCTCCACCTGATGCCCGCGAGAGGGTTCGCCCCCCTGGCATCGTCCACAGTTTCCTGGGGCGGGCAGCGCCCGCCCTGCACAACGCCAATCTAGGCGACCGGCCGCCCGGCTGTCCGCACTCAGCGCCGCCGAAAAAAATCCGGCCCGCGCCCGTCGTCACCGGACGGCCCGGTCCGGCCGCCCCGAGCCGGTCACGACTTGTCGACAGCGGCCTTCGAGATGTTCACGGCCTTCTTCGGCGCACCGTCGGGGGCGCCGCCCTCCGCGCCCGCCGCACCGATGTCCTTGACGGCCTTCAGCGAGGCGTCGTCCATCGTGCCGAACGGGGTGTAGGTGGGCGGCAGCTTGCTGTCCTTGTACACCAGGAAGAACTGGCTGCCACCGGTGTGCGCCTGGCCGGTGTTCGCCATCGCCACCGTGCCCGCCGGGTAGGTGACCGTGCCGTCCTTGCCCGCCTTGCCCAGCGCGGTCAGGTTCTCGTCCGGGATCGTGTAGCCGGGGCCGCCCGTGCCGTCGCCCTTGGGGTCGCCGCACTGCAGGACGAAGATGTTCTGCGTGGTCAGCCGGTGGCACTTGGTGCCGTCGAAGAAGCCCTTGTCGGCCAGCGACTTGAAGGAGTTCGTGGTGTGCGGCGTCTTCGCCGCGTCCATCGTGAACGCGATGTCGCCCTGGCTCGTCTTGAGCGACATCTCGTACTCGGCCTTTTTGTCGATCTTCATCGCGGGCTCGGGCGCCTCGCTCTTCTTCGGCGACGCGCTGTCCGAAGGGCTCGCACTCGCGGCGGCGTCCGCCTTGTCCTTCTTGCCGTCGTCGTCGAGGGCGAGATAGGAGCCCACACCGATGACCGCCACCACGGCCACTGCGGACGCGATGACGACCGTCAGCCGCCTCGTCCTGCGGCGGGCCTCCTCCCGGCGCTGCTGCTGCCGCTCGAACTTCTCCCTGGCGAGCTGCCGCCGCCGCTGATCGCTGCTGACCACCGGGTGATCTCCTTGTAGGTCGTGTGATGGGGCCTTGGCTGCCCCGTACCGTATATGGGTTAGCTGTGGAATGAGGAGCGCCGGTAGGCTCTGAACTGCCGCGACCTTCTCAGTCGCAATCCACCGTCGGACGACCATTAAGGACGATCGTGCTCATTGCCGGGTTCCCCGCAGGGGCCTGGGGGACCAACTGTTATCTGGTCGCCCCGGCCGCAGGCGAGGAGTGCGTGATCATCGACCCGGGCCACCAGGCCGCGGCCGGAGTCGAGGAAGCGCTGAAGAAGCATCGGCTGAAGCCCGTCGCCGTCGTACTGACCCACGGCCACATCGACCATGTCGCCTCGGTCGTCCCGGTGTGCGGCGCGCACGACGTCCCTGCCTGGATCCACCCGGAGGACCGGTACATGATGAGCGACCCGGAGAAGGCCCTCGGCCGCTCCATCGGGATGCCGCTCATGGGCGAGCTGACGGTGGGGGAGCCGGACGACGTCAAGGAACTGAGTGACGGCGCCCGGCTGAAGCTGGCCGGTCTGGAGTTCGGTGTCGCGCATGCGCCCGGCCATACCAAGGGGTCGGTGACGTTCAGGATGCCCGAGGCCGCGGATGTTCCGCAGATCCTCTTCTCGGGCGACCTGCTCTTCGCCGGCTCCGTCGGACGCACCGACCTGCCCGGCGGCGACCACGCCGAGCTGCTCGAGTCGCTGGCCCGTGTGTGCCTGCCGCTCGACGACTCGACCGTGGTGCTGTCCGGCCACGGCCCCCAGACGACCATCGGCCGCGAGCGCGCCTCGAATCCGTATCTGCACGGTATGGACGCGCCCCGACGAGGAATGTGACGAGAGACATCCCGTGAGCACTTTCAAGGCCCCCAAGGGTACGTACGACCTGACCCCGCCCGACTCCGCCAAGTACCTCGCGGTGCGCGAGGCCATCGCCGCACCCCTGAAGGACTCCGGCTACGGCTACATCGAGACCCCCGGCTTCGAGGACGTCGCGCTCTTCTCGCGCGGTGTCGGTGAGTCCACCGACATCGTGACCAAGGAGATGTACACCCTCACCACCAAGGGCGGCTCCCAGCTGGCACTGCGCCCCGAGGGCACCGCCTCCGTGCTCCGCGCCGCACTGGAGGCCAACCTCCACAAGCTCGGCAACCTGCCCGTGAAGCTCTGGTACTCCGGCTCGTACTACCGCTACGAGCGCCCGCAGAAGGGCCGATACCGGCACTTCTCGCAGGTCGGTGCCGAGGCGATCGGCGCCGAGGACCCGGCGCTGGACGCCGAGCTGATCATCCTGGCCGACCAGGCGTACCGCGCGCTGGGCCTGCGGAACTTCCGCATCCTGCTCAACTCGCTGGGCGACAAGGAGTGCCGCCCCGTCTACCGGGACGCCCTCCAGGGCTTCCTGCGAGAGCTCGACCTGGACGAGGAGACCCGCCGCCGCATCGAGATCAACCCGCTCCGGGTCCTGGACGACAAGCGGCCCGAGGTACAGAAGCAGCTGACCGGCGCCCCGGTGCTGCGCGACTACCTCTGCGACGCCTGCAAGGCGTACCACGAGGAGGTGCGCGACCTGCTCTCCGCGGCAGGGGTGGTGTACGAGGACGACGAGAAGCTCGTGCGCGGCCTCGACTACTACACCCGCACGACCTTCGAGTTCGTCCACGACGGGCTCGGCTCGCAGTCCGCGGTGGGCGGCGGCGGCCGCTACGACGGTCTGTCCGAGATGATCGGCGGACCGGCGCTCCCGTCGGTCGGCTGGGCGCTCGGCGTGGACCGTACGGTGCTCGCGCTGGAGGCGGAGGGGATCGAGCTCGAACTGCCCGCCGCCACCAGTGTCTTCGCGGTGCCGCTCGGCGAGGAGGCCCGCCGGGTGCTCTTCGGCATCGTCACGCAGCTGCGCCGCGAGGGTGTGGCGGCGGACTTCGCGTACGGGAACCGCGGCCTCAAGGGCGCGATGAAGAGCGCGAACCGGTCGGGAGCCCGCTTCACGATCGTCGCGGGCGAGCGCGACCTGGCCGAGGGCGTCGTCCAGCTCAAGGACATGGAGTCCGGCGAGCAGACGCCCGTGTCCCTGAGCGACGTGGCCGGGACGATCCGCGAGCGTCTGACCTAGGCCGTGTCCGGGGTGGCAGGCGGGCGGATTCCCGTTCCGCCGGCCATCCCGGACAGCCGTCGCGTCAACCCGGCGGGTGCGGATTCACCCTGCCGGACGATGTCGGCCGGGAATGCCAACGGCAGTCGGTGTGGGCCGGATCGACGCCGAGCACCGGCACGGCCCCCTCGTCACGGCTTCCGCGAGCGTGCTCTTCCCACCCTGACCGGCGCCCGGACACTGACGGCTTCGCCCTGCCGGATCCCAGGTCCGGGCCGTCGACGGCGGCCAGTTGGCCCCAGCACTTCCCCGGGTCGCGTACCTCCGCCGCGAGTCCGGCCATCGCACAGAGCATCTTCCGGACCTCTGAGTTCCGTGCCGGCCGTGCGCAGACCTTGAGTACACCTTTATGTCCATCGAACAGAGGACCGGTGCCGTGGTACGGCACAATGACCGTGCCCAGCAGGCCACTCACTGATGGAACGGCGATATGACGACTGCAGCGGTTGACCATCCCTCCTCCGAACAGGACGAGGACGGCGGGAAGAAGACCATCGGCGGCAGCCGGGCGCTCGCACTGCTGCTGGTGATCACCGGCGCCGCCGGGCTCCTCGCCGCCTGGATCATCACGATCGACAAGTTCAAGTTGCTGGAGGACCCCAACTTCACACCGGGGTGCAGCCTCAACCCAGTTGTCGCGTGCAGCAACATCATGAAGAGCGACCAGGCGGCCGCCTTCGGCTTCCCGAACCCGATGCTCGGCATGGCCACCTACCCCGTGATCATCGGGATCGGACTGGCGCTGCTCGCGGGCGCCCGCTTCCGCAGCTGGTACTGGCTCGGGATGAACGCCGGCACACTGTTCGGCGTCGGCTTCTGCACCTGGCTCCAGTACCAGTCGCTCTACGACATCAACTCGCTCTGCCTCTGGTGCTGCCTGGCCTGGGTCGCCACGATCTTCATGTTCTGCTACGTCACCACGCACAACATCAAGCACCGGATCATTCCCGCGCCGAACTGGCTGCGCAACGGACTCACGGAGTTCCACTGGGTGCCGCCGGTCCTGTGGGTCGGCATCATCGGCATGCTGATCCTGACCCGCTGGTGGGACTTCTGGACCCGCTGACCGGATCACTCCTGCCTCAGGGGCGACCGGGCCCGGCAGGGATGTCAGTGCCGTGACATAGGCTTCAAAACGTGGAGCCCGACCTCTTTACCGCAGCCGCCGAAGACCGCCAGGAGAAGGACCCGTCCAGCAGCCCGCTGGCTGTCCGGATGCGCCCGCGCACCCTCGACGAGGTCGTCGGCCAGCAGCATCTGCTCAAGCCGGGCTCGCCGCTGCGCCGCCTCGTCGGCGAGGGGAACGGCGGGCCGGCGGGCCCGTCGTCGGTCATCCTCTGGGGCCCGCCCGGCATCGGGAAGACGACTCTGGCGTACGTGGTCAGCAAGGCCACCAACAAGCGCTTCGTCGAGCTCTCCGCGATCACCGCGGGCGTGAAGGAGGTCCGCGCCGTCATCGAGGGTGCCCGCCGCGCCACCGGTGGCTACGGCAAGGAGACCGTCCTCTTCCTCGACGAGATCCACCGCTTCTCCAAGGCGCAGCAGGACTCCCTGCTCCCGGCAGTGGAGAACCGCTGGGTGACGCTGATCGCGGCGACCACAGAGAATCCGTATTTCTCGATCATCTCGCCCCTGCTGTCCCGCTCGCTGCTGCTCACCCTGGAATCGCTCACCGACGACGATCTGCGCGGTCTGCTCAGGCGCGCTCTGGCCGACGAGCGCGGGCTCGGCGGCGCGGTGACGCTGCCGGAGGAGGCCGAGGCGCATCTGCTGCGGATCGCGGGCGGCGACGCCCGCCGGGCGCTGACGGCCCTGGAGGCCGCGGCCGGTGCCGCGCTGTCCAAGCAGGAGAAGGAGATCAGCCTCCTGACCCTGGAGGAGACCGTCGACCGCGCGGCCGTCAAGTACGACCGGGACGGCGACCAGCACTACGACGTGGCGAGCGCGCTCATCAAGTCCATCCGCGGTTCCGACGTGGATGCCGCACTGCACTACCTGGCCCGGATGATCGAGGCGGGGGAGGACCCCCGGTTCATCGGCCGACGGCTGATGATCTCGGCCAGTGAGGACATCGGCCTCGCCGACCCCACGGCGCTGCCCACCGCTGTGGCGGCCGCCCAGGCGGTCGCCATGATCGGTTTCCCGGAGGCGGCGCTCATCCTGAGCCACGCCACCATCGCCCTGGCCCTCGCCCCCAAGTCCAACGCGGCGACGCTCGCGATCTCCGCCGCCCAGGAAGACGTGCGCAACGGCCTCGCGGGCCCCGTCCCGGCCCATCTGCGCGACGGTCACTACAAGGGCGCCGCCAAGCTGGGCCACGCCCAGGGCTATGTGTATCCGCACGACGTCCCCGGCGGGATCGCCGCCCAGCAGTACGCACCGGACGCGGTACGCGACAAGCACTACTACCGGCCCACGCGCTACGGCGCGGAGGCGCGCTACGCCGATGTGGTGGAGCGGGTCCGCGAGCGGCTCGGCCGCACGGCCGGCGACGGCGGCTCCGGGCGGTCCGAGGGCTGAGAGGAGGGCTGAGAGCGGGCGGGAGCCGCGCCCCCGTTCAGAGCTCCGCCGCCTCGAAGAGGGTGTACATGGCCTGGCGCAGTTCGACGACGTCCCGCACCGGAGCGGGGAACTCGAAGCGCCCGTCGTAGCACCGCCCCCCGGCCTCGCACAGCCGCAGCCGCAGCCCGTACCGGTCCAGCGCGAGCGGCACGACGGACGGCAGATGGGCCGGGCAGCGACCGGCCGCCCGTTCGCCCAGCAGCCCGCACAGCGAAGCCAGCTGCTCGCCGTGGCCCGCGTGCAGATGCTGCAGCAGCTCCGTCTCGTACCCGGCCAGCGGGTCGGGTTCGGCGTCCCGGAATTCCTCCGGACCGACCTCCTGCGCGCCCCACAGATCGTCGACGTACGCCTCGTCCGTCTCCAGCCGGAGCATCATCCGGCCGGGCCCGGACATGCCGGGTACGGTGGTGAGCCGGCCCGAGACCCACGCGCGGCCGCGGATCCGGTGCGGGACGGAGACCGGAGCGACGTCCGTGACCTGCAGTACAGCGGTCGGCCCGTCGTCCTCGGCATGCGTCGCGGCCCGTACGACCGGGGAATCCGCGGGGAGTTCCAGGAACAGATCCCCGTCGGGACCCACGCTTCTGGTCACCGGCATCAGCCGGTCCGAGTCGGCCACGTCCAGCCCGGGGATGAGCAGTACCGACGAGCAGGTACTCTGTACGAGAGTTCGTGTGCGCTCGGCTGCTGACGGCATCCGAGTGGTTTCAAGCCCGCCGGGACGCGGCTGACCACGATCTGATCGGTCCTCCGTCGTATCGGCACCCCGAGGGGTGTCGACGCTGTCAGTGCTGTCCGTGATGTGACTGGTGTTCCCCGGGCGAGACATGCGATCTCCTCAAGTAAGGTGAGCCTAACCTAACCTACAACGGAGGTCTGGAGAACGTGCCTAACCAGTCGCGTCCCAAGGTCAAGAAGAGCCGCGCGCTCGGCATCGCACTGACGCCGAAGGCCGTCAAGTACTTCGAGGCCCGCCCCTACCCGCCGGGCGAGCACGGCCGGGGCCGCAAGCAGAACTCGGACTACAAGGTCCGTCTGCTGGAGAAGCAGCGTCTGCGTGCCCAGTACGACATCAGCGAGCGCCAGATGGCGCGCGCGTACGACCGCGCCAAGAAGGCCGAGGGCAAGACGGGCGAGGCGCTGGTCGTCGAGCTCGAGCGCCGTCTCGACGCGCTGGTCCTGCGTTCGGGCATCGCCCGCACCATCTACCAGGCCCGTCAGATGGTCGTGCACGGTCACATCGAGGTCAACGGCGGCAAGGTCGACAAGCCGTCGTTCCGCGTCCGTCCCGATGACATCGTGATGGTCCGCGAGCGCAGCCGCGACAAGCACCCCTTCCAGGTGGCCCGCGAGGGTGGCTACGCCCCCGACGGCGAGACCCCGCGCTACCTGCAGGTGAACCTGAAGGCCCTGGCCTTCCGCCTTGACCGGGACCCGAACCGCAAGGAAATCCCCGTCATCTGCGACGAGCAGCTCGTCGTCGAGTACTACGCCCGCTGATCCAGGCGTAGCCGCTCTCACCAGCGCTCAGGCCCGCCCCTCCCGGATGTACGGGAGGCGGCGGGCCTGAGCGTTCTCCCGGTGGCCCGGCGGCGTTCCCGGCCGTCGCTCCGGGGTCTCGCGGCGGTCCGCCGGGCCGCTCGCCAGAGCCCTGGCCACCGCCGCGTCCGGATCCAGCAGGCCGCCCGTGCACAGCCCCGACTCGTAGCGGACGTCGCCCAGCTCCCGGCGGGCCAGCTCCTCGCAGCGGGCCCGGGGCTGCCCGTAGTGAGCCGATCCGAACAGCGGCAGCCCCACCGACGGCCAGATCCGGTCGGCGGCCCCCTGGAGCACCGCTGCCTCCGCCGCATCGCCCTCGATGGCCGTGACCAGCGCCAGCAGCTCCAGGGCGAGCACCGATCCGAGCAGATCGTGGAAGGTGTGGCTGATCGCCAGCGACTGGCCGAGCAGTTCCCGGGCCCGGTCCGGACGGTCGCGCTGCAACGTCGCGAAGGCCAGCACGTACAGCGCGTACGACAGCGCCCACCGCTCCCCGTGGTCCTCGCAGATCTCCCTGACCTCTTCGCAGATGGCGGCCGCCCCGTCCAGGTCCCCGTGGAATCCGACGGCCATCGCGAGCTCGATCTGTGCCATCAGGACATTGCTGTTCAGCTCGCCGAGCTCCCGGTAGCGGCGCAGCGCGTCGCCCAGCAGCTCCTGTGCCCGCGCCATGTCGTCGGTGACCAGCGCCAGGCATCCCGTCCGGTGCACCGCGTACGCGAGCGCCGTGGAGTCGCCGGCCCGCTCCGCCTCGTCCCGGCACTCCTGCAGCGCGCAGACCGCACCGACCGGGTCGCCCTGGAGCACGGCCACGTGCCCGAGCACCCACAGCGCCTTCAGTCGCGAGGAGTCGTGCGGGGTCTCCTCCTCCAGCACATGGTCCAGCCAGTGCCGGCCCTCCGAGAGCCGCCCGCAACCCACCCAGAGGAACCACAGGGTGCCCGCCAGATACTGCGCGAGATGGGCCTCGCCCGGGCTCTCCAGCGAACACTCCATCGCCCGCCGCAGGTTCGGCAGCTCGCTCTCGGCCCGGCCCGCCACCTCGGCCTGCCGCGGGCCGAACCAGTCGAGCTCGCACCAGGTCGCGAGCCCCAGGTACCAGTCCCGGTGGCGGCGCCGCAGCCGGTCCGTGTCATCGGTGGCCGCCAGCCACTCCGCGCCGTACTCCCGGACCGTGTCCAGCATCCGGTAGCGGGTGCCGTGCGCCGAGTCCTCGCGCAGCACGACGGACTGCGCCAGCAGCCCGGAGAGCACATCGAGCACCGACTCGGCCGGCAGATCGGCGCCGCTGCAGATGTACTCGACGGCCTCCAGGTCGAACTGTCCGGCAAAAACCGAGAGCCGCGCCCAGAGCAGCCGCTGCTCCGGAGCGCAGAGTTCATGGCTCCAGCCGATGGCCGTGCGCAGGGTCTGGTGGCGCGCCAGCGCGCTGCGGCTCGAACCGGTCAGCAGCCGGAAGCGGTCGTCCAGGCGTTGCAGCACCTGGACGGTGGACAGGGCGCGCAGCCGCCCGGCGGCCAGTTCCAGGGCGAGCGGGATTCCGTCCAGGCGGCGGCACAGCTCGCGGGTGGTCACGCGGTTGTCGTCGGTCAGCCGGAAGTCCGGCCGTACGGCGACGGCCCGCTCCGTGAAGAGCAGCATCGCGTCCTCGTCCGTCATCGGCGCGAGCGGGAAGACGAGCTCCCCGTCCAGCTCCAGCGGCAGCCGCCCGACGGCCAGCACCCGCAGCCCCGGGGCGCGGCGCAGCAGTTCCCGTACCAGTCCGGCGCAGGCGTCCACGAGGTGTTCGAATCCGTCGACCACCAGCAGGAGCCGGCGCCCGGCCAGATGCTCGACGAGGGTCGTGCGGGGCGGTCTGCTGGTGTGATCGGTCAGCCCCAGGGCGTCGACCAGGGCGTGCTCCAGCAGTTCGGGGTCGTGGATGTCGGAGAGCTCGGCCATCCGGACACCGTCGCAGTACCGTTTCTCCAGAAGTGCGGCGATCCTGGCGGCGCAGCGGGTCTTGCCCACGCCGCCCACGCCGACCATGGTGACGAGCCTGGACTCGTCCAGTAGCTGAGCGAGACGGACGAGTTCGTTCTCGCGTCCCACGAATCTGTTCAGTTCCGCCGGGAGGTTTCCGAGGGTGGTGGGGGCGCTCGGACCGTGGGGGGACGGAATGGGGCGCTGGGGGCGTCGCATGAAACACGCAGAGTACTTGCAGGAATGCTCTACGTACAATCTCCTTATGGCAATGCCCGCCCTTCCCGCCCGTAATGCGGTACGGGGTGCGACCACCGGCGCGATAGGCTCAAGGGACGACGATCGGCTGTTGCGGCGGCCGTCGCCGGACCGAGCAGAGACTGACAGAGACAGTACAGAGACAGCGACAAGCTAGAGAGCGGTGCACTGTGTCCGGTGGAGAGGTGGCCGGGATCCTGGTGGCCGTCTTCTGGGCGATCCTGGTTTCGTTCCTCGCCGTCGTGCTGGTGAGGCTGGCCCAGACGCTCAGGGCGACCACCAAGCTCGTGGCGGACGTGACCGAGCAGGCCGTCCCCCTGCTCGCCGACGCCTCGGCCACCGTGCGGTCCGCGCAGACCCAGCTCGACAAGGTCGACGCGATCGCCTCGGACGTCCAGGAAGTCACCTCGAACGCCTCCGCGCTCTCCACCACCGTCGCCTCGACCTTCGGCGGCCCGCTCGTCAAGGTCGCCGCGTTCGGCTACGGGGTGCGGCGGGCCATCGGCCGCAAGGCCGCCCCCGAACCGGAACCAGCCCGCCGTTCGGTGATCGTCGGCCGCACAGTGCCGTCCGCACGCGGCAGGAAGCGCAACGGCAGAAGCTCCCGCGGACCGAAGGACTGACGCAGCCATGTTCCGCCGTACGTTCTGGTTCACCGCCGGCGCCGCCGCCGGTGTCTGGGCCACCACGAAGGTCAACCGGAAGCTCAAGCAGCTGACCCCCGAGAGCCTCGCGGCGCAGGCTGCCGACAAGGCGATCGAGACGGGGCACAAGCTCAAGGACTTCGCCCTGGACGTCCGCGAGTCCATGGCCCGCCGCGAAGCCGAGCTGGGCGAGGCGCTGGGCCTGGCGGCACCGGTCGACCAGGACCTCCCGGTCCGCCCGCACTTCGTCGTCGAGGCGTCCGGGCCCGTCGGACCCGACCGGTCTCTTGAGGCCACCAAGTACCGCAAGCTCCCCTACACGTCGTACAACCGGAATGAGGACCACTGATGGAGTCGGCTGAAATTCGTCGCCGCTGGCTGAGCTTCTTCGAGGAGCGCGGTCACACCGTCGTCCCTTCGGCGTCGCTCATCGCGGACGACCCGACTCTGCTGCTCGTCAACGCGGGCATGGTCCCCTTCAAGCCGTACTTCCTCGGCGAGACGAAGCCGCCCGCCCCGCGCGCCACCAGCGTGCAGAAGTGCGTGCGTACGCCGGACATCGAAGAGGTCGGCAAGACCACCCGGCACGGCACGTTCTTCCAGATGTGCGGCAACTTCTCCTTCGGCGACTACTTCAAGGAAGGGGCCATCGGCTACGCCTGGGAGCTGCTCACCAGCTCCGTGGCGGACGGCGGCTACGGCCTCGACCCCGAGCGGCTGTGGATCACGGTCTACCTCGACGACGACGAGGCCGAGCAGATCTGGCGCGAGAAGATCGGCGTTCCCGCCGAGCGCATCCAGCGCCTGGGCAAGAAGGACAACTTCTGGTCCATGGGCGTCCCCGGCCCCTGCGGTCCCTGCTCCGAGATCAACTACGACCGCGGCCCCGAGTTCGGCGTCGAGGGCGGCCCGGCCGTCAACGACGAGCGGTACGTGGAGATCTGGAACCTGGTCTTCATGCAGTTCGAGCGCGGCGCCGGTGACGGCAAGGAGGACTTCCCGATCCTCGGCGACCTGCCGTCGAAGAACATCGACACGGGTCTGGGCCTGGAGCGCCTCGCCATGATCCTGCAGGGCGTACAGAACATGTACGAGACCGACACCCTGCGCGTCGTCATGGACAAGGCCACCGAGCTGACCGGTGTCCGCTACGGCGACAAGCACGACTCCGACGTCTCGATGCGCGTGGTCGCCGACCACATCCGCACCTCCGTGATGCTCATCGGTGACGGCGTGACGCCGGGCAACGAGGGCCGCGGGTACGTGCTGCGCCGCATCATGCGCCGCGCTGTGCGCAACATGCGCCTGATGGGTGCCGAGGGACCGGTCGTCAAGGCCCTGGTCGACGTCGTGATCGAGACGATGGGGCAGCAGTACCCGGAGCTGATCACCGACCGCAAGCGCATCGAGACCGTCGCCCTCGCCGAGGAGGCCGCCTTCCTCAAGGCGCTCAAGGGCGGCACCAACATCCTCGACACCGCCGTCACCGAGACCAAGGCCGCAGGCGGCAAGGTCCTCGCCGGCGACAAGGTGTTCCTGCTCCACGACACCTGGGGCTTCCCGATCGACCTCACCCTGGAGATGGCCGCCGAACAGGGCCTCTCGGTGGACGAGGAGGGCTTCCGCCGCCTGATGAAGGAGCAGCGGGACCGCGCCAAGGCGGACGCCCGCGCCAAGAAGACCGGTCACGCCGACCTGTCCGCCTACCGCGAGGTCGCCGACAGCTCCGGCGCCACCGACTTCACCGGCTACACCACCACCGAGGGCGAGTCGACCATCGTCGGCCTCCTCGTCGACGGTGTGTCCTCCCCGGCCGCGTCCGAGGGCGACGAGGTCGAGGTCGTCCTCGACCGCACCCCGTTCTACGCCGAGGGCGGCGGTCAGATCGCCGACCAGGGCCGGATCAGGCTCGACACCGGCGCCGTCATCGAGGTCCGCGACGTCCAGAAGCCGGTCCCCGGCGTCCACGTCCACAAGGGTGTCGTCCAGGTCGGCGAAGTCACCGTCGGCGCTCCGGTCTTCGCCTCGATCGACGTCAAGCGCCGCCGGGCCATCGCCCGCGCGCACTCCGCCACGCACCTCACGCACCAGGCCCTGCGCGACGCGCTCGGCCCGACGGCCGCCCAGGCCGGTTCCGAGAACCAGCCCGGCCGCTTCCGCTTCGACTTCGGCTCGCCGAACGCCGTCCCCGGCTCGGTCATGACCGACGTCGAGCAGAAGATCAACGACGTGCTCTCGCGCGAACTCGATGTCCAGGCCGAGGTCATGTCGATCGACGAGGCCAAGAAGCAGGGCGCCATTGCCGAGTTCGGCGAGAAGTACGGGGAGCGGGTCCGGGTCGTCACCATCGGGGACTTCTCCAAGGAGCTCTGCGGCGGTACGCACGTCCACAACACCGCCCAGCTGGGCCTGGTGAAGCTGCTCGGCGAGTCGTCCATCGGTTCCGGCGTGCGGCGTATCGAGGCCCTCGTCGGCGTCGACGCGTACAACTTCCTCGCCAAGGAGCACACGGTCGTCGCCCAGCTCCAGGAGCTGGTCAAGGGGCGTCCCGAGGAGCTCCCGGAGAAGATCGCCGGAATGCTCGGCAAGCTGAAGGACGCCGAGAAGGAAATCGAGAAGTTCCGCGCGGAGAAGGTCCTCCAGGCCGCCGCCGGACTGGCCGGGTCCGCCAAGGACGTACGCGGCGTCGCCCTGGTCACCGGCCAGGTCCCCGACGGCACGTCCGCCGACGACCTGCGCAAGCTCGTTCTCGACGTACGTGGCCGCATCCAGGGCGGCCGACCGGCCGTCGTGGCCCTGTTCACCACGGCGAACGGCCGCCCGCTGACCGTCATCGCCACCAACGAGGCCGCCCGCGAGCGCGGTCTCAAGGCCGGTGACCTGGTCCGCACCGCGGCCAAGACCCTCGGCGGCGGTGGCGGCGGCAAGCCGGACGTCGCCCAGGGCGGCGGCCAGGACCCGGAGGCCATCGGCGCCGCCGTGTCCGCCGTCGAACGCCTCGTCACCGAGACGGCGTGACGACGGGAATGACGCAGATGCGCCGCGGTCGTCGTCTCGCGATCGATGTCGGGGACGCCCGGATCGGGGTCGCCTCGTGCGACCCCGACGGGATCCTCGCCACGCCGGTGGAGACCGTTCCGGGACGTGATGTCCCGGCGGCCCACCGGCGGCTCGGGCAGATCGTCGAGGAGTACGAGCCGATCGAGATCATCATCGGCCTGCCGCGGTCCCTCGGCGGCGGTGAAGGACCCGCCGCCGCCAAGATCCGGCTCTTCGCGCAGGAGGTCGCCCGCTCGGTCGCGCCCATTCCGGTGCGGTTGGTGGACGAGAGGATGACCACAGTGACGGCCAGTCAAGGGCTGCGCGCTTCGGGCGTGAAGTCCAAGAAAGGCCGATCCGTCATCGACCAAGCTGCCGCTGTGGTGATCCTTCAGAACGCTCTGGAGTCTGAACGAGCGTCGGGCAGGGCCCCCGGCGAAGGCGTCGAAGTGGTTGTCTGATCGCGATACGGTAACGTTCCGCGCGATGCGGCGGTGCTTCGAACAAGTACCGCACAGCAAAGAGACGGAAGGCCGTCTCGCGGCTCTAGGGGATCGATGACTGAGTATGGCCGGGGCCCCGGCTCCGAACCGCGGCATCCCGAGGACCCCTTGTACGGGGACCAGGGATGGGGAGGACAGCAGTCCGCCCACGGCCAGAGCCAGTACGGCGGCCAGCAGCAGCCCTACGATCCGTACGCTCAGCAGCAGCAGCAGTCGCACGACCCGTACGCCCAGCAGCAGCAGCCGCAGCCGCACGATCCCTACGCCCAGCAGCAGCCGCAGCAGCACGAGCCGTACACCCAGCAGCAGTACCAGCAGCAGCCCGGCTACGCGGTCCCGCAGGACCCGTATGCGCAGCAGCCCCAGCAACCCCAGCAGCCGCAGTACGACAACGGCGGCTGGGACACCGGGCAGCAGTCGGCCGCGATGCCGTACGACCCCCAGCCGGCCGCCGACCCGTACGGCGGCGGGCAGGGCGGCTACGGCGAGACGCACGACTACTACGGCACGCCGGAGGCCTACCCGCCGCCGCAGCCCCCGGGCCGTCGTGAGGCCGCTCCCCAGCAGGCCCCGACGCAGTCTCCGGACTGGGACCCGGAGGTCCAGCCGGAGGAGACCCACCCCTTCTTCACGGGCGCCGACGACCGTGACGACAATGGCGACGAGCGTGACGACGACCCGCGTGAGTCACGCCGCGGCGGCCGGGGCGGCAATGAGCGTCGCGGCAAGGGCAAGAAGAAGAGCCGCAGCGGCAGCGCCTGCCTGGTCGTCTCGCTGGTCCTGGTCGGCGGCCTCGGCGGAGTGGGCTACTTCGGCTACTCGTACTGGCAGGACAAGTTCGGCGCGGCGCCCGACTACGCGGGCAGCGGCTCGGGGTCGGTCGAGGTGGAGATCCCCAAGGGTGCCTTCGGCTACGACATCGCCAACATCCTGAAGAAGAAGGGCGTCGTCAAGAGCGTCGACGCGTTCGTCTCCGCGCAGAACGAGGTCCCCAAGGGGAAGTCGATCCAGGCGGGCGTCTATCTGCTCCGCGAGAAGATGTCGGCGGCCGAGGCCGTGAAGATGATGGTCGACCCGAACAGCCAGAATCTTCTGGTGATTCCCGAGGGTTTCCGCAATGTCGACGTCTACGAGATGGTCGACAAGAAGCTGGGCCTCAAGAAGGGCACGACCAAGGACATCGCCAAGTCCGACGCGTCCGAACTCGGCCTGCCCGACTGGGCGGTCAACGGCAAGGACGTCAAGGACCCGCTGGAAGGGTTCCTGTACCCGGCGGCCTATCCGGTCACCAAGGAGACCAAGCCGGAGATCCTTCTGAAGAAGATGGTCTCCCGCGCCAACGAGGAATACGACAAGCTCGACCTCGAAGGAGCCGCCAAGAAGTACAAGCTGGACGGCCCTTGGCAGGTCCTCACGGTCGCCAGCCTGGTCCAGGCGGAGGGTCTCACGCACGATGACTTCCGCAAGATGGCCGAAGTTGCCTACAACCGCCTGAAGGCGGACAATACGGCCACGAATCGAAAGCTTCAATTCGACTCCGCGTTCAATTACCTCAAGAATCAGAGCAAGATCAAGATCGGGTCGAGTGAGATCCTGAGCAATCCGGACCCTTACAACACCTATTACCACGCGGGTCTTCCGCCAGGGCCGATCAGCAATCCGGGCGACGAAGCCCTGCGTGCAACGCTCAATCCCACAGGTGACGGATGGATGTTCTTCATCTCGCTCGACGGCAAGAAGACCCAGTTCACCAAGACGGCCGCCGAGCACGAGAAGCTCAACCAGAAGTTCAAGGAACAGCATGGCCTCGGCTGACGGACACCATCGGGCAGCCGTTCTCGGCTCGCCCATCGCTCACTCGCTCTCCCCGGTCCTGCACCGGGCCGCTTACGCCGAACTCGGCCTCACCCACTGGGCGTACGACCGGTTCGAGGTCGACGAGGCCGCGCTGCCCGGCTTCGTCGAAGGGCTCGACTCCACCTGGGCCGGGCTCTCGCTGACCATGCCGCTCAAGCGGGCGATCATTCCGCTGCTGGACTCCATCAGCGAGACCGCGTCGTCGGTGGAGGCCGTCAACACGGTCGTGCTCACCGAGGACGGCCGGCGGACCGGTGACAACACCGACATCCCCGGGATGATCGCCGCGCTGCGCGAACGCGGGGTGGAGAAGACCGAGTCCGCCGCCGTCCTCGGCGCCGGCGCGACCGCGTCATCGGCGCTCGCCGCCCTGTCCGAGATCTGCACGGGACCGGTCACTGCCTACGTCCGCAGCCGGGAGCGGGGTCATGAGATGCGCGGCTGGGGCGAACGCCTCGGCGTGGACGTCCGGATCGCCGACTGGGCGGAGGCCGAGCAGGCGCTGCATGCCCCGCTGGTCGTCGCCACCACCCCGGCCGGTGCCACGGACGCGCTGGCCGCCGCCGTACCGGAGCGGCCCGGCACGCTCTTCGACGTGCTGTACGAGCCCTGGCCCACCCGCCTCGCCGCCGCCTGGACTGCCCGGAGCGGCGCAGTGGTCGGAGGTCTCGACCTCCTGGTGCACCAGGCCGTCCTCCAGGTCGAGCAGATGACCGGCCGCGCCCCCGCGCCGCTCGCGGCCATGCGGCGGGCCGGCGAAGAGGCGCTCGCCGCCCGCTGAGCCCTCGGGCCCGCCCGCGTGATCCGTCCGTCTGCTGGACCGGCGACCGGTTCGGGCCCCCGGTCGTGGGAGGATCGAAGGCGGCGGGCCAGGGCCGCGCACCCGGTCGCGCCGTTGCAGTTCCAGGCGCGAGCATGAGGAGCACCGTTGAGCAGGTTGCGCTGGCTGACCGCGGGGGAGTCGCACGGCCCCGCACTCGTGGCGACGCTGGAGGGTCTTCCCGCCGGTGTCCCGATCACCACGGAGATGGTGGCGGACGCACTCGCCCGGCGGCGGCTCGGTTATGGCCGCGGTGCGCGGATGAAGTTCGAGAAGGACGAGGTCACCTTCCTCGGCGGGGTGCGCCACGGCCTCACCATGGGCTCGCCGGTCGCCGTGATGGTGGGCAACACCGAGTGGCCCAAGTGGGAGCAGGTCATGTCGGCCGACCCGGTCGACCCCGAGGAGCTGGCCGCGCTGGCCCGCAACGCCCCGCTGACCCGCCCGAGGCCCGGTCACGCCGACCTCGCGGGCATGCAGAAGTACGGCTTCGACGAGGCCCGGCCGATCCTGGAGCGCGCCAGCGCCCGGGAGACGGCGGCCCGCGTCGCGCTCGGCGCCGTCGCGCGGTCGTACCTCAAGGAGACCGCCGGCATCGAGATCGTCAGCCATGTCGTCGAGCTGGCCGCGGCCAAGGCGCCCTACGGCGTCTACCCGACGCCCGCCGACGTCGAGAGGCTCGACGCCGACCCGGTGCGCTGCCTGGACGCCGACGCGAGCAAGGAGATGGTCGCCGAGATCGACCAGGCCCACAAGGACGGCGACACCCTCGGCGGCGTCGTCGAGGTGCTGGCGTACGGGGTGCCCGTCGGCCTCGGCTCGCACGTCCACTGGGACCGCCGGCTCGACGCCCGGCTCGCCGCCGCCCTGATGGGTGTCCAGGCCATCAAGGGGGTCGAGGTCGGCGACGGCTTCGACCTGGCCCGGGTCCCCGGCTCCAAGGCGCACGACGAGATCCTGGTCACCGAGGACGGCATCAAGCGCGCCTCCGGCCGTTCCGGCGGCACCGAGGGCGGCCTGACCACCGGCGAGCTGCTGCGGGTCCGTGCCGCGATGAAGCCCATCGCCACCGTGCCGCGCGCACTCGCCACCGTCGACGTCGTCACCGGCGAACCCGCCAAGGCCCACCACCAGCGCTCCGATGTCTGTGCCGTCCCGGCCGCGGGCATCGTCGCCGAGGCGATGGTCGCGCTGGTCCTGGCCGACGCCGTCGCGGAGAAGTTCGGCGGCGACAGCGTCGCCGAGACCCACCGCAATGTGCAGTCGTACCTCGACCACCTCCAGATCCGATGAGCGGCCCGCTGATCGTCCTCGTCGGCCCGATGGGCGTCGGCAAGTCCACGGTCGGTGAGCTGCTCGCCGGCCGGCTCGGCACCACCTACCGGGACACCGACGCGGACGTCGTGGCCGCGGCCGGCAAGCCGATCGCGGAGATCTTCTACGACGAGGGCGAGGAGCACTTCCGGGAGCTGGAGCGACAGGCGGTGCACACCGCCGTCGCCGAGCACACCGGTGTCCTCTCCCTCGGCGGTGGCGCCGTGCTCGACGACACGACCCGCGCCCTGCTCACCGGCCGCCCCGTCGTCTATCTCTCGATGGACGTCGAGGAGGCGGTCAGGCGGGTCGGCCTGAACACCGCCCGCCCGCTCCTCGCGGTCAATCCGCGCCGGCAGTGGCGCGAGCTGATGGACGCCCGCCGCCACCTGTACACCGAGGTGGCCCGGGTGACCGTCGCCACCGACGAGCGCACCCCCGAAGAGGTCGCCCAGGCGGTCCTCGACGCACTGGAACTGCCGGAGGACGGCCTTGTCGCCCCCGGCCGGGAGAACACACCCATGACCGAGCAGGGCCCCACCCGCATCCCGATCGCAGGCAGTGCGGGCACCGACCCGTACGAGGTGCTGGTCGGCCGTCAGCTGCTCGGCGAGCTGCCGGCGCTCATCGGCGACCGTGCCAAGCGCGTCGCGGTGCTGCACCCCGAGGCGCTCGCCGAGACCGGTGAGGCGGTCCGCCAGGACCTCGCCGAGCAGGGCTACGAGGCCATCGCGATCCAGCTGCCGAACGCCGAGGAGGCCAAGACCGTCGAGGTCGCGGCGTACTGCTGGAAGGCGCTAGGCCAGACCGGCTTCACCCGCACCGACGTGATCGTCGGCGTCGGCGGCGGAGCCACCACCGACGTGGCCGGATTCGTCGCGGCGAGCTGGCTGCGCGGGGTGCGCTGGATCGCCGTACCGACGACCGTGCTCGGCATGGTCGATGCGGCCGTCGGCGGCAAGACCGGCATCAACACCGCCGAGGGCAAGAACCTCGTCGGCGCCTTCCACCCGCCGGCCGGGGTCCTCTGCGACCTCGCGGCGCTGGACTCGCTGCCCGTGAACGACTACGTCAGCGGCATGGCAGAGGTCATCAAGGCCGGCTTCATCGCCGACCCGGCCATCCTCGACCTCGTCGAGGCGGACCCGGAGGGCGCCCGTACGCCGACCGGACCGCACACCGCCGAGCTGATCGAACGCGCCATCAGGGTCAAGGCCGAGGTCGTCTCCAGCGACCTGAAGGAATCCGGACTGCGCGAGATCCTGAACTACGGCCACACCCTGGCCCACGCCATCGAGAAGAACGAGCGCTACAAGTGGCGGCACGGCGCTGCCGTCTCGGTCGGCATGGTCTTCGCCGCCGAGCTGGGCCGGCTGGCCGGACGCCTCGACGACGCCACCGCCGACCGGCACCGCACCGTCCTGGAGTCCGTCGGACTGCCGCTCACCTACCGTGGCGACCAGTGGCCCAAGCTGCTGGAGAACATGAAGGTGGACAAGAAGTCCCGCGGCGACCTGCTGCGCTTCATCGTCCTCGACGGCCTCGGCAAGCCCACCGTCCTGGAGGGCCCCGACCCGGCCGTGCTGCTCGCCGCCTACGGGGAGGTGTCGGCGTGACCCGCCGGGTGCTCGTCCTCAACGGCCCGAACCTCGGCCGGCTCGGCTCCCGCGAGCCGGACGTGTACGGAGCCACGTCCTACGCCGGACTCGTCGAGACCTGTCATGCGCTCGGCAAGGAGCTCGGCTTCGACGTCGACGTCCGCGAGACCAACGACGAGGGCGAACTGATCCGCTGGCTCCACGAGGCCGCGGACGGTTCAATTCCGGTCGTTCTCAACCCGGGTGCCTTCACCCACTACTCGTACGGGATGCGGGACGCGGCGGCCCAGCGCACCGCCCCGCTGATCGAGGTGCACATCTCGAACCCGTACGCACGAGAGGATTTCCGCCACAACTCCGTGGTCGCGCCGGTCGCCACGGGGACCGTGGCCGGATTCGGCATCGGCTCCTACCGCCTCGCGCTGCGCGCCCTGGCGGACGAGCTGACCGACTGACGGACCGGATTTTCCCGGCCGACCGGGCACCGTGGCGCGTCCCCGACCGTTGTTCCAGCGGCGGCCGGGGACGGTACGGTTGCCGTTCCACCAGCGCCAGTTGCCTGTACGAGACGGAGTGGCACCGGATGCAGCACGCAGTGGGGGCCCCGCTGCCGCCGCCCCAAGGCCCCGGAAACGGACCTGTCGGCTGGTCGCACCAGGCCCAGCACCCCGGCCACCCCGGTCCGCCGGGGCCGCCGCCCCCCACCCCTCCCACGCCCGGTGGGTGGAGCGGGACGGCCCCGCACCATGCCCCGGGGCCTCCCGCCCGGGAGACCACGGGACACGTCCAGCTGCCGCCCGGCGGCCCCGTACCGCTGCCCGCACCGCCTGCCGAGCCCGGCACCGGCAGCGCGACCCTCGCCGTCCTCCTGATCGGTCCCGCGGGTGCCGGCAAGACCACCGTGGCCAAGCTCTGGGCCAGCCGCCGCCGGGTGCCCACCGCCCATGTCAGCCTCGACGACGTCCGCGAATGGGTCTGCTCCGGTTTCGCCGACCCGCAGTCCGGGTGGAACGACCACTCCGAGGCCCAGTACCGCCTGGCCCGCCGCACCTGCGGCTTCGCCGCCCGCAACTTCCTCGCCAACGGCATCTCCTGCATCCTCGACGACGCCGTCTTCCCCGACCGGCCGGTCGTCGGCCTCGGCGGCTGGAAGCGCCATGTCGGCCCCGGACTCCTGCCCGTCGTCCTGCTGCCCGGCCTGGAGATCGTGCTGGAGCGCAACGCCGCCCGCAGCGGAAACCGCCGCCTCTCGGACGAGGAGGTGGCCAGAATCCACGGCAGGATGGCCGGCTGGTACGGCTCCGGCCTGCCGATCATCGACAACTCGACGTACGACGTGGAGACCACCGCCCGCGTCCTGGACGACATACTCGCCCGCTCCATAGCCAGCCCCCCGGCCTGGTGAACCACCGCCCGGCGGTGCTCGCGGCCGGCGACGGGACCGGCGGCCGCCCCCCGGTCGGATGCGCTGACCGAGCAGGCCCGCGCCACCGCTCGTAGGCTCGTGACATGTCAGAGGTGTACGCCGTCCGCCGCGGGCTGCTCCGCGACCGGTGCGCCGCCGTCGGATCCGCGGCCGCTCTGGTCTCCCGCCCCGCCAACGTCCGCTATCTCGCGGGCGGGGCGCCCCCGGGTTCCGTGCTGCTGCTCGGACCCGGCGGGGACGTCCTGCTCACCCCCCGCGCCCCGAGCGGCGATCCCGCCGACGGCCGCACCGACGAACAGCTGCGGCTGTCGCTGCTGCCGGGCTCCGACGGCGATCCGGTGGTCGCGGCCGCCGATCTGGCCGCCTCCTCGGGCGCGGAGTCCCTCGCCGTCGAGGAGCACCATCTGACGGTCTCCCGCCACCGGGCCATGGGTTCGGTCGCCCCGCGCCTGAGGCTGGCCGATCTCGGTGCCACCGTCGAGCAGCTGCGGGTGGTCAAGGACGAGGAGGAGATCGCCTGTCTGCGGATCGCCGCCGAGATCACCGACCAGGCCCTGGGCGAACTCCTGGAATCCATCCTGGTGGGCCGCACCGAACGGCACCTCGCCCTGGAGCTGGAGCGTCGTCTGGTGGACCACGGCGCGGACGGCCCCGCCTTCGCCACCTCCGTCGCCACCGGCCCCAACTCGGGCCAGGGCCGTCACCGACCCTCGGACCGCCGGGTCGAGGAGGGAGATTTCCTCTCCGTCTGCCTGGGCGCGAACTATCGCGGCTACCGCTGCGAGATCGGCCGCACGTTCGTCATCGGGACGACGCCCGCCGACTGGCAGATCGAGCTCTACGACCTGGTTTTCGCCGCTCAGCGGGCCGGGCGCGAGGCTCTCGTGCCAGGCGCCGCCTACCGCGACGTGGACCGCGCGGCCCGGTATCTCCTGGATTCCGCGGGGCACGGCGGGGGCCTGGCGCCCTGGACCGGGCACGGGGTGGGACTCGAAATCGACGAGGACCCGCAGTTGGCACCTGCGGCCATGGGTAAACTGGACGCTTGTGTGCCGGTCACCGTCGAACCGGGGGTCCACCTCCCGGGCCGGGGCGGGGTCCGGATCGATGACACGCTCGTCGTGCGCCCCGAGGCGGACGGCGGACCCGAGCTACTCACCATTACGACCAAGGAGCTGCTCGCGCTCTAGCGCGCATCCTCGGTCGTTCCACCAGCTTCAGTCCAGGAGATTCCGCAACCGTGGCTTCCACGAACGACCTCAAGAACGGCATGGTGCTCAAGCTCGACGGAGGCCAGCTCTGGTCCGTCGTCGAGTTCCAGCACGTCAAGCCCGGCAAGGGCCCGGCCTTCGTGCGCACCAAGCTCAAGAACGTGCTCTCCGGCAAGGTCGTCGACAAGACGTTCAACGCCGGTGTGAAGGTCGAAACGGCCACCATCGACCGTCGCGACATGGAGTTCTCGTACATGGACGGCGAGTACTTCGTCTTCATGGACATGGACACCTACGACCAGCTCATGGTCGACCGCAAGTCCGTCGGCGACGCCGCCAACTTCCTGATCGAGGGCTTCAAGGCCTCCGTCGCCCAGCACGAGGGCGAGGTGCTCTACGTCGAACTGCCCGCCGCCGTCGAGCTCGTCATCCAGGAGACCGAGCCGGGCGTCCAGGGCGACCGCTCCACCGGTGGCACCAAGCCCGCCACCCTGGAGACCGGTTACCAGATCCAGGTCCCGCTCTTCATCACCACCGGTGAGAAGGTCAAGGTCGACACCCGCACCAGCGACTACCTCGGCCGGGTGAACAGCTAACCGTGGCTGCCCGGAACAAGGCCCGCAAGCGTGCCTTCCAGATCCTCTTCGAGGCCGACCAGCGCGGCGAATCCGTGCAGACGGTGCTCGCGGACTGGGTGCGGCACTCGCGGGCCGACAACCGTCAGCCGCCGGTCACCGAGTACACGATGGAGCTCGTCGAGGGGTACGCGCAGTACGCGGACCGGATCGACGACCTCATCGTGACCTACGCCGTGGACTGGGAGATCGACCGCATGCCGGTCGTCGACCGGAACATCCTGCGGCTCGGTGCGTACGAGCTGATCTGGGTGGACGGCACCCCGGACGCAGTGGTGATCGACGAGGCGGTCCAGCTCGCCAAGGAGTTCTCCACCGACGACTCCCCGTCCTTCGTGAACGGGCTGCTGGCCCGCTTCAAGGACCTCAAGCCGAACCTCCGCCGCGAGCAGTAGCCGACGGCGGCGTTCAGCCGACGAAGGGCCCATGGTCTGCGGACCGTGGGCCCTTCGGCAAGCGGCGGACCGGCACGGACGGGCCGTCGCGCATCAACCGGCGCACACGAAAAAGCCGTGCCGACGCGGGCACCCGAAGGAGTGAACCCGCGCCGAACACGGCGGCACGTTTCTTCAGTGGGGCCTCAGCCCTCTTCGTGGGCCACGGCGCGACGCGCGTCGGCGTCCAGCACGCCCCAGCTGATCAGCTGCTCCGTGAGCACCGACGGCGACTGGTCGTAGATCACGGCCAGTGTGCGCAGGTCGTCCTGGCGGATCGAGAGCACCTTGCCGTTGTAGTCACCGCGCTGGCTCTGGATCGTCGCCGCATAGCGCTGCAGCGGACCGGCCTTCTCCGGCGGGACGTGGGCGAGACGCTCCAGGTCCAGGACCAGCTTCGGCGGCGGCTCGGCGGCCCCTCCGGGCGTCGTGCCGGGCAGGAGCTCCTGCACCGGGACCCCGTAGAAGTCCGCGAGCTCGGCCAGGCGCTGCACGGTCACGGCACGGTCGCCGCGCTCGTACGAACCGACGACAACGGCCTTCCAGCGGCCCTGGGACTTCTCCTCCACGCCATGGAGGGAGAGGCCCTGCTGGGTGCGGATGGCACGGAGTTTGGCCCCGAGCTGTTTTGCGTATTCGCTGGACATAAGGCTCCCCGGACGCTGGGACATTTCGCGGCTCCGCCGCGTTGCTGGTAACTCACTGTGAGGTTACGCAGCGTTACTTGGATGCGTCAAGCCGAATGGTCCGGACCGGCCCCTCCCGGGGGTGGGATCAGAGGCCGGCGCAAGCCCTGGTAACGTGGTTGACGCAATTTCGACGTCCTTTAAGGTCCGTCCCGTGAGGCGGAGAAGGAGGTCCGTTTCTTATGGACGCACAGCACGAAGCCACCGGCAATGCGGCACGCCCCGTTCTGGAGGCTCCCGACATCGCCCGGGTACTGACCCGGATCGCCCACGAGATCGTCGAACGCGCCAAGGGCGCCGACGACGTGGTGCTCCTCGGCATCCCGACGCGGGGCGTCTTCCTCGCCCGCAGGCTCGCCGAAAAACTCGAAGAGATCACCGGCGGGAAGATGCCGGTCGGCTCCCTCGACATCACCATGTACCGCGACGACCTGCGGCTGCGCCCGGCGCGCGCCCTGGCCCGGACCGACATCCCCGGCGAGGGCATCGAGGGCCGCCTGGTCGTCCTCGTCGACGACGTCCTCTTCTCGGGACGCACGATCCGCGCCGCGCTCGACGCCCTGGGCGACATCGGCCGGCCCCGCGCGGTGCAGCTCGCGGTCCTCGTCGACCGCGGTCACCGCGAACTCCCGATCCGTGCCGACTACGTCGGCAAGAACCTCCCCACGTCGCTGCGGGAGACGGTCAAGGTCCAGCTCGCCGAGGAGGACGGCCGGGACGCCGTGCTGCTCGGTGTCGAGCGGACCGCCCCGACGGGCGAGCAGTAGCCGCACCGCACCCGTACGGCCCGGCCACGAGCCCGTCGGCCGCTTCCGCACGCCCGCATGCCTGAACCCCTCCAGCCCCCGGAGAACACCCAGATGAAGCGCCACCTCATCTCGGCCGCCGATCTCACCCGCGACGACGCCGTCCTGATCCTCGACACCGCCGAGGAGATGGCCAGGGTCGCGGACCGGCCGATCAAGAAGCTCCCGACCCTGCGCGGCCGTACCGTCGTCAACCTCTTCTTCGAGGACTCGACCCGTACCCGCATCTCCTTCGAGGCGGCCGCCAAGCGTCTGTCCGCCGACGTCATCAACTTCTCCGCGAAGGGCTCGTCCGTCTCCAAGGGCGAGTCGCTCAAGGACACCGCGCTGACCCTGGAGGCGATGGGCGCCGACGCCGTCGTCATCCGGCACGGCGCCTCCGGGGCCCCGTACCGCCTCGCCACCTCCGGCTGGATCGACGGCGCCGTCGTCAACGCCGGCGACGGGACCCACGAGCACCCCACCCAGGCCCTCCTGGACGCCTTCACGATGCGCCGCCGCCTGGTCGGCGCCGACAGCGGACTCGGCCGGGACCTCGAAGGCCGCCGGATCACCATCGTCGGCGACATCCTGCACAGCCGGGTGGCCCGCTCCAACGTCCACCTGCTGAACACGCTCGGCGCCCACGTCACCCTGGTGGCCCCGCCGACCCTCGTCCCGGTCGGTGTCGAGCAGTGGCCCTGCGAGGTCAGCTACGGCCTCGACGAGGTGCTGTCGAAGTCCGACGCGGTGATGATGCTGCGTGTGCAGCGTGAACGGATGAACGCCGCGTACTTCCCGACCGAGCGCGAGTACTCCCGCCGCTACGGCCTGGACGGCGACCGGATGGCGAAGATGCCCGAGCACGCCGTCGTCATGCACCCCGGCCCGATGGTGCGTGGCATGGAGATCACCGCCGAGGTCGCCGACTCCGACCGGTGCACGGCCGTCGAGCAGGTCGCCAACGGCGTCTCGATCCGCATGGCCGTCCTGTACCTGCTGCTGGGCGGGTACGAATCCGCCGCCCCGTCCCGTACCGAGGAGAACAAGTAATCATGAGCAAGATCCTTATCCGCGGCGCGAAGATCCTCGGCGGCGCCCCCCAGGACGTCCTCATCGACGGCGACACCATCGCCGAGGTCGGCACGGACATCGAGGCCGGTGACGCACGCGTCGTCGAGGCCGGGGGCCAGATCCTGCTGCCCGGCCTGGTCGACCTCCACACCCACCTGCGCGAGCCCGGCCGCGAGGACTCCGAGACCGTCCTGACCGGCACCAAGGCGGCGGCCGTCGGCGGCTTCACCGCCGTGCACGCCATGGCCAACACCTTCCCGGTCGCCGACACCGCCGGTGTCGTGGAGCAGGTCTGGCGGCTCGGCAAGGAGTCCGGCTACTGCGACGTGCAGCCGATCGGCGCCGTCACCGTCGGCCTGGAGGGCAAGAAGCTCGCCGAGCTCGGCGCCATGCACGACTCGGCCGCCGGGGTGAAGGTCTTCTCCGACGACGGCAAGTGCGTCGACGACGCGGTGATCATGCGCCGCGCGCTGGAGTACGTGAAGGCCTTCGACGGTGTCGTCGCCCAGCACGCCCAGGAGCCCCGCCTCACCGAGGGCGCCCAGATGAACGAGGGCGTCGTCTCCGCCGAACTCGGTCTCGGCGGCTGGCCCGCCGTCGCCGAGGAGTCGATCATCGCCCGCGACGTCCTGCTCGCCGCCCACGTCGGCTCCCGGGTGCACATCTGCCACCTGTCGACCGCCGGATCCGTCGAGATCGTCCGCTGGGCCAAGTCCAAGGGCTGGAGCGTCACCGCCGAGGTCACCCCGCACCACCTGCTCCTCACCGACGAGCTCGTACGCTCCTACAACCCGGTCTACAAGGTGAACCCGCCGCTGCGCACCGAGGCCGACGTCATGGCCCTGCGCGAGGCGCTCGCCGACGGCACCATCGACTGCGTCGCCACCGACCACGCCCCGCACCCGCACGAGGACAAGGACTGCGAGTGGGCCGCCGCCGCCATGGGCATGGTGGGCCTGGAGACCGCGCTGTCCGTGGTGCAGCAGACCATGGTCGACACCGGGCTCATCGACTGGGCGGGTGTCGCCGACCGGATGTCGTTCCGCCCGGCCGTCATCGGCCGGCTCGACGGACACGGCCGGCCCGTCTCGGCGGGCGAGCCCGCCAACCTCACCCTGGTCGATCCGGCTTACCGTGGTGTCGTGGACCCCGCGGGCTTCGCCTCCCGCAGCCGCAACACTCCGTACGAGGGGCGCGAGCTGCCGGGCCGAGTCACCCACACCTTCCTGCGGGGCCGTGCAACGGTCGTCGACGGGAAGCTCGCGTGACATCACTCATCCCCCTCCACCACCTCGCCGCCGAGCAGAAGTCGGCCGAGGTGACCGACTGGTCCGCCCGGATCAGCTGGGTCGTCGGACTGCTCGTCCTGATCGCCTTCGTCTACTGGCTGATGCGCCAGGGATGGAAGTGGCGGGGCAGCCTCCAGTCCGGCCTGCCGGAACTCGACTCCACCCCCGAAGGGTTCGCGGACGGCGAGAAGCTGCTCACGCTGACCGGCCGGTACCACGCCTCGACCACCGCCGGGCAGTGGCTCGACCGGATCGTGGCCCACGGCCTCGGCACCCGCAGCCGCGTCGAGCTGACCCTGACCGATCAGGGCCTCGACGTCGTACGCCCCGGGGCGGCCGACTTCTTCGTACCGGCCGCCGCACTGCGCGAGGCCCGGCTCGACAAGGGCATCGCAGGCAAGGTCCTCCCCGAGGGCGGCCTGCTGATCATCACCTGGGCCCACGGCGACAAGCTGATCGACTCCGGCTTCCGCTCCGACCGCTCGGCCGAGCACCCGGCCTGGGTCGAGGCCATCGACCAACTCACCAGAACTACGGAAGGCACCGCACGATGACGATCTCCACCCGGGGAGCCGCCAAAGCTCCCGCCGTACTCGTCCTGGAGGACGGCCGCGCCTTCCGCGGCCGCGCCTACGGGGCCGTGGGGGAGACCTTCGGCGAGGCGGTTTTCTCCACCGGCATGACCGGCTACCAGGAGACGCTGACCGACCCCTCGTACCACCGCCAGGTCGTCGTGATGACCGCCCCGCACGTCGGGAACACCGGGGTGAACGACGAGGACCCCGAGTCCGGGCGGATCTGGGTCTCCGGCTACGTCGTCCGCGACCCCGCCCGGGTGCCCTCCAACTGGCGCTCGCGGCGCTCGCTGGACGAGGAGCTGGAGCGCCAGGGCGTCGTCGGCATCAGCGGCATCGACACCCGCGCGCTCACCCGCCACCTGCGCGAGCGCGGCGCCATGCGCGTCGGCATCTTCTCCGGTGACGCGGTCGCCGACGAGGCCACGCTGCTGGCCCGGGTCCAGCAGGCCCCGGAGATGGTGGGCGCCGACCTCTCCGCCGAGGTCGCCACCAAGGAGACGTACGTCGTCCCCGCGATCGGCACCAAGAAGTTCACCGTCGCCGCGATCGACCTCGGCATCAAGGGCATGACCCCGCACCGGATGGCCGAGCGCGGCATCGAGGTGCACGTGCTGCCCGCCACCGCCACCCTGGAGGAGGTGTACGCGGTCGAGCCCGACGGCGTGTTCTTCTCCAACGGCCCCGGCGACCCGGCCACCGCCGACCACCCGGTCTCCGTCATGCAGGGCGTCCTGGAGCGCAGGACCCCGCTCTTCGGCATCTGCTTCGGCAACCAGATCCTGGGCCGCGCCCTCGGCTTCGGCACCTACAAGCTGAAGTACGGCCACCGCGGCATCAACCAGCCCGTGCAGGACCGCACGACCGGCAAGGTCGAGGTCACCGCGCACAACCACGGCTTCGCCGTCGACGCCCCGCTCGACAAGGTGTCCGAGACGAAGTTCGGCCGCGCCGAGGTCTCCCACGTCTGCCTGAACGACCAGGTCGTCGAGGGGCTCCAGCTCCTCGACCAGCCGGCCTTCAGCGTCCAGTACCACCCCGAAGCAGCCGCGGGCCCGCACGACGCCGCGTACCTCTTCGACCGTTTCGTATCCCTGATGGAGGGCCAGCGTGCCTAAGCGCTCCGATATCCAGTCCGTCCTGGTCATCGGCTCCGGCCCGATCGTCATCGGCCAGGCCGCCGAGTTCGACTACTCCGGAACCCAGGCCTGCCGCGTCCTCAAGGCCGAGGGCCTGCGCGTCATCCTGGTGAACTCCAACCCGGCGACGATCATGACCGACCCGGAGATCGCCGACGCCACGTACGTCGAGCCGATCACCCCCGAGTTCGTCGAGAAGATCATCGCCAAGGAGCGCCCCGACGCGCTGCTCCCGACCCTGGGCGGCCAGACCGCGCTCAACACCGCGATCTCCATGCACGAGAACGGTGTCCTGGAGAAGTACGGCGTCGAGCTCATCGGCGCCAACGTCGAGGCCATCAACAAGGGCGAGGACCGCGACCTCTTCAAGGGCGTCGTCGAGGCCGTCAACGCCAAGATCGGCCACGGCGAGTCCGCCCGCTCGGTCATCTGCCACTCCATGGACGACGTCCTCGCCGGCGTCGAGACGCTCGGCGGCTACCCCGTCGTCGTCCGCCCGTCCTTCACCATGGGCGGCGCCGGTTCCGGCTTCGCGCACGACGAGGACGAGCTGCGCCGCATCGCCGGACAGGGCCTGACGCTCTCGCCGACCACCGAGGTGCTCCTGGAGGAGTCCATCCTCGGCTGGAAGGAGTACGAGCTGGAGCTGATGCGCGACAAGAACGACAACGTCGTGGTCGTCTGCTCCATCGAGAACTTCGACCCGATGGGCGTCCACACCGGTGACTCGATCACCGTCGCCCCGGCGATGACGCTCACCGACCGCGAGTACCAGCGGCTGCGCGACATCGGCATCGCGATCATCCGCGAGGTCGGCGTCGACACCGGCGGCTGCAACATCCAGTTCGCCGTCGACCCGGCAGACGGCCGGATCATCGTGATCGAGATGAACCCGCGCGTCTCCCGCTCCTCGGCGCTCGCCTCGAAGGCCACCGGCTTCCCGATCGCCAAGATCGCCGCCAAGCTGGCCGTCGGCTACACGCTCGACGAGATCCCCAACGACATCACCGAGAAGACCCCGGCCTCCTTCGAGCCGACCCTCGACTACGTCGTCGTCAAGGCACCCCGGTTCGCCTTCGAGAAATTCCCCTCCGCCGACTCCACCCTCACCACCACCATGAAGTCGGTGGGCGAGGCCATGGCGATCGGCCGGAACTTCACCGAGGCGCTCCAGAAGGCGCTGCGCTCGCTGGAGAAGAAGGGCTCCCAGTTCGCTTTCACCGGTGAGCCCGGCGACAAGGCCGAGCTGCTGGCCGAGGCGGTCCGCCCGACCGACGGCCGGATCAACACCGTCATGCAGGCGATCCGGGCCGGCGCCACCCAGGAAGAGGTCTTCGACGCCACGAAGATCGACCCCTGGTTCGTCGACCAGCTCTTCCTGATCAAGGAGATCGCCGACGAGCTCGCCGCCGCCGACAAGCTCGGCCCCGAGCTGCTCGCCGAGGCCAAGCGGCACGGCTTCTCCGACGCGCAGATCGCCGACGTCCGCAGCCTGCGCGAGGACGTCGTGCGCGAGGTGCGGCACGCGCTGGGCATCCGCCCGGTCTACAAGACGGTCGACACCTGCGCCGCCGAGTTCGCCGCGAAGACGCCGTACTTCTACTCCAGTTACGACGAGGAGAGCGAGGTCGCGTCCCGCACCAAGCCCGCGGTGATCATCCTCGGCTCCGGCCCCAACCGCATCGGCCAGGGCATCGAGTTCGACTACTCCTGCGTCCACGCCTCCTTCGCGCTGAGCGACGCGGGCTACGAGACCGTGATGGTCAACTGCAACCCGGAGACCGTCTCCACCGACTACGACACCTCCGACCGTCTGTACTTCGAGCCGCTGACGCTGGAAGACGTGCTGGAGATCGTGCACGCGGAGACGCTCGCCGGCCCGGTCGCCGGTGTCGTCGTCCAGCTCGGCGGCCAGACCCCGCTGGGCCTGTCGCAGGCGCTCAAGGACAACGGCGTGCCGGTCGTCGGCACCTCCCCGGAGGCCATCCACGCCGCCGAGGACCGCGGTGCCTTCGGCCGAGTCCTGGCCGAGGCCGGGCTCCCGGCCCCGAAACACGGCACGGCCACCACCTTCGACGAGGCCAAGGCCATCGCCGACGAGATCGGCTACCCCGTCCTCGTGCGCCCCAGCTACGTGCTCGGCGGCCGCGGCATGGAGATCGTGTACGACGAGACCCGGCTCTCCTCGTACATCGCCGAGTCCACCGAGATCAGCCCCACCCGGCCGGTCCTGGTCGACCGCTTCCTCGACGACGCGATCGAGATCGATGTCGACGCGCTCTACGACGGCACCGAGCTCTACCTCGGCGGCGTCATGGAGCACATCGAGGAAGCCGGCATCCACTCCGGCGACTCCGCCTGCGCGCTGCCCCCGATCACGCTCGGCGGCCACGACATCAAGCGGCTGCGGGCCTCCACCGAGGGCATCGCCAAGGGCGTCGGCGTACGCGGGCTGATCAACATCCAGTTCGCGCTCTCCGGCGACATCCTCTACGTCCTGGAGGCCAACCCGCGCGCCTCGCGCACCGTCCCCTTCACCTCGAAGGCGACCGCGGTCCCGCTCGCCAAGGCCGCCGCCCGCATCTCGCTCGGCGCGACCATCGCCGAGCTGCGCGCGGAGGGCCTGCTCCCGGCGAACGGCGACGGCGGCACCCTCCCGATGGACGCGCCGATCTCCGTCAAGGAGGCCGTCATGCCGTGGTCGCGCTTCCGCGACATCCACGGCCGCGGCGTCGACACCGTCCTCGGCCCGGAGATGCGCTCCACCGGCGAGGTCATGGGCATCGACTCGGTCTTCGGCACGGCGTACGCCAAGTCGCAGGCCGGCGCCTACGGCCCGCTGCCCACCAAGGGCCGCGCCTTCATCTCGGTCGCCAACCGCGACAAGCGCTCGATGATCTTCCCGGCGCGCGAACTCGTCGCCCACGGCTTCGAGCTGCTCGCCACCTCCGGCACCGCCGAGGTCCTCAAGCGCAACGGCATCAACGCCACGATCGTGCGCAAGCAGTCCGAGGGCGTGGGCCCGCAGGGCGAGAAGACCATCGTCCAGCTGATCCACGACGGCGAGGTCGACCTCATCGTCAACACGCCGTACGGGACGGGCGGCCGCCTCGACGGCTACGAGATCCGTACCGCGGCCGTGGCCCGGTCCGTGCCGTGCCTGACGACGGTCCAGGCGCTCGCCGCCGCCGTCCAGGGCATCGACGCGCTCACCCACGGAGGCGTCGGCGTCAGTTCCCTCCAGGAACACGCGGAACATCTGACCGCGGCCCGCGACTAGCAGACCGGCAGGGGGACACCGGAAACGGTGTCCCCCTCTCTGTGAGGACACTCCCGATGTACAAGTTCTTCTTCCGGCTGGTCTTCAAGCGGATGGACCCGGAGCAGGCCCACTACCTGGCCTTCCGGTGGATCCGCCTCGCCGCCCGCATCCCCGTGCTGCGCACCTTCGTCGCCGCCGTGCTCGCGCCCCGGTACAAGGAGCTGCGCACCGAGGCCCTCGGCCTGCGGATGCACGGCCCCTTCGGCCTCGCCGCCGGTTTCGACAAGAACGCCGTCGCGATCGACGGCATGTCGATGCTCGGCTTCGACCACATCGAGATCGGTACGGTCACCGGCGAGCCGCAGCCCGGCAACCCCAGGAAGCGCCTCTTCCGCCTCGTCGCGGACCGCGCGCTGATCAACCGCATGGGCTTCAACAACGAGGGCTCGGCCGCCGTCGCCGCCCGGCTGGCCGCCCGCAGGCCGGTCTTCCGGACCACGGTCGGCGTCAACATCGGCAAGACGAAGGTCGTGCCGGAGGCCGAAGCGGCCGGCGACTACGTGAAGTCCACCGAGCGCCTCGCCGCCCACGCCGACTACCTGGTCGTGAACGTCTCCTCGCCCAACACCCCCGGGCTGCGCAACCTCCAGGCCACCGAGGCGCTGCGGCCCCTGCTCAGCGCCGTGCGCGAGGCCGCCGACCGCACCGTCGCCGGACGGCGGGTACCGCTGCTCGTCAAGATCGCCCCGGACCTCGCGGACGAGGACGTCGACGCGGTCGCCGACCTCGCGGTCGAGCTGGGCCTGGACGGCATCATCGCGACCAACACCACCATCGCCCGCGACGGCCTCGGCCTGAAGTCCTCGCCGTCCCTGACGGGGGAGACCGGCGGGCTCTCCGGAGCACCCCTCAAGGCACGCTCCCTGGAGGTGCTGGCCCGCCTCTACGCGCGCGTGGGCGACCGGATCACCCTGGTCGGTGTCGGGGGCGTCGAGAACGCCGAGGACGCCTGGCAGCGCATCCTGGCCGGCGCCACGCTCGTCCAGGGCTACAGCGCCTTCATCTACGAGGGCCCGTTCTACGCCCGCGCCATCCACAAGGGGCTGGCCGCGCGCCTGGCCGCCTCCCCGTACGCCACCCTCGCCGAAGCCGTCGGCGCAGAAACCAGGAAGGCCACCGCATGAGCTCCGAACCGTTCGGCGCGCGTCTGCGCCGCGCCATGGACACCCGCGGTCCGCTGTGTGTCGGCATCGACCCGCACGCCTCGCTGCTCACCGCCTGGGGCCTGAACGACGACATCGCCGGGCTCGAACGCTTCACGCGTACGGTCGTGGAGGCACTGGCCGACCGGGTCGCCGTGCTCAAGCCGCAGTCCGCGTTCTTCGAGCGCTTCGGCTCGCGCGGCATCGCCGTCCTGGAGAAGGCGGTCGAGGAGGCGCGGGCGGCCGGCGCGCTCGTGCTGATGGACGCCAAGCGCGGCGACATCGGCTCCACCATGGGCGCCTACGCGGCGACCTACCTGGAGAAGGACTCGCCGCTGTTCTCGGACGCGGTCACCGTCTCGCCGTACCTCGGCTTCGGCTCGCTGCGCCCGGCGCTCGACGCCGCGGTCCTCTCCGGCGCGGGCGTCTTCGTGCTCGCCCTCACCTCCAACCCGGAGGGCGCCGAGGTGCAGCGCGCCACCGCCGCCGACGGCCGCTCGCTGGCCCAGCTCATGCTCGACCACATGGCCGCCGAGAACGAGGGGATGACCCCGCTCGGCTCCGTCGGCGCGGTGGTCGGAGCCACGCTCGGGGACGCGGGGGCGAACCTGGCGATCAACGGCCCGCTGCTCGCTCCCGGGATCGGGGCGCAGGGCGCGACGCCCGCGGATCTGCCCGGCGTGTTCGGCGCCTCGGTGGGCAATGTGGTGCCCAGTGTGAGCCGCGGCGTACTGAGCCAGGGGCCGGCCGTGGCGGGGCTGCGCGAGGCCGCCGAACGGCTCACGGACGAGATCCGGGCGGCCGTGGCGGGTAGGTGATCATGCCACGTAACAGGGTGTTGACTCTTTCCTGACCAAAAAACTCGGTTGTTATGCCTGAAATGTCCTGGTCGGCCAAGGCTGACCAGGACTTTTCGTTGGTTCTCGCTGACTCCGGCGGCCTTGGCCGCTAGTCTCCGTCGAGAGCCGACGTACACAAGTTGTCCGTCGCTCACCTGGTGTGGAGCGTTCAGCTTCCTCACCGGTCCGTATCCGACAGATCGACATCCGAGGTGACGTAGGCGTGGCTCTTCCGCCCCTTACCCCTGAACAGCGCGCAGCCGCGCTCGAAAAGGCCGCCGCGGCTCGCCGGGAGCGGGCCGAGGTCAAGAATCGACTCAAGCACTCCGGCGCCTCCCTCCACGAGGTCATCAAGCAGGGCCAGGAGAACGACGTCATCGGCAAGATGAAGGTCTCCGCCCTGCTGGAGTCCCTGCCGGGCGTGGGCAAGGTCCGCGCCAAGCAGATCATGGAGCGGCTCGGCATCTCCGAGAGCCGCCGGGTCCGGGGTCTCGGCTCCAACCAGATCGCATCCCTGGAGCGCGAGTTCGGCGGCAGCGCCGCCTGACGTTCTCAGGCACTCCTGAGAACCTGGATAATCGCTCCATGGCTGCAACATCCCGGGGGACGTCCCCCGTACCCCCGGACGTACGTCCGCGGCTGACCGTGCTCTCCGGCCCCTCCGGGGTCGGCAAGAGCACGGTCGTCGCTCATATGCGCAAGGTCCACCCCGAGGTCTGGCTCTCGGTGTCGGCGACGACCCGCAAGCCGCGCCCCGGTGAGCGCAACGGTGTCCACTACTTCTTCGTGGACAACGAGGAGTTCGACAAGCTGATCGCCAACGGCGAGCTGCTGGAGTGGGCCGAATTCGCGGGCAACCGCTACGGCACGCCCCGCCGCGCCGTGCTCGACCGCCTGGAGGCGGGCGAGCCGGTGCTGCTGGAGATCGATCTCCAGGGTGCCCGGCTGGTCCGGCAGTCGATGCCGGACGCACAGCTGGTCTTCCTGGCCCCGCCGAGCTGGGAGGAGCTGGTCCGCCGGCTCACCGGCCGCGGGACCGAGGCGCCCGAGGTGATCGAGCGCCGGCTCGGCGCCGCCAAGGTGGAACTGGCCGCCGAGGCCGAGTTCGATACGACGCTGGTCAACACCTCCGTCGAGGACGTGGCCCGTGAGCTGCTAGCCTTGATGCTGGAGGTTTCCGGCCCACGTGCCGACAGCGACTGACGAAGTCGGCGCACAGACCACCGCGGATCTCCGCACCGTCAAAGATCTCTTTGATCTTTACCCCCTTCGGAAGGCAGAGAGTGTCCTCTTCCATCACCACGCCCGAGGGCATCATCAACCCGCCGATTGATGAGCTCCTCGAGGCCACCGACTCGAAGTACAGCCTCGTGATCTACGCCGCCAAGCGCGCGCGCCAGATCAACGCGTACTACTCGCAGCTCGGCGAGGGTCTCCTGGAGTACGTCGGTCCGCTCGTCGACACCCACGTGCACGAGAAGCCGCTCTCGATCGCGCTCCGCGAGATCAACGCGGGCCTGCTCACCTCCGAGGCCATCGAGGGCCCGGCGCAGTAAGCAGGAATTGCACCTTCACCTCAGGCCCGGCGGCCACGGCTGCCGGGCCTGAGGTGTGTCCGGGGCGACAGCATCGGACCGCCCCCGGTGAGGCAGCATGGGGGTGTTCGTATCCGAGTGCGGGGAGACGCAGTGGACAAGCCGAAGGTCGTTCTGGGGGTCAGCGGGGGCATCGCCGCGTACAAGGCGTGCGAACTGCTGCGCCGGCTGACCGAGTCCGGTCATGACGTGCGCGTCGTACCGACCGAGTCGTCGCTGCACTTCGTGGGAGCGGCCACCTGGTCGGCGCTCTCCGGCCACCCGGTCTCCACCGAGGTCTGGGACGACGTCCACGAGGTGCCGCACGTCAGGATCGGGCAGGGCGCCGATCTGGTGGTCGTCGCCCCCGCCACCGCCGACATGCTCGCCAAGGCGGCCCATGGCCTTGCCGACGACCTGCTCACCAACACGCTCCTCACCGCCCGCTGTCCGGTCGTCTTCGCGCCCGCCATGCACACCGAGATGTGGGAGCACTCCGCCACCCAGGAGAACGTCGCCACCCTGCGCCGTCGGGGCGCCGTCGTCATCGAGCCCGCCGTCGGCCGGCTCACCGGCGTCGACACCGGCAAGGGCCGACTGCCCGATCCCGGGGAGATCTTCGAGGTCTGCCGCCGGGTGCTGGCCCGCGGGCCCGTCGAACCCGACCTGGCCGGCCGCCACGTGGTCATCAGCGCCGGTGGTACGCGCGAGCCGCTCGACCCGGTGCGCTACCTCGGCAACCGTTCCTCCGGCAAGCAGGGCTACGCCCTGGCCCGCACCGCGGTCGCCCGCGGCGCCCGGGTCACCCTCGTCGAGGCCAACACCGGACTGCCCGACCCGGCCGGCGCCGACGTGCTGCACGCGGGGACCGCCGTGCAGCTCCGCGAGGCCGTGCTGAAGGCCGCCGCGGACGCCGACGTGGTCGTGATGGCTGCGGCGGTCGCCGACTTCCGCCCCGCCGAGTACGCCACGGGAAAGATCAAGAAGAAGGACGGCCAGGAGCCCGCGCCCATCAGGCTCGTCCGCAACCCCGACATCCTCGCCGAGGTGGCCGGCGAACGCGCCCGGCCGGAACAGATCGTCGTCGGATTCGCCGCAGAGACCGACAACGTCCTCGCCAACGGCCGGGAGAAGCTCCGCCGCAAGGGCTGCGACCTCCTCGTGGTCAATGAGGTGGGGGAGCGCCGGACCTTCGGGTCCGAGGAGAACGAGGCGGTCGTGCTCGCCGCCGACGGCGGTGAGACCCAGGTGCCGTACGGGCCCAAGGAAGCGCTCGCCGACACGGTCTGGGATCTCGTGTCGTCGCGTCTCGGATGAAATCCTTGTGCCGCGCCCGCACCCGGTCCGAATCCCTTGAAATATGGGCGTAAATGGCACTGTCCGCTGCGGCACGGCCCCCGTCGGCGGGCCGTGCCGCAGGTCACAGAACTCCCAAAGGGCGAGACATGCTGTCCGCCGAACGGCAGCGACGGATAAACTGGGGCCGGACCGTGCCGGGCGCAGCTCCCGGCAGTCCGCCAAATGATCAGCCAGCAGCCGCTGCAACCCCAGGGAGCGATGTGTCCCGCCGTCTCTTCACCTCGGAATCCGTCACCGAGGGTCACCCCGACAAGATCGCTGACCAGATCAGCGACACCATTCTCGACGCACTGCTCCGTGAGGACCCCCGGTCCCGCGTCGCCGTCGAGACCCTGATCACCACCGGTCTGGTGCATGTTGCGGGTGAGGTCACGACCAAGGCCTACGCCGACATTCCGACCCTCGTACGCAACAAGGTCCTGGAGATCGGCTACGACTCCTCGAAGAAGGGCTTCGACGGCGCCTCCTGCGGTGTCTCGGTGTCCATCGGGGCGCAGTCTCCCGACATCGCGCAGGGTGTCGACACCGCGTACGAGAAGCGGGTCGAGGGCGATGAGGACGAGCTCGACAAGCAGGGCGCCGGCGACCAGGGCCTGATGTTCGGCTACGCCTGCGACGAGACGCCCGAGCTCATGCCGCTCCCGATCCACCTCGCGCACCGGCTCTCCCGCCGGCTCTCCGAGGTCCGCAAGAACGGGACCATCCCGTACCTGCGCCCCGACGGCAAGACCCAGGTCACCATCGAGTACGACGGCGACAAGGCCGTCCGTCTCGACACGGTCGTCGTCTCCTCGCAGCACGCCAGCGACATCGACCTCGACTCGCTGCTCGCGCCCGACATCCGCGAGTTCGTCGTCGAGCACGTGCTAGGGCAGCTGATCGAGGACGGCATCAAGCTGGACACCGACGGCTACCGGCTGCTGGTCAACCCGACCGGGCGCTTCGAGATCGGCGGCCCGATGGGCGACGCCGGTCTGACCGGCCGCAAGATCATCATCGACACCTACGGCGGCATGGCCCGCCACGGCGGCGGTGCCTTCTCGGGCAAGGACCCGTCGAAGGTGGACCGCTCGGCCGCGTACGCCATGCGCTGGGTCGCCAAGAACGTCGTCGCCGCGGGCCTCGCCGCCCGTTGCGAGGTGCAGGTCGCGTACGCGATCGGCAAGGCGGAGCCCGTCGGTCTGTTCGTAGAGACGTTCGGCACCGCCGCCGTCGACACCGAGAAGATCGAGCACGCGATCGGCGAGGTCTTCGACCTCCGCCCGGCCGCGATCATCCGCGACCTCGACCTGCTGCGCCCGATCTACGCCCAGACCGCGGCCTACGGCCACTTCGGCCGGGAGCTCCCCGACTTCACCTGGGAGCGCACCGACCGCGTGGAAGCGCTGCGCAAGGCGGCCGGACTGTAGGACCGCCGCCTTTCGTCCGTACGCCGGGGCCCGGAGACCGCACGCGGTGTCCGGGCCCCGGCACGTCCGGCCCCCGGTACTCCCGCACCGGGGCCGCTGTCAGTGCTGTCTGGTAGGAATTTGGCTGTGAGCAGCGACAACGAGCGATCCGCGGACCCCGGTGACGGGGCCCCGGAGCAGCTTGCGCTGATCCGGGAGACGGTGCGCAGGGCCAAGGTGCCGCGGGCCAAGCCGCGGACCTGGCGCGACGCCGCGCTCGCCAAGGAGCTGCCGGTCGCCCGGGTGCTGGTCAACAAGGGCCTGCTCCACCTCGACCAGTACTTCGACTACGCGGTGCCCGAGGAGCTCGACGCCGAGGCGCAGCCCGGGGTGCGGGTGCGGGTGCGCTTCGGGGCCGGGGGACGCAATGTGCGCGGCGGACGGCGCGAGGGCGGCGGGCTGATCGACGGCTTCCTCATCGAGCGGCGCGCCGAATCGGACTACACGGGCGCCCTCGCGGCGCTCGCCTACGTCGTATCGCCCGAACCGGTGCTGGGGCCCGATCTGCTCGCGCTCTCCCGCGCCGTCGCCGACCGCTACGCCGGCAGCCTCGCCGATGTGCTCCAGCTCGCCGTGCCGCCCCGGAACGGCAGGGCCGAGTCGAGGCCCTCGCCCGAGCCGCTGCCACCGCCGCCCGCGCCGTCGGCGGGGAGCTGGGAGCGGTACGCGCAGGGGTCGGCGTTCCTGCGGGCGCTGGCCGAGGGCGGGGCGCCCCGGGCCGTCTGGACCGCGCTGCCCGGACCCCACTGGCCCGAGGAGATCGCCAGGGCCATGGCCGCGACCCTCGCGTCCGGGCGTGGCGCCCTCGTCGTCGTCCCCGACGGCCGGGCCGCGGCGCGGGTGGACGCCGCGCTCACCGGCCTGCTCGGCCCGGGACGCCACGCGCTGCTGACCGCTGACTCCGGGCCGGAGAAGCGGTACCGGGAGTGGCTCGCCGTGCGGCGCGGCTCGGTGCGGGCGGTCGTCGGGACCAGAGCGGCGATGTTCGCACCGGTCGCCGATCTCGGCCTGGTCGCCGTCTGGGACGACGGGGACGCCAGCCACAGCGACGACAACGCCCCCTTCCCGCACGTCCGCGAGGTGCTCGAACTGCGGGCCGCGCACGGCCGGTGCGCGTTCCTGCTCGGCGGTACGAACTGCACGGTGGAGGCCGCCCAGCTGGTCGAGAGCGGCTGGGCGCTGCCACTGCGCGCGGACCGGGAGCAGCTGCGGATCGCGGCGCCCCTGGTGCGTACGGTCGGCGACGGGGAGCTGGCGCGGGACGGTGCCGCGAGGGCCGCACGGCTGCCCAGCCTGGCCTGGCAGACCGTACGGGACGGGCTGCGCAGCGGCCCCGTCCTGGTCCAGGTGCCACGCCGAGGCTACGCGCCGCGGCTGGCCTGCGAGCGCTGCCGCGAGCCCGCCCGCTGCCGGCACTGCGCCGGACCGCTCCAGGCACCGGACCAGCGGGGGCTCGACTGCGCCTGGTGCGGGCGGGCCGAGACCGCCTGGCACTGCGTCGCCTGCGGTTCCAACCGGCTGCGGGCCCAGATCGTCGGCGCCCGCCGGACGGCCGAGGAACTCGGCCGGGCGTTCCCGGCCGTGCCGGTGCGGACCTCCGGCCGCGACCACGTCCTCGACTCGGTGCCGGACGCGCCCGCACTGGTCGTCAGCACCCCCGGCGCCGAGCCCGTGGCCGAGAGCGGCTACGCGGCCGCGCTGCTGCTGGACGGCTGGGCGATGGTCGGCCGCCCCGATCTGCGGGCGGGCGAGGAGGCGCTGCGCCGGTGGACGGCCGCGGCCTCGCTGGTGCGGGGGCAGCCGGAGGGCGGCACGGTGGTGGTCGTCGCCGAGCCGACGCTGCGGCCGGTACAGGCCCTGGTGCGCTGGGACCCGGTCGGACACGCCCGCCGTGAGCTGGCGGAGCGGGCCGAGCTGGGCTTCCCCCCGGTGTCCCGGATGGCCTCGGTGACCGGTGCGCCTCAGGCGCTGGCTGCCTTTCTCGCGGCGGCCGAGCTGCCGCCGGAGGCCGAGGTGCTGGGCCCGGTCCCGGTGCCGGCGGGCGGACCGGGCAGGCCCCGCAGGCCCGGGGACGCACCGCCCGGGGAGTCCTGGGAGCGGGCGCTGCTCAGGGTGCCGCCGGGCAGCGGGGCGGCGCTGGCGGCCGCGCTGAAGGCCGCGCAGGCGGCGCGCATGTCCCGGGGGAGCGGTGAGCAGGTCCGGATCAGAGTGGATCCGCCGGACATCGGGTGACGGCGCGGACATGGGGCTGCCCCGCCGTGCGTCGGGCGCGGCGGGGCAGTGGTGGACGGGTCGGTCAGCCGTTGCGCGGGCCGGGGAAGGCGCCGGGGCGCAGGTCCTCGCGCCGTGTCGGGCGGTCCACCGACGGCTGCGGCGGCATGGAGCGGGCGGCGGGTACGGCGGGCAGCGCGGGCGTGCCGCCGGAGCCGGGGACGACGGGCAGGGCGCGCGGCACCGCGGTCTCCCCGGCGGCTTCGGCCGTCCCGGGCTGCCGGGCGTTGCGGCGTGCGCCGTAGCGGCGGTGCACCGCCTGCTTGGTGACCCCGAGCGCGGAGCCCACCGCGTCCCAGGAGAAGCCCAGCGAGCGGTCGAAGTCGACCGCGGCGGTGACCAGGGTCTCGACGCTGTCGCGCAGTTCCTGGGCCAGCCTGACGGTGGGGGCCGGGGCCCTGCCGTAGACGACGAAGCCCGTGGACGGGCCGGGGCGGCGCGGACGGTAGACGTTGCCCAGTTGGGCGGTGAGCGTGCGCAGCGCGTCCACCTGCCGCCGGACCCGCTCGATGTCCCGCACCAACAGATGCAGACTGGCCCTCGCTTGGGCGTCGTGGGTTGCGTGGTCGGCCATGAAGAAGCCTCTCGAACCGGCGTTGAAAGGGATCGGGCCGCACCGTGGCGGCTCGCTTCGGTCAATCTCTCTTGACCAACGCGTCAGCCGTGGATCTGGTCACGCACCAGGGGCGCGTGCGCCTTTCAAAGGGGCGCACGGCCATGCGTACGCCCCCCGGCCGCCCGGCCCATAGACTTGTGCGTTGCTCGTCACCGCACGTTCCGGCCCGAGAGGCAGTCAGCCACCCATGAAGCTCGTCTTCGCAGGCACCCCCGAGGTAGCCGTACCCGCCCTGGACGCCCTGATCGCCTCCGACCGGCACGAGGTGGCCGCCGTCGTGACCCGGCCCGACGCCCCCGCCGGGCGCGGCCGCCGACTGGTCGCCAGCCCGGTCGCCGAGCGCGCCGAGGAGGCCGGCATCGAGGTGCTCAAGCCCGCCCGGCCGCGCGACGAGGACTTCCTCGCCCGGCTGCGGGAGATCGCCCCGGACTGCTGTCCGGTCGTCGCCTACGGGGCGCTGCTTCCCAAGGACGCGCTCGCCGTACCCGCCCGCGGCTGGGTCAACCTCCACTTCTCGCTGCTGCCCGCCTGGCGCGGCGCGGCCCCCGTGCAGCACGCGGTCATGGCCGGGGACGAGGTGACCGGCGCGTCGACCTTCCTGATCGAGGAGGGGCTCGACTCCGGCCCGGTGTACGGCGTCCTCACCGAGGAGGTGCGCCCCACCGACACCAGCGGCGACCTGCTCACCCGGCTGGCGTTCGCCGGCGCGGGGCTGCTCGCCGCGACGATGGACGGCATCGAGGACGGCACGCTGCACGCCGTGCCGCAGCCGGCGGAGGGCATCACCCTCGCCCCGAAGATCACCGTCGAGGACGCCCAGGTGCAGTGGTCGGCGCCCGCACTGCGGGTCGACCGCGTGGTGCGTGGCTGCACCCCCGCCCCCGGGGCCTGGACGCTCTTCCGGGGGGAGCGGCTGAAGCTGATCCAGGCGGTTCCCGTCCTGGACCGTGCCGATCTGGCGCCCGGCGAGCTGTCCGCGGCCAAGAACAACGTCTACGTGGGCACCGGATCGCATGCCGTCGAGCTGCTCTGGGTCCAGCCGCAGGGCAAGAAGCCGATGCGGGCCGCGGACTGGGCCCGCGGGGTGCGGATCGCCCACGGCGAGCTGCTGGGGATCTGAGGCCCCGCGCCGGCGGGGCGGCGACGTAGGCTGGGAGGGTTCGCCCCCTCACCGTCAGCGGAGCACCTTTCACGTGAACGACCAGCAGCGTCGCCGTCCCGCCAAGCCGCATCGCCGCCCCAGGAAGGACCCGGTCCGGTTCCTCGCCTTCGAAGCCCTCAGGGCCGTCGACGAACGGGACGCGTACGCCAACCTCGTCCTGCCCCCGTTGCTGAAGAAGGCGCGCGCCAACGACGACTTCGACAACCGGGACGCGGCGCTGGCGACCGAGCTGGTCTACGGCACGCTGCGCCGCCAGGGCACGTACGACGCGATCGTCGCGGCCTGCATCGACCGGCCGCTGCGCGAGGTCGACCCGCCGGTCCTGGACGTGATCGACATGGGCGTGCACCAGCTGCTCGGCACCCGTATCCCCACCCACGCCGCGGTCTCCGCCAGCGTGGAGCTGGCCCGGGTGGTGCTCGGTGAGGGACGGGCCAAGTTCGTCAACGCCGTGCTGCGCAAGGTCTCCGCGGACGACCTCGACGGCTGGGTGGCCCGGGTGGCGCCGTCGTACGAGGAGGACCCCGAGGACCACCTCGCGGTCGTGCACTCGCATCCGCGCTGGGTCGTCTCGGCCCTGTGGGACGCGCTGGGCGGCGGCCGGGCCGGCATCGAGGACCTCCTCGAAGCGGACAACGAACGGCCGGAGGTCACCCTGGTCGCCCGCCCCGGCCGCTCCACCACCGACGAGCTGCTCACCGCCCTCGGCGACGGGAACGGCCTGCCGGGCCGCTGGTCGCCCTATGCCGTGCGGATGGCGGAGGGCGGCGAGCCCGGCGCGCTGACCGCCGTCCAGGAAGGCCGGGCCGGGGTCCAGGACGAGGGCAGCCAGCTGGTGGCCGCCGCCCTCGCCAACGCGCCGGTGGAGGGCAGTGACAACCGCTGGCTCGACGGCTGCGCGGGCCCCGGCGGCAAGGCCGCCCTGCTCGCCGCGCTCGCCGCCGAACGGGGCGCCGCCCTGCTCGCCGCCGAGAAGCAGCCGCACCGCGCCCGGCTCGTCGAGCGCGCGCTGGCCGGGAACCCCGGCCCGTACCAGGTGATCACCGCCGACGGCACCCGCCCGCCGTGGCGGCCCGGCAGCTTCGACCGGGTCCTGATGGACGTGCCGTGCTCGGGCCTCGGCGCCCTGCGCCGCCGCCCGGAGGCGCGCTGGCGGCGCCGCAAGGAGGACCTGGAGAACTTCGCCCCGCTCCAACGCGCCCTGCTGCGCGAGGCGTTGAAGGCCGTACGGGTCGGCGGCGTCGTCGGCTACGCGACCTGCTCGCCGCATCTCGCGGAGACCCGGGTCGTCGTCGACGACGTGCTGAAGGGGCGGGGCGGTCAGCCCGTCGAGGCCGAGTGGGTGGACGCCCGCCCGCTGATGCCGGGCGTGCCCGCGCTGGGCGACGGCCCCGACGTCCAGCTGTGGCCGCATCTGCACGGCACGGACGCGATGTACCTGGCCCTGCTGCGGCGTACCGCCTGAACCGGCCGGTGCGGCCCGCGGCCTCCCGAAGCGCCCGCCACGGGCCGAAACGCCCGTATCGCGCGGTCGGGGCGCCTCGATCGCGCGAACTGTAATGATCCCGTGAGGCTTTGGCCCGTACCAGGGCGGGGAAGTGGCGCGGAACATGGCAGGCTTGGGACATGGCCCAGATCAACCCCAGCATCCTGTCCGCCGACTTCGCCCGTCTCGCCGAGGAGGCGAAGGCGGTCGAAGGCGCCGACTGGCTCCACGTCGATGTGATGGACAACCATTTCGTGCCCAATCTGACGCTCGGCGTGCCGATCGTCGAATCGCTCAGCCGGGCCACAAAGACCCCGCTGGACTGCCATCTGATGATCGAGGACCCCGACCGCTGGGCGCCCCGGTACGTCGAGGCCGGCGCCGGTTCCGTCACCTTCCACGCGGAGGCCGCGGCGGCCCCCGTACGGCTGGCGCGGGAGATCCGGGCCAAGGGTGCCCGTGCCTCCATGGCGCTCAAGCCCGCCACGCCCATCGAGCCGTACGAGGACCTGCTCCCCGAGCTCGACATGCTGCTGATCATGACGGTGGAGCCGGGCTTCGGCGGCCAGGCCTTCCTGGACATCATGCTGTCGAAGATCCGCCGTACCCGTGAGCTGATCTCCAAGCACGGCCTCGAACTGTGGCTCCAGGTCGACGGCGGCGTCTCCGCCGCCACCATCGAGCGGTGCGCCGAGGCCGGTGCGGATGTCTTCGTCGCGGGTTCGGCGGTGTACGGGGCGGCGGACCCGGCCGAGGCGGTGCGGGCTCTGCGTGCCCAGGCCGACGGGGCCACCGCCTCGGCGGCCTGGGCGTGCGGCCATTGACGCCGGAACCGACGCCCGCCGCCGATTGCGGGTCGGCCGGGCCAAGGGCAGATGAACGCGGTCCGACGGGACCGATCAGGGAACGCCGGATCTGACAGGATGAACGGCGTATCGAGAGTGTGAACAGCAGTGAGGAGAGCGCGGTGTCTGCAATGTCGGCGGGCCGGTCCGCCCTGCGGATGGGGCCCGCGGAGCTGGTGCAGGCGGCGGCCATGGCCCGCCGCTTCTACCTCGAGGGAAAGTCGAAGATCCAGATCGCCGAGGAGTTCGGTGTCAGCCGCTTCAAGGTGGCCCGGGTCCTGGAGACGGCTCTTGAGCGCGACCTCGTACGGATCGAGATCCGCGTCCCCGCCGAGCTGGACGCCGAGCGTTCCGACGCGCTCCGTGCCCGCTACGGGCTGCGTCACGCGGTCGTCGTCGAGTCCCCGGCCGAGGAGCAGGACGACGCACCGGACCCGGAGAACCTGGGCGAGGTCGCGGCCGATCTCCTCGGCGAACTGGTGAACGAGGGCGATGTGCTCGGGCTGGCCTGGGGCCGGTCCACCATCCACATGGCCGCGGCGCTCGACCGGCTGCCGCCGTGCACGGTCGTCCAGCTCACCGGGGTGTACGACGCGGGGACGGCCGAGCGCGGCTCCGTCGAGGCGGTCCGGCGGGCCGCCCAGGTGTCCGGCGGCGAGGCCCACCCCATCTACGCCCCGATGCTGCTGCCCGACCCGGCCACGGCCGCCGCGCTGCGCCACCAGACCGGTATCGCCCGCGCCTTCGAGTACTTCGACAAGGTGACGGTCGCGGCGGTCTCCATCGGCTCCTGGGAGCCGGGCATCTCGACCGTCCACGACATGCTCAGCGACGAGGAGCGGGCGCACTACGCCTCGCTCGGCGTCGCGGCGGAGATGTCGGCGCACCTCTTCGACACCGAGGGCCGGCGGGTCGGCCGGGACCTGGGGGAGCGGTGCATCACGGTCGAGGCCGACCGGCTGCGCCGGATCCCCGAGGTGGTGGCGATCGCGGGCGGTCAGCGCAAGGCCGCGGCGATCGGGGCGGTGCTGAGGTCCGGGCTCGTCACCAGCCTGGTGACGGACACCGCGGCGGCCGACTATCTGCTGACGGAGTCGGCGGCGCCGCAGCGGCCTGCGCTGGAGCGGGCCGACCCGGACGGGGACTGAGCGGCCCCCACGACCGCCCGGACACAAGGCCGCCCGGACAGCGCACGCGCCGTCCGGGCGGCCTTGTGTCCGGCGGGGGCCTCAGTCCCGGACCAGGCCCAGGACCGTCGCCTCCAGATACTCCTCCGGCTCCTCGTACTGACTCACATCGGCCGGGTTGTAGCGCGGGGTCTGCCGCGACCAGTCGAGATTGCCGCGCATCCAGCTCCGCATGCCGTCCAGGTACGGCGTGAGCATCCAGGACAGCTGCGGGTACGCGGCCAGCAGCTCGGACTCGGCGGCGAGGAAGCGCTCCGTCTCCGCCGCGATCCGGGCACAGACGTGTTCGAGCGCCTCCCGCTCGCCGTAGCCGCGATGGTGCCGGACCAGATGGACGAGATTGTGGATCTCGCCGAGCACCTGCTCCTTCTCGTACGAATACACGTCGTTGGCCCAGCACACGATGTTGCACGAGGCTTCCAGCGCGGTGATGAACCGGGAGTCGTTGTGGATCGACTCGGGAGCCTCGATCCCGGCCACGATCTCTATCAGGTCCATGCAGACATGTATCGCACCGGTGTGACGGCGCTTGGCGATGTACGTCTCCTCCGACGGCACCACGCCTGCGGCCCGGTTCCCCGCCTCCCACGTGGTGGCCGTCGTGAGGTACGTGGTGAGGTGCCAGCCGAACCGGGTGCGCCAGTGCGGGGCGGCGGTCGGCGTCGTGCGCTCCCACAGGTCGGCCAGGGCGACCACGGCGGCGGGGAGCTGCCCGTCCGGCAGGGTGCCGGGGGTGTCGTCCTCGATCACGGTCCGCATCAGCTCGACCACGTCGCGCACCCGCTCGGGGCTGCGGCCGAGATGGCCGTCGTCGAGCTGGTCGTCGACGAGAAACAGCCATACGAACCAGTCGGCGACGAGGTCGAGATTCTTGCTGTCCGCGGTCGGATGCACCATGCCGACGAACGACCCGAAGTCCGCCTGCGCGAAGCGGTCCCTGGCCGAATCGCGGTGTACCAGGCCGGTGTTGCGCGTCCATTCTTCGAGGTGGACTCGGGTGTGCCCGACGTTCGGGTTGGTTCGCTGGGGGAACGGGCAGTAGATGTCCGGCAGTTCGCTCTCCACGGGTGGGTCGTGATCCTCTCCGGTCGTACGTGTGACGGAAGTTGTGACCCTTCCGGCTGTTCCTCCGGGGCGTAGACGAGACCCACGGGACCTGCGGGTTTGAAGCTACCGGACCCCTTGTCACCAGGTCCAGGGCAGATGATCGCGAATGATTCCCCTGTCCTTCGGGTAGGGTCCGCCGGCACGGCAGGTTCCACTTGCCCGGGACGCCCGCCCGGCTCGTTACGGAGGAACATACGAACGCGGGTGCCTTTTGTTGTGTCTTCGTGGAAGCGACCTGCTCCATTTCGTGTGAAAAAATGAGCGTTATGCGTTTTCTTGAGCCCGGTACTGGTCGTTACACAGACTCCCCCTCGGTCCCGTACGACCTCACGTACGACGACGTCTTCATGGTCCCGGGCCGTTCGGCAGTCGGTTCCCGCCAGGGTGTCGACCTCTCCTCGCCCGACGGCACCGGCACCACCATCCCGCTCGTCGTGGCGAACATGACGGCCATCGCGGGCCGCCGGATGGCCGAAACGATCGCCCGCCGCGGTGGGCTCGTCGTCATCCCGCAGGACATCCCGATCGAGGTCGTCACCGATGTCATCTCCTGGGTGAAAACGCGACACCTGGTGCTCGACACGCCGATCGTGCTGGCCCCGGGCCAGACGGTCGCCGACGCCCTGTCGCTGCTGCCGAAGCGCGCGCACGGCGCGGGCGTCGTCGTCGACGAGGAGCAGCGGCCCCTCGGTGTCGTCACCGAGCACGACCTGACCGGCGTCGACCGCTTCACCCAGCTCTCCGAGGTCATGTCCAAGGACCTGGTGCTGCTCGACTCGGACATCGACCCGCGCGACGCGTTCAACAAGCTGGACGGCGCCCACCGCAAGCTCGCCCCCGCGGTCGACGCGGACGGGCGGCTCGTCGGCATCCTCACCCGCAAGGCCGCACTGCGCGCCACCCTGTACACCCCCGCCACCGACGCCGAGGGCAGGCTGCGGATCGCCGCCGCCGTCGGGATCAACGGCGACGTCGCGGGCAAGGCCAAGCAGCTCCTGGACGCGGGCGTCGACACCCTCGTCGTGGACACCGCCCACGGCCACCAGGAGTCCATGATCAACGCGGTCCGGGCCGTCCGCGCGCTCGACCCGCAGGTCCCGGTCGTCGCGGGCAACATCGTCGCCGCCGAGGGCGTGCGCGACCTCGTCGAGGCCGGCGCGGACATCATCAAGGTCGGTGTCGGACCCGGCGCCATGTGCACCACCCGGATGATGACCGGTGTGGGCCGGCCGCAGTTCTCCGCCGTTCTGGAGTGCGCCGCCGAGGCGAAGAAGTACGGCAAGCACGTCTGGGCGGACGGCGGCGTCCGGCACCCGCGCGATGTCGCCATGGCGCTCGCCGCCGGCGCGTCCAACGTGATGATCGGCTCCTGGTTCGCCGGTACGTACGAGTCGCCCGGCGACCTCCAGCAGTCCGCCGACGGCCGCTTCTACAAGGAGTCCTTCGGCATGGCGTCCGCGCGCGCCGTGAAGAACCGCACGTCGGACGAGTCCGCCTACGACCGGGCCCGCAAGGCGCTCTTCGAAGAGGGCATCTCCACCTCGCGGATGTTCCTGGACCCGGCCAGGCCGGGCGTCGAGGACCTGATCGACTCGATCATCGCGGGCGTCCGCTCCTCATGCACCTACGCCGGTGCGGGCTCCCTGGCGGAGTTCGCCGAGAAGGCGGTCGTCGGGGTGCAGAGCGCCGCCGGATACGCCGAGGGCAAGCCGCTGCACGCGAGCTGGAGTTGATCCCGGAGTACCGCAACGCCGTTGCCCTTCCAGGCCGTTCGGGCCCGGAGGGGCACCGGCGTCTTCGGGTACTTCCGCCGGAGGGAACGGGTGTCCGGTTCCGGACCTGGGCAAACTCCAATTGCCCGCCGGTCTAAGACCGACCGGCAATAGGGGGGCGGCGTCGCGGGGCTGGGCACGCACATCTGCCGCGTTGTCGTCAATCAACAACTTCCCCAAGCTCTCGGCTTCGCTCGAGCAGGGGAGACCCCATTGCGTTGCCTCAATCCTCCGCCTTGCAGCTGCACGCACCCAGCCCCGCTCCTTCACCCACCCCCCAATTGCCGGTCGGTCTAAGTAACATGAATCCCAATCAGCTGCCCGTTCCTCTGCGGTAAGGGATCTCATGTCCTTCTTCACCGACCTGGCCCATCAGTACATCGACGGAGAGTGGAGGCCGGGCAAGGGTTCCTGGGACATCATCGACTTCAATCCGTACAACGGGGAGAAGCTCGCCTCGATCACGGTCGCCACGGCCGACGAGGTGGACCAGGCCTACCGGTCCGCGCAGGACGCCCAGCGGGCCTGGGGCGAGACCAATCCGTACGCCAGGCGGATGGTGCTGGAGCGGGCGCTGCGCATCGTCGAGGAGCGGGAGTCCGAGATCGGTGACGCGATCGTCGCGGAACTGGGCGGCACCCGGCTGAAGGCGGCCTTCGAGCTGCATCTCGCCAAGGAGTTCCTGCGGGAGTCGGTCCAGCTCGCGCTGCGGCCCACCGGGCAGATACTGCCCTCGCCGACCGAGGGCAAGGAGAACCGCGTCTACCGGGTGCCCGTCGGCGTCGTGGGTGTCATCAGCCCCTTCAACTTCCCCTTCCTGCTGTCGCTGAAGTCGGTCGCCCCCGCCCTGGCGCTCGGCAACGCGGTGGTGCTCAAGCCGCACCAGAACACCCCGGTCTGCGGCGGCACGCTGGTGGCGAAGGTGTTCGAGGAGGCGGGTCTGCCGGCCGGCCTGCTCAACGTCGTGGTCACCGACATCGCCGAGATCGGCGACGCCCTGCTGGAGCACCCCGTTCCGCAGGTCATCTCCTTCACCGGCTCGGACAAGGTGGGGCGGCACGTCGCCATGGTCTGCGCGGCGAACCTCAAGCGCGCCGTGCTCGAACTCGGCGGCAACAGCGCGCTGATCGTCCTTGACGACGCCGATCTGGACTACGCCGTGGACGCGGCCGTGTTCAGCCGGTACGTGCACCAGGGCCAGGTCTGCATGGCCGCCAACCGGATCCTGGTCGACCGGTCGGTGGAGAAGGAGTTCACCGAGAAGTTCGTCGCCAAGGTCGCCTCGCTGCCGGTCGGCGACCCGGCCGACCCGCAGACCGTGATCGGCCCGTTGATCAACTCCTCGCAGGCCGAGGCGATTTCCTCGCTCGTCGAGCAGACCGTGGCGGCCGGTGCGACGGCCCTGCTGCACGGCCGGGCCGAGGGCAATCTGGTGAGTCCGTCCGTGCTGACCGGGCTGGCCGCCGATTCCCCCGTCCTGTCCCAGGAGATCTTCGGGCCGGTCGCGCTCGTCGTGCCGTTCGACGGGGAGGACGAGGCCGTACGGATCGCCAACGACACCCCGTACGGACTGAGCGGCGCGGTGCACACCGGCGACATCGAGCGCGGCGTACGGGTCGGGCAGCGCATCCACACCGGCATGATCCACATCAACGACGGCACGGTCCACGACGAGCCCATCGTGCCCTTCGGCGGCGAGAAGAGCTCCGGCCTCGGCCGGCTGAACGGTGACGCGATGGCCGAGGCCTTCACCACCCAGAAGTGGATCTCGGTGCAGCACGGCCGCTCGCAGTTCCCGTTCTGACCGGGCACGTCCTGCGGTGAGCGCGCCCGGCCGGGCGCGCCGTGGTCTACTTCGGGGGCGGCCCGTGCCGCCCCCGACACCGGCCATCGCAGAGAAGTGAACCGCCCGAAGTGCGCCTGAACGACCTCGACGAACGCATCGTCCACGCCCTCGCCGAAGACGCCCGGCGCTCCTATGCCGACATCGGCGCGGTGATCGGCCTGTCCGCCCCCGCCGTGAAACGCCGGGTGGACCGGCTGCGCGCCGAGGGCGCCATCACCGGCTTCACGGTCCGGGTGGACCCGGCTGCGCTGGGCTGGGAGACCGAGGGGTTCATCGAGATCTACTGCAGCCGCAACACCTCGCCGGAGGCGATCAAGCAGGGGCTCGCGCGCTATCCGGAGATCGCGTCGGCCTCCACGGTGACGGGGGAGGCCGACGCGATCGTGCAGGTCTTCGCCGCGGACATGCGCCACTTCGAGCAGGTACTGGAGCGGATCGCGGGCGAGCCGTACGTGGAGCGGACGAAGTCCGTGCTGGTGCTGTCGCCTCTGCTGCGGCGGTACTCCTCGGGCGCGCCGGAGTAGGTTCCGCGCGCCGGGCCGTGTGAGACCTGGGTCACCCATTTGACCTGCACAGACGCCCCACGCAATGAATCGCCGCGCACGGCTGTCGGCGCGCAACGGATCGACGGTGCACGCGCAACGCTCGCGCCTTGTCCGGCGCGAGCGGCGGACCGTACCTTCGATACGTCCCCGCCCAGCCCGCACCGTCCGAGGTCAGCCATGCCGCCGTTGCGCACCGCCCTGCTCCAGAACTCCGGACGACCCGGGCACGTGGCCGAGAACATCGAGGTGCTCGACGGCGCCGCGCGGCGGTCGGCGGATGCCGGGGCGCGGCTGCTGGTCTGCCCCGAACTCTTCCTGACCGGATACGCGATCGGGGCCGATGTGCCCCGGCTGGCCGAGCCGGCCGACGGGCCGTCCGCCCTGGCCGTCGGCGAGATCGCCGCACGGCACGGGCTCGCCGTCCTCTACGGCTACCCGGAGCGCGCGGGCGAGCAGGTATTCAACGCCGCACAGCTCATCGGCCCGGACGGGACACCGCTCGCCAACTACCGCAAGACCCATCTCTTCGGCTCCTTCGAGCACGAATGGTTCACCCCGGGCGAGCAGACCGTGGTCCAGGCCGAACTGGACGGCGTATGCATCGGGATCATGATCTGTTACGACGTGGAGTTCCCGGAGAACGTCCGCGCCCACGCCCTCGCGGGCACCGATCTGCTCCTGGTGCCCACCGCGCAGATGCACCCCTTCCAGTTCGTCGCCGAGTCCGTCGTGCCCGTCCGGGCCTTCGAGAACCAGATGTACGTGGCGTACGTCAACCGGACCGGCCCGGAGGGCGAGTTCGAGTTCGTCGGGCTGAGCTGCCTGGCCGGCCCCGACGGCGCCGTCCGCAGCCGCGCCGGACGCGGCAAGGAACTGGTCGTCGGCGAGGTGGACCCCGCGCTGCTGAGCGCCTCGCGGACCGCCAACCCGTATCTGCACGACCGCCGCCCCGGCCTGTACGGCTCCCTCGTCTGAGCCCGCTCTCCCCGTTCCAATTCTTCATCCGCGCAAGGAGTCCGTACCCCATGACGTCCACGGTGCCCAACGCCGTCCAGCACACCGACGCCACCGAACCGATCACCATGTTCGGGCCGGACTTCCCCTACGCGTACGACGACTTCCTGGCGCACCCCGCCGGGATCGGGCAGATACCCGCGACCGGGCACGGCACCGAGGTGGCCGTCATCGGTGGCGGGCTCTCCGGCATCGTCGCCGCGTACGAGCTGATGAAGATGGGGCTCAAGCCCGTCGTCTACGAGGCGGACCGGATCGGCGGCCGGCTGCGCACCGTCGGCTTCGAGGGCTGCGATCCGCAGCTCACCGCCGAGATGGGCGCGATGCGCTTCCCGCCGTCCTCCACCGCGCTCCAGCACTACATCGACCTGGTCGGACTGGAGACGAAGCCGTTCCCCAACCCGCTCTCCGCGGCCACCCCGTCGACCGTCGTCGACCTCAAGGGCGAGTCGCACTACGCGCGGACCATCGACGACCTGCCGCAGGTCTACCGCGATGTGATGGACGCCTGGAACCGCTGCCTGGAGGAGGGCGCGGACTTCTCCGACATGAACCGCGCGATGCGCGAGCGCGACGTGCCGCGCATCCGCGAGATCTGGGCGGAGCTCGTCAAGAAGCTCGACAACCAGACCTTCTACGGATTCCTCTGCGACTCCGACGCCTTCAAGTCGTTCCGGCACCGGGAGATCTTCGGCCAGGTCGGCTTCGGTACCGGCGGCTGGGACACCGACTTCCCCAACTCCATCCTGGAGATCCTGCGCGTCGTCTACACCGAGGCGGACGACCACCACCGGGGCATCGTCGGCGGCAGCCAGCAGCTCCCGCTGCGGCTCTGGGACCGCGAGCCGCAGAAGATCGTCCACTGGCCGCTCGGTACGTCGCTGTCCTCGCTCCACAACGGCGAGCCGCGCCCCGCCGTGACCCGGCTGAACCGCACCGCCGGCAACCGGATCACCGTCACCGACGCCACCGGCGACATCCGTACCTACCCGGCCGCGATCTTCACCGGACAGTCCTGGCTGCTGCTCTCGAAGATCGACTGCGACGACGCGCTCTTCCCGATCGACCACTGGACGGCGATGGAGCGCACCCACTACATGGAGTCGTCCAAGCTCTTCGTCCCCGTCGACCGGCCGTTCTGGCTGGACGAGGACCCGGCCACCGGGCGGGACACCATGTCGATGACGCTCACCGACCGGATGACCCGGGGGACGTACCTCCTGGACGACGGCCCCGACCGGCCCGCCGTCATCTGCCTCTCGTACACCTGGTGCGACGACAGCCTGAAGTGGCTGCCGCTCTCCCCGAACGAGCGCATGGACGTCATGCTCAAGTCGCTCGGCGAGATCTACCCGGACGTCGACATCAGGAAGCACGTCATCGGCAACCCGGTGACGGTGTCCTGGGAGAACGAGCCCTGGTTCATGGGGGCCTTCAAGGCCAACCTGCCTGGCCACTACCGCTACCAGCGGCGGCTGTTCACCCACTTCATGCAGGACCGGCTGCCCGCCGACCGGCGGGGTCTGTTCCTCGCGGGCGACGACATCTCCTGGACGGCCGGATGGGCCGAGGGCGCCGTACAGACCGCGCTCAACGCCGTCTGGGGCGTGATGACCCAGTTCGGCGGCGCGACCGATGCGACGAACCCCGGCCCCGGCGACGTCTTCGACGACATCGCCCCGGTCGAACTCCCGGAGGACTGAAAGGCGTTACGGCCTCCGTTACGCGGGCCGGCAGACGCTGCGCTGCCGGCCGAGGCCCGAGATCTCGACCTCCATCACATCGCCCGGGCCCAGGTAGGGGAAGCGGCCGGACAGTGCCACGCCCTGTGGGGTACCGGTGTTGATGACGTCGCCCGGCTCCAGCACCAGGTACTGCGACAGATGGTGCACCAGATGCGCCACGCTGAAGATCATGTCCGCGGTGCTGGAGTCCTGCCGCGGCTCGCCGTTGACATGGCTGCGCAGCCGCAGCTGCTGCGGGTCGCCGACCTCGTCGGCCGTCACCAGCACCGGGCCGAGCGGGTTGAACGTGGCGCAGCTCTTGCCCTTGGACCACTGCCCGCCCGACTCCTCCAGCTGGAAGGCGCGTTCGGAGACGTCGTTGCTGACGGCGTAGCCCGCGATGTGCGCGGCGGCGTCGGCGGGGGAGTCCAGGTAGGAGGCGTGGCGGCCGATGACGACGGCCAGCTCCACCTCCCAGTCCGTCTTCTTCGAGCCGCGCGGGATCAGCACGTCGTCGTACGGGCCGACGACGGTGTTCGGCGACTTGTAGAAGAGGATCGGCTGCTCGGGCGGCTCGGCACCCGACTCCGCCGCGTGGGCCGCGTAGTTCTGGCCGATGCAGAGCAGTGCGGAGGGCCGGGCCACAGGGGCGCCGATCCGCAGGCCCGTGATGTCGATCTCCGGGAGCACCGGCTCGGCGGGGACCAGATGCGGATTGTCGGTGAGCGCGGCGAGGAACGCGCCGTCGATGTCGTCGGTGATGCCGGACAGGTCGTGGTGACGGCCCTCGGGGCAGACGAGGACCGGGCGCTCGTGGCCCGGCTCGCCGATGCGCATCAGTCGCATGAAGTGAAATCTCCTGAACGGTACGGGGGTCGAGGGCTCGGCGAGCCCTTGGACCCGACCGGCAAACGGGGGGCGGCGTCGCGGGGCTGGGCACGCACATCTGCGGCGTTGTCGTCAATCACCAACTTCCCCAAGCTCTCGGCTTCGCTCGAGCAGGGGAGACCCCATTGCGTTGGTTCAATCCTCCGCCTTGCAGCTGCACGCACCCAGCCCCGCTCCTTCTCCCACCCCCCATTTGCCGGTCGGTCTTAATGCAGGCGGGCGAGGGCGTCGGCGGTGACGGCGTGGGCCGGGGGGCGCCCGGCGAGCAGCCGCAGCACCTCGTCGACCGCGCTCGCGCCGAGCCGCTGCCGGCACTCGACGCTGCCCGCCGCCTGGTGCGGGGTGAGCAGCACGTTCGGCAGGGCACGGAAGGGGTGGCCGGTGGGCAGCGGCTCGGCGTCGAAGACGTCGATCGCCGCGTCCAGCCGGCCCGCGGCCAGCTCGGCGAGGAGCGCGTCCTCGTCGACCAGCCACGACCTGGCGGTGTTCACCAGACCCGCCCCGTCAGGCATCAGCGCCAGCTGCTCGGCGCCGATCATCCGGTGGGTCTCCTCGGTGACCGGCGCGTGCACGGCCACGATCCTGCTGCGCGAAAGCAGTGTCTCCAGGGGTACGGACTCCACGCCGAGCGCCTCGGCGTCCGAGTCGGACAGGTACGGGTCGGTGACGCACACCCGCGCGCCCATCGCCCGTACCAGGGCGATGTAGGCGCGCCCGGTGCGGGAGGCGCCGATCACGCCGATGTCGCTGCCGTGGATCTCGTGGCGCGGCGGGGCCTCGCTCGCCGCATCCCACTCCAGCCCGCCGCGCAGGGCGTGGTCGAAGCGGTGGACGCGGTGGAGCAGCGAGAGCGTGAACGCGAGGGCCACCTCGGCGACCGGGCGGGCCATCTCGTCACCGGCCTGGGTGACCAGGATGCCCCGCCGGAACACCTCCTCGGTGACATAGGGCGCGACCGCGGAACCGGTGTGCGCCACCAGCTCCAGCCGGTCGGCCGATGCCAGGAGCCCGGCGTCCACCTTCGGCGCCCGCCACGAGGTGATCAGCGCACGGGCGCCGGGCAGCGCGGCCGCGACCGCCGCCCGGTCGGAGTGGTCGTCGACGACGGTGAGTCCGGCCGCCCGCTCCAGCTCCCGCCACACCCCGGCCGTGAAGAACTGGGCCCGCAGCTCCGGCGGCACGGCGACAACCACCCGGGAGCGGTCGGCGGGGTCAGGAGAGCCAGGCATCGAGGTGCTCCGCAACGAAGGCGTCATCGGTCAGCCAAGGGTAGGCCGCGGCCACCCGGCTGATCTCCTCGGCCTGTCCGGGGGAGAGCGTCTCGGCCGGGTCCAGACACCGGATGTTCGCCAACAGGCCCTGGCGGCACAGCACTTCGTGCACCCCGGCGATGCAGCCGCGGAACGCGCCGCGTACATCGAAGACCGCGCTGTTGGCATCGGTCAGTTCCGGGCGGCGGGCCAGGCAGCGCACCATCGCCTCGTGGTCCCCGCCGCGGGCCTTCCTGACGTCGTCGAGGAGCGTCACCGCGGAGCCGGTCCACACGGCCCACTGGCCGAGGAGCCCGCCCGCGAACCAGCGGGGCGTGCCGCTCGCCGTCTCGTACGGGGTGAGCAGATCACCGATGATGTCGTCGTCGTTGCCGGTGTACAGCGCCACCTCGTCGGCCCGGTCGGCGGCGGCCACGGCGCGTACGACATCCGCGGTGCGGTAGCGGTCGAACGGGGCGATCTTCACCGCGGCCGTGTTCGGCAGATCGGTGAACGAGGACCAGAAGTGCGGCGACAGATAGCGTCCGCCGACGGCCTCCTGGAGGTAGAAGCCGATCACCGGCAGCACCTCGCCGACCGCCCGCGCCCGCTCCAGCAGCCCCTTCTCGTCCGCGCCGGGCACGGCCGGGCTGAGCAGCACCGCGTCGTAGCCGAGCCCGGCGGCGGTCTCGGCCTCCGACACGGCCTGCGCCGTGTAGCCGCAGGCACCGGCGACCTTGATGAACGGACGGCCGGCCTCGGCGTCGATCGTCTCGGCGGCGAGCTCCAGGACCGGCCGGAACAGGCCGACCTCCGGTTCGCGGATCTCGAACTGGGTGGTGTGCACGGCGACGGCGACGCCGCCCGCGCCCGAGGCGAGGTAGTAGCGGGTCAGCGCACGCTGCCGGCGCTCGTCGAAGGAGCCGTCGTCGTGCAGGGCGAGCGGGTGCGCGGGGATCACGGCACCGCGGGCGAGCGCGTCCAGGGCGGGGGCCGGCACGAGGGAGGGAGTGGACATGGAGTGGATCAGAACCTTCCGTCACGGACCTGGAACTTGGTGGGCTTGCCGGACAGCGGCAGCCCGCGGCGCAGCCAGTCGGCCTGCCACTCGACGAGGGTGCGCAGGGTGACGTCCGGGTAGCCGAACAGCGCATGGCAGCGGCTCGCGTCGGAGAGCAGCGCGGTGGGCGCCTCCTCGCCGGCGAGGACCGGCTCCTTGCCGAACTCCTCGCCGAACCACTGGGCGATGCGGCGCACCGAGGCGGTCTCGGGGCCGGTGAGGTTGAGGGTGAACGCCTCGCCGTCGGTGGCGTGCAGCAGCGAGCGCAGGGCGACCTCGTTGGCGTAGCCCTGCCACACCACATTGGCGTGACCGGTCGTCACATCGACGGGTTCGCCCGCCTGGACCCGGTAGGCGATGTCGGCGAGGACGCCGTAGCGCAGGTCGACCGCGTAGTTGAGGCGGATGTTGGCGACCCTGGTGCCACGGGTCAGCGCCGCGTGGCCGAAGATCCGCTCCCGGCCCAGGCACGACATGGCGTACTCGCCGACCGGGCCGACCGGGTCGCTCTCGGTGCAGCCGCCGGAGGAGACCGGCACCAGCGGGTACACATTGCCGGTGGAGAACGCGGCGATCCGCGCATCCGACCAGCGGCGCGCCACCCGGTCCGGCATCGCGGCGTTGACCGCCCAGGCGTGCGAAGGGGCCCCGGCGGAGCCGAACTTGGCGCCGACCATGAAGACGATGTTCCCGGCGTCCGGCAGCCCGGCCAGATCGGCGGCCGGGTCCATCAGGTCGAAGGCCACGGTGGAGACCCCGGCGGCCTCCAGCTCGTCGGCGGCGGACTTGTCGGACCAGCGGGAGACCGCGTACACGGTCACGTCCTGGCGGCCCGCGGCGTCCAGCGCGCGGCGGGCCAGCCGGCACAGGCTGGGGCCCATCTTGCCGCCGGCGCCGAGTACCAGCAGATCGCCTTCGAGGCGGCCGAGATCGGCGACGAGCGCGGGGGAGGGGGTGGCGAGACGCTCTTCGAGCGCCGCTTCATCGGTGAACATAATTGCGTGGGTCATCCCTTGATTCCGGACGCGGTGACGCCCTCGGTGAAGTAGCGCTGGCCCACCAGGTAGGCGGCGAAGATGGGCACGAACGCGATGACGGAGCCGGAGAGCACCACATTGAGCGGTACGTTCTGCTGCTGGAGCGAGGCGATGCCGACGGTGAGGGTGCGCATGTCGGTGGACTGGCCGATGATCAGCGGCCACAGGAAGTCGTTCCAGTGCCACAGGAAGACGAAGACGCCGAGCGTGGCCAGGATCGGCTTCAGCAGCGGGAGCACGATCCGGTAGAAGATCTGCCACTCGTTGCAGCCGTCCAGCCGGGCCGCCTCGAACAGTTCGTCCGGCAGCCCCTGGATGAACTGCCGCATCAGGAAGACGGCCTGGGCGTTGGCCAGGGTCGGCACGATGAGGCCCCAGTACGTGTCCACGCCGCCCAGCTTCGCGATCATCGCGAAGGTCGGGATCATCGTGACGTGGTACGGGACCATCAC
>NZ_FPJO01000031.1 GCF_900119365.1 Streptomyces atratus
AGTCGGCGGTGGCGTTCGGTGCGTTGCTGTCGGAGGGGATCGGGGACACGATCCGGGTGTCGTTGTCGGCGCCGCCGGCCGAGGAGGTCAAGGTCGGGATCCAGATCCTGGAGTCGCTGAATCTGCGTCAGCGGCGGCTGGAGATCGTGTCGTGTCCGTCGTGCGGGCGGGCGCAGGTGGATGTGTACAAGCTGGCGGACCAGGTGTCGGCGGGTCTTGAGGGCATGGAGGTTCCGCTGCGGGTGGCCGTGATGGGCTGTGTCGTCAATGGTCCGGGCGAGGCCCGTGAGGCGGACCTGGGTGTGGCGTCCGGCAACGGCAAGGGGCAGATCTTCGTGAAGGGCGAGGCCATCAAGACGGTGCCCGAGTCGAAGATCGTCGAGACGCTGATCGAAGAAGCCATGAAGATCGCCGAGGACATGGCAGAGGCGGGGACGCCGTCGGGAGTTCCCGCCGTCACCGTGAGCTGAGACAGAACCAGAGAGGGGGCCCGAGCGTGACGATTCTGGAGAGCATCCGGGGGCCGCACGATCTCAAGGCGCTGAACGGAGCACAACTCGGCGAACTCGCCGAAGACATCAGGCAGTTCCTCATCCAGGCGGTGGCCAGGACCGGCGGTCATCTGGGGCCCAACCTCGGGGTGGTGGAGCTCTCCATCGCCCTGCACCGTACCTTCGACTCGCCTGCCGACCGCATCCTCTGGGACACCGGGCACCAGAGTTATGTGCACAAACTGCTCACCGGACGGCAGGACTTCTCCAAGCTGCGCGGCAAAGGGGGCCTGTCCGGATACCCGTCCCGGGAGGAGTCCGCGCACGACGTCATCGAGAACTCGCACGCCTCGACCGTCCTCGGCTGGGCCGACGGCATCGCCAAGGCCCATCAGGTGCTGGGACGGAGCGACCATGTCGTGGCCGTCATCGGCGACGGGGCCCTCACCGGCGGGATGGCCTGGGAGGCGCTCAACAACATCGCCGCCGCGCGCGACCGGCCGCTGATCATCGTGGTGAACGACAACGAGCGCTCCTACGCCCCCACGATCGGCGGCCTTGCCAACCACCTCGCCACCCTCCGTACCACCGACGGGTACGAGCGCTTCCTCTCCTGGGGCAAGGAGGTGCTCCAGCAGACGCCCGTCATCGGACAGCCGCTGTACGAGTCGCTGCACGGCGCGAAGAAGGGGTTCAAGGACGCCTTCGCCCCGCAGGGCATGTTCGAGGACCTCGGGCTCAAGTACGTCGGGCCGATCGACGGCCATGACATCGCGGCCGTCGAATCGGCCCTGCACCGGGCGAAACGCTTCCACGGCCCGGTGCTGGTGCACTGCCTCACCGAGAAGGGCCGCGGCTACCCGCCCGCGCTCCTGGACGAGGCCGACCGCTTCCACACCGTCGGCGCGATGGACCCGCTGACCTGCGCGCCGCTCGCCCCGGCCGGCGAGCCCTCCTGGACCTCGGTGTTCGGGGACGAGATCGCCGCGATCGGCGCGGAGCGGCCGGACGTCGTGGTCATCACGGCGGCGATGCTGCACCCCGTCGGACTGACGAAGTTCGCCGAGGCGTTCCCCGACCGGGTCTGGGACGTCGGCATCGCCGAGCAGCACGCCGCCGTGTCCGCGGCCGGACTGGCCACCGGTGGCCTGCACCCGGTCGTCGCTGTCTACGCCACTTTCCTCAACCGGGCCTTCGACCAGCTGCTGATGGACATCGCGCTGCACCGGTGCGGGGTGACCTTCGTCCTCGACCGGGCCGGCGTCACGGGACCCGACGGGGCCTCGCACAACGGCATGTGGGACATGTCCGTGCTCCAGGTCGTCCCCGGGCTGCGGATCGCCGCCCCGCGCGACGTCGGCGAGCTCCGCGCCCAGCTCCGCGAGGCCGTCGACGTCGACGACGCACCCACCGTGATCCGGTTCCCCAAGGAGTCGGTGGGGGAGAAGGTCTCGGCGGTCGGCCGGATCGGCTCCATGGACGTGCTGCACCGGACGGAGGGCCCCGATGTGCTGCTCGTCGCCGTCGGGGTGCTCGCCCCGGTCTGTCTGAAGGCCGCCGATCTGCTGGCCGGGGCCGGACTGCGCTGCACCGTCGTCGACCCCCGCTGGGTCAAGCCGGTCGACGAGGAACTGCCCCCGCTCGCCGCCCGGCACCGGCTGGTCGCCGTCGTCGAGGACAACAGCCGGGCCGGGGGCGTCGGTTCGGCGGTCGGGCAGGCGCTGCGGGACGCCGGAGTCGACGTACCGCTGCGGACGTTCGGCATCCCCGAGCAGTTCCTCGCGCACGGCAAGCGCGCCGAGGTGCTGGCCGACATCGGGCTCACCCCGGTCGAGATCGCCGGACGGATCAGCGCAGCACTGGCCGCCAAGGAGGCGGCGACGAGGACCGAGGAGAGCGGGGAATGAAGGACGACGGGCCCAAGGGCTTCGACCTGGCGCGGCTCCTCGCGGAGCGCGGCGCCGAGCGCTACGAGCTGCACACGAAACACCTCAACCACCAGCTGCCCCGGATGCTCCGCACCATCGGCTTCGACAAGGTCTACGAACGGGCCGAGGGCGCACACTTCTGGGACGCGGACGGCAACGACTACCTGGACATGCTCGCCGGATTCGGCGTGATGGGCCTCGGCCGGCACCACCCCGTCGTACGCAAGGCCCTGCACGACGTACTGGACGCCTCGCTCGCCGACCTCACCCGCTTCGACTGCCAGCCGCTGCCCGGACTGCTGGCCGAGAAGCTGCTCGCGCACAGCCCGCACCTGGACCGGGTCTTCTTCGGCAACAGCGGCACGGAAGCGGTCGAGACGGCCCTGAAGTTCGCCCGCTACGCCACCGGCAGGCCCAGGATCCTCTACTGCGCCCACGCCTTCCACGGCCTGACGACCGGCTCCCTCTCGGTCAACGGGGAGGACGGATTCCGGGACGGCTTCGCCCCCCTGCTGCCGGACACCGCCATCGCGCTCGGCGACCTCGACGCGCTGCGGCGCGAGCTGAAGCGCGGTGACGTGGCGGCACTGGTCGTCGAGCCGATCCAGGGCAAGGGCGTCCACGCCGCGCCCCCCGGCTTCCTGCGGGACGCGCAGGAGCTGCTGCACAAGCACAAGGCCCTGCTCATCGCGGACGAGGTGCAGACCGGGCTCGGCCGGACCGGCGACTTCTACGCGTACCAGCACGAGAAGGGAGTCGAGCCCGATCTGGTCTGTGTCGCCAAGGCCCTCTCCGGCGGCTATGTGCCGGTCGGGGCGACCCTGGGCAAGGACTGGATCTTCCGGCGCGTCTACTCGTCGATGGACCGGGTCCTGGTCCACTCCGCGAGCTTCGGCTCCAACGCCCAGGCGATGGCGGCCGGGCTCGCGGTCCTCGCGGTGATGGAGGACGAGGCGACCGTCGACCGTGCGCGCCGCACCGGTGAGCTGCTGCGCGACCGGCTGACCGCACTGGTCGACCGCTACGAGCTGATGCACGAGGTGCGCGGGCGCGGGCTGATGATCGGCATCGAGTTCGGCCGGCCGTCCTCGCTCAAGCTGCGCAGTCGCTGGACCATGCTGCAGGCGGCCCGCAAGGGACTCTTCGCGCAGATGGTGGTGGTGCCGCTGCTCCAGAAGCACCGCATCCTCACCCAGGTCTCGGGCGACCATCTGGAAGTGATCAAGCTGATTCCGCCCCTGGTGATCGACGAGTCGGACGTCGACCGGTTCGTCACGGCGTTCACCGCTGTGATGGACGACGCACACAGCGGCGGTGGGCTGATGTGGGACTTCGGCAGGACACTGGTGAAGCAGGCGGTCGCCAACCGCTGACCGTTTTTGCCTGAGAGGCAAGATATTTGCCTCTCAGGCAGGATCCTGGCCCAATAGGTACATGAATCCTCCAGACGGAGGGGTGGCCGACGAGCTGCCCGGAGTCGCGCCACGCCTGCGCGATCTGCGCCGGAGCCGTGGTCTCACCCTGGAGACCGCCGCTCAGCGGGCCGGGCTCTCACCCGCCCATCTCTCCCGGCTCGAAACGGGTCGCCGCCAGCCTTCGCTGCCGATGCTCCTCGGTCTTGCCAGGATCTACGGTACGACGGTCTCCGAACTGCTCGGCGAGACGCCCCCGGAACGTGACGCGATCATCCGCGGCGGGAAGTTCGAGGGAGCCGAGGCGGACGGCTGGATGTACCAGCAGGCAGGCGGTTCCGGCCGGGCGATGCAGGCGCTCCGCGTCCGGGTTCCGCAGGCCGCGCAGAGCGATCTCGTGCGCGTCCATCCCGGCGAGGAATGGCTGTACGTGCTCGCCGGGCACCTGAGGGTCTGGCTCGGGGAGACCGTGCACGATCTCGCCCCCGGTGACAGCGCGCACTTCGACTCGCTCACCCCGCACCGGATCACCGCCGTCGACCGCGACGGCGCCGAGCTGCTCTTCGTCCACACCCTGCTGCTGAGCCCCGCTGCCGAGCTGTGCCTCGGCAGCGGCATCCACCGCCGCTGAGACCGGTCTCCGGTCGCCAGAGAGGACCGTCATGTCCGATTCGGAGAACTTCGACCCGCTCGGGTCGACCAAGAAGTACGAGGCCCAGGAGCGGAAGTTTCCGCGCGGCGTGGTGATCCGGCTGTTCGCCTACCTCATCGCCGGACACATCTTCGCGGCCTTCCTCTACCTGCTCTTCGCGGTGGCCGGCAAGGGCTGACCACCGCGACCGGGCGGCCCCGGCTACGCCTTGTCGAGGAGTCGGTCGCGCAGCCGCTCACGGGTCCCGGGGTCGAGCCCCAGCCCCTCGGAGAAGTAACGCTCCGTGCTGCCCCAGGTCTCGTCGATGGTGGCGAACGCCGCGGCGAGGTACTCGGCATGGGCGCCGAAGAGCGGATTCAGCAGTTCCATCACCTCGGCCGACATGCCGTCCGCCGAGGTGTCGCTGCGGCGCACCTTGTAGCGGCGGTGGGCGTCGTTGGACTTGAGGTAGTCGGCCTCGATGGCGTCGCGCTCGACGCCGACGGCGAGCAGGGACACCGCGATCGACAGACCGGCCCGGTCCTTGCCCGCCGCACAGTGCATCAGGGCGGGCACGCTGTCCTCGGCCAGGGCGTGCAGGACCCGGCTGTGCTCGGCGGTGCGGTCCCGGATGATCGAGCGGTACGAGGCGATCATCCGGTTCGTTCCCTTGCCGTCGCCGAGGACCGAGCGCAGCTGCTCGACATCGCCGTCGCGGACCATGTGCCAGAACTCCGAGCCGTCGGCCGGGTCGGAGAGCGGGATGCTCACATTCCGCACGCCGGGCAGCTCCACGTCCAGACCGTCGAGCCGGCGGTCGGCGGCATTGCGGAAGTCGAAGATCGTGTGCAGGCCGAGGCCGCCGAGGAGAGAGGCGTCCTCGGTCGTGGCGTGTGCCAGGTGTCCACTGCGGAAGAGCCGCCCGTGCCGCACCCGCCGGCCGTCCACGGTGGGCAGCCCGCCCACATCGCGGAAGTTGCGGACACCCGCCAGCTCGGGTTCCGTCGACGGTACCTGCGGCAACTGCTGCGTCACAGTGACTCCTGGGGTGTCCGGTGCCGACGCGGGTCGCCGGCGAGGCAACTTCCGCGACGATACGACATTGGTTCCTCAGGCAATCATCTCGCCCTTTCCCTGTCGATACCCGGGCGAACTCCGGTGCTCCGGTGGCGAATCCGATCAGTGAATTCCCCGCAAGTCCGTTGCCCATGCCCCACTGATGGTCGATGATGTGCGGAACTGTTGGAATGTGGGGATACGATGATCGAGACGGGCAACACCGGCCGGACCTGGCTGCTCACCGGGGCGGGCAGCAGCTATGCACTGCGACTGACCGAGCAGGACGAGCTGGTCCATCTGCACTGGGGGCCGAGGATCTCCCTCGCGGCGGCCGAGGCGCTGGCCGCGGCGCCGGAGCTCCCCTTCAGGGCCTTCGAGTCCCACCTCGACGGCCGGGAGGAGTATCCGGTGGAGGGCGGGCCCCGGTTCGTGCGCCCGGCGCTCTCGGTGCGTACCCCCGAGGTCCGGGGCACCGAGTGGGCCTTCGCCGACGCCTCGGTGGACGGGGACGAGCTGCGGCTCGGCTTCACAGACGCCGTGCACCGGCTCGCCCTCACCCTGCACTACCGGATGCGGGGCGACTGCGACGTCGTGGAGCGCTGGGCCACCGTCGCCCATGCCGGACCGGACGGCCCGCCGCTGGAACTGCTGCGCGCCGACGCGGCCGCCTGGTCGCTGCCGGCCCGCGACGGCTGGCGGCTGAGCCGGCTGCACGGACGCTGGGCGGCGGAGTCGCGGCTGGCGCGGGCGGAGCTGCTCCACGGCGAGAGCGTCATCTCCAGCCGGCGAGGCCACACCGGCCACCAGTACCTGCCCTGGGTCGCCCTGGACGCCGACGGCGCGGCGACCGAGGAGAGCGGCGAGGTGTACGGCTGTGCGCTCGGCTGGTCCGGCTCGTGGCGGATCTCCGTGCAGCGGCTGCCCGACGGGCTCGTGCAGATCACCGGCGGCGCCGGCTACGACGACTCGGGACTGCTGCGGCTCGCGCCGGGGGAGTCGTACACCACGCCCGTGTTCGCCGGGCTGTGGAGCGGTCAGGGGTTCGGCGGTGCGAGCCGCGCCTGGCACGCCTGGCAACTGGCCCATGTGATCCCGGACGCGGAGAAGTCGCGGCCGGTGCTCTACAACTCCTGGGAGGCGACGGGCTTCGACATCTCGCTGGACCAGCAGCGCGCCCTCGCCGTGCGCGCCGCCGCGATGGGTGCCGAGCTGTTCGTGGTGGACGACGCGTGGTTCGGGCAGCGGACCAGCGACCGGGCCGGGCTCGGCGACTGGACGCCGAATCCGGACCGCTTCCCCGACGGGCTGAAGCCGCTCGCCGACGAAGTGCACGGGCTCGGCATGAAGTTCGGAATCTGGGTCGAACCGGAAATGGTCAATGCCGACAGTGATCTCTACCGCGCGCACCCCGACTGGGTACAGCACTTCCCCGGGCGGGCGCGGACGGAGTACCGCAACCAGCTGGTGCTCAATCTGGCCCGCCCCGATGTGCAGGAATATCTCTGGGAGCAGCTGGACACACTGCTCTCCGAGACGCCCGTCGACTATGTGAAGTGGGATTTCAACCGCTGCTTCACCGATGCGGGCTGGCCGGGCGAGGAGTACCCGCAGAAGCTCTGGATCGAGCATGTGGACGCCCTGTACGCGCTGATCGACCGGCTCAGGGCCGCGCATCCCTCGGTCGCGTTCGAGTCCTGCTCGGGCGGCGGCGGCCGGATCGACCTGGGGATCCTGTCCCGTACGGACCAGGTATGGACCTCCGACAACACCGACCCGCTCGACCGTCTCGCCATCCAGGAGGGCTTCGGGCACATCCACCCGGCCCGGGTGATGGCCGCCTGGGTCACCGACAGCCCGAACCACCAGCTCAACGGCAGGGTCAGCTCGCTGCGCTTCCGGTTCGTGAGCGCCATGGCCGGTGTACTCGGGGTCGGCGGGGACCTCACCGAATGGAGCGAGGAGGAGCTGACCGAGGCGCGGACCTGGGTGGAGCTCTACAAGGAGATCCGGCCGGTCGTGCAGCACGGCGCGCTGTACCGGCTGCGTGAGCCGCGCGGCGGACTCAGTGCGGTCCAGTACGTCCACGGCGAGGAGACCGTGGTCCTGATGTGGCTGGAGGCGCAGCGGTACGGGGAGCGGCCCCCGGCCCTGCGGCTGCGCGGGCTCGACCCCGCGGCGATGTACAACTGCCTGGACACGGGGGCGGTGCATCACGGTTCGGCGCTGCTGCACCAAGGGCTGCACAGCGGACTCCAGGGGGATCTCGACGCGCGCGTGTTGCGCCTGCGGCGGGTGTGACAGAAGAGGGCATGTCCGTAATGCGGGCTTTTGTCTGAACATCACCCGTTTGTACGGGAGATGATCGCCGCCTCGTGAGCGGGATCATATCCGTGACGGTGTGTGGCGACAGGAGGGTTGGGCATTCCGTGCGCCGCGCGGAAAGCCAAGATCCGTAATCCACGGAGTGTGACCGGAATTCCGCGCCGATTTCCCCGGCGTGGAATCCGTAATGGAACCCGCCGCTTGTTCTCGTCGTCCCGACTCGCTTACGGTCACCGTCAATCCGGACGGACCGCCTAATCCTGCCGCCGCCCGGAATTCGTATCCACTCATCGCGTGGCAGGAGCGGGGGAACCAGGTAAGTCGCCGACCGGAGAAATCCGGCCGGCTCGGGGTGAAGTCGCACTCGGTGCGGCCGGGCATCTCCAGCCCGAACCCGACAGCTCACCTCGCAGGCGCCGGAGAGGAAATACGTCATGCCCATATCGGGTAAGCACCGCCGTACGAAGATCGGTCCCGTCGCCCGTGGCGTCGCCGCGGTCGGCGCCGGTGGCGCCGTCATCGCACTCCCGCTGCTCGGCGCCACCGGTGCCCACGCCGCGGAGCAGGCCGCCCCGGCCGCCGCCCCGCAGTCGGCCACCGCCGCCGCGCACGCCCAGCCGGTCACGCAGAAGCAGGCCGCCACCACGACGTACTCCGTCGTCTCCGGCGACTACCTGTCGAAGATCGCCGCCGAGCACAAGATCAAGGGCGGCTGGCAGCAGCTGTACCAGGACAACCGCAAGGTCGTCGGCGAGGACCCCGGCCTGATCTTCCCGGGCATGAAGCTGACCCTCGGAGCCAAGGCGGCCGGCAACGCCGCGCCCACCGGTGCCGGCACCGGCACCGGCCTCCCGTCGAAGGCGCCCTCCGCCGCCGCGGCGGCCGCTGAGAAGTCCGCCCCGGCCAAGTCCGTGACCGCCGCTCCGGAGACCAAGGCGGCCTCCGCCCCGGCCGCCCAGAGCAGCAGCTCCGGCTACGCCCACCCGGTCCCCGGCAACCACACCACCAACTACCGGGCCTCCGGCTCCAACTGGTCCAGCGGCAGCCACACCGGCATCGACTTCCCCGTCGCCACCGGCACCAGCGTGAAGGCCATCACCTCCGGTACCGTCGTCGCCGCGGGCTGGGGCGGCGCGTATGGCAACCAGGTCGTCATCAAGCACGCCGACGGCCACTACTCGCAGTACGGCCACATGTCCTCCCTCTCCGTCTCGATGGGCCAGAGCGTGAGCGCCGGTCAGCAGGTCGGTCTCTCCGGAGCCACCGGCAACGCCACCGGCCCGCACCTGCACTTCGAGGTCCGCACCGGCCCGGCGTACGGCTCGGACATCGACCCGATCGCCTTCCTGGCCTCGCACGGCATCTACGTCTGAGCCGAACGGCCGGGCAGCTGAGCAATACGGCATGACCTGAGCAACACAGGAGGGGCGGTGCGCGGCGGCGCACCGCCCCTCCTGCTTATTCCCCCTTTACCAAAACCTGACCGGGTGGTCTATCTCACCACCCGTCAACCCCTTATTACGGTCGCGTAGGTCACATTCGGCGGTGCAGGATAAGCGTTTGTGGCAGACGATTCGAGAAAAAATCAACGTGGCGTCAACAACCGACAGGGCGTCATCGGGTCGTACGCGGCGATTGGCGACAGCTTCACCGAGGGAGTCGGTGACCCCGGCCCGGACGGGACCTTCGTCGGCTGGGCGGACCGTTTCGCGGTACTTCTCGCGGACCAGCTCCCGGACCCCGATGCGGCGACGGGCACCGAAGGCTCCGCGCACGGCAATTTCAGGTACGCCAATCTCGCCGTACGAGGACGCCTCCTCGACCAGATCGTCGAGGAGCAGGTGCCGCGCGCCAAGGAGCTCGCACCCGACCTGGTCAGCTTCTGCGCGGGCGGCAACGACATCATCCGGCCGGGCACCGACCCCGACGACGTGGCCGAGCGCTTCGAGCGCGCCGTCGCCGAGCTGACCGGGGCGGTCGGCACGGTCATGGTCACCACCGGCTTCGACACCCGTGGCGTTCCCGTGCTGCGCCATCTGCGCGGCAAGATCGCCACGTACACCGCCCATGTGCGGGCCATCGCCGACCGCTACGACTGCCCGGTCCTCGACCTGTGGTCGCTGCGCTCCGTCCAGGACCGGCGCGCCTGGGACGACGACCGGCTCCATCTGTCGCCCGAGGGACACACCAGGATCGCGCTGCGCGCCGCCCAGGTCCTCGGCATCGACGTGCCGGCCGACCCCGACCAGGAATGGCCCCCGCAGGCGCAGCGAGGCACCCTCGAAGTACGGCGCGACGACATCCACTGGGCGCGCGAGTTCCTGGTTCCGTGGATCGGACGGCGGCTGCGCGGCGAATCCTCCGGCGACCACGTCGAGGCGAAGCGGCCGGACCTCCTGCCGCTCTAGACCAAGGGCAGGACAGGCCCTTGTCCGCACAGTCCCGCCGGACGTGCCCGAAGCTCAGGCACGTCCGGCGAGCAGCGGCGGCAGCGACGCCGGTATCCGCTCCAGCACACCGCCCGCGAAGACGTCGTACAGCGGCAGCGTCTCCAGGTGCACATAGCCGATGTGGCAGTCGCAGACCGCCAGCGGACAGGTGCGCGGACCGAGGGCCCGGCGGTAGCTCCCGTCGTAGAGATTGCCGAGCTCGGCCGGGACGAAATGGCAGCGCCGCACAGTGCCGTCACCGTCCACCGAGACGACCGACTCACCGGTCCTGCAGGGCAGCCCGGCCGACCGGTGCGGATGCCGGCTGTACGGGAAGAGCGGGTCGATGGCCGTCCAGCGGTCCGCCTCCTCGTCCGTGTAGGTGTGGCCCTCCGCTGCGTTCACCCAGAGATAGACCTCCTCCGGCAGCGCGGCGCGCAGCCGCCGCGCCTCGTCGAGATGGCCGTCGAGCCCGACGACACCGACACTGTGCCGGATGCCGAGCGCGGTCAGCTCCCGGCACTTGCTGAGGAACCGCTCGTACGGCGTCTGCCCCGGGTGGTACGTGCACCACAGCGCGATCTTCTCGCGGCCCGCCTCACCGGCCTCGGCCAGCCACCCCGTACGGCTGCTGATGTTGGTCTGGATCGCGACCCGTCGGATGTGCGGCAGCCGCGCCAGTTCGACCAGCGCACGGCGGTACCAGGAGCGGACCAGCCCCTCGCCCCACGGCGTGAAAAGCACCGAGATCCGGTCGCCGGTCTGCGCCGCGGCCCACGCCGTGAACCGCTCCAGCGCGGCACGGTCGGCCCGCAGCTGTTCCGGGCTGTCGCGCCGCTTGGCGAACGGGCAGTACGGACAGTCGTAGTCGCACGAAGCGAGCGGGCCGCGGTAGAGGATCGTCAGGTCCATGGGCGTGCTCACTTCAGCTCGTACGCGGCCATCGCGGCCCGCACATCGGGGGAGAACAGCTCCGGGCCCAGCGCGTCGGAGTGGGCCAGGCCCTCGGGGGAGAGCCGCAGCAGCCCGGACGCCCCGGCCGACGCGTCGAGCCAGCCGCGCGCCTCGAACCGGGCCAGATCGAGGGGGAAGTCGTCGGCCGGCGAGGTGCCGAACCGCTCCCGGTAGTCGGCCAGTCGCAGCCCCTCCGCCTGGAGGACCGACTGCAGGAGGTGGCGCCGGCGCGCCTCGTCGCCGTCCACGTACCGCCCGACCTCCGCGCGGGAGAAGTCCTCGGTGGCCGCGTAACCGTCGATGATCGCCCGCACCTCCCGCATCTCCACCGCGTAGTCGAAGGAGTAGTGCAGCTTCGTGGTGTACGAGCGGGCACCGCACCCCAGGCCGATCATGCCGTCGGTCTGGCAGGCGTAGTCGTCGGGGCCGTCGGTTCGTGGCGCGTCGGCGCGGCGGAACATCCGCATCGAAACCTGTTCGTAGCCGTGGGCCAGGAGATGGTCCCGGCCCGCGCGGTACAGCCGCAGCCGCTGCTCGTCCCAGGCCGCGTCCGCCGACGCCCCGCCGTCCGCGTCGAGCCGCCCGAGACCGGTCAGCGGACGCACGTACAGCGGGTACAGATACAGCTCCTCCGGCCGCCAGCCGAGCGCCGCGTCCAGCGAGGCGCGCCAGCTGTCCTCGGTCTGCCCGTCGATGCCGTAGATCAGATCGATGTTGAGGACCGGGATGCGGGCATCGCGTATCCGGTCCAGCGCCGCCTCCACATCGGCCCGCCGCTGCGGGCGGACCGCGGCACGTGCCTCCGCCTCGACGAAGCTCTGCACCCCGATGCTGATCCTGGTCGTGCCGCGGTCGGCGAGGACGGCCAGCCGGTCGGCCGTCGCGGTCGACGGCGACGTCTCGACCGACAGCGGGACGGACCGCAGCTCGGCGCCCATCCGCTTCTCCGCGATGTCGCAGAGCCGCTCCAGCTCCGCCGCGGTCAGGAACGTGGGCGTACCCCCGCCGAACGCGGCCGCGGCGAAACGAACCGGCTCCTCGTCACCCAGCGCCTCCCGGACCGCGGTCGCCTGCCGGTCCAGCGCGTCGAGATACCGGGTCGTCAGTTCGTCCGGGGCACCGATCCGCGTGAAGAGATTGCAGAAGCCGCAGCGGACCTCGCAGAACGGTATGTGCAGATAGAGCGAGAGCGCGTCCTTGCGCTCGGCCGCCCACAGCTCGCGCAGCGCCGGCCGGCCGGCGAGCGGCCGGTAGGCGGTCTTGTGCGGGTAGGCGTAGACATAGCTCAGGTACGGCCGGGTGGCCGGCGCGGCGGTGGTGGTGCTCATGGTGCGATGGCCCCCGGTTCCAGGAAGAAGTGCGCGTACGGAACGGTCCAGACGGACTCGTGACCCAGCCGGTGACCGGTGTAGCCGTCGTCCCCGTACGCCGTGCCGTGGTCCGAGCAGACGATGGCGAAACAGCGACGGCGGCTGCTCGCGGCGGCGAAGAGCCTGCCGATATGGGCGTCGACGTACTCAAGGGCCGCGGCGTGCGTGTCGCGGGAGTCGCCCGCCTCGCGGGTGGCTCCCGACCGGTGGAACCAGTTGGGCTGGTGCAGGGCGGACACATTGACGAAGAGGAACAGCCGCTGCTCCTCGGGGAGCCCGGCGACGACCTCCTCGGCACGGGCCACCTGTGCCTCGAAGGAGGTGGGCGACGCCACGCCGAACTCCGGCTCCCAGTGGCTCTCCTGGAACATGCCGGGCAGCACGGAACCGAGCGGCGCCTGCTTGTTGAAGAAGCCGACACCGCCGATGCACACCGTGCGGTAGCCCACGCCGGCGAGGCCGGAGAGCAGATCGGGCGTGTCGAAGACGAAGGTGCCCGAAGCGGTGGACTCACTGCCCGCGAAACGCGCCGCGAACAGCCGGGGGTGCGGCCCCTGCCCCGCCGGTGTGGGCAGGAATCCCGCGAAGATCGCCTGGTGGGAGGCGTAGGTGAAGCTTCCCGGCGCATGCCGCTTCTCCCAGACGCCGCCCGGCAGATGGCGTGCCAGATGCGGGATCCGGCCCGCGGCGGCGAGCTCCGCCGCCACGTCGTGGCGCAGCGTGTCGAGGGTGACGAGCAGCAGATCGTGGCTGCCCACGATCTCGCTCATGTCCGGGTTCCGGGCGTCCACGGGGGTGCGCGGGGTGTCAGGAAGTGGCGGTTGCACGGTGGTTCCTTGCTGTGTTCATTACGGCGGCGACCTGCGCCGCATAGGTGTCCAGGCCCTCGGCGCCGCTGTCCGCAAGACCGGTCAGCCGCGGCAGGAGATCGCCGAAGGCGTTGACCTCGCCGACGGCGAAGCGCCGCCAGCCGGTCGCGGGCAGCAGATCGACGCCCACACACAGGGTGTCCGGGAAGCACGCCGCAGCCCGTTCGCACACGGCCAGGGCATCGTTCCAGCTGCCGCCCGCCGCCTCGACGGAGGTGCGGACCTCGTCGAGATCCCCGCGCTCGCCGCCGAGGTGGAGGTTGGTCATGGGGGAGCGGCTGGTGCGCACCACGGCGTGGGTGGCCCGGCCCGCCACCACCACGACCCGCAGATCCGTCGCCCGGCCCCGCCGGGTGGCCTTGGGCAGCCAGCGCTCGATGTGCAGCCCGTCCGGTGCGAGCGCATCGACGAGCGCCGCGACCTCCCGCTCCGTCGTGACGCGGCGCACCCGCAGGGAGTTGAAGAGCCGGCCCGACGCGTCCCGCTCCACCGATGTGGTGGCCCGGACCCGGCCGGGGCCGGCCGTCTCCACGGCCAGGACTCCCGAGGCGGACGAGCCGTGCGCGAGCTTCACGAAGACCCTGGGCAGGCCGTGGTCCGCCATCCGCTCCCGTACGTCCGCCCAGTCCCGCACCACGGGCGCCGCGGCTCCCGAGGTCGGCGAGGCCGGGACCGGCACCCCGGCGCCGTGCAGCACTGCATGGCAGAGCCGCTTGTCGAACAGCACCGCCACATCGCCGGGATCGTCGAGCAGCACGGCACCGGCAGCGGCCGCCGTGCGCGCCACCTCCCGCACGGCCGCGGTGAACCGGGCGTACCAGAGGGCGGTGCCCTCGACCCGGGTCGGATCCCCGGCCGAGCGGAGCAGCCGCTCCACCTCGGCGTCCTCACCGGGAGAGTCCATCCGGACGGTCTCGCCGGGCAGGAAGCCGGCTTCGCCGCGCAGGACATCGAGCCAGGACACGACACGCGCCGCCGGCAGCCCGGCTCCGCGCACGGCGTCCTGGAAGAGCGTGACCCGGCGGTTGCCGGGCACCCCCACGACGGCGAAGTGCGGCGCCGGGCCGGGCGTACTACTCGCCGACGGCGACATAGCGGTCGATGTCCTCTTCCGGATCCCAGTACTCGACCTCGTCGATCTCGACGTTCACCCGGTCCGGACCGAGGAGGTCCCTCAGGCGGTCCACCAACGGGTCGCTCATGTAGTGGTGGTGCAGGTCCAGCGAGGTCAGGTGGGTGAGCGGCTGGCCCGAGAGCAGCGCTTCGGCCCCTTCGTCACCCAGGGTCCCCATCGAGAGGGAAAGCGTCTCCAACTGGGCGACGACCGGGGCGGAGGCCACGGCGGCCGCGATCTCGTCCTGGATCTCGCTGTTCCGCAGCCCCAGATGACGCAGGGCGGGGAACGCCGCACCGGACAGCAGCGGAGCGAGGTCCTCGACCCCGGTGTCACCGCCGTACTCGGTGACGCCGAGCCAGAGGTCGAGGCGCTCCAGCGCGGGCAGCTCGGAGGCGCCGATCGCCCGCACGAGCTCGGACGGAAGCCCGCCGGACTCGAACCGCAGCGACTTGAGCGACTTGTGCCGAACCGGCCGCAGACCGAGCGAAGGCCGGTCGGAGATCTGCTCGCCGCAGCCGCGGACCGTCAGCTCCTCCAGCTGCCCGAACGCCTCGACCACCGGCGTCACGTCGCACATCTCCAGCCACGACACCTCGCACTCCTCGCTGACGACGTCGGCGAGGAAGAGCGCCCGCAGGGACGGGAAACGGTCGGCATGACCGACCAGCAGATCGACGACCGGGGCGAAGGACTCGTACTCCTCCTGCCACCAGGGGCCGATCAGCAGGGCCCGCACCCGCGTCGTGTCGACCGTGTCGACGAAGTGCTGCCACAGCGGGCCGAACGTCAGATCGCCCTGCCAGGCACTCTCCAGCCGCCACGCGACCGAACCGGCCTCCGGCAGCGGTGTGCCGGGGGCCCGATCGGGACCGGGAAGGGTGTGGACGGGCAGTCCGTGGAATGACTCGGGATGATCGATGTCAGTCATGGCGCGTCACTCCGAGGCCGAGGTGTAGCGGCCTTCGATGCCGCGGTCGCCCCAGGGCTTCTCGCGCTCCGACACATCGACCCGCACGCCGTGCGGTTTCAGCGCCTCCGTGATCCGGCGTTCCATCGGCTCGGTCATGAAGTGGTGGTGCAGATCGAGCTTTTCGAGATGGGTCAGCGGCTGGCCGTCCAGCAGCGCCGCCGCGCCCTCGTCGCCCATGGTGCCGTTCGAGAGGTCGAGGACACGCAGCTGCGCGACGACCGGGGCGCTCGCGACGGCCGTCGCGATCTCGTTCTGCAACTCGCTGTTGCGCAGGCCGAGATGGGTGAGCTGGGGGAAGCGGGTGCCGGAGAGCAGCGGGGCCAGGTCGGCCACATCGGCGTCGCCCCCGTACGCGGAGACACCGAGCCAGAGGTCGAGCCGCTCAAGCGCGGGCAGCTCGCTGTCCAGAATGCCCCGGATCACCCCGACCGGCAGACCGCCGGTCTCGATGGTCAGCGAACGCAGCCGCTCGTGCTTCGTGGGGGAGAAGACCAGGTCGGTGCCGCCGCGCACGCCCAGTTCGAGCAGACCGGGGAAGGCCTTCAGCAGCGCCGTGACATCCGACTGCTCGATCCACGAGATCTCGTTCTCCTCCGAGATCATGTCGCCGACGAAGACGGCCTCCAGCGAGGTCAGCCGGTCGGCGGCGGCGATGATCAGATCGATCGGGTAGGACGAGTCCTCCTCGTACGACTCGCCCCACTGACCGACGATCAGGGCCCGCACCCCGGCCGGGTCGACCGCCTTCAGGAATGCCTGGAAGGCCTCCTCCCAGGTCATCTCGGACTCGTCGTCGTACGGATCGACCGATATGCGCCAGGCTGCCGCGTCGGCGGCCTGCACGGGCACCTCACCCGTCGCGTGCTGGAAGTCGACAGTGGGCAGGCCGAGCAACTCGTGCAGATGGTCCACACCGGACATGACCGTGAGCTCCTGGTACTGGGGGAACGGCTGATGCCCACAAGGTTTATCAAGCGGCACTGACAACGGGGCGACCGGGACCGCCGCGACGGGGCGCCGGTCGATTGTCAGACCCTCCCCGTAGCGTTTTCTCCGTGGCCGGCACAGCGGGTGCGGCCATCGAGGGGAGACGTCTGTGTACCGGCAGGGCGATGTACTGATCGTGTCGTTGGACGAGTCGGCGGTGCCCGCGCATCTCGTGGACGCGCCGGGCGAGCCGAGGGACGGCAAGGGCCGCATGGTCCTCGCGCTGGGCGAGGTCACCGGCCATGCCCACGCGGTCCAGGGGCCGGGCCGGCTGATGCGCGAGGCGGGGGCGTTCGGGCCGATGCTGCTCCACCTTCCCGAGGGCGGCCGGGTGGTGCACGAGGAGCACGCGGCGATACCGCTGTCCAAGGGCTGGTACCGCGTGGTGCGCCAGCGGGAGTACACACCGGGCGCGGTCCGCATCGTCGCGGACTGACGGTGGCCGGGAAGGGACCCGGAGGTCCCGCGGCGCACCGGATCACCGTGGCGCACAGCGCGCCACGAACAAGACAGAACACAGAACCAGAACACAGGGGACGGGGAAGACCGATGCAGTACGTGGACTCATGGCGGACCGTGGCAGCGGCGACCGGCGCGGCAGACCGGTCCGCGGCCGAGGACGGGCTGCGGCTCGCCTACCGCAGCGCAGGACTCGCCGAGCCGGAGCGGATCGTCTGGGTCGACTCGCCCAGGGCCGCCGTGGAGGCCGTCGAGAAGCTCGTCGACGCCGGACGCTCGGTGCGCGACGAGGTGCGGACCCGGCCCTGGGCGCAGGAGCGTCGCCGGATGTACGACGAACTGGGCCCGGCGGGCTGGTCCGCGCTCTGGTCCGCCACGGGCGCACAGCTCTGGGAGACCACGGCGGCACTGGCCGACCGGATCAGGGCCGGTGTCGTCGCGGACCTCGCCGGGCGCCCCGAGGACGAGTCCGATGTCCGGCTGGTGCTGCTCGACGCGGTCCTGGGCCAGCACGACGCGGCCTGGCTCGCCGCTTTCGACGGCCGGGGCGACCGGCTCGACGGCCTGGCCGAGGTGGCCAGGCACGCGGGCTGGTGGTGGCCCTACGAGCGCGTCGTGGTGATCAGCGAGCGCCCGGAGGCGCTGTACCGGGACGAGGCGGGCAGGCTCGACCGCGGGGACGGCCCGGCGCTCGCCTACCGCGACGGTTTCGCGCTCCACGCCTGGCGCGGCATGCCCGTGCCCGCCGAGTTCCTGGACGAGCTGAACTCCCTCACCCCGAAGCGGATACGCGAGGAGGAGAACGCGGAACTGCGCCGCGTGATGCTGGAGTTCTACGGATACGACCGCTACCTCACCGAGTCCGGCGCCGAGCCGGTCCACCGCGACGAGACGGGCGTCCTGTGGCGCATCGCGATGGACGGCGACGAGGACGTGGTGATGGTCGAGGTGGTCAACTCCACCCCGGAGCCGGACGGCACGCACCGCGTCTACTGGCTGCGGGTGCCGCCGGGCACGAGGACCGCGAAGGACGGTGTGGCGTGGACGTTCGGACTTCAGGGCGACGCGTACGCTCCGGTGCGCCAGACCTGACCGCCGCCGGCCGCCCGGATCGCGCGGCCGGACCGTCGCCCGGACCGCCGTCGGGGCGGGCGGGGTCAGGCCGTCAGTGCCTCGTGGTCGATGCCCAGTTCGCGGGCGAGTGCCTCGTCGGTCCAGGCCAGCATCGTGGCCCGGGAGAGCGGACCCGCGTACGACGTCGTCTGCACGGCCAGGCCGTCCAGCAGGGCGGTCAGCCGCCAGGCCGCGGACATCGGGTCGTCGCAGTGGAACTCACCGGCGGCGGCGCCCTCTTCGATGACCTCGGCCAGTTCCGCCTTCCACTGCTGGTCGAGATCGCCGGCCACATTGCGCAGCGCCGGATCGCGCAGCGAAGCGGACCAGGCCTCGATCCACAGCCGCCAGCCCTTGGCCTGTCCCGTCGGCGCGTACCAGCGGACGGCGGCGCGCAGCCGCCGTACCGCGCTGGTGCGGCGGCCGAGCACCTTGCGCAGCTGGGCGAGGTCGGCCTCGGCGGCATGTGCGAACGCTGCCGCGACCAGCTTCTCCTTGGTCGAGAAGTGGTAGAGCACGAGCGCGTTGCTCACTCCGAGCACGGCGGCCACATCGGCGATCCGTACCGCCGCGACGCCCCGTACCTCGATCTGTTCGACGGCAGCGCGCAGCAGCTCTTCACGACGCTCCGCCACGCTCAGGCGCACTCTTGCCACGGCGTCACCCTAGCGAATATGCCACGCACGGGAAGACCGGGGGGCGGAGCCGTCCACGACCCCGCCCCCCTCTTCAACCGGCGCCGGTCCGCGCCGTTGCCGGGGGTGCGGACGGGTCGGCGAAAAAGGGGGCTGTGGTCGGCGGCGGCGGGCAGTGTTCCACCGGCAAGGGCGGCGGCGAGCGCGGTGGCGCAGACCGCCATCCATCTGCTCCGTCTCATTCTCACCTCGTGAACTCGTCGGTTCTCAGGGGGTGGTGAGGTGAGAGTGTCAGGAACATGGCGAGCATGAGCCGGGTGCGGGCTGGCGGGTGGCCCATGGCAGCCACCCGCCGCACGGGCCGGGGAACCGAGGCGGAAGTACCGGCCGGGTTGCCGGGTCAGAGGTTCGCGGGGCGTTCCGCCTCGCACCGGTCCTTGAAGCCCTGACTGGTCAGGCCGAGAGCGGAATTCGACCGGGAGCGCATGTTCTCCACCGCGACCATCGTCGTGAGCTCGACGAACGCCGCCTCACCGAGCGCGGCCCGCAGCCGCTCCGCCAGCTCGTCCCCGGCCTCCGGCGGGGTGAGGCTCATCGCCTCCGCGTACTCCATGACGTCGCGCTCCAGCGGGGTGTACAGCTCGCTCTCCCGCCATACCGGCACATCGCGCAGCTTGCGCGGGTCCATGCCGTGGCGGTGGTTCTCCCAGTAGCCGAAGTCCATGCACCAGCTGCAGCCGATGGTGGCCGCCGACGCCATCACGGCCAGCGCCTTGAGCTGCGCGTCCAGCTTCTTCCAGCGGCTCACCGACAGCTCGAACCGGGCCCCGGCCCATAGCACCCCGGTGTGATGGGCGGAGGCCCGCAGCGGATCGATGACCTTGCCGTACGTACGGTTCGAGTACCACGACACGGCACGGAAGAGGAGGGAACGGGGCGGGTCGAGCGGGATTCGGGCGGTCATGGCCGGTCTCCTTCGGTACGGCTCCGGTGCCCCAGGGCGGCGCCGTGGGGCTGCTTGCACCGGTGTGACGGACGAGGGGCCCTCGGATGTGACATCGCGGTCCGGCCGGATGCGGAATCCTGCGGCGGGCACCGTCGTTGGATCCGGCATGACGGGATTCGACGCACGGCAGGGAGCGCTGCTCGGGCTGCTCGCCGAGGAGAACGGTGGAGTGCTCGTGACACTCAGGCGGGACGGCAGGCCTCAGCTGTCCAATGTCAACCACTTCTACTACCCCCAGGAGCGCATCGTCCGTGTCTCGATCACCGACGACCGGGCGAAGACGAAGAACCTCCGCCGCGACCCCCGGGCGAGCTACCACGTCACCAGCGCGGACCGCTGGGCGTGGACGGTCGTGGACGCCACCGCCGAGCTGTCCCCGGTCGCCACCGATCCGCACGACGCGACGGTGGAGGAGCTCATCGCCCTCTACCGCGACGTCCAGGGCGAACACCCCGACTGGGACGACTACCGCAGCGCGATGGTCCGGGACCGGCGCATGGTGCTGCGGCTCCACATCGACCACGTGTACGGGCAGCCGCGCGGCTGACGCGGCCCGGTCGGGCCGACGGCCCCGCGGTGCCTTCCGCCCTCGCGCCGTCGTACCCCCCGCCCATAATGAGACGAACCGACTCCCCAGGAGATGTTGTGACCGGCGCTGACCCCTTGCCTCCGCTCCGCACCCGGCTGCGTTCAATGCGCCCCGCCGCATTCGGCGCGGACCCGGGCGGTGCCCGCATGGAGCGCATCCGCCGCTCGCCCAACTTCGTGGACGGCGTCTTCCGGAACCCGGTGGGGGCGCGGACCAGTCCGTCCGGATCCGCCCTGGAGTTGGCCAAGGTCTACTTCCGCAAGGAGGAGCGGGCGCGACGGGCACCGGCCGGCACCGTGCCCGTCCATGCCACCACCTACGCCGATCTCGCCGAAACGCCCGCCACGGGGCTGCGGCTCACCTGGATGGGCCATTCCAGTGTGCTCGCCGAGATCGACGGGCGACGGGTGCTCTTCGACCCGGTCTGGGGCGAGCGCTGTTCCCCCTTCGCCTTCGCCGGGCCCAGACGACTGCACCCCGTCCCGCTGCCGCTCGCCGCGCTCGGGCCGGTGGACGCGGTGGTGATCTCGCACGACCACTACGACCACCTCGATCTGCCGACGATCCGGGCCCTCGCCGGCACGGACACGGTGTTCGCCGTCCCGCTCGGTGTCGGCGCCCACCTGGAACGGTGGGGCGTGTCCGCCGACCGGATGCGCGAACTGGACTGGAACGAGACCACGAAGATCGCCGGGCTCGGCCTGACCGCCGCTCCGGCGCGTCATTTCTGCGGCCGCGGCCTGCGCAACCAGCAGCACACGCTCTGGGCGTCCTGGGCCGTCGCCGGTCCCGAGCACCGCATCTACCACAGCGGCGACACCGGCTACTTCCCCGGCTTCAAGGACATCGGCGCCGAGCACGGCCCGTTCGACGCGACGATGATCCAGATCGGTGCCTATTCCGAGTACTGGCCCGACATCCATATGACACCGGCCGAGGGAATGCGGGCTCATCTGGATCTCCAGGGCGGCAAGCCGCTCGGGGCGATGCTGCCGATCCACTGGGCCACGTTCAACCTCGCTCCGCACCCGTGGGCCGAGCCGGGTGAGGGCACCCTCGCCGCGGCGCAGGACGCGGGCGCCCGGATCGCCCTGCCGCGGCCCGGTGAGCCCTTCGAGCCCACGGCGCGGACCGTTCCTTCCGAACCCTGGTGGCGCGAGGTGGCTCCGCAACCGCTTGAGTGCCGGCCCGCGGGTGCGGCCCGGATCACGGACCTGTCGGCCGATCTGCCGGGTGACAAGCGCCGGGCGTCCGAAGGTGCGGAGGCCGACCACGCCGAGGTGGCGCCGAGCGCGTAGCGGCGTACGGATCACGTGGGGGACATCAGGCGGCTCGGCCCGTCCGGCGCGACCGGACGGGCCGAGCCGTTTCCTGTGTTCAGGGGTTCGTATCCGTAGGCCGTTCGGGTGTCCGCCGACCAGGTGTCAACGCGAAGTAATCGGTCGACTGTGCGAGAGCTCATACCAGAGCGGGACGGATGGCGGGCAAGTTCGACAACTGCCCGCCGAACCCGCGCGATCGACGACTACCGTGTGTGGCCGGTGATCAACGGTGGGCTCATAACTTTCGAGCCTGCCCGACCGATGAACCGAGCCTGACCGACCACCGTAGGTGCCACCGCATGAACGCCGATTCCAGGTGCCCCACGTACCGAGGACACTGATGTCTCAACTTCGCGCACCCGAAGCGCGACCGGAACGCCGAGAGGGCGGACGGCACGGCCGACCGGGTGCCCGTTCCCACTCGGCCACGGGCAGGCCGCGTGCCGCCCAGCCGTCCCCCGAGGCGCGTATACGCCCCCAGATCCTGCGCACCGCGGTGCTGCCGACCCTCGTAGCGGTACTGAGCGGAGCCGCAGCGGTCATCTTCACCGCCCGCTCCACCGGAGCCCGGCCCTCCACCGAACTCTGGATCGCGCTGGGCGTGGCCGGTGCGCTGGCGCTCGCCGCGGTACTGGCCGCGTACCTCGCCGCCAACCGCGTAGCCACCACCGTCTTCGGCCGCTGCCTGGCACTCCGCCGCGCCTGCGCCCAGGGCCAGGCCGAACTGCAACGAGTGGTGGAACAGCTCCGCAACGGCGAACCGGTGACCGCGCGCAGGCCCACCGAGCCCGCCGCCCCGGGCAGCGACGCCTTCGAACTGCTCGCCCGGGAACTCGGCCGCCAGCAGGAAGCCGCCGTGGCCGCGGTCGTCCAGGCGTCCCGGCTCTTCGACCGCTCCGGCGAGGACCAGAAGGTCGAGGTCTTCGTCAATCTCGCCCGCCGGCTCCAGTCGCTGGTGCACCGCGAGATCCAGCTCCTCGACGAGCTGGAGCACGAGGTCGAGGACCCCGATCTGCTCAAGGGTCTCTTCCACGTCGACCACCTCGCCACCCGCATCCGCAGGCACGCCGAGAACCTCGCCGTCCTCGGTGGCGCCGTGTCCCGGCGGCAGTGGAGCAATCCGGTCACCATGACCGAGGTCCTGCGCTCGGCGATCGCCGAGGTCGAGCAGTACCCCCGGGTCAAGCTCGTCCCGCCGATCGGCGGCACGCTGCGCGGCCACGCCGTGGCCGACGTGATCCATCTGCTGGCCGAACTGGTGGAGAACGCAACCGTGTTCTCCGCACCCCACACCCAAGTGCTGCTGCGTGCCCAGCAGGTCACCGCCGGACTGGCCCTCGAAGTGGAGGACCGCGGGCTGGGCATGCCGGGCAACGAGCAGAGGCGGATGAACGCCCTGCTCGCCGACCCCGACCAGGTCAACGTGGCCCACCTGCTCCAGGACGGCAGGATCGGCCTGTTCGTCGTCGCGTCACTGGCCCGCCGGCACGGCATCGCGGTCCGGCTCCAGAGCAATATCTACGGAGGCACGCAGGCCGTACTCGTCCTCCCGCAGTCCCTGCTGGGCGTGGAAGGGGACGCCCCCGCCGCGGAAGGCTCGGCCCCGGTCCCGGCCCCGGGTCCCGTGCACCGTCCACCGGCCGAGGACGAAAGGGGCGGCCACCACAGGCCGAACCCGAGCCCGAGCCCGGGCCCCGGCCCGGGCCTGCAGCCGAGCGCCGGACGTCAGCCCTACGTGCCCAGCCAGCCGCTGCGCCTGCACCAACCGCCCCAGCAGGCACAGGGCCAGGGCGAGGCGCCACCGCTCCCGCTGCGCGCCGAGCGCCTCGACCGCCCCACCCCGGCCGAGGCCGGCCCCGGAATCCGGTCCACGGACGACGTCCCCGACGCTCTCCACTCCGAGCCCGGAGTGGTACGCGGCACCATGGGCCGGCCCCAGTTGCCCCGGCGCGCCAACCAGGAGCACCTGGTCCCGCAGCTCAGGGAGGCACCGGCCCCGCGCACCGAGGACGAACAGGCCCTGCACGACCCGGGACTCGTGGCGGCCTTCCGGCGAGGCATCGAACTCGCCGAGGCCCGCAGCGAATCCGAGGGCGACCCCGCCCCGGAACCGGACACGGGCCTGGAGACGGCGGCAGCCCCGCAGCCCTGGCAGTCCCGAACCCCGCTCGAACCGCTGCCGGTACGCGGACTCACCGCGACCACCGCCCCGTACCCCTCGGCCCCGGCCTCGTACCCCTCGGCCCCGGACCAGGACGCGGCCCCGGCCGACGACCACCTCAAGACGAACACCTCCAAGGAGTAGATGCACCATGGCGACCGATATGCCGTCCGGTCAGGTCTCGGACCTCGACTGGTTGCTGAGCGGACTGGTCCAGCGTGTCCCGTACACACGCAGCGCGGTTCTCCTCTCCGCCGACGGGCTGGTGAAGTCCCTTCATGGCATGGACGCCGACAGCGCCGACCACATGGCGGCGCTGGCCGCCGGCCTGTACTCGCTCGGCCGCAGCGCGGGCGCGCGCTTCGGCGACAGCGGCGAGGTGCGGCAGGTGGTGGTCGAACTCGACTCGACCCTGCTGTTCGTCTCCACCGCCGGGTCCGGCACCTGCCTCGCCGTCCTCGCCGGACGCGAGGCGGACGCGGCGGTGCTCGGCTACGAGATGACCATGCTGGTCAAGAGCGTCCGGCCCTATCTGATGACGCCGGTGAGACAAGCGGCCGGGACACCCGGCGCCACGGGGCTGTGAGGGTGTCGGTCCCGCAGGACGGGCCGCTGCTCGACGACGCGGCCGGCCGGCTCATCCGCCCGTACACCGTGAGCAACGGCCGTACCCGTCCGACGACCGTGCTCGATCTGCTCTCCCTGGTCATGGCCACGGGGACCGAACCGCAGATACATCTCGGTCCCGAGCACTCCGTCGCTCTGGGGCTGTGCGGCGGCCCCACCTCGGTGGCCGAGATCGCTGCCCATCTGCGGTTGCCCGCAGTCGTCACCAAGGTGCTCGTCTCCGACCTGGTCGACTGCGGGGCAGTGACCGCGCACCCGCCCGCCTTCCATGACACGCCCACCGACCGATCTCTGCTGGAGGCAGTGCTCGATGGCTTACGACGACAGCTCTGACGGCTTCGGCAGCTCTGCCGCGTACGAGAACAACGCAAGCTCCGAAGGGATCGCAAGCCATGGAAGTCACGGCCGCTACGGGGACGCGCAGGACTACGGAATCGCGCAGGACTACGGAGCCGCGCAGAACTACGACTACGGGGGAAGCCCGGGCTACAGCTACGGCGAGGCGCAGGGCTACGGCGATGTTCCGGGCTACCGAACCGGGCAGGGCTTCGAATCCGGGTCGGGCCACGAATCCCGGCCGGACTTCGAACCCGCACCGGCCCACGGCGACCCCGGCGGCACCCCGGAGGTCTCCGGAGCCGTAAGTCCCGTCGGTTCCGAAGGCTTTCCCGTCGCGCTCAAGGTGCTGGTGGCAGGCGGCTTCGGCGTCGGCAAGACGACATTCGTCGGCGCCGTCAGCGAAATCGCACCGCTGAGCACGGAAGAGCTGCTGACCCAGGTCAGCGCCGCGACCGACAGCCTTGAGGGCATCGAGTCCAAGACCGCGACCACCGTGGCGATGGACTTCGGCCGCATCACCCTCGACGAGCAGCACGTTCTCTACCTGTTCGGAACCCCGGGCCAGGAACGCTTCTGGTTCATGTGGGACGAACTCTCCCAGGGAGCGCTCGGAGCGGTCGTGATCGCGGACACCCGTCGGCTCGCCGAGTGCTTCGCCGCCGTCGACTTCTTCGAGCGGCGCGGCATCGGATTCATCATCGCGGTGAACGAGTTCGACGGTGCCTACCGCTACGCGCCGGAGGAGATCAGGGCCGCACTCGACCTGGGGCCGGACGTACCGGTGGTGCTCTGCGACGCCCGGATCGCCAGCTCGGGCACAGGGGCGCTGGTCACGCTGGTCCAGCACCTGATCAACGCCACCTCGGCGCCGGCCCCGCTGACCGGCTTCGGAGCCCACTCGTGACCCGGATCGCCACCGGCCGCATGCTGCTCACACCCGTCGACCGCGACGCCGTCGTCCGTACCCAGCGGCTGAGGACGCTTGGGCTCGGGGAACGCGCCGACGCGTCGTTCGACAACTTCGACGCCTTCGCCGACCGGGTGGCCGAGGTGACCGAAGTGCCCTTCTCGATGGTCAACTTCATCGACGGCAACCGGCAGTTCTTCGCCGGGCTGCACACCCCGGCCGGTACGCACAAGGGCTCCGACCTGGGCGCCACGGCCGCGGGCAGCAGCCGCAGCGGCCGGTACGTCGCGCTCGACCGCGGCTACTGCCCGCATGTCGTCGTCCGGCGCAAGGCGCTCGTGCTGGAGGACGTCTGCGACTACCCGAGGTTCGCGGGCAATCCGGTGGTCGACGAAATAGGCATCCGCTCCTATCTCGGCGCGCCCCTCATCGACCGTACGGGTGTCGCCCTGGGGGCAGTCTGCGCGGTCGACACCGTGCCCCGCCCGTGGGGCAGGGCGGGGCTCGACACCATCAAGTCGCTGGCCCGGGAGCTCGTCGGGCACATCGACCAACGGGAGGGGAACAGCAACGGAATCTGACTCCGGTGGCGGTCAGACCTCGACCGTCGTACCGTCCAGGAAGGTCAGTACCACCGAGTCCGCACCTGCCCGCACCCGCACCGCGTCGCGCAATGCCTCCGGATGCAGGGTGTCCCGGGAGAGGGCGACCAGCGAGACATGGACGCTCCGCCCGCCCGGGTGCGGCCCGCTGCGGAGATACGAAATCGCCGAATGCGGCCCATACGCGTTGGACTGGACATCACGCGCCACAGCGGCCCCTTCCGTACCGCCGTCCCAGCCGTGCAGCGCGATCAGGGCGCTGCTCAGACCGTCGGCCGTGCGCGCGAGTGCCCAGTCGGGCCCCGACAGGGCGAACGGGCTCTGCGCATGGGATACCGCGTGACCGCCCTCCCGCATCACCGCGCCTTCCGGCGCCTCGACCCGGTGCACCCGGATCTCCCACGGGCCGTGCAGCACACTCGTCGTCTCGATCCGGTACGGAAGCTCGTCACCGGGCAGCCGGGCCGCGTACCAGGAGGCCGCGACGCGGTCCTCGCAGCGCAGCGGATGGATCCGGCGGCGCAGCGACGGGGTGCCGTCGGGCGCCACCAGTGCCAGATGGCCGTCGATGGAGCGTGCCACGGCGTGCGGGGCGGCCTCGGGTGCCGTCGCCGTCGAGTAGGCGAACCTGGCGTAATGCGGATCGCCGGTGCCCTCGGACGGGTCGGCCGACTCGTCGTACGGCGGATTGTGGTCGCTGCCGTGATTGACCAGCCGGACGATGCCGTCGTCACGGGTGCCGTGCAGCAGCCAGCCGGTGGCGGGCAGCGCCGTGTACTGGTCGGACTCCTCGATGGGCAGCGGCAGTTCGCGCTCCGTCCACACGGCATGGTCGGCCGGCAGCAGCAGCCTGAGAAATCCCTTGCTCGCCCAGTACGGTGAGGCGGGACCGGAGTACGGCTGGGTGCTCGGCAGGAACGTGTCGTACCAGCCCAGCGTCAGCAGCCCCCGCTCGTCCGGCACACCGCGCTCCGCGAAATGCCGCATCGTGCCCGAGGCGAGCCGGCGGGTGAGCCCCGGCGCCAGCGGGGTGCAGTCGGCCGGCGCCCCCATCCACACCGGCGCCAGGGCGGTGAACCGGTAGGTCAGCGAACGGCCCTGGTGGACCGGCGCGCCGTCGGAGCCGAAGAAGTGCGGATAGTCCTCCAGGAACCGGCTGAGCCGCTGCCGGTGGACCACGGTCCTGCCCCCGTCGTCGGCGCCCGCGATCCGCGACCACAACAGCGGGTACAGATGCATGGCCCAGCCGATGTAGTAGTCGAAGTTCCGGCCGTCCCCGTCCCCGTCCTCGCGCATCGTCGTCGAGAAGAACGTCATCACCCGCATCGGCTACAAGTGGGTCTCGAACTGGGCGGACTACGGCATCCGGAACACCGCCCGGGGCAACTGGACCGACACCGCCGCGCCTGCCCTCGGCGGCAAGGGCTCGGTCATGACGGACAACCTCACCGGCCTGGACCGGCTGCCGGCCGAGGCCCTCGCCGTCGCACACCGGGCAGGCGCCCACGGCGGTCCGGTCGAGCAGCTGCGTACCGACCTGGCCCGTACCGGCACCGCCACCCAGTCCTCCACCGAGGGCACGGCGGGTGCGGCGCTCGCCCTGGACGGCGACACCAACACCGACACCCGCACGCTGTCCGAGGCGGGCGCCTGGTGGCAGGTCGACCTGGGCAGTGAGCAGCGCATCCGCCAGATCGAGATCTGGAACAACTCTTCCGCCACGACTGCCGACTTCGACGTGGTCACGGACGACGGAACGGTCCACGTCAGCGGGAAGGCGCTGCGCCCGACGGTCCTGGACCTGGACAGCCGCACCCGCACGGTGAAGATCGTGACATCCGGCACCGGACGCGTGGCACTGTCCCAGGTGCTCGTCCACCCGTAGGACCCGTACGACCCCGATCCACCGGGCAGGCCCCGGGGACGCCGCCGGTCACCCGACCGGCGGCGTCGCCGTGCTCGCCCGCACCACCACCTCGCCCGCCACCCGCACCACCCGGGCCCGCAGCCCCGCCGTCCGCTCCCGCAGATCGTCGCGTACCCGGGCCGTGCCGTTGAGCGCACGCGAGGTGGTGGCGGGGGAGACGCCGGCCTCCCGGGCCACGGCGTCGAGCGTCACTGGTGCGGGCGAGGGGCGGCCGCCGTGCGGCTTCTCGGTCTTGTCGGAGTGCAGGAGATATCGTTCGGATTCGGTCGAGCTCCGGATGGGCTCAATGGGCCGGGACAGCACGTGATGGCCGCACGGTGTTGCCGGTGCGGGCCGGGGGAGAGGTGCCTCCGGCCCGGGGTTCCTCCGCCCCCGTCAGCGGTGGAGGAAAGCGCCGATCCGCTCCCGCAGTCCCCGGGCGTCCAGGCCGTGCGCGGCGAGATGCTCGTCCATCTCCCCGTACTTGCGCAGCTCGGCCCGCCCCACCCCGAGGCCCAGCACGCGGTGCGGCAGCTCGGCGAGCGCGTCATTGGCGGCGGCCGTGGAGGTGCCCGCCAGATACGGCTCGACGATCACCACATCGGCAGCCCGGTGACCACTGACCGCCCGCCGCAGCCCGGCCCCGTCGAACGGGCGCACCGTCGCCGCGTACAGCACCGTCACATCGAGCCCGTCGGTCGCGGCGAGCACGTTGTCGAGCATCGGCCCGACCGCGATCACCACCCCGCCGGTCCCCTCCCGCACCGCGGTGAACCCGGTTCCCGCGCCGACCGGCCGCGCCCGGTCGTTGGACTGCACCGACAGGCGCACATACACCCGGCCGTCCCCGGCCGCGGCCTCCCGCAGCAGTGCCTCGGCCTCGTCCGGGTGGCCCGGCACATGAACCGTCCAGCCGTCCAGGGTGTCCAGGAGTGCGACATCGCCCGGCGACATATGGGTGAACCCGCCGGCCGGCCAGTCGTACGAGGCTCCGGCGCTCACCAGTACCCCGCCCACGCCCTGGTGGCCGAAGTCCAGCTTGACCTGCTCGAACGGCCGCTCCACCAGAAAACTGGCGAAGGTGTGCACGATCGGCCGCAGCCCGGTGAGCGCCATCCCGGCGCCCGCTCCGACCAGCAGCTGCTCCCTGATCCCCACATTGACGACCCGGTCCGGATGGGCCCGCTCGGCCCGGTCGAAGCCGGCCCGGCTGATCTCGGCCAGGACCAGCGCGAGGCGCGGGTCCTCGTCCAGCAGCTGTGACGTGGTGGCGATGAAGCGGTCACGCATCGTGTCCATCTGAAGTGTCCCTCTCATGTTCTCTTCGATCCTCGCGGCGTTGCGTAGCGGTCCTTCGGGTCAGTCCCCCTGGTCATTCCTTCGGATCGACGCGCGCGACCACGGCCCGCGGCCGTCCGGGGTGCGGCGCCGTGAAGGCCGCGTACAGCGCCTCGTGGTCCCGACCGTCGACGGTGCCGACCGACCAGCCCGCCGCCTCGAACCGGGCCGCGATCCCGCCGTGCCGGGCGTACGAGGCCGACGCGTTGTCGATCACCACGGTGTGCAGCTGCTCCAGCCCGGCCGGGCCGGCATAGGCGAGCGCCTCGTGATTGCTGCCCTCGTCCAGCTCGGCGTCCCCGATCAGCACCCACACCCGCGGATCGGTGAGCCCCTGCGCCCGCAGCCCGAGCACGCTCCCCACGGCCAGCGGCAGCCCGTGCCCCAGCGACCCGCTCCCGATCTCGACCCCCGGCACGAGTGTCCGGTCCGGATGGTGCCCGAGCGGCGAGTCGTACGCCCCGAACCCCGGCAGCAGCTCCTCCCCGAAGAAGCCGTGCGCCGCCAGGACCGCGTAGTACGCCATCGGCCCGTGCCCCTTGGACAGCAGGAACCGGTCGCGGCCGGGCGCGTCGACTGTGCCGGGTGTCACCCGCAGCACCCGGTCGTACAGCACCCAGAGGGCGTCCAGGGTGGACGTCGCCGCGGGGCCGTGCTTCTCGTCCCCGGTCATCAGGCTCATCAGGCGGTTCATGTCGCGGTAGTCGCGCTTCGGTGCGGCGGTGGTGTTCGTCATGGAACAAGCGTTGAACATCAAGCCTGGTTGAGGTCAAGCGGTAAAAGGCGTTCGTGACCACCTGCCCGAGTGCGGTATTGTTCTCATGCGCGTTCAGCCAGGGGGAAACCCCAGGTCAGACGGGCATCGGGACGTGGCGCAGCTTGGTAGCGCACTTGACTGGGGGTCAAGGGGTCGCAGGTTCAAATCCTGTCGTCCCGACTCGTAAGAGTCGCAGGTCAGGGCCGGTTTCGGAGACATCCGAAACCGGCCCTTGGTCATTCTTGGGGACCAGTTGGGGACCAGCCTCCTTGACCGGCGTCAGCGGGTCATGACGATCGGGCCCGGCGGGGAGCACGGTGCGCGCAGCACGCTGAGGTGCGCGGAGAGTGCTGAGCCGGCAGCCGTGATGTTGTGTACGTCCGGGTGTAATGGTGGACTCGGGTATTGGAACTGTCCGAATGCCTCCGACGGGATGGTCACGGTCGGCATGTCTGGATCAGAGAGGCAAGGACTCCTGCTGGATCATGCAGAGGGCGGGCGCCGTCGGTGACGACACGGCGTGTACCAGGGTCGACGGGGTCCGTCTGTGCCCACTCCGGAGACCCGATGCCGATCTCAACTTCCAAACCTGAGGCCGTGGCATAGCGTCGTTCGGTGATGGGCCCCCATGCTTGCGTTCGGACGAGCTCGCCGAGGGCGAGCTCGTAGGCCCAGGTGTGTTGAGGTACTGGGTCTGGTCCGTCGTGAGCAGGACAATGTCGATATCGGAGTCGGGGCGCGCGGCGTTGCGGGCGTATGAACCGACAAGGAGCAGGCCGACGATGTCCTGACGGTTTGCGGCCCAGCGTGTGATGCGGTCGATGATCTCCTGCACTTCGGCGACCCGCTCCTGCGAGGTCTCGGTCTGGTTCGCTGATTGTTCGGCGCGGTGTGTCATGTGGGCTCCTGGATTTCTGAACGGCGGCTGACCTCGGTTGCGTAGGCGTCCCAGTCTCCGGCTGCGGCGCGTTGCCATTTGACGGCGACGGTGATGTGGATGCCGAGGGTGCGGGCGAGGATCGCGGCAGGCAGCTCGGTGGCGAGCCGGAATAGCGCGGTGGAGCGGGTTGCCGCGAGCCGGATGCCGAGCTTGCGGAGTCGTTCGCCCATGGCCCAGGCGCCGATCGGGCGGCCGGGCTGGCCGCCGGGGAAGAGCCAGGGGGAGTCGGTCTGGGCGAGGACCGCGTGGCTGCGACGGGCGGAGACCTGTTCCAGGGCCAGCTCAGCGACAGGTCCAGGCAAGGTGACCGCGATGTCGCCGAGGCGGATGCGGACTGTCGCGTCCGCCTTCTCGATGTGCGCGGTGGTCAGCCGGGAGATCGCCGCCGGCCACTGGGCATAGAGGAGCAACAGCAGGCCGGCCAGGCGGTCTTCGGCCCGGATGGTGTCGTCGTGCAGCGGACGGCGGGCCGCGGCCCAGCGGGCGTCGTCGTCCATCGCCTGGGACGGGCCGTTCCACTTCACCGCCGGGAAACTGAGGTCACGGGCGATCTTCTGCACCCACCGCACAACTGGCCCTGGCAGCACGCCTGGACACACCTGTTCTCCACCGTCCACGGACCGGCCGGCTGATACGAACAGTTCCTGCCCGCCCCGCCCGCAAGGGCCCGACCGGAACCGAACCGTGGAAATGCTGGGCAGACCAGCGGACACAACCTGCCCTCACCCGGCCACCCGGCCCGAAGCCGATCAAAAGACCACTCTCAAACCACCTCGGTGGATCAAGGCTTAGACCGACCGGCAATTGGGGGGTGGGTGAAGGAGCGGGGCTGGGTGCGTGCAGCTGCAAGGCGGAGGATTGAGGCAACGCAATGGGGTCTCCCCTGCTCGAGCGAAGCCGAGAGCTTGGGGAAGTTGTTGATTGACGACAACGCGGCAGATGTGCGTGCCCAGCCCCGCGACGCCGCCCCCCTATTGCCGGTCGGTCTTAGGCGTATTCGCCGTGAGTCTGCCATTTGGGGGGAGTTCGAGTGAACGGGAGAGGCTTGGCATTCTGATGTTGATTCGCGGCGCGTGGCGTCATCCACGTCCTCGACGATCTGATGAACCACGTCGCAGTCCATGGAGACAATGCGGCAGGTGTCTCGGACGGCGCGGCGGGCGAGTGATCACGCGGCCTCAATGTGGGTGCTGTGGATAGCGGTGCATTCGACCGCAGCGAGTGTGCCGGCCATGCGTGAGGCCGGTATCGCCGGCATCAGCCCACGCCGGGCGGGCAAGGGCTTCACCTGCCGCGATCCGGATGCCGACCTCGCCCCGTACCTCGTGCAACGCGACTTCACCGCCGACGGGCCGAACCGATTGTGGGTGACCGACCTCACCGTGATCCCGTTGCCCCGGGCAGTTGCGGCGACGGTCGACGTGTATGGCAAGGCGCGCGTGGGGGACGGCGATCCGGCCGAGTTCGTCCGCGACGCAGGTCTTGGTCGGCCTCGTTCGCCTTCGTGCCGACCTCGGCCTGGTCCCTACGCGGCCGTGGGATGACCGCGGAGAGCGGATGCCTGCGCCACACGGTTGAGACGGGCCGAGCCCTCGGCGCCTTCGTGTCCATGGCAATCACGCGCCCGGACATGGGGGCGCGGTCATGGGAAACATGGGAAACAGTGGCCGTGGCTGCGTGGTGCCGACCGGTCGCACGGGCGCCCATCGCCCGGTCCAGGGCGTCACCATCAACAGCCCTCAAACACACGCGCGAAGCCCGTGCCTGATCTGCTGTGCACCCCAACCAGCCAATCCCCAACCGGCTGTACAGTAAAGGAAGTTGCAACAGTCCAGGTGAACGATGCCTCGTCGGAAAAGAATTCAGCCGTTCTCCTCCCGCCTCGCCCTCCACTCGCGACCGACGGGATCGATAGAGCAGTTACCGATCGCTCACTTGAACCTTGACCGGTGAGTAACCAGGCCACTACCTTTCAATCCGCTTCGAACACACGCTACATATCGGCGTTCCGCGGTGGGCTTTTCCCTGCAGGAAGCCGGTGAGCCGCCTCGTCTGTACAGAACCCCCCACCGTGCAGTCTCACCCTTGATTCGGAGAACGATGAACTCCGCTGTGCGTTCCGAAGAAATGATCATCGGCATCACCCCGTTAGGTGAGCCCGATGCCGGGCTCACCTTGGCGGTCTGCCGGGCCGGCGGTCTCGGCGTGCTCGACCTCGGGCCCGGCGACCGGAGGGCCCGCGAGGCCCTCGCTCAATTGCGGCGCACGGCTTCGGGCAGGTTCGGCGTCCGGGTCGACGCGCGTTGCCGACTCACCCCGGCCGACCTGGCTCCGGACGGTCCGCACACCGTGGTTCTCGCGGTCGCAGCGGCGGCCGGGGAAGCAGGTGCGGCCTGGACGATCGCCGGGCTCGCGGCGCACTTTCGCGTGCTCGTCGAGGTCACCGGCCTGGAGGACGCACGGGACGCGTTACGCGCCGGGGCGCACGGTCTGATCGCTCGCGGCACCGAGTGCGGCGGCCGGATCGGCGAGTTGAGCACCTTCGTCCTGCTCCAGCGGCTCCTTGCCGCGCCCGAGGTGACCCGGCCCGTGTGGGCGTGCGGCGGCATCGGCCCGCGAACGGCCGCCGCCGCGGTGGCCGGCGGAGCAGCCGGCGTCGTCCTCGACGGCCAACTCGCGCTGCTCGCCGAGTCGGCGCTGCCCGAACCGGTCGCCGCCGCGCTGCGCACCATCGACGGCTCGGAAACCGTCGTCCGGGCCGGTCACCGTGTCCTGCTGCGGCGAGGCCCGGACGCCCCGTGCCTCGCGGAGGGGGCCGGGCCGCAGGAGGTGGCGGCGCTTCTGGGCGGGCGGGATCCGCGTACCCAACTGCTTCCGGTGGGCCAGGACGGCTTCCTAGCCGCCCGGTTCGCCGAGCGGTGGGGCGATGTGCGCCGAACGGTGCGCGCGTTGCGGGAAGCGGTGCTGGGCGCCGTCCGGGACGACACGGCCGCACGGGCGCTGCGGCCCGGGTCGCCGATGAGCCGGGCGCTCGGAACCCGGCTCCCCGTCGCGCAGGGGCCGATGACAAGGGTGAGCGACGGACCTGCTTTCGCCGCGGCGGTGGCAGCGGACGGAGCACTGCCCTTCCTCGCCCTGGCGCTGGCGGACGGCGCGCGGACGCGGACGATGCTGACCGAGGCGCGGGACGCGGTGGACGGCCGGCCCTGGGGCGTGGGGGTCCTCGGCTTCGCGCCGGAGGACGTGCGTACGGCCCAGCTCGAGGCCGTACGGGACGTGCGGCCGACTCACGCGATCATCGCCGGTGGGCGGCCGTCCCAGGCGCAGGCCCTGGAGCAGGACGGCATCCGGACGTTTCTGCACGTGCCCTCACCGGGGCTGTTGCGGCAGTTCCTCCAAGCCGGGGCACGCCGGTTCGTGTTCGAGGGCTCGGAGTGCGGCGGGCATGTGGGGCCGCGCGGCAGTTTCGCGCTCTGGGAGGCTCAACTGGCCGTCCTGGAGGATTTCCTGGAGAGCCACGAGGCCGAAGACCTCGAGGTGTTCTTCGCGGGCGGAGTGCACGACGAGCGGTCGGCGGCGATGGTCGCCGCTCTGGCCGCGCCGCTGACCGCGCGCGGCGCGGCCGTCGGTGTGTTGATGGGTACCGCGTATCTGTTCACCGAGGAGGCCGTATCCCGCGGGGCGGTCCGGCCGCTCTTCCAGCAGCAGGTCCTGGAGGCCGAGCGCACCACGCTGCTGGAGTCGGCGCCGGGGCACGCGACGCGGTGCGTGCCGAGCCCCTTCACCGCCGGCTACCGCGACCAGGAGGCCCGGCTACGCGCCGAGGGCGTGCCGGACCGGCGGATCTGGGAGGAACTGGAGAGGCTCAACGTCGGCCGGCTGCGCATCGCCAGCAAGGGCGTGGACCGATCCGCCGACGGCTGCCTCACGCCGGTCGACGAGCGGCGCCAGCTCGCCGAGGGGATGTTCATGGCCGGCGAGGTGGCCGTGCTGCGCTCGGTGACCACGACCGTCGCGGCGCTGCACGAGTCGGTGACCACTGGCGCCGCCGAGCATCTCACCCGACGGACGGCGCAGTCGGCCCCGACGAGCGAGGCGCGGGAGCCGGTCGCGCCCGCTCCGCTCGACGTCGCCGTCGTCGGCATGGCGTGCATGTTCCCGCAGGCGCCCGACCTGCCTGCTTTCTGGGCGAACGTGGTCGCCGGAGTGGACGCGGTGAGCGAGGTCCCGCCCGAGCGCTGGGACCCGGCCGTCCATCATGGTGAGTCCACCCCTTCCAAGTGGGGCGGTTTCCTGCCCCGCATCCCCTTCGACCCGCTGCGCTACGGCATACCGCCGACCTCTCTCGGCAGCACCGAACCGGTGCAGCTGCTGTCCCTGGAGGCCGCCCGGCGCGCTCTGGAGGACGCCGGATACGGCGACGGGGGACGGGAGTTCGACCGCTCCCGCACTTCTGTGGTGTTCGGCGCCGAGGCGGGCAGCGATCTGTCGAACGCGGCCACGCTGCGGGCGGTGATGCCCTCGTACTACGGCCGCGTCCCCGCAGGTCTGGACGACCAGCTCCCGAGCCTCACCGAGGACTCCTTCCCCGGCATGCTCGCCAACGTCATCTCGGGCAGGATCGCCAACCGGCTCGATCTCGGCGGCGCCAACTACACCGTCGACGCCGCCTGCGCCTCGTCACTGGCCGCAGTGGACGTCGCCTGCAAGGAACTGGCCGGCGGCACTTCCGACGTGGTGTTGTGCGGTGGCGCCGACCTGCACAACGGTATCAATGACTATGTCCTGTTCTCCTCCGTGCACGCCCTGTCTCCCACCGGCCGCTCACGCGCCTTCGACGACTCGGCGGACGGCATCGCGCTCGGCGAGGGCATCGCCTGCGTCGTACTCAAGCGGCTCGCGGACGCAGAGCGGGACGGCGACCGGATCTACGGCGTCATCAAGGGCCTGGGCTCCTCCAGCGACGGCCGCTCACTCGGTCTGACCGCGCCCGGGCCCGAGGGCCAGCGCTCGGCTCTGGAACGCGCCTATCGCAATGCGGCCGTCTCACCGGCCGACGTCGGTCTCGTCGAGGCGCACGGCACCGGTACGGTCGTCGGCGACCGTACCGAACTGCGCATCCTCAGCGAGGTGTTCACCGAGGCCGGGGCAGAACCGGGCGGCTGTGTGCTCGGTTCGGTGAAGTCGCAGATAGGCCACACCAAGTGCGCTGCCGGTCTCGCCGGAATGATCAAAACGCTGCTGGCTCTGTACACCGGCGTCCGGCCGCCCACCCTGCACGTCGAGAATCCCAACCCGGCCTGGGAGGCGGACACCAGCCCCTTCGCCTTCCACGCCGAGGCCCGGCCGTGGGCGGCGCCCGCGGAGGAACGGATCGCCGGAGTGAGCGCGTTCGGCTTCGGCGGGACCAACTTCCACGTGGTGCTGGCCGCTCACGCCGGTGGCGTACCACCCGTGCGGGGACTGGACGCCTGGCCGGCCGAACTGTTCGTGTTCCGCGGACGGGACGAGGCCGCGACCCGCCGGGCGATGGAGGAGCTCCTCACAACCGCTCAGCCCCGGGACCGGTCGTGGCGGCTTCAGGACCTTGCGCTGAGCGCGGCCCGGCGGTCGGACGCGAGCGGGGACCCGGCCCGGGTCGCCATCGTGGCGACGGACGTGGACGACCTGGTCGAGAAGTTGCGGCGGGTTCTGGCCGACCCCGACGAGCACGCCCCGGCACGCGGCGTCCACCGGGCCGGAACCGGTGACTCGGGCGGCGCCAAGGTGGCATTTCTCTTCCCCGGCCAGGGCAGCCAGCGCACCGGCATGCTCGCCGACCTGTTCGTCGCTTTTCCCGAGCTGCGCCGCTATCTGGAGCTCGCCCGCGTCCACGCCGACACCCTGTACCCGCCCGCCGCCTTCGACGACACCGAACGCGAGCGGCAACGGGCCGCGCTGACCGACACCCGCGTGGCACAGCCCGCCCTCGGCGTCACGGGACTCGCCGCGCACGCCGTGCTCACCGCGGCCGGCGTGCAGCCGGACATGGCCGCCGGGCACAGCTACGGCGAGCTGGTGGCACTGTGCGCGGCCGGCGCACTGACCCCCGGGACGCTGCTGGAACTGAGCGCGGAGCGAGCGGCGGCGATCCTGCAGGCCGCGCAGTCCGCCCAGGGCGACGGGGGCGATCCCGGGACCATGGCCGCGGTCTCGGCCGGCGCCGAGGACGTGGCGCAGGCGCTCAAGGCGGCGTCCGCGCCGGACAGTGTTGTCGTCGCCAATCGCAACTCGCCCGGGCAGACGGTGATCTCGGGACCGACGGACGCCGTCGACGAGGCCGTCCGGCTACTGCGCGAGGCCGGTCACGGTGCCAAGCGCATCCCCGTCGCCTGCGCGTTCCACAGCCCGCTGGTCGCCGCCGCCTCCGACCGGTTCGCCGAGGCGCTCGCGGCCCGGCCGGTGCACGCGCCCGAATTCCCGGTGTGGTCCAACCGCACGGCCACCCCGTACGCCGCTGACGGGGAGGCGGTGCGGGCCGAACTCGCAGCCCAGATCGGTGCCCCGGTCGCCTTCGTCGAGCAGATCGAGGCGATGTACGAAGCCGGGGCACGCGTCTTCGTCGAAGCCGGCCCCGGCTCGGTACTGACCCGGCTGGTCGGGCAGATCCTCGGCGATCGCCCGCACCGCACGGTGGCCTGCGAACCCCGGCCGGGCAGCGGCCTGCGCGGCTGGCTCGACGCTCTGGCCGAGCTCGCCGTCGCGGGGCTGCCGGTGCGCGCCGGGTGGCTGCTGCGGGGCCGGGACGCGGTGGACGCGGCACGTACCCCGGCGCCGAAGATCCCCGGATGGACGGTCGACGGACAACTGGTCCGCACCGCCGACGGCGCCCTCCTCACCGGTGCGCTCGCACCGGCCCGACGAGTCACGGAGACCCTGGAGACGACTGTGACGACGAATTCCCCGCACAGTGCCCCCTCCGACCAGGACACGCTCATCTCCGAATTCCTGCGCACCAGCCGGGAGATGATCGCCGCCCAACGGGACGTGCTGCTCACCTACCTCGGATCCGCCCCGGGCGCGCAGTCCGTCCCGCCCCAGACGGCCCCGCAGGTGATCCAGGCCGTGCCGCAACTCCCCCCGGCGCAGCCGCCGATGAAGGACCCGGGACAGGGCACGCCGGCCACCGCCGTGGAGCCGGCAGCCGTACAGCCCGCCGGAGCGGCCGATGTCCAGCGGGTCGTTCTGGAAATCATCAGCGAGCGCACCGGCTACCCCGTCGACATGATCGAGCCCGACCTCGACCTGGAGGCGGACCTCAGCATCGACTCCATCAAGCGGGCAGAGATCGCGGGCGAACTGGCCCGGCGCCTGGGTGCCGGGGCCGGCTCCGACCTCGCCGCGCTGGACGACGACGCGCTGGAGGAGCTGGCGAAGGCGCGGACGGCCGCCGCGGTGACCGACTGGCTGACCGCGCGGATGGGCGGCCCGGCCGAGCGGCCCACCGTCCCGGCGGCGGTGGAGCCCGGACCGGACGCGGTCACCGCCGAACCCCCCGGACGGCACCTCCTGCGCCCGGTCCTCCTCGACGAACGGGCCGACGCCCGCACCGACCCGTCGTCCGCTCTCGCGGGCACCCGCTGGATCCTGCTCGGCGACGCCCCCGAGGTCGCCGCCCGCCTGGCGTCCCACGGCGCCGAGGTCGGCGCACGGGCCCGGGACCACGTCCTGACGGAGACCGACGGCCCGGTGGACGGCGTGCTGTGGCTGGGGGCCCTCGCGGGCACCGACGACTTGCCCTTGCTGCCCGCCTCGTTCCCCGTGCTGAAGGCCGCCCTGGCACGCGCCCCGCGATGGCTGCTGGCCGTCCGGCCCGCCGACGGTGAGGCGCCCGACCCCCGGACCGCGGGGCTGCGAGGTCTGTTCCGGACCGTGGTGCACGAGTATCCACAGACGGTGGCCCGGGTCGTCGAGGTCGCCGACGCCTCGCCGTCCGCGCTCGCGCACGCCGTGGTCGCCGAGGCCGTCGCGTCGGACCGGACGCCGGTCGTGCTGCGGACGGCGGCAGGCCGGCACGGGTTCGAACTGGTGGCCGCGCCGCTCGGCGTGCTCGGCAGCACGGGCGCCGGACCGGCCGGGGCGGGCACCTCGGAGGCCACGGCGCTCGGCCTGGACCAGGACTCGGTGGTGCTGCTGGCTGGAGGGGCGCGAGGCATCACCGCACAGTTCGCCGCCGTGCTCGCCGGCACCGCACGCTGCCGTCTGGAACTGCTCGGCCGCACTCCCGCCCCGGACGGTCCGGAGGCCGAGGACACCGCGTCCGCGCGTACCCCGGCCGAGCTGCGCGCCGCGCTCGCCGCCCGCGGCGGACTGAAGCCGGCCGAGATCAACCGCGCCGCCGAGCTGTTGCTTGCCCAGCGGGAGATCACGGCCACCCTGACCGAAATCACCGCACTGGGCGGCCGGGCCCGCTACCGATCGGTCGACTTCCGCGAACCGGACGCGGTACTGCAGGCGGTGAAGGAGATCCATGCCGAGCACGGCCGGCTCGACGGCGTGGTGCACGCGGCCGGTGTGATCGAGGACCGGCTCATCGCCGAGAAGAGCACGGAGTCGTTCCGACGTGTCTACGCCACGAAGGCGACCGGCGCCGACGCCCTGCTCACCGCATTGGAGGAACTGCCCGCACCGCCCACGTTCACCGTGCTGTTCGGCTCGATATCGGCCGTCCTGGGCAATCGCGGCCAGGTGGACTACGCGGCCGCCAACGACGCACTGGAGACCCTCGGCGCGGCGTTCGCCGCCCGCACCGGACGGCGCGCGGTGACTGTGCACTGGGGCCCCTGGGCGCCCTCGGCCGATCACAGCGGCATGATCGGGGCCGAGCTGGCCCGCGAGTACGCCCGGCGCGGCATCCGGCTGATCGATCCGGAGGAGGGGACCGCGGCGCTGCTGCGGGAGCTCGCCTGGGGCGAGGAGTCCGCCACCGCCGTTGTCTACACCGCCTCGGGCTGGTGACGGTCGTGGTGGCGCCGCCCCGACACGCTCTCAGCACCCAGGTCATGGCCGCACGACAAGTGCCGGTGGCCATCGTCGGGATGGCGGTGCTGCTGCCGGGCGCTGCGGACCTGGATGCCTACTGGCGCAACCTGCGCGACGGCGTGGACGCGATCGGCGCGGTACCGGACGGGCGTTGGGACGCCGAGTACTACCACCCGGGCACCGCCTCCGACCCGGCCGTCGCGAACCAGGTCTACGCCCGCCGCGGCGGGTTCGTGGACGGGCTCGCGCAGGTGGAGGTCACCCGGTTCGGGATCATGCCGAACTCGGTGGCCGGTACCGAGCCCGACCAGCTCATCGCCCTGCACGTGGCTTCGGCCGCCCTGGACGACGCGGGCGGCACGGATCGCCTTCCCGACCGGGGCCGGGTCGGCGTCGTTCTGGGCAGGGGCGGCTATCTCACGCCCGGTCTGGTCCGGCTCGATCAGCGAGTCCGTACGGCCGGTCAACTGGTCCGCACATTGGGGGAGTTGCTCCCGGACCTGACGGGAGACCAACTCGGAAGGGTGCGCCAGGCGTTCACCGAGCGCCTCGGTCCGGACAGCCCCGAGTCCGCGATCGGCCTGGTGCCCAATCTCGCCGCCTCCCGGGTCGCCAACCGGCTCGATCTGCGCGGGCCCGCGTACACGGTGGACGCCGCCTGCGCCTCCTCGCTGGTCGCCGTGGACCAGGCCGTGGGCGAACTCGCCTCCGGGCGGTGCGACGTGATGCTCGCCGGCGGCGTCCACCACTGCCACGACATCACGCTGTGGAGCGTCTTCTCCCAGCTGCGCGCACTCTCCCCCAGCCAGCGCATCCGGCCCTTCCACCGGGACGCCGACGGCATCCTGATCGGTGAAGGGACGGGTGTCGTCGTCCTCAAGCGGCTGGCCGACGCCGAGCGTGCCGGAGACCGGATCTACGCCGTGGTCCGGGGTACCGGCGTGGCGAGCGACGGACGGGTTGCCGGTCTCATGAACCCCGAGCCCGGTGGTCAGGCGCAGGCGGTACGGCATGCGTGGCGGGCGGCCGGGCTGGATCCCGCCGAGCCGGGTTCGGTCGGCCTGCTGGAGGCGCACGGCACCGCGACCCCGGCCGGTGACAGCGCCGAACTCGCCACACTCGCCGAGGTGTTCGGCCCTGGAGACGGTGACGCGGTTCTGGGATCGGTCAAGTCGATGATCGGGCATGCCATGCCGGCCGCCGGGGTCGCCGGTCTGGTCAAGGCCGCGCTCGCCGTCCACCACCGCACACTCCTTCCGACATTGCACTGCGACGACCCGCACCCCGCCCTGGCCCGCACCCGGTTCCGCACCCTGGAGAAGGCCGCCGACTGGGAGACCACCGCGCACAGACCCGTTCGCCGGGCCGCGGTCAACGCGTTCGGCTTCGGCGGGATCAACGCGCATGTGGTGCTGGAGGAGGCCCCGGGCGTGCGCAGGCCCCGCGCGAGCGCGCCGGCCCGCCCGGTCCTCGATGTCGCCGAGCCCGAGCACATCCTGCTGCTCGCGGCCGACTCCCCGGCACGCCTCGCCGCCCTGCTGGACGCCGACGACGACACCGTACGGGCCGCCGGCCTCGCCCCCGGCCACCCGCACCCGGAGGCGGGCCCCGCCCGTCTCGGCATCGTCGACCCGACCGCCAAACGGCTCGCTCTGGCCCGCCGCGCGGTCGCCCGGCAGCGAGGCTGGCACGGACGCAGTGACGTCTGGTTCCGGCCGAGCCCCCTCCTGGGCGCCGGCCACGGCGGACTGGCATTCCTGTTCCCGGGTCTGGAGGGCGAGTTCACCCCGCAGGTCGACGACGTAGCCGCCCATTTCGGTCTGCGTGCCCCCGCAGTCGACGGAAACCGGACCGGCGACGTGGGCCGGCACGGTTTCGGCGTGGTCGCCGTCGGCCGCCTCCTCGACGCGGCGCTGCGCCGCAGCGGGATCGTGCCGGACGCGGTCGCCGGACACAGCGTCGGTGAGTGGACGGCCATGGCGGCGGCCGGGCTGTATTCCGGGGACGAGGTCGACGCTTTCATGGCCGCCTTCGACCCCGCCTCGGTGACGGTCCCCGGTCTCGCCTTCGGCGCGATCGGCGCCTCCGCCGAGTACGTCCTGGCCGCCCTGCGCGACGAGGGCGGGAGCCGGGCGGGCCTGGTCCTCTCACACGACAACGCACCGGGTCAGTCGATGGTGTGCGGTCCGCAGGCGGCGGTGGAGGACTTCGTACGGGCGCGGCGCGCCCAGGGCGTCCTCAGCCAGGTTCTGCCGTTCCGCTCGGGCTTCCACACGCCGATGCTGCGCCCCCATCTCGGACCGATCGAGGAGGCCGCCCGTCGGTTCCGGCTGCATCCGCCGCACACCCCGCTCTGGTCGGGCACGACCGCCGCGCCGTTCCCCGAGGACGAGACGGGGATCCGGGCTCTTTTCGTCCGGCATCTGCTGGAACCCGTGCGGTTCCGGCAGCTGACCGAGGCCCTGAACGCGGCCGGTCACCGGGTGTTCGTCCAGGTCGGACCCGGTCAGCTCGGCTCCCTCGTGAGCGACACCCTGGGCGGTGGCGACCACCTGGTGGTCGCCGCCAACTCGCCCCACCGCACCGGCCTCGCCCAGTTGCGCCGGGTGGCCACCGCGCTGTGGACGGCGGGTTCGACGGTGGCGCCCTCCTTACAACCCGTCGAGGCGGCGACCACGTATCGACGGCCACCGGTGCGACTGGACTTGAGCGGTGCTCTGGTGTCCCTCTCGCCCCAGCGGCTCCCCGCGCTGCGGGCCGAGCTGCGGGCGCCCGCGCGTGCGCCGGTCCCGGCCGGCTCGTCGCCCCTGGACTCCCTCGTCGAGAGCTCCCCGGTGGCCGCCGAACTGAGCGCCCTGCTGAGCGAGACCGCGGACACGGCAGCCGCCCTCATGTCCGCGAGGACGGGGAGGTCTGCGCCGGCCCCGTCCGCCGGGTCGCGGCACACGACCGTCCACGTCTCGACCGACACCATGCCCTACCTCCTGGACCACTGCTTCTTCCCCCAGCGGCCAGGCTGGCCCGAAGTCGCCGACCGGTGGCCGGTCGTCCCGGCCACGACGATCGTGCAGCACATCGTGGACGCCGCGCGGAAGACGGTCCCCGGCGGGCTGCCGGTCGCCGTGCACGGCGCGCGGTTCGACGAGTGGCTCACCGCAACCCCGGCCGTCGACGTGCCCGTGACCGTGACGCCGAAGGGCGCGGGCCTTCTCGCCGTCTCCTTCGGCCCGCGGGCCCGCGCCACCGTGGAGCTCGCCGCCGCGTACCCCGCCCCGCCCCCCGCTCCATGGGCCACCGATCCCGGAACCGAGCACGCACCCGACCACACCGCTGCCCAGCTCTACGCCGAGCGCTGGATGTTCCACGGCCCGGCGTTCCAGGGCGTCAGCGAACTCACCGCGATCGGCGACCGCCATGTGCGCGGACGTCTCACCACCCCTTCCGCGCCCGGCGCGCTGCTGGACAACGTCGGCCAGATCCTCGGCTACTGGATCATGGCGACCCGTTCCGAGCGCACCGTCGTGTTCCCGGTCGGGATGCGGGAGATGCGGTTCTACGGGCCGCATCCGGCGCCGGGCACGGAGGTGGAATGTCTGGTGCGCGTCACCTCGCTCACCGACGCCTTTCTGGAGGCCGACGTACAGCTGAGGGCCGGAGGCACCGTGTGGGCTGAGCTGTACGGCTGGCAGGACCGCCGCTTCGACAACGACCCGCAGACCCGGCCCGTCGAGCGCTTCCCGGATCGCAACACCCTGTCCGAGCCGCGACCCGGCGGCTGGCGGCTGCTGCACGAGAGGTGGCCGGACCTGGCGTCCCGGGAGCTGATCATGCGTAACTCCCTGGGCGGCGCGGAGCGCGCGGAGTACGCGCGGCACGCGCCACGCGGGCGCCGGCAGTGGCTGCTGGGGCGCATCGCGGTCAAGGACGCGGTGCGGCAGTGGCTGTGGGACCACGGCGAGGGCCCCGTCTTCCCGGCGGAACTGCGGGTGCACAACGACGAGACGGGCCGTCCGTACGTCACCGGCGTGCACGGACGGGCCCTGCCCCCGCTGGACGTCTCGCTGGCCCACTGCGCGGAGGCGGCCGTCGCGATCGTCCGACCGCACCGGACCGGCCCCGGCCCCGGCATCGACATCGAGGAGGTCACCGATCGCACCCCGCAGGCCCTCGCCGCCGTCCTGGACGGGGACGAGCTCCGGCTGCTGCACCGCCTGTCGGCCGACACCGGCGAGAGCGAGGCCCTGTGGTTCACCCGTTTCTGGGCGGCCAAGGAGTCCGTCGCGAAGGCGGAGGGCACCGGATTCGGCGGCCGGCCGCGGGACTTCACCGTGCTCGACGCGACACCGGCCGGCGACCGGCTGACCGTCGCGGGCCGCCTGGAACGCGCCCACACCGTGCACTGCGTGCCGGCCACCAACCCGCCCCGGCTGCCGGAGCGCGCGTACGCAGTGGCATGGACGACCGGAAACCTGACCGCTAAGGAGTACGACGCCCGATGACAGCTCCCACCCCCCGTATCCCCGTCACCGCCGACGAGGAGTCCGTCCTCGCCGACCTCACCGGCATGCTGGCGCGGCTCCTGGAGGACGAGTACGGCCTCGACGACGTCGAGATCGGCATGAGGACGACCTTCAACCGTGACCTGGAGCTGGAGAGCATCGACCTCGTCACCCTGGCCGGGCTGCTCCAGGAGCGGTACGGGGACCGGGTCAACTTCGCGGAGTTCCTGGCCGCTATGGAGTTCGACGAGATCATCGAGCTGACCGTCGGACGGCTGGTCGAGTACGTCGTGACCAGTCTGAAGGCCGGGGAGGCGAGCTGAGCCATGGTGATGGTCGACACCGGCGCCGTCCGGTTGCACGTACAGCGGATCGGTCCCCGGGAGGGTCGGCCGGCCACCGCCACCGTGGTGCTGGTGCACGGTCTGCTCACCGACAGCCTGGCCAGCTACTACTTCACCGTCGCGCCCGCGTTCGCGGCCGCCGGTCTCGATGTCGTCATGTACGACCTGCGCGGCCACGGGCGCAGTGAACGCCCTGCCGAGGGCTACACGGTCGAGCACAACATCGACGACCTGGAGGCGCTGCTCGACCGGCTGGCGGTGACCGGTCCGGTGCATCTGGTCGGCAACTCCTTCGGTGGCACGATCGCGTTCGGCTTCGCGGCCCGGCGCCCCGAGCGGGCGGCGAGCGTCAGTCTCATCGAGTCCGAACCGGCCACCGCAGCCTGGGCGGAGAAGTTGGGGGGCATCCTGGACCGCGTCGTGACCCAGCTCGCCCACAACGAGCCCGACGCGATCGCCTGGATCAGCACCCACCGCGGGCACAACACCGCGCGCCTGGCCAAGGGTGCGGCCCGGCTGGCCCGTGACACCACCCTCGGCCGGGACATCCCGGCGAGTAGTGTCCTGACGGCCGGCCAGATCGCGGCAGTGCGCTGTCCGGTGCTCGGCCTGTACGGCGGCGCCTCCGATCTCGCCGAGCTCGCGCCCTGGCTGGCGTCAGCGCTTCCGGACTGCCGGACCGTGGTGATCCCGGGACACGAGCACTCGGTCCTGGTGGAGGCCTCCGGGACGGTCGGCGGGCACATCCTGGCGCTCGTCGAGGAGGCCGGCCGCACCACCGGGCGGGTGGCGGCGGAGGTGGCCGGGTGAGCCGCTTCCTCTTCGTCGTCCCGCCCCTGGTCGGGCACATCAACCCGACCGTCGGTGTCGCCGCCGAACTCGTCGCGTCAGGGCATGCGGTGGCGTGGGTGTGTCCCGATCCGGCGCTGGTCGGCCGACTCGCGGGCCCCGGGGCCGGGCCCGTGATGGCGTGCGCCGGGGCGCCCCGGGGTGAGCGGCCGGCGGAGCTGCGCGGTCCGGAGGCGCTGAAGTTCCTGTGGGAGCGGTATCTGCTGCCGCTGGCCGAGGCGATGGCCCCGGGTGTCCGGGCCGCTGTCGAGGCGTTCCGGCCGGACGTCGTCGTCGCCGACCAGCAGGCATTCGCGGGCGCGCTGATCGCGGAGCGGCTGGGCCTGCCGTGGGCGACCTCGGCGACCACGTCGGCCGAGTTCACCGACCCCCTCGCCGGGCTTCCCAGGGTCGGCCAGTGGTTGCAGCGGCGGCTGGGCGCGCTCCGGGAGGCCGTCGGGGATCCGGCGGGCACGGCCGACCCCCGCTTCTCACCGCATCTCGTCCTCGCCTTCAGCACACCTGAGTTGGCGGGTTCGGCGCACGACGGGGTCTGCTGGGTCGGTCCGTCGATCACGGCGCGTCCGTCCACCGCCGCCTTCCCGTGGGAATGGCTCGACGCCGGCCGCAGCACCGTCCTGGTCACATTGGGCACGGCGAACGCCGATGTCGGCGGCCGGTTCCTCGACGTGTGCCGGAGCGCGCTGCGGGAGCGGGCCGACCGGGTGCAGGCGGTGATCGTCGATCCCGGTGGCGTGCTCTCGGCGCGGGACGGCGACAAGGATGTGCTGATCGTGCCGTCCGTGCCACAACTCTCCCTTCTGGAAAGAGGTGTTGGCGCAGTCGTCTGCCATGCCGGCCACAACAGTGTGTGCGAGGCGCTGTGGCACGGGGTTCCACTTGTGGTGGCTCCCATCCGCGATGACCAGCCGGTGGTGGCCGGACAGGTCGTGGACGCCGGGGCAGGGGTGCGGGTGCGGTTCGGGCGGGTCACGGTCCAGAAGCTGGTCTCGGCGGTCGACTCCGTCCTGGACGACACCGGATACCGCGTCGGGGCCCACCGGATCCGTACGGCGTTCCGTTCCGCGGGTGGGGCCCATGCCGCCGCGCTCCGGCTCGGCGAACTGGACGAGTCCTTCCGGAAGCCTGCGGGCATGAAGGGAGGATGCTCGTGATCATCTGTGACGGCGAAGCCGGACACCCCGGCGACCGCACTCCACAGCCCAGCCGGTTGGCCTTCAACGGGTCGATGATCTCGCTGTGCGTCAGGTGAGCAATATCGCGGCCCGGGAAGGCTCCGCCATATCCCACCCGAGCGGCCACGACTTCGACAGACACTCTCGCGCACTGCGAATCAGCCGATGCAACGCCACGACGTACGGGAACAGCCAGGGAGTTCAGATGAGCGAAGATACCGAGTCCGCTGTCCGGATCGCCCGGCTGCGGCCCGCCTATCAGGCGGACATCGCCGCCGGCTGGGAGAGCTTCTTCGAGCCGCGCCGCACCAACTGCCCATGGTGCGGTTCGCAGGAGCTGACCACCCGGCTGCGCACCACCGACCTGCTCCAGCACAAGCCGGGCCGTTTCGTTCTCGACCGCTGCGAGGGCTGTGGTCACACCTTTCAGAACCCTCGACTGAACGCGCAGGGACTGGATTTCTACTACCGGGACTTCTACGACGGGCTCGGCGAGAAGAAACTCGGTGACACCTTCGGGGGCCGTACCAAGATGTACCGGGGGCGGGCTGAGTCGATGCTGCCGTACGACTCCGCGCCGAAGAGATGGCTGGACGTCGGGACCGGGCACGGTCACTTCTGCGCGGCTGCGCGGGCGGTGCTGCCCCACACCGTATTCGACGGACTTGACTTCACCGACGGCGTCGAACTGGCTGAGCGGGAGGGCCGGGTGGACCGTGGCCACCGAGGCAGTTTTCCCGACCTCGCACCCGAACTGGGCAACCACTACGACGTGGTGAGCATGTTTCACTACCTGGAGCACAGTACTGAGCCCGATCGTGAACTGCGCGCCGCATGGGAGACGGTACGGCCCGGCGGGCATCTCCTCATCGAGGTGCCGGACCCTGAGAGCCGCTGTGCGAGGCTGCTGGGCCGTTGGTGGCTGCCCTGGCTCCAGCCGCAGCACCTGCACTTCGTCCCGGTGGCCAATCTGCGGGAGCGGCTCACGGAGATGGGCTTCACAGTGGTCGCCGAGCAGCATGCCGAGCCGCACGACCCGGTCGATCTGCTGGCCGCCGTATGGCTGGCGCTGAACCATGTGGCACCGCGCGACGATGTGCCGTGGCTGCCCGAGCCACCGAGTCGGCTGCGCCGCACGCTGCGCGGGGCGATGCTGGTCGCCGGCATTCCGGCGCTGGTGGTGGGCACCCTGCTCGACCGGTTCGCGGTGCGGCCGCTGTCGTACCGGCTTCGGGTGTCGAACGCGTATCGGATCGTGGCCCGGCGCAACTGACGGGCGGGGCGAGGTGTCGTCTCGACCCCGGCTGCTCGGCACAGTTCCCCGAACTGACGGCCCTATAGAAGATGGGGCCCGCGACCTGCGAGGACGTGAGCGTCGCGGTCATGTGCGGTGCAGGGGAAAGGGTGCTTTTCCGGTGCGTCGCACGATCATGCAGGACCGCGGCCGGTGGGTCGGGGCCGATGGCAGCGGCATGGTCGGTCGCGGCGGAGCTGTCCTGTTCCTCGCCCGCCGGCCATCGACAAACAGATCTGCTCGTTCGAGCGATGGCTCATCGGGCACCTCGGCGGCATCCCCGGCCCTGACCACACGCAGTTCGCGGGCGTCGGATCCGGTGTCGGTCTTGACCAGGCACGCTCCCGCGCGGGAGGACGACTGCGTGATCCCGGCGCATCCGTAGCCCGGCGCGCGGGTACGGGAGGCCGCGGCGACGGCCCGGCCGCGCCGGCCCCGCCCGCGGACGGGCGGGACCGACACGGTCGCTACCGGGCCGGGGTCCCCGGGGAGACCGGCTTCGGTGCCGGGGCGTAGCCGGTGGGGCGGGAGGTGAACGTTCCCCGGCCCTGGGTCCGGCTGCGCAACCGGGTCGCGTAGCCGAACAGCTCCGCCAGCGGCACGGTCGCCGTGATCACCGCCGTGCCCGCCCGGGTGGTGGAGCCCGAGACCCGGCCGCGCCGCGCCGCCAGATCGCCGAGGACTCCGCCCACGGCGTCGTCGGGCACGGTGACGGTGACCTCCGCCACCGGCTCCAGCAGCACCATCGCGCTCGCGCGCAAGGCCTCACGGAGCGCGAACCGGCCCGCCGTGCGGAACGCCATCTCCGAGGAGTCCTTGGAGTGGGTGGCTCCGTCGGTCAGCGTGACCCGCAGCCCGGTCACCGGGTGTCCGCCGAGGGGGCCCTCGGCCAGCGCGTCCCGGCACCCGGCCTCCACCGCACGGACGTACTCCTGCGGCACCCGCCCGCCGACGACGGTCGACCGGAACACGAAACCGGCATCGCCGCCGTTGTTGGCGCCCAGGTCGTCGCCGGCCTCCAACGGCTCCGCGTCGAGGACGACATGGGCGAACTGGCCTGCGCCCCCGTCCTGCTTCACATGCCGGTACACCAGCCCGGACACCCCGCGGGCGACCGTCTCCCGGTACGCCACCTGCGGCCTGCCGACACCGATCTCCAGCTCGTGAGCGCGCCGGATCCTCTCCACCGCGACCTCCAGATGCAGTTCCCCCATTCCCGAAAGCACCGTCTGCCCGGTCTCGGGGTCGGTACGGACCCTCAGCGAGGGGTCCTCCTCGACCAGCCGCGCCAGCGCCGTCACCAGCCGTTCGGTGTCGGTGCTCCGGCGGGCCTCCACCGCCACGGAGACGACCGGATCGGCCGAGGTGGGTGGTTCGAGGACCAGGGGCGCCGCCGGAGCGCACAGCGTGGCCCCGGTGCGGGCCGCCTTCAGCCCGATCACCGCGACGATGTCCCCGGCCACCGCCGTGTCCACGTCCGAGTGCCGGCCGGCCTGCACCCGCAGGATCCGCCCGATGCGCTCGTGGCGCCGCGTCCCCGCGTCCAGCACTGTGTCCCCCTTCCTGATCGTTCCCGAGTACACCCGCAGAAAGGCCAGCCGTCCCGTGTCCGTCGAGTTCACCTTGAACACCAGCGCGGCGAGCGGCGCCGCCGGATCGGCGGCCCGCTCCTGCACCGCGCCGTCCAGCGTGCCGCGTACCGGCGGCACGTCCAGCGGCGAGGGCAGGAAGGCCACGGCGGCCTCCAGCAGCGGCTCGATCCCCCGGTTGCGGTAGGCCGAGCCGCACAGCACCACGACGGCCTCACCGGTACGGGTCAGGTCGCGGAGCGCGGCCGTCAGAGTCCGCTCGGAGACCGAGGACTCCGCGCAGAACTCCTCCAGCGCGGCCGGGTGGAGTTCCGCCACCGTCTCTTCGAGCAGCCGCCTGCGGCGCCGCGCCTCTTCGCGCAGCCCGTCGGGCACCTGCCCCTCCTCGTAGGTGTCGCGGCCGTCGGCCCAGACCAACGCCCGCATGCGCAGCAGATCCACCACCCCGGTGAAGCCGTCCTCGCTCCCGATCGGCAGCTGGACCGCCAGCGGGACGGTGTGCAGCCGGTCCCTGATCGAGGCGACCGCGGCGTCGAGATCGGCCCCGGCACGGTCCAGCTTGTTGACGAAGGCGATGCGCGGCACCCCGTGCCGGTCGGCCTGCCGCCACACCGACTCGCTCTGCGGTTCGACCCCCGCGACGGCGTCGAACACCGCGATCGCACCGTCCAGCACCCGCAGCGAGCGCTCCACCTCGTCGGAGAAGTCGACATGGCCCGGGGTGTCGATCAGGTTGATCCGGTGACCGTCCCAGGTACAACTCACCGCGGCGGCGAAGATGGTGATGCCGCGGTCGCGTTCCTGGGAGTCGTAGTCGGTGACGGTCGTCCCGTCATGGACTTCGCCCCGCTTGTGGACGGCGCCGGTGAGGTAGAGGATCCGCTCGGTGACGGTGGTCTTGCCCGCGTCGACATGGGCGAGGATGCCCAGATTGCGAACGGCGGTCAGCGGACTGGTGGGTTGACGGTGGAGTTCGGTACGCACGGCCTATGGCCTTTCGGAATGATCCGGAACGGGACGGCGCGATTCCCGGACGGACCGGCCTGTGATCAGGCCGGCGAAGACCCCTGAAGCGGTGCGTCACACCGGTGGGCTGCCGCCCGGTCGTATCGACGCCGGGCGGTGCGGGGTCAGTTGTTCGTCGCGGGGGACCGGTACGGGCCGCGCAGCCTGCACCGGGCGCACCTGGACACCAGGATCACCTCGTACCGCCACGGGGGAACGACGACAGTGCTGCGGTAGCGCACGGCCGGTCTCCCCTCACTCGTCACGGTGCGCGCCGCGGAACTGCTGCGGCGCGTGATTCGTGGCGAGTGTAGTGAACCCGGGTGCGGACGGGGAACCGGTTTTCGAGGCCGCCGCCGACGGGGGAGCGGGGCGCGCCGCACCTCTGTTTCCTCATTTGCCCAAGGGACTCTTGGTCCCCATGTTCCTTGCGGGGGAAGGGCGTTGAAGGCGGTGGCGAATGATGAAACGATTCCGGGGACCGCAGGGGCTAAGGAAGGAACAGCAACGATGGACGAGGACCACGGCCTCGCCGCCACGGTGTTCGACGCACTGGGCGCCGACTACGAGCGGGCATTCGGCGGTTCCGCCGCCCATCACGCCTCGTTGCAACGGCTGCTGGGCGATCTCGCACCGCACAGCCGGGTCCTGGACGTCGGCAGCGGTACGGGGCGGCCGACCGCGCTGACCCTGACCGGGGCCGGGCACGATGTGCTGGGGGTCGACGTCTCGCCCGTCATGGCCGAACTGGCGGCCCGGCAGGTGCCCGGCGCGGCCTTCGAATGCGCCGACATCCGCGAACTCCCCTTGGCCGATGGCACTTTCGACGCGGCCTGCGCGTACTTCTCACTGCTTCAGATGTCCCGCGAGGACCAGTCCCGGGTTCTGCGGAAGCTTGCGCGGCTGCTGGTTCCCGGTGGTCATCTGGTCGTGTCCACCGTGCCGCTGGACGTCGAGGACTTCGGTGTCGTCTTCATGGGGCACGAGGTGCGGGCGACGAGCTTCGGACCGGAGGATTTCACCGAGCTGGTCACCGAGGCCGGCTTCTCGGTGGTGTGGGAGCAGAGCACCCTCTTCACCCCGGAGTACGAAGCGGCGGTGGCCGAGCCCCAGTTGTTCCTGCACTGCCGACGGGCCTGACACCGGAGCCGGCGGTCTTTCAGCGCTCGACCGGAAGTCGCTCCGGGCGACGCGCGCGCCGGACCCCGGGACAGTGCCGGACGAGGGCGCCGGGGCGTCCGCCCGCACGCAGTGGGCCCTTCCAGTTGCGCAGTGCCTGCCTGCCGCACCCACGCCACTGCGCGGGCGAGACGGGTACGGCCTGCCCGCCCCGCGTGACCAGCGCGTTCACCGGAGTCATCGGGTCCGTCGCCATGGTCTTGGCGAGCAGCACGCCGATCACCAGCGGGGCCAGGGACAGCGCCAGGGTCGTGCCGGCCGTGGTGACCTGCTGGATGCGGGGGCGGAGCGGTGCGTCAGAAAGCATGACTGTCATTCGACCAGCGGCCGCCCGCCGCCGGATCGGACGACGTACTCAGCTCGACCCGCCCTCGTACTCACGCCCGGATGTACGAGGGCGGGCGCTGTGCCCGTCCGGTGACGGGCCCTACGCGTTGGTGCCGGCGTCGGAACCCGTTCCGGAGGCGGCCTTGATGCCCTTGGTGATGTCGTCCATGACCGAGAGCGCGGGCGCCTCGGAGCTGATGTCGAAGCCGGACCGGACCACGATCAGCATGTCCTTGGAGCGGGGGGACGGGAAGGCCAGCGACTGGACGTACCCGTCGTCACCGTTCTTCGTCACCACCTTCCAGCGCACCACGTATCCCTGCTCGCCGGCCACGGTGACCGGCTCGGACTTCAGCTCCTGATGCGAGGTGATGCCGCCGTAGATCTTCTCGCCGTACGATTCCGTGGCATTGGCGGAGATGTCCTTCACCGCCGTGGCCTTCGCGGTCGTGGTGTCGAGCTTCAGGCCCTTCGCGGGCATGGAGAACACCCCGCCTCGCACGCACTGTTCGGAGGTGTCACCGGGACAGGGGTACTCACCCGTGGTCACCCCCGCACCGGCGATTCCGGAGCTCCCCTTCCAGCCGTCGGGCACCGGCAGGCTGATTCCGCTGGTCAGGTCCGTGGCGTAGCCGTCCTCGGTCTGCGGCATCTGCCGCTCGGGGCCTCCGCTCCCGCCGCCGCCCCCGCCCGGCGCGCCCGGCCCCCGGCCGGGAGCCTCCGACGGCGCGGTGGACGGATTCGGCGCCGCGCGTCCGTCGGTGTCTCCGGAGTTGTTCGACAGCAGGAAGAGGCCGCCCCCGATGGCGGCGAGGACCACCACACCAGCGGTGATGCCCAGTCCGATGCGCATCCGGCGGCGCCGGACCACGGCGGGAGGCACGCGGAGCTGGTCGGTCCAGCGGGTGCCGTCCCACCAGCGCTCGTGGACGGGACCGATTCCTGTATACCCGGGGTCTGGGTGCCAGCCGGGCGGGCTCATCTGGGTCACGCGCCCCACCGTAGAACGGTTGCGTGAGAATCGCATGAATCAGACGTGCCGGCGGGGTTCTCCGCCGTCTCCGCGTCATCCTCTGTGGGAGGCCGAACGATGAGCGAACAATCAGCCGTGCGGATCGAGCGCGACGGCGCCGTGTTCACGGTGATCCTGAGCCGGCCCGGGGTCCGCAACGCCGTGGACGGGCCGACCGCGAGCCAACTGGCCGATGCCTTCCGGGAGTTCGACGAGGATCCGGACGCGTCCGTCACCGTGCTGGGGGGCGAGGGCGGTACCTTCTGCGCGGGCGCAGACCTGAAGGGCATCGGTACGGAGCGGGGCAACAAGGTCCTGGCCGACGGCGCCGCCCCGCGAGCCGCTCTACGCTCATCGGATGTCGACCACCAATCAGTACCCCGCCAAGCCCCGGCCCGGTGACCGGGTCGCCGTGCTGTCACCCTCTTCCGGCCTCCCCGGCATCCTGCCCCTGCCCCATGAACTGGGACTGCGCAGGCTCCGCGAAGAATTCGGGCTCGAACCCGTGGAATACCCGACGACGCGGAAGATGGGCTCCACCCCGCAGGAACGGGCCGCCGACATCCACGCCGCGTTCGCCGACCCGGACATCAAGGCCGTGGTCTCCAGCATCGGCGGCGACGACCAGATCACCGTGCTGCCGTACCTGGACCGCGACCTGCTGCGCGCCAACCCCAAGCCCTTCTTCGGGTACAGCGACAACACCAACCTGCTGGTGGTCCTCGAAAACCTGGGCATCGTCGGCTATCACGGCGGCACGGTGATGGTCGAGATGGGGCGTCCCGGTGCGATCCACCCGCTGACCGCCGAATCCCTGCGGGCCGCGCTCTTCACCCGCGGTGCCTTCGAACTCACCCCGCCCAAGGAGACCGGCGGGGCGAACGGCCGGTGGGAGGAGCCCCGTACCTTCGACTCCGAACCCGAGATGCGGCCCTGCAGCGGCTGGATTTGGCACAACGCCGACGGCCGGACCGTGAAGGGTGCGAGCTGGGGCGGAAGTCTGGAGATCCTGTCCTGGATGTTGATGGCCGATCGCGAGATCCGGCCGGTGGACAGCTACGCGGGACGGGTGCTGTTCCTCGAAACCTGCGAGGAGATGCCCTCGGCCGACGAGGTCTACCGGATTCTGCGGAACATGGGGGAGCGCGGTCTGCTCGCGCAGTTCCCCGCCCTCCTCATGGGCCGGGCCAAGAACTGGTCGTTCGAGCAACCGCGCGACGCCGAGGCGGGGGAGCGGTTCCGTGAGGAGCAACGGCAGTCGGTTCTGAGGGCATTGAGCGAGTACGCCCCCGAGACCATGGCCGTCCTCGACGTGGACCTCGGTCACACCGACCCCCAGCTGGTCATTCCGTTCGGCGGGCAGATCGAGGTGGACGGAGTGGGCCGCCGCATCGTCGTCACCTACTGAGCCGGAGCCGGAGCCGGAGCGTGGCCCGATCTTTGGTCCGACCATATGCGGTGTGTGACATAGTTGAAGATCGGGCAGCAGAAGCGACGGCAACCGGACGATTCCGGCCGAGGCAGGGGGTGACGGATGCCCGTCGAATGGCAACCCGTACGGCAGTCCCGTACGCACGAGCTCGTGCTCCAGAGCATCGAGGAACGGGTGCTCGCCGGCGAACTCCGGGCGGGCGACCGGCTGCCGCCCGAGCGCGAACTCGCGCCGGTGCTCGGGGTCAGCCGCTCCGCGCTGCGCGAGGCGCTGCGGGTGCTGGAGACCATCGGTGTGCTGGTCGCACAGCCTGGCCGGGGGCCGGACGCCGGGGCGCGGATCGTACGCAACCCCGACGACGCGCTCGGGCGGCTGCTGCGACTCCACTTCGCGCTGGGCAGCTACAGCCTGGAGGACGTCCTGGAGGCACGCGTCGTGCTGGAGAGGTCCAGTTTCGAGGCGGCCGCGCGGCATGTCTCCCCGGAGGACCTCGACGAGGCGGAGGCGCTGGTCGTGCGCATGGGGGAGCCGGACGTCGGGGTGCCTGAGTTCAACGATCTGGACACCCGGTTCCATGTACACATCGCCCGCAGCTCCGGCAATGAACTGACCTCCACGCTCACCTCCGCCGTCCGTGAGTCGGTGCGCCCGCTGATCCTGCGGGCGCTGGAGGAGGCCGAGGACTGGCCGGCCACGGCCGCCGCGCTCAACGCGGAGCACACCGAACTGCTGGGGCTGGTACGGGCCGGCAAGGGTGCGAAGGCCGCCGATCTCGTCGAGCGGCACATCCGCAGCCTCCACGGCACGCTGGTGGACGAGAAATCCGGCCGGGTGCGCGAGGACTCCTGACCCGCACCGAGGGCTCCGAGCCGGGTGGGTCGAAGCCCTCTGTGCGCGAGGAGATTGTCAGGTGCATGTAAATCACCGTGTGGCGCCGCAGCCTTCATGTTCCGGACCGAGGCTAGTATGGTCGGACCATAAAAATGCAGAAGCGAACGATCGGAGAGACCCCATGCGCATCGGACTCTTCGCCACCTGTCTGGGAGACACGCTCTTCCCCGAGGCGGTGAAATCGACCGCGGTCCTGCTCGCCCGCCTGGGCCACGACGTGGTGTTCCCGCCGGGGCAGACCTGCTGCGGTCAGATGCATGTCAACACCGGCTATCAGCGCGAACCCGTGCCCCTGGTGCGGAACTTCGCCGAGCAGTTCGGCGACGCCTCGATCGAGGCCGTCGTCATGCCGTCCGGATCGTGCGCGGGCTCGGTCCGTCACCAGCACGAGATCGTCGCCGAACGGTACGGGGACGCGTCGCTGCGCGCGGGCGTCGCCACCGTCAAGGCCAAGACGTACGAGCTGTCGGAGTTCCTCGTGGACGTCCTGGACGCCGAGGACGTCGGCGCGTACTTCCCGCACCGGGTGACGTACCACCCCACCTGTCACTCCCTGCGCATGCTCCGCGTCGGTGACAAGCCCCTGAAGCTGCTCCGCGCCGTCGACTCCATCGACCTCGTCGAGCTCCCCGAAGCCGACTCCTGCTGCGGATTCGGCGGCACCTTCGCCGTCAAGAACGCCGAGACGTCGACCGCGATGCTCCAGGACAAGATGCGCAACATCGCCGGCACCGACGCCGAGGTCTGCACCGCGGGCGACTCGTCCTGTCTGATGCACATCGGCGGCGGACTCTCCCGGATCAGGTCGGGCACCCGGACCCTGCACCTCGCCCAGATCCTCTCCGCCACCCGCACCTCGCCGTACGTCCCCACGGAGGCTGTCCGATGAGCAGCACCTTCCTCGGCATGCCCGCGACCCCGCCCCGCTCCCCGTACGGGACCGGCAATCTGCGCGGCGACCGGAAGTTCCCCAAGGCCGCCCACGACGAACTGCGCAACGAACAGCTGCGCCGCAACCTCGGCCGGGCCACCCGCACCATCCGCGCCAAACGCCTCAACGTCACCGGTGAGCTGCCCGACTGGGAAGCACTGCGCGAGGCGGGATCGGCCATCAAGACCGACACCATGAACCGGCTCCCCGAACTCCTTGAGCAGCTGGAGAGGAAGGTCACCGAGCGCGGCGGCACCGTCCACTGGGCGCGCGACGGCGTCGAGGCCAACGAGATCGTCACCCGGCTGGTCAAGGCGACGGGCAGCAGCGACGTCATCAAGGTCAAGTCGATGGCGACCCAGGAGATCGGCCTCAACGAACACCTCGAATCGGTCGGCATCACTCCGTACGAGACCGACCTCGCCGAACTGATCGTCCAGCTCGCGCACGACAAGCCGTCGCACATCCTGGTCCCCGCGATCCACCGCAACCGCGACGAGATCCGGCAGATCTTCCTCAAGGAGATCCCGGGCGTCGACCCGGGACTGGACAACGTACCCGCGCATCTGGCCGCCGCCGCCCGCGCCTATCTGCGCGAGAAGTTCATGACGACCGAGGTGGCGGTCTCCGGCGCCAACTTCGGCATCGCCGAGACCGGGACCCTCGCCGTCGTGGAGTCCGAGGGCAACGGCCGCATGTGCCTGACGATGCCCGACACCCTGATCACCGTCATGGGCATCGAGAAGGTGCTGCCGCGCTACCAGGACCTCGAAGTCTTCCTTCAGCTGCTGCCGCGCTCCTCCACCGGCGAGCGGATGAACCCGTACACCTCGATGTGGACCGGGGTGACGCCGGGCGACGGGCCGCAGGACTTCCACCTGGTCCTGCTCGACAACGGACGCACCGCGGCGCTCGCCGACCGGATCGGACGCGAGGCCCTCAACTGCATCCGCTGCTCGGCCTGCCTCAACGTCTGCCCGGTGTACGAACGGGCCGGCGGCCACGCGTACGGATCGACGTATCCCGGACCGATCGGCGCGGTCCTCACCCCGCAGCTCGCCGGAATGCACGCGGCCAAGGGCGACCCCAACAGCTCGCTGCCGTACGCCTCCAGCCTCTGCGGCGCCTGTTTCGACGCCTGCCCGGTCAAGATCGACATTCCGTCGCTCCTGGTCGAACTGCGCCACCAGAACACCGAACAGTCCGGCACGACGGCGGAGAAGCTGGCCATGAAGGCCGCGGCCACCGTCATGAAGCACCCGAAACTCTTCACCGCCGCGCAGAAGGGGGCGGGGATCGGCCGCCTCGTCGGCGGGCGGGACGGCAGGATCTCGCATCTGCCGCCGCCGTTCAACGGCTGGAGCGAGAGCCGGGACACCGCGGCGCCGCCGAAGCAGACCTTCCGCTCCTGGCTGGCATCGGCGGAGGGCGCCCAGGCGATGCGGGCCGCCGCGGGCGAGTACGAGAAGAACCGGAAGCAGAAGGAGGAGGAGAAGTGACGACCGCTCGTGAAACGGTGCTGGGCAGGATCAAGGACGCCCTCGCCCTCGCCCCCACCCCGGACACCACCGTCCCGCGCGCCTACCGCACCGGCCGCACCCTCCCCGACGACGAGCGCCTGGCCCTCTTCACCGACCGGCTCGTCGACTACAGGGCGACGGTGCACACCTGCACCGCCGACCGCACGGCCCAGGCCGTCGCCGAGGTGCTGCGGGAGCACGGAGCGCGGCGGATCGGTGTGCCGGCCGGACTCGACCCGCTGTGGCTCGACGCGTACGACGGCGAGGTCCAGCAGGATTCCGGCGACATCCCGGCGCCCCGGCTCGACGCCCTGGACGGTGTCCTCACCGCCTCCGCCGTCAGCTGCGCCGAGACGGGCACGATCTTCCTGGACGGCTCGCCAGACCAGGGACGGCGGGCGCTGTCCCTGGTCCCCGATCTCCATGTGTGCGTCGTCGATCTGTCCACGGTCGAGGCCGGTGTGCCGGAAGCGGTGGCGCGGCTGGAGCCCCAGCGGCCGACGACGCTGATCAGCGGACCCTCGGCCACGTCCGACATCGAACTGGAGCGGGTGGAGGGCGTGCACGGTCCGCGCACCCTGGCCGTGGTGATCAGGACGGACCGGTAGGTCCCTGCCGGCGGGCGGGGTGCACGGCGCGACGGCCGCGCACCCCGGCGCTCAGCCGTGCGTGACCGTCATCGGCTCGAAGCGGATACGGGTCGTCGCCGCATCCTCCGCCCAGCGGACCTCCACCGTGTCCCCGTCCACCGTCACCCCGCTCACCACCGCGTCGAGCGGCGCCGCGTCGGACTCCGCGGTCAGCGAGGCGAGCGCGACCAGTACCACCGTGCCCCCGGCAGGCGCGGCCAGCCGGGGCACCACCGCCCAGGGGGTGTACGCGGTGCCCTGCGGAGCCCGTACCTCGTCCCGGGACTCCCAGCCGTACAGGCCGTGCAGGGCGGAGGTCAGGGCGTCGTCGCGGCCGGTCGCCCAGCCCGTCTGCTCCACCCGGGCCCCGTCCGGCGCGCCGACCACCCGGTGCACCCGCAAGTCGTACCGGCCGTGCGCCACGGTGACGCTCTCCACCCGCATCCCCGGCACCATCGGGGAGCCCGACGTGAACACCGGGCGGTGCCAGGAGGCGGCCCAGCCCCAGCCGTCGCCCCCACCGGCGCCCAGCGCACGGATGACCCGGCGACCACTGCGCACCCCGTCGACCACCACGGCCAGATGGTTGTCCGCCGCGTTCCCCCCGGACGTGGGGCCGGTCACCGTGGAGTACGAGTGACGGCTGTACAGCGGATCGTCCTGCACACCCGACTCGCCCTCGTGCGGGCGCACATGGTCGCTGCCGTGGTTGTGCAGCCGTACGATCCCGTCCGCGCGGGTGGACTGGACGAGCAGCCCCGGCGCGGGCAGCGCGAGTACCCGGTCGGGGCCCTCGCTCGGCGCGGGCTCCTCGGTCGCGGCCCACAGCGGATGGCTCTCCGGGGCGAGCAGCGAGACGAAGGCCTTGGACGCCCAGTACGGCGAAGCGGGTGCCGAGTAGCTCTGCAGCGACGCCTCGTGCGGGCCGTGCCAGCCCAGGTTCAGCAGCCCGTCCGTACCGGTCGCGCCCCGGTCCAGGAAGTAGCGCAACGACCCGCTGATCACCCGCCGCGAGGCGCCGGGCGTGAGCGGGGTGTGCCCGCTGATGGCGCCGAGCGCGACCGAGGAGGCGGCCGCGAAGCGGTAGGTCAGCGAGCGGCCGAAGTGGATCGGCGCACCGTCGCCGCCGAACAGCAGCGAGAAGCCCTCCAGGTGCTCGCGCAGCCGGGCGCCGTAGTGCGCGGACAGCTCCGCGTCGCCCGACAGATGCGCGTCCAGCATCGGGTAGAGGTGCAGCGCCCAGCCGTTGTAGTGGTCGAAGGCGCGGCCGTCGCCGTCCGCGTACCAGCCGTCGCCCCGGTACCAGCCCTCCAGCAGTTCGAGGGCCCGCTGCTTGGCCCGGGCCGTCCTTGCGTCGCCACGGCCCACGGACTCCAGGAACCCGGCCACGGAGTAGGGGAAGAGATACCAGTTGTTGGGGGAGGGGACGTGCCGCAGCGCGTCGCGCAGCCACTCCTCGGTCCGGTCCCGCACCCCGTCGTCCAGCCGGTCCCAGAGCCACGGCCGGGTCAGCCGCAGGCCGATGGCGACCGAAGCGGACTCGACCATGGGCTGCCCGAAGACGGAGTGGTCGCGGATCAGCGGCCAGGACTCGGCATCGTCGCGGCCGGGGGTACGGGTGCCGGCCGTGAGCCCGTCCGCGTACCGGTCGAGCCAGCCGTGCGGGTCCTTGCCGTCCGCGCCCGCGACCCGGAAGGCGGCGGCGAGGAAGGTGCGCGCGTAACCCTCCAGACCGTCGGAGCGCACTCCGGACGCGGACGGCCTGCCCGGCAGATCCAGCAGCGCGCCGCCCGGCGTGGCCCACTCCCAGGCGGCCCGGAGCAGCCCGTCGGCAGCGGCCTCCCAGTGGGCGCGGGTGTAGCCGGTGTACGGGCTCAACGCCCGTTCCTCGGCGGGGAGTTCGATCGGAGAGATCGGATGGGGAGCGGTCATGCGAGAAATGCCAGCCTTTCGCGTCGTACGGGATGGGCGAAACCGTCGCCCGCGGCCCAGCGGCCGGCCTCGCCCGCCGCCAGATCGACCAGTCGCCGCAACTCGTTGCCCTGCGAGCCGGCGAGGTGCGGGGTGATCAGGGCGTTCTCGCACTCCCAGAGGGGGTGTGCGGCGGGCAGTGCGTCGGGATCGGTGACGTCGAGGATCGCCCGGATCCGCTTCTGCCGGAGTACGTCGGTGAGCGCGTCCTGGTCGACGACGGCGCCCCGCGCGGTGTTGATGAGCACGCCGTCCGGGCGCATCGAGGTGAGCAGTTCACGGCTGACGAGCCCACGGGTGGCCGGCAGCAGCGGGGTGTGGACGCTCACCACGTCGCTCTGCGCGAACAGTTCGTCGAGGCCGACGGGCCGGACGCCGAGTGCGGCGGCCTCCTCGTCACAGACGTACGGATCGTGCAGCAGGACGGGCAGGTCGTAGGGGCGGAGCAGTTCGACGACGCGTCGGCCGATCACGGAGGCGGACAGAATGCCCACGGTGCGGCCGTAGTTCCCGACCCGGTCGGGGGCGGCGAGCCAGTTGTCGCGGCGGCGCCGCGTCCGGTAGTCATGGGCCCGCTCCAGGACCCGTTTGCCGGAGAGAAGGATCATCGCGACGGTGTACTCGGCCACCGGCAGCGCGTTGGCGGCGGCCGCCGAGGACACCTCGATGCCGCGTTTCCAGCAGGCCTCGGTGATGTGTCCGCGGACGCTGCCCGCGGTGTGGACGACGGCGCGCAGGCGTGGCGCCGCGTCGAGGGCGGCCGCGTCGAGCGGCGGACAGCCCCAGCCGGTGACCAGGATCTCGACGTCGGCCAGCACGGCGCGGGCCCGGTCGGTGCCGAAGTCGTCGATCGCCGGCAGCGGCGCGAGGTCGCACACCGCGTCGAGCGCGGCCAGGGACCGGGTGTCGAGGAGCGCGTCCGCGGCGGCCGGTTTCATGGCGACGGCGGCGCGTGGCCGGTTCCGGGCGGCGGGGGCGGAGGGGTCTGTGCTGGGCATCTCTCTCCTGTCGGGGGAGGGGGCGGTGGCCCGGTCTGCGACCCCGTCGATGGCGAAGCCGGGGAGCTGGGGTCCACCACCTGCTGGCTGCCGCGCAGGGCTGATCAGAAGGTGATGCGGGTGGCGCGCCTCCCCTTCCTGCTGCCCGGCCCGGACGGCCCGTCGCCGTTGCCACCGCCGCAGGCGCCGAGCGCACCCGGGAGCGCCACGGCGGCGATCGTGGACAGCACGGATCGACGGCTCTGTCGACCGGGCATCTGCGCCTCCCGCGGCTTCTCAATCGGCTCACGGGGAATCCTGATCGGCTGATCGGTACTGGTCAAGTGATCGCTCGGAAGAAAATCAAAGCGGTCAAACGATCACTTCTTGGAGGATGGCGGTGCCTGCGCCGATCCGCGCACCTCAAGCGTGGGCAGCAGCTCCGTCCGGCGCACCGGACCGCTCGCCCCCACGGCTCCGGAAAGCCGGTGGAGCAGCAGCTCGGCGGCGGCCCGGCCGATCTCCGCCTTCGGCGGTGCCACCGCCGTCAGCGGAGTACTGCCGAGGGCCGCGACCACATCGTCGTACGCCACCACCGAGCAGTCCCGGGGAACCTCGACACCGCTGTCCGCCAGCCGCTGCACCAGCATCAGCGCATCCACGTCGCCGTGCAGCACGGCCCCCGTGGCCCCCCGCTCCCGCAGCAGCACGGGGAGGTCGAGAGCGGCCCGGCCGTCGGTCGCCGGAGCGGACCCGCGGGGCTCCGCCGCGGCCTCCGGCGAGCTCAGCGCCACCGACCAGTCCTCCACCTCCGGACGGGCGGACGCGATCTCGGCGAACGCCGCACGGATGCTGCGCGCCGTCGGGCTGTCGTTACGGGCGGCCAGCACGATACGGCGATGACCCAGCGACACCAGATGGTCCACGGCGAGATGCGTCCCGTACCAGTGATCGGAACAGACGGAGTCCAGGGCGTGCAGCGCACTGCCCGGCCGGGGCCGCCGCTCCATCAGCACGGTCGGCACCCCCACGTCGGCCAGCCAGCCGTAGTCCAGCTCCTCCGAGCGGGCGCTGGGCCAGCGCGGCGCGATCAGCAGCCCGCGCGCCCCGTCCGCCAGCGCCCGCTCCACCAGCGGTCGTTCGGCACCGGGCGACGGGGGCGCGATGTGCAGGGCGATCCGGATCCCGGACTCCTCCAGGACGGACCGGGCGCCGTGCAGCGTCTCGTACAGGTACGAATGCCGCTCCGGGACGACCAGGGCGACCGCCCCCGCCTCCCGGGCCTGCTCCTCGCCCCGGGCCGCCGGGACCGCGGCGGGCGGCACCGGCTCCCGCACCGGCCGGGCCACCCCGTGCCCGCGGCGCAGCCGCCCGACCCGGGCCAGTTCCTCGACGTCCCGCCGGACGGTGACCACCGAGACGTCCAGCTCGGCAGCGAGCACGCTCACCTTGACGGCGCCACGCGACTCCACCACCGACAGGATTCGCTGACGCCTGAGTTCAACCGGCTCCCGCATGATGCTGGCCCCCTCGCGGTATCGCCGCGCGTTGTTCGTTTGAACGCTTCCGGTGAGCGTTCGGGTCGCAGCATAGCGATCGGGCCCCGCTCGTCCACGGGCGCGGTCCGTCCCGTACACCCCACCAGTCTCAGCAGGCACTCTTGCGACTCCCGCGCAACGGCGCCTAACGTCAACGGACTTGGGACCGACCGCCGAGGGGAGGGGCACATGGAGATCAAGAAGGTAGTGGTCCGCGAGGAAGAGGCGAAGAACCGCGAACGGCAGACGATCGAGAAACGCCCGACGCGTTGAGCCGGTGCGTTCCGGTCAGCCGGTACCTGACGCGACCGGCCCACCGGGCCCGGCGCGCTGCGGCCGGACAGTGACGAAAAGGGCGGACGCCGGGCGCGACCCGGCGCCCGCCCCCGTGCCGTGGGAGACACAGTGCGCATACATCTGGTGACCATGCCCTGGCAGCCGATCGAACTTCCCTCGCTCCAGGTGGGGCTGCTGCACTCGCTGCTGGACCGCACGAGGCCGCACGACGAGGTGCGCGAGTTCCACGGCTCCCTGCGCTGGGCGGAATTCCTGCTGGAACGCTCGCAGGGAGCGCTGCGGCCCGGCGACCACGTCGCGGTCGGAAGCGAATCGATCTTCGACGGCCTCGGGGACTGGGTCTTCTCCGGTGTCCTGTACAAGGACCCCGAATGGGGCGTGGCGCAGCTCAAGGAGTACGCCACCCGGCGCGGGACCGACATCTCCACCGCGACCGCGATGAGGGTCCACGCGGCGGAATTCATCGACGAGAGCGCGAGCGCGATCCTCGGCGAGGAACCCGATGCCGTGGGATTCACCTCCACGTTCATGCAGAACATCTCCTCGCTGGCGCTCGCCGCGGAGCTGAAACGACGCCGTCCCGGACTGACCGTCGTGTTCGGCGGCAGTAACTGCGACGGCCCGATGGGCCATGCCCTGCACCGCAATCACCGCTTTGTCGACCATGTGGTGCGCGGGGAGGGGGAGTACGCCCTGCCCGCCCTGCTCGCCCATGTCGAGGCGGGCACCGCACCGGCCGATGTGCCCGGACTCTGCTGGTGGGACGGGCCGGAGTCGCGCGCCAACGATGAGTCCCGGCGCACCGTGGCGCCCGGCGACATCCCCTCTCCCGACTACGACCTCTGGCAGGCGGCCATCGATGCCTCCCCGCTCGCGGAGTACGTCCATCCGAAACTGGTGGTGGAAGGGGCCCGGGGCTGCTGGTGGGGCGAGAAGCACCACTGCACCTTCTGCGGGCTCAACGGATCGGCGATGACCTTCCGCGCCAAGACCGGAAGCCGGCTGTGGGACGAGGTCGACCGCCTGGTCCGGCGCCACCGCATTCTGGACGTCGTCACCGTCGACAACATCATCGACATGGCGTACTTCAAGGACTTCCTCCCGCTCGCCGCCGACAGCGACTGGGACCTGCGCATGCACTACGAGGTCAAGTCCAACCTCACCCCGGAGCAGCTGGAACTGCTCGCCCGCGCCGGATCGGTCCATATCCAGCCCGGTATCGAGAGCCTCAACAACAAGGCCCTGGAGCTGATGGACAAGGGGGTCGGTGCGGCCCGCAACATCCGTACGCTCCGCGAGTGCGAGAACCACTCGCTCACCTGCTCCTGGAACTATCTGTACGGCTTCCCGGGGGAGAGTGCCGCGGACTACGACTCCGTCATCGACCAGATGCCCGCGCTCGTCCACCTCCAGCCGCCCGGCGGCGCCCACCGCATCCAACTGGAGCGGTTCAGCCCCAACTTCGCCGACCCCGCGCTGGGCTTCCACGAGCGGAAGCCCGCCGAGATGTACCGCCATGTCTATGACCTGCCCGAGGAACAACTGGCCGATCTGGTCTACCTCTTCGACACCCCGCCCGCCGGGATCGGCGGCGGGACCGAGGCACGGCTCAAGGCCGCGGCCCGCGACTGGTACACCGGCCACCCCTCCTCGACCCTGGTCCTGGAACAGCCCGAGGAAACGGACGGCGAGGAGGTGCTCCTCGTCCACGACCGACGGCACGGCTGGCCGCGCCGCACCCACCGGCTGACCGGCTGGCGGGCCGCCGCCCTCCGCCACCTGGAGGCGGGCCGCACCCGGCCGGCGCTGCACCGGCTGCTCACGGCCGACGGGGACCCGCCAGGCGCCGAGGAGCTCGGTGCCTGGCTCGACGAAGCGGTCGCACTGGGCCTCCTCTTCGACGACGGGCGTTCCTGCGTGTCCCTGCCCACCTGGCACGTACCGGTCCGGTCGATCGAGCGCACCCAGGGTCCGGACGGGACGACGGACGCGCCCGACAGCAGCGGAGAGAAGGTCGCCGGATGAGCCCCCTGCCCGCACCCCCGACCCGTCCCGCCCCCGCCCTGCCGGCCGGGCCGGTGCCGCACCGGATCCGAGGACGGCTGGTGACGGTGGACGAGCCCCTGCGGCTGGGCGCGGCCGGCCGGCCGGCGGCGGCAGCGGTCCGGTTCCTGCGCGAGTGCCAGAGCCACGACCTCGTCGTGCGCTGGACCCCGGCGACCGACGACCCCCTGATCACCGGGCCCGCGCACGAGATCTCCGCTACGGCCGGACTCCTGCGCCACCTGCCCGCCCCCGGCCCGCTGCCCGGCGAACCGCCGGAACTCACCGTGTGGCGGGACCGCCACGCCTACGGACAGCTCTACCACCGGCGCGGCCCGGACTTCGTCACCGTCATGGACCGCAGGGAGCCCTCGGCCGCCGCCCGCTTCACGATCGACGACCCGGACCTGCTCGCCACCTTCCGCACCGTCCAGGACCCCACCGCCGTGGCCGCACTGACCCCCGTCGGACGGGAAGCGGTGGAGCTGCTGGCCTCGGAACGCCTCGCGTGGGTGACCGACGGCTGGGTGGTGGCCCTGCCACCCCGCATCCGCCGGTGGCCGGTCCCCTGCACCGACATCTGAGCCGGATGGAGCAGCTGCCCGATCCGCCTCCCCCTTCCGCCCGCACACGTACCACCGGGAGCGGCCCTCCCGGCCGCTCCCTGCTGCGCCACCGGCCGTTCACGCTGTTGTGCGGGGAACAGATCGCCAGCTCCGTCGGGCGCCAGGTCACCACCCTGGCCCTCGCACTGCTCGCCGTGACCCGGCTCGACGCGGGCCCGTTCGGCGCCTCCGCGCTGATGGCGCTGAGCTACCTCCCGGGCGCGCTGCTCAGCCCGTTCGCCGGTGTGCTGGCCGACCGGGCTCGGCTGCGCACCCTGACCGTGCTCCTGACCGTTCTGCAGGTGTTCGTCGTCGGCTCCGTTCCGCTGGCGGCCGCCCTGGGCCGGCTGGGGCTGCCCCAGCTGTACGTGGTGGCCACCGCGTCCGGCGCGCTGACCTCCACGCTCGCCGTCGCCCTCCAGGCGGCCCTGCCCCGGGTCGTGCACCCCCAGCAGCTGCTGTCCGCCAACTCCGCGCTGACCGGCGCCCGGACCACCGGACAGATCGGCGGCCCCGCGCTCGGCGGCGTGCTGGTGGGCCTGACCGGTGCCTCGACGGCACTGCTGGCCGCCTGTGCGGCATACGGAGTCGAGTCACTGCTGCTGCTCGCACTTCCGGCCGCGCTCAACACCCCCGCCCAGAGGGGGAGTCGTGCATCTGAGTCCCGAACAGCAGTGCTGCGTGCGGGACTCGAAGTGGTGCGCGGTGAAAAGGTGCTGCGCCGACAGGTGCTCGCGGGGGCCGGATTCAATCTCGGCAGCGGGGCCGCCGACGCGCTCTTCGTGCTCTACGCCACCCGTGATCTCGGGCTGCCCGCCTGGCAGTTGGGGACGGTCTATGCCGCGTTCAGCGTCGCCACCGTGCTCGGAGTGCTGCTGGCTGGCCGGTTCGCCGCCACCATCGGGCTGGCCAGGGCGACCCGGATCTGCGCCGTGGTGGCCGCCCTCGCGATCTTCTTGATCCCGGGCGCCTCCCTGGGCCCCGGCTTCCCGGCGCTGCTCGCGTACCAGTTCCTCTTCGGCCTCGCGGCCACGGTCTGGGCCATCTCCATGACCACCACCCAGCAGCTGATCACACCGCCCGAGCTCCAGGGCCGGGTCGCCGGGGTCCTGCAGGCCGCACTCATCGGCACGGTGCCGGTCGGCGCGCTCGGCGGCGGTGCGCTCGCCTCCTGGCTGGGCAACGTCCCGGTGCTCACCGGCGGCGCGGTGGTGGCACTCGTGGCCGCCGCCTGCCTCTGGTGGCCGTAGGCGGGGCCCGGTACGCGCGCGACCCTCCCGGAGCGCTCCTGCGGTCAGGGCTGTTCCGGGAGGGCCGGCGGGACGAGCGGGCTCAGACGATGCCTTCCTCGATCTCGGCCTGCTCGCGGGCGTTGCCGTACGCCGAGGGCGTGCTGTACGAACGCCGGGCGACGAACCACCACACGGTGGCCAGGACCAGCACCGCGATCAGCGCGATCGACGCGTAGTTCATCGAGTCGACCGTCACCGGGGAGGACTGCGGGAGCAGGAACAGCACGGTCACGATGGCGACCCACACGACGGCGATCCACCCGATCGGCTTGCTCCAGCGGCCCAGGTGCCAGGGCCCGCGCTCGAACCGCTGGCCGGAGCGCAGCTTCAGGAAGATCGGGATCGCGTAGGCGGGCGTGATGCCGATGACGTTGATCGCGGTCACCGCACCGTACGCGGTGGCGGAGTACAGCGACGGCAGTGCGAGCACTCCGGCGACGACGACCGACAGCCACACCGCGTTGACGGGCGTCTGGGTGCGCGCGCTCACCTTGTGCCAGAGCGCCGAGCCCGGCAGGGCGTTGTCACGGCTGAACGCGAACACCATCCGGCTCGCGGCGGCGACCTCGGCGTTGCCGCAGAACAGCTGGGCCGCGATCACGATCAGCAGCAGGGCGGTGGCCCCGGAGGTGCCCAGCGAGTCGATCAGGATCTGCGCCGGCGGCACACCGGTGGCACTCTTCTGGGTGCCCACGTAGTCCTGGATGGCGAAGGTCAGCCCGGCGAGCAGCACGAAACCGGCGATCCAGGAGACCCAGATCGCGCGGACGATGCCCTTGGCGGCCGTCACCGAGGCGTTCGACGTCTCCTCCGACAAGTGGGCCGAGGCGTCGTAGCCGCAGAAGGTGTACTGCGCGAGGAGCAGGCCGATCGCCGCCACGTACAACGGGTTGTGCCAGCCCGTGTCATTGACGAACTCGGTGAAGACGAACGACGGCGACTGGTGGTGCGAGGGCACGATCGCGAGCACGGAGACGATCACCGCGACACCGGCGAGGTGCCACCACACACTGATCGAGTTGAGCACACTGACGAGACGGACGCCGAAGAGGTTCAGCACGGCGTGCAGCAGCAGGATGCAGACAAAGATGATCATTGTCTTGCCCGGGGTGGGAGTGAATCCCCACTGCAGATTCATCAGCGCACCGGTGAACAGCGCCGCACCGTAGTCGATGCCCGCGATCGCGCCCAGCAGACCCAGCAGATTCAGCCAGCCGGTGTACCAGCCCCACTTGCGGCCACCGAGCCGGTCGGCCATGTAGTACAGCGCTCCCGAGGTCGGGTAGGCGCTGGTCACCTCGGCGAGCGCCATGCCGACGCAGAGCACGAAGAGCCCGACACCGGCCCAGCCCCAGAGCATCACGGCCGGACCACCGGTCGACATGCCGAAGCCGTACAGGGTCATGCAGCCGGACAGGATCGAGATGACGGAGAAGCTGATGGCGAAGTTGCCGAAGCCCCCCATGCGGCGGGCGAGCACCGGCTGGTAGCCGAGTTCGCGCAGCCGTTCCTCCTCGTCCTTCGGCGGGGTTGCCTCCGCACCCGACTGGGTCGGGGTGGATATGGACATCGGGAAAACCTCCGTGAGCGGGATGGAAAGGGACGGTCGGGATCGGTTCGGGACGGGAGAAGGCACGCGGCGCGGCGCCCTTGCTCAGCGGTGCGGCCCCCGTCCGGGGGTGCGGGGCGCCGCGAGGCAGCGGCTGCGGGCGCGCAGGAAGACGTCCTCGGCGTCTCCCGGGCCCTTGCGGCCGCGTGTGCGGTACACCCATGGAACCGAGGTGAAATACGGGCCGAGCTCCTCGAACACCGTTGCTGCCTCAGCGAATTGGAGGGCTCCCCACAGGGCGTGGGCCAGGTGGTTCAGGTCGAGCAGGGAGTGCGAGATCGGTGTCGTACGACGGAACCAGAGCTCCAGTGCACGGGCCGCGTCCCGTTCCGCGTCCTCGGTGACCCAGTGCAGGTCCAGGGCCTTCTCGTGGCCCTGCTCGCGGCGGTAGCGCTCGACGCGCACATACAGGGGCAGTACGTGCAGCGCGGAGCCGTCGGGCGCCGAAGAGGCCGCCCACTGGACGAAGTTGACCGCCTCCGAGAGGGATCCGCCGGCCTTTCGCGCGTACACGAACTGGAGCATCCGGTGATAGGCCTCGCGGTTGCACGGATCGCGCCTGTCGGCCTCCGCCAGCAGTCCCCACGGGCCGGGGAAGAGCATCGGACCCGGCGGGTGCAGCCGGTGCTCCTCCAACTGCTGCCGCTCGTCCAGCTGGGACAGGGCCAGCAGGCACACCCAGGGCACCGGGTCCGCGGGCGAGGCGTTCGCGGCCGTGCGGCAGGCCTGCCAGGCCTCCTGCCACAACTCCTGTGCCCGGTGATGGCCCTCGCGGTGGGCGCGCACCGCCCGCTCGACGACGACCCGCGCCTGCATCACCGTGGCGGCGACGCTCCGGGGGTCCTCGGCCAGCCAGGCCTGCACGGCGTCCGAACCGGCGGCAATCGCCCCGAGCACCTGGGTGCGCTGGGTCCACAGGGTCCAGTCCGGCGTGCTCTCCAGCAGCGTGCGCATGGACATCCAGCGTCCGGTGCGCAGATCCTGTAACGCGACCCGCAGATCGTTGTCATGGCCGGCCGGGTGGTAGACCGGCCGAAAATCACTGTTGGCCATGGACTCGCCCTGCCCCCGTACGACAGGCCGGCATGCGACGGTCGGAAGTTCTCCTCAGCACGTCACGCAACCCGGTGGTGGCATGGAACCCGTGCAGACGCGGAAGGCCGGGGAACCGGTGGATCGGGGCTCGGGGCAGGGTGTCGGTCTCATCAGTCCTCAAGGACGTGGGGGGTGAAGCAGCTGTTGAAAAACGAACTGCTCGAAAGCGTCCGGTTGTTGCTCGGCGGTGAGTGTAAGGCCAGTCACTCCGAACTCCGGACCGATTCGCGGATCTTACTCAAGTCGGTTGATCCACCAGGACGTTGAAAGATGTACCGGTTGTTCCGGTCGTGTCCCGGGCGGCCCTTGACGTACGCGGTGGTCTGCACCACTCTGGGCGGCGAGTTCAGTGATCACGATTCCGTTCAAGCCGCAGAGCTTCCGCACCGCTGGAGAGTCGATGACAGGCCCGGTACTCGCCGTGGACCAGGGCACGTCGGGCACGAAGGCTCTGGTGATCTGCCCCGAGCGTGGTGTGATCGGCTCCGCTTCCGTTCCGGTGAAACCCCGGCACGGCTCCGGCGGAGCGGTCGAGGCGGACCCGGCCGAACTGCTCGGCTCGGTCGTCGAAGCGGGCCGCCGGGCCTTGACGGAAGCCGGTGAACCGGTTTCGGCGGTCGGCCTCGCCAACCAGGGCGAGACCGTGCTCGCCTGGGACCCGGACACCGGGCGGCCGCTCACCGAAGCGATCGTCTGGCAGGACCGGCGCTCCGCCCCGATCTGCGACGAACTCGCCTCGTACGACGAGGAGCTGACTCATCTCACCGGGCTGCCCCTCGACCCGTACTTCGCCGCGCCGAAGATGGCCTGGATCCGCCGGGAACTGACCCGCGAAGGCGTCGTCACCACCACCGACTCCTGGCTCGTCCACCAGCTGACCGGGGCCTTCGTCACGGACGCGGCGACGGCCGGACGCACCCAGCTGCTCGACCTCGACCGGTCCGGCTGGTCACCCAGGGCCCTGGAGGTCTTCGGCCTCGGCGACGAACGGCTGCCGGACGTCGTCGACTGCGACAGCACGGTCGGTACGACGGCTGCCTTCGGCGGTGAACTCCCGCTGACCGGGCTGCTCGTGGACCAGCAGGCCGCACTGCTGGCCCAGAACGCCCTGGACCCCGGCAACGCCAAATGCACCTACGGAACGGGCGCCTTCCTGCTCGCCCAGACCGGGCCCGCCCCGTGCCGCGGTTCCACCGGACTGGTCAGCTGCGTCGCCTGGCGGCTCGGCGGCCGCACCAGCTACTGCCTCGACGGGCAGGTCTACACCGCCGCGTCCGCCGTCGACTGGCTCGCCGGCCTGGGAATGATCTCCGGCGCGGCCGAGCTCGACCCCGTCGGCGCCACCGTCCCCGACTCCGGCGGCGTCACCTTCGTACCGGCACTCGCCGGACTCGCCGCCCCCTGGTGGCGCGGCGATCTGCGCGGATCGGTGACCGGCCTCGGCCTCGGTACCACCGCGGGCCATCTGGTGCGCGCGCTGTGCGAAGGCATCGCCGCCCAGGTCGTCGAACTCACCGAGGCCGCCGCGACCGACCTCGGCTCACCCCTGACCTCGCTCCGCGTCGACGGCGGCCTCACCCGCTCCGCACTGCTCATGCAGACCCAGGCCGACCTGCTGCAACGGCCCGTCGAGGTGTCCGCCCTGCCCGACGTCACCGCGCTCGGCGTCGGAGCGGTCGCCCGGCTCGGCCTCGACCCGCGGCTCCCGCTCCGGCAGGCCGTGCCCGACTGGAAACCCTCCGCCGTGTACGAACCCCGGATCGGCGCCGACGAGGCCGCCGAACGACGCGTCCGGTTCCGGACCGCCGTGCAGACCCTGCTGGACCAGGCCTGAGACGTACGAGAGCCACACGATGCACCCCACGATCACCACAGCCGACGCACTGACGGCCGCCGGCCTGCCCGGGACCCGGCCGGGCGACGGGCCCGGCGCCCAGGTCTACGACGTGACCGTCGTCGGCGCGGGCGTCGTCGGCGCCGCCATCGCCCGCGAACTGGCCCGCTACCGGCTGCGCACCGCGCTCCTCGACGCCTGCGACGACATCGGCAACGGCACGTCGAAGGCCAACACCGCCATCCTGCACACCGGTTTCGACGCCGTACCCGGCTCCCTGGAAGCCCGGCTGGTACGCGAAGGGCAGCACAGACTCCGCGCCTACGCGGCCGAGACCGGCATCCCCGTCGAACGCGTCGGAGCCCTGCTCGTCGCCTGGGACGAAGAGCAACTGGCCGCACTCCCCGCCCTGCTGGCCAAGGCGGAGCGGAACGAATACCACGCGGCACGCCTCCTGGACGCCGGTGAACTGCGCGCCCGCGAACCCCACTTGGGCCCCGGCGCCCTCGGCGCACTGGAAATCCCCGACGAGAGCATCATCTGCCCCTGGACGACACCGCTCGCCTACGCCACCCAGGCCGTGCGCGCCGGAGTCCAGCTGCACCTCAACTGCCGGGTGCGGCACATCGACAGCGGCGACGACGTCCACACCCTCGCCACCACCCGGGGAACGCTGCACACCCGCCATCTGGTCAACGCCGCCGGACTGTACGCCGACGAACTCGACCGGGAACTCGGCCACGACGACTTCACCGTCACCCCGCGCCGCGGCCAGCTCATCGTCTTCGACAAGCTCGCCCGCGACCTCGTCGGCCACATCCTGCTCCCGGTGCCCACCGCCGCGGGCAAGGGCGTACTGGTCGCACCGACCGTCTTCGGCAATGTGCTGCTCGGCCCCACCGCCGAGGACCTCGACGACAAGACCGCCACCGGATCGACCGCCGACGCGATCGCCCTGCTGCGCGAGAAGGGCCGCCGCATCCTGCCGGAACTGCTCGACGAGGAAGTCACTGCCGTCTACGCCGGACTGCGCGCCGCGACCGGCCAGGAGGACTACCGCATCCGGTCCCGGCCGGAGCGGCGGTACATCGCCGTCGGCGGCATCCGCTCCACCGGACTCACCGCCTCCATGGCCATCGCCGCCCATGTCACGGAACTGCTCGGCGACTCGGGCCTCGATCTCGGCACACCGTCCGAACTGCCGCCCGTCACCATGCCCAACCTCGGCGAGGCCTTCCCGCGCCCGTACCAGGACGCCGGACGCATCGCGGCGGATCCCGCGTACGGCACGCTGGTCTGCCACTGCGAACGGGTCTCCGCGGGCGAGATCAGGGACGCCCTGGCCGGTACGGTGCCGCCGCACTCCCCGGACGGCCTGCGGCGCAGGACGAGAGCCGGGAACGGCAGATGCCAGGGCTTCTACTGCGGGGCCGCGGTCCGCGCACTGTTCGAGGAGGCCCGCCCATGACCCGTCGCGAGCGCACCGTCGACGTGCTGATCGTCGGGGGCGGCCCGGCCGGCCTCGGCGCCGGGGCCGAACTCGCCGCGTCCGGGGCGGGCCGGGTCGAGATCCTGGAACGCGAACAGACCGCGGGCGGCATCCCCCGCCACTGCCACCACGGCGGATTCGGCGGCCGGGCCATCGGGGGAGGGACGACCGGACCCGCGTACGCCCGCGGCTGCGTGGCCGCCGCCGTGCGCGCCGGGGCCACCGTGCGCACCGGCGTCACCGTCACCGGCTGGGCCGGAGAGCTGACCGTGGACACCACCGCGCCCACCGGCCTCGAACGGATCACCGCCCGTGCAGTCGTCCTCGCCACCGGCGCCCGCGAACGCCCCCGCAGCGCCCGCCTGGTCCCCGGCAGCCGCCCACCCGGCGTCTACACCACCGGCGAACTCCAGCAGGCCGTCCACCTGTACCGGCAGCCGATCGGCAGCCGCGCGGTCGTCATCGGCAACGAACCCGTCAGCCGTGCCGCGGCCGACACCCTGCGCGTCGCCGGCCTGGACGTCGTCGCCATGGTCACCGACCGGCCCGCCTCCCGGCTCACCGCCCTGACCCGGCCCGGCGACCGCACCCCGGTCCTCGGCCGCACCACCGTCACCGCGCTGACCGGCCGGGAACGGCTCACCGGCGTCCGCGTACGCCATCACGACGGCCGGACCAAGACCCTGCGCTGCGACACCGTCGTCTTCACCGGCGACTGGATCCCCGACCACGAACTGGCCCGCCGCGGCGGCGTCACCCTCGACCGCGGCACCCGCGGCCCCGCGTACGACGCCGCCCACCGCACGACCGGAACCGGAGTCTTCGCCGTCGGGAATCTGCTGCACGGCGTGGAGAGCGCGGGCGTCGCGCTCGCCGAGGGCCGGGCCGTCGCCGCGCCCGTACTGCGTCATCTGACAACAGGCGCCTGGCCCGCCGGACGGCCGTCCATCGCGGTCGAATCCCCACTGCGGTGGATCGCACCGAACCTCATCGGCCCCGACGGCGACCTCCCGCTCGACGGCCGCTTCACCCTGCGCACCGACCGGAGGCTCTCCTCGCCGCTGCTCCTCGTCCGCCAGGACGGCCGGGAGCTCCACCGGCAGCGTCTGCTGCTGCCCGCCGTGCCGGACCGTGCGTTCCATCTGCGCGCCGAGTGGCTCGACCGGGTCGATCCGCACGGCGGGACCGTACGGATCGCGGTGCGCTGACCATACGTCAGGGAATGAGCAGCCAGTCCGATCCGATCGCCGCGACCAGGCCGACGGTCAGCAGCCAACTGCCGAGCCGGGTGCGGCCGTTGCGGCTGAGCTCGATCACGATCCCGCACAGGATCAGCGCCAGCCCGTACACCCCGACCACCAGGACGGACGACCGGCTGGCGATCCGCAGCGCGAGGACCACCGCCATCGCCGCCATGCCGACCGACGAGAGGACCATGCGCAGCCGTCTCGCCTGGCGTGGTGTCAGCTTCCGGTCCCCGGTCCCGTCGGCCGCCTCGGAGTCCGTCTCCGCGACGGCTTCGGGGCCGGCCTCCGGGACGGGTATCGGGGTGTCCACGGCCTGGTCCTGGTCAGAAGTGCTCATGACGCGCGATCGTAATGGCTGCGGGCCGCCCTGTTCACCGCTCCGGGTGATGGGCGGCGAATGTGGCGCACGTCCGACGCGTGCCCGGCCACATCCCGCCCCTCGCACCGGCACGCCCCGGGCCCGGTCCGGGTCACGGGGCCGGGGACCGCAGACACGGTGCCTCGGCTGCCGCGTCGACGGTCTCGGCCCGTGCCGCGCCCCCGCCGTCCGCGGACTGCCCCGCCGCCACCCGTCCGGCCAGCTCCTCGGCCCAGACGGTCAGGTCGTCGACACCGATCCCGTACGGCCGCCGACCGGCGAACTCCGCGAGCGCCGCCGCGCCGCGCCGCAACAGCCGTGCCCCGCCCGTCGCATTGCCCCGGGCCGCATGGGTCAGCCCCACGGCCAGCTGCGCGAGCCCGCGCCACAACTCCCGCTCCGCCGCCGGGCCCGACTTCCACGCGTCCTCGAACACCTCGTGCGCGTGGAACGGCATCCCCGCGTCCAGCAGCCGCTGCGCCTCCCGCACGGTCTCCTCGGGGGTGCGCACCACTCCCTCCGGCTGCCGCTCGACTCCCGGAGCCCCGTACGGAAGGGGACGCCCCAGCCCGTCACGCGGGCGCGCGTTGCGTGCCCTGCCCTCGGTGTCGCGGTCCCTGCGCGTCTCGTCCACTCCACGATTGTGCCCCGCACCTGCGGCGAACTGTCCGAACCACTGTCCGCGGACCCCCGGACACGACTAGTGTCGAAAGTCATCCGTACCACCCTGGGGAGGGTAGGCATGAAGCCGTCCCGGCCGCTGTACGAGCGCGAACCGGAACTCGCTGCCGCCGCACAAGCCGTGGACGCCCTTTGCGGCGCCCAGGCCGTCGGAGGGCTGCTGATCTTCAGCGGCGAGGCCGGCATCGGCAAGACAGCACTGCTCGGCGAGATCCAGTCGATCGCCGCCGACCGCTGCACGATCTGGTCCGCACGGGGCGGCGAGACCGTCACATCCGTGCCGTTCCACGTCGTACGCCAGCTGCTGCAGCCCGCGCTCGACCGGTTCCCGCCCGACGAGATGCGGGCCCTGTTCGGGTCCTGGTACGAGATCGCCGCGCCGGCCCTCGGACTGGCCGAACCGTCCGGCCCGCAGCCGGACCCGCAGGGTGTGCGCGACGGCCTGGACTTCGTCGTCGCCCGGCTCGCGTCCCGGCTGAGCCACCGTCCGCTGCTGCTCATCATCGACGACGCGCACTGGGCGGACGGCGAATCCCTCGCCTGGCTCGCCTCGTTCACCGCCCGCCTCGGCGAACTCCCCGTCCTGGTCGTGCAGGCGCACCGCCCGGAGGAGCTGGCCGCCCGCCAGAAGGAGAGCGGACCGGGCAGCGCCCACCCGTCCCAGGTACGGGTCGCGCTGCGCGCCCTCACCCCGGACGCCACCGCCGAGCTGGTCCGCGCGGCCCTCGGCGAACACGCCGACGACCCGTTCTGCCGCGAGGTGTGGGCCGTCACCGGCGGCAACCCCTACGAGGCGGTCGAACTCGTCGCCAAGGTCCAGGACCGCGAACTGGCGCCGCTGGAGGAGTCGGCCGGGCTGCTGCGCGAACTCGGCGCGTCGGCACGCGGCAGCGGCCTCGTCGCCCGCCTGGAACGGCTCGGCACCAACGCCACCCGCTTCGCCTGGGCAGCCGCCGTCCTCGGCACGGACATCTCCCAGGACCTCGCGGCCACCCTGGCCGGAATGAGCCCGGCCGAGGCCGCCGACTGCACGGCACGGCTGCGCGAAGCCCGTATCGTCACCGGCTTCGACCCGCTGGAGTTCGTCCACCCGCTCATCGCGAGCGCGGTCTACCGGTCCATCCCGCCGGCCACCCGCACCGCCATGCACGGCCGGGCCGCCTGGGCGATCACCCGCGCCGGACTCGGCCCCGCCGCAGCCTCCCGGCACCTGCTCGAAGTGCACCCGGACGACGACCAGGAACTGGTCGAGCAGCTCCGCGAAGCGGCCAAACAGCACCTCGCCGTCGGCGCCCCGGAGGCCGCACGCCGCTGTCTCGAACGCGCCCTGCAGGAACCACCGCGCCAGCGCGTGAAGGCCACCCTGCTGTACGAACTGGGCTGCGCCACACTGCTCAGCTCCCCGGCCACCACCGTCCAGCACCTGCGCGCCGCCCTCGCCATGCCGGGACTCGACGACGACCAGCGGATCGACGCCACCTACCGGCTCGCGGCCGCGCATTCGCACAACAACCAGCTCAAGGAAGCGGCGAGCGCCCTCGCCGTGGAGGCCGCACGCACCGCTCCCGGCCCCGGCCTGATGCGGCTCCAGGCCGCCCACTTCCTCTGGGAGGGCATGCAGGCCGGCGAGGAGGACGGCCCCGGTCGTTCCGGCCGCCTCGCACGGAACGCCGACCATCTGCACGGCCGCGACAACGCCGAGCGCGCCCTGCTCACGCTCCGCGCCTTCGACGCCATGCTGCGCGGCGAGAACTCCCAGCTCGTCGTCGACATCTGCGAACGCGCCCTGGTCGACGGCCACCCCGCCCGGGGACTCGGCTGGACCGACGCGGAGTGGGGCTTCGAACTGCCGACCCTCGTCGGCATCACCTACGCCTTCACCGACCAGCTCGACCGGGCCGAGGAACTCTTCGGCGAGGCCGTCCGCGCCTTCGAGATCTCCGGCTGGAGCGGCGCGCACCTCGCGTTCGCGCACACCCTGCTCGGACTGGTCCACCGCCGTCGCGGCCGGCTCGCCGAGGCCGAGGGCTTCCTGCGCGAAGGGCTGCGCCTCGCCGACCGCGTCGGCAGCGGACTCCCGGTCCACTGGGACGCGGCCTGTCTGCTCATCGACACCCTGGTCGCCCGCGGACGCGTCACCGAGGCTCGCGAGATCGCCGACCGCTACGCCTTCGGCGCGCCCTACCCCAGCGCGATGGTGCTCCCCGACGGCCCGTGCGTACGCGGCCGTCTGCTGCTGGCCGAAGGCCGAACGAAGGAAGCGATCGCCGAACTCGAAGCGGCCGGCCAGGCCCTTGAACCCCGCGGCAGGTTCAACGGGGTGTGGGCTCCCTGGGCCGGCGACCTCGCCCGCGCCCTGGCCGAGGATGACCCCGCCCGTGCCGAGCAACTCGCCACCTCGGCCCGGGTGCACGCCGAGCGCTTCGGCACGGACACCGCGATCGGCGAGGCCCTGCGCTGCGTATCCCTCTTCGCCGCCCCCGAGGACGCCATCCACCTGCTGGCCGAGTCGGTCCGTCATCTGGAGGCGTCCCCGTCCGCGTACGAACACGCGCTCGCCCTCGTCGACTACGGCATCGCGATCCGCTCCCCGCGCGAACTCGCCAGGGCCCACAAACTGGCCACCGCCTGCGGTGCGGATTCCCTGGCAAACCGCGCCCACCAGGCACGGGCGTCGATCCGGGCCTCGGAGTGAGGTAATGTTTGTCCCGCGAAGCCGCCCAGCAAAAAAGCCGGGAGGAAGCGCATCGGGACGTGGCGCAGCTTGGTAGCGCACTTGACTGGGGGTCAAGGGGTCGCAGGTTCAAATCCTGTCGTCCCGACTGGAGACAGTCGCAGATCAGGGCCGGTTTCGAAGGCATCCGAAACCGGCCCTTGGTTATTCTTGGGGACCAGTTGGGGACCTGAAGTTTCCCCAAGGCCGGGTAGTTAGCGTTTTCGCAGGTCACGCAAGGGGCTGGTCGTCTGCGTGATTGCCGTGTAGCGGCCCATGCGGACTCTCTTGATCATTCCTCTCTCGGTCCAGCGAGCGAGTTGTCGATAGGTTGCGACGAGGGTGACATCGCCGAGGAGCTCGGCGATCTCCCTTGCGCGCCAAAGCCGTTCGGGTTCTGTCTGCAGGATGGCCAGGACACGTGCCATGCGGCTGCCGGTCTTGCCGTTGCCGGTGTTCTCCCGGACGGTCGTCGCCGGCAGTGCGGGCTCCGGCGATGGGGGCGGCAGGAGAGTGATCGTCATCGAGGTCACGACCTTGCTGCTGTC
>NZ_FPJO01000054.1 GCF_900119365.1 Streptomyces atratus
TGAACCCCCGTCGTGGTCAACCGAACCAACTCTTCACGATCAGCCGCGGTCAGCACCACCGGCCTCTTCTGCGAACCCATCACACCAGCCCTGTCCGGCAGAAAGGAAGGAGAATCTGCCAGACACCAACCTCCCAACCAAACAACCCATAACTAAGCAGCGACACGCTACTAGTAGTGCTTGGTCAGGTCGGTATTGGGGCGGGTATGTCGCGGTGGCAGGTGGGGCAGGCGCCGGTCCAGACCGCGAGCAGGGTCTGCAGTTCGCGGACGACTTGGTAGAGGCTCAGGCCGGCGCCGCGTCTTTTGGGGCCCGGGCCAGCCGCTGCAGGGTGCAGAAGGCGTGCGCGGCGGACACGAGGGTGACGTGGTGATGCCAGCCGCCCCAGGTCCGGCCTTCGAAGTGGGCCAGGCCCAGGGCCTGCTTCATCTCCCGGTAGTCGTGTTCGATGCGCCAGCGGAGCTTGGCGAGCCGGACCAGTGTGGTCAGTGGGGTGTCGGCGGGTAGGTCGGACAGCCAGAACTGGACCGGCTCGCTCTCGCCGGCCGGCCACTCGGCCAGCAGCCAGCACTCGGGCAGTTCCGGGCCGTCGGTGGCCTGGCGGATCTCGTGTCCGGCGGGCCGGATCCGCAAGGCAACGAAGCGGGAGTACATCCGCTTGCGGCCGGAGCGGCCCGTGCCGGGCCGGGAGCCCTCCCGCCACTGGACCGGCCGTGCGGCTTTGCAGCCCGCCGCGATGACCAGCTCCTTCACCGACCGGGCAGGAGTGGGGTACTTCGGCGCCGGCGGCCGTCCGGTCCCGGAGTACGGCTCGCACGTCGGCACCGCGTCGCCTGGCTGGGCCGACATGGTGGTGGAGATTCCCACCACGTAGCGCATGCCGCGGGCGTTCAGGCCGAGCCGGAAGGCCGCGGCGTCGCCGTATCCGGCGTCCGCGATGACCAAGGGCACCTCGATCCCCCACGAGCGGACCTCATCGGCCATGTCCAGAGCGAGCTGCCACTTCTCTACGTGTCCGACGTCCTCGGGGATGCCGCAGGCAGTGCGGCGGGCGACCTTGTCCAGGGCCGCTTTCGGCGAGGCGGGATCCCAGGTCTGGGGCAGGAACAGCCGCCAGTCGACCGCCGCCGAGGCATGGTCGGAGGCCAGGTGCAGCGAGACGCCCACCTGGCAGTTGGTGACCTTGCCCGCCGTTCCGGTGTACTGCCGCGACACACACGCCGAGGCGTTGCCGTCCTTGAGGAAGCCGGTGTCGTCGAAGACCAGCGCGGTCGGCCGGATAGCCGCTTCCACCTTCCATGCCAGCTTCGCCCGGATATGGGACGGATCCCACGGGCTGGTCGTGAGGAAGTGAGCCAGCGCCTGCCGGTTCCCGTCCTCGCCGAGCCGGGCGGCCATCGGCTCGACCGACTTGCGCCGCCCGTCGGTCAGTAGCCCTCGCAGGTAGACCTGCCTCCACCGGCGCTGGTCGTTGCGCGCGAACGGCTCGAACATCTCCGCCGCGAAGTCCTCCAACTCACCACGCACCACAGCAATCTCGTCCGGAGTCACACTTCATCAACGCCACACCGAATCTGAAAGACACGCACCGCCACAGCCAACCTGACCAGGCACTACTAGATGCAATACCGGTGACTTTGATGGTGCTGGCTCGTTGATTTGGTGTGCCAAGGCCCGGACAGTTGAACGGTACCAACCACGTCCTGCGAGCCGATCGCGCCTGCAGAAGTGTCGAGCGCGAGCAGTATCCGTGCCCGTCTGATCACCGAGGCCGGATGAACCCCCGTCGTGGTCAACCGAACCAACTCTTCACGATCAGCCGCGGTCAGCACCACCGGCCTCTTCTGCGAACCCATCACACCAGCCCTGTCTGGCAGAACGGAAGGAGAATCTGCCAGACACCAACCTCCCAACCAAACAACCCATAACTAAGTAGCGACACGCTACTAGACGGAATTCAGGGCAAGCCAGAGGGCGGCCAGATCTCCCGTGTCGGAGATCTGCCTCCCGGTCAGCTGCTCGATCCGCCGAACGCGGTAGAGCACAGTCTGCCGGTGGACATGCAGGGCCTCGGCGGTGCGCTGCCAGGACCTGCCGTTCTTGAGGAACGCCCGCAGGGTTGCCAGCAGCTCGCCGGACTGCGCGGACGGAAGTTGGAGAACAGGGCCCAGTACGCGATCGACGAGGGCCCGGGCCTCTGCCGGGTTGCGTGGGCCGAGAAGCGGATCGGCATCGGCGTACCGTAGCAGTGGGATGTCCTGCTCCTTTGCGGTGTCGAGCGCCCAAGTGGCCTCCCGCACCGCGTCGACGAGGCGGTCGGCGCGGATGATCAGGTCGCTGACACCTGCTTGGCCGCCCGGCCCGAGCGCCTGCATCAGCACCTGCACGGCCGCGTCGGGCAGCACCGTGAGTGACGTGGCGCCGCGGTGCACGGTGGCGTGCTTGACGGCAGAGCGCCACAGGCTGAGGTGCAGGCTTTTGAGCAGTTCCGGGTCGTCGTTGCTTGCCGCCACGCAGACTGCGTCCTCGACCGGGACGCCGAGTTCTGCCAGCTGGCGCCGGGAAACCTCCGGCGCCAGCTGCGCATCGAGGATCTGCAGCAAAAGCTCCGCACCGGTCCTGCGGTCGTGTTCGATGGTCAGGCGGACCTGGGAAAGCGCCAGCGCACACACCGTCGCGGCGTGCTGCTGCAGCAGCGCGTCCGGCTGCCCGGTCGGCTCAGAGAGGGCGACGAGGACCGCGTCCGGGTGGGTGGGGATGTCGACCAGGAGCGCGCGACGGTCTTGGTGGAGAGGGACCGCGATGACGCCGGCCCGCAGCTTTCCGCGACCCTCGGTCACAGCGATGCGGATGTCTTCCGGGAGCGGGGCGCTTCCCGGATACCAGTCGTGGCCGGTCGCCCGGTCGCACACCCGGATGTCGCAGCCGAGCTCGCGGGACAGGGCGCTCGTGAGCATGGTGAGCCCGGAGCCGTGCGAGGTGATTTGCTGCAGCGCGTGGTAGATCCGTTCGGTCCGGATCAGGCGCTGGGACTGTTCCAGGAGGGTCGCCTCGGCGACGGCGCGGGAGATCGCAACGAACGGCATGGGATAGGCGACCCAGATCACCGGGAAACCGAGCTGTTCGCTGGTTTGCGTCAGCCGCTTGGTCAGAGGCGGAGCGTACATCTGCTCGGCGATGGCCAGTGCGGCGGCACCGTGCTCTGCCAGCTGCCGGACAAGTTCCTCCTGCCCGGACGCGCTCCGGGGGATTGGCATGCCGTTGGTCATGAGCAGCTCGCCGCCGGCCACCCAGCGCCACGGCTCGGGCAGGTCGGTCGTGTGCGTCCACGTGATAGGCCGTTCCAGCGCGCTGGCCCCCGAGTGAAGTCTCAGGCGCAGGTGCGACATCTCGAGCAGCTCGCCCACTGTGATGGACATGGGATCACGCTACGACGGGGCCTGGCCGTTTGTACAGCAGCGTTATTCAAATGCACAGTCATGGGCGAGAACTTTGAGCGGTGGGGGCCTTCGTTACGCACCTCGCAGCGGCGTACACCTGGGTGAACATCCCACAACACATTCCCCGGCCTTCCCGAGCCAAGGATTCTCTCCATGACTGCTCGACCGCAGTACCCCCATAGACGATGCGCCGGTGATGCGCTGCCACAAGAAACCGCCTACTCCTCGGGCGGACCGTTCATCGACGGCTACGCGAGCGCGATCGCCCGTGTCGCCTTCACGACACCCACGCCGGAGTCGCCGCGCCGGCTGCTCAGCAAGGGCCGTCCCGACGACGTCGGCCGGTCGATCAAGAAGGTCTATGGCCCTGGGTACGGCATGGCAGACCCCGGCCCTTGACAGCCCCGCCACCTGACCTTCGGTCGGGCTCGACAACTCAAATACCGCGCTGTCCGAACCGAAGCGGGAGAGCCCTCGCCCATCTTTGGCGAGGCGCCGAAAGAGCAACTCTCCCCAGAATCTCTCAGGTACAACTACCGCTTCGGCCAGGCGACTCCGGAAAGACAGGACGTCGCGTCCTGCGCCCACGGTGCAAACCGCCGAACCCCCGGTGGTGAAGCTCTCGGGTACCGATGACAGACCGGGGAGGTCCACCCGTCCACGACGCCGCACCCGCGGTGCCTCCGCAAGGGAGCCTCCCAGCATGACCTCACCCGGTTCCTCCGCGCCCGGAGAGTTCGCCATCCATCACATCGAGGGCAGCGACGCCGACCGCGCCGCGATGCTGACCGAAGTCGGCTACCCGACGCTGGCCGCCCTCGTCAACGCCGCCGCTCCGAGCGGCGTCCGGAGTACCTCCGACCTGAATCTGCCCGCCGCCCCCGAGGCCGCGGCGCGCGCCGAGCTGCGCCGTATCTGCCCACTCACCCAATGCACTCCTGCACCACGCGCCGCGACGGGACCGGGGGGTCGGTGAGCGCCGCACCGTCCGGTAGCGCCGGCATCCTGCCGATCCTGTGGGCACACATCCGGATGAGGGGCGCGGAGGGACTGACCGAGGCGACCCGGGCGGCCGTGCTCGGCGCCAACCACCTCGCCCACCGATTCGCGGCGCTTTTCCCGTCCTGACGCCGGAATGACCGGCCTCGTCGCCCATGAGTGCATCCTCGACGTACGCCCGATCACCGCCGCCACGGGTGTGACAGTCGACGACATCGCCGAGCGGCTCATCGGCTACGGCTTCCACGCACCGACCATGAGCTTCCCGGTCCCCTGAACGCTGATGGTAGAGCCGACGGAGAGAGAGCCTGCAGGAGCCGGACCGCTTCTGCGAGGCGACGATTACGATCCGCTCGGAGATCGACTTTTGGGCAAGGGCGTCTGGCCCCTCGAAAAGAGTCCGCTGCGACGGGCTCCGCACACCGCAGCCGCGACCGCCGGCGAGTGACCAGGCCTACTCGCGCGAGCAAGCCGTCTTCCCGGCGGGCGTCACGCCCCACAAGTACTGGGCGCCGGTCGGCCGAATCGACCAGGCGCACGGCGACCGCAACCTGGTCTGCGCCTGCCCGCCCCCCGAATCCTTCGAGTCGTGACCCACCGATCATGCTTTGAGAGACCACATGTCCAAGAAGACTCCCTTGCACGACATCCACACCGAGCTCGGTGCGTCGTTCACAGACTTCGCCGGCTGGTCCATGCCGCTGCGCTACACCTCCGAACTGGCCGAGCACCACGCCATACGAACCACCGCCGGAATCACCGACCTCACCCACATGGGTGAGATCGAGCTGTCCGGTCCCGAGGTGGGCCGGGCCCTCGACCACGCGCTGGTCGGGGAGCCGTCGAAGATCGCCGTCGGCCGCGCGCGCTACTCCCTGCTGGTCCACGAGACCGGTGGAGTGCTCGACAACCTCCTCGTCCACCGCTTGGCCGAGCAGAGGTACCTCGTCGTGGCCAACGCCGCCAACGCGCAGATCGTGCTCTCGCAGCTACGTGAACGGATCGACGGTTACGCAGCTGCGATCCGGGACGCGTCCGGCGAGTGGGCACTGATCGCAGTGCAGGGCCCGACGTCACCGGCGATCGTCAGTGAACTGGCCGGCGCCGATGTGCCGGCGCTGAAGTACTACGCGATCGCCCCGACGCTGCTGGCGTACCGCGACGTGCTGCTCGCTCGCACCGGCTACACCGGCCAGGACGGTTTCGAAATCTACTGCTCCCCCCGTGACGCGGCGGCCGTCTGGCGGGCCGTCAGCGCGGCGGGCGCCCGGCACGGATTGGTCCCGTGCGGCCTGGCCTGCCGAGACACGCTGCGCGCCGAGGCCGGTATGCCGCTGTACGGCCGGGAACTCACCGTCCGCGCCACGCCGTTCGACTCAGGACTCGGCCGAGTCACCGCGTTCGGCAAACTAGACGGATCCGTCGGCGAGGCCGCCCTGGCTGCCCGTCGTGACGAGGCGCCGACCCGCGTGCTGGCCGGTCTGGCCTCGACCTGTCCACGGGCTCCGCGCACGGGCTCCGCCGTATTCGACCCGGAAACCGGCGAGCGCATCGGCGAGATCACCTCGGGCGCCCTGTCGCTCACCGGTGGCGACGGCCTGCCTGCAGGCCGGAGCGGACCCGGCACGAACACACTCGTCGACATCCGCGGCAGTCAGCAGGACGCCGAGGCGTCCCGCTTCCCACCACAGCCGCCAGGCCTGACCACTTCACAGGAGAGAGACAGATCATGAGCCCGACCACCGGCCTGAAGTACACCCGTGACCACGAGTGGATCGCGACCGACGGCGACCTGTCGACCGTCGGTGTCACCGGTCACGCGGCCGACGCGCTCGGTGACGTCGTCTACCTCGACCTGCCGGCCGTCGGCACGACGATCAAAGCCGGCGACGCGTGCGGAGAGATCGAGTCGACCAAGTCCGTGAGCGACCTGTTCGCTCCTGCGGACGGAGAAGTCACGGAGATCAACGAAGCTGCGGTCGCCGCACCCGGGCTGGTCAACACCGACCCGTTCGGAACGGGCTGGCTGTTCCGGATGCGGATCACCGGCACGCCGGACCTGATGGACGCCACCGCCTACGCTGCTCTCATCGAAGGAGCCTGAGATATCCGTGCTGAACCGTCGGCCCGCCGATGTCGACCCTGACGTGTACGCCGCAATACGCGCCGAGCTCGAGCATCAGCAGAGCACACTGGAGATGATCGCGAGTGAGAACTTCGTACCGGTGGCGGTGATGGAAATACAGGCTCCGTCCTGACCAATAAGTACGCCGAGGGCTACCCGGGCCGCCGCTGCTACGGCGGCTGATTGGGGATACTGCGACCGCAGCGCCAGCGTCGCGATCACAGCGAGCGATGGACGCTTACCGGGGTGGACTCACTGACCGTCCATGACTGCAATCCTTCCGAGGCGCGGGACGCCATGTCCCCTCGGTCGGAGCCCGGCCACAGATTCGATCTCACCCTCTCGTATCCAGCCCCGGCCGGCCTCGCCCCCGCGGTCAGCGGCTTCCTCATTACAGCACCCGATAGCATCGTCAAAAGTCAGCAGTCCGATGATCGATTGCGGGACCGCCTCTCCATGCGGTGAACTTTGACATGATCTCCCCTTGGGCGCAGTCTGTAGTAGATCTGTCTTTTTGCGCGGTCTTGCCGTCCGAGGACGCTCAGTAGGTTTCCATGAGTTTCAGAGATACGAGGTTGGATGGCTGCGGGCCTTTCAATGCCGCTCCGTCGGCGACCGCGGTGCTGGACGCCCGGGGAACGGTCACTGGGTGGAGCCCGGCAGCCGAGGAGCTGTTCGGCTATGCGTCGAAGGAAGCGCTTGGCATTCCTGTCGGCGACCTTCTGGGGGACACTGGGAGGGCGGCGCCTCAGCAGGAACCTGGAAACGTATATACAGTTCGCTCGGTGCTTCATCGGGACGGCCACAAGGTACGGGTCGCGCTGCTGCTCAGCCCGCTGGAGCAGGACGGGGGCGCTCCCGCCTGGCTGCTGTCGGCCGTCAGCGCGGCCCGCCTCGAGCAGTGGGCCAGCGATCAGGCGCTGCTGAGCGGTCTGAGCGATCAGTCGTCTATCGCGATCACCCTCTACGATACGCAAGGCCGGTTCGAGTGGATCAATACTGCCGTCGAGAAGCAGTTCGGCTTGATGTTGGAGGACTGCGTCGGTCGGCATGTAACCGATGTCGAGCCTCATGGCGAGATCCTTGTCGAGAACGGTGAAGGAGTTCCGGCACCGGGGCTGCAGAGGCTCATCGAGCGAGTCGTACAGACTGGGGAACCCGTCACCGACGTCCGCTACCGCACCCCGATCCCGGCCGACCCGCATCACGATCACGTCTGGTCCTTCACCTACTTCCAGCTGCAGGACTACGAGGGACGGCCGCTGGGCGTGTGTGAAGCAGGGCTCGACATCACGGACCGTTACGTGGCCAGGCAACGCCTAGCACTGCTGAGCGGAGCCAGCGGCAGAATCGGCGGGACTCTCGACATGGGGCGTGCCGCCGATAACCTGGCCGATCTGGCCGTTCCGGAGTTCGCGGACCTCGTCCAGGTGGACCTCCTCGAACCTGTGCTCCGCGGTGAAGAACCTGGTCCCTCGACGGATGGCACCACACGCGACCTGCGGCGGGTGGCGGAACGGCTGGCGGACCACGAGCTTCCCGCGGCGGCAGCGGCAGCGGCAGCGGCATCGCCTCGTCCAATCGAATATGCACCCGATTCGCCGCAGTCGCGCTGCCTTGCCGAAGGGCGTTCGGTCACCAGCGACCAGGTCGTGGTCGTTCCGCTGCAGGCCCGGGGAACCGTGCTGGGCCTGGCGACGTTTGCAAGGGTCCCGCCGCGGGACCCTTTCGACCCCGAGGAGATCGCCCTCGCGGAGGAACTGGTCTGCCGGACCGCAGTGAGTGTGGATAACGGACGCCGCTACGCTCGAGAGCGCGCGACCGCGCTGACACTGCAGCACGATCTGCTCCCTCATCGCCTAGCGCGGCATGCAGCCGTGGAGGCCGCTCACCGCTACCTTCCCGCGGCCGGACCCCTGGGAGTGGGCGGGGACTGGTACGACGTCATCCCGCTCTCCGGGGAACGGGTCGGCCTGGTCGTCGGGGACGTCGCCGGTCATGGCCTGCGTGCCGCCGCCACCATGGGTCGGATGCGGACCACTGTGAGGGCGCTCGCGGCAATGGACTTCGCACCGGATGAGCTGCTCGCCCGGCTCGATGACCTGGTCGCGCAGTCCCTGGGGGGTGAGGATGACCAGGCCCTTGTGACCTGCCTCTACGCCATCTACGACCCGGTCGAGCGGCACTGCGTCATGGCCCGGGCCGGCCACCTGCCCCCCATAGTGGTGGCTCCTGACGGCCGCGTGGAAATCCTCGACCTGCCCACTGGCCCACCGCTCGGCCTGGGCGGCCTGCCGTTCGAATCCGTCGGATTCGACCTCCCCGAGGACAGTCTTCTGGCCCTGTTCACCGACGGCCTGGTGGAGACCCGCGACCGGGACATCGACATCGGACTGAACGAACTGTGCGACGCACTGTCCCTGCCAGGCCGACAGCTGGAAGAGACCTGTGACAGTGTGATGCGCGCTGTTCTGCCGAAGTCTCCAGAAGACGACGCCGCCCTGCTCCTGGTCAGGGTCCATGCGCTGAGCGACGACCAGGTGGCAAGCTGGGACCTTCCCGCTGTTCCCGCAGAAGTCGCCAGGTTCCGCGCCCTGGCGGTCCAGAAGCTGGCTGAGTGGGGACACAGCGAGGCGGCGTTCGTCATCGAGCTGGTGGTGAGCGAGTTGGTCACCAACGCGATCCGGTACGGCGGCGCTCCCATGCGGCTGCGGCTCATTCGGGACCGCAGCCTGATCTGCGAGGTATCGGACGGGGGCCACACCTCCCCGCACCTGCTGCGGGCCGCGCAGGAGGACGAGGGCGGCCGCGGACTGTTCCTCGTCGCCCAGCTTATGGAACGCTGGGGCACCCGCTATACACCACACGGCAAGACGATCTGGGCCGAAATGCCGATTGATGCCCGAACCCGCAGCTGACCCCGCCCTGCTGCGCCCCGAAGCTGCCGGCGGGCAGCCGGGCTGGTGTGCGCGGCGTGCCGCCCGCCCTGATCACGGTCTCGCCCGCACAGCCGCTACATCCCGCTGCTGAGCGCGTTGACACAAAGCGGGCTGGCCCTGGCCGGCCGTGCCGGAGCGGGTGGCCGCTGTCCCGGGAGTACGGGTGGGACGCGACATGCTGCTTTCGCCACGCCCTCCGCAGGCCAACCCGCCCCTGGCGCCCCTGGCCACCGCAGGCCTGCTCATGCCTTCCTACGCGTCCACGGTGACGTGGCCGGGCCCCGCCTCGGATATGGAAGGTTGTGCATTCGCTCAAACCTGACTTTTCATTTGTGGTGGATGAACATGGAGTTCTCAAGGCGGCCCGGAGCATTCTGGGTGCGGGTCGTTCGATCCCCTGGTCCGGCAGGCACATGAGAGTCGACCGGACCGGAAGGTCCACCGATGCGGGGCGAATGTGTCCGCAGCGGGCTGAACAAGCGGGAGAGCTAGTGGTGAACACGCAGCATGATCACGAGGATGCGGATGTGCTCATCGTAGGTGCCGGCGCCTCCGGTGGGGTTGCGGCCCTGGAACTGGCCAGCCGTGGGTTTCGTGTGGTCTGTTTGGAGCAGGGCGACTGGGCTCTTCCCGATGACTTCACGGGCGGCAAGCCCGAGTGGGAGCTGACCCGCCTCAAGCAGTGGCACCCCAGTCCGAATGTGCGCGGGCGGAAGAGCGACTACCCGGTCGACACCAAGGAGAGCCCGATTGAGCCGTTGATGTTCAACGGCGTGGGTGGCAGCACCATCCTGTTCTCCGGACATTGGGTCCGGGCAATGCCCTCCGACTTCCGGGTCCGGACCCTCGACGGGGTCGCGGATGACTGGCCGTTCACCTACGAGGACCTGCGGCCGTTCTACGACGAGGTCACTCACCATATCGGCGCGTCCGGACTCGAAGGCGACCCGGCTTACCCGGACGCGCACACGTTCCCGTTGCCGCCGATGCCGATCGGCAAGTACGGCCTCGCCGCGGCGAAGGGCATGGACAAGCTCGGCTGGCACTGGTGGCCCGCCCCGAACGCCATCGCGTCGCGCAAGTTCAAGAACCGGCCCGCGTGCCAGCGGTATGGCGCCTGCGAGTCGGGATGCCCGACCGGAGCGAAGGCGAGCACCGACTTCACGCACTGGCGCGACGCGATCGCCGCGGGTGCTGTGCTGGTGACCGGGGCCCGGGTACGGCAGCTCACGGTCGACAACCGAGGTCTGGTGACCGGTGCCGAGTACGTCGACCGCGCGGGAGTCGTGCGCCACCAGGCCGCAGGTGTGACCGTGCTGGCCGCCAACGGGATCGGCACCCCGCGACTGCTGCTCAACTCGGCCTCCGCCCAGTTCCCCGACGGTCTGGCGAACTCCTCCGGGCTGGTCGGCAAGCGGCTCATGGTGCATCCCTACGCCTCGGTGTACGGGGCCTACGAAAACGAGCTCGAGACCTGGCTCGGCCCGACCGGGCAGGCACTGCAATCGATGCAGTTCTACGAGACCGACACCAGCCGCGGCTTCGTGCGCGGGGCGAAATGGAACCTGATGCCGACCGGCGGCCCGCTCACCCACACCCTGTGGGAGCCGGGCGAGAACTGGCGCGACGCCTTCGGGTCCGCCTTCCACCCCCGGTGGCAGTCGACCTTCGGCCGGTACACCGAGTGGGGGATCACCACCGATGACCTGCCCGAGGAGCACAACGAGGTCGTCCTGCATCCGGACGCGGTGGACTCCGATGGCATCCCGGTGCCCAGGATTCGCTACACCATCAGCGAGAACACGAAACGCATGCTCAAGTTCCACGTCGACCGGGCGGTCGAGGCCCATTTGGCCGCGGGCGCGACCTCGGTGCACCCCGTCCCCGTTGTCCGGGAAAGCGGCTGGCACCTCCTGGGCACCACGCGCATGGGCCCCGATCCCGCCACTTCCGTCGTCGACGAGTACGGGCGAGCGCACGACGTGCCGAACCTTTTCGTCATTGACGGGAGCGTGTTCGTCACCTCGACCGGCGTCAACCCGACCGCGACCATCATGGCCGTCGCGCTGCGGTCGATGCGCCACCTCGCCGAAAACCGCCACAACCAGCCCGCTGCCGACTGAGGACCTCGTGATGCTCGAGACCGAACAGCGACGCACCTTCGCCGCACTCATCGACGTACTGATTCCCGCGTCCGATCGGATGCCCTCGGCCACCGCCGCGGGTGTGGCGGATGCGCTGCTCGACCAAGTGCTCGGCTACCGGCCGGACCTGGCCGAACCGTTCGCCGAGGCAGTCGCCCAGTGCACGGGCAAGGATCCGGAAGCCGCTCTGGACGCGCTCGCCGAGCAGCAGCCCGAGCAGTTCCAGGCCCTCACTTTGTTGACCGCCGGCGCCTATTTCCTGAGTCCCCAGGTGAAGGCCGCGCTGGCCTACGACCCTCCTCCGCGCACGGTCAACGACGACGTCGACTCCTACATCGACATGCTGGCCGACGTCGTCGACCGCGGCTTCACGATCCGCTGAGCTCCACGAGTGAAGGATTCCAAGATGATCGAGGCCCATACGCAGATCCCGCCGGCCGGTGCGGAGACCGTGGTGCTGAGGCACTTCGTCGACGGTGCCTGCTGGGAGGGCACCGGGACGGAGACGCAACCGGTGTTCAACCCCGCGACGGGACAGCTGATCGCGCATGCCCTGCGCGGCACGCCTGCCGATGTCGACAAGGCGGTGGCCGCCGCCAAGGCGGCGTTGCCCGGCTGGCGGCAGCGGACACCGAAGGACCGCGCCGACGCGCTGCTCAGGGCCGCGGCAATGCTGGAAGCCAACGCCGAGGAGCTGGCGCACCTGGAGTCGGTCAACACCGGCAAGCCGATCCCGCTGGCCCGCGAGGATGTCGCCGGGACGATCGACACGCTGCAGTTCATGGCTGGTGCGGTCCGGACGCAGCTGAGTCTTAGCGCCGGAGAGTATGTCGCCGGCCACACGTCGATGATCGTGCGGGAGCCGGTCGGGGTGGTGGCCGCCATCACGCCGTGGAACTACCCCCTGCTCACGGCGGCATGGAAGATCGCGCCGATCCTGGCGGTCGGGAACACTTGCGTATTGAAGCCGTCGGACCAGACACCGCTGACCGCCCTGCGCACGGCCGAGCTTCTTGCCGAGGTGTTTCCCCCTGGGGTGCTCAACGTCGTCACTGGTGCCGGATCGGTGGTCGGCGAGGCACTCGCGACCCACCCGGATGTCGCCCTGGTGTCGGTGACGGGCAGCGTGCGCAGCGGACAGGCGGTGGCCAGCGCGGCCGCGACCACACTCAAGCGCGTGCACCTCGAGCTCGGCGGTAAGGCACCGGTCATCGTGTTCGCGGACGCCGACCTGGACGCGGTCGCCGAAGGCATCCGGTTCGCCGGATTCGGCAACTCGGGCCAGGACTGCGGCGCGGCCTGCCGGATCCTCGTGGAGCAGTCCGTCCACGACGAACTGCTGAAGCGTCTCGTGCTCCAGGTGGAGTCGCTGGTCGTAGGCGACCCGGCGGACGGGGACCACATCGAGATGGGACCGCTCGTCTCGAAGACCCACCGCGACAGCGTGCTCGGCTTCCTCGACCGTGCCATCGCGGAAGGAGCGCGGGCGGCGACGGGCGGGAAGGCTCCGGAAGGCGACGGTTACTTCGTGCTTCCGACGGTGCTGGTGGACCTCCCGGACGGTGCCGAGGCCACGCGTGAGGAGATTTTCGGCCCCGTGGTCACGGTGGAGACCTTCACCGACGAGGATGCCGTGGTCGAGGCGGCCAATCGCACCGCCTACGGGCTGTCCGCCTCGGTCTGGACCGAGGACGCCCGTCGCGCCGCCGATCTGCCCGGGCGGCTGGACTTCGGCACCGTGTGGGTCAACGACCATCTCGCATTCGCCACCGAAATGCCGTGGGGCGGGTTCAAATCCTCCGGCTACGGGCGCGACCTGTCGACGTATGCGCTCGATGACTACTCGCGTACCAAGCACGTCATGTTCAACCATGCTCGCCGCGCCGACGAGAGGGAACAGACATGACCGAGCAACCGACTGGTCGGCGCAAGCCCACCTCCAGCATCGAGTCGGAAACGATCCAACCTATCCCGCTCGACCAACGGCATGGCACAAATCGGGACATGTTCACGATCTGGTTCGGCACGAACATTATGATCCTTTCGGTTGTCACCGGAGGGCTTGCCACCACACTGTTCGGCCAACCGGCCTGGTCCGCCGCGCTGGGGATCATCGTCGGAAACCTCTTCGGCGCGATCTTCATGGCGCTGCACTCCGCCCAGGGACCGCGACTCGGGGTCCCGCAAATGGTCCAGACAAAGGGGCAGTTCGGCTCCTGGGGTTCACTGCTGATCGTCCTGATCGTGGTCGTCATGTACCTCGGGTTCTTCATCTCGATCCTGGTCTTCGGAGGACAGTCGCTGGCGTCGGTGATTCCGCACCTGAGCGGCAAGGCCGGCATCGTGCTGCTCGCGGCGGCCAGCATCGCGGCCACCATCTGGGGCTACAGTCTGATCCACGCCTATGCGCGGATCATGACCTACGCCTCGGGTGCCGTCCTGCTCCTGGCGTTCGTCTGGGCGTTCGTCGTCCACCCGGTGCCACACACCTTCTTCGGCACCGGTCACTTCACACTGGCCGGGTTCATGAGCACCGTGTCGGTGGCCGCGGTCTGGCAGATCGCCTACGCGCCATACGTCTCGGACTACTCCCGTTACATGCCGGCCAAGACCGGCTCAAAACCGGCGTTCTGGATGAGCTACTGGGGCACCAGCATCGGCTCGATCCTGCCCATGTTCCTGGGCGCGGGCATCGGTCTGCTCCTGCCCGGCGCGGACCCCATCACTGCCCTGACCAAGGCAACCGCCGGGATCAGCCTTCTGGTCATTTCCGTCTTCAGCATCGGGGTCGCCGCGACGAACGCGATGAACCTGTACTGCGGCACCCTGTGCACGATCACGATCGCGCAGACCATCATGCCGCGCTTCACAGCTCGCAGCCGCTCGCGTGCGGTGGTCGCGAGCGGACTGTGCACGATCGCGCTCACCGTAGCCCTCACCTCCGGAAGCGACTTCGTCGCCACCTACAACAATTTCCTCACCCTGCTGCTCGGCTCCCTGGTCCCGTGGACCGCGGTCAACCTGGTCGACTTCTACCTGGTGCGCCACGGTGACTACGCCGTCGAGGACTTCTTCAAGCGCGACGGCGGCCGCTACGGCCGGGTGAACTGGCCCGCCGTGCTCTGCTACCTGGTCGGTGTCGCGGCGCAGATCCCGTTCATGATCATCGGGACCGTCTACACCGGCCCGATCGCCAAGGCGCTCGGCAACACCGACATCTCCTTCATCGCCGGCCTGCTCGTCGTCTCGCCGCTCTACTACCTCACAGTGAAGGCAGTGGCCCGGCTGCGGAAGTCAGCCGTGGTCGTCGAGAAGGCCCCCGCGCTCGTCCGCGGCGGCGAGACCGGAGCCTGAGCACAGCCGGAGCCCGAACACGGGGTGAGCCGGGCCATCGGACCGGCTCACCCTCGACGACCGCCACCATCTTGATCCTTGATCGGAGTCCTCATCATGAGCGACCACAAGCCACTCGGTGCCCTCGAAGCCACCGTGGTTCCACGCTTCGCCGGCCCCGGCACTTTCGCCCGGCTCCCCCTCATCGACGCCGTCCCCGACTACGACATCGCGGTACTCGGCGTCCCTTTCGACGGCGGTACGTCGTACCGGCCGGGCGCCCGGTTCGGCCCGATGGGCATCCGGCAAGCGTCCCGGCACCTGCGGCCGCGGTTCCACGTCGAGCTCGACACGGCGCCCTTGGAGACGGTCCAGGTCGTAGACGCCGGTGACGTGCCGTGCACGCCGTACTCTATCGACGAGGCGGTGGGCCAGATCGAGAGGTTCGCCCGCGAGGTCGTCGGTCAGGGGGACCGGCGCCTGGTGACGCTCGGCGGTGACCACACCGTCGCGCTGCCGATGCTGCGCGCGGCACGGGACAAGTACGGTCCCATCGCCCTGATCCACTTCGACGCCCACCTCGACACCTGGGACACCTACTTCAAGGCCCCGACCACCCATGGCACGGTGTTCCGCCGCGCGTTCGAGGAGGGCCTGCTCGCCGAGGAGAAGTCGATACACATCGGCATCCGCGGTCCCATCTACGACCGCCTCGACCTCATCGACGACGCCTCGTTCGGCTTCAGGATCATCCGGGCCGGAGACCTCGACGTCCTGGGCATCGGCGGGGCCGTCGATATCGTGCGGCAGCGGGTGGGTGACGCCCCGGTCTACCTCTCGATCGACATCGACGTGCTCGACCCCGCCTTCGCGCCGGGCACGGGCACGCCGGAAATGGGCGGGTTCACCGGCCGCGAGCTGCTGCACCTGCTTCGCCGGCTCGATGGACTCAACATCATCGGGGGCGATGTGGTCGAGACGGCACCGGCGTACGACAACGCCGAGATCACCTGTCTTGCGGCCGCCACGGTGGCCTTCGATCTCATCACCCTGATGAGCAAGACCAATATGCGCACTCCTGACCGGTCGGCTGCCGCCACGGCCTGACGTTGATGGCGCAGTGCTGGGAGTGTTGGCTGGGCGACCGCCAGTCGCACGGGTACACCCCTCAAAGGGACTCCGGCCCTCCGTGGCCGCCTGCGCCCCCATCGTCAATCCACTGCTCAGTGTGTTCCCGGCTTGAGCACATCCGAGGGATCTACCCCTGCTTACTGCTCCAGGGGTGGTCATGGCGCTTATGGCAATCCCGCGTCACCACTCGACGCGGCCAACCACCCCCTTGCCCTGCGGGTATGACGAGGTGTCATGACGATCCACCCGATGCCACCAGCACCAGCCCCCTCTGCTGCGCGTCAACGCAGGAGTCGTACCTCCGAGCGGTCGGCTTCCTGCCAAGGCCCATCCCGACACGAGGAGGACACTGCCCAGAGCCAATCCGCTCAGCCTTGACGTGCCGGAGCCGGACGCGTCCCGACGGGCACATCCGTCCTCGGCGGAGCACCACCGGGCGGGGGCGTCAGCAAGCCGACGACCGAACAAGCAGGAGAAACATCATGAGTCTGAAGATTGTTGTGTGTCTGAAGTACGTGCCCGACGCCACTGGCGACCGGCACTTCGCCGATGACCTGACCGTCGACCGCGACGACGTGGACGGTCTGCTCTCCGAGCTGGACGAGTACGCGGTCGAGCAGGCCCTGCAGATCGCGGAGAACGCGGACGACGCCGAAGTCACCGTGCTGACGGTCGGCCCCGAGGACGCCAAGGACGCGCTTCGCAAGGCCCTGTCGATGGGTGCCGACAAGGCGGTCCACGTCGAGGACGATGACCTGCACGGCACCGACGCCATCGGCACCTCCCTGGTGCTGGCCAAGGCGATCGAGAAGGCCGGTTTCGACCTGGTCGTCTCCGGCATGGCCTCCACCGACGGCACCATGGGTGTCGTACCGGCCCTGGTCGCCGAGCGCCTGGGCGTCCCGCAGGTCACCCTGCTGTCCGAGGTGTCGGTCGAGGACGGCAGGGTCAGGGGCCGCCGCGACGGCGACGCCGCCTCCCAGCAGCTTCAGGCCTCGCTCCCGGCGCTCGTCTCCGTCACCGACCAGTCGGGCGAGGCGCGCTACCCGTCCTTCAAGGGCATCATGGCGGCGAAGAAGAAGCCGGTGGAGTCCTGGGACCTGTCCGACCTGGACATCGAGGCCGAGGAGGTTGGTCTCGAGGGTGCGTTCACCAAGGTCGAGGCCGCGAACGAGCGCCCGGCGCGCACGGCCGGCAGCATCGTCAAGGACGAGGGCGAGGGCGGCAAGCAGCTCGCTGAGTTCCTCGCGAGCCAGAAGTTCATATAAGGGTTCGTCCCCGCTGACCGTCCCTCAACTTCGTTAGGCAGGAGAGCAATCCCATGGCTGAAGTCCTCATCTACGTCGATCACGTGGACGGTGCCGTCCGCAAGCCCACCCTGGAGCTTTTGACGCTGGCCCGCCGCATCGGCGAGCCCGTCGCCGTCGCGCTGGGCAACGGCGCCGCCTACACCGCCGACACGCTCGCCGAGTACGGCGCGGTGAAGGTACTGACCCACGACGCGTCCGAGTACGCCGAGTACCTGGTCGTGCCGAGGGTGGACGCCCTGCAGGCCGCCCACGAGGCCGTCTCCCCGGCCGCCGTGCTGGTCCCGTCCTCCGCCGAGGGCAAGGAGATCGCCGCCCGTCTGGCGCTGCGCATCGGCTCCGGCATCATCACCGACGCCGTCGACCTCGAGGCCGGTGACGAGGGTCCGGTCGCCACCCAGTCGGTGTTCGCCGCGTCATTCACCACCAAGTCCCGCGTCAGCAAGGGCATCCCGGTCATCACGATCAAGCCCAACTCGGCCGCCGTCGAAGCCGCCCCGGCCGCAGGTGTGGTCGAGGCCTTGTCCGTGACCTTCTCCGACCAGGTGACCGGCACCAAGATCACCGGCCGTACGCCGCGTGAGTCGACGGGCCGTCCGGAGCTGACCGAGGCCGCGATCGTGGTCTCCGGCGGCCGTGGCGTGAACGGTGCGGAGAACTTCTCGATCATCGAGGCGCTCGCCGACCAGCTCGGCGCGGCCGTCGGTGCCTCGCGTGCCGCCGTGGACGTCGGCTGGTACCCGCACACCAACCAGGTCGGCCAGACCGGCAAGTCGGTCTCGCCGCAGCTGTACATCGCCAACGGCATCTCCGGCGCGATCCAGCATCGCGCCGGCATGCAGACCTCGAAGACCATCGTGGCCGTCAACAAGGACGCCGAGGCCCCGATCTTCGAGCTGGTGGACTACGGCGTGGTCGGCGATCTCTTCGACGTCGTCCCGCAGCTGACTGAGGAGATCAAGGCCCGCAAGAAATGAACCCGAGTTGAGCGAAACGGTGGGGGCGGGTCTCACACGGTCGCGATGCCCGGGTCGCTCACGCCGGTCCCGCCGGATGCAGATGCGGGGGGAGCGGTTCGTTGTGACGCTGGATCCCGAATGGCTGCCAGTGTCTCCCACTTCCCTCCCAGTCGATCTTGATGGATGAATGAAAGCCCAGGTCAAGGCAGCGGGGAGCGCTCCTGTTCGTGAAGTTCATCACGGCCGAGAGCTTCATGCCGTCCGTCATCTACCGGATCATTCTGGGCATTTTGCTCATTGCCCTGGTCGGCGCGGGAGTCCTGAGCCCGAACGCAGGCGAGTCTGCCGGGTGATTCACTCTCCACGTCTATTCCGATCTAGCGCTTTCTAGCGTTCCCGTGCGTCATGATCGTCTCCCACTCGTCTCCCAGCCTTCTCCCACTTTTCTCCTACGCAGGAGCCGGGGAGACAGGCAGCACGGTCGTGCGCTATCGCAAAGTCGGGGAGCAATAAGGAGGGCCCGCAAGCCGTCCCACTCCAGTCTCCCGCGCGGCGTGCCCGGGTCGACGTGACCGCCCCGCGCGGAGCCTTCGCCGAGAGGCACAGTTCTACGCGCGCCGGGCGCGGGTCGGTGCGCGTCACGGCGTTCAGCCCATTCGTCCAACGGCTCGTCGTTCACGAGGCCCCCTTCCCTGCTTCGCGTAACACTTAGCCTCAATACCGTTTAGTTAGTGGTCTCGAGTGGTGATGTGGGGGTTGTGTTTGGGTTGGGGCCAGTGTGTGTGGTGGGAGCGTTTCGCGGCCCATTTCAGGACCTTGCGTTTGACGACTCGCGGGTGTGAGCGTTTTCGGCGTGGTGGGTTGAGGTGTTGGGCGAGCCATCGGATGGCGTGATGCCAGAGCGTGTCGGCCGTGTCAGTGCCCGGAGGGGGAAAATGCGCTCTGCGTGACTGAACGGCGAGCGATGCGGAGGGCTTTGACGAAGGAGACTCTGTCGGGGTCCTGGCCGGTGTGCGCGGCGGTGTCAGCCATCAGAGTACGG
>NZ_FPJO01000040.1 GCF_900119365.1 Streptomyces atratus
GAGCGGAACGACCGGACGGAATAAGACCGGTCGTTCACAGCGTCCTCGCTGTGTAATTGCCCACCGGGTCAGTGACCCCGTGGGACTTTCAAAGGAACCTCCAACCTGCCGAAGCAGGCCGGGGTATCAACATATTTGGCGTTGACTTTTGGCACGCTGTTGAGTTCTCAAGGAACGGACGCTTCCTTTGTACTCACCCTCTCGGGCTTTCCTCCGGGCTTTTCCCTTCGGTCTTGCGTTTCCGACTCTATCAGACTCTTTCGTGTCCGATTCCCGGTCGAAGCGGGTCCTGCTCCGCTTTCCAGTTCTTCGCTTTCGCGTTTCCCTTTCCGGCACTTCCAATCTTACCAGACTCATTTTCGTTCCGTTTCCGGTCCGAATTTGAATTCCGGTGGCCTTTGGATTGGCCTTGCCTTTCGGCGGACCCGACTTTATCAGAAGTTCTGAGTCGGAATTCCCGCCCCGTCGGGAGGCTCACTGCACACAGGTGTGCGCGGTGCTTCCCGGTCAGGCGGAGCCGTAAACGTACTGGAGCGGGGCGCCCCAATGCAAATCGGGGGCCCCGCTCCTCAGTTCACACCGGACGGCGTCAGACCTCGACGACGACCGGAAGGATCATCGGGCGCCGACGGTAGGTGTCGGAGACCCACTTGCCCACCGTGCGGCGGACCAGCTGCTGGAGCTGGTGGGGCTCCAGCACACCGTCCTGGGCGGACTTGTTGATCGCGTCCTCGATCTTCGGCACGACGGCGCCGAATGCCGAGTCGTCGATGCCGGAGCCACGGGCGTGGATGTCCGGGCCGCCCACGATCTTGCCGGTGGAGCTGTCGACCACGATGAAGACCGAGATGATGCCTTCGTCACCGAGGATGCGGCGGTCCTTGAGCGAGGTCTCGGTGACATCGCCGACCGAGAGGCCGTCGACGTACACATAGCCCGCCTGGACCTTGCCGACGATCTTGGCCTTGCCGTCGATGAGGTCGACGACGACGCCGTCCTCGGCGATGACGATGTGGTCCTTGGGTACGCCGGTGAGCGCGCCCAGTTCGGCGTTGGCCCGCAGGTGGCGCCATTCGCCGTGGACCGGCATCAGGTTCTTCGGCTTGCAGATGTTGTAGAAGTACAGCAGCTCGCCGGCCGAGGCGTGGCCCGAGACATGGACCTTGGCGTTGCCCTTGTGGACGACGTTGGCGCCCCAGCGGGTCAGGCCGTTGATCACTCGGTAGACCGCGTTCTCGTTGCCCGGGATCAGGGACGACGCGAGGATCACCGTGTCGCCCTGGACGATCCGGATCTGGTGGTCGCGGTTGGCCATCCGGGACAGCGCGGCCATCGGCTCGCCCTGGGATCCCGTACAGACCAGCACGACCTCGTCGTCCGGCAGGTCGTCGAGGGTCTTCACGTCGACGACCAGGCCCGCGGGGACCTTCAGATAGCCGAGGTCACGGGCGATGCCCATGTTGCGGACCATCGAGCGGCCGACGAAGGCGACCCTGCGGCCGTACTCGTGTGCCGCGTCGAGGATCTGCTGGATGCGGTGGACGTGGCTGGCGAAGCTCGCCACGATGATGCGCTTCTGGGCGTTGGCGAAGACCGTGCGCAGGACGTTGGAGATGTCCCGCTCGGGCGGTACGAAGCCGGGGACCTCGGCGTTCGTCGAGTCGGAGAGGAGGAGGTCGATGCCTTCCTCGCTCAGCCGGGCGAAGGCGTGCAGGTCGGTGAGCCGGCCGTCCAGCGGGAGCTGGTCCATCTTGAAGTCGCCGGTCGCAACGGCCATGCCCGCGGGCGTGCGGATGGCCACCGCGAGGGCGTCCGGGATGGAGTGGTTGACCGCGACGAACTCGCAGTCGAACACGCCGATGCGCTCGCGCTGGCCCTCCGCCACTTCGAGGGTGTACGGACGGATGCGGTGCTCCTGGAGCTTCGCCTCGATCAGCGCGAGGGTCAGCTTGGAGCCGATGAGGGGGATGTCCGGCTTCAGGCGCAGCAGATACGGGACACCACCGATGTGGTCCTCGTGGCCGTGCGTGAGGACGATGCCATCGATGTCGTCGAGACGGTCCCGGATGGTGGTGAAGTCCGGCAGGATCAGGTCGATTCCGGGCTGCTCCTCCTCGGGGAAGAGGACGCCGCAGTCGACGATGAGCAGGCGGCCGCCGTACTCGAAGACCGTCATGTTGCGGCCGATTTCGCCGAGGCCGCCGAGCGGGGTGACGCGGAGGCCGCCCTTCGGGAGCTTCGGCGGGGTGCCGAGTTCGGGATGCGGATGACTCAAAAGACTCTCCTTACCACGCACGCCACGTACCGCTTGGGCACGTGGCGCGCATGTCATTCGTGCACTTGCTGTTGTCTGTGATGTCGCTCTTGCGAATGTTCTTCGCTTATTCAGTTGTGAAGTCTGTGGTTACAGCTCTACCCCGCCGGCCGCGAGATCGATCTTGAGCTGTGCCGTCTCCTGAGCGGTGAGTTCCACCAGGGGGAGGCGCAGCGGGCCCGCGGGGAGGCCCTGCAGGGCCAGTGCGGCCTTGGTGGTGATCACGCCCTGGGTGCGGAACATGCCGGTGAAGACCGGCAGGAGCTTCTGGTGGATCTCCGTGGCCTTCTGGACGTCTCCGCCGGTGTACGCCTCGATGAGGGCGCGCAGGTCGGGAGTGACGACATGGCCGACGACGGAGACGAATCCGATGGCACCGACCGAGAGCAGCGGAAGGTTCAGCATGTCGTCGCCGGAGTACCAGGCGAGGCCGGAGCGGGCGATGGCCCAGCTGGCGCGGCCGAGGTCGCCCTTGGCGTCCTTGTTGGCGACGATGCGCGGGTGCTCGGCAAGCCGGACCAGCGTCTCCGTGTCGATCGGCACACCGCTGCGGCCGGGGATGTCGTAGAGCATCACCGGCAGACCGGTGGCGTCGGCGATGGCCGAGAAGTGGCGGAAGAGGCCTTCCTGCGGCGGCTTGTTGTAGTACGGCGTCACCGCGAGGAGTCCGTGGGCACCGGAGCGTTCGGCCGTACGGGCGAGCTCGATGCTGTGACGGGTGTCATTGGTGCCGATGCCTGCGACGACGTGGGCCCGGTCCCCCACGGCTTCCAGTACCGCCCTTACGAGCTGGTCTTTCTCCGCGTCGCTGGTGGTCGGGGACTCGCCGGTGGTGCCGTTGACGACCAGGCCGTCATTGCCAGCGTCCACGAGATGGGCGGCGAGCCGCTGGGCACCGTCGAGGTCGAGTGCGCCGTCCGCCGTGAAGGGCGTGACCATAGCGGTGAGGACCCGCCCGAAGGGGGTCTGCGGAGTGGAGATCGGAGCCATGGGTAACACGCTACTCGCTGCTCAGCGCCCAATGCCCCCTCGGGGGGACAAGCGATAGGAGCCCGGCACTGCCTGCTCGGGGGTTCAAGCAGTGCCGGGTCCGTTTGATCAGCCTAGATGAACTTCACGAAAGGCTGCAATACGGACACCGCTTACGGGGCTACGCGTCCGTTTTTGTTGAAGGCTGCATGGGTGAGCGGCATGAGCCGGGCCCAGTGCTCCTCCATCTGCTGGCCGACCATCTCGATCTCGCGCTGCGGGAACGACGGCACCTTCGCCAGCTCGTGCTGGGTACGCAGGCCGAGGAAGTGCATCAGCGAGCGGGCGTTGCACGTGGCGTACATCGAGGAGAAGAGGCCTACGGGGAGCACGGCGCGGGCGACCTCGCGGGCCACTCCCGCGGCGAGCATCTCCTGGTACGCCTCGTACGCCTGGCGGTAGGAGTCCTCCATGACGCGGCCGGTGAGCTCCTGCTGGGCCTGGGTGCCCTCGACGAACTCGTACTTGCCGGGCCGACCCTGCTGGACGAGCTTGCGGGACGCGTCGGGGACGTAGAAGACCGGCTCCAGCTCCCGGTAGCGGCCCGATTCCTCGTTGTACGACCAGCCGACGCGGTGCCGCATGAACTCGCGGAACACGAAGATCGGGGCACTGATGAAGAAGGTCATCGAGTTGTGCTCGAACGGGCTGCCGTGGCGGTCGCGCATCAGGAAGTTGATCAGTCCCTTGGAGCGCTCGGGGTCCTTGGTGACCTCCTCCAGGGACTGCTCACCGGCCGTGGAGACGCGGGCCGCGAACAGGACGTCGGAGTCGCCCGCGGCGTGTTTCACCAGCTCAACGGTTACATCGCTGCGGAAGCTGGGCTTTGCGGGCTCGGGGGTCTCGGTCACCGGCGGGGTCCTTCCAGTTGCGTCGCTCGGGCGGCGTCCACTCTACGGGCCGCCACTGACAACCGGGTCCGGAAGGGCCTTCCAGGGATTTCTTCGACGAATTCGGCGATTCGGGGCACCTAACGGGCCTGTTGTGCGTCTGACTCATTAGCAGCATCCGAAACAGAGTTCAAGGAGACCTTCCTCATGTTCCGCCGGCGTGAAGCCGTCCCGTTCTCGTTCGTGGCCGAGAGCGACCGATTCCGCAGCAACGTCACGCCGCCCCCGCGGGAGCGCGCCAGCGTCTCCCAGCTGGCCGGCCGTTCCCTCGTCGGGCTGACGATCGTCGCCGGCCTCGTCGGGTCGCTGATCCTCGGCCTGCCGGCGCTCAGCCCCGCCCAGAGCTCCTCGCACGCCGAGCAGACCGAGGCCGCCCACGGGCACTGACTCGTACGGGCCCCCTGGGGTGGTCGGGTCGGTGATCTCCTCGGTAGCCTCACCGGGCACAGCAATCGAGCGTGTTTGTGAGTGAGGATCAGTCGTGCCCCTGCCCTTTCTGACGGCCGACCGCGCGTTTGACGCGAGCGCCGAGGACATCGCGCTGCCGTTCGACGACCACGACAGCTGGCGGCGTCCGTACCGTCCCGGCCCCTGGCGGGTCGCGGCTGCGGCCTTCCTGCTGCTGCTCGCGTCCTTCGTCCTGCTCGCGGGAATGGTCATCGCGTTCGCCGGGGCGTTGCCGGGCGCGGTCGTATGCCTGGCGGTCGCCGCCGTGGTCATCGTCTGCGCACTGCGGCTGCTGCGGGTCGGTACCTGGGTCAGCCAGCACGGCGTACGCCGGGTGGGCTTCTTCACGACGAAGACCGTGCCGTGGAACCAGGTCACGGCCGTCCGCACGGTGCAGCAGCCCGTGAAGTGGCTCGGGTTCCCCCGCACCGTGCAGGGACAGGCGCTGATCGTCGTACGCCAGGGTGGCCAGGCGATTCCGCCGCTGCTCACCGACAGCAACGCCGACTTCCTGACGCGGGCCGAGGCCTTCGACCGCGCGGCCGACACGGTGGAGGCGTGGGGGGACGAGTACCGGCGGGTCTGAGCCCCCTTCGAACGACCGGGACGCCCGGTCCGGCACGCCCGTTCAGGACGTGCTGGGCCGGGCGTCCTTCATGTGCAGGGCGATGGCCCGCTGCATGGCCTTCCGGGCCCGCGGGGTGTCCCTGGCGTCCTGGTAGGCGACCGCGAGGCGGAACCAGCAGCGCCAGTCGTCCGGGGAGTCCTCGGTCTCCTCGCGGCGGCGGGCGAACACCGCGTCGGCCGAGTCGCGGTCGATGCGGCCGGACGGGGTGCGGACCAGTTCGTCGACCGGCAGACCGCCCTCCGCGTCGAGTTCCGCGGCCAGCGCGTTCGCCCGCGACACGAACTGGGTGTTCTTCCAGAGGAACCAGACGCCGATCACCGGCAGGATCAGCACCGCGACCCCGAAGGTGACCGTCAGCAGTGTGCCGTGCCGGATGAGCAGCACGCCACGGCTGCCGACCAGGACGAAGTAGAAGACCAGGACGGCGGCGGTGACGAAGTAAGTGATCTTTGCGCGCATGGCAGGGCTCAGTCAGTTCAGGTCGAGGAAGTGTTCCAGGCCGAACGTGAGGCCGGGAGTGGTCACCACACGGCGTGCGCCGAGCAGGATGCCCGGCATGAAGCTGCTGTGGTGCAGGGAGTCGTGGCGGATGGTGAGGGTCTCGCCCTCGCCGCCGAGCAGCACTTCCTGGTGGGCGAGGAGGCCGCGGAGCCGGATCGCGTGGACCGGGACCCCGTCGACGTCCGCGCCGCGGGCGCCGTCCAGGGCCGTGGTGGTGGCGTCCGGCTGCGGGGCGCAGCCGGCCTTCCTGCGGGCCTCGGCGATCAGCTGGGCGGTGCGGGTGGCGGTGCCCGACGGGGCGTCGGCCTTGTTGGGGTGGTGCAGTTCGACGACCTCGACGGACTCGAAGTAGCGGGCGGCCTGCTCCGCGAACTTCATCGTGAGCACGGCGCCGATGGAGAAGTTCGGCGCGATGAGCACACCGGTCTCCGGGGAGTCGGCGAGCCAGGTGTTCAGCTGCGCGAGCCGTTCCTCGGACCAGCCCGTCGTACCGACCACGGCGTGGATGCCGTGCCGGACACAGAAGTCGAGGTTGTCCATCACGGACGCGGGGGTGGTGAGCTCGACGACGACCTGGGCGCCGGATTCCGTGAGGGTCTCCAGCTTGTCGCCGCGGCCCAGCGCGGCCACCAGCTCCATGTCGTCGGCGGCCTCGACGGCTCGTACCGCCTCGGATCCGATCCGGCCCTTGGCGCCGAGAACGGCCACGCGCAGCTTGCTCATTGCTCTGCTTCCTTAACGGTGGGGTTAGGAGACCGCTTCTTCGAGGCGGTCGGCCTGCTTGTCCTTGAGCGGGCCGATGACGGAGAGGGAGGGACGGTGTCCGAGGACCTCGTCCGCGACGGCGCGGACGTCGTCGGGGGTGACCTGTGCCATCCGGGCCAGCATGTCGTCGACCGACATCTGGTCGCCCCAGCACAGCTCGCTCTTGCCGATGCGGTTCATCAGCGCGCCGGTGTCCTCCAGGCCGAGGACCGTGGAGCCGCAGAGCTGCCCGATCGCGCGGCCGATCTCCTCGTCGTTCAGTCCCTCGGACGCCACCCGGTCGAGTTCGTCCCGGCAGATCTTGAGGACGTCGTGGACCTGGCTGGGCCGGCAGCCGGCGTACACCCCGAAAAGTCCGCAGTCGGCGAAGCCCGAGGTGTACGAGTACACGCTGTAGGCGAGGCCGCGCTTCTCCCGTACCTCCTGGAAGAGACGTGAGCTCATGCCGCCGCCGAGGGCGGCGTTGAGGACGCCCAGCGCCCAGCGGCGCTCGTCGGTGCGGGCCAGGCCGGGCACGCCGAGGACGACGTGGGCCTGCTCGGTCTTGCGGTTCAGGAGCTCCACGCGGCCCGCGGTGCGCAGCTTGCGGGAGCCGTGGCGCGGGGCGACCGGGACGGCGTCGGTGCGGGACAGGGCGTCCGCCCGCTCGAACGCCTTGCGGACCTGGCGTACGACCGTGGCGTGGTCGATGTTGCCGGCGGCGGCGACGACCAGGTGCGTGGGGTCGTAGTGCTTCTTGTAGAAGCGGGCGATCCGGCCGCGGTCGAGCGCGTTGATGGTGTCGACGGTGCCGAGGACCGGGCGGCCGAGGGGGGTGTCGCCGAGCATGGTGTGCGCGAACAGGTCGTGCACGCAGTCGCCCGGGTCGTCCTCGGTCATCGCGATCTCTTCGAGGATGACGCCGCGCTCGGCGTCGACGTCCTCGGCGGTGATCAGCGAGCCGGTCAGCATGTCGCAGACGACATCGATGGCCAGCGGCAGGTCGGTGTCGAGGACCCGCGCGTAGTAGCAGGTGTACTCCTTCGCCGTGAAGGCGTTCATCTCGCCGCCGACCGCGTCGATCGCGGCGGAGATGTCGAGGGCGCTGCGCTTGGCGGTGCCCTTGAAGAGGAGGTGTTCGAGGTAGTGCGTCGCGCCGTTCAGCGTGGGGGTCTCGTCGCGTGATCCGACGTTGGCCCAGATGCCGAAGGTGGCGGAGCGTACGGAGGGCAGGGTCTCGGTGACGACCCGGAGGCCGCCGGGCAGGACGGTGCGGCGGACCGTACCGATGCCGTTGGTGCCCTTGAGAAGCGTTTGGGTACGGGCGACGGCCCGCGCCTCGGAGGAGGCGCGGGCCGTCGTCACGGAACTACGGGACGTCACTTGGCGGCGTCGTCCTTCTTCTCGTCTTCTTCACCCTCGATGACCGGGATCAGGGAGAGCTTGCCGCGGGAGTCGATCTCGGCGATCTCGACCTGGACCTTGGCACCGACACCGAGCACGTCCTCGACGTTCTCCACGCGCTTGCCACCGGCGAGCTTGCGGATCTGCGAGATGTGCAGCAGGCCGTCCTTGCCCGGCATCAGGGACACGAACGCACCGAAGGTGGTGGTCTTGACGACCGTACCCAGGTAGCGCTCGCCGACCTCCGGCATGGTCGGGTTGGCGATCGAGTTGATCGTGGCGCGGGCGGCCTCGGCGGCCGGTCCGTCGGCGGCACCGATGTAGATGGTGCCGTCGTCCTCGATCGTGATGTCGGCGCCGGTGTCCTCCTGGATCTGGTTGATCATCTTGCCCTTGGGGCCGATGACCTCACCGATCTTGTCCACCGGGATCTTGACGGTGATGATCCGCGGGGCGTTCGGGGACATCTCGTCCGGGACGTCGATGGCCTCGTTCATCACGTCGAGGATGTGGAGGCGGGCGTCGCGGGCCTGCTTCAGCGCGGCGGCCAGGACCGAGGCGGGGATGCCGTCGAGCTTGGTGTCGAGCTGGAGCGCGGTGACGAACTGCTTCGTACCGGCGACCTTGAAGTCCATGTCACCGAAGGCGTCCTCCGCACCGAGGATGTCGGTGAGGGCGACGTAGTGGGTCTTGCCGTCGATCTCCTGGGAGATCAGGCCCATGGCGATACCGGCGACGGCGGCCTTGAGCGGCACACCGGCGTTCAGCAGCGACATGGTGGAGGCGCAGACCGAGCCCATGGACGTCGAGCCGTTGGAGCCCAGCGCCTCGGAGACCTGGCGGATCGCGTAGGGGAACTCCTCGCGCGTCGGCAGCACCGGCACGATGGCGCGCTCGGCGAGCGCTCCGTGGCCGATCTCGCGGCGCTTGGGCGAGCCCACGCGGCCGGTCTCACCGACGGAGTACGGCGGGAAGTTGTAGTTGTGCATGTAGCGCTTGCGGGTCACCGGGGAGAGGGTGTCCAGCTGCTGCTCCATGCGGAGCATGTTGAGGGTGGTGACGCCCAGGATCTGGGTCTCGCCACGCTCGAACAGCGCCGAGCCGTGCACCCGCGGGATGGCCTCGACCTCGGCGGCGAGCGTACGGATGTCCGTGACGCCGCGGCCGTCGATGCGGACCTTGTCCTTGATGACGCGCTCGCGGACCAGCTTCTTGGTCAGCGCGCGGTACGCGGCGGAGATCTCCTTCTCGCGGCCCTCGAAGGCCGGGAGGAGCTTCTCGGCGGCGATCTCCTTGACGCGGTCCAGCTCGGCCTCGCGGTCCTGCTTGCCGGCGATGGTGAGCGCCTGGGCCAGCTCGGACGTCACGGCGGCGGCGAGCGCCTCGAAGACGTCGTCCTGGTAGTCCAGGAAGACCGGGAAGTCGCCGGTGGGCTTGGCGGCCTTGGCGGCGAGGTCCGACTGGGCCTTGCAGAGGACCTTGATGAAGGGCTTCGCGGCTTCCAGACCGGCGGCGACGACCTCCTCGGTGGGGGCCTCGGCGCCGTCCTTGACGAGCTGGATGGTCTTCTCGGTGGCCTCGGCCTCGACCATCATGATCGCGACGTCGCCGTCCTCCAGGACGCGACCGGCGACGACCATGTCGAAGACGGCGTCCTCGAGCTCGGTGTGCGTCGGGAAGGCGACCCACTGGCCCTTGATCAGGGCGACACGGGTGCCGCCGACCGGGCCGGAGAAGGGCAGGCCGGCCAGCTGCGTGGAGCAGGAGGCGGCGTTGATCGCGACCACGTCGTACAGGTGGTCGGGGTTGAGCGCCATGATCGTCTCGACGATCTGGATCTCGTTGCGCAGGCCCTTCTTGAAGGAGGGGCGCAGCGGGCGGTCGATCAGGCGGCAGGTGAGGATCGCGTCCTCGGAGGGCCGGCCCTCACGACGGAAGAAGGAGCCGGGGATCTTGCCGGCGGCGTACTGCCGCTCCTCGACGTCCACCGTGAGGGGGAAGAAGTCGAGCTGGTCCTTGGGCTTCTTGGAAGCGGTGGTGGCCGACAGCACCATGGTGTCGTCGTCCAGGTACGCAACGGCGGAGCCGGCGGCCTGCTTGGCCAGGCGGCCCGTCTCGAAGCGGATGGTGCGGGTGCCGAAGGTTCCGTTGTCGATAACGGCCTCGGCGTAGTGGGTCTCGTTCTCCACTAGCGTTTTCTCCGATACATAGCGTCTTCGCGCCCCCACGCCCGTGTGGCGGGGGACGGTAGCGGAGAAGCCCTCCATCGGCGGGCCGGTCTTCGATCGAAGCACCCGGGTCGATGAGTCCGGGGGCCACTACCGAGGACCGGCGGCGGGGAGGTCTGCTTCTCGCTCGTCTGTCGGTCGTTCTCCGACCAGGTTACTGAGATTCGGTTCTGCTTGGCATTCCGGCCGTGCGGGCGGGCCCGTCACATCCCGTACATGCGCGCGTACGCACCATCGTACGTACAGCAAAGGGAGCGGCCCCCCTCAGTGGTGGGAACCGCTCCCTTCACGGCGAACTACTTGGCGCCGCCGGCCGCACCGCGGCGGATGCCGAGGCGGTCGACCAGGGCACGGAAGCGCTGGATGTCCTTCTTGGCCAGGTACTGAAGGAGGCGGCGACGCTGGCCGACCAGGATCAGCAGACCACGACGGGAGTGGTGGTCGTGCTTGTGCGTCTTGAGGTGCTCCGTCAGGTCCGAGATCCGGCGGGAGAGCATCGCGACCTGGACCTCGGGGGATCCGGTGTCACCCTCCTTCTGGGCGAACTCGGACATGATCTGCTTCTTCGTAGCGGCGTCGAGCGGCACGCGTACTCCTCTTGATGTTCGATGCGCCCACGAGTGCCCCTGGTCTGGATCGCAGGGGAGCTTCCATGACTCGGAGGCGAAGGTCCGATGAGCGCAGCTCCCAGAATGATCCGGGAGGGCGTACACAAACGGCCGTCACACAGCGTACCAGCCCCCGCGGCTCAGCTCGTCAGGGCCCTTGCCCTGGTGAAGACGTCCAGTACCGCCAGGCAGAGCGGGACCAGCGAGAGCAGGACGGCACTCTCGGTCAGGTCGAGCAGCCGGCCCCAGAACGGGGAGAGGCCCTTGCGCGGAATGATCAGGCCGATCGCGGTGAGCAGCGCGGCCCCGGCGGCGACGGCCGCGGAGAGCCAGATCGTCCGGATGTCCAGGGAGCTGCGGTCCCCGTACCTGACCAGGTCGAAGAGCAGGTCGGTCGGCGGGTTCAGGGAGAGGCCGAGGACCAGCAGGGCGACTGTGCCGATGCCCGCCACCAGTACGCAGGCGACCTGCGAGGTGTACCGGAACAGGCGGGCGCGCAGCAGCATCGCGAGTCCGGCGGCCAGGGCCAGGAGCTGGCCCCAGACGTTGTCCGAGAAGCCGAGCACGGCCCCGCACCCGACGACGACCGCCGCGCAGCCCCCGACCAGGCCGAGCAGCATCTCGTGGCCCCGGCGGGCCTGGGCCGCGATGCGCTCGGCGTCGACGGGGGTGCCCTGGGCGGAGGGCTCGGCGTACGGGTCGGCGAGGCTGTCGTCGTAGCCGCCGGGGGCGGTGCGCGGCGACGCGTAGCCGATGGGCAGCCGGGCGAAGCGGGCGGAGAGGCCGGGCAGGAAGGCGACCAGGCCGAGGGCGACCGGGGCGCAGACGGCGGCCGTCTGCGTGGCCGACGCCTCGGTGAGGATGGCGACGAAGGTGGCCAGGGTGCCGACGGTGGCGAGGAAGGTGGCCGCGACGAACGGGGCGTCGCCGCTCGGGGTGAGGGCGACCAGGGCGACCGAGGCGATCAGGACGACGACGCACCCGAGCAGGAACTGGAGCCTGCCGGGGCCCTGGCCGGCGTCCGGGCCGATGATGCCGGAGCCGGCGATGAGTACGAGGGGCAGTGCGCCGAGGCCGAGGGCGACGGCGGTGGAGCGGTCGGCGTAGACCCGGGCGCGCACCCCCGCGAACGCGGTCAGCAGCAGCCCGGCGGAGCCCGCGATGATGCCGGGCAGGCTGTGCATGTCGTGCCTGACCGGGTCGGCGAACCAGAGCACGAAGCCCATCAGCACGAGCAGCAGCACACCGCCGACCAGGCCCGCGCCGCGCAGCAGTTCGTCGCTCCACAGGTGGCGGTCGCGGGTGACGGCCGAGGCGACGGCGTCGGAGACGTCGTCGAAGACGGCGGGCGGCAGGGACTGGGCGAAGGGGCGCAGGCTGAGGAGTTCGCCGTCGAGGACCTGCTGGGCGGCGAGGGTGCGCGCCCCGTCGAGGACCGTGCCGTCACGTCGTACGAGGTGGTATCCGGTGGGGGTTCCGGCTGCCTGGGTCTGGCCGGTGAGACGGAGGATCTCCGGGTAGACGTCCGCGACGGCGATGTCCTCCGGCAGGGCCACATCGATCCGGCTGTCGGGCGCCACCACGGTCACCCGGCAGAAGCCCGTCGCTGCAGTCGAACTCACGTGTCTGGTCCCCCTGATTCGCGGTTGCGCACGGTGCGCGCGCCACCCTACCGGGAGGGGGGCAGGTCATCTGCAAGTAGGATCGCCGTCGCGCGGAGTGACGTCCGCGAGCAATGGCAGCCACGGGGGCTTCGGTGCGCATTCGGCCGGTCTTGTGCCCGTCCGTACCGAGGGATTGGTGTTTCGGTGAGCCAGATCGTCGTGAAGCGACCTCCGAGGGCACTGCCACCGGAAGTCCCCGCTGACGAGTTGACGTTGGAGTCCCCTCCGGAACTGCCCCGCGGGCAGCAGGAGGGCATGCTGATGCAGATCCTGCCGGTGCTCGGCATGGGGTCGTCGGTGGTCTTCTTCTTCTCGCCGCAGGCACCTCCGTTCATGCGGATCATGGGTGTGCTGATGCTGGTCTCGACCGTCGGGATGGTGGTCGCGCAGCTGGTCCGCTACCGCCGCGGTACGCAGGGGCAAATGGCCGATGTCCGGCGCGACTACCTCAAGTACCTGGCGCAGACCCGGCGTACGGTGCGCCGGACGGCGCGTACCCAGCGGGATGTGCAGCTGTATCTGCAGCCGGCCCCGGAGCAGTTGTGGTCGGTGGTCGCCGAGGGCAGCCGGGTGTGGGAACGGCGCGTCGGTGACAAGGACTTCGGGCAGGTCCGGGTGGGACTCGGGGCGCAGCAGCTGGCTACTCCGCTGATCGCTCCCGACACCGCTCCGGTGGACGAACTGGAGCCGATGTGCGCGGGTGCGATGCAGCGGTTCCTCGCCGTGCACGGGTCGTTGGACGGGCTGCCGATGGCCGTGTCGATGCGGGCGTTCTACCACGTGACGGTCTCCGGCCGGCCGGAGGAGGTGCAGTCGGCCGCGCGGGCGCTGGTCGCCCAGCTCGTGACGCTGCACTCCCCCGAGGACCTGATGGTCGCCGTGGTGGCGGCGCGGGGTGCGGTGGAACGCTGGGACTGGACGAAGTGGCTGCCGCATATGCAGCTGCCGGGTCAGGTCGACGGGGCCGGTACGAAGCGGCTGTTCGGGGACGACCTGGGGGAGCTGGAGCAGTTGCTGGCGGGCCGGCTGGAGGGGCGGCCGCGGTTCGGCCGGGAGAGCCAGCCGCTGCTGGACCAGCCGCACATCGTGGTGGTGCTGGACGGTGGGATGGTGCCGCCCGACTCGCTGTTCGCGGCGGCCGAGGGCATCCAGGGCGTGACGATCGTCGAGGTGGTGCCGGGCGAGCTCGACGAGCCGCGCGGCTCCCTGTCGGTGGTGGTGCGGCCGGGGCTGCTGCGGCTGGAGTCGGGTGCGGGGATGGCGTACGAGGGTGTGCCGGACGGGATGTCGCTGCCCGCGGCCGAGGCGCTGGCGCGGCAGCTGGCACCGCTCCGGATGGGCGGGGGCGACGACGACGAGCCGCTGCTGGCAAATCTGGACTTCACGGATCTGCTGAATCTGGGCGACGCGGCCTCGGTGGATGTGGCGCGGACCTGGCGGCCGCGGTCGGTCTCCGAGCGGCTGCGGGTGCCGATCGGGATCGGCGAGGACGGTCAGCCGGTGATGCTGGACTTGAAGGAGGCCGCGCAGGACGGCATGGGTCCGCACGGGCTGTGTGTCGGTGCCACGGGTTCCGGCAAGTCCGAGCTGCTGCGGACGCTGGTGCTGGGGCTCGCGGTCACGCACTCCTCGGAGACGCTGAACTTCGTGCTCGCGGACTTCAAGGGCGGGGCGACCTTCGCCGGGATGTCGCACATGCCGCATGTCGCGGCCGTCATCACCAACCTCGCGGACGACCTGACACTGGTCGACCGCATGGGGGACGCGATCCGCGGTGAGCTCCAGCGCCGGCAGGAGCTGCTGCGCTCGGCCGGGAACTACGCCAACATCCACGACTACGAGAAGGCACGGGCGGCGGGTGCGGCGCTGGAGCCGCTGGCCTCGCTGGTTCTGGTCATCGACGAGTTCTCCGAACTCCTCACCGCCAAGCCCGACTTCATCGACATGTTCATCCAGATCGGCCGGATCGGGCGTTCGCTGGGTGTGCATCTGCTGCTGGCCTCGCAGCGTCTGGAGGAGGGCAAGCTGCGCGGTCTCGACACCTATCTCTCGTACCGGATCGGGCTGCGGACCTTCTCCGCCGCCGAGTCGCGTACGGCGCTCGGTGTGCCGGACGCGTACCACCTGCCATCGGTGCCCGGTTCCGGCTATCTGAAGTTCGGTACGGACGAGATGACCCGGTTCAAGGCGGCCTATGTGTCGGGGACGTACCGTACGGGCGGCCCGGAACTGCCGGTGGGGGCGCTGCCGATCGAGCGGCGTCCCGCGCTGTTCAGCGCCCTTGAGGTGCCGGTGGTGTACGCGGCGCCCGACCCGGCGCATCTGGTGGCCGCCCGGGCCGGCGCGGACGACGACGCGCTCGCCGACACGGTGCTCGATGTGATCGTGCGCCGGCTGGAGGGGCAGGGGGTGCCCGCCCATCAGGTGTGGCTGCCGCCGCTGGACCGGGCGCCGACGCTGGACCAGCTGCTGCCGGGGCTGGCGCCGACCGCCGAGCGGGGCTTCACGGCGACGGAGTACACCCGTCCGGGCGGACTGACCGTGCCGCTCGGGCTGATCGACAAGCCCTTCGAGCAGCGGCGCGAGGTGCTGTACCGGGACTTCTCGGGCGCGGCGGGCCACATGATGGTCGTCGGCGGTCCGCAGTCCGGCAAGTCGACGCTGGTGCGTACGCTCATCTCGTCGTTCGCCCTCACCCACACCCCGCACGAAGTGCAGTTCTACGGGCTGGACTTCGGCGGTGGCGGTCTGGTCTCGCTGGCGGATCTGCCGCATGTCGGCGGGATGGCCTCGCGGCTGGACCCGGAGCGGGTGCGGCGTACGGTCGCCGAGGTCGCGGGAGTGCTGAACCGGCGTGAGGAGTTCTTCCGCGCCCACTCCATCGATTCCATCGCCACCTACCGGCGCAGGCGCGCCCTGGGCGATCTGCCCGGCGAGCCCTGGGGCGATGTCTTCCTGGTGGTGGACGGCTGGGGCGGTTTCCGGTCCGAGTACGAGATGCTGGAGCAGGTCGTCACCGACATCGCCGCGCGCGGGCTCGGTTACGGCATCCATGTCGTGATCACGGCCGCCCGTTACATGGAGGTGCGGGCCGCGCTGAAGGACCAGATGCTGGGCCGTCTTGAGCTGCGGCTCGGCGATGTCATGGACTCCGAGTTCGACCGGAAGGTCGCGGCCAATGTGCCGGCCGGTGTCCCCGGCCGGGGTCAAGTGGCGCAGAAACTGCACTTCATGGGCGCGCTGCCGCGTATCGACGGTTCCAGCAGCGCCACGGATCTCTCCGACGGCACGGCCGCGTTCGTCGCGGCGGTGAAGGCGAACTGGGCGGGGCCCGCCGCGCCGCCCGTGCGGCTGCTGCCGCGCAAGCTGCCGGCCGATCAGCTGCCGAAGGGCTTCGAGTTCCCGCAGCGGGGCATCGCGATCGGCATCGACGAGACCGATCTGGAGCCGGTGTTCGTCGACTTCGAGACCGATCCGTTCTTCCTGGTCTTCGGGGAGAGCGAGTCGGGCAAGACCAATCTGCTGCGGCTGATCGCGAAGCAGATCTCGGAGCGCTACTCCCCCGACGAGGCGAAGCTCGTCGTCGGTGACTACCGGCGGGGGCTGCTTGGTGCGCTGCCGGAGGGCCATCTGCTGGAGTACGCGCCGATGGCGAGCTCGATGCAGATGCACATGGAGGCACTGGCGGGTGTCTTCGCGCGCCGGCAGCCGCCGACCGATGTCACTCCGCAGCAGCTGCGCGACCGCAGTTGGTGGACCGGGCCGCAGATCTTCATCATCGTCGACGACTACGACCTGGTGGCGACGAACGCGGGCAATCCGCTGGCCCCGCTGGCGGAGTACCTGCCGTTCGCCCGGGACACCGGGGTCCGCTTCGTCATCGCGCGGAACTCCGCCGGGGCCTCGCGGTCGATGTACGAGGCGTTCATGCAGCGCATCAAGGAGCTGGGCGCGCAGGGGGTCGTCCTTTCCGGTGACCCGGGCGAGGGCGATCTGATCGGTACGGTGCGCGGGCACGCGATGCCGCCGGGGCGCGGGTACTTCGCCTCGCGGCGCCGGGGGAACCCGCTGGTGCAGATCGGGCGGCTGCCGGAGCAGCGCTGATCCGGTGCGGTAGCACATGAGCGGCTGTCCGTACACCGGGACGGTGGGCGGCAGATAGTCTGCTGAAGGATCCGAGAAGCGTTCCGCCGCAGGAGAAGGAAGGCGCCCGATGGGTACTCAGCAGGAGAAGGACGAGCTGTACGCACTCGACATCTCGGGGGTGGAGTGGCTGAGCGCGCCCGGCACCGAAGAGGCGGAGGAGCGCGTCGAGATCGCTCATCTGCCGGGCGGTGCGGTGGCGATGCGGTCCTCGCTGGATCCCGGGACGGTGCTGCGGTACACCGAGGCCGAGTGGCGGGCCTTCGTCCTGGGCGCGCGGGACGGCGAGTTCGACCTGAAGTAGACGGTGCACATGAGGAAGGAGGGGCACGCTCGGGCGAGCGTGCCCCTCCTTGCCGTATGCGTGGCCGCGGTCAGTACGCCTCGGTGAAGCCGAGCGAGGCCTTGTGGTCGGTGGCGCGGTAGCTGTCCTTGCCGTTCTCGACGATCCTCGCGACCTGCTCCAGGCGGTCCTTCATGTGTTCCGCCCGGCCCTTGTATTTGCCCTGCAGGCTCACGTACTTACCGTGGGCCTCACCGTCCCAGGTGTCGGTGACGACCTTGAGGGCGGCGTCCATCTCTTCGAGGTCCTTGACGATGTTCCTGGACACCGCGCGGATGCGGTTGGCCATCTCCTGGACGGTCTCGTACTTGACCTTGGTGTGCGGGTCGTGCCCCATGTGTCTTCTCCTCGGTGCTCGGCGGTGCGGAAGGGGTGGTGCGGCGCCGGTCAGACGTTGTTCAGTCCGGAGGTGTTGGCGTTCGGCGCCGACTCCTTGACCGCGTTGAAGGCCGCACGGACCTCCTCGTCGTTGGCGTTGCTGAGGTTCTTGGTGGCTTCCACCGCGTTGAGCAGGACGTCGAGGAGCCGTCGGATCTGGTCGTGGTCCTCGTTGATCATCAGCTGCGCGGACTTGAACCCCGAGGCACCGACGCCCGTCCATCCGGCGCCGACCGTCTCCAGGATGTCGGCCAGTTCCCTGGACTGACGGGACACCGCGCGGCCCGTCTCGATGATCTTGTTCTTCGCCTGGACGATCGGATCGTCGGCAAGTCCGAAACCGCCTGAGGGGCTGGTCATCCGCAAGTCCTATCTCTCGGTTGCCTGGCCTGTCCGTCCGTCACGGTCAGGATCCTTCCGTTCCCATGTGCTCCGGCAAAGGAATGGGGAAGGTCCAGGCCGGGAAAGCACCGTCTCGGCACTCCCGTGGCTCGAACTCGGCGCAGGCCATTTCTCGTTCCCCCGTCACACACGTGAAGTCTGTTACCACCCTAGCCACTTCACGGTCTCTCCCCAACCGCTCTTCACCAGTGGCCGGCCACATCGCCGGGCGGCCGTGTCATCGTGCGGCGCGCCTTCGGCGGGCGTCCCGGACCACCGTCGCGGCCCCGCCGATCACCCCGACCAGGACGGCTGCCGCGGCCAGCGCGTAGGTGGCGTACCGCTCGCTGCGCTCCTGCGGTGTCTCCGACAGGGAGAGGTGCGCGGGCTCGGGGGCCGGTGCCTTCGGCGGCGCCGGGTCCGGATGCGGGGCGTTCTGCGGGAGGTCGTCCCCGGACAGGGCGCGGACCGGGTCGACGACGCCCCAGCCGACGTAGTCGTCATGGCCGGTGACGGAGCGTTCGGCGGTCTGCTCGATCCGGGCGACGATCTGGGCCGCCGTCCACTTCGGGTACTTGGCCCGCATCAGGGCGGCGACCCCGGCGACGTAGGGGGCGGAGAAGCTGGTGCCGTTGTCGGTGCACTGGCCGTTGCCGGGGACGGTGGAGACGATGTCGACGCCCGGGGCGGCGACCCCGACGAAATCGCCGGCCTGGGAGAACGGGGCGCGCTCGTTGTTGCGGTCGGACGAGGCGACGGCCAGGACTCCGTCGAAGGCGGCGGGGTAGGTGCGTTTCAGCCTGCCGTCCATGCCGTCGTTGCCCGCGGAGGCGACCACGACGATGTTCTTGTCGAGCGCCCTGGCCACCGCCCGGCCCAGTGTGGATGTCTCCTCCAGGGCCTTGGTCGTGTCCTGGGAGATGTTGATGACCTGGGCGCCCTTGGCGATCGCGTGGTCGATCGCGGTGGCCATGGTGGTGTCCTTGCCGCTGTTCTTCTCGTCGTTCTGGCGGATCGGGATGATCGTGGCCTCGGGGGCCAGTCCGACGAATCCGGTGCCCTTGCGGGGGCGGGCGGCGATGATGCCGGCGACCTTGGTGCCGTGGCCGACCTCGTCGACCGTGCCGTCGCTCTTGCCGCCCTTGAGGTAGTCGGCGCCCGCCGATGCGTCGACGGCCGTCCTGAGCTGCAGGTTGTCGTTGTCCACGCCGGTGTCGATGACGGCGACGCGTACGCCCTTGCCCTTGGTGTCCTGCCAGAGTTCGTCCAGCAGGACGCGTTGCAGCGGCCAGGGGCGGCCCTCGTACTGCTGCTTCATCGGGAAGGTGCACTCGCCGCCGCCGTCCAGGCCCACGTCGCCGGGTTCCCCGGTGCCCTCGGCGGCGTACGCGGCCCCCGGCGCCGCCAGTGCGGCGAGTGCGGCGGTGACCGCCATCGTCCGGACCGTCTTCCGGTACCCCATCTGTGTTCCTCCCCCGGGCCGTACTCTGCCCGCCGTCTTCCGCAACGTCATGAACCCTGGGGCTGGCGGGCGCTGTTGGTGTCCAGCCTGGGGCCCTTGGACAGGAAGTCCGACCATTCGATCGGTACGAGGGCGGGCGTCACCTTCTCGTATCCGAGCCTGCTCTGCGCCTGGCTGGGCTCGGGGCGGCCGTCCGACTGCTTCTGCTGGTCGCCGGTGCCGATGTCGGAGCGCCTGGCGTCGCTGTCACCGTTCGCCTGGACCGCGTAGCGCAGTCCGGTGTCGGTCACCAGGAAGAGTGATCCGTCGGGCCTGGTCTGCCGGCCCCGGACCTGGGTGAAGAGCAGGCCGCTGCCGGGGGTGACATAGGTGCTGGTGCCGCCGGCGGCGATGGAGGCGGGATACGCGGTGCCCGCCCAGGTGCTCAGGGTGGTCCGGCCCGAGCCGTCGACGTTGCGCAGCACGCTGCAGATGGTGTCGCGGCCGCTGCTGCCGCTCTCGGCGGAGTTGACCTGCTGGGTCCGGTGGGCAGGCCAGTGCGCGGCCTGGCCGGCGAAGGCCGCGGTGTCGGGCACGAAGTCCTGGAGGCCGACGGCGCGGGCCTCGCCTTCCAGGTTCAGCTCGGCCGTCTGCGGTGAGCTGATCAGCAGCCAGGCGGTGAACTCGGAGACGCGCTGGACCTTTCCTTCGAGCACCACGTAGTAACTGGTGCCTTCTCCGGTCCTGGTCCGCAGGACCGTGCCGACCTTGTTCTCCTCGGCGGAGAGCTGCCCCGCGACGTGTGCCGGGGCGCCGACGTTGCCGGGGATCACCGGGAAGACGATCGGACTGCCGTCGTGCAGGGTGGCCAGCCAGTCGTCGGTGACGGACTGCGGCTGCCTGCTCCCGACCAGGGCGTTGGTCAGATGGCCGCTGTCGGCGGCGGTCTCGGCGATGCGGTACTTGGTGCCCTTCGCGTCGACGAGGTACCGGGCCCGGTCCTGGCCCTGGACGTAGAGCACCTGGCCGCCGCCGAGCTTCTGCCTGCCCTCGGTCAGCTTGTTGTCGCGTGCGCCGAAGACGAAGGCGGCCTTCTGCACGGTGTTGCCCTTGCCGCCGGGCTGTACGCAGACGGCCCACCGCTTCGCCGTCCCGGCGTCCACGGCCTCGGGCAGCCGGTCGGGGGCGTACGGAATGCCGAGGATCGGCCCGCGCGGGGGCTTGCCCGCGTCCAGGACGTCGTCCGCGACCTGGATGACGTCGTACTCGGCCGGGTTGAGCAGCAGCCGGGCCGAGGCGAGGTTGAGCACGGGGTGCAACAGGGTCTTTTTCTTCTTGCCCTTGCCGGTGGTGAGCACGACGTAGCGGGTGGTGGACTTCTTGCCGACGATCACCTTGGTGGCGGGCTTGTCCCAGTTCTTGGGAGCGGTGGGCTTGAACATGCCGACGGCACCGAAGCCCGCGAGGATCAGGGCCCCGACGACCACGCTCGGCAGGACCGCGCGCAGCGGGCGCGGAGCGCCCTCCTCGGTGCCGTTGGACGAGGGTTGGAGGAATGCCGCCACCGTGCGTTTCTTCGCGAAGGTGTATGCGTTGAGCTCATCCCGCCGTGATGCCATGAGTCGCTTCGTCTCCCCGTGTCTCCCCGCGCGGCACCGGGAGCGTTCGCGTCGCCGGCCGCCGGGCCGGGCCGCGATGCCGGACCTCGGTGCCGGACCGGCCCCCTACTATGCCTGCTGACCGCGGGCGGTGGTGGGGCGGGTAGGGTGATCCGGCCGCCAGGGCCCCGACCGGGTCGGGCGGCATACGGGTGGAGTTGGGGACCGATGAACGGGGGGAACGCCGGGATGACGGCTTCCGCGACACGGGCACGTCCGGCCGGGAACACAACGGGCCCCGCAGCTCCCGGAGCCGGTGGTCCACCTGCTCCGCACGGCCCCGCGCGGCGTTCCACCGGACCGGCCTCCGGCCGCGCCAACGGGCGGGTCGGGAAGCTCGGTTCATTCCGATTGCAACAACTCGTACTGCTGGAGATCGCGGCCGCGCTGCTGCTCGCGGCGTGGGTGGTCGACCCGCTTCTGCTGGCGCCGGCCGTCGTGATCGCCGCGCTGCTGGTGCTGCTGGCCGTCGTACGCAGACACCGCCGCTCGCTGCCGGAGTTGCTGGGCACCGTCCTCTCGCTGCGCGCTCGTTCCCGCAGGGCCGCCGCGCTGCAGCTGCCTGCGGGCACGGAGCCGGGGATCGCGCCCGCCGTCGAGTGCGATCCGGCGCTGCGTACGTACTCGTTCAGCGACCGTGACCGGCGGCCGGTCGGCATGATCGGTGACGGTACGTTCGTCACGGCCGTCCTCCAGGTGGAGTCGGACGTCTCGGCGCTCAGGCCGGACCGGTCCGCGCAGCCGCTGCCCCTGGCGCTCGTACGGGATGTGCTCGAAGTCGACGGGATCCGGCTGGAGTCGGCGCAGATCGTGCAGCACACCCAGCCCGCGCCCGCCCCCCATCTGCCCCAGCAGTCCATCGCCGCGCGCAACTACGCACCGCTGCAGGCCCAGACGGGTTCGCCCGCCGTCCGGATCACCTGGATCGCGCTCAAGCTGACCCCGGAGCTGTGCCCGGAGGCCGTGCAGGCGCGCGGCGGTGGCATCACGGGGGCGCAGAAGTGCGTGGTGCGCGCGGCCGACCAGCTGTCCAGCCGGCTGACCGGGGCCGGCTTCCGTGCGACGGTGCTGACCGAGCAGGAGCTGACGTCCGCGATCGCGACCTCGGTCTGCGCCAGCGCACCGGCCATGACGCAGGCCGGTCTGAGCGGGACGCCGGCACGCCGTACCGAGGAGACCGCGCGGACCTGGCGCTGCGACGACCGGTGGCACACCACCTACTGGGTGGCCCGCTGGCCGCAGTTCGGCGCCGGCGGTGCCGCGATGCCGCAGCTCGTGGCCCTGCTCACCTCGCTCCCGGCGCTCGCCACGACCTTCAGCCTCACGCTGGGGCACGGCGAGCGGCAGGGCGTCTCGATCACCGGACACATCCGGATCACCGGCCGCAGCGACGAGGAACTGCTGGGCGCCCGCCACGAGTTGGAGCGCACCGCCCGCGGGGTCAGGACCTCGCTGGTACGGCTCGACCGCGAGCAGCTGCCCGGCGTGCTCGCCACACTGCCTCTCGGGGGTACCCGCTGATGTCCGCACCCACGAACGCAGGGAGCCGGCTCGGCTTCGGGCTGATCGGTCCGCGACGGGCACGGCAGTCGGTCTCGCTCGACCAGCTGGCGTCGCTGGCCCTGCCGGTCGGAGACGACGGCGTGGTGATCGGCGTGGACGCCCACGGCCGTCCCGCCGTGCTGGGGGTCAACCGGCCGACTCCGTGCGAGGTCACGCTGATCGGCGGGGTGTGGACGGCACAGGTGCTCGCGCTGCGGGCAGCTGCCACCGGTGCGCGGATCGTCGTGGAGACCGGCCGGGCCCAGACCTGGACGGCCCTCGCGCACGCGGCGGGCGGCGGTCAGCCGTGCATCACGCTGCACGATGTCGGACGGGTGCCGCCGCAGGGGCCGTCGGCCGGTTCGCCGGTGGTCGTGGTGCGGGACTGCGGCATGCGGCCACCGCGCGGGCGGGTGGTGTCCGGGCCGTGGCAGTCGGTGCTGACGCTGCTGCCGTATCTCAGCCCGGTGGCACCGAGGCTGATCGAGAAATCGGCCCTGGTCGGCATTCAACGGGTATCCCCTGACGAAGCGGCACAGATCGGTCGCATACTGCACCTTCCGGCTGCCGAGACCCAGGCGCTGTCCACGCTGGCGGACGGGGTCACGCTCTGGTCCGCGGGGCGCGACCGGCAGTTCGTGATGACCCAGGCGACGGATGCCGAGACCGGACTCCTGGGCGGCGCGCGCAGGATGGACTGACGGGCGCTTGCCCGCTCGCGCCGCCCGTACGGAACGTTCGGCTTTCCGTACGCAGATGTGCATGTTTGACCGCTTCACCCTTCACGCTGTGTCGTACTCGGTCCACTTGAGGGCGGCACGTGATGCACGGGACAGCTCTTGCAGTGCCGTACGGCCTGCCGGAGCGAGCCCCATGACGATTAGGGTGGGTCCGGGCGCGGCAGAAGAACCTGCGGGCAGGCAATGCGTGTCCCAGGGGGAGAGCCGGGCGGTCAGGCAGACGGAAACGGTCGCCCCCCCACCCACTACGGCACAAGGGTGCTCGACCACACCAGGAGGCAAAGTGAACGGCGATCGGGACGAGATCCGCGGGGGCTGGAACAAGCCCGTCGACGAGTCGTCCGACGCGGAGCCCGCCGAGATGACGGGTGAGTTCACCATCGACTACACCCCGCCCGCCTGGTACACGCAGAACGCGCCGGGGGACTCGTCGGGCGGTGCCGGAACGCATCTGGCGCCGCCTCCGCCGCCCACCGGAGCGCCGCTGTCCGTACCCGCGCCCGCGCCGTCGGCCGGGGGCGGTTTCGACTCCGACTGGACTCCGGCACCGCCCGCGCCCGCACCCGCGCCCGTTCCCGCACCCATTCCCGCCCAGTCCGCGGCCGGCGACGCCACGACGGGGGACGCCACACCTGCTCCCGCGGCGAGCGCGGCGGATTCCGGCGGTGCGTCGGACCCGCTCGGGAGTGGGGATGTGGAGAGCGGCACGACCATGCGGTTCTCCCCGGCCTCGCTGAAGCGGCAGATCGCGGAGATCGAGGGGCGTTCGGCGGACGCGGCCGGGGACTACCCGGTGGCGGCTTCGGGCCCGGCTTCGGGCTCAAGTCCCGCACAGGCCGATGCCGGTGACGGTGTCGGCGGTACGGGCGTGGGCGAGGCGCCTGCCTCCGACTCCGCGCAGGCGACGGACACCTCCGCCGGTGAGCCCGACGACGCCGCCGTCCCGGACTCCGCCCCCGAGGCCCGGACGGATGCCCCGGGCAGTGCCGCCGACGGGCCGCAGGACTCCGCCCCCTCCGACGCCGTCCCGGATGCGGCGCCCCGGGACGCGGCACCCGGCCACGCACCGCAGAACGCCCCGGCACCCGCCACACCGAACCCCTGGGCCCCGGCACCGCCGCAAGGCGGCGGGCTGCCGCCGCTGCCGCCCGCCTTCCAGCCCGCCGCGCCGCAGTCGGCTCCGCAGTGGCCCGCGCCCGGCCCGGCCGGACAGGCGCCCGGCGGTTACGGCTTCCCGCAGGCCGGGGCGGCTCAGCCGCAGCAGCCGCAGGCACCCCGGCCGCCCCATGGTGGCTACGGCTTCCCGCAGCAGCCCGCTCCCCCGGCGCAGCAGACACCCGCTCAGGGCGGCTACGGCTTCCCGCAGGCACCTCAGCAGCCTCAGGCGCCCCAGCAGTCCCAGACGCCTCAGTGGCCCGCGCGGCAGGGCGCCCCGCTGCCGCCGCAGGTCCAGGGCGGACCTCAGGCACCGCAGACGCCTCAGCCTCCGGCTCAGGCCGCGCCCAATCTGCCCGCCCAGGTGACCCCGCAGCAGCCCGCCCAGCCCCAGCTTCCCCAGCAACAGCAGCCGCAGCCGCAGCCGCCGCAGGGCCAGCCCGGCCAGCCCGGACAGCTGGGTCAGCCGGGGCAGCTGGGTCAGCCGGGGCAGCTGGACCAGCCCGTCGACCCCCGCACCGGGGGCGCCTGGCCCACCCCCGTCACCCACGACCAGCGCGAGCGCTCCGTGCCCGGCGCCCCGCTCGGGTACACGGCCGCCGTGGAGCTCTCATCCGACCGGCTGGTCCGGGGCAAGCAGAAGGCGAAGAGCAGCCGCAACCCCTCCGGGGCGTCCCGCTTCAAGCTGGGCGGCAAGAAGGAGGAGGCCGAGCGACAGCGCAAGCTCGACCTGATCCGTACGCCCGTGCTGTCCTGCTACCGGATCGCGGTCATCAGCCTCAAGGGCGGTGTCGGCAAGACCACGACGACCACCGCTCTCGGCGCGACCCTGGCCACCGAGCGGCAGGACAAGATCCTCGCCATCGACGCCAACCCGGACGCGGGCACGCTCGGCCGCCGGGTGCGCCGCGAGACCGGTGCCACCATCCGTGACCTGGTCCAGGCGATCCCGTACCTCAACTCGTACATGGACATCCGCCGGTTCACCTCGCAGGCGCCCTCCGGTCTGGAGATCATCGCCAACGACGTGGACCCGGCGGTCTCCACGACGTTCAACGACGAGGACTACCGGCGCGCGATCGACGTGCTGGGCAAGCAGTACCCGATCATCCTCACCGACTCGGGCACCGGCCTGCTCTACAGCGCGATGCGCGGGGTGCTGGACCTCGCCGACCAGCTGATCATCATCTCGACGCCCTCGGTCGACGGCGCGTCCAGCGCGTCCACCACCCTGGACTGGCTCTCGGCGCACGGGTACGCGGAGCTCGTGCAGCGCTCCATCACGGTCATCTCGGGGGTCCGCGAGACCGGCAAGATGATCAAGGTCGACGACATCGTGCAGCACTTCGAGACACGCTGCCGCGGCGTGGTGGTCGTACCGTTCGACGAGCATCTGTCGGCCGGTGCCGAGGTCGACCTCGACATGATGCGTCCCAAGACCCGCGAGGCGTACTTCAACCTCTCCGCGATGGTCGCCGAGGACTTCTCGCGCGCCCAGCAGCAGCAGGGACTCTGGACCTCCAACGGCTCCAACCCGCCGCCGCAGTACGCCCCGCCGATGCCCGGCCAGCAGCCGTACGCCCCGCAGCAGCCGCAGCCGCAGGGGTACCCACAGCATCCGCAGCCGCAGGGGTACCCGCAGCAGCAGCAGCAGCCGTACGGCGGCCAGCAGCCCCCGCAGCCGTACCCACCGCAGCCCGGTCCCGGGGCGCAACAGAACGGCTGGCAGCAGCCGTTGCCCCCGCAGGCCCCGTCCGCCGCGGCTCCGGCCGGCCCGCTCCCGCCCCACCAGCGGCAGCCCGCCCTGCCTGGTCAGCCGGGTCAGCCCGGACAGCCGGTCCCGCCCGAGTTCCAGGGGCCCGTACCGCCCGCGGGATGGCAGCAGCAGCCGCCGTCAGCGCCTCAGCAGTAAGGCGTCAGAGGTCTAAACCAATGAGGGTCCGCACCGTCTCCACGGTGCGGACCCTCTGTGCATTCCCGCAGACCACACGCCGTTTCGATGACCGTTGACGCGGCTCGACCCCCGCTGATAAACCTTCGCTTCACCAGCTGGCGAACCACAGATCAACCCGCCTTCTCCGTGCGAGTCATGACGCGAGGTCCCTGACCATGGTCGAAAGAGTTCCACCACGCTCCGCCCAGCCACGCTCACGTCTGCGTGTCCTCCTGGCCTCCGGTGCCGCCGCACTTGCGCTGGCCGCCGGATCCATCGTCCCGGGTGTGCCGCTCGGCGCCGCGACGCAGCAGGCGCAGGCCGCCGACAGCGGAAAGTCGACACTGACCGTCGCCGTCGCACAGAGCGTCGACTCGCTGAGCCCGTTTCTCGCTCAGCGGCTCATGAGCACCAGCATCTCCCGGCTCATGTACGACTTCCTCACCAACTACGACCCCAAGGACAACCACGCGATCCCCGGCCTCGCCACCAAGTGGGAGCCGTCCGCGGACAAGTTGACCTGGACGTACACCATCCGGTCCGACTCCAAGTGGTCGGACGGGCAGCAGGCCACCGCCGAGGACGCGGCCTGGACGTTCAACAAGATGATGACCGACGAGGCCGCCACGCAGGCCAACGGCAACTTCGTCGCGAACTTCAAGAAGGTGACGGCTCCCAGCCCGACGCAGCTGGTCATCGAGCTCAAGGAGCCGCAGGCCACCATGGCGGCACTCGATGTGCCGATAGTGCCGAAGCACGTCTGGGAGAAGGTCGGTGACTTCTCCAAGTTCAACAACGACAAGACGTTCCCGATCGTCGGCAACGGGCCGTTCATCCTGACCGACTACAAGGTCGACCAGTACGTGAAGCTCAAGGCCAACAAGGACTTCTGGCGTGGCAAGCCGAAGTTCGACGAGCTGGTCTTCAAGACGTACAAGGACCAGGACGCCGCGGTCGCCGCGCTGCGCAAGGGCGAGGTCTCCTTCGTCGCCGGCTCCCCCGCGCTGACGCCCGCTCAGGCCGCGTCCCTCAAGGGCGAGAAGAACGTCAAGGTCAACGAGGGTCCGGGCCGCCGCTTCTTCGCGCTGGCCACCAACCCGGGCGCGCAGACCAAGGACGGCAAGAAGTTCGGCAACGGCAGCAAGGCCCTTCTCGACCAGAAGGTGCGCCAGGCCCTCTTCCTGTCCATCGACCGCAAGACCATCATCGACAAGGTCTTCCAGGGGCACGCCGTCGAGGGCCAGGGCTACATCCCGCCGCGCTTCTCCGCGTACCACTGGCAGCCGACCGCCGAGCAGAGCCTGGCGTACGACCCGGCCAAGGCGGCCAAGCTGCTCGACGAGGCGGGCTACGAGCTCAAGGGCGACCAGCGGGTCGGCAAGGACGGCAAGCCGCTCGACCTGCGCATCCTGTGCCACGCCACGGACCCGAACGACAAGGCGATCGGCAAGTACCTCAAGGAGTGGTGGGGCAAGCTCGGCATCGGCCTGAAGGTCGACTGCCTCGACAACGTCTCGGTGCCCTGGTACGCCGGTGAGTACGACCTCGCCTTCGACGGCTGGTCCGTCAGCCCGGACCCCGACGCCGTCCTCGGCATCCACACCTGCGCCGCGCTGCCGGTCAAGGCCAAGGACAGCGCCGCCACCGACAACTTCATCTGCGACAAGCAGTACGACGAGCTCTACAAGAAGCAGCTCGCCGAGTACGACCCGGCCAAGCGCGCCGGGATCGTCAACCAGATGCAGTCGTGGCTCTACGAATCCGGGTACATGAGCGTCATCGCGTACCCGAACGCGGTCGAGGCGTACCGCACCGACCAGATCAAGTCGATCACGACCATGCCCGAGGCGGCCGGCAACATCTACGGCCAGGACGGTTACTGGAGCTGGTGGTCCGCGGCTCCTGCGTCCGGCGGCAGTTCGGACGGCTCCGGCGGGTCGAGCTCGACCGGCGTCGTCATCGGCATCATCGTGGTGGTCGTGGTGCTCGCCGGTGGCGGGCTGTTCATCGCGATGCGCCGCCGCAACACGGCGGACGACCGCGAGTAACCACTCGGACGGGTCGAGAGAGGGACCGGCCGGTGAACGTGCAGCTCACCGGTCGGCCCCTCCACGTGCAGCACGAGTAACGAGAGTTCCCCATGACAGCTGACAGCACTCCGGCGCTCGTGCAGATCGCGGACGCGGACACCGACGGCCCGGCTCGGTCCGGCCCGTCGGCCGCCCGCGGTCCACGGGCGCGCAACACCAAGGCATACCTCCAATACGTGGCGGCCAAGATCGCGGGAGCGGCGGTCTCGCTCATCGCCGTTCTGGTCACCAGCTTCTTCCTCTTCCGGCTCATTCCCAGCGACCCGGTGAAGCAGATGACGGGCGGCAGGCGCGTCTCCGCCGAACAACTCCAGTCGCTCAGGCATCAGTTCGGCCTCGACCAGCCGATGTGGCAGCAGTTCACGTCGTACGTGGGAGACGCCCTCACGGGCGACTTCGGCACCTCCTTCCAGTTCCACACGCCGGTCATCGACAAGATCACCGAAGCGCTGCCGGCGACCCTGCTGCTCACCGGCACGTCGTACGTCCTCTACACCGCGCTCGGCATCTGGCTCGGCACCCGTACCGCGTGGCGCAACGGCTCCATGAGCGACCGCTTCAACACCGCGTTCGCGCTCACGCTCTACTCGGTGCCGTCGTTCTGGCTGGGCCTGCTCCTGATCATCGTCTTCGCGGTGGGCATCGGCCCGATCCCCGGGATGTTCCCGACGGGCGGTCTGGAGTCGGGCAGCGAGACCGGGTTGGCCTACGTCCTCGACGTGGCGCACCATCTGGTCCTGCCGGTGATCACACTGGTCGCGGTCGGGTACGCGCAGACGCTCCTGGTGATGCGCTCCTCGCTGCTCGACGAGATGGGCAGCGACTATCTGACGACGGCCCGCGCGAAGGGGCTGCGGGACGACGTCGTACGCCGCAAGCACGCCGTGCCGAACGCGATGCTGCCGACCTTCACCCTGATGTTCGTGAACCTCGGGCATGTGGTCGCCGGACAGATCCTGGTCGAGACGGTGTTTTCCTGGCCGGGCCTCGGCGGCCTCTTCTACCAGGCGCTCAGCGTGCCCGATCTCCCGCTCGTGCAAGGGCTGTTCTTCGTCTTCGCCACCGCGGTGATCCTGGCGAACACCCTTGCCGATGTGCTCTATCCGCTGCTCGATCCCCGGGTGGGCCGATGACGACCGAATCCATGCCCACGCCCACGAAGGCGGAGACCGCGCAGACTCCGCGCTCTCTGGCCCGCGCGCGCAAGCGCCGGTCCGTCGCCCGCTTCTGGCGGGAGTACCGGGGCCACCGGAGCGGACTGTGGGGTCTGGCGGCGCTCGCCCTGATCGCGCTGGTCGCCCTGTTCGCGCCGCAGCTCGTCGGGGCCGACTCGCAGAGCGTCACCGGCGCCCCCGGCGGTGCGCTGGAGTCGCCGAGCGGTGAATTCCCTCTCGGCACCGACCAGTTCGGCCGCAGCGTGCTGGCGCTGCTGGTGTGGGGTACCCGGGTGTCACTGACGGTCGGCCTGCTCGCGGCGTTCCTGTGCGTCGCCATCGGTACGGTCGTCGGCATCGTCGCGGGCCACTTCCACGGCTGGTACTCGACGGTCCTGATGCGGATCACCGACTGGTTCCTGGTGATGCCGACGCTGGTCCTCGCCATCGCGCTCGCCACGGTGATGGACCGCTCGATGTGGACGGTCATCATCGCGATCGGGGTCACGACCTGGCCGACCACGGCCCGGCTGGTCCGGGCCCAGACGCTCGCCGTGGAGTCCCGCCCGTACATCGAACGGGCCCGCGCGCTGGGCGGCGGCCACGGGCACATCATGGTCCGGCACGTGCTGCCGAACGTGATGCCGCTGGTGCTCGCGCAGACCACGCTGGTGATCTCCAGCGCGATCCTCACCGAGGCCACCCTGGCCTTCCTCGGTCTCAGCGACCCGACGACCACCTCCTGGGGCGGCATGCTCCAGGACGCCCGCGAGGCGGGCGCGGTCAGCGCGGGCGACTGGTGGTACCTGGCACCGCCCGGCATCGCCATCGCCCTGGTGGCCCTGGCGTTCACGCTGTGCGGCCGCGCCATCGAGTCCGTCCTCAATCCCAAGCTGGGGGTGGCCCGTTGAGCACGACGAGCATCCAGAAGACGCCGCTTCTCGACGTACGGGACCTCACGGTGACGTACGCCGGCGGAGCACAGGCCGTCCGTGGTGTGAACCTCTCGGTCGACGCGGGGCAGAAGCTCGGCATCGCCGGTGAGTCGGGCTGCGGGAAGTCGACGCTGGCGCTCGCGCTGCTGCGGCTGCTGCCCGCCGGTACGAAGGTCTCCGGCGAGATCCTGCTGAACGGCGAGGACGTCCTCACCATGAAGTGGGGCCAGGTCCGGGCGGTGCGCTGGGCGGGCGCGTCGATCGTCTTCCAGGGCGCGATGCACTCGCTCAATGCGGTGCACCGCATCGGGGACCAGATCGCCGAACCGATCCTGCTGCACCGGAAGGCGACGCAGGCCGCGGCGGCGAAGCGGGCGGGCGAGCTGCTGGAGCAGGTGGGGCTGCCCGCCGCCCGCGCCTCCGCCTATCCGCACGAGCTCTCCGGCGGGCAGCGGCAGCGCGTGATGATCGCGATGGCGCTCGCCTGCGACCCGGGTCTGATCATCGCGGACGAGCCGACCACGGCCCTCGATGTGATGATCCAGGCCCAGATCCTGCGGCTGATCGAGCAGCTGGTGTCCGAGCAGGACCTCGGCCTGATCATGATCAGCCATGACCTCGCGGTGCTCTCGGACACCTGCGACCGGCTCGCGGTGATGTACGCGGGCCGGGTCGTCGAGGAGGGCCCGGCGTCCGAGGTCTACGAGAACGCGCACCACCCGTACGGCAGGGCCCTGTCCGGCGCGTTCCCGCGCATCGGCGACCCGGCCTCCCGGTTCGCACCCCGCGGGCTGCCCGGCGATCCGCCCGACCCGTCGGCACTGCCCGGCGGCTGCACCTTCCACCCGCGCTGCCCGGTGGCCCTGGAGTCCTGCACCACCGAGGACCAGGAGCTGCGGGCCGCGGGGCCGGAGCGGCGGGCCGCCTGTGTGCTGGTGGAGCCGGGGGCGGTCGCGGTCCCGGCCCTGCCGGGCGCCGAGGAAGCAAGGAGCACACCATGAGCACCACCACTCCCCTGCTCAGCGCCGAGGCGCTGAAGGTCACCTTCCCCGGCCGGCGCGGGGCCGCCCCGGCGCGGGCCGTGGACAGTGTCGACCTGGACATCCGGCCCGGCGAGATCGTCGCGCTGGTCGGCGAGTCGGGCTGCGGCAAGACGACGCTGGCGCGTTCGCTGCTGGGCCTGGTCCCGCCGACGTCCGGGCAGGTCACCTTCGGGGGCAAGCCGCTCGACTACGCGAGCCGGGCGCTGAAGTCGTACCGCAAGCGGGTCCAGCTGGTGCTCCAGGACCCCAGTGGCTCGCTCAACCCGAGGCACACGGTGTACGACGCCGTCGCCGAGGGGCTGCGGATCCACGGGTACGCCGGGGACGAGCGGGAGGCGGTGGCCGGGGCGCTGTCCCGGGCCGGGCTGCGGCCCCCGGAGCGGTTCTTCCTGCGGTATCCGCACGAGCTGTCCGGCGGTCAGCGCCAGCGGGTCGTGATCGCGGGCGCGCTGGTCCTGGAGCCCGAGCTGATCGTGGCCGACGAGCCGGTGGCCTCTCTGGACGCCTCGGTGCGCGGCGAGATCCTGGCCCTGCTGCTGCGGCTGCGGGACGAGCTGGGCCTGTCCGCGCTGGTGGTCACGCACGACCTCGGGCTGGCGTGGAACATCGCGGACCGGGTCGCGGTGATGTACCTCGGCCGGATCGTGGAGACGGGCAAGGTGGAGGAGATCCTGACGGCTCCTCAGCATCCGTACACCCAGGCGTTGTTGTCGGTGCTGCCGGAGTCCGGTGCGGAGCCGGTGATCCTGACCGGTGAGCCGCCGGACCCGTCCAGGGTGCCTTCCGGCTGCCGGTTCCACGCCCGCTGCCAGGTGCTGGCCTCGGGCGAGGCGGAACGGGCGGGCGTCGCGGAGGCCTGCCGTACGAAGGATCTGCCGGTGCTCGCGGGCGGCGGGCAGACCCAGGTGGCGTGCCACTGGGCGGTCGCGGCCGCGAAGGCCCGCGCGTAGCAGGGCGGCCGGTGCGACGACGCGGGGCCGGAACCGTCGAAACGGTTCCGGCCCCGCGTCGTCCCGTACGGGAAGAGGTTCAGCCGCGCTTGTACGCGGAGATCAGCTCGCTGCACCGCTTCACATCGGCGGCCATCGCCACGAGCAGGTCGTCGATCGAGTCGAACTTCAGCATCCCGCGCACGTACGCCAGGAAGTCCACCGCGACATGGAGCCCGTACAGATCGAGGCCGACGCGGTCGATCGCGTACGCCTCCACCGTCCGCTCCGTGCCGTCGAACTGCGGGTTCGTGCCGACCGAGATCGCGGCGGGCATCGCCTCGCCGTTCACGTTCAGCCAGCCCGCGTAGACGCCGTCGGCGGGGATCGCGGTGTGCGGCAGGGTCTCCACGTTGGCCGTGGGGAAGCCGAGCTCACGGCCGCGCTGCGCGCCGCGGACCACGATGCCCTCGACCCGGTGCGGGCGGCCCAGGATCTCGGCGGCGCCCGCGACATCGCCCTCGGCCACCAGCCGCCGGGTGAGGGTGGAGGAGAACGGCTCGCCGCCGCCCGCCTCGCCGCTCACGTACAGGTCGATGACCTCGACGCGGTAGTCGTAGGTCTCACCGAACTCGGTGAGCAGCTGCACGTTCCCCGCGGCCTTGTGGCCGAAGCGGAAGTTCGGCCCCTCGATGACCAGCTGCGCGTGCAGCTTGTCGACGAGCACCTTCACGATGAAGTCGGTCGGCGCCAGCTTCGAGAACTCGCTGGTGAACGGCAGGATGAGCACCGCGTCCACCCCCAGCTCCGCCATCAGCTCGGCGCGCCGGTGGTGCGGGGCGAGCAGCGGCGGGTGGCTGCCGGGCCGTACGACCTCGCTGGGATGCGGGTCGAAGGTCACCACGACCGACGGCACGCCCAGCTCGCGGGCGCGCTCCACGGCGCGCCCGATGATCAGCTGGTGCCCGCGGTGCACCCCGTCATAGGAGCCGATGGTGACGACGCTGCGTCCCCAGTCCTGGGGGATGTCCTCCAAGCCACGCCAGCGCTGCACTCTGACCGCTCCTCGCCCGAACCTGTGTACGTGGGTTTGTCTCTTACGCAGGTCTAAGACTGCCATGCTCACGCCGCGCGGCCTGCATCGGCATCGCCTTCGCGCTGCCCAGCGCCTCCACCGTCCGCCGCGCGCTCGGGCCGACGAGCACCGCCCATTCCTGCGGGGCGTCGGCCAGCCACCCGGTGATCAGGGCGGCGAAACCGGGTACGTCACGGGCGAGTTCGACCAGCCGGCGGTCGAAGCGGACCGCGCCCTCGGGCGTCCGGACCAGCAGGGTCCCGGTGCGGTGGACCAGGGCGCGGGTGCGGGCGGGGGCGCGGGTGCCGGAGCCGGTCGCGGCGGCCCGCAGCAGCGCGTCGAGCACGGCCGGATCGCGGTGGGCCTCCTGCTCGAAATCCAGCAGGACCTCCAGCAGCTGCTCCCTCAGCGGCCCGGAGGCGGGGCTCCCGGGTGCGGCGAGCACTCCGGCGAGCGCTCCGCGTACCGGCGGCGGGACGGGGCGGTCCCGCAGCAGCCCGGTCACCAGGGGCAGCAGCAGGGCGCGGGCGGCGGGGCCGCGCTCCAGTCTCCGGTCGATGTACGAGGCCGGGTGCACGGAGTCGTCCGGGTGGCTGTCGATGTAGGCGCGCACCAGCCCGGCGGTGTGCAGGGCGAGCGCGGGGGCGTCGATCCCGGCCAGTGAGCACAGCACCTCGCCCGCCCCGCCGTCCGGCCGGGTGAGCCGCTCCCGGAACGCGGCGAGCACCGGCTCCGGGTGGGAGGGCAGCGCGACGGCGAGCGCCTCCGCGGACGGCCCGGACTCCCCCGCGACGAAGGCCCGGAGCGCCTGCGGGAGGTAGCGGTCCCGGGTCCGCGGATCCTGTACGAGGAGGGCGAGCGCGGCCCCGTGCAGGGCGGTGTCCGTCGGGCGGGCCAGCAGGGCCAGGGCGGATCCGCGCAGCAGCCCGCGGTCGGCGTCCAGGGTGGCGTGAGCCGAGGTGACCAGCGCGTACGAGGCGGCGGCGGTGCGGCGGGCGCGCCGGTCCTCGTCGTGGGCCCAGCGGTGGACGGCCCGGCACAGCGCGGAGGGCTCGTCCTCGGCCAGCGCGGCGAGCAGTTCCCCGGCCCTGGGGTGGGGGGTCGAGACGAGCGCGTCGGTCAGCTCGTCGACGGCCAGGTCCCGGCGGGCGTAGAGGAGCGCCTGGGCGGCGGCCGCCACGGTCGGCCGCATCGCGTCCCCGTCCCCGGCGGGGAGCGGGCGCTCGTCGGTGAACCAGCCGCAGAGCAGGGGCTGTACGGTCCGGGGCCGGTCGGCGAGGCGGCGCGCCACGGCGTCCAGGAACCGCTCGCCGCCGTCGGGACACGTGCCTCCGGAGCGGTCGCCCTCGGCACGGGGTTCGCCGGGGGGCGGGCCGTCGGCCGGGACGAGGCGCCGGAACAGGTCGATCCGGTCCTCCTCGGACAGCCTGAGCCGCTGCCAGAACCACGGCCCGAACGCGGCGTACGTCCCCGGGCCCCCCGGCGCGCCCGTGGCCGCCCGGCGCACGACCCGGCCGGCCAGGAGCCGCAGCACGCCGAGGTGCGGCCGGGCGTCGGGCACCCGGAGCAGGGTCTGGGAGAGCAGCCGGACCGCCCACCAGCGGGCGTCGTGGCGCGGTCCCGGATTCGCCACCGCCTCCGCGGACAGCCGGTCCAGCGCCTCGATGAGATCGGCCAGCTGGTGGGAGAGGGCGGCGGGGCCGTACCTGCGGCCCAGGAGGAGCAGGGCCTGGATCACCGGGCCGATGCGGTGGCGCGGTACGGGCAGGGTGCGCGTCCCGGTCGCCGCAGGCGGCTTCCTCGGCTGCGGAACCCGGCCTTCGGCGGCCGCCGCCCCCGGCTCCCGGCCCGGCCCCTCCTGGGCGTGCCAGCGGTGGACCAGCGCGTGCAGCGCCGCGTCCACGTCCAGGTGGGCGCCCTGCACCCAGTCGCCGAGCTCCTCGTGCGCGAAGCGGTAGCCGGCGCCCGCCGGGACGAGCAGGCCTTCGGTGAGGACGGCCGACGCCCAGCCCGTGCGCCAGGGGAAGACCTCCTCGAACGCCGCCCGGTCCAGCTCCCCCTGCCCGGGGCCCAGACAGCGCCGCGCCGCCTCGTGGACCTGCCCCGCCACCCGGGCGGCCAGCCTGCGGACCGCGCCGCCCCCGGGCGCCGGGCCGGACGCGGCGGCGATGCGGACCGCGACGCGCAGGCACATCAGGTCCAGATGGGCGCCGAAGACCTCCTCGGTCCCGGGCTGCCCGGCGACATCCCCCGGCAGCGCGGCGCGCACCTCCGCGAGCAGGCGCAGAGTGAGCGGGTGCCGGTCGTGCCCGGGGGCGAGTGCCTCGGGCGGGATGGCGTACCGCTCCTTGGCCTGTCCGGCCTGGCCCGCGGTGAAGTCGCCCAGGCCGACCGCGGGAGGCAGCCGCCTGGCCGGCCTGGCGGGGCGGTGCAGCGCGCCGGGCGGGCAGAGCGCACCGGCCGTCTCCCAGTGCTCGGGTCCGCAGGCGATCACCAGCCGCGCCCCGTTGCCCCGCAGCCACTCGACGGTGGCGGTGGTCCACCGGGCCGGCTCGTGGGCCAGCGCGGGAGGCATCTCCTCGGGGCCGTCCAGCAGGACCAGCAGGGGGATCCCGGACTCCTCGGCCAGCCGGGCCACCCGCTCGGGGGTGGCCCTTGCCATGTCGCCCCGGGCACCGGCGGCGGTGACGATCCGCCCGGCCCTGCGCAGTGCACGGGCGACGGCGTCGGCGACCGAGGTGTCGTCGGCCAGCAGATCGGCGCCGCGCAGCCAGAGGGTGGGCGCGGGTACCGGGCCGCGTGCCCGGCGTGCGGTGAGCGCGGCCAGTTCGGTGGTGCGGCCGGTGCCCGGCGCTCCGACGAGACCGAGGACGACGGCGGGGCCGTCCGGTGCGGATCCGGCGCGGGCCGGGCCCGCGAAGGCGGTGAACTCCGCGGTGACGTCCGGGCGTTCGACCGGATCGGGGCAGGCGGCCGGCCCGTCCGCCGAGCCGAGCGAGGTCGCGGTGAGGTGCAGGGCGCCCGCGAGGTTCAGATCGCGTCCGTATCCGGGGACGCTCGTGGCGTTGCGCCGCAGCAGGGCGCCGAGCGGGCCCTCGGTGCCCGCCGCCCGGAGCGGCACGGCGAACCCCGCCCCCGTGTGCCCGGCACGCAGCGCACTGCCCAGCACGGCGATGACCGCGCCGCTCTCCGGGTCGAGGACGGGCCCGCCCACGGCCGCGCCGCCGCGCCGCAGGGCGTCCGTGCCGTCCGTGCCGAGCGCCAGCTCCAGCGCCGCGATCCGGTGGGAGCGGCCGTTCGCGGTGTACGTCACGGGGGCGGTGCCGAGCACCCGGGCCTCGCGCCAGCCGTGCGCGGCGATCGTCAGATACGTACCGTCGTCGATCCGGTCCCGCAGGGCGATCGGGACCGGCTCCACGCCCAGCTCGCCCGGCCCCGCTGTGTGCAGCAGGGCAAGATCCAGCTCGGGCAGCGCGGTGATGTCGTCGGCCTCCACCGCGCGGCTGCGGCCGTCCGTTCCGTGCAGGACCAGCCGGGTGGGGCCGTCCACGGCTTCATGGCTGGTCAGTACCGTGCCCCGGTCGTCCGCGACGAATCCGGTACCCCTCGGCCGGCCGGCCGGATCGCAGATACGTACCAGCGCTGCCCGGTGCCCGCTTCCCATGATCCGAACGTTAGGTCCGATGATCAGCGCGTGTACCACTCGGAGTAAAAGCGCCCCCGAATGCACCCCCGATTCACTCCGAGCGCCTGCCCATTGGAGTGAATTAACGGCGTCCGGTGGACAGAACAAGTGGGGGACCGTGGAGCGGGCGCTGGGAGCTGCCCCGCCCGCTCCACGATGAGAATCCCGAAGGACCGGTCCGCCCCCGGAGCCTGTCAGACGAATACGGCGAGGCTCTTGGCCTTGCCCTTCTGCTCCTCGACGAGCACCAGGAAACGCCCGTCGGGCCCGAAGACACCGACCGGTCCCGGCGGGAAGGCCGGCATGTCCAGCCGTACGCCGTTCAGCAGCAGCTTGGCGCGCTTCTCGTCGACGTCCCAGCGGGGGAAGGCAGAGGCGGCGGCCTCGGCCACCGGCATCACGGTCAGCTCCTGCTGGTGCTGGTCGAGCGTCCGCGCCGTGTCGAGGCCGTAGGGCCCGACCCGGGTGCGCCGCAGCGCGGTCAGATGCCCGCCGACGCCGAGCCCGGCGCCGAGGTCCCGGGCGATCGCGCGGATGTATGTGCCCGAGGAGCAGACCACCGAGACGACCAGGTCGACGACCGGCGTACCGTCCTCGGCGACCTCCGGGCGGACGTCGTAGACGTTGAAGGACGAGATCGTCACCGGCCGGGCCGGGATCTCGAACTCCTCGCCGCCGCGCACCCGCGCGTAGGACCGCTTGCCGTCGATCTTGATGGCGCTGACCTTGGACGGCACCTGCATGATCGGTCCGGTCAGGGCCGCGACCCCGGCGTCGATGCCGTCACGGGTCACACCGGAGGCGTCGGTGGACGAGGTGATCTCGCCCTCCGCGTCGTCCGTGACGGTGTTCTGGCCGAGCCGGATCGTGCCGAGGTACTCCTTCTCGGTCAGCGCGAGATGGCCCAGCAGCTTGGTGGCCTTCTCGACGCCGAGCACGAGAACACCCGTCGCCATCGGGTCCAGCGTGCCGGCGTGGCCGACGCGGCGGGTCCGGGCGATGCCGCGCATCTTGGCGACGACGTCGTGCGAAGTGAAGCCGGACGGCTTGTCGACGATGACAAGGCCGTCCGGCGTTTTCTGCGATGTCATTCGGAGGCGGCGTCCTCGTCGTTGTCGTCGTCCGCCTTGCGGTACGGGTCGGCACCACCGGCGTACGTGGCGCCCGAGGCCGCCTCGCGCACCCGTGCGTCCGAGGCACGCGCCCGGTCGAGGAGGTCATCGATCGCCTTGGCGTTGCCCGGCAGGGCGTCCGCCACGAAGGCCAGCGTGGGGGTGAACTTCGTCCCCGCCGCCGCTCCGACCGCCGAGCGCAGGATGCCCTTGGCGCTCTCCAGACCGGCCGCGGCGCTGGCCCGCTCCTCGTCGTCGCCGTAGACCGTGTAGAAGACCGTGGCCTCCCGCAGGTCACCGGTGACCCGGGTGTCCGTGATGGTCACGTGCGTACCCAGACGCGGGTCCTTGATGCCGCGCTGCAGTTTCTCGGCGACCACCTCCTGGATGAGGTCCGCCAGCTTTTTCGCCCGCGCGTTGTCGGCCACTGGTCCGTCTCCTTCTTCGCCTTGCTCAGTCGTCTTCGTCGCTGTGCAGCCGCCGTCGTACGGACAGCAGCTCCACTTCCGGGCGTGCGGCCACCAGCCGCTCGCACCGGTCCAGAACATCTGTGAGGTGTCCGGTGTCCCCGGAGACCACGGCAAGACCGATCTCGGCCCTGCGATGGAGATCCTGACCGCCCACCTCCGCCGCGCTCACCGCGTATTTGCGCTGGAGCTCGGCGACGATCGGACGGACGACGGAGCGCTTCTCCTTCAACGACCGTACGTCGCCGAGAAGCAGATCGAAGGACAGTGTCCCCACATACATGTATGCCCGGATGTCCCGCCGGTTCGGGTTCGCGCCCTGCCAGTGCTTGGCAGGGACACCAGAACCGTACACGGAACGGCCGGGGCCGATCGACGGAAATACGACCCGTCGACCGGCCCCGACTGTTGAGGAGAGGTCCGGGGGTCTCCCCCCGGAATTCCCGTGGATCAGCCTCGCGGCTTCTCGCGCATCTCGTACGTCGCGATGACGTCGTCGATCTTGATGTCGTTGAAGTTTCCGAGGTTGATACCGCCCTCGAAGCCTTCGCGGATCTCGGTGACGTCGTCCTTGAAGCGGCGCAGACCGGAGATGTTGAGGTTCTCCGCGATGACCTTGCCATCGCGCAGCAGGCGCGCCTTGGTGTTGCGCTTGACCTCGCCGGAGCGGACCAGCACACCGGCGATGTTGCCCAGCTTGGACGAGCGGAAGATCTCGCGGATCTCCGCCGTACCGAGCTCGACCTCTTCGTACTCCGGCTTGAGCATGCCCTTGAGGGCCGCCTCGATCTCCTCGATGGCCTGGTAGATCACCGAGTAGTAGCGGACGTCGACGCCCTCGCGCTCCGCCATCTGCTGGGCACGCCCGGCAGCGCGGACGTTGAAGCCGATGACGATGGCGTCGGAGCCGGTCGCCAGGTCGATGTCCGACTCGGTGACCGCACCCACACCGCGGTGCAGGACCCGGATGTCGACCTCGTCGCCGACGTCGAGCTGGAGCAGCGAGGACTCGAGAGCCTCCACCGAACCGGACGCGTCGCCCTTGATGATGAGGTTGAGCTCCTGGACCAGACCGGCCTTGAGCGCCTCGTCCAGGTTCTCCAGGGAGAACCGGACACCCTTGCGGGCGAAGTTGGCGTTGCGCTCGCGGGCGGCACGCTTCTCGGCGATCTGACGGGCCGTACGGTCCTCGTCGACCACCAGGAAGTTGTCGCCGGCACCCGGGACGTTGGTGAGACCGAGCACGAGGACGGGGGTCGACGGACCCGCTTCCTCGACGTTGTTGCCGTTGTCGTCGAGCATCGCCCGGACACGGCCGTACGCGTCGCCGACCACCATCGTGTCGCCGATGCGCAGCGTGCCGCGCTGGACCAGGACGGTCGAAACGGCACCGCGGCCGCGGTCGAGGTGGGACTCGATCGCAATACCCTGCGCGTCCTGCTCGGGGTTGGCCCGCAGGTCGAGCGAGGCGTCGGCGGTGAGGACGACGGCCTCCAGCAGTGCCTCGATGTTGAGGCCCTGCTTGGCGGAGATGTCGACGAACATCGTGTCGCCGCCGTACTCCTCGGCCACCAGACCGAACTCGGTGAGCTGACCGCGCACCTTGGTCGGGTCGGCACCCTCGACGTCGATCTTGTTGACCGCGACCACGATCGGCACCTCGGCCGCCTTGGCGTGGTTCAGCGCCTCGATCGTCTGGGGCATCACACCGTCGTTCGCCGCCACCACGAGGATCGCGATGTCGGTGGACTTCGCACCACGGGCACGCATGGCGGTGAACGCCTCGTGACCCGGGGTGTCGATGAAGGTGATCCGGCGGTCCTCGCCGTTGACCTCGGAGGAGACCTGGTAGGCACCGATGTGCTGCGTGATGCCGCCGGCCTCGCCCGCGACGACGTTCGTCTTGCGGATCGCGTCCAGCAGTCGGGTCTTACCGTGGTCGACGTGACCCATGACGGTCACGACCGGCGGGCGGGAGACCAGGGCCTCTTCGCCGCCCTCGTCCTCGCCGAACTCGATGTCGAAGGACTCGAGCAGCTCGCGGTCCTCCTCCTCGGGGCTGACGATCTCGAGGACGTAGTTCATCTCGTCCGCGAGCAGCTTGAGGGTGTCGTCGGAGACGGACTGCGTCGCCGTGACCATCTCGCCGAGGTTCATCATCACGGCGACGAGCGACGCCGGGTTGGCGTTGATCTTCTCCGCGAAGTCGGTGAGGGAGGCACCGCGCGACAGACGGACGGACTGTCCGTTGCCGCGAGGCAGCATGACGCCGCCCACCGACGGGGCCTGCATGGCCTCGTACTCCTGGCGCCTCTGCCGCTTCGACTTGCGACCACGACGCGCGGGACCGCCGGGACGGCCGAACGCACCCTGTGTGCCACCACGGCCACCGGGGCCGCCGGGACGTCCACCGAAGCCGGGACGACCGCCGAAGCCACCGCCACCGCCACCGGGACGACCCGCACCGCCACCGCCGCCACCGGGACGGCCGGCGAAACCGCCGCCACCGCCACCGGGACCGGCCGGACGGCCTGCGAAGCCACCGCCACCGGGACGGCCTGCGCCGCCGGGACGACCGCCGCCACCGGGACCACGGCCACCGCCGGGGCCACCACCGGGACGCGGGCCGGCAGCGGGACGCTGCGGCATCATGCCCGGGTTCGGACGGTTACCACCGGGGGCACCGCCCGGACGGGGAGCCTGCGGACGGGGCATGCCGCCCGGAGTCGGACGGGCACCGCCCTGACCCTGCGGGCGCGGGGCGCCACCGGGGCCGCCCTGCGGGCGCGGGGCGCCCGGACGGTCCTGGCCGCCACCGGGACGCGGGGCGCCGCCGGGACGGGGCGCCTGCGGACGGGCCATGCCCGTCGAGCCACCGGAGGTGAAGGGGTTGTTGCCCGGACGGGGACCGGCCGGACGGCCGCCGGGGCGCGGTGCGCCCTGGCCCGCGGGACGTGCGGGGCGGTCGCCGCCGCGCTCGCCACCACGGCCGCCGTCGCGCTGGCCACCGTCGCGCTGACCGCCGGCCGGGGCCGGGCGGGCGGGGCGGGGGCCGGGGGTGGCACCCGCGGGACGCGGGGCCTGCTGCTGCGGGGCAGCCTGCTGAGCCGGAGCCGGAGCCGAGAACTCGGCGGCGGGCACCGGGGTCACCGGAGCGGGCTTGGGCGCGGGCTTCGGGCCCGGACGCGGGCCGGGAGCCGGCGCGGAAGGCGCTGCGGGGGTGCTGCTCGCCGGGGCGGCGGGGGCCGGCTTGGGGGCCGGGGCGCCGGGCTTCGGGGCAGCGGGACGTGCCGCAGCGGCCGGGGAGGGCGCTGCGGGCTTTGCGGGCGTCGCCTTGCGGGGCGCGCCAGGCTTTGCAGCGGACTTGCCGGCGTTGCCGCCGGGCCCCTGCAGTGCGTCAGTCAACTTGCGTACAACCGGCGCCTCGATCGTCGAGGACGCCGAACGGACGAATTCACCGAGTTCTTGGAGCTTGGCCATGACGACCTTGCTCTCGACGCCGAACTCCTTGGCGAGTTCGTATACCCGGACCTTAGCCACTTCGCTCCTTTTAGGTCCGGGTTACCGCCGGACCGTCGCTACTTCATGGGCGTACTCATCGCGTACTCATCGAGTGCTCATCGCAATCTCGACCTACTTCCAACTCGCGAGGTACCTGACCGCACGGGGTCCCGTGCCGTTCATTTCTTACGGTGTCACCCGTTCGACGAACCGCTGCACTGCGGCGGGGTCGAACGGCCCCTTGGCCTTGAAGGCCCGAGGGAAGGCCCGGCGGCGAACCGCCAGGTCCAGACAGACGGAGGCGGGGTGTACATAGGCACCCCGGCCGGGCAGCGTACCGCGAGGATCGGGGACGCATGCGTCCCCGTCCGCGACGATGCGCAGCAGCTCGCTCTTGGCCGCCCGCTCCCGGCATCCCACACAGGTTCGCTCAGGGCAAGCGCGGGCGTGCGTCCGGCCAGACACGGCTAAGTCTACCTCCCCGCACCGACCTCACCCCTTTGGGGCAAAAATCGAACGGATGTTGTCGTGATCTCAGCGGCATGCCGCCCAGATGTATTCCCCGCGGGTGCAATTCCCGCGGACCGGTCAGCGGCGCTCGGACCGCTCGCGGGCCCGCTCGGCCCGCTCCCGGTCGGCCACGTCGCGCTCGGCGTCGGTCTCGGTGTCCGGGCGGATGTCGATGCGCCAGCCGGTGAGACGGGCGGCGAGGCGGGCATTCTGCCCCTCCTTGCCGATCGCCAGCGAGAGCTGGTAATCCGGCACGGTGACCCGGGCGGACCGGGCACCGAGGTCGACGACCTCGACCTCGCTCACCCGTGCGGGCGACAGCGCGTTGGCGACCATCTCGGCCGGGTCGTCCGACCAGTCCACGATGTCGATCTTCTCGCCGTGCAGCTCGGCCATGACATTGCGCACCCGGCCGCCCATCGGGCCGATGCAGGCGCCCTTGGCGTTCAGCCCGGAGCGGGTCGAACGGACCGCGATCTTGGTGCGGTGACCGGCCTCGCGGGCGATCGCGCAGATCTCGACGGAACCGTCGGCGATCTCCGGCACCTCCAGCGCGAAGAGCTTCTTCACCAGGTTGGGGTGGGTCCGCGACAGCGTCACGGACGGACCGCGCACGCCCTTGGCGACCCGTACGACGTACGTGCGCAGCCGCAGGCCGTGGGTGTACTCCTCGCCCGGCACCTGCTCCTGCACCGGCAGGATCGCTTCCAGCTTGCCGATGTCGACCAGGACGTTCTTCGGGTCCTTGCCCTGCTGGACGACGCCGGTGACGACATCGCCCTCGTGGCCCGCGTACTCGCCGAACGTCCTGTCGTCCTCGGCGTCCCGCAGGCGCTGCAGGATGACCTGCTTGGCGGTGGTCGCGGCGATCCGGCCGAAACCGGACGGGGTGTCGTCGAACTCCTTGGGCTCCTGGCCCTCTTCCAGGTCGGCCGGGTCCTCCTTCGCCCACACCGTCACATGGCCGCGCTCGTCGAGCTTCACTCGCGCGCGGCGGTGGCTTCCGTCGGTACGGTGGTAGGCGATGAGGAGGGCCGACTCGATCGCCTCGACGAGCACGTCGAAGGGGATCTCCTTGTCCTGTGCCAAGCCCTTCAAGAGCTTCACATCGATGTCCACGGCTACGCCTCCTCTTCCTTCTTGTCCTTGCGGCTGAATTCGATCTCCACGCGCGCCTTGGCGATCTCGTCGAAGGCGACCCGGCGGGACGTCGGCTTGCGGCCCTTGACGCCCGGCACTTCGAGGTCGAGGCCCTCCTCGTCCACGGCGAGGATGCGGGCCACCAGCTCGCCGCCCTCGTGCAGGTGGAGCTTGGCCAGGCGGCCCGTGGCACGTACGTAGTGGCGGTGCTCCGTCAGCGGACGGTCGGCACCGGGGGAACTGACTTCGAGGACGTACTCGCCGTCGCCCATCGCGTCGGTCTCGTCCAGCTTCGCGGAGATCGCGCGGCTCAGCTCGGCGCAGGCGTCCAGCTCGACGCCCTCTTCGGAGTCCACGACGATGCGCAGCACACGGCGGCGGCCGGCCCGGGACACCTCGATCTCTTCGAGGTCCAGCTGTTCGGCGCTGACGAGCGGTTCGAGCAGCCCGCGCAGCCTCTCGCTCTGGGTGGTGCTCATCCGGGTGACTCCTCGGCCGCGTGTGCTGTTGTGGGGATCGTCGCGTGTCAGGTCAAAGGGTATCCGGTCCCGAGGGGTGTTGCCGTCCGCCGGCTCCCCGGCCGCGGGTACGCTCGCCTGCGGTGATCACTTCAGGACAGATCCAGTCAAGTCAGGTCCAGACCCGAAGGAGAACAGGTGCGGCGCACGGGGACGACGCGCAGAGGTGTGTTCACCGCGACGGGAGCGATCGCCCTGGGGGCGGTGCTGGCCGGCTGCGGTGACGGGCCCGGCGGTGGGAAGGACTCCGGCCGGTCCGGGGCGGCGACCGCGGCCGAGCAGGCCTCCGCAGCACGGGCGGAGGAGCGGATCCGGGCGGCCGCCGCGCGGACCAGCCTGGAACTGCTCGGCGGCTACGAGCACGTGATCAGGACCCATCCGGCGACCGCCGCCGGGCTGTCGCCGCTGCGGGACGCCGTACGGGCCCACGCCAAGGCGCTGGTCCCGGCCGGCGGGCAGGCGCTCACCTTCTCGCGGTCGCGGGCGACCGATGCCGGGGCCGCCGTCAGGGAACTGGCCGCGGCGGAGCGCCGCGCCGCGGACACGCGCCTGGCGGCCCTCATGGAGGCCCCGCCGGAGCTGGCCCGGCTGCTGGCGTCGATCGCGGCGGCGGGCGCGGCCCACGCCTATCTGCTGACCGAACTGGCCAAGGAGACCTCGTCATGAGCGCCGGGACACAGAAGGCCGCCCAGGCGGCCCTGGCCGCCGAGCACGCGGCGGTGTACGGGTACGGGGTGGTCGGCGGCCGGGTCGCCGAGGGCCGCCGGGCCGAGGCCGGGGCCGCCTACCACGCGCACCGGGCCCGGCGCGACGCGCTGGTGCGGACGGTGCGCGGGCTGGGCGGTGAGCCGGTGGCGGCGCAGGCCGCGTACGCTCTGCCGTTCGCGGTGCCGGACCCGGCCGCGGCGGCGCGGCTGGCGGCCGTGCTGGAGGACCGGGTCGCGGGCGTGTACTCCGATCTCGTCCGGGCCGCCGAGGGACCGCTCAGGCGGGAGGCCGCCGACGCGCTGCGGGAGGCCGCGGTCCGCGCGGTCCGCTGGCGGGGCAGCGGCGTACCCTTTCCCGGGCTTGCCGAGCGGACCGCCGACGGAACCGGCGCGAAGGCGGGGACCGCCGCGAACGCCGGGTCCGGCGCGAAGAGCGGGGCCGATGTGACGAACGGGTCCGGCGCGACGCACTGAAGAGGCTCTGAAAGGGAACAAAGCACGTATGGGTTTCGAACCGCCGCAGCGTCTGGTGCGGGCGCTGGGCGAGTCGTACGGGGACGCGGCCGCCGCCGACTGGCTGGCGCGGCTTCCCGCACTGACCGAGGAAGCGTTGTCCGCCACCGGAGGGCCGGCCGTGGAGCGGGTCGCCGCCCCGGGGGGCCGCAGCAGTCTGGTCCTGCTGGTGACGTGTTCCGACGGCTCCCCGGCCGCGCTGAAGATCGCACCGCCCGGGGCCGCACCCGAGCTGGAGCGGGCGGCGCTGGCCCACTGGAACGGCTGGGGCGCGGTGCAGCTCGTCGCCGCCGGCCCCGGCGCGCTGCTGCTGGAGCGGCTGCACCCCGAGGTGTCGCTGCGCTCGCTGCCGGAAGCGAAGGCGCTGCTCGAAGCGGCGGGGACGGTGCGCCGGCTGTGGGTCGAGCCGCCGGCCGGGCACGGTTTCGAGACGGTCGCCGAGCGGACCGGGCGCCGCATCGAGCCGATGCGTGCCTGTGCGGCGGCCGACCCGGGCCTGGAGCCGCTGGTCGCCGCGGCGCTCGCGGCGCGCGAGGAGCTGGTCGCCCACTCCCCCGAACTCCTGCTGCTGCACGGCAACTTCCGCCAGAGCAAGGTGCTGGCCGGCGAGCGGGTGCCGTGGCTGACCGTCGGCCCCGAGCCGCTGGTCGGTGAGCGCGCCTACGACCTGGCGCGCCTGGTGCGCGACCGCGTCGAGGACCTGATCGCCTCGCCCGGCGGCCCGGTGACGGCCCGGCGGCGGATCAAGAAGCTCGCCGATTCGCTGGACGTGGACCGGGAGCGGCTGCACGGCTGGACGCTGTTTCGTGCGGTGGAGTCGGGGACCCGGGCGCTGACGGCCGGCCGCCGCCAGGAGGGCGAGCTGTCGCTGGAGCTCGCGAGCTGGCTCTGAGCCTGTCGCTCCAGGCCCGGAAAGCCGCAGGCCCCCGCGCGGCGCGCGGGGGCCTGCGGCTTTCTGCGGTGTCAGGCGGTGAGGCGGGCGATCGCCTCGTCGACGGTGAGCTCCTCGCGCTCGCCGGTGCGGCGGTCCTTCAGCTCCAGGACACCCTCGGCCGAGCGGCGGCCGGCGACCAGGATCTTCGGGACGCCGATGAGCTCGGAGTCGGTGAACTTGACGCCGGGCGAGACTCCCGGGCGGTCGTCGACCAGGACGCGCAGGCCCGCGGCGTTCAGCTTCTCGGAGACATCGAGCGCCAGCTCGGTCTGGAGCGCCTTGCCCGCCGCGACGACGTGCACATCGGCCGGGGCGATCTCGCGGGGCCAGCACAGGCCCTTGTCGTCGGCGGTCTGCTCGGCGAGGGCGGCCACCGCGCGGGAGACGCCGATGCCGTACGAGCCCATCGTGACGCGGACCGGCTTGCCCTGCTGGCCGAGGACATCGAGGGAGAAGATGTCGGCGTACTTGCGGCCGAGCTGGAAGATGTGGCCGATCTCGATGGCGCGGTCCACCTGGAGGCCGGTGCCGCACTCGGGGCAGGGGTCGCCCGCCTCGACGACGACGACGTCGAGGTAGTCGGCGACCTCGAAGTCGCGGCCCGCGACGACATTCTTCGCGTGCTTGCCCTCCTTGTTGGCGCCGGTGATCCAGGCGGTGCCGGGGGCGACGCGCGGGTCGGCGATGTAGCGGACCTTCTCCAGGCCCTGCGGTCCGACGTAGCCGCGTACCAGGTCGGGGCGGCCCTCGAAGTCCTCGGCAGTGACCAGCTCGACGACGGCGGGGGCGAGGTGCTCGCCGAGCTTGCCGAGGTCGACCTCGCGGTCGCCCGGCACGCCCACGGCCACGATCTCGCCGTCGACCTTGACCAGCAGGTTCTTCAGGGTGGCGGAGGCCGGGACGCCGAGGTGCGCGGCGAGTGTCTCGATGGTCGGGGTGTCGGGGGTGTCCAGCTCCTCGACGGGGCCGTGCGCCGATCCGTCCGCGGGGGTGGCCTTGAAGGTCACGGCCTCGGTGTTGGCGGCGTAGTCGCAGGCGGGGCAGTCGACGAAGGTGTCCTCACCGGCCGGGGCGGGCGCGAGGAACTCCTCGGACGCCGAGCCGCCCATGGCGCCGGAGACGGCGGAGACGATGCGGTGGTCGAGGCCGAGCCGCTCGAAGATCCGGATGTAGGCGGCGCGGTGGAGCCGGTACGCCTCGGCGAGACCCTCGTCGGTGGTGTCGAAGGAGTACGAGTCCTTCATCTGGAACTCGCGGCCGCGCAGCACACCGGCCCGGGGGCGGGCCTCGTCGCGGTACTTGGTCTGGATCTGGTACAGGATCACGGGCAGGTCCTTGTAGGACGAGCACATGTCCTTGACGACCTGGGTGAAGATCTCCTCGTGGGTGGGGCCGAGGAGGTAGTCGGCGCCCTTGCGGTCCTTGAGCCGGAACAGCAGGTCGCCGTACTCGTCGTACCGCCCGCTCGCCTCGTACGCCTCCTTGGGCAGCAGCGCGGGGAGCAGCACCTCCTGGCCGCCGATGGCGTCCATTTCCTCGCGGACGACGCGGGTGATGTTCTCCAGGACCTTCTTGCCGAGCGGCAGCCAGGTCCAGATTCCGGCCGCGGTGCGACGTACGTAACCGGCCCGGACGAGCAGCTTGTGGTTGAGCGTCTCGGCGTCGGCCGGGTCGTCGCGCAGTGTCTTGATCATCAATCGGGACATGCGCTGGACCTGGGCCATGATGAACTCCTGCTCGGAAAGGGTGATGTGCAGGAGGTTAGCCGGGCGGCACGGGTGGGCGGAAATCCATTGTCCGCGGTCTCAGCCCCTGCGACGCAGCGGGAGCGGGGCTCCCATCACGGCGTACGGCTTGGGAGCGCTGGGAAAGAGCACCTGACGTGCCAGGTCCTGGTAGCCGAGACTGCGGTACAGGCCACGTGCCGGACTCTCGGTGTCGATGGCGGAGAGGATGGACCGGGGGTGGTCGACGGCGTCGGTGATGGTGGTGATCAGGGTGCGCCCGATGCCCCGGTTCTGGAACCTCGGCAGGACGTGCAGCTCGGTGATGACGAAGGAGTCGTCGAGCCAGTGCACGCAGCCGGTGGCGCGGAGGTAGGGCTCGACGACGGTGGACCACCACTGGCCGCGTTCGTTCGGCATGCCGTAGACGAAGCCGACGAGCCGCTCGTCGGCGGTGGTGGCGCCGAGGGCGCGGGCGTGCGGGTGGTCGAGGTGTCTGAGGACGATGTGGCGCCGTACCTCGATCTCTTCGGGGCCCAGGCCGAAGGCGACGGCCTGCACGGCGAGCGCCTCGTCCACGCGCGCGGCGAGATCGACGGGCCCGATCCGGACGCTGGGAGTGCGGGGGCCGCCCCCGGAAACTGCTGCCATGCGCCGACCCTACTGGCCGGGGCGGGGTACGGGGTACGGGTGGGTGGCGCCGGTGGCCGGAGGGTCAGAACAGCACGCTCATGAACGCGCCGGTCTCCCGGAAGCCGACCCGGGCGTAGGCCCGGCGTGCGGGGGTGTTGTAGTCGTTCACGTAGAGGCTGACGACGGGGGCGACATCGGCCAGTGCGTAGCGCAGGACCGCCGCCATGCCGGTCTCGGAGAGTCCGCGGCCGCGGTGTTCGGGGGCGACCCAGACGCCCTGGATCTGGCAGGCCTGCGGGGTCGCGGCGCCGATCTCCGCCTTGAAGACGACCTTGCCGTCCTCGATCCGGGCGAAGGAGCGGCCGGCTCCGATGAGTTCGGCGACGCGTGCCTGGTAGAGGAGTCCGCCGTCGCCCGCGAGCGGGGAGATGCCGACCTCCTCGGTGAACATCGCCACGCAGGCCGGCATCAGGACGTCCATCTCGTCCTTGCGGATCCGGCGGACCAGCGGGTCGGGGGCGACGTCGGCGGAGGAGCTCTCGGTGACCATCAGCGGCTGGTTGGCCCGGACTTCGCGGGCGGGGCCCCAGCCGGGTTCGAGGAGCCGCCACAGCTGGGCGGTGGGCTCGGCGGGGCCGACGATCGAGGAGCAGCGGCGGCCGGCCCGGCGGGCCCGGTCGGCGAAGGCCCGGACGGCCTCGGGGGTGGCGCAGATGGGGACGAGGTTGGCGCCCGAGTAGCAGAGCGAGCGGAGCCTGCCGTCGGTGTACCAGCCCCACATCTCGCCGCCGAGGCGCCAGGGGTCGAGGCCCGCGATCTGGACCCGGGACGTCACGAAGGCGTTGGCGACGGGCTCGCTCTCCAGGACGGCGAGAGCGGCACCGAGGTCGCCGGGTTCGAGGACCCGGGTGGTGGTCTGCGTCAACACGAGGGGGCCTCACCATACGGTCTGCTGATTTCCGCACTGTAACCGACGCGGCTGATCCGTGCCGCCCGCGCCTGCGAACAGGGTCCGCGGTGCTTCGTGAGGTCGCTCAGGGCAGCGCCCCGCCGGTCGGTGTCCGTCCGGCGGGGCGCTGTGGTGCGGGTCATGGGTTCAGCTGACGGAGACCTCGGGCTCGCCCGAGGCGATGCCGTCCTTCTCCATCTGCTCGGCGATCTTCATGGCCTCTTCGATCAGCGTCTCGACGATCTTCGACTCGGGCACCGTCTTGATGACCTCGCCCTTCACGAAGATCTGCCCCTTGCCGTTGCCGGACGCCACACCCAGGTCCGCCTCACGGGCCTCGCCCGGACCATTGACGACACAGCCCATCACGGCCACCCGCAGCGGAACCTCCATGCCCTCAAGACCCGCCGACACCTGGTCCGCCAGCTTGTACACATCCACCTGCGCCCGCCCGCACGACGGACACGACACGATCTCCAGCCGCCGCTGACGCAGATTCAGCGACTCCAGGATCTGGATCCCGACCTTGACCTCCTCGGCCGGCGGCGCCGACAACGACACCCGGATCGTGTCCCCGATCCCCTCCGACAGCAACGCACCGAACGCCACCGCCGACTTGA
>NZ_FPJO01000085.1 GCF_900119365.1 Streptomyces atratus
CTCGACCTCTCCTTCTTCGTCCTCTTCTCCTCCGCTGCCGGTGTCCTGGGTTCCGCTGGTCAGGCCAACTACGCCGCCGGCAACGCCTTCCTCGACGCGCTCGCCGAGCACCGCCGTTCCCAGGGGCTGCCCGCGACCTCCCTCGCCTGGGGCCCCTGGGCCGAAGGCGGCATGGCGGGCCGCCTCGACGCGGCCGACATCGCACGCATGAAGCGCGCGGGTGTGCCGCCGCTGTCGACCGAGGAGGGCCTGGAGCTCTTCGACGCAGGCATCGCGGCCGATGCCGCCTCGGTGGTGCCGGTCCGTATCGACCTGTCCGTCGTCCGCAAGTCGGCGGCGCAGGGCGCGGAGGTCCCGAATCTGCTGCGCGGCCTGGTGCGGGCACCGCAGCGGCGCGCGGTGGCGAAGGACGGTGCTGCGGCGGGCGGACTGGCCGGCCGGCTGGCCGGTCGCTCGGCCGAGGAGCGTCTCCAGCTGGTGCTGGATGTCGTACGGAACGAGGTCGCGGCCGTACTCGGACACGCCTCCGGCGACGCCGTCCCCGCCCAGCGGGCCTTCACCGAGCTGGGCTTCGACTCCCTCACCGCCGTCGAACTCCGCAACCGCCTCGGCAAGGTCACCGGCCTGCGCCTCCCCGCCACCCTCGTCTTCGACTACCCCTCCGCCACCGCCCTCGCCGACTTCCTGATCACCGAGCTGGTCGGTGAGGGGGGCGCGCAGGGCGCGGGCGCGATCGTGGCCACGGCCGCCGGGGCCGACGATCCGATCGCGATCGTCGGCATGAGCTGCCGCTACCCCGGCGGCGTGACCGGCCCCGAGGACCTGTGGCGCCTGGTCGACGACGGCGGCGACGGCATCGCGCCCTTCCCGACCGACCGCGGCTGGGACCTCGCGGGGCTGTACGCGGACGCCGTGGCCGACGACGCGGAGGGCCGCTCGCTCACGCTCGAAGGCGGTTTCCTGCACGACGCGGGGATGTTCGACGCCGGGTTCTTCGGGATCTCGCCGCGTGAGGCCCTGGCGATGGACCCGCAGCAGCGGCTGCTGCTGGAGGCCTCCTGGGAGGCGCTGGAGCGGGCCGGGATCGACCCGGACACGCTCCGGGGCAGCCGGACCGGTGTCTTCGCGGGCCTGATGTACCACGACTACGGCTCGGGGGCGGAGTCGGTTCCCGCCGGGGTCGACGCCTTCCTGGGGCTGGGCACGTCCGGAAGCGTGCTTTCGGGCCGTGTCGCGTACGCGCTGGGCCTGGAGGGTCCGGCCGTCACCATCGACACCGCCTGCTCCTCCTCCCTCGTCGCGCTGCACTGGGCGATCCAGGCGCTGCGTACGGGCGAGTGCGAGATGGCGCTCGCGGGCGGTGTGACCGTCATGTCGACGCCGACGACGTTCGCCGAGTTCAGCCGCCAGCGAGGCCTCGCCTCCGACGGCCGTTGCAAGTCCTTCTCGGACGACGCGGACGGCACCGGCTGGGGCGAGGGCGTGGGCGTACTGCTGGTCGAGCGGCTTTCCGAGGCACGGCGCAAGGGCCACCGGGTGTTGGCGGTCGTCGCCGGTTCGGCCGTGAACCAGGACGGCGCGTCCAACGGCCTGACGGCCCCGAACGGGCCCTCCCAGCAGCGCGTCATCCGCCAGGCCCTGGCCAACGCCAAGATCTCGGCCGACCAGGTCGACATCGTCGAGGCGCACGGCACCGGCACCTCGCTCGGCGACCCGATCGAGGCGCAGGCCCTGCTCGCCACCTACGGCCAGGAGCGGCCGGCCGGACGGCCGCTGTTGCTCGGCTCGGTGAAGTCCAACCTCGGCCACACACAGGCCGCCGCAGGTGTCGCGGGCATCATCAAGATGGTCATGGCCATGCGCCACGGCGTCATGCCGCAGACCCTGCACGTCGACGAACCGTCCACACACGTCGACTGGTCGGCGGGCGCGGTGGAACTCCTCACCGAGAGTCGCGCATGGCCCGAGACGGGCGACCGTCCGCGCCGGGCCGCCGTCTCCTCCTTCGGGATCAGCGGCACCAACGCCCACATCATCCTGGAGCAGCCGCAGGAGGAGCCGACTCCGGCCGAGGAGCCGGCGGTCGTGCTGCCGGCGGTGCCGTGGGTGCTGTCCGCCAAGTCGGAGCAGGCGTTGGCCGGTCAGGCGGCGCGGCTGCTCACGCAGCTGCGGGCGGACTCCGGTCCGGCACTGCTCGACATCGGCCACTCCCTTTCCCTGACGCGCTCCCGGTTCGAGCACCGGGTCGTGATCGTGGCGGCCGAGCGCGCGGACTTCCTGACCGCGCTGGAAACGATCGCGGGGGCGGAATCCTCGGCAGGCCGGGTGTTCGTGTTCCCCGACCGGGACGCGCAGGACGCCGAGCTGGTCGCCCTCGCGGAGGCTCATGTCGCGGGCGAGTCCGTGGACTGGGCGGCCGTGTTCGCCGGTACGGGGGCACGTCCGGTGGATCTGCCGACGTACGCGTTCGAGCACGAGCGCTTCTGGCTGGCGTCGGCGCTGGGCGGCAGCAACCGTACGAGCCTGTCCTCGGCCGGTCTCGTGGCTGCCGAGCACCCGTTGCTGGCCGGCTCGGTCGGCGTCGCGGGCGAGGACGTCTCGCTGTTCACCAGCCGGTTGTCGCTGGACTCGCATCCGTGGCTGGCCGACCACACCGTCTTCGGTTCGGTCCTGCTGCCCGGAACCGCCTTCGTCGAGCTCGCGCTGCATGCTGGTGAGCGCGTCGGCTGTGGTGTGCTGGACGAGTTGACCATCCAGGCGCCGCTGGTCTTCCCGG
>NZ_FPJO01000008.1 GCF_900119365.1 Streptomyces atratus
CCGCCTCGACCTCACCCAGCTCGATACGCTGACCACGGATCTTCACCTGGTGATCCCGACGGCCAAGGAACTCCAACTGCCCATCCGGCAAATACCGCACCACATCCCCCGTGCGATACAACCGAGCACCAGGCACACCCGAGAACGGGTCAGGAACGAAGGTCGCGGCCGTGCGGGCAGGATCACCGAGATACCCACGCCCCACGCCCACACCACCCACCACCAACTCCCCCGGCACACCCACCGGCACGGGCTCCAACAGCTCGTCGACCACGTAGAGCTGGGTGTTGGCCACCGGTCGCCCGATGGACATGCCGGGCCGTTCGCCCAGGTCATCGGTGGCCACGGCGCTCGCGACGCAGCAGCCGACCACGGTCTCCGTCGGCCCGTACTCGTTGACGACCCTGGCGTCCGGCGCCACGGCGAACAGCCGGCGCACGAGACTCGGCGCCAGCGCCTCGCCGCCCACGACGAAACAGACCCGCAGTCCGGCGAGCGCGCCTTGCGGCAGGAGACGGCAGACCGCCTCCAGGTGCGCGGGCGTCAGCTTGACCAGGCTGGGGCGTGCCGGCCCGGACAGTACGTCGACCAGCCCGTCGACCGGCGAGGACTCGTCGACCAGGTGGACAGAACCGCCCGTCGTCAGCGGCACCCACAGGCTCGTCACCGTCAGGTCGAAACCCACGGTGGTGTGCAGCGGCGCGACCGGCGGCTCGTCTGGGCAGTACTCCGCCGCCGCCCAGCGCAGGTAGTTGACCAGTCCCGACTGGGTGATCTGAACGCCCTTGGGGCGCCCGGTGGAGCCGGAAGTGTACAGCACGTACGCAGGGTCGGACCCGCTGACCGCCGGTGCGGGCGCCGCGCCGCTGTCCCCTGCGAGCAGCTTCCGTACGTCGAAGACCTGCGCACCGCCCGCGGCGGCGGTGCCGTGCCCGTCCGTCTGCAGCACCACCGTCGGGCGGGCATCCACCACGATCGAGACCAGTCGGACGGCCGGCTGGGCTGGGTCGAGCGGCACGTACGCCGCGCCTCGCTTCCACACCGCGATCAGGGCCGCCACCAGCTCGACGGAGCGCGGCACGGCCACACCGACCCGGTCGGTCGGCTCCACGCCCGCGGCCGCGAGTCCCGCGGCGATGCGGTCCGCGAGGGCGTCCAGCTCTGCATAGCTAACGGTGCCGTCACCGGCCACAATCGCGGGCGCGTGCGGTGCTGCCGCCACCTGGCGGGCAAAGAGGTCGAGCGCGGTGGTCGCACCGCCCGCGTCCGGGACGACGGCAGGACCCCGCGCCCAGTCGGCGAGCAGGCGCCGCTGCTCGTCGCTGACGGTGAGCAGGCAGCTCAGCGGCCGCTCTGGCGCGTCCGTGCCCGCGCGCAGCACGGCCAGCATCTGGTCCATGAGGCGCGCGGCGGTGTCCCGGGTAAACAGGTCCGCCGCGTACTCCAGGCCCAGTTCGAGTCCGGCCGGGCCGTCGTGCACGAAGAGCGTCAGGTCGAACTTGGCGCCCGGCAACGGCACGTCGAAGCGGTGCGCCCTGAGGCCGGGAGCGAGGTCGAAGCCGCCCGGCGCGTTGTCCATGGCCACCATGGCCTGGAACAGCGGGCTGCGCGACCGGTCCCGCCGGCCGCCCAGCGCACGGACTACCTCCCCAAACGGCACGTCGCCGTGGGCGAGTGCCTCCGCCGTACGCTCCCTCACCTGCACGAGCAGTTCGCCGAAGGACTGCGACCGGTCGTAGTCCGTGCCGACCACCAGAGTGTTGGCGAAGAAGCCTACGAGTTCCTGGGTGTTGGCGTGGTCCCGGTTCGCGGAGGGGACACCGATCCTGATTTGACCCTGCGAGGCGTTGCGGGCGAGTACGGCGGCGAAGGCGGCATGGGTCGCCATGAACGGCGTCGCTCCCAGTCGGGCCGCCATGGCACGCAGCCGCTGGCCGAGCTCCGCGTCCAATGTCGTGCTGACCCGGTCGCCCGCGAAAGTGGGCACCCTCGGACGCGCCCGGTCGGTGGGCAGTTCCAGAACCAGGTCCTCGTCGGCGAGTACACCGCGCCAGTAGCCGAGCTGCGCGTCCTGGACGCCGGACCCGAGCCATCCGCGATGCCAGACCGCGAAGTCGGCGTACTGCAGGGCCGGCGGGGGGAGAGGGGCGTCCCCGGCCCCGACTAGCTCCGCCATGTAGAGGACGGCTAGCTCCTTGATGAACACGCCCATCGACCAACCGTCAGTGATGATGTGGTGCATCAACAGCGACACGACGTGGTCGTCCTGGTCGAGCCGGAAGACGACGACGCGCAGCAGCGGGCCGTTCTCAAGGTCGAAAGACTCAGCCGCCCGCTCGGCGCACTCCTTGCGGCACACGGCCTCGGTGTCCCCGCCGAGGCCGGTGAGGTCCAGTTGGTCCATCCCGATGCGCGACTCGGGGTGGATCACCTGCGACACCTCCCCGTCTGCGACGGTGAACGTGGTCCGCAGAATCTCGTGCCGCTCGCACAGCCCGCGCAGGGCCCGCGCCAGCGCGTCGACGTCCAGGGGCCCGGACAGGCGCATCGCGGCCGGCACGTTGTACGCCGTGGATGTCGGGTCGAGTTCCACGAGCAGCCACAGGCCGACCTGCGCCGGGGACGCCGGCATGACATAGACCTGGCCCGAATCCATCTGGTCCTCGCTCACAATCGTTGTTCGGCGTTCGTGTGTCGTGATGCCACGGCGCGGCCGCGCGGGTCGGGCGCGGGCGGCTGCTGTCTAGCGGCTGCCGTCCTTGCGTACGTACGCGCTCCGCGACACCGCGGTCGGTCCGGCGGGCACGGACGGCGCAATGGCCTCCGCCCGTGTCTCGTCGTCCGTCTGCTGGGCGATCTGCTCGGCGACGGCGCGTGCGGTGGGGTCGTTGAAGAGTTCGTTGAGGGCGAGGTCGACTTCGTAGCGCTGCTTGATCTGCGCGAGGAGGCGGATGGCGAGGAGCGAGTGGCCGCCGATCTCGAAGAAGTTGTCGTCGAGTCCGACGTCCGGGCGCCCCAGCACCTCGGCGAGCATCGCCGCGACCTCCTCGTGGATTCCGGGCGCTTGAGCGCCCGCCTCATCGGCCACCGCAACGTCGGGCGTGGCACTGGCGACCGCCGCCCCCGGCTCCGGAAGCCGCAGCGCGCTGCGGTCGATCTTGCGGTTGGGGTTCTTCGGCAGCTCCGGGAGCGGGACGAGGACCGATGGCACCATGTACTCCGGCAGCCGCTCGGCCAGGTGTTCCGTCAGCTCCGCCACCGTGGGGGTGCCGGCGTAGTAGGCCACCAGCCGCTTCTCGCCGGTGCTTCCGTCGACGACGGTGACCGCTTCAAGGACCCCCGGGTGGGCGGTGAGCGCGGCGTCGATGTCGCCCGGCTCGATGCGGAACCCGCGTACCTTGGCCTGGAAGTCGACCCGGCCGAGGAAGTCGATCGTGCCGTCCGGCAGCCAGCGGGCCAGGTCCCCGGATGCGTACATCCGGGCGCCCGGCTCGGCGCTGAAGGGGTCCGGCAGGAACTTCTCGGCCGTAAGGGCCGGCCGGCCCAGATAGCCGCGGCCGAGGCCGTCTCCGCCGATGTACAGCTGGCCGGGCACCCCGACGGGCACCGGGTGCAGCCGCTCGTCCAGAACGTACACCGAGGTGTTGGAGACGGGGCCGCCGATCGGCAGGCGCCAGACCTCCTCCGGCACCTCATGCAGCTGCTGGGTCGTCGCGAAAGTGGTCGACTCGGTCGGGCCGTACCCGTTGGTGAGGAGCGGGCCGCCCAGCGCGGCGACCTCCCGGGCCCGCTTGGGGTCCATCGAGTCGCCGCCGACGAGAAGCTGCCGGGCGTTGGCGAACGTGGCGGGGTCGTAGCCGACGACCTGGGTGAACAGCGGTGTGGCCATGACGACGGTGTGGATCTCGTTGTCGCGCAGGGCGGTGGCGAGCTGGGGCGGCGACAGCACCGTGTCCTTGCCGAACCCGACCAGCTGTCCGCCGTTGAGGAGGGCGCCCCAGATCTCCAGCGTGGCCGCGTCGAACGCGGCGTTGGAGATCTGCGCCACCCGGTCGCCGGGGCCCAGCGACAGGTAGTCGGCGTCTTGGACCAGCCGGACCACATTGCGGTGGGTGATGCAGATGCCCTTCGGCGTACCCGAGGAGCCGGACGTGTACATCACGTACAGCAGGCCGTCGGAGGCGTTGTCCCCCGTGTGGGCGGCGGGTACCGGGCGGTCGTGGGCCGGGTCGGAGGCGAGCACGGCCGTCATGAAGTCACAGGGCGTGAGGGTGGGCAGCTCGGCAGCGGCACCCTCGTCGTCACCGATCAGCTCGTTGAGCGAACCGCCGGGCCGGGTGAGTACCAGTGCGGCCCCTGACTCATTGAGGATCTGACGCAGCCGCCGCGGCGGGTGCGCCGGGTCCAGTGGTATGTACGCCCCGCCTGCTTTGGCGACGGCCAGCATCGCGACGACGACCGCCGGGTCGCGGTCCACGTACAGGGCGACCGGTGTCTCGGCGGCCACACCCAGCGCGCGCAGCCGGTGTGCGAGGGCGTTTGAGACCCGGTCCAGCTCCCGGTAGGTGTACGACAGTTCCCCGTACGTGAGGGCAGGGGCGTCCGGCCGGGCAGCGACGTGTTCGGCGAACAGCTCCGTGACCGTGCGGGTGCGGGGGTACTCCGTCGATGTGGCGTTCCACTCGGCGATCCGCTGCAGCTCGGCCTCGCGGGCGGAGGGGATCTCGGCGAGCGGCAGCGAGGGCTGCTTCACGAGACGGGACGCCAGGTCGGAGAAGTTCTCGCCGAAGCGCTCCACCGTCTCCCGGTCGAAGAGGTCCGTGGAGAAGTTGATGGCCGCTTCGAGGTGGTCGCCGACCTCGGTGACCACCATGGTCATGTCGATCTGCGCGGTACGCCGGACCAGGTCCAGGGACTCTGCCTCCAGCTCCCGGAGCTTCAGCCGGGCGCCCGCACGGCCGAAGTTGAGGGCCGGGAGGTCCTCGCCGCCGAGCAGGTGGGACTTGGTGAGACTGAACATCAGCTGGTAGCCGGGCGGCCGGGACGCCTCGCGCGCCAGGCTGAGCCGCTCGACGAGTACGGGGAACGGCATCTCTTGGTGCTGCATGGCCCCGACGACGGACTTCTTCGTCTCGCGCAGCTGCTCGGTGAAGCTGCGCGCGTCGTCCATGCGGGAGCGGATCAGCACCGGGTTGACGAAGTAGCCCACGACGCCCTGCAGATCGGCGTCGGTGCGGCCGGAGGCCGGCACACCCACCAGGAAGTCGTCCTCGCCGGTGTAGCACTGCACCAGGCTCTGGAACACGGACAGCAGGGCCACGAACAGCGTGGTTCCCTCGCTCGCCGCGTGGTCGCGCAGGGCAGCGGTGGTGCCGGCGTCGACCTCCAGGGTGACGGTGTCGCCCCGGTAGGTGAGAGTGGGCGGACGGGGGTGGTCGGCGGGCAGTTCGAGCACCGGCTTGCAGCCGTCGAGCTCGGTGCGCCAGTAGTCCCACAACACCCGGCCGCGCGGGGAGTCGAGCAGCGCGCGCTGCCGGTGGGCGAGCTCCGAGTAGCCGGCGGCGGGCGGCGCGGGCAGCACGGCGTCGCGGCCGGTCTCCCGCGCGTACAGCCTGCCGAGCTCGTCGGTCATGATGGCGATCGACCACATGTCGACAGCGATGTGGTGCACGACGATCGACAGGACGTCCCCGCCCGGCCTGCGGAACAGCACGACCTGGAGGACCCGTCCCTCGGAGAGCGAGAACAGCTCGCCCCGGACCTCGTGGCGCAGCCGCTCGCCCAACTGCCCGTCGTCCAGGTGCGCCGCGTCCTCGACGGCGAACGCCACGTCCTGGTGGTCCAGCACCTCCTGGTACGGATCCCCGTTCTCGCCCCAGTGCAGGGCGGTGCGCAGTGCGGGGTGCCGGTCGACGAGCGTCTGGAAGGCGCGGCGCAACGCTTCGACGTCCACGTCGGTGAGCAACTTGAGTGCGACGTAGATGTGTTGGGCGGCGCTGTCCGGGTGCTGCCGTTCCAGGATCCACAGCGCCTGCTGGTTGAACGCGAGCGGGCTGGGTCCGCCGTCCCGCTCGGCGGATGAGCCGAGGGAGAGGGCGTCGGCGGCCGGCTGCCCGGCCGAGGCCAGCAGTTCGTCGACGCTCGCCCCGGCGAGCAGTGCCTCCAGGGAGAGGTCCATGCCGATGGCGTCCTCGACGGCCGCCTTGAGCTCGATGGCGGCGAGCGAGTCCAGTCCTTGGGCGACGAGTGGCAGTGCGGGGTCGATGACCGTGTTCAGCCTGCGGCCCGCGAGGGCCAGGACGGTCTCCCGCGCCGTCTCCTGCCACAGGTGTTCCGGCAGCGGGGCGAGCGCGTTCACCCGGCCCGGCGTGCCCGTCCGCCCGGCGTCCCAGCGGTGCACCACCTTCAGCGAGTCGTCAACGAGCATGGCCCGCGTCCGCGACCGCTGGATCTTGCCGCTGGTGGTACGGGGTATGTGGCCGGGGCGTACGAAGACGACCGTGCCGGGTGTGACGCCGTGCTCCCGGGCCAGCCGGGTCCGCACCTCGCCGGTCACCTCGACGATTTCCTCCCTGCGGTGGCCGACCGCCGTCTCCAGAACGAGGCAGACCTCCTCACGGCCGTCGCTGTCCAGGGCGAAGGCGGCGGCTCCGCGCCGCAGGGTGGCGTGCGCGTCGAGGGCGGCCTGCTCCAGGTCCTGCGGGTAGTGGTTGCGGCCACGTACGACGATGAGGTCCTTGCTGCGGCCCGTCACATACAGCTGGCCGTCCCGGAGGAAGCCGAGGTCACCAGTGCGCAGATAGCTGCGGTCGTCGTCGGCGAGCCCGGCGCCGAACGTCTCCTTGTCGGGGTCCGTCCGGCCCCAGTAGCCGGCCGCGATGTTGTCGCCTGACGCCCAGATTTCTCCGACGGTTCCGGGCGGGCAGGCGGTGCCGGCCTCCGGGTCCACGATGGTGACGGTCAGGTCTTCGGCGACCGGTCCGCAGCCGACGACCCGCAGGCCGTCGTCGTCGTGGACCGGGAGCTGCCCGGGGGCCAGCGAGTCGGCGTCGAACGACTCGGCCACCGGGGTGTCACCGACAGTGCGGCCGGAGACCATGAGCGTGCCCTCGGCGAGGCCGTAGCACGGGAAGAAGGAGCCGCGCCGGAAGCCGTGGGGGGCCATGCGCTCGGCGAACCGTTCCAGGGTCCTGGCGCGCACCGGCTCGGCGCCGTTGAAGGCGACCTCCCAGTGGGACAGGTCGAGCCCTTCGAGGTCCGCTTCGGGGATGCGGTCCACGCACAGGTCGTACGCGAAGTTGGGGCCGCCGCTGATCCTGGCGCGCTGCTCGGATATCAGCCGCAGCCACTCCATGGGCCGGGTGATGAACGAGACGGGCGAGAACAGGGTGGCGGTGGCGCCGGCGTAGACGGGCTGCAGGATTCCGCCGATGAGCCCCATGTCGTGGTACGGCGGCAGCCAGCTGACCACACCGGTGTCGGGCGTGGTACGGAACCGTTCCTGGATCTGCCGGGAGTTGACGACCAGGTTCCGGTGGGTGACGACCACACCGCGCGGGGTGGCCGTGGAGCCAGAGGTGTACTGGAGGAAGGCGACGTTGTCCCCGTCGATCTCCGGGCGCCGCCAGTCGTCGGGCGCCGGCAGCTCCCCGTCCACTGCGATCAGCGGAAGGCCGGGGATGCCCGCCGCCTCGACGAGTTCAGCGGGGTCGGCAAGCACAGCCCCCGGCACGAGCGCGGCGGCCGGGCTGGAGTCGGCGAGGACGGCGCGATGGCGCGCCGAGTAACTGCCCTTGCTCGGCGGGTACAGGGGCACGGCGATGGCCCCCGCGTACAGGCAGCCGAGGAAGGACGCCACGTAGTCCAGACCCGGTGGCAGCAGGACCAGCACCCGGTCGCCGGGGGCGACCCGTCCAGCGAGCAGGGCTCCGATGGCACGCGCTCGATCGTGCAGCTCAGGGAAGGTGAGGGCGGGGCGCTCTGGGTTGCCCGGGGTGATGAACTGGAACGCGGCGCCCGACGACAGGGCTGCCCGCTCGGCAACCACGTCGACGAACGTCGAAGCGCGGACAACAGACTGCTCCATAACGGGTACTCCTAGTTCAGGCGAGACGCCAACGGATCCAGCGGGCGGCTCCTGCCAGCCCCAATACGGTCATCGCGGTCAGCATCGCCACGTCCAGCGCGAAAGCGGCGCCCAGGTCGCCACTGAGGGTGTGCCGCAGCGCGTCCGCGGCGTAGGTCGGTGGCAGCAGATAGCCGAGGACCCGTAGCGGCAGAGGCAGCGAGTCCGGCGGGATCAGCACCGGTGCCGCGAGCAACAGCACGAAGATCAGAAGGTTGGTGATGACGACGATCAGTTCCATGCTGTCGATCAGGGTGCCGATCGCCAGCCCGATGGCGGACAGCGCCAGACAGGACAGCGGCAGGACGATCACCAGGGCCGGTGAGATGACGAAGTCCACGTCGTACATCAGGCCGGCGGCGATCATCGGGGTGATCAGTCCCGGCATGATCAGCAGGAGCCGGGAGAGCACCATCGCCGCCACGAACGACGCCTTGCTGATGGGCAGTGAGGCGTAATAGACCATCATGCCGTCGTTCTTGATCACGCCGATGCGCTGGGCCAGCGTCGCGATGCCCTCGGTCGCGACGGAGAAGATCGCCGCGCCGCTGACGATGTACAGCAGGCTGGTCGCGTCGTTCAGCCCACCGCCGATGCGGGACAGGCCGAACACCATGGCGACCGGCATCAGCAGCCCGAACAGCAGGCTCCAGGTCCAGGTGGTGCGGACCTCGAGCATCTGCTCCAGCCATAGGTACTTGAGGCCGACGAGCAGCCGACGGGCGCGCTCCTTGACGGTCCGCCGGCCGGGAGCGGCGACGTCCGCGGCAGGCTTCGTGACGGACGCCCCGGACCCGGCGGACGCCGTGGCCACCGCGGTCTTCACCCCTGCCGCCGCCGGCTCCGGCTCCAGGTCTCCGACCACGGCGGGAGTGGCGGAGGAGCCCTCCTTCGCCGCGGACGGCCCTTCCCCGTCCCGCTGCTCCGGCGTACTGGCCAGGACTCCGCCGTCCATGCTCAGATAGACGTCCTCCAGGGTCGGGCGGGTCAGTCGGAAGTCGTCGACTCTCGCCATGCCCAGGTCTCGGGTGACCGCCTTGACCAGGTCGGGCATCTGCTCAGGGTCGGAATGGATCAGGTAGGTGCCCTCGCGGTTGCCGGGGACGACGGAGCCGACGCTCTCCAGCCGGTCGATCTCGGACGCCCGCAGCGCATCGCCGTCCTTGACGAACAGCTCCATCCGAACCTTGTCGCCCAGCTGCTCCTTCAGCTCACCGGGCGTGCCGAGGGCGGTGATCCGGCCCGCGTGCATCACGCCCACCCGGTGCACGGCTTTCTCGGCCTCCAGCACGTTGTGCGTGACCAGGACGACCGTGGTGCCCTCGGTGGCGCTGCGCCGCGCGACCATGTCCCAGATCAGCCGTCGGTTGTGCGGGTCGAGTTCATTGGTGGGCTCGTCCAGGATGAGCAGTTTGGTCCTGCCCATCAGCGCCATGCCGAAGTTGACGAGCCGCATCATGCCGCCGCTCAGCTGGTTGACGTAGCGGTCGGCGACGGAGTCGAGCCCCAACTCCTCGATCAGCTCGGCGGTCTGACGCCTGGCCTCGCCCTCCGACTGCCCGCGCAGCCGCCCCGTGTAGTGCAGCGCCCGCCGGACCTCGACCAGCCGCATCGACAGCCCGGTCTGCGGCAGGAAACCGGTCATGGCCTTGATCGCCTCGGGGTCCGCCACCACGTCGACGCCCTCGACCCGGATGGATCCCGATGTCGGACGGACCAGCCCCAGCAGTTGGGAGACCAGGGTGGTCTTGCCTGCGCCGTTGGCACCCAGCAGGCCGAACACCTCGCCCCTGGCGATGCTGAAGGTCAGGTCGTCATTCGCACGCACCAGTTCGCCGTGCTTGCCGGACTGGTAGGTGCGGGTCAGATTGCGGACCTCGATCGCCGTGGCCTCGTCGTTGCGCGCCATGTCTCCTCAGAGGGTCTTGATCTGACGGACGACAGCGGAATCGTCCGGGGCGAAGCCGAAGGACACCGGGATGGTCTCCTTCGGACGCGGGCCGACCAGCGCGGCGACCTCGGCCGGCAGCCCGATGGTGTAGTCGGACACGTCGACGGGGAGTCGGCTCCCGGCCTCGGTGTCGCAGCTGAACTCCACGCCGGCCACGGCGCCGGTGAAGTGGAAGACCACTCCCTCGGCACCCTCGCCCTGCTTGGTGAGCGCGGCGCGGTCCATCCGTACGCCGGCGACGACACAGGACTTCAGCGGCTCGCGCGGCAGCCGGATCTGCAGCCGCCACGCCTCGCGCTGCGAGGCGACCTTGAACCGCACCCGGCGGGTGTCGCCCGAGGTCGAGTCGGCGAGCAGCGACACGGTGGGCGCCGACAGGTCGAGGGCGGGAGCGCCGGCCTTCAGTACGGGCTCGTCGCCCCGCTGCGGGTAGTAGTCGGCGGCCGAGCCGCGCGCCGGGTCGTCGCCGAGGACCTTCCTGGTCCAGGCGTCCGGCTCCGGGTCGCCGCTGATCCAGGTGGTGGTGCCCAGCGACAAGTCCTTCACGTACACGAGGGCGTTGGGACGCTGATGCTCGGCGCTGAACCCGGAGCGCAGCAGTCCCGTCCCCACCAGCGCCAGTGCCAGCACGGCCGCCGCGGCGGAGGCCACGCCCGGCCGGGGGACCCGGGCCAGCAGCGGCAGCAGCAGTGCGCCACCGATGGCCGCCACGAGTACGGCCACCGCCGCCAGGGGGATGCCGAGCGCGATGAGCAGGCTGTCCACCAGCGGCGCGAACAGGACGACCGCCACGGCGGGACCGGCCGCCGCGAGCAGCGTGCCCACCAGGAGCCGCTGTCCGGAGTGCTCCCCGCCGGTGTCCCGGCAGGCCCACCACAGCGCGGGCAGCCCTGCCAGCAGCGGCCACTGGAACAGATAGCTCGTCCCGGGCAGCGCGATCACGGCCCCGAGCAGCAGGACCGCCCCGATGGTCAGCACACCGCACAGCAGCTCCGCGGGGCGCCGTCCCCGCAGCAGCCGAGCCGCCATCAGCAGCGCGGCCGCTGCCAACACCAGGAATCCGGCCGCGAAGAAGCCCCGTTCGTACGGCTCGGACAGGGGCAGCGCCGCAAGCCCGGGGCGCAGCGCCGCCGCCGCGAGCCACAGTCCGAAGGAGCCGAGGGCCGCGACGAGCACCGCCGCGAAACCGGTGCCCGCGGTCACGAGGACCCCCTTGACCCGCAGCGCGGAGGTGCGCGCGCCCCGGTACGCAAGAGCGATGAGGCCGAGGACCGTGGCCCCGGCCAGCGGCAGCGCCCAGTCGGCCGGGTAGCGCACGAGGATCCGTGCGAACAGGTCGAAGTAGACGCTGTCCCCGCCGTCGTGCAGCGTCCGCAGGTCGTGCTCGCCGAGCCCGCGGACCAGCCCCAGCATCGACTCGCCGTGGTGCTGGACGCTGTCCGGGCTGAGCCGTTCGAGGTCGTCGTGCGGCGAGTGGTAGTCGTGGAAGCCGTGCAGGAACGCGGCGTTGAGGCCGATGGCTCCCTCGTCGCGGAAGACGGTGAAGTCGCTGCCGTTCGGCATCCGCTTGTAGACCTCGTACGCCAGCGAGTTGGCCACCGGCCTGCTGCTGCCGTCGGCGAACGCGTCGATCAGTGGGCCGTTGCCGGTGCTGGTCTCGAACATCATCACCGGACCGCTGCTGCCGCGGGCCTCCCAGTTGAGGACCGCCCCGTAGCCGTCGACGCCGTTCCTCTGTACGAACAACTCCGCGCCGAGCGCTCCGAGTTCCTCACCGTCGGTGAAGAGGAACACCACGTCGTTGCGCACACCGCCGCCGCTCTTGAGCGCGCGCATCGTCTCCAACATGGCGGCGACGGCCGCGCCGTCGTCGGCGGCCCCCGGGCCCGTGGGCACGGAGTCGTAGTGCGCGACGAGCAACAAGGTCTTGCCACCGCTGAGCTGCGGGTCCTTGCCCGGCACCCGGGCGATCACGTTGTGGGCGGTCGCCGCCGGGAACGGGTTGCCCCAGGCGGGGCGCACGACGTCACCCGACTGGACACTGACCTCGGCGCCGAGCGCCCGCGCCGTGTCCGCGACGTAGCCGCGCACCCGGGTGTTGTCGGCGGTGCCCAGCGGGTGCGGCCGCTGGGCGATCTCCCGCAGATGCCTCTCGGCACGCCCGGCGGAGAATTCCGTCGCCGGCGCGTCGGCACCGCTCGCGGGGGGCGGTGCAAAGGCCAGCAGCGCCAGCACGCCGAGAAGCGCCAGCATCGCCAGGACCGCCGGGAGCACCGCACGGCGGTGGCCGGGGCGGGGTGCGACGGGCCCCGCCTCCCGGGACAGCTCGTCCGTGGTGTTCAAGGTCATCGCCGGCTCAGACCGTCCGCCAGAACGGCACAATGTTCTCGATCTTCTCGATCATGCCGTGGCAGTAGTTTGCGTTGTGGTCCAGGCTCTGCGCCGCCATGAACGGGTACTGCAGCCGTTTGTGGTCCACGGTGAACATCGGGCCGTTCGGCGGCGCCGGGTCCAGCCGGGCGGCGGTCGCCAGCGCCTCGTGCCAGGACGCGGCCAGCTCGACGGTGTACGCACGACCTTTCCGGCCCGTAACCTTCAGCGTCTCGAAGGGGTAGTCGTGCTCTTCGAGCGGCGTCGTGCTGTACACGTATGGCCGGTTGACCAGGTCGATCTCGAACAGCCCGCGCGCGGTCTCGTCCGACCACCACGGCTGCGCCTGCGCGAACTCCCTCAGGTGCCGGGTGAACAGGGCGCGGTGCTCGTGCAGCACGGTGTGGATGAACAGGCCGTAGTTGCCGACGTCGTAGAACAGGGCGTCCCGGATCGACCGCTCGACGTACTCGACGATCGGGTCGTCCTCCGGCAGTGTGCGCCAGTGGTCGACGAACGCGGAGAACAGCTCCGGGAACGTGACGATGCCCTTGCCGGTCAGGTACTTGCTGGTGGCGCGCAGGCTACGGGTGTTGTGCACCGCGTGGACCGCGTAGAAGTACCGCATGCCCTCGACGAACTCATCGGCGCTGACCTGCTCGGTGGCGATGACGATCTGCGCCTCTGCGACTCCCCCGCCGGCGGGCCGGGTGACCAGGCCGAGCTTCTCTTGGTTGTGGTAGATCGGCGTGTTGTTCAGCAGCAGGTGCGAGTACGAGATGATCGTGTGCGCGTCTTTCTCGCACAGCGTTCCGATGCCGGCCTTGAACGTCTCCAGCGTCTCGCCGGGCAGCGGCCAGATCAGCTCGATGAACGAGCTGAGCCCGCGGTCGCGCAGATCGTCCTGGACCGAGCCGAAGGCGTCCAGCTTGATGTTGTCCCGGCGAATGATCTTCAGGCTCTCCGGCTCCAGCGTCTGCATCGACACCGGCTGCGAGGTGACGAGGCCGGCCTCCTGGAAGATGCCGGTGATCTTGGTGACGGCGTGCGGCTTGTTCTTCGCCGAGGAGAAGTAGACAACGTTGGGCAGGTGGTTCTCGCGCGTCAGCGAAGCGATGTGCTCGGAGAACTCCACGTCCCGCGCGAGCATGCCCCAGTTGGCGTCGGCGATGTAGAGGAAGAGCGTGCCGTTACGCGACATCCAGGTCAGCTCGTCGCGCACCCGGTCCTCGTCGAAGCGGTACACCCGGTCGTTGGTCGCCGCGCCCCAGAAGCAGAAGCCACAGTGGTACGGGCAGCCGCGGTTGGTCTCGATGATGCTGATGCTGTACTCGGGCGCGATGAGCCCGGACAGGAACGGCGACGGAATGGTGTCCAGGTCCTTGATGCGCGCCCGGTCACCGGTGTTCACCAGTTCGCCGTCCCGGTAGACGCTCAGCCCCTCGACCTTGGTGAGGTCGGGGTGCGGCTCGGTGAGCTCGCGCAGGTACTCGGTGAAGGAGATCTCGCCCTCGCCGTTGCACAGCGACAGCTTCTCGTCCTGCGGGTCGAGGTAGCGCAGCCCGTGGTGCATGACCTGCGGGCCGCCCAGCATGATGTCGGCGTCCGGCTTCGCCTCGCGCAGCATCTTCACCAACGGCCGTACCAGGCCGATGTTCCAGACGTACGTCGAGAACGCGAAGACGTCCGAGTCCTTGGCCAGCAGGTCCTTCGCGATGCTGTCGAGCGGCGTCTTGATGCTCGTCGTGTACTTGTCGAACCGGTACTCCTTCGAGACCACGGAGTCCGTCGACGCGTACGCCTCCAGATAGCCCGACACCAGCGGGGTGATCCTCTCGAACACCGAGAGCTCCACCGTCGTCACCGTCTTCATGCGTCCCCCAATTCGTTGCGAGTGCGCTCCACCAGCCCGCGCAGTGGACCGTCCGCGCCGGACCGGAGGTCTTCCAGTACGGCGATGAGCCGCTGCCCCAGCTCGTACGCGTCGCCCGGCAGTGCCCGGTCGGCGGCGAAGGTGAATGCGAGTGAGTCCTGTGCGCCGCGCAGGATGTCGACCCGGACCGGGAACTCGGTTTGGGCCAGTCCGAGATCGCGCACGACCAGCGGATGGTCGACCGCGACCGGCAGCTCGGCCGCCTTGAGGGACTCGTCGACCGGGTAGTTGTCGAAGACCAGCACCGTGGCAAGGTCCCGTCCCCCGGTCATCGCCTCCAGTTCGAGCACACCGTGCTCCTCGGCGGCGGCCCGCTCCAGCTGCAGCCGCAGCGCGGCGTCCACGGCCGGCTCGCCGTCCCGTGCGGTGAACCGCACCGGCATGGTGTTGATGAACGGCCCGACGGCCGACTCGGCGCCCGCGAGCGCGGATCGGCCTGACGCGGTGATGCCGAACACCACGTCGTCGGTGGCCGTGCGGCCTGCCAGTACCACAGCCCAGGCCAGCTGGACCTGTGTGGCGAAGGTGACACCGCGCTCCCGGCCCAGTGCGTCCAGCCCCGCGAGCAGGGCCGGGTCCAGGTCGTGCACCAGCCGGACCGGCCGGCCCGGCGCCGTGCCGGATACCACCGGCCGCGACTCCGGTTCGGGTGCCCAGGGTCCGGGGCAGTCGCGCAGGTAGTCCGTCCAGAACTCCGCGGTGCCGCCGCGAGCCTGGCCCGCGACCCACTCGACATGCCGGGAGAACGCGAGCGGCTCGGGCAGCTCCGGCTGCTCACCGGATGCGAACGCCAGGTAGGCGAACAGCAGTTCTCGCCGCAGCTGCATGCACGACCAGCCGTCCAGCAGGCTGTAGTGGTGCAGTTGGACGACCAGCTGCACATCGTCGGTGAGCCGGTAAAGCAGGAGCCGGATCAGCGGGGCAGCGTCGACCTCGAAGCCGCGCCGTCGCTTCTCGTCCAGCTCGGCGAGGACCTCTCGCTCCTGCTCCTCGGGCGGCGTTCCGCGTAGATCGCGCGATTCCAGGGGCAGGTCGACACGGTCGGCGACCACCGGCCGGGGCTGGCCGGACGCCACGTCGCGGTAGGAGGTGCGCAGGATCGCGTGGCGCGCGAACAGCCACTCCCAGGCGGCGTGGAACGCCTTTTCGTCGAGCTCTCCGGGCAGCGGAAACGCCGACTGGATGACGTACAGACCGGGCACGGGCCGCCGGTGGGCGACGGACAGCATGTGTCGCTGGATGGGTGCCAGCGCGGAGGCGCCGGCAGACGCACCATCGGCATCCGCGGGCTGCCGGGCCGCCGGCTCCTGCGCCGCCGCACGGTCCACGGCCGCCGCCAGCTCGCCGATGGTCTGGTGCTCGAACACCAGGCGCGGGGAGAGTTCGAGACCGGCCGCGCGGGCGCGGGTCACCATGCGGATGCAGGTCACCGAGTCGCCGCCGAGGGCGAAGAAGCCGTCGTCAGCGGTGATTTCGGGGCGGCCTAGCAGCTCCCGCCAGACCTCCGCCAGCGTCAGCTCGGTGGGCGTGTGCGGGGCCCGGCCCGTGCCGATGCCGCCGCTGACGGGCGCCCCGGTGCCGGGAACCGGCAGCCGGCCCCTGTCCACCTTGCCGTTCGGTGTGAGCGGGATCCGCTCCAGCACGACAAGGGAGGAGGGCACCATGTACTCGGGGAGCCCGGAGCGCAGCCGCTCACGCAGCACTCCGGTGTCCGGCTCGGTGCCCGGCTCGGGCACCAGGTAGCCGACGAGGGTGCGCCGTCCGCCGGCCTCGGGGGCGGCCACCACGGCCTCGGCGACCTCCGGCTGTGCGCGAAGCGCCGCCTCGACCTCGCCCAGCTCGATGCGGTTGCCCGCGATCTTCACCTGGAAGTCGATACGGCCCAGCAGCTCCAGGACCCCGTCCGGCCGGTACCGGGCCAGGTCGCCCGTGCGGTACATGCGGTCGCCGGGCACGCCGCTGAACGGGTTGGGTACGAACCGTTCGGCCGTCTGGGCGGCGGCGCCGAGGTAGCCCCAGGCCAGCCCGGTGCCGCCGAGGAACAGCTCACCGGGGACACCCTGCGGGACAAGGTGCCCCTCGGGGTCCACGACGTAGGCGAGCTGGTTGGCCATGGGCCGCCCGTAGGGGATGCTGCGCCAGGCCGGGTCGACCTCGCCGATCTCGAAGATCGTGGAGTCCATCGACGCTTCCGTCGCGCCGCCCAGGCTGATGACACGGGCGTCGGGGGCGAGGGCACGCAGTCGGTCCGGCATCGCCACCGGAATCCAGTCGCCGCCCAGCAGCACCACGCGCAGCGTGGGCAGCTCGTCGATGCTCAGATCGCTGGCCGCGTCGATGAGCAGACCCAGCAGCGCGGGCACGGAGTGCCAGACGGTGACCCGGTGTTGCGCGATCAGGTCGAGCCAGTGGCCCGGATCGCGTTCGCGTGCCGGGTCGGGCAGTACGACTGCGGCGCCGGCCATCAAGGTGCCGATGACGTCGTACGCGGTCATGTCGAAGCCGAGCGACGACACCGACAGCACGGCGTCGCCCGCGCCGACGCCGAAGCGGCGGTTGAAGTCGGAGAAGTTGTTGACGCGGCCCCGCTGGTCGAGCGTCACCGCCTTGGGCCGCCCGGTGGAACCCGATGTGAAGATGACGTAGCAGAGGTCGTCCGGGGCGGCGTGGGAGACGAACGGTGCGTCGGACAGCCCGTCGAGGCGCTCCGCCAGCTCCTCAAGGACCAGCACGGGCGCGTCGGTCGTCGGCACCCGCTCACGGACCGAACGGCTGGTGAGCACCGCCATCGCCCCCGCGTCGCCGAGCATCAGCGCCAGCCGGTCGGCCGGGTGCGAGGTGTCGAGCGGCAGATAGGCGGCGCCGGCCTTCAGCACGGACAGCACGGAGAGCGGCAGGTCCGCGGTGCGATCCGTCGCGATGCCGACGACCGTGCCGGGGCCCGCGCCCTGCTCGGCGAGTATGCGCGCCAGCTGGTTCGAGCGCCGGTCCAGTTCGGCGTAGGTGAGGGTGCCCGAGGCAGTGCGGACGGCCGGGGCGTCGGGATGGGCCGCGACCCGCTCGGCGAACAGCGCGGCGATTGTGCTGCCCTCGGGAAAGTCCACGGCCGTGTCGTTCCACTCCAGAGCCGCGCGGGTGGCCTCCGCGTCCCCGAGGACGGGCAGCGCCGAGAGCACCGCGTCCGGGTCGGCGACCATGGCGGCGACGGCGTTCTCCAGATGGCCCAGCAGGGCGTCGATACGCTCAGGGGTGAAAACCTCGGCGTCGTACTCGCAGCTGACATCGATGCCATCGGGACCGTCCAGCAGTGACAGGTCCAGATCGAACTTGGCGGTGCCGTTGTGCAGGTCGAACCGCTCGACCGCGAACCCGGGCAGGCTGTCGGTCTCGGGCACCTGCTGGTAGACGAACATCACCTGGAACAGCGGGTTGCGCGAGAGGGTGCGCTCCGGCCGCAGCCGGCCGACGACCTTCTCGAACGGCACGTCCTGGTGGTCGTAGGAGGCCACCACGTCGTCCCTGACTTGGCGCACCGCCTCCCGCATCGTGGCCGAGCCCTGCGGGCGCACCCGCAACACCAGCGTGTTGGCGAAGCAGCCGATGAGCTGCTCGGTGTGCGGCGTCGGCCGGTTGGAGGCGGGGGTACCGATGAGGAAGTCCCGCTTCCCCGTCTGCCGGCGCAGCACCGCACCGAGCGCGGTCAGCGCCGTCATGAACGGCGTGACGCCCTGCTCGGCGCAGAACGCGTGCATGCGCGCGGCGAGCTCGGACGGGATACGCCGGCGCCGACGGCCGCCGCGGTGCGTGGGCTTGGCCGGGCGCGGCCGGTCCGTCGGCAGGTCGAGCGACGTCTCGGCGCCCTCCAGCCAGGCTTCCCAGAAGACCAGTCCGCGCTCCAGCCGCTCGCCCTCGGTCTGCGACCGCTGCCAGCCCGCGTAGTCGGCGTACTGGATGGGCAGCGCGGGGAGCGTGGCCTGCCCGCCGGAGCACAACGCGCCGTACACGGCGGAGAACTCCCGGAAGAGGAGCTCCGTGGAGGCGCCGTCGGTGGCGATGTGGTGGACCACGATGACCAGCACGTGGTCCTCGTCCGCCAGCTCGATCAGCGCGGCCCGCAGCGGAAGGTCGTGCTCCAGGTCGAAGGGGAGCGCCGCGAAGTCGGCGGCCAGCGCCCGCGCGGCCGGCTCTCGCTCGTCCTCGGGGCGCGTGGACAGGTCCGTGTGCGTGAGCCGCAGATCCTGGTGGTCGCCGAGGGCCGTCCCGGGTTCGTCGCCGTGAATGACGTACCGTGTGCGCAGGATCTCGTGGCGGCGCACCACCTCTTGGAGCGCGACCTCTGCCTCGGCGGCGCGCAGCTCGCCGCGCAGCCGCAGGGCCATCGGCACGTTGTACAGGCCGCTGTCCGTGTCCTGCTGCCACAGGAAGTGGAACTGCCACTGTGCGAAGGACAGCGGCTGCGGTCCCTCGCCGCGGGGTATCTCGGGCCTGGTGGCCGCGCGGCGCTCGGCCAGCAGCTTGGCGAGCAGCGCCTGCCGGTTCGCCGGCAGGGCCGCCAGCCGTTCGTCCAGGGAAGTCATGTGGCCCGTCCCCCGAGTCGCTCACGGACCGACTTGGGCGTGAGGTCCGTCCAGACCTCGGCGATGTGCTCCAGGCACGCCTCGCGGGTGCCGGAGAATCCCGTCTCCGTCCAGCCGGCCGGCAGGGCCCGCTCGGCGAACCAGATCGAGTGCTGCTCCTCGTGGTTGACCACGACCTTGTACCGCATGGTGTCGTCGCTCATGACTACCTCACTGCCTCGCCGAAGAAATCAGGGATGTCGTGTCCATCGCCCCCGGCGACGGCGCGGTCGTGGACCCATTTGCCGACGGCCAGGTCCAGCACGCCCAGACCGAACGGGGCGAAGATGACGGGTCTGGCGGGGTCGATGGAGACCTCGCCGTTGAGGACGCCGGCGATGGTGCCGTCGATGAAGTCCCGGTTGCCGATGCGTTGTTCGGCCAGGTGCAGCGAGGTGTTCTCGCGGACGGCGTGGTCTACGTCGTCGGTGATGTTCTGGGCGGCCAGCACCATGTCGGGTTGGAGGTCGCGCAGCGAGAGGTGGAGCACCACAGGCGCGTGCGCCAGCAGGGCGGGGTCGTGGATGTGCGGCTCGCCGGCGACCGTGGTGAGCACGACGAGGTCGCAGTCGGTGAACGCGTCCCGCACGTCGTCGACGACGGCCACGTCCTCGGCTCCCTGCTCGGCGAGCGTCCGCCCGAAGCGCTCGGCGTGCGCGCGGTCCTGGTCGTACAGGCGGAAGCCGCCGACCTTCCAGTCCAGGTCACGCAGGAACTTCCAGACGTGCCCGGCGATGAGGCCGGTGCCGACCACGCCGATCCGCGCGGCGCTGCGGCCGCCACTCAGGGCTTCGGCGCCGAGGACGGCGGACGCCGCGGTGCGGGTCGCGGAGACGATCGACGACTCCATGCACACGAACGGGTAGCCGGTCTCCGTGTCGTTGAGGACGAGCGTGGCCGAGGCCCGCGGGATACCCCGGGTGACCGGGTTGTCCGGGAAGCTCGCGATCCACTTGATGCCCGCGACCTCGAACTCGCCGCCCAGGTAGGCGGGCAGGGAGATGATCCGCGACTTCGGGCGGTGCGGGAAGCGCAGAAACGCGCTGTGTGGATTGGAGCTGTCCCCGCTCGCGTGGGTGAGGTAGCCGCGGCGTACGACGTCCACGCACTCGGGGCGGTTGCCCTCGATGTGTTTAAGCACGTCGGCGCCGGTGAGCGTGCGCAAGGACGGCAAAGACAGGTCAGGGGACGAGCCCGGCATGACTTTCCTTTCGGCCCACGGGCTTCGGCAGCACGATCGGCCGCGATCCGGCCGACTCGTCGTCGAGGTGCTCCCGCACCCAGGTGGGGTTGTAGATCGTGTGTGCGTAGCTCGCGCCTCGGTCGGCGCAGAGGAAGACGACCGTCGGCCGACTGCCCGGCGGCGGGAATCGTTCGAAGTAGCTGCGGATCGCCGCGTAGACACTGCCGGTCGAGCCGCCCGCGTACAGACCGTGGCGCTGGAACAGCTCGTGACAGCTGGCCACGGCCTGCCGCTCCGGGACGATGACCACGTCGTCGATCTCGGCGCGGCGGCACAGGTCGGGCACAACGCTGGAGCCGAGCCCCGGGATGCGACGCGTACTGGGCGGCCGCCCGAAGATGGCCGAACCCGCCGCGTCGACGGCCACCACCGTGATGTTCGGGAAGGACTCCTTGAGCCGACGGGACACCCCGGCGACCGTGCCGCCGGTGCTGACGCCCACGAAGACGTAGTCGATGTTCCGGAAGGTACCGCAGAGTTCACCCCCGGTCATCCGGTAGTGGGCCTCCAGGGCGTCCGGGTTGGTGTACTGGTTCGGCCAGTACACCGGGGCGAGCTCGGCGCGCAGCGACTCCACCCGCTCCAGCCGGGTTCGCAGGAAGCCACCGGACCCGTCGGGCTCCTCGACCTTCACCACCCGCTCGCAGATGGTCCGCAGGTACGCCTCGGTGGGCGCGTTGCAGTTGGGGTCGATGACCGGGACGAAGCGGATACCGAGGGCCTGGCAGAACGAGGCCATCGAGATCGCGAAGTTCCCCGACGAGGACTCGACGACCGTGGTGTGCTCGGTGACGTCACCGCGCTCGATCGCCCGCTTCAGGATCCAGTACGCGGATCGGTCCTTGGTACTGCCGTTGGGGTTGGCGAACTCCAGCTTGGCGTACAGATCGACGGTGTCGTCGGCGAGTCTGACGACCGGTGTCTGACCGAACGAGGCGCTGAGCATTTCAAGCCTGGCGAGCAGGGCAGTCACTCGTCGAACTCCCAGCGGTCGACCGGGGCGTAACGCGGGATCGGGAACTGCGAGGTCAGCTTCCGTACTTCGGTGCGCACGGACTGGCGGGTGAACTCCTCCAGCTCGTAGTCTCGGTCGCCGAGTGGACGGACGGCTCGCAGGACGGAGTCGATGAGGCGCGCGCACTGCCGCATCTCGATGGGCCCGAAGCCGCGCTGGGCGATGGAGTTCGTCCCGATGCGCACACCGCTGGTGACTGCGGACGGCCGCGGGTCACCGGGGATGTGGTTCTTGTTGACGACGATCCCGGCGTCTTCCAGCACCCGCTCCACGACCAGGCCGCTCAACGGGGAGCCGATGAAGTCGAGCAGGACGATGTGGTTGTCGGTGCCCCCCGTGATCACCTTGTAGCCCAGCTCGGTCAGGGTCTCGGCCAGCAGCGCCGCGTTGTCGACGATGCGCTGGGCGGTCGCCCGGTACTCCTCGCCCTGGACGAGCGAGAGCATGCGTGCCTTGGCGGCGATCGCCGGGAGGATGGGCGCGCCCTGGAAGTACGGGAACACCGCCCGCGAGAGGCGCCGCGACAGCGGCTGCCCGCGCTTTCCGACAGGGCTGTCCGCATCCCGGCCGGACATGATCAGCGCACCGCGCGGACCGCCGAGTTGCTTGTGCGTGCAGGTCGTGGTGATGTGCGCGTGGTCGATCGGGCTGGGGTGCAGACCGGTGGCCACGAGCCCCGCGATATGAGAGATGTCTGCCAGAAGAAGCGCGTCGGCCTCGTCTGCGATCTCGCGGAACCGCGCGAAGTCAACAGTCCTCGGATGAGCGGTGGCACCGCAAATAATGAGTTTGGGGCGGTGCTCCAGAGCTAACTCACGAACTTGAGCGTAGTCAATACGCCCATTCTCGTCGAGTCCGTAATTCACGGCCTTGAAGTAGGTGCCGGAGTACGCCACGGGATACCCGTGAGTGAGGTGTCCGCCCTGATCCAGCTTCATTCCCAGGATGACATCACCGGGATCGAGTAGCGCGGAAAGTACGGCGTAATTCGCAGTGGTCGCTGAGTGGGCCTGCACAGAAGCAAACCGAGCCCCGAACACGGCCATAGCCCGCTCGATGGCATGCTGCTCAATCGGGTCGATCTCCCGGCAGCCCGCGTGGTACCGCGCACCGGGAAGGCCCTCCGCCGTCACGTTCATAGCGGCGGACGACATGCACGCCAGGACCGACGGATCGACGATGCTCGACGACGCCACCATCATCAACGTGGTGTCCTGCCGCTGGTGTTCGGCCGTCAGCGCGCGGTGCAGCAGGGGGTCCTCCAGAGCGAGCAGGTCCGCTCCGCCCCGCAGGAACGGCCCCAGCGGCGAACGCGGCTGCCCGCCGTGTTCCGCCTGGAGTCCTTGGAAAACCATGTGGCAGCGCTCCCCCGTGTGAAATCGCTACGCCTATCCCTGCCGAGGATCGCGGCGCGTGACGGTGCAAGGTCCGGAGGATGCAACGAGGGTACAACAAAGCGGAATGTCCGCGCCGTGAGTCAGGCTGCACGACAAGACTTCCGTGGAAAACAATCCCCCGTTTGCCTGAAATCGGCAATATCCCCGTCGGGGGGTTAGTCTAAGACCCCTCCGACACCAGGACCATGTCACAGGTCAACGCACCACGTCTACCCCCAACTTGGGTGCGGCATGGGCGTGCCTTTAACTGACCCTTACCTGGGGTGCAGACTTTGCGACTCGGGTGAATGACAGCTCGTGAAGCTTACTTATGCGGAGAGTAATGATCTGCGTTTGTCGTATGCCGTGAGCAAGGCGATCGAAGCCGCGGGAGACGCGGGCGGACCCGCGTGGCTGGTGTACCCCTTCCCCGTCTACGCCCGGCTGCGGCAGGAGGCACCGGTCCACTGAGTCCGGATTCCCGACGGCCAGGAGCTGTGGCTCGTCGTCGGGTACGAGGAGGCCCGCGCCGCACTCGTCGACCCGCGCCTCTCCAAGAACCCGGCCCGCATCGGAGCCAGCTCCCTCGACCAGGAACTCCGGACGAGCTCCGCTCCATGGCGTACCTGCTGCTGTCCGCCGGGCACGGAACCACGGTCAACCTCATCGCCGACGGCGTGCACACGCTGCTTCGCCATCCCGGCGAACTACGCGCTTTGCGCACTGACTTCACGCTGCTGGACGCGGCCGTGGAGGAGATGCTGCGCTATGAGGGGCCCATCGAGGCATCCACGTTCAGGTTCGCCGTGGAGCCGGTGGAGATCGGCGACACCGTCATTCTGGCCGGAGACTCAGTACTGGTTGCCCGCGTTCGGGGACGGCATCCACTACTGCCTCGGTGCCCCACTCGCCCGCATGGAGGGCCGGATCGCCCTGCGCAGCCTGCTGGAGCGGTGCCCGGGCCTCGCGCTCGACGCCCGGCGAGACGAGCTGGAGTGGCTGCCCGGTGCGCTGTTGCGGGGCGTGCGGCGATTGCCCGTGGTTGGCGAGCTGGTACCGGCCGGGGCCCCTCCAAGGCGTCGTACCGAACAGAACCGGCCCTCAGGGCACCGTCCACCGCATGACGATCTCACCCTCGCTGACCTCACCGGTATCCTCGAAGCCAGCCGCACGGTAGAAGGAGCGAGCCCGGACGTTCTCCGGCCGGAAGCTCAACTGGACTACGTCCGTATGGTGTTCACGCGAGACCCAGTCGAGCGCCGCGCGCAGGGCGCGACGGCCGATGCCCTGGCCCTGGAAGCGGTGGTCGACCATGAACCGCACGATGCAGTGCCCTTGGTCCGGGCGACCCACTTCCACAGGGTGGAAGAGCACGAAGCCAACGAGCTCGGAACCATGATGGATGACCCTGGTCTGCGCCTCGGGATGGACGTATGCCTCCGCCAGAGACCTGACGTTCGGCGCCACGAAACCCTCCTGGTCCGGGTGAACCCGCAGCGCGAGGCACGCGTCGAGATTCTGTGCGGTGACAGGGCGCAACTCCACTACGTCGGACAACGGGACACCTGACCTTCCGAAGAGCGCACAGCGGCAGGGCCCCGGCCGGCGCCCTGCCATCCTGACACCTATGGCAGGGCTGATGCACCCGCGCGTTCACGAGCAGTGGGGGGCAACGGTGTCGCCGGGCGTGGGCTGACACGCCGTCTCCAGCGGCAGCCACTGAAGCAGGCGGCGTGGGACGGCGATTCTGGTGATTTTACCGTGCCGGTGAACACGTGCTGTTCCTGGGTCACGAGCACGACCTCGCGCCGCAGCTGCCCACCACCGGTGTGGCGGCATCGGCACCGCCGATGCGCACGGTCCCCCGCGTGGGGTGATGTACTCCCGCCAGCAGCTTGCCGAGGGTGGACTTGCCCGCGCCGGAGGCGCCGACCACGACCAGCCGTTCACCGGCGGCATGAGACAGCGTCGAGTTCGGCGGCCCCGAGCCGGGTGAGCTGACGCTGGTAGTCCCACACTCCGGCGCTGGCGACGAGGGTATCCAGCCGGCCGAAGCGTGCGACCCTCTCGGCGACGGCCGCGTGCTGCGCCGCGGAGTCGCGCACGTCGGCCGTGACCGTGTGCACGCGGGCCGGGTCGGCGGCTGCGCGGACGACGTCGTCGAGCTGTCCCTTGTCACGGTCGAGAATCGTGAGGGAGGCCCCTCCGCCAGGAACCGCTCGGCGACCGCGCGGCCGATGCCGGAGCCGCCTCCAGTGATGAGCGCGGTGTACCCGTCGAGCCAGCCCCCACTCACGACAGCGCCCCGAGGAAGCCGGTGACGAGGTTCTCGAACTCGCGCTGCCGCTCCAGCCGGCCCCAGCGGCCGCACTGCCGAAGACAGGGAGCTGCACGTCGCGGATCTGCTTCAGAATGAGCCGGCCCCATCGAGCGCCCTGGGGCGGCCGCGGATCGCAACCCGCCCCCCTGGCTGACGGCCTGACGGCGACCACTGAGTGGCGGTCGCATACCGGCAGCCGAGGATCGCAACGGCGCTCTTCTCGCCACGACATGGGCCTGGGAGCGGTCGCCTTTCGGGGCGACCAAGGATCGCAACTTCGCCGCCGTGCGCGCGGTCCTGCCGTCACTGTCCCGTGGCAGTCACTTCCAGGGCGGCCGAAAATAGCAGCCGGTATGTCGAGGCGAATACCCCTCCTGAGACTTCTCTGGGACATGCAGCTGCATCAATGAGCACGAACATGAAACATCTCAGCCTGCCGCGGCGAGGACGAGCGGAAGAACCTGTTCACTGCCTGCCTGGCGGAGCTGGCGGGCAGCGACTGCGAGGGTCCAGCCGGAGTCGGTGTAATCGTCCACGAGCAGGACAGGGCCTGGAGAGCTGGCCAGGGCACCAGCCAGCTCCTCAGAAACGGTGAAGGCGCCGGACAACGCCCTGAGACGTTGGGCGGAGTCGCTGCGGCGTGCCGCGCGCCTGGATACCGGCCCGCGCCGCCGACTCGACCTGGTTACGCATCAAATGCCAGCAGCGGCGAGATGATCACCGTGGGACCCGAGCCACGACGGCGCAGCAGAGCGGTGACGATGAAGTACACCGCCGACTTACCCCAGCCGGTGCGCTGCACCACCAGCGCCCGCCGGCGCTCCTCCACCAGGGCTGCCACCGCCTGCCACTGATCCTCCCGCAGCCGCGCCGACCCCCCCCCCGGGGCACCGACGAGCTCAGCGAGGATGGCATCGGCTTCAGCACGGAGCCCCAGGTATTCCCGATCGGCGCGTCTACGCAGGTCAGGGCTCCAGTGCCACCTGGAACTTGAATGCCCTCCCAGGTCTGTAGCCCCGAGGGGCTGTCCAATCCGGAGATCACCCGCAGACTGCACATCTCGCAGGCCACCGTGAAAAGCCACATCAACAACCTCTTCGCCAAGGCCGGAGTGCGTGACCGGGCACAGGCCGTTCGCTATGCGTACGTTCGGGGCCTCGCACAGCCGCCCGGACAGGCCGTCACCTGAAGAGGTGAAGACCGGCGAATGAACTGCCCGGGATCTTCCCGATCTGCCCATTCTTGGGTACACGGCCGAAGTGGTCCGTGGACAAGGGGAGTTGTTCCGTGGAGAAGGAAGCAGGGCGTGAGGCCGCAGTGATGCGACTCGACGACCCGTGGTACGACGCGCTGGCCTCCGGATGGGGCGAGCTGGACGGTACGGGGAGCTTCGCTCCCACCGGACCACCCGGGCCCGCGGACCCGCGGCGCGGCCACAGTGCGGCCGACATCTATCTGGAGGTGCAGCGCAGCGAGGCATTCCAGGAAGTGCGCCGCCGGTACCGGCGGTTCGTCGTCCCCGCCACCTTCGCGTTCCTCGCCTGGTACCTCGTCTACGTCGTCGCCGCGGTCACCGCGCCCGGACTGATGGCCCGTCCGGTGGCGGGGGCGGTCAATGTCGCGATGGTCGCGGGGCTCGGGCAGTTCCTCACGACCTTCCTTCTCACCGGGGCGTACGCGCGCCACGCACGGCTGCGCAGGGACCGAGCCGCACTCGATCTGCGGTGGGAGACACAGGAGATGACGCGGGGGGCAGGGCGTTGAACGGGAACCATGAGACGCTGGCGCTCCTGCTGTTCAGCGCCTTCATCGCAGTCACGCTCGCCATCACCACCTGGGTGGGCCGCAACCGCCATGGTTCGGCGGAGGAGTTCTACGCGGGCGGCCGTCTGTTCTCCCCCATGGAGAACGGTTTCGCCATCGCGGGCGACTACATGTCCGCCGCATCGTTCCTCGGCATCTCCGGTCTGATCGCACTCTTCGGCTACGACGGCATGCTCTATTCGGTCGGCTTCCTCGTCGCCTGGCTCGTCGTTCTGCTGCTCGTCGCCGAACTGGTGCGCAACTGCGGTCGGTTCACGCTCGCCGATGTGGTGGCGGCGCGGATGGCCGAGCGTCCGGTCCGGATCGCGGCGGGCACTTCGTCCGTCACCGTCTCCGTGCTCTATCTGGTGGCACAGATGGTGGGTGCGGGCAGCCTGGTCGCTCTGCTTCTCGGCGGTACCAGCGGCGCAGCCCGCTCCTGGACCGTCATCGGTGTCGGGGCGCTCATGGTGATCTATGTGTCGCTCGGCGGGATGCGTGCCACCACCTGGATCCAGATCGTCAAGGCCGTTCTTCTGATGGCGGGAGCGGTCGTGCTCACCGTTCTCGTCCTGGTCCGCTTCCACGGCGACTTCAACGCCCTGCTCGACTCGGCAGCCGAACGGAGCGGCCACGGAAGCCGGTTCCTCGCGCCGGGTCTCCGGTACGGCGGTACGTGGACCGCGCGCATCGACTTCATCAGCCTGGGGCTGGCCCTGGTGCTCGGTACGGCCGGGCTGCCGCACATCCTGTCGCGGTTCTACACCGTGCCCACCGCCCGCGCGGCCCGCCGTTCGGTCGTCTGGTCGATCGGGCTCATCGGCAGCTTCTACCTGATGACGATCGCGCTCGGATTCGGGGCAGCGGCTCTGGTCGGCTCGGCCGAGGTACGGGCGTCGAACGCCGCGGGGAACACAGCGGTTCCGCTGCTGGCCCTGGTGCTCGGCGGCGGCGAGGGGTCCACCGGCGGCACGATCCTGTTCGCCGTGGTCGCCGCAGTCGCCTTTGCCACCATCCTCGCCGTCGTCGCGGGCATCACGCTCGCCTCGTCCGCCTCCGTGGCCCACGACCTCTACGCCTCGCTCAGGCGCCCCGGCGCCAAGCAGTACAGCGAGGTCGCCGTGGCCAGGGTGGCCGCGGCGGTGATCGGGGTGGCCGCCATCGGGCTCGGTCTGGTCGCCCAGGACCTGAACGTGGCATTCCTGGTGGGACTCGCCTTCGCCGTTGCCGCCTCGGCCAACCTCCCGGTGCTCCTGTACTCCCTGTTCTGGCGGAACTTCACCACCCGGGGAGCGGTCTGGTCCGTCTACGGCGGGCTGATTCCCGCCGTGCTGCTGGTGCTGCTCTCGCCGGTCGTCTCCGGCAGCCCCGACTCGTTCTTCCCGGGCGTCGACTTCCAGCTCTTCCCGCTGGAGAACCCCGGACTGGTCTCCATCCCCCTGGGCTTCCTGGCCGGCTGGGCCGGAGCGGTCACCTCCACCGATCCGCCGGACGAGGCCAAGCATGCGGAGACCGAGGTCCGCGCGCTGACCGGGGCGGGTGCGGTGTAGTCCGGCGCCACCGCACCGTACGGACGGGGCAGTTCAGGCCTGCCCGCCGGTGGACCAGGTGTAGCGGTGTTCCGGGCGGCCCGTATCGCCGTACCGCAGCGTCAGCCGCACTCTGCCGGTCCTTTCCAGCAGCTTCAGATAGCGCTGGGCGGTCTGCCTGCTCATGCCGGCGCTCTCCGCGATCTCCTGCGCGGAGAGCGGCCCGTCCGCGCTCCGGAGCGCCTGCCTGACCAGTTCCGCCGTGGTCGGTGAGTGCCCCTTGGGCAGATCTGGCTCGCCCGCCGCCCACAGAGCGCCGAAGAGCCGGTCCACCTCGCCCTGTTCGGCCTCGCCGCCGCGTTCCAGGGTATGGCGCAGTGCCGCGTACGCCTCGAGCTTGGTGCGCAGTCCCGCGTACGCGAACGGCTTCACCAGGTACTGCAGGGCGCCGTGGCGCATGGCCTCCTGCACGGTGGCGACATCGCGCGCCGCCGTCACCATGATCACGTCGGTGTGGTGGCCGAGCCTGCGCAGCTCCCGCACCATGGTCAGGCCGTTGCGGTCGGGCATGTAGTGGTCGAGCAGTACCAGGTCCACGCGCCGGCTCTCGATCGTGGCGAGTGCCTCGGCGGCGGAGTGCGCCTGGGCGGTCACCCGGAATCCCGGCACCCTGGAGACATAGGCCGCGTTGACCTTCGCGACCCGGATGTCGTCGTCCACGACCAGGACCTCGATCACTGAGCTTCTCCCACGGTGCCGCTGTTCGATTCGGTCATTTCCGGTCCAGTCGTTTCGGATCCGGTCACTTCGGGGCCCGTGGCTTCCGGCTCCGTCAGTTCCGGCTCCGTCAGTTCCGGGTCGGCAAGGGCCTCCGGCAGTACGACGGTGAACTCGGCGCCGCCGTCCGCGGCCCCGTCGACGGTGACGCTGCCACCCTGCCGTTCCGCCAGCCGCCGCACCAGCGCGAGGCCCAGACCGCGCTTGCCGTGCGCCGGGATCTCCTTCGTCGACCAGCCCTCCGTGAAGATCGACTCGCGTTGCGCGGGCGAAACTCCGGGGCCGTTGTCGCGGACCCGCAGCACCACCGTACGGCCCTCGGCGCGCAGGCCCACTTCGACCAGGGCGCCGTCCGCCCCGGCGGTCGCGTCCAGCGCGTTGTCCACGAGGTTGCCGACGACCGTGACCAGGCCGCGCGGGTCCACCAGCCGGTCCGGGAGCAGCGTCCCCGGGGCCATGCGCAGCGCGACAGCGCGCTCCGCCGCCACTATCGCCTTGCCGACCAGGAGCGCGGCCAGCAGCGGGTCGTGCACCTTCTCGGTGACCTGCTCGGCGGTCGCCCGCTGAACGCCCACGATCTCGGTGACGTACTCCATGGCGTCCTCGTGCATGTCCAGTTCCAGCAGCCCCAGGAGGGTGTGCATCCGGTTGGCGTGCTCGTGGTCCTGGGCCCGCAGCGCGTCGATCAGGCCGCGCGTGGAGTCGAGCTCGCGGCCGAGGTGTTCGAGTTCGGTGCGGTCGCGGAGGGTGGCGACGGCGCCGCCGTCGTCGGTCGGCATCCGGTTGGCGAGCAGGACGCGGGTGCCCTGCACCGTCAGCAGATCGTCGCCGAGCACCCGGCCGGCCAGCACATCGGCGGTCCGTCCCGCGCCGAGCACGGTGTCCAGCGGGCGGCCCGCGGCGTCCGGACCGAGACCGAGCAGCCGCTGCGCCTCGTCGTTCAGCAGCCGTATCCTGCCCGTCCGGTCGAGCGCGACGACCCCCTCCCTGATGCCGTGGAGCATCGCCTCGCGCTCCGTCAGCAGCGCGGAGATGTCGGAGAACGCGAGATCGTGGGTCTGCCGCTGGAGGCGCCGGGAGATCAGATAAGCGGCCAGCGCCCCGACGGCGAGCGCCCCGCCCGCGTAGGCGAACAGCCCGGGGATCGCGGCGAGGAGCCGGGCGCGGACACTGTCGTACGCGATTCCGACGGAGACGGCGCCCACGATGTGCTGCGCCTCGTCGCGCAGCGGCACCTTCCCGCGGGCCGAGCGGCCGAGCGTCCCGCTGTCGATCTCCATGACGTTCCGGCCCGCGAGCGCGTCGCTCGGGTCGGTGGAGACGACCTTGCCGATCTCGGCGGCGTCGGTGTGCGACCAGCGCACCCCGCGCCGGTCCATGACGACGACGTACTCGGCGCCGGTGGCACGCCTGATCCGCTCGGCCGCGGACTGCACGGGTCCGGTGGGGGACGGGTCCGTGGCGAGCAGTTCCTCGGCGAGCTGCGGCTGGGCCGCCGTGCTCTGCGCGATGGCCAGGGCGCGGCGCATCGCCTGGTCGTCGAGCTGGGCGCTGAGGGGTGCCAGGAAGAGGCCGGTGGCGAGCACGGTGACGCCGGTCGCGATGGCCAGCTGCATCAGCAGGACCTGGGAGAAGACCCGCTGGGGCCAGCCGAGTCGGCGTGCTCTCCTGGCGGTGGGCGGTGGGGCGCTCATCGTATGAACGGTAAGGGGCATTCCGGTGCTTTCCGAAATTCCCCTCGCTCGGCCGGGTGCTTGAGCGCGCCCGGTCGGGCCTGCTCAAGCACCGGCTGTCCGTCGCGGCGGTTCACCCCGTGGCGGTGGGCAACGGCTGAGGCGGACGAGGGCCGTCGTACTGGCCGCTGGGGCGCATCCGCAACGGCCGCTCCCCGTACTCCTCCAGGGCATGGGCGATCCAGCCCGCTGTGCGGGACACCGCGAATACCGTCTCACCGGCCTCCGCGGACATGCCGCAGGAGACCGAGAGCACAGCGAGCGCCAGGGGCGGATGCGGCGACCCGGGCGGCCAGTGTCGACGCAGCGAGGTCGTGGTCGATCAGCAGGGCGAGGGCGGCGTCCAGCGCGGCGACCGACGGCTCGTCGGCCGGGCGGGCGGTGAGCTTCGGCCACAGCTGCCGGGCCAGCCGGGCGCCGCTCGTGTCGGGCGCCTCCTCGGTCCCGTCGGCCGCCGACGGTGCGCCCGCCGCCACGGGCAGCGCACCGACCAGGGTCGGAACGAGGCTCCGCGCGGCGGCGAGCACCGCCTCGCGCGAGAGGTCGAAGCGGAGCGGGTCGCCCGTCGCCGCGGCGACCACCGCCACGCGCAGCCGGTCCGTCGAGCCGCTGTGCGCGGGCAGCGCGTCGACCGCCCGGCGCGCCGCGGCCAGCGCCTCGACCGGGGCGCCCACGGAGGAAGAGATGCCGACCATGACCAGCGGAACCCCACTCGACGTACCCCGAGGCCTCGCGGGCGTCGTCGTCACCGATACCGCCCTCGGCGACGTCCGAGGGCGGGAGGGCTTCTACCACTACCGGCAGTACTCGGCGATCGAGCTGGCGCAGACCCGCAGCTTCGAGGACGTCTGGTACCTGATGCCCGAGGCGCGCTGCCCGATGCCGCGGCCCGCGCCGAATTCGCCGCCCGTACCGCCGCTCTGCGCCGGCTGCCCGCCGAGGTGCGCGAGGCACTGCCCGCCATAGCGCGGGCGGGGTCCGTCTCCGGACCCCTGGCCGGTCTGCGTACCGCCCTCTCGCTCCTCGGCGCCTCGGCCGGTTTCCGGCCGGTGTACGACATCGACGCCGACCGGCGCCGCGCCGACGCACTGGCCGCCTGCGCCGCCGTCCCCACGGTGCTCACCGCCCTGCACAGGCTCGGCCGGGGCCTCGAACCGGTCGAACCGCGCGACGATCTGCCCCACGCGGCCAACTACCTCTACATGCTCACCGGCTCCGTACCGGACGCCGCGCGCGTCAGGGCCGTGGAGCAGTACCTGATCTCCACCGTCGATCACGGTTTCAACGCCTCGACGTTCACCGGCCGCGTCGTCGCCTCCACCGGCGCCGACGTGGCGGCCTGCCTGGTGGCGGCCGTCGGCGCGCTCTCCGGACCGCTGCACGGCGGAGCGCCCAGCCGGGCACTCGACACCCTGGACGCCATCGGCACCCCCGAGCGCATCGACGGCTGGATCCGCGAACGAGTGCTCGCGGGCGAGCGGATCATGGGCTTCGGGCACCCCGTCTACCGCACCGAGGACCCCCGCTCACGAATGCTGCGGGACATCGCCCAGGGCTTCGGCGGCCCACTCGTCGACTTCGCCGTCGAAGTCGAGCGCCAGGTCGAGGCGATCCTCGCCGAGCTCAAGCCGGGCCGGGAACTGCACACCAACGTGGAGTTCTACGCCGGAGTCGTCATGGAGCTGTGCGGGCTGCCGCGCGAGATGTTCACGCCGACGTTCTGCGCGGCGAGGGCGGTCGGCTGGAGCGCCAATATCCTGGAGCAGGCGGAGGACTCGAAGATCATCCGCCCGGCGGCCCGTTACGTCGGTACGCCCCCGCCGCAGCCGGTCCCCATGCCCTGAGGTCCCCCGAGAGAGGTCTCCGTTGAACCCGTCGTCCCCGCCCCGCAAGCAGCAGATCCCGGTCATCGTTCTTGCGGGGTTCCTGGGATCGGGCAAGACGACACTGCTCAACCACCTCCTGCGCAATCGCGCCGGAAACCGGATCGGTGTGATCGTCAACGACTTCGGCGCCATCGAGATCGACGCCATGACGGTCTCGGGACAGGTCGGCTCCACGGTCTCGCTGGGCAACGGCTGCCTGTGCTGCGCGGTCGACGCGAGCGAACTCGACACCTTCCTGGAGACGCTCACCGGGCCCGCCGCCCGTCTCGACGTGATCGTCATCGAGGCCAGCGGACTGGCCGAACCGCAGGAACTCGTCCGCATGCTCCTGGCCAGCGACAACCCGCACATCGTGTACGGGGGACTGGTCGAGGTCGTCGACGCCGCCGAGTTCGACGCCACCCGGGAGCGCCATCCGGAGATCGACCGCCATCTCGCCGTCGCCGACCTCGTCGTGCTGAACAAGACCGACCGGGTCGGGAGCGAGGAACGGGCCCGCATCCTGGACGCCGTCGCCGCGGCGGGGGCGCTCGGCGGCGGCGCGCCGGCCGTCATCGGTGCCACGTACGGACGCGTCGACCCCGAGCTGCTCTTCGACCCGGCACTGCGGCCGGACAGCGAGGAGAAGGCCCGTCAGCTCACCTTCGAGGACCTGCTCCTGGCGGAGCGGGACGAGGAAGAGGGCGACGCCGGGCACGCCCACCACCTCCACGCCGCGTACGACAGCGTGTCCTTCACCGCGGACGTGCCCATGAACCCCCGCCGTCTGATGGAGTTCCTCGACTCCCGGCCGCAGGGCCTCTACCGGATCAAGGGGTTCGTCGACTTCGGCATGGGCGACCGGGCCAACAAGTACGTCCTGCACGCGGTCGGCAGGTTCCTGCGGTTCGATCCGCAGCCCTGGAAGCGCGACGAACCGCGCCGGACCCAGCTGGTGCTGATCGGCTCGGGCATCGCCCCTCAGGCCCTGCACAAGGAGCTGGCCGACTGCCGCGAGAACACCGCGCCGGGCCCGGACACGACACAGGACGCCGCACATGAGCGAAGCATGTGGGGCGTCCTGCGGTACGTACAACGGCCCGGCGACGACGCGTAGGCCCTTTCGCCACGCGCCGCCCGGCCGAACCGCTACACCGGCCCGGCGACCACCGCGACCGGCTTGGCCAGCGGCGTCCCCGAACCGTCGCGCCGCGGGTCCGGCTCGGGCAGCTCGCTCGGTGTGCCGTTCTGCTGCGCGGCGCGGGCGGGCGTCGCACCAGCCCAGCCGAACACCAGGACGTCCTCGCCCTTGAGGAACCGCTGGCAGCGCACCCCACCGGTCGCCCGGCCCTTGCGCGGGTACTGGTCGAACGGGGTGAGCTTGCACGTCAGCACCGAGTCGTCGAGCGTGCCGTGCGAGCCCGCGACCGTGAACACCACCGCGTCCACCGCCGGGTCCACCGCGGTGAACGAGATCACCTCGGCGTCCGCCACGAGCTTGATCCCCGCCATGCCACCGGCGGGCCGGCCCTGCGGCCGCACCTGGGCCGCCGGGTAGCGCAGCAGTTGGGCGTCGGAGGTGATGAAGACCAGATCCTCCTCGCCGGTCCGCAGCTCGGCGGCGCCGACGATCCGGTCACCGTCCTTGAGGGTGATGACCTCCAGCTCGTCCTTGTTGGCCGGGTAGTCCGGCACCACGCGCTTGACGACGCCCTGAAGGGTGCCGATCGCCAGGCCGGGGGAGGCCTCGTCGAGCGTGGTGAGGCAGACGACGGACTCGTCGCTCTCCAGCGTGAGGAACTCGGCGACCATCGCCCCGCCCGAAAGATTGGGCGCGGCGTGGGTGTCCGGCAGCTGGGGCAGATCGATCACCGTGAGCCGCAGCAGCCTCCCCGCCGACGTCACCACGCCCACGTCGCCGCGGGCCGTGGCCGGCACGGCCGACACGATCACATCGTGCTTGGAGCGCTTGGCGTCCTCGGCGAGAACGATCGGCTCGTCGTTGGCGGTACGGGCCAGCAGACCGGTCGAGGACAGCAGCACCCGGCACGGGTCGTCCGCGACCTCCAGCGGCACCGAGGCCACCTGCGAACCGGCCGACTCCAGCAGCACTGTACGCCGGTCGGTGCCGAACTTCTTGGCGACTGCCGCCAGTTCGGCGGAGACCAGCTTGCGCAGCTCGGTGTCCGATTCGAGGATCCTGGTCAGCTCGTCGATCTCGCCGTTGAGCCGGTCCCGCTCGCTCTCCAGCTCGATCCGGTCGAACCGGGTCAGCCGGCGCAGCGGGGTGTCCAGGATGTACTGCGTCTGGATCTCGCTCAGCGAGAAGTGCTCGACGAGCCGCTCCTTCGCCTGCGCCGAATTGTCACTGGACCGGATGATCCGGATGACCTCGTCGATGTCGATCAGCGCGACGAGCAGGCCCTCGACCAGGTGCAGCCGGTCGCGCCGCTTGCCCCGGCGGAACTCGCTGCGCCGGCGCACCACGTCGAAGCGGTGGTCGAGATAGACCTCCAGGAGTTCCTTGAGCCCCAGAGTGAGCGGCTGCCCGTCGACCAGCGCCACATTGTTGATGCCGAAGGACTCCTCCATCGGCGTCAGCTTGTAGAGCTGCTCCAGCACGGCTTCCGGCACGAAGCCGTTCTTCACCTCGATGACCAGGCGCAGGCCGTGCTCGCGGTCGGTCAGGTCCTTCACGTCCGCGATGCCCTGGAGCTTCTTCGCCGAGACCAGGTCCTTGATCTTGGCGATCACCTTCTCCGGGCCTACGGCGAAGGGCAGTTCGGTGACGACCAGACCCTTGCGGCGGGCCGTCACGTTCTCCACCGAGACGGTCGCACGGATCTTGAACGTGCCGCGGCCGCGGGCGTACGCGTCCTTGATGCCGCCCAGGCCCACGATCCGGCCGCCGGTGGGCAGATCGGGACCCGGCACGAACCGCATCAGGGTCTCCAGGTCCGCGCCCGGATGCTTGATCAGATGGCGGGCGGCGGCGATGACCTCGCCCAGGTTGTGCGGCGGCATGTTGGTCGCCATGCCGACCGCGATCCCGGACGAGCCGTTGACCAGGAGATTCGGGTACGCGGCGGGGAGAACGGACGGCTCCATCTCCTGGCCGTCGTAATTCGACTGGAAAGTGACGGTGTCCTCGTCGATCGACTCCGTCATCAGTGACGTCGCGTCGGCCATCCGGCACTCGGTGTACCGCATGGCGGCCGGCGGGTCGTCGTTTCCGAGCGAGCCGAAGTTGCCGTGGCCGTCGACCAGGGGGAGCCGCATCGAGAACGGCTGCGCCAGACGGACCAGCGCGTCGTAGATCGATGTGTCCCCGTGCGGGTGCAACTTACCCATGACCTCGCCGACGACGCGGGCGCACTTCACGAAGCCGCGATCGGGGCGCAGGCCCATCTCGTTCATCTGGTACACGATGCGGCGGTGCACCGGCTTCATGCCGTCGCGGGCGTCGGGCAGGGCCCGCGAGTAGATCACCGAGTACGCGTACTCGAGGAAGGAGCCCTGCATTTCGTCGACGACGTCGATGTCGAGGATCTTCTCCTCGAAGTCGTCCGGCGGCGGGGTCTTCGTGCTGCGGCGGGCCATCGCTGCTGCGACTCCTTCACGGATTCTGTTCGGGCAACCTCAGGTTCTGACGCGGACCATTGTGGACCGCCGCGCTGACATCGCCGACCTCGACCCGTCCCAAGGGGTGTTCCCGGCCCCCGACGGGGCGCTTTTCCGACCCGCCGCGCGGGGGATGCGCCCCTCTTTCACGCGAACTTCCGCGGTACGGGAACTTCGCCAGGTGTCCGTGCGCTTGCTTAAGGTGGCAGGTCTCGCAGGAAATCCAGTATCGCGATCGAAGGGACGTACATGCCCATGGGTCACACGGCCACCGCTCAGGCCGGCTCCGGCGGCTTGACAGCGACCGAGCACCGCCTGGCCAACGGCCTGCGCGTGGTGCTCTCCGAGGACCATCTGACCCCGGTCGCCGCGGTCTGCCTCTGGTACGACGTCGGTTCGCGCCACGAGGTCAAGGGGCGCACCGGTCTGGCTCACCTCTTCGAGCACCTGATGTTCCAGGGCTCCGGCCAGGTCAAGGGGAACGGCCACTTCGAGCTGGTGCAGGGGGCCGGCGGTTCGCTCAACGGGACCACCAGCTTCGAGCGCACCAACTACTTCGAGACCATGCCCACGCACCAGCTGGAGCTGGCCCTGTGGCTCGAGGCCGACCGTATGGGCTCGCTGCTCGCCGCGCTCGACGAGGAGTCGATGGAGAACCAGCGCGACGTCGTCAAGAACGAGCGCCGCCAGCGCTACGACAACGTCCCCTACGGCACGGCGTTCGAGAAGCTGACGGCACTGGCCTACCCCGAGGGCCACCCGTACCATCACACCCCGATCGGCTCGATGACCGACCTGGACGCCGCGACCCTCGAGGACGCCCGCACCTTCTTCCGTACGTACTACGCGCCCAACAACGCGGTGCTCTCGGTCGTCGGCGACATCGACCCCGAGCAGACCCTCGCCTGGATCGACAAGTACTTCGGCTCCATCCCCTCCCACGACGGCAAGCAGCCGCCGCGCGACGGCTCGCTCCCCGAGATCATCGGCGAGCAGCTGCGCGAGGAGGTGCACGAGGAGGTCCCGGCGCGGGCGCTGATGGCCGCCTACCGGCTGCCGCACGACGGCACCCGCGAGTGCGACGCGGCGGACCTCGCACTGACCGTGCTCGGCGGCGGCGAGTCGTCGCGGCTGCACAACCGCCTGGTCCGCCGTGACCGTACGGCCGTGGCGGCCGGGTTCGGGCTGCTGCGGCTGGCCGGTGCGCCCTCGCTGGGCTGGCTGGACGTCAAGACGTCCGGCGGCGTCGAGGTGCCGCAGATCGAGGCCGCGGTCGACGAGGAGCTCGCCCGGTTCGCCGCCGAGGGCCCCACGCCCGAGGAAATGGAGCGCGCGCAGGCCCAGTTGGAGCGTGAATGGCTGGACCGGCTCGGTACGGTCGCCGGCCGCGCCGACGAACTGTGCCGGTTCGCCGTGCTGTTCGGCGACCCGCAGCTCGCCCTGACCGCTGTGCAGCGGGTGCTCGACGTCACCGCGGAGGAGGTCCAGGAGGTCGCCAAGGCCCAGCTGCGCCCCGACAACCGGGCGGTGCTGGTCTACGAGCCGGTCGAATCGGCCGAGCCCGCGGACACCGACGAGACCGACGCCGACGACACCGACGCGCACGAAGGAGCGGGCAAGTGACCGACGCTGCCGCGACTGGAGTTTCGATGCAGTACCACCCGCAGCCGGCCCCCGGCGTCGCCCGGCCCTGGGCCTTCCCCGCGCCGGAGCGTGGCGCCCTGCCCAACGGCCTCACGGTGCTGCGCTGCCACCGTCCCGGCCAGCAGGTCGTGGCGGTCGAGATCTTCCTCGACGCCCCGCTGGACGCCGAGCCCGAGGGCCTCGACGGCGTGGCCACGATCATGTCGCGGGCGTTGTCCGAGGGCACCGACAAGCACACCGCCGAGGAGTTCGCCGCCGAGCTGGAGCGCTGCGGCGCCACTCTCGACGCGCACGCCGACCACCCCGGCGTCCGGGTCTCCCTGGAGGTCCCGGCCTCCCGGCTGGCCAAGGCGCTCGCGCTGGTCGCCGAGGCGTTGCGGGCGCCGGCCTTCGTCGACAGCGAGATCGAGCGGCTGGTGCGCAACCGGCTCGACGAGATCCCGCACGAGCAGGCCAACCCGGCCCGCCGCGCCGCCAAGCAGCTCTCCAAGGAGCTCTTCCCGGCCACGGCGCGGATGTCGCGTCCGCGCCAGGGCACCGAGGAGACGGTGGAGCGGATCGACGCGGCGGCCGTGCGCGCCTTCTTCGACGCCCACGTCCGGCCGTCCGCGGCGACCGCCGTGGTCGTCGGCGACCTCACCGGGATCGACCTGGACGCCCTGCTCGCCGACACCCTCGGCGACTGGTCGGGAGAGCCCGCCGAGCCCCGTCCCGCCCCGCCGATCACCGCCGACGACACCGGCCGGGTGGTGATCGTCGACCGCCCGGGCGCGGTGCAGACGCAGCTGCTGATCGGCCGGATCGGCGCCGACCGGCACGACAGCGTGTGGCCGGCCCAGGTGCTCGGCACGTACTGCCTGGGCGGCACGCTCACCTCCCGCCTCGACCGGGTGCTGCGCGAGGAGAAGGGTTACACCTACGGCGTACGGGCCTTCGCCCAGGTGCTGCGGTCGTCGGCCCCGGACGCCGCCTCGGGCGCGACCGGCGCCGCGATGCTGGCCATCAGCGGATCGGTCGACACGGAGTCCACCGAGCCCGCGCTCAAGGACCTGTGGACGGTCCTTCGGACGCTGGCGGCCGAGGGCCTGACAGACGAGGAGCGCGAGACGGCGGTGCAGAACCTCGTGGGGGTCGCGCCGCTGAAGTTCGAGATGGCGGCCTCCGTCGCGGGCACCCTCGCCGACCAGGTCGAGCAGCACCTCCCCGACGACTACCAGGCGCACCTGTACGCCCGGCTCGCGGAGACCGGCACGGTCGAGGCGACCGCGGCGGTTGTCAACGCCTTCCCGGGTGACCGGCTGGTCACGATCCTCGTCGGCGACGCGGCACGGATCGAGGAGCCCGTCCGGGCTCTGGGCATCGGAGAAGTGTCGGTGGTCACCGGCTGACGACCGGCACCGTCCGACGGGCACCGGCCGATCGGAGCGATCCGGCATATCGCCCTATATCTGGGCAAAGGGAAGATCCTTGCGGGCAAAATCTCGCCGGGGTCTTCCCTTTTGTCCGTTCTGATGCGGAGGTTGCCTGTCTGGCCTGTGGGATGCGCTACAAAACGGCCTGTCCGTTTGGTGAATGAAAGTGACCCCGCTTAGCGTCGGCTCGGCTGTCCGTCACTCGTATGCCGCATCCGCGACGTACCGGACAGTCATCGCCGAGTCCCCGTCAGGCGCGAGCCCGGGGAGCCGGGGACCCATGCAGTCCCTGGGGTGAATCGGATGCCTGAGCCCGGATGGGGCCGGGGCGTCCGTAGGAGACCTTCCTGCTCCGAACCCGTCAGCTAACCCGGTAGGCGAGAAGGAAGGAAAGGATCAGCCACTTCATGGCGTTCACCCGTGCCACCGGGAAGCACCGTGCCCCGAGCCGACTGACGCGCACGCGCGCGAAGGCGGTCGGCGTCGCGGCTCTGGCCACCACCGGCGTCATCGGCGGCCTGGCCGCTCCCGCCCTCGCCGCGGACTCCGGGACCCCCTCCGTGAGCGACACCGGCCTCGGCCAGGTCATCGCCATCGACAAGACCCTCGCCGACCGGATCGACGCCCAGGCCGACGCGCAGCAGCACCAGGCCGACGCGGCGGCGAAGGCGAAGGCGGAGGCCCAGCGGAAGGCCGAGGCCGAGAAGAAGGCCGAAGCGAAGGCCAAGGCCAAGGCCAAGGCGGACGCGAAGCGTGCCGCAGAGGCCCGCGCCGAGAAGGCACGCGCTGCCCGGTCCGCCGAGCGCACCCGGCTGAGCGCCTTCCAGCTCCCGGTCGCCGGTTCGTACGTCACCACCGGTTACAAGTCCAGCGGATCGCTCTGGTCCTCCGGCAGCCACTCCGGCATCGACTTCCACGCCGCGTCCGGCAGCTCCGTCGTCGCCGTCGGCGCCGGTACGGTCGTCGAGGCCGGCTGGGGCGGCGCGTACGGCAACAACATCGTGCTCCGGATGACGGACGGCACATACACGCAGTACGGCCACCTCTCCTCGATCGGAGTCTCCGTCGGCCAGAGCGTCGGCGTGGGCCAGCAGATCGGCCTCTCCGGCTCGACCGGCAACTCCACCGGGCCGCACCTCCACTTCGAGGCCCGGACGACACCGTCGTACGGCTCCGACATGGACCCGGTCGCGTATCTGCGCGCCCACGGCGTCAACGTCTGACCGACGCGCCGTCGCAGCACCCCGCCGAAGGCCCCGGCAGCATGCCGGGGCCTTCGGCATGCCCGCCGCACGGCCATGGACGACGACCGTCCGCCGAACCGCCCCGTGGCCAAAAGATATTCATGAATTTCCGCCCGGCATCGGAAATGCGGCCGCATTGCAATAGAGTCACGGAACAGGCATCGGCCGGCCGCGTTTCGCGGGGATTGAGGCGGAGGTTCGGACATGCGCATTCCAGCGCATTCGGTATGCACGGCAATCCGCGACGACATCGTCTCCGGTGTCTTCGAACGCGGCAGCCGTCTCACGGAGGAGTTGCTGGCACGTCGTTACGGGGTCTCCCGTGTCCCGGTGCGGGAGGCGCTGCGCACCCTGGAGTCCGAGGGCTTCGTGGTCACCCGCCGGCATGCGGGCGCCTGCGTCGCCGAGCCCACCGAGCTGGAGGCGGCCGACCTCCTGGAGGTCCGGACGCTGCTGGAGCCGCTGGGTGCCGCACGCGCCGCGCAACGCCGCACCGAGGCGCACCTCAAGGTGCTTCGCGGCCTCGTGCGGCTCGGCCAGGACCGGGCCAGGCGGGGCGAGGGCGAGGACCTGCGCTCACTGGGCGGCTGGTTCCACGAGACGCTGGCGCAGGCCTCCGGCAGCCCCGGCCTGATCGCGCTGCTCACCCAGCTGCGGCACAAGACCGCCTGGATGTACGCGGTCGACCAGCCGGCCCGCCCGGTGGATTCCTGGGCCGAGCACGGGGCCATCGTGGACGCGGTGGCACGCGGCGACGCGGAGCGGGCCAGGGCGCTGGCCGCCCATCACGCGGAGCGGGCCGCGGCCGCGCACCGGCTGCGCCGCACCGACCGGCAGGCCCGGCCGCCCGCCGCTGCCCGTGCCGGACGGGTGAGGACCTCGCAACACCCCGTAAACACCGCGGGCGTCCGGAATTAACAATTGCGCCGTATACAAGCCGCATACAAAGAGATGCGATTTCGCGAGACCCTATTCCGCCCCGCCCTGGATCGGCATGCCGTAATTCCACATGCTCTCCGGGAGGTCCGTTCCGGGAAAAGAAAAAGCCGCGGCTCCGGTTCAGGGTGCCGCGGCTCTCTCGGGAAAAATGATTCAGACGGTCTCCGGGAGCTCCTCGAGCCCCTCGGCGACCAGCTTCGCCAGACGGTCCAGGGCGGCTTCGGAGTCGTCGGCCTCGGAGGCGAGCACGATCTCCTCGCCACCCTGGGCACCGAGGCCGAGGACCGCGAGCATGGAGGCGGCGTTCACCGGGTTGCCGTCGGCCTTGGAGATCGTCACGGGGACGCCGGAGGCCGTGGCGGCACGGACGAAGATGGAAGCGGGGCGGGCGTGCAGGCCCTCGACCCAACCGACGTTGACGCGGCGCTCAGCCATGGTTCTGCCCTTCACGAATCAAAGGTTGTCTAGACCAGTCTCTCACGCGGTGCGCAGTGCTCCGGCCGACCCCGGGAACGCCCGCGATGCCCGGGGTGCCGCCGATCGGCCCTCTCAGACTGCCCCGGCCCCGAGACGTACGCGACCGCTGGCCGAGCCGTAGTCTTTGCCCATGCAGCCCGCGCCGGAGCAGAGTCCGCATCACGCTTATCCCGACCACTGGGAAGCGGACGTGGTGCTCCGCGACGGAGGCACCGCGCGCATCAGGCCCATCACCACGGACGACGCGGAGCGGCTGGTCAGCTTCTACGAGCAGGTCTCCGACGAGTCGAAGTACTACCGGTTCTTCGCCCCGTACCCCCGGCTGTCCGACCGGGACGTGCACCGCTTCACCCATCACGACTACGTCGACCGGGTGGGACTCGCGGTCACGATCGGCGGCGAGTTCATCGCGACCGTCCGCTACGACCGGATCGACGAGCGCGGCAGGCCCGCCTCCGCACCCGCCGACGAGGCCGAGGTCGCCTTCCTCGTCCAGGATGCGCACCAGGGCCGCGGCGTGGCCTCGGCGCTGCTCGAACACATCGCGGCCGTCGCCCGCGAGCGCGGGATCCGCCGCTTCGCCGCCGAGGTGCTGCCCGCCAACACCAAGATGATCAAGGTGTTCCGGGACGCCGGTTACACCCAGCAGCGCAGCTTCGAGGACGGCTCCGTACACCTCACCCTGGACCTCGAACCGACCGCCGAGTCCCTCGCCGTCCAGCGCGGCCGTGAGCAGCGGGCGGAGGCGCGGTCCGTGCAACGCCTGCTGGCCCCCGGCTCCGTCGCCGTCATCGGGGTCGGCCGGACCCCCGGCGGCGTCGGCCGCACGGTCCTGCACAACCTCCTCGGCGCCGGCTTCACCGGCCGTACGTACGCCGTGAACCGCGCCTTTGCCGCCGGCCTGGCCACAGTCGACGGCGTCCCCGCCCACCGCTCGATCGGCGAGATCGGCGAGCCGGTCGATCTCGCGGTCGTCGCCGTTCCCGCCGACCGGGTTCCGGAGGCCGTCGCGGACTGCGGCGAACACGGCGTCCAGGGCCTGGTCGTCCTCTCCGCCGGATACGCCGAATGGGGCGCCGAGGGCCGGGAGCGGCAGCGCGAACTGGTCCGGCAGGCCCGCTCGTACGGAATGCGGATCATCGGCCCGAACGCCTTCGGCCTGATCAACAACGCGGAAACGGTTCGGCTGAACGCCTCGCTCGCCCCCGAGCCGCCCGCCCCCGGCCGCATCGGCCTCTTCACCCAGTCCGGCGCGATCGGCATCGCGCTGCTCTCGGGGCTCTACCGGCGCGGCGCGGGCCTGTCCACCTTCATCTCCGCGGGCAACCGCGCCGACATCTCCGGCAACGACTTCCTCCAGTACTGGTACGAGGACCCCGACACCGACGTCGCCCTGCTGTACCTCGAATCGCTCGGCAACCCCCGCAAGTTCACCCGCCTCGCGCGGCGCACCGCGGCGGTCAAGCCGGTCGTCGTGGTGAAGGGCGCCCGGCACAGCGGCTCCACCCCGCCCGGCCACGCGGTGCCGATCAGCCGGATCCCGGACGCGACGGTCTCGGCGCTCATGCGGCAGGCGGGCGTGATCCGGGTCGACACGGTGACGGAGATGGTCGACGCGGGCCTCCTCCTCGCCGACCAGCCGCTGCCGGCCGGCCCCCGGGTCGCGATCCTCGGCAACTCCGAATCGCTCGGCCTCCTCACGTACGACGCCTGCCTCGCCGAGGGGCTGCGCCCGCGCCCTCCCCTCGACCTCACCACCGCCGCCACCCCGCGGGACTTCATGAACGCCCTGGCCGAGGCCCTCGCCGACGACGGCTGCGACTCGGTGGTCGTGACGGCCATCCCGTGGGTCGGCGAGGACGGCGAGGCGGAGGCGGGCGACGGCGAGGTGCTCGCGGCCGCGCTGCACACGGCCGCCGCCGCGGGGCCGGCCAAGCCGGTCGCCGTCGTCCATGTCGAGATCGGCGGGCTGGCGGAGGCCCTCGCCGCGGCCACCAGCACGGTCGCGCAGCCGCGCCCGGCACCCCCGCCCGCCCCGGCCGCGCGTACCGGAACCACCACCCCGCCCGACCCCGGCCCGGCACCCGCAGCCCCCCTCACCAGTGCCCCCGGGACCCGCATCGGCCGGATCCCCGCCTACCCCGCCGCCGAACGGGCGGTGCGCGCCCTGGCCGAAACGGTGCGGTACGCCCAGTGGCGACGCCAGGCCGCCGTGCCCGGCAAGGTGCCCGAGTTCCTCGACGACACCATCGACGAATCGGGCGCCGCCGAGCTCATCGACACCCTCCTCGGCCCCGACCCCGACCCGCGGGGCCGGCCGCTCGCCCACGAGGAGGCACGCGAACTCCTCGGCCGCTACGGCATCACCGTACGGCCGACGCTCCCGGCACCCGACCCGGATGCCGCAGTTGCCGCGGCCGCCCGGCTCGGCTATCCCGTGGCGCTCAAGACCACTGCGCCGCATCTGCGCCACCGGGCCGATCTCGGCGGTGTCCGGCTCGACCTCGCCAACGAGACCGCGCTGCGCCGGGCGTACGGCGAACTGACCGACCTGCTCGGCAAGCCGGCCGAACTCCGGCCCGTCGTCCAGGCCATGGCCCCGCGCGGCGTCGACACCGTCGTACGGGCCACGATCGACCCGGCGGCCGGTGCCGTCCTGTCCTTCGGGCTCGCGGGCGCACCCTCCGAACTCCTCGGCGACACCGCCCACCGCCTCGTCCCGGCCACCGACCGCGACGCCGCCGAGCTGATCCGGTCCATCCGGGCGGCCCCGGTGCTGTTCGGCTGGCGCGGCGCGGCGCCCGTGGACACCGCTTCCCTCGAAGAGCTGCTGCTGCGGGTCTCCCGGCTGGTCGACGACCACCCCGAGGTGGTCTCCATCGCCCTGGAACCAGTGGTGGTCGCCACCCAGGGGCTGACCGTGCTCGGCGCGACCGTCCGCCTCTCGCCGCCCCCGCCCCGCACCGATCTCGGCCCCCGCCGCCTGCCCAACTACTGACCCGGGCGCCGTCACGTCCGAAGGGCCCGGTCCGCCCTGCCGCACAACGTCCCCGGCAGTCATCCGGCCCCCGTAGGATGGTCCTCATGGCAAAGACCGGTACGACGACCCAGGGGCTGCGCGCGGCGATCGAGCGCAGTGGCTACTACCCGGCCCTCGTGGCCGAGGCGGTGGAGGCCGCCGTGGGCGGTGAGCCGGTCGCTTCGTACCTGGTGCACCAGGAGACCACGTTCGACTCCAACGAGGTGCGCCGCCATGTCACGGTCCTGGTCCTGACGGACAACCGTTTCATCGTCAGCCACACCGACGAGCAGAACGCCGACACCAGCTCCCCGTCCCCGTACGCCACCACGTCCACGGAGTCGGTCAAGCTCGACCGGATCTCCTCGGTCGTGGTCAGCCGGGTCGTGGCCAACCCGGAGAAGTACGTGCCGGGCACGCTGCCCCGCGAGGTCGTCCTCACCATCGGCTGGGGCGCGGTCTCCCGGATCGACCTGGAGCCGGCCGCCTGCGGCGACCCCAACTGCGAGGCCGACCACGGCTACACCGGCAATTCCACCGCCGACGACCTGAGCCTGCGGGTCAGTGAGGCCGGCGACGGCCCGGACACCGTGCGTCAGACCCTCGCCTTCGCCCAGTCGCTCTCCGAGGCCACGGCGGCGACCCCGGCGACCGGCCACTGATGGCGCAGCCGGCCTGGCAGGAGTCCGACCCGCTCGCTGTCGAGAGTGCCCCGGTCCCGGAGTACGGCAGCGGATCGCTCTGCGACCTGCTGCCCACGCTCGTCGCCGGACAGGGCGTGCCCGGCTTCACCGCGGCGATCCCCGAACTCACCCCCGCCGACCGGAACTGCGTGTTCCTGATCGACGGCCTGGGCTGGGAGCAGATCAAGGCCCACCCCGACGAGGCACCGTTTCTGCACTCCCTGCTCCCCACCTCGCGCGGCGGCACCGGCCGCCCGATATCGGCGGGCTTCCCGGCCACCACGGCCACCTCGCTGGCCTCGGTGGGCACCGGGCTCCCGCCCGGGGAGCACGGTCTGCCCGGCTACACCGCGCGCAATCCGGAGACCGGCGAGCTGATGAACCAGCTCCGCTGGAACCCCTGGACCTCCCCGAAGGTCTGGCAGCCGTACCCCACGGTCTTCAAGCTCGCCGACGCCGCGGGCGTGCGTACCGCCCAGGTCTCCGCCCCCGCCTTCGAGCAGACCCCGCTCACCAAGGTCGCGCTCAGCGGCGGCTCGTTCCTTGGCCGGCTGTCCGGCGAGGAGCGGATGGACACCGCCGCCGAGCGGCTCGCCGCGGGCGACCGGTCGCTCGTCTACACGTACTACAGCGAGGTCGACGGCAAGGGCCATCGCTTCGGTGTCGACTCCGATGCCTGGCGCGGACAGCTGATGTACGTGGACGGACTGGCCCGGCGCCTGGCCGAACAGCTCCCACCCCGCTCGGCGCTGTACATCACCGCCGACCACGGCATGATCGACATCCCGTTCGACGAGCAGTCCCGGATCGACTTCGACGAGGACTGGGAGCTGAGCGCGGGCGTCGCCCTGCTCGGCGGCGAGGGCCGGGCCCGTCATGTGTACGCCGTCCCGGGAGCCGAGAACGACGTGCTGACCGTCTGGCGGGAAGTGCTCGGCGAGCAGTTCTGGGTGGCGAGCAGGGACGAGGCGATCGCGGCCGGCTGGTTCGGCCCGAAGATCGACGAGCGTGTGCACGGCAGGATCGGCGACGTCGTCGCGGCGGCCCACGACGACGTGGTGATCACCGCCTCCGTCAATGAGCCGCACGAGTCCGCGATGGTCGGCATGCACGGCTCCATGACCCCCGTCGAGCAGCTCGTCCCGCTCCTCGAAGTACGCTCGTAACCGCGTTTTTCCCGACCGCTGCTTCTTCTCCCGCCCGAAAGGTGCTCAGCCCCTCATGCCCGAGCTTGTGTTCTTCTCCGGAACGATGGACTGCGGAAAGAGCACGCTGGCGCTGCAGATCGGCCACAACCGTTCGGCACGCGGCCTGCAAGGCGTGATCTTCACCCGTGATGACCGGGCGGGCGAGGGCAAGCTCTCCTCGCGTCTGGGGCTGGTCACCGAGGCCGTCGAGGCCGATGAGGGCATGGACGTGTACGCCCATCTCGTCGACCGGATAAGCCGGGGCGGCCGGGCGGACTACGTGATCGTGGACGAGGCGCAGTTCCTGGCCCCCGTCCAGATCGACCAGCTCGCACGCATCGTCGACGACCTCGGCATGGACGTCTTCGCGTTCGGCATCACCACAGACTTCCGGACCAAGCTGTTCCCCGGGTCCCAGCGGCTGATCGAGCTCGCCGACCGGGTCGAGACGCTCCAGGTCGAGGCGCTCTGCTGGTGCGGCGCGCGGGCCACGCACAACGCCCGGACGGTCGGCGGAGAGATGGTCGTCGAAGGCGCCCAGGTAGTCGTGGGTGATGTCAACCAACAGGCGGGCGAGGTCGGCTACGAGGTGCTGTGCCGGCGCCACCACCAGCGCAGGACGACCAGCGCGAGGGCCCGCGCGGGCGCGCTGTCGCCGGACGTGCTGCCCGTCACCTCCGTCTGAACCGCCCGGCCGGCGCTGTGCGCGGGCTGCTTAGGATGACGCCTGTGAACACGGTGAGCGCAGAAGAGTCCGGGGCCGGACGGGGCCCGCTGGGCAAGGTGCAGCCCAGGCAGCTGATCGTGACCGTCTACGGGCTGTACGCGCGCGACACCGACGGCTGGATGTCGGTGGCCTCACTGATCCAGCTCCTCGCCGACCTCGACGTCGAGGCGCAGACCGTACGCTCCTGCGTCTCCCGGCTGAAGCGGGCCGGACTGCTGGAGGCCCAGTCGGTGTCCGGAGCGGCCGGGTACCGGATCTCGCCCGAGACCGAGCGGATATTGCGCGACGGCGATCCGCGCATCTTCGCGGCCCGGCGGGCCACCGTGGACGAGGGGTGGGTGCTGGTCGTCTTCTCGGTGCCCGAGTCCGAACGCGCCAGGCGGCACACCCTGCGCACCCAGCTCACCCGGCTCGGTTTCGGGTCCGTGTCCGCCGGAGTGTGGATCGCTCCGGGACATGTGCACGACGAGGCGGAGTCCATGCTCGCCAGGCACGGACTGCGCTCGTACGCCGACCTCTTCCGGGCCGACTACCTGTCGGCCGGCGGCGACGCCGACGAACTCGCCGCGAAAGTCCGCTCCTGGTGGGACACCGACCGGCTGCAGCGGCTGTACGTCGAATTCCTCGCCGCGCACCGTCCGGTGGCCGACCGGATCGCGAACGGCGTCCCGGTGACGGACCGCCAGGCGTTCACGACGTACATCGGGGTCCTCACCGACTGGCGCCGGCTGGTCTACCTCGATCCCGGGGTCGCGCGTGAACTATTGCCCGGGGAATGGAGCGGAACCCATGCCTCCGAGCTCTTCGACGAGATGCACGCGCGGCTGGCCGGACCCGCTCGTCGGCATGTCGAGCGCGTCCGGGCACGCTGACGCTCCCGCCGGACGGCTCAGCGTGCGTCCGAGTGGACGATCGTGAACGCCGCGCCCTCCGGGTCCGCCACGGTCGCCACCCGGCCGCTCGACCCCTCCCGGGGCGGCTGCAGGATGTATCCACCGAGCTCCACCACGCGCCGGGCCGCCTCGTCGGTGTCGGCGACCTCGAAGTACGTCATCCAGTGCGGGCCCCGGTCGCGCGGCAGGGCGTGGCCGACGCCGTGCAGCGAGGCCACCGGACGGCCCGCCAGATGCAGGGTCTGGTAGTCGAAGTCGGCCGAGACGACCGCCTCCGCCTCGTAGCCGAAAACCGTCTGATAGAACTTGCAGACCGTCGCGGTCTCGCGGGTCACCAGCTCGTTCCAGACCGGTGTGCCGGGAGCCCCGGCGAGCGCCGTGCCGATATGCGCGGCGGCCTGCCAGACCCCGAAGACCGCGCCGCTGGGGTCGGAGGCGATGGCGAGCCGGCCCGCCTCGCCCGCGTCGAGCGGCCCCACGGCGACCGTGCCACCGCAGGACCGGATGGTCTCCGCCGTGAGATCCACGTCGTCGCTGGCCAGATAGGTCGTCCAGGCGACCGGCAGGTGCCGCTCGGGCGGAAGCTGGCCGATGCCCGCCACCACCTTCCCGTCGATCAGCGCCCGGACATACGGACCCAGCTGGTCCGGACCCGGCACGAATTCCCAGCCGAACAGATCGGCGTAGAAGTCCTGGGTCGCGCTCAGGCCGTGCACGATCAGACTCACCCAGCAAGGTGTTCCGGGCGTACGCGGAGCGGCAGCCTCGGTCATCGTCACTCTCTCCTCGGACCATCGGGGTGGCCGTACGGGGGGAACGGGGCCGGCGTGCCGTCGCGCGGTACGGGATGTGTACGCCCCGTGCAGATGTTTGCACCACCCGGCGCACGAAGTGCTCCGGCCGCGCCGCACTTTCCGGGATCTCGACGGAGGGAGATCGATTTGGTGCGGTGCGTCCGTTTCGACGGTGTTACGGGTGGGGTGGCTCCTGCGCGAGGATGGCACCCATGAAGCCCATCATCACCGCATCCGAATACGCGAGCGAGTCGGCGGGGCCACGTCCGCCGGTGCTCCTCGACGTACGTTGGCAACTGGGTGGCCCGCACGGGCGACCCGACTACGAGGCCGGGCACATTCCCGGTGCGGTCTTTGTCGATCTGGACGCGGAACTCGCCGGTCCGGCAGGCCTCGGCGGCCGTCATCCACTGCCCGATCCGGAGGATTTCGGGGCGGTGATGCGCCGGGCCGGTGTCTCCCGGGACACCCCGGTGGTCGTGTACGACGGCGGCCAGGGCTGGGCGGCGGCACGCGCCTGGTGGCTGCTGCGTTGGACGGGGCACCCGGACGTCCGGGTCCTGGACGGCGGACTCGCCGCCTGGACGGGTGAACTCCAGCAGGAGACCCCGGCCCCGGCCGAGGGCGACTTCCGGCCCGAGCCCGGTGCGCTGCCGCTGCTGGACGCGGACGGGGCGGCGGCGCTGGCCCGCTCGGGTCTGCTGCTGGACGCCCGGGCCGCCGAGCGTTACCGGGGCGATGTGGAGCCGATCGACCGGGTGGGCGGCCACATTCCGGGCGCCGTCTCGGCCCCGACCTCCGAGAACACGGGGGAGGACGGCCGGTTCCTGGCCGCTCAGGCGCTGGCGGTGCGCTTCAAGGAGCTCGGCGCCGACCGGACGGAGGAGATCGGCGTCTACTGCGGCTCCGGGGTCTCCGGCGCTCATGAAGTACTGGCCCTGGCCGTCGCGGGCATCCCCGCGGCGCTGTACGCGGGCTCCTGGTCCGAGTGGTCCGGCGACGAGTCCCGCCCGGTCGCCACGGGACCCGAGCCGCAGTAACGGGACGGGCGCCGACCGGACCGGCCGGACCCGCCGCGTGCGGCCCCGCAGGCGCCGGGTGCGGCGGACGCACACGGCACGAGGGCCCGTACGAAGTGGCGTACGGGCCCTCGTCATCCTGTGGTCGCTCCGCTCAGTCCTGCTTCTTGCGGCGCGTACCGAAGACGATCTCGTCCCAGGTCGGTACGGCGGCCCGGCGGCCCGGCCGGACGCCGTCCGCCTCGGCCTGGCGGTCCGTCGTACCGGTCAGCCGGTCGCGGTGACCGGCCACCGCTCGCGGCATCAGCACATCCGCGTAGGCGGAACCGGCGCCCGCGGATGCCGCCGCGGCCGACGGCCCGTCCGCCTCCGGCTCCTTGGCGGCGGGCTCGATCGCGGGCGGCTCGGGCGGCGCCGGCCGCTCCGGCACCACCATGTCGCCGCGGAAGCTCGGTACCGCCTCCAGCAGGCTGGTCAGCGAATCGCGCTCACCGGCCGAGACGGACGCGATGTGCTCCTCGGGCTCGGGCGGGGGCGGCGGCGCCGTGGGCCGCTCCATCTGGCGGTCCAGGGCGCGGTCCAGCGGCCGGTCGCGCGGCAGCCGGGCGATCCGGGGCACGAACGGGAAGCTCGGCTCGGGCGCGGCGACGTCGTCGGTCTCGCCGATCAGCGAGCGCGCCTCGTCGTCCACGGCCTGGACCAGCCGGCGCGGCGCGTCGTACGTCCAGCTCGCGGAGTGCGGCTCGCCCGCGACCCGGTAGACCAGCAGGACCTCCCAGGTGCCGTCGTCCCGGCGCCAGGAGTCCCACTGGACGGTCTCCTTGTCGGCGCCGCGCAGCAGCAGCCGCTCCTGCACCGCCTCGCCGAGCTGGGGGCCGGCGTTCTCGCCGGGACGGCGCACGGGGGTCTTCCGGGCCCGCTCGGCCATGAAGGCGCGCTCCGCGAGCACGGGGCCCTCGAAGCGGCGGACACGGTCGACGGGGATCCCGGCGAACTGGGCGACCTCCTCCGCGGAGGCACCGGCTCGTATCCGCGCCTGGATGTCACGGGGGCGGAGGTGGCTCTCCACCTCGATCTCGATCTGGCCGAGCCGCGCGCGGTCGTTGCGCACGGCGGCTCGCAGCCGCTCGTCGATGGGAAGCGTGTACTCCGTGCTGTCCGCAGCCTTGAGCACCAGTCGTGTGCCGTCGTTGGAGACGGCCACGACACGCAGTTCGGGCATGGGGACCTCCCGGGTGGTGCCTGCCGACGTCACGTGCGTCGCTGCTTCCGCTAGTCGAGTGTGGCCTGCCCGGGTGCAGCCTGCCACAACATTGCCGTGTTGCCCGGCGTGTCGGGCGTGAGCCCTTGATCGCCGGTATGACACGGTGACCTATTCTGCAACATAAAGTGACCTTTGGTCGCTTCGTGTAGCCAGTCCCCGTGCGATGCCGTGGCGCCGCCGGATCGAGTGCCTCCTTCGGCCCCCTCCCGAAGATCCCGGACACCCGTACGGGAGTCCGGCCCCAGGGCTCGCCACAGTACTCCATTCGGGCCACCAGGGTGGACCGCCGCGCCGTCGAAGTTCTCCTGAGGTGCGGGAGTTGGGCTACCCGGCCGGGGGCGGTGCACCTTTCACGGGTGTCCTGCTTCACAGAATCCCCCGAAGCGGAACCAATCACTTCGCTCAAATGTCCCTTCCTGTTGCATGGTGGGAGAGATGTCAATCAAGGGCTGGAAATGGTGCAGAAGCCGGAAAGTGACATAGAACCCAAAGAAAGGCGTATAGATCTGAGCCTGCCGCAGGTGGCGGGCAGCGCTGTGGCAGCGGTCGCGGCAGCGGTGGCGGCGTCGCAGCTGGGTGTGTACGGCACGATCCTCGGCGCCGGAGTGATGAGCGTCGTCGCCACCTGCGGCGGTTCGGTCTTCCAGCACTTCTTCCGGCGCACGGGGGAGCAGATCCGTGAGGTCACGGTCCAGGTGAAGCACCCGGGCCGCGAGGTGACCGTGCATACGCGTGAGACCTGCGGTGCGCGTGTACCGAAGAAGAGGACGCGACGGCCAACGGCCGGAACGCCCTCCCGCGCCACCTCCGGCACTCCCGACGGAGCCACGGACGCCACCACGGTGATGCCGGCCGTGGACGCCACGACCGTGCTGCGCAGGGCGGACGATCCGGACCGTACGCGAATGCTGCGGCCCCTCGACGCGACCCAGCTGCTCACCACGGGGCGGCCGGACCCGGACGAGGAGTTCTCCGAAGCCACCACGCACGGCACCCGGATCCGCGGCTGGAAGCGGTCGGCGCTCGGGGCGGCCGTGGTCTTCGTCCTCACGATGGCCGGAATCACCACGTACGAGCTGATCTCCGGCAACGATCTGAGCGGTGGTCAGGGCACGACCGTCGGCTCCGTCGTGCGCGGCGGGGAGCGGAGTTCCGGGTCGGACGATCCGGCGCCGTCGACGACCACCGACCCCGGTCAGGGGCGGACGCCGGGCCAGGAGAGCGGCACGACGCCCGGTACGGACCAGCAGGGTGGCGCGAGCCAGAACCCGGACTCCGGCGAGGGCGACCGCTCCCCGGCCGATCCGACACCCAGCCCCACGCAGTCCGGCAGCACCGGTGACCGTACGAGCCCGTCCCCGCCGACCGCTTCCTCCCCGGCGGCGCCCGGCGACGGCGCCTCCGCCGGCACGGCCCCCGCGGGCGGCGGCGAGGCCCCGGCACAGGGCGACGGCGCCACCACAGGCACGGACACCGGGCAGTGAGCGGCCCCGCGCGCCCGTGGCGCCCGGGGCGCGCGGAGCCGCTCAGGACCGGCGGGCGCTACTCGCCCAGCACCCGGCGCAGGTAGTCGTTGCCGAAGAGCCGGTCCGGGTCCAGCCGGTCGCGTACGGCGGTGAACTCGCCGAAGCGCGGGTACACCCCGGCGAGGTACTCGGCGTCACGGGTGTTGACCTTGCCCCAGTGCGGGCGCCCGGCGTGGGCGGTCATGATGCGCTCGACCGCCGTGAAGTACGCCTGGTAGGGCGTGCCCTTGTAGAGATGGACGGCGATGTACGCGCTCTCGCGGCCCGAGGCCGTGGAGAGCGCGATGTCGTCCGCGGGGGCGGTACGGACCTCCACCGGGAAGCTGATCCGCAGCGGCGACCGCTCGACCATCGCCTTCACCTCGCGCAGCGCCTCCACGGCGGCCTCGCGCGGCACCGCGTACTCCATCTCCACGAAGCGGACCCGGCGCGGGCTGGTGAAGACCTTGTACGGGATGTCTGTGTAGGTACGGGCCGACAGGGCGCGGCTGGAGAGCTTGGCGATCGACGGAATGGCGGCGGGTACCGCCCGGCCCAGCGAACAGGCAACCTGGAAGATCCCGTTGGAGAGGAGCTCGTCCTCGATCCAGCCGCTGAGCTTTCCGGGCGGGGCGGCGGGGCCCGCGCTGCGGTTGTTGCGCTTGGTGTTGCAGTTCCCGGTGTGCGGGAACCAGTAGAACTCGAAGTGCTCGTTCTCGGCGACCAGCTCGTCGAAGCCGCTCATGACCCGGTCGAAGGTCATCGGCTCCTCGCGGGCCGTCAGCAGGAAGACGGGCTCCACGGCGAAGGTGATCGCGGTGACGACACCCAGTGCGCCGAGCCCGATCCGGGCGACGGCGAAGACGTCGGCGTTCTCCTTCTCGGAACAGGTCAGCACCGTGCCGTCGGCGGTGACCAGTTCGAGGGCGCGGATCTGCGCGGATATGGAGGCCGAGTCACGGCCGGTGCCGTGGGTGCCGGTCGAGGTGGCGCCCGCGACCGTCTGCTCCATGATGTCGCCCATGTTGGTGAGCGAGAGACCCTCGCGGGCCAGGGCGGTGTTCAGCCGCTTCAGCGGGGTGCCGGCCTCGACGGTCACCGTCATCGCCTCGCGGTCGATGTTCCGGATGCCGGTGAGCAGGTCCGGGCGGATCAGCACGCCGTCGGTGGCCGCCGTCGCGGTGAAGGAGTGCCCGGTGCCGACCGGCTTCACCCGCAGACCGTCCTCGGACGCCCGGCGCAGCACCTCGGCCAGCTCCGGAACGGAGGCGGGGGACACGGCCCGTACCGGCCGGGCGGTGACGTTCCCCGCCCAGTTACGCCACGCGTTCGTCGTCGTCCGTGCGTCGGTGTCGGTCATCTTCCGCGCGCCCTTCCGTAGGAACCGGCCCGCTGAGCCGGCGATACCCCAGGAACGCCACCGCGGCCGCGAGCGCTCCCGACACGACGGGCACCACGTACCCCGCCTCGGCCCCCGACGCGTCGACCACCCAGCCGGCGGCCGATGAGCCGAGCGCCACCCCGACGGCGAGCCCGGTGCTGGTCCAGGTCATGCCCTCGGTCAGTTCGGTGCGCGGTACGTGCTGTTCGACGAGGGCCATGGTGCTGACCATCGTCGGTGCGATGGCGAGACCCGCGACAAAGAGCGCCACGGCCAGGAACGGCAGGTTCCCGGCCAGTTGGAGGGGGATCATACTCACGGCCATCGCGCACACGCCCACCAGCCACCGGGTGGACGCCTTCCCCCTGAGGTGCAGCAGGCCGAAGACCGCTCCGGCCAGGCAGGACCCCAGCGCGTACACCGCCAGCACGAGGCTCGCCGCGGCCTTGTGGCCCCGCTCCTCGGCGAAGGCCACCGTCACCACGTCGACGGACCCGAAGATCGCACCGGTGGCCACGAAGGTCACCACGAGCACCTGAAGGCCCCGGGAGCGCAGCGCGGAGCCGCCGGTGTGCTCCCGGCGCGGATGCGGAACCGGCTCGGTTGCCCGCTGTGCGGTCAGCCAGAGGACGCCGACCAGCAGGAACCCGGCGGCCAGCAGCGGCCCCGCCTCCGGGAACCAGGCGGTGGACAGCCCGATCGAGATGATCGGCCCGAAGATGAAGCACACCTCGTCGACGATCGACTCCCACGAGTACGCGGTGTGCAGCTCGCGCGGCGAACCGCGGTAGATCTCCGCCCAGCGGGCCCGGATCATCGAACCCACGCTGGGCACACAGCCGGCGCCCGCCGCGAAGACGAAGAGCGTCCAGTCGGCCAGCCGCTGCTGCGCGCAGATCAGGAGCCCGGCCACCGCCGCCAGCGCGACGAGGGTGGCGGGACGCAGAACGCGGCGCTGCCCGTGCCGGTCCACGAGCCGGGAGATCAGCGGCCCGATCACCGCCGCCGACATCGCGAGCGTCGCGGAGAGCGCGCCGGCGAGGCCGTAACGGCCGGTGAGCTGGGAAATCATGGTCACCACACCGATGCCCATCATGGACAGCGGCATCCGGCCGAGGAATCCGGCCGCCGAGAACCCCTTGGTGCCGGGGGCGGCGAATATCGCGCGGTAGGGACTGGGCAAGGAGGGCTCCGGAACAGCGTGATCGCACGCGCCTGTAATACGTGTAGGTAGCCGATACAGCTTACGGTCGAGGCGGTCGGTCCGACAGGGGGGTGGGTCCCGGAGCCGATGTCGGTGGGAGGGCTGTCCGAGGCGAGTGGCAGGATCGGTGTCATGTCCGATCTGCGCGATCCCGCCCCCTACGACGCCCTGCTGCTGCTCTCCTTCGGCGGCCCCGAAGGCCCGGACGACGTGGTCCCGTTCCTGGCGAACGTGACCCGTGGCCGAGGCATCCCCGAGGAGCGGCTGAAGGAGGTCGGCAAGCACTACTTCCTGTTCGGCGGCGTCAGCCCGATCAACGCCCAGAACAGAGCCCTGCTGGACGCCCTGCGCAAGGACTTCGCCGAGCACGGACTGGACCTTCCGGTGTACTGGGGCAACCGCAACTGGGCGCCGTACCTCACCGACACCCTGCGCGAGATGACCGCCGACGGACACCGCCGCATCGCGGTCCTCGCCACCAGCGCCTACGCCTCCTACTCCGGCTGCCGGCAGTACCGCGAGAACCTCGCCGAGTCACTGGCCGCCCTGGAGGCGGAGGGGCTGCCGGTGCCCCGGGTGGACAAGCTGCGGCACTACTTCAACCATCCCGGCTTCGTGACGCCCATGGTGGACGGCGTCCTCGCCTCCCTGGCCGACCTCCCCGAGGACGTACGGGCCGGGGCGCACCTCGCCTTCACCACACACTCCATCCCCACCTCGGCCGCCGACAGCTCCGGCCCCGTCGAGGCGCACGGCGACGGTGGCGCCTATGTCGCCGAGCACCTCGATGTCGCCCGGCTGATCGTCGACGCGGTGCGCGAGGAGACCGGCGTCGAGTACCCCTGGCAGCTCGTCTACCAGTCGCGCAGCGGCGCCCCGCACATCCCCTGGCTGGAGCCCGACATCTGCGACCACCTGGAGGCGCTGCACGCGGACGGGGTGCCCGCCGTGGTGATGGCCCCCATCGGATTCGTCTCGGACCACATGGAGGTCCTGTACGACCTCGACACCGAGGCCACCGCGAAGGCCGCCGAGCTCGGGCTGCCGGTGCGCCGGTCGGCAACCGTGGGCGCCGACCCGCGGTTCGCCGCGGCCGTGCGCGAACTGGTGCTGGAGCGCGCCGCCACCGAGCGGGGACAGAGCGGGAAGCGGTGCGCGCTGGGCGCGCTCGGCCCGGGCCACGACCTCTGCCCGGTCGGCTGCTGCCCGGCACGGGCCCCCAAGCCCGCTGCCGCGGGTGCCGACAGCCCCTACGCGTAAGCGCCCCGCCGTACGCCCACAGCCCCCTGGAGAGCCGTGACCGACCCGAACCTGTCCGAACTGCTCGACCTCGCCCTGGAGGCCGCCGACCGCGCGGGCGCGCTGCTCCGTGACGGCCGCCCGGCCGATCTGGGAGTGGCCGCGACCAAGTCCAGCCCGATCGATGTCGTCACCGAGATGGACCTCGCCGCCGAGAAGCTGATCACCGGCTTCCTGAGCGAACGCCGCCCGCAGGACGGTTTCCTCGGCGAGGAAGGGACCAGCGCCGAGGGCAGCAGCGGCGTCCGCTGGGTCATCGACCCGCTCGACGGCACCGTGAACTACCTGTACGGACTGCCCACCTGGGCCGTCTCCGTCGCCGCCGAACGGGACGGCGTGCGGGTCGTGGGTGTGGTGGAGGCCCCGATGCGCCGCGAGACCTACCGGGCGGTGCTCGGCGGCGGGGCGTACGCCACGGGCGGCGCGTACGGCGAGGGCACCGCGCTGCGCTGCCGGCCCGCGCCGCCGCTCGACCAGGCGCTCGTCTCGACCGGTTTCAACTACGTCAGCGACGTCCGTACGCACCAGGCGGACGTGGCCCAGCAGCTGATCCCGCGGCTTCGTGACATCCGGCGCAGCGGTTCCGCCGCCGTGGACCTCTGCGACGTGGCCTCGGGTCGCCTCGACGGCTACTACGAGCGCGGGCTCCACCCCTGGGACCTGGCGGCCGGCGACCTCATCGCCCGCGAGGCCGGCGCGTACACCGGCGGGCGCCCCGGGCGGCCCGCCGACGGTGATCTGACGATCGCCGCGACGCCGGGCGTCTTCGAGCCGTTGCAGGCCCTCCTGGAGGAGTTCGGCGCCTGGCACGACTAGCCACGCGTGAAGGGCCCCTGACGCCGGTCATGGCATCAGGGGCCCTTCACATGTGCGTACTCAGACGCTGGTGGCACCGATCTCGACGCCGTGCTCGGCGGCGAGGCGGTGAAGGTCCTCCAGCTCGCTCTGCTCGACATCCGCGAGGAAGTCGTCGCCCGTCTCCCGGGCTCTCGTGAGGTCGTGCTCGGTGGTCTTGATCCGCTGCAGCAGACCTGCGGTGAAAGCGTCCATAATGCGCCCCCTCATCGTGGGTCGGTGGCACGGGGGTGTGCCCGGGGTTTCCCTCCGCACGGAGGCGGTAGGGCGGGTGATCACGCGCTCTCCGGGGACGGAGTGGCCTGTGGTACGCCACATTCAAGGCGTGATCGCGGGTGTGAATTCGTCCTCCCCGGGCCCGGGGCCGGAGAAACCTCAACTGGACGGAAAATCCGGTGAATTCCGCTGAGCCCCAGGTGGGGCAGAGTCGTCTTACCGCCGGTTTATGCGCGTTGCGGGCAGGATGGAGCCGCACAGACCAGTGCCGACGGATGTCCGGATCACGGACCGTGGGCGCTTCGACACGTACTGAAGTTTCTAAGGAAGGACAGCGCCGTGCGCGTACTCGTCGTGGAGGACGAGCAACTGCTCGCCGATGCGGTGGCCACCGGATTGCGCCGGGAGGCCATGGCCGTCGATGTCGTGTACGACGGTGCGGCGGCCCTGGAACGCATCGAGGTCAACGACTACGACGTCGTGGTGCTGGACCGGGACCTCCCTCTGGTGCACGGCGACGACGTCTGCCGGCGGATCGTCGAGCTGGGCATGCCCACCCGGGTGCTCATGCTCACCGCGTCCGGGGACGTCAGCGACCGGGTCGAGGGCCTGGAGCTCGGCGCCGACGACTATTTGCCCAAGCCGTTCGCCTTCAGCGAGCTCACCGCACGGGTGCGGGCGCTCGGCCGGCGTACGACGGTGGCCCTGCCGCCCGTCCTGGAGCGGGCCGGCATCAAGCTCGACCCCAACCGGCGCGAGGTCTTCCGGGGCGAGACGGAGGTCCAGCTCGCGCCGAAGGAGTTCGCCGTGCTGGAGGTCCTGATGCGCAGCGAGGGCGCGGTCGTCTCGGCCGAGCAGCTGCTGGAGAAGGCCTGGGACGAGAACACCGACCCGTTCACCAATGTCGTCCGGGTGACCGTCATGACGCTGCGCCGGAAGCTCGGCGAGCCGCCGGTCATCGTCACCGTGCCCGGTTCCGGCTACCGGATCTGACGGCCGATGCCCTCCGTTCCCGCGCCGCCGACGGCGCCTCCGAAGCCCACCTGGGAGCCCAAACAGCAGGAGCCCCCCTACTGGCTGCGCCCGACCATCCGGATACGGCTCACGCTGCTCTACGGCGGCATGTTCCTGATCGCCGGAATCCTGCTGCTGTCGATCATCTACATGCTGGCCGCGCAGGCCCTGCACGTGGGCAGCGAGCTGCCTTTCGAGATCGTCAACGGGCAGGTCACCAGCGATGTCTGCAACCTGCCCGAGAAGGCATCGCCGAAGTCCTTCAACGCGGCGATGAACTCCTGCGTCAACCATCAGCGGCAGCAGGCGCTCGACACACTCCTCAACCGCTCGCTGCTCGCCCTGGTGGGCCTGAGCGTCATCGCCTTCGCCTTCGGCTACGCGATGGCCGGGCGGGTGCTCTCGCCGCTGGGCCGGATCACCCGCACCGCCCGCCGGGTGGCCGGAACGGATCTGTCCCGCCGGATCGAGCTGGACGGCCCGGACGACGAGCTGAAGGAGCTCGCCGACACCTTCGACGAGATGCTCGACCGCCTGGAGCGGGCCTTCACCGCCCAGCAGCGGTTCGTCGGCAACGCCTCGCACGAGCTGCGCACACCGCTCGCGATCAATCGCACGCTGCTGGAGGTCCACCTGTCCGACCCCCAGGCCCCGCCGGAGCTGAAACAGCTCGGCAAGACCCTGCTGGCCACCAACGAGCGCAGCGAGCAGCTGGTCGAGGGCCTGCTGCTGCTGGCCCGCAGCGACAACCAGATCGTCGAGCGCAAACCGGTCGACCTCGCGGAGGTCGCCTCGCGCGCGATCGACCAGACGCGCGGCGAGGCCGAGGAGCGCGGTGTGGAGATCCGCGGAGAGCGGGCCCCCGCCGTCGTCCAGGGCAACGGCGTCCTGCTGGAGCGGATCGCGCTGAACCTCGTACAGAACGCCGTGCGCTACAACGTCCCCGAGGAGGGCTGGGTGGAGGTCACCGCCGAGCTCCAGGGCGGCCAGGCCGTGCTGGTGGTCTCGAACACCGGCCCGGTGGTGCCGGCGTACGAGATCGACAACCTCTTCGAGCCCTTCAGGCGGCTCCGTACGGAACGAACGGGCAGCGACAAGGGGGTCGGGCTCGGTCTGTCGATCGCGCGCTCCGTGGCGCGCGCACACGGCGGCCGTATCATCGCGGAGCCCCGTGAAGGCGGTGGTCTTGTGATGCGTGTCTCACTGCCGGCCTGAGAGGCCGGACGGAGCGATCCGTACTCGAATTGCTTTGTTCGCTTTGAGCGGAATTTTCGGGACCTGTGCCCGGATCGTCCGTGTGTGATCGATCACAGGAGCGAATTTATGGCCGTCAACGCTCCGTGATCAGGGATGCCACCCGAAAACCCGCAAAAGTCGGGGTTTTCGGGGCCCGATATCACGGGAAGTACACGGGGTGGCGCCCGTGGAGCGCGACACCGGGACCGTGTACGGTCCCCATCGCCACCCAAGTCGGCCGCTCCCGAGCGGTCCTATTGGGTGTCGATTGAGTAACAGACCTTGATGTGAGGCAAAATCTCCGCCTCGGGTCGGGCACAAGTCCGGCCTCTCACGCGTTACGTGCGCTGAGACACCGCAGACACCCAGAGGGGGAGAGCGACATGGCAACGGATTACGACACCCCACGCAAGACCGATGACGACGTCGACCAGGACAGCCTCGAAGAACTCAAGGCTCGCCGGAGCGACAAGACGGCGTCCGCCGTCGACGTCGACGAATTCGACGCGGCCGAAGGACTGGAGCTGCCCGGCGCAGACCTGTCCAACGAGGAGCTGGCCGTCAGGGTCCTGCCCAAGCAGGCCGACGAGTTCACGTGCATGAGCTGCTTCCTCGTGCACCACAGGAGCCAGCTGGCACGAGAGAAGAACGGCCAGCCGATCTGCCGCGACTGCGACTAGGTCGCGCCGACCGTGGCAGGCGACACACCGTTCCGGAAGCGGCGCTTGCGGCGCAAGAGGTCGTCGGAGGCGTATCAGGGCGGCACAGGCCCGGCAGAAGGCGTAGCAGCGCCTGCCGAGCGGTCCGCCCTGCCACCCTCCCCGGGTGAGCGGGACGACGAGCGAGGCCGGTCGGCCTCGCTCGAAGCAGTTGTCGCGGCGGCCGAAGAAGTCGACACGGCCGATGGGGCCGGACAGGTCGACAGGACGGAGCCCGTGACCGGGGCAGGCCGTCTGGGTTCAGTGAAACGGGGCGTACGCAAGAGCGGGGAGAGTGCCAAGGCAGCGATCGGTCATATCGCCGACCTGATCATCGAGAACGCTCCCCGCATCCCTGTGCGCGATCTCGCCACCCTGCGCAAGCAGTTCCCCGGCCTCGGCCCGGAGGAGCTCGCCGACAAGCTGGTCGCAGGCGCGAGCAAGGGCAGCGCCACCGTCGGCGCCGGAATCGGCGCGGCGGCGATGATGCCCGTACCGCCCGCCATGCTCGCCGAGCTGGCGGCGGAGGTCACCGGTGTGGCCGCGATCGAGATGAAGCTCGTCGCCGAGCTGCACGAGGTCTACGGACAGCGCCCGCCGGGCGGGCTCGGACAGCGTTCCACCGCCTACCTCACGTCCTGGACGGAGGAGCGCGGAATCGACGTGTCCCACCCCACGACGGTCAACGCCGCGCTGGGCGGTCAGATGAAGCGCGAGCTGCGCCAGCAGATCACGAAGCGCATGGCGCGCGATCTGCCGAGTCTGGTCCCGTTCATGGTCGGCGCCGCCGTCGGCGCGGTGATGAACCGGCGCGACACCAGAAAACTCGCCGAACGGGTCAGGAAGGACCTGCGCAAGCGCCAGGTCCCCTGGGACCGGCTCCCCGAGCTGCCTCCGCTGGAGCGGCAGGTGGGCCCCCGCAAGGCCCTGCCGGGCGAGCCGGAGGCCTGGAACGCCCTGGGCGGCCCGCCAGGACCCCCCGCAGAAGGAAGCTAGGCGCGTACGGCCGTGAGCGCCGCCACCAGGGCCTGCGGCTCGCGCGTCGACAGATAGACGTACGGAGTCGGGTCCTGCGGGTCGGTGACCTCCACCCGGACCGCCGTCGGGATGTAGCTGCGCAGCAGCATGAACGCGCGGGCGTCCGCCTTGTACGTGCGCCACGCGCGTGCCTCCTCCCCGTCCAGCACCTCGGCCTCGCCGAGCGCCGTCGCCGGAATCCGCGCGTCGCCGGCGACCAGGGCGCCCGCCACGACCCGGATCCTGGCCGAGCCGTAGGAGCTCACCGCGACCGCCGACAGGGCCGTGCCGCCCGCCAGGCCGGCCAGCAGGGGCAGGGTGCCGAGCGGCAGCAGCATCAGCGCGCAGGCGATGCCGACCAGGAGGGCGATGAGCCACCATGAACGGGGTGCGGTCAGTCGTTCGTCGAAAGGCGGGGTGGAAGGCTGCATGGACCCAAGCTTGGCACGGTGCGACCCGCGGGTAGCCGCGCGGGTAAGGTCTGCGCCTGTGAGTGGAACATCTGCGGCTCTGAAGCCCCCGGCCGACGCGGTGAAACCGGTCCGGCACCCCGAAGCCCCGGCCCCCGGCGAACTCCTCGGCGCGCACTACGAACACTGTTTCGGCTGCGGCGGTGGACAGCAGCACGGGCTGCACCTCCAGGCGCGGGCCGGTGACGGCGTCAGTGTCACTGCCGAGTTCACCGTGAAGGCCGCCCACCAGGGCGCCCCGGGGCTGGCGCACGGCGGCATCCTGGCCACCGCGCTGGACGAGACGCTCGGCTCGCTGAACTGGCTCCTGCGGGTGATCGCCGTGACCGGACGGCTGGAGACCGACTTCGTGCGTCCGGTGCCGGTGGACACCGTGCTGCACCTCGACGCGGAGATCACCGCGGTGCACGGCCGGAAGATCTACTCCCGGGCGACCGGCCGGATCGGCGGCCCGGACGGGCCCGTCGCGGTGCGGGCCGAGGCCCTCTTCATCGAGGTGAAGGTCGACCACTTCATCGAGAACGGCCGCCCGGCCGAGATCCGGGCGGCGATGGCCGACCCGGACCAGGTCAGGCGCGCCCGAGCCTTCGAGGTGAACCCCTGATGCGCCGGCCCGTGGACGTACTGATCCGCCGGATCGACCCGGACGTGCCGATCCCGGCCTACGGGCACCCGGGTGACGCCGGAGCCGATCTGGTGACCACCGAGGCCGCCGTGCTCGCCCCGGGCGAGCGGGCGGTGCTGCCCACCGGGGTGTCGATCGCGCTGCCCGACGGATACGCCGCGTTCGTGCACCCGCGCTCCGGCCTCGCCGCGCGTTGCGGAGTCGCCCTCGTGAATGCCCCGGGGACGGTTGATGCCGGGTACCGTGGAGAGATCAAGGTGATCGTCATCAACCTCGACCCGCGTGAGCCCGTGCGGTTCGAGCGGTTCGACCGGATTGCCCAACTGGTCGTCCAGCAGGTCGAGAAGGTGCGCTTCCACGAGGTGGCGGAGCTGCCCGGCTCGGCCCGCGGCGAGGGAGGCTTCGGATCCACCGGAGGGCATTCTTCCGGTGATGTTGATGGCGTCAGGGGCGGGATTACCCAGGGCGGGAACAGCTACGCTTCGGTCGTACCCGACCGGGAAGGACAGTGACGTGTTCGGACGTCGCAAGAAGAGTGGTTCCGCCGAGGACGTGGCGGACGAAGCGCGCGAGGCCGAGCAGGTCGTCGACGAGCCCGATGACACCGACGGCGCCGCCAGCGGCTCGCGTCGGGTGAATCTCCCGCCGGCGCCGCGGCCGGACGGGCCGTGGGACGTCTCCGAGGTCTCCCAGCCCGGCGAGGGCCGGGTCGACCTGGGCGGCATCTTCGTGCCCGGGGTCGAGGGCATGGAGCTGCGCGTCGAGGTGGCCGGTGACGCGATCGTCGCCGCGACCGTGGTGCTGCGCGACAGCGCCATCCAGCTGCAGGCCTTCGCCGCGCCCAAGAAGGAAGGCATCTGGGGCGAGGTCCGCGAGGAGATCGCGGCCGGCATCACCCAGCAGGGCGGGATCATCGACGAGGTCGAGGGCCCGCTGGGCTGGGAGCTGCGTGCCCAGGTCCCGGTACAGCTCCCGGACGGGACGAACGGCGTGCAGCTGGTGCGCTTCGTCGGCGTCGACGGGCCGCGCTGGTTCCTGCGCGGAGTGATCTCCGGCCAGGGCGCCGTGCAGCCGGAGGCCGCCGGGCTGCTGGAGACGATCTTCCGGGACACCGTGGTCGTCCGTGGCGAGGGCCCGATGGCTCCGCGCGACCCGGTCGTCCTCAAGCTGCCCAACGACGCCCAGATGGTCCCCGAGGGGGTCCAGCAGGAGAGCCAGGAGAGCTCGAAGTTCTCCGGTGGCATGGGCCAGCTCCAGCGCGGACCCGAGATCACCGAGGTGCGCTGAGCGGGCACGGGCAGCCGCCCGGCACAGCTTCGGCCGGTGGGCCGTATCCCCTTTCGAGGGGGTGCGGCCCACCGGCCGTTCTGCGTCCGGGAGAAGGCACCGGGCCGTGCGCAAGACGGGTTCCGGACAGCGCGCAAAAGGGGCGCGTATGGGGCGCGTATAGGGCACGTATGTGCGCCGTCAAAGGCCCGCCGTTCCCCGTAAGGAAGACATCAACGCAGGCCAGGACACCCGTGGCGAGAGGTTTGCTCAAGAGGTCCGAGAATCCGTACCTCATCTAGGAGCACACGATGGCCGATGTGGCCTTCGTCGTCACCACGATCGCGGTGTTCGCGCTGGTGGCTCTCGTCGCCAAGGGGGTGGCGAAGCTGTGACTGCCGAGAACATCGTCGGCCTGATCGTGGCCGTCGCCCTGCTGGGCTACCTCGTCCTCGCCCTTCTGTACCCGGAGAGGTTCTGAGCGCGATATGAGCCCCGTCCTCGCTGGTGTGCTCCAGGTTCTCGCGCTCGTCGTGGCGCTGGGGCTGGCGTACCGTCCGCTCGGCGACTACATGGCCGGCGTCTACTCCTCGAACAAGCACCTGCGCGTCGAGAAGTGGATGTACAAGGCCGTCGGCGCCGACCCGAACACGCAGATGCGCTGGCCCGCGTATCTGCGGGGGGTGCTCGCCTTCTCCGCGGTGAGCGTCCTCTTCCTCTACCTGCTGCAGCGGCTCCAGGGCGCGCTGCCCGGTTCGCTCGGCTTCGCCTCGATCGATCCGGACCAGGCGTTCAACACGGCGGCGTCGTTCGTCGCCAACACCAACTGGCAGTCGTACTCCGGCGAACAGGCCATGGGCCATGTCGTGCAGACCGGCGGCCTCGCGGTGCAGAACTTCGTCTCGGCCGCCGTCGGGATGGCCGTCGCGGTGGCCCTCGTACGCGGCTTCGCCCGCTCCCGCACCGGTGAGCTCGGCAACTTCTGGTCCGACCTGGTGCGTGGCACCGTACGGATCCTGCTGCCGATCGCCACCGTCGGCGCGCTGGTGCTGGTGGCCTGCGGCGCGATCCAGAACTTCGCCGGCATCCACGAGGTCGGGCAGTTCATGGGCGGCTCGCAGCAGTGGAACGGCGGCGCCGTGGCCTCCCAGGAGGCCATCAAGGAGCTGGGCACGAACGGCGGCGGTTACTTCAACGCCAATTCGTCCCATCCGTTCGAGAACCCCAACGGGCTGTCCAACCTTCTTGAGATCTTCCTGATCCTGGTGATTCCGTTCGCAATGACGCGGACGTTCGGCCGGATGGTCGGTTCGCTGAAGCAGGGTTACGCGATCCTCGCGACGATGGGCATCATCTGGCTGGGCTTCACCTCCCTGATGATGTGGACCGAATTCGCCCACCACGGGCCCGCGTTCGAGATCGCGGGCGGGGCGATGGAGGGCAAGGAGACCCGGTTCGGGATCGGTGGCTCGTCGATCTTCGCGGTGGCCACGACGCTGACGTCGACGGGTGCGGTGAACTCGTTCCACTCCTCGTACACGGGCTTCGGCGGCGGGATCACGATGCTGGGCATGCAGCTCGGCGAGATCGCGCCCGGAGGCGTGGGTTCCGGCCTCTACGGCATGCTCGTCATGGCGATCATCGCGGTGTTCATCGCCGGGCTGATGGTCGGACGTACGCCGGAGTACCTCGGCAAGAAGATCGGCACCCGCGAGATCAAGCTCGCGGCCTGCTACATCCTGATCACCCCGGCGCTGGTGCTCTGCTTCACCGCCGCGGCGATGGCGCTGCCCACCCCGCCCCACTCGATGACCAACACCGGCGCCCACGGATTCTCCGAGGTCCTCTACGCCTACACCTCGGGTGCGAACAACAACGGTTCGGCGTTCGCCGGGCTCAACGCGGACACGCAGTGGTTCAACACCACGATCGGTCTCGCGATGCTGCTCGGCCGGTTCCTGCCGATGGTGTTCATCCTCGCGCTGGCCGGCTCGCTCGCCGAGCAGAAGCCCGTACCGGCGACCGTGGGCACCCTGGGCACGCACAAGCCGCTCTTCAGCGGACTGCTGGTCGGCACGATCCTGATCATCACCGGGCTGACCTTCTTCCCGGCCCTGGCGCTGGGGCCGCTGGCCGAAGGGCTGGCGTCATGACCACTCGTACGGAGCAAGAGGACTCGATGTCCACTGTCACCCCCACCCGGGCACCGCACCAGGACGCGCCCACGGGCCACCAGAGCGAAGGACGTGTCGGCGGGGGCCTGTTCGACCCGGCGCAGCTGATCCGGTCCTTCCCCGACGCCGTACGCAAGCTCGACCCCCGGGTGATGGTCAAGTCCCCGGTGATGTTCGTGGTGCTGATCGGCTCGGTGTTCACGACCGTGCTGGCGTGCCTGGACCCGGGCGAGTGGTTCGGCTGGGCGATCACGGCCTGGCTGTGGCTGACCACGATCTTCGCCAACCTGGCGGAGGCGGTCGCCGAGGGACGCGGCAAGGCGCAGGCCGACACGCTGCGCAGGGCCAAGACCGACACCGTCGCCCGGCGGCTGATCGGCAAGAACGAGGAGCGGGTGCCCGGCACCGAGCTGCGCATCGGTGACCTGGTGGTCTGCGAGGCCGGTGACGTCATCCCCGGCGACGGCGATGTCGTCGAGGGCGTCGCGAGCGTCGACGAGTCCGCGATCACAGGAGAGTCCGCCCCGGTCATCCGGGAGTCCGGCGGTGACCGGAGCGCCGTCACCGGGGGCACGAAGGTGCTCTCCGACCGCATCGTCGTCAAGATCACCACCAAGCCCGGCGAGACGTTCATCGACCGGATGATCGCCCTGGTCGAGGGCGCCGCCCGGCAGAAGACGCCCAACGAGATCGCGCTGAACATCCTCCTCGCGTCCCTCACCATCGTCTTCCTGCTCGCCGTCGTCACCCTCCAGCCCTTCGCGATCTACGCCGGGCAGCGGCAGTCGATGATCGTGCTGACCGCGCTGCTGGTCTGCCTGATCCCGACGACCATCGGCGCACTGCTCTCCGCGATCGGCATCGCCGGCATGGACCGCCTCGTCCAGCGCAATGTCCTTGCCATGTCGGGGCGTGCCGTCGAGGCCGCCGGTGACGTGTCGACCCTGCTGCTCGACAAGACCGGCACCATTACGCTCGGCAACCGGCAGGCCGCCGAGTTCGTACCCGTGAAGGGCACGACCGAGGCCGAACTGGCGGACGCGGCCCAGCTCTCCTCGCTGGCCGACGAGACGCCGGAGGGCCGCTCGATCGTCGTGCTCGCCAAGGAGAAGTACGGGCTGCGCGAGCGCCACCAGGGCGAGCTGCGGCAGGCCGAGTGGGTGGCCTTCACCGCCCAGACCCGCATGTCGGGCGTCGACGTGGACGGACGCAAGGTCCGCAAGGGGGCCACCGGTTCGGTCGTCGCCTGGGTGAAGGAGCGCGGCGGCACCGTCTCGCAGGACGCGCAGGCGCTCACCGACACGATCTCCGGGGCGGGCGGCACGCCGCTGCTGGTGGCCCTGGAGGACGAGCACGGCGCCCGGGTCCTCGGCGTCATCCACCTCAAGGACGTCGTCAAGGAGGGCATGCGGGAGCGGTTCGACGAGCTGCGCCGGATGGGCATCAAGACGGTCATGATCACCGGCGACAATCCGCTGACCGCGAAGGCCATCGCCGAGGAGGCCGGCGTCGACGACTTCCTCGCCGAGGCGACGCCCGAGGACAAGATGGCCCTCATCAAGCGCGAGCAGGGGGGCGGCAAGCTCGTCGCGATGACCGGCGACGGCACGAACGACGCACCGGCGCTCGCCCAGGCCGATGTCGGCGTGGCCATGAACACCGGCACCTCGGCCGCCAAGGAGGCCGGGAACATGGTGGACCTGGACTCCAACCCCACGAAACTGATCGAGATCGTCGAGATCGGCAAGCAGTTGCTCATCACCCGCGGTGCGCTGACGACGTTCTCGATCGCCAACGACGTCGCGAAGTACTTCGCGATCATCCCCGCGATGTTCGCCGTGGTCTATCCCGGCCTGGACAAGCTGAACATCATGCAGCTGTCCTCGCCCCAGTCCGCGATCCTGTCGGCCGTGATCTTCAACGCGCTGATCATCATCGCGCTGGTGCCGCTCGCCCTGAAGGGCGTGCGCTACCGGCCCAGCAGCGCCGACTCGATGCTCCGGCGCAACCTCGGGATCTACGGACTCGGCGGTCTGGTCGCCCCGTTCATCGGCATCAAGATCATCGACATGGTCATCTCCCTCGTACCCGGGCTGCACTGAATTTAGGAATCGGCTGACCTGCCATGAACAACTCCGTAGCAAACACCGCCCGGTTGCTCTGGGCCGGGCTGCGCGCCCTGCTCGTGCTGACCGTCGTCTGCGGCGTGCTCTACCCGCTCGCCGTCACCGGCGTCGCCCAGGGTGTCTTCCCCGACCAGGCCAATGGCTCCGAGATCACCGCGAACGGCAAGGTCGTCGGTTCCGAACTCATCGGCCAGCGCTACGACCTGCCGCTGAAGAAGGGGCAGGAGACCGCGGCCCCGGACCTCAAGTGGTTCCAGCCGCGCCCCTCCAACGGCCTGGGCACCAACAGCGTCAACACCCAGTACAAGCTGATCCTCTCCGGCGCGACCAACCGCTCCGGCGACAACAAGGAACTCATCGACTGGGTCACCGCCGCCAAGGCCGCCGTGGTCAAGGACAACTCCGTCCCCGGCCACCCGGTCAGCCCCTCGGACGTGCCGGCCGACGCCGTCACGTCCTCCGGCTCCGGCCTCGACCCGGCCATCTCCCCGGCCTACGCACAGCTCCAGGTGCGCCGGGTGGCCGAGCGGAACCACCTCCCCGTCGCCCAAGTGGAGAAGCTCGTCGAGCAGCACACCGACGGCCGGATCCTCGGCTTCGTCGGAGAGCCGAGGGTCAATGTCCTCCAGCTCAACATCGCCCTCAAGCAGCTGGTCGACGGGGCCTGAGGAAGCGCGAGCAGCGAGGCGCGGGGCCGGACCCCGCGCCTCGCTCGCCCGTTCACCGGGCCGGCGTGCCCAAGGTGCCCGGGTAGAGGTACTTCTGCGGCGGGAGGACCGTGCCGTCCACCCACGCGGCGAAGAAGCCCTTGAGGTCCTTGCCCGAGACCTTGGCCGCCAGCGCCTCGAACTGCCGGAACGAGGCATTGCCGTACGCGTGGTCGCGGGTCCAGGTCCGGAGCGTCCGGAAGAACGCCTCGTCGCCCACCGTGCGGCGCAGGGCGTGCAGCATCAGCGAGCCCTTGAAGTACAGCGCAGGGTCCAGTTCCTTGCCCGGTCCCGGGTCGTAGAGCTTGACGGACCAGAACGACGGGTCGTTGCGGTACTCCTCCACCTCGGACCGGTAGTAGTCCTGGTCCAGGTCGGCGCCCTTGTGCTCCTCCCACAACTGCCCCGCGTACTGGGCGAAGCACTCGGCGGCGCAGCCGTCCCGCCAGTCCTTGAACGAGACGCTGTCACCGAACCACTGGTGGGTGTTCTCGTGGACCATCGAGGCGTCGAAGAGCATGGAGCCGTAGGTGGGGCGGCTCTGCGTCTCCAGGGCGAGGGGGCCGTTGGACGGCTCCTTCGAGGCCCCGACGACGATGGCACCCGCGGAGGAGAACGGGTACGGACCGAACTTCGAGGCCAGGAAGTCCAGGATCTCCGTCTGCTGGGCCTCCGCCTCGGGGTCGATGACGGCGTCCGGGCTGTACGCCGTGATGACCGGTGTTCCGGCGGCCGTCCGGCCCCGGTGGACGGTGAACCGGTCGATGGCGACCGTGCTGAGGTACGTGGCCATCGGCCGGTCCTCGAACCAGCGGAAGGTCCTTCTGCCGTCCCTCAGGCTCTCCGGGCCGGGCAGTCCGTTGCCGACGGCCGTCCAGCCGTCGGGGACCGTCGCGGTGAGGGCGAAGGTGGCCTTGTCGGACGGGTGATCGTTGGCGGGGTACCAGGAGGTCGCGGAGTGCGGCTCGCCCGCCACGTTCGCGCCGCCGTTGCGCAGGGTGTGCCAGCCCTCGGGGTCCGGCCTGCCCGCGTACTTCACCCGGACCTCGAACGTCGCGCCCTTCGCCACCGGGCGGGCCGGGGTGATGAGCAGTTCATGGGCGCCGGCCCGGGAGAAGGTCTTCGCCGGTACGCCGTCCACCTCCACCGATGCCACGGTGAAGCCCTTGAGGTCCAGGCCGAACCGGTCCAGGCCGGTCAGGGCGCGGGCGGTGACGGTGGTGTCGCCGTCCAGACGGTCGGTGTGCGCCGGGTCGTAGGAGATGCGGACGTCGTAGTGGGAGACGTCGTAGCCGGAGTTGCCGTCGTCGGGGAAGTACGGGTCGCCGAGACCCGGTCCGCCGACGGCGGCCGAGGCGGGGACGGTGGCCAGCACGGAGCCGCTCACGACCGCGGCCACCAGGGTGGTGACGGTCCTGCGGCGTCGGTTCAGTCGGTTCGGGAGTCTGCGCATGTCTCGTTCCTGGGGATCGGGGGTCAGTGCCGGGGCGTGGTGGCGGCGAGCTTCCACAGCACGCCGACGATGGCGTCGGCGCTGGTCGTCTCCGTCTTCGGATCCACGTTGGCGAGGTCGTCGCAGGCCTCGTGGATGCAGTCGGAGATGCCGGTGCTGAAGCCGGACGACGGGATGCCGGCGTTGCCGAACGACTCGTGGTCCGAACCACCGACGCCGATGTCGAAGGTCGGGATGGACCGCTCGGCGAACCACGCCTCGAACGCCTGCTGGGCCTCGGTCTCGCCGTGCTCGTCGTCGTGGACCACGAGCCACTGCCGGGTGTTCCTGCTGCCGGCCTGGTCGAAGTTGAGATAGACATCGATCCTGCGGCGCTCGGCCCCGGAGAGCCCGCTGACGTAGCTCTCCGAGCCGATCAGGCCCTGCTCCTCCGCGCCCCACCACGCGAACCGCAGGTGCCGTTCGGGTTTGAGACCGGACTTGGCCACCTGGAGGGCCGCGGCCAGGACCGCGGCCGAACCCGAGCCGTTGTCGTTGATCCCCGGGCCCTCCTTCACGCTGTCGAGGTGGGCCCCGGTCAGCACCACATGGTCCGGGTCGCCGCCCGGCCAGTCGGCGATCAGGTTGTCGCCGGTGGCCCCGGCGTGGGTGAACGGGACCAGCCGGGTACGGAAGCCCGCCCGGTCCAGCGCGCGTTTCACGTACGCCACCGAATCCGCGTACCCCTTCGTGCCGTGCGCGCGGTTGCCGCCGTTGCGGTCCGCGATGCGCTGCAGGGCCCGCAGATGGGGCATCACCTGCTGCTCGGAGACGGTGGGGGCGGCGGTGGGCCGCGATTTCGCGGCGGCGGGGACGGCGGACAGGGTCAGGGAGATCCCGAGAACTCCGGCCGCCAGCCGGGGAAGGCTTCTGCGTGACGTCATGCGCACCCTTTCGAGGACGGGGCACTTCAAGGCCGGGGCGCTCGCCCCGGTGGACCTCGGCCAGGCTGGTCGGGCGGTGTCAGAAAGTTGTCGGGAAGTTGTCGGGGAGCGGTAGTACTTCGACAAAGGGTGTGGCGGGCCGAGCCACCGCCGGGACGACCGCATCGGACGTCCGAAAGCCGCTGGGCATTGTCCAGCCCTGTGCGCATTGCACATACTGGCGGCCGACGAGACCGAGCACGTACGGGGAGAGACATGACCGAGAGCACCGGCCGGACGGGCACCGAGGGGCAGGGCGGTACCGCAGTCGCCGAGGAACCGGCAGGCGGGCCCATGGTCCGGGTCGAGGACCTGCACCGCTCGTACGGCTCCGGCGCCGGAGCCGTGCACGCGCTGCGCGGGGTGTCCTTCGAGGTGCCGCGCGGCGAGCTCGTCGCGCTCAAGGGGCGCTCGGGTTCGGGCAAGACGACCCTCCTCAACCTGCTCGGCGGGCTCGACAGCCCCGACGGCGGCCGGATCACCGTCGACGGCACGGACCTCGCCGGGCTCGGCGAGAACGGGCTCCTGGAGCTGCGCCGGGACCGGATCGGTTTCATCTTCCAGTCGTTCGGCCTGATCCCGATCCTGACCGCGGCGGAGAACGTCGGCGTGCCCATGCGGCTGCGCAAGGCGGACCCGCGCGAGCGCGAGGAGCGGGTGGCGCTGCTGCTCTCCCTGGTCGGCCTCGCCGACCACGCCGCCCAGCGCCCCGGAGAGCTCTCCGGGGGCCAGCAGCAGCGCGTCGCGATCGCCCGCGCGCTCGCCAACCGGCCCGCCCTGCTGATCGCGGACGAGCCGACGGGTCAGCTCGACGCGGAGACCGGGCTCGCGGTGATGGAGCTGCTGCGGGCGGTGGTGCGCAGCGAGGGCGTCACCGCGCTGGTGGCGACGCACGACCCCCAGCTGCTGGGGCTGGCGGACCGGGTGCTGGAACTGAGCGACGGACACATCGTCGAGCACGCGTAGCGGAGCCGGGGGAGGGGCTTCCGAGGGGCGCCCCAAGTCCCTCCGAAGCCCGTCCGGGGCGTCAGAATCCTGTCAATTCGGTCCCTCGCCCCACCCCCCGCCCCATTTGTCGACAATGCGCGGGGTAGCTTCGAAGCGGCTGCCGCATCGGACGCAGCCGGTTCAAGAGAAGACAATGGGGCCATGGCACGCGGCAAGCTTCGGATCTACCTGGGTGCGGCACCCGGCGTCGGCAAGACGTACGCGATGCTCTCCGAGGCCCATCGACGCGTGGAGCGGGGCACCGACTGCGTCGTCGCCTTCGTGGAGCACCACGACCGGCCGCGCACCGAGGTCATGCTGCACGGCCTGGAGCAGGTCCGGCGCCGCGAGATCGAGTACCGCTCCGCCTTCTTCACCGAGATGGACGTCGACGCGGTCCTGGAGCGCGCCCCCGCCGTCGCCCTGGTGGACGAACTGGCCCACACCAATGTGCCGGGCTCCCGCAACGCCAAACGCTGGCAGGACGTCGAAGAGCTCCTCCAGGCCGGCATCGACGTGGTGTCCACCGTCAACATCCAGCACCTGGAGTCGCTCGGTGACGTCGTCGAGGCGATAACCGGCGTGCGACAGCGCGAGACCGTCCCCGACGAGGTCGTCCGCAGGGCCGACCAGCTCGAACTCGTCGACATGTCGCCGCAGGCGCTGCGCCGCCGGATGGCCCACGGCAACATCTACAAGCCGGACCGGATCGACGCCTCGCTGTCCAACTACTTCCGCCCCGGCAACCTGACCGCACTGCGCGAGCTGGCCCTCCTCTGGGTCGCCGACCGGGTCGACGAGTACCTCCAGCAGTACCGCGGCGAGCACAACATCCGCACCACCTGGCAGGCCCGCGAACGCATCGTCGTCGGACTCACCGGCGGCCCCGAGGGCCGTACGCTCATCCGCCGCGCGTCCCGGATGGCGGCCAAGGGCTCGGGCAGCGAGATCCTCGCCGTCTACATCGCCCGCAGCGACGGGCTGACCTCCGCCTCCCCCAAGGAACTCACCGTCCAGCGCACCCTCGTGGAGGACCTCGGCGGCACGTTCCACCATGTCATCGGCGACGACATACCGTCGGCGCTCCTCGAATTCGCCCGCGGGGTGAACGCCACGCAGATCGTCCTCGGCTCCAGCCGCCGCAAGGCCTGGCAGTACATCTACGGGCCGGGCGTGGGCGCCACCGTCGCCCGGGAGTCCGGGCCCGACCTCGACGTCCACATCGTCACCCACGAAGAGGTCGCCAAGGGACGGGGCCTGCCCATAGCCCGCGGTGCCCGGCTGGGCCGGGTCCGGATCATCTGGGGCTGGCTGGTCGGGGTCGGCGGCCCGGCCCTCCTCACGCTGCTCCTGAGCGGCCTGGGCAACGGCCCCGGGCTCGCCAACGACGTCCTGCTCTTCCTCTTCATGACGGTCGTCGCGGCCCTGATCGGCGGACTGCTGCCCGCCCTCGCCTCGGCCGCCGCCGGCTCGCTGCTGCTGAACTACTGGTTCACCCCGCCCACCCACACCCTGACGGTGCAGGACCCGGAGAACTTCGTCGCCATCGTGATCTTCTTCGCGGTGGCGGTCTCGGTCGCCTCGGTCGTCGATCTGGCGGCCCGCCGTACCCATCAGGCGGCCCGGCTGCGCGCCGAGTCGGAGATCCTCTCCTTCCTGGCGGGCAGTGTGCTGCGCGGCGAGACGACGCTGGACGCGCTCCTCGACCGGGTCCGCGAGACCTTCGGCATGGAGTCCGTCGCCCTGCTGGAACGCGAGAGCGACGTCGACCCGTGGACCTGTGCCGGGAGCGTCGGGCCGGGACCGGTGGCCCGGCCGGAGGACGCCGATGTGGACATGCCCGTCGGCGACCACATGGCGCTGGCGCTCTCCGGGCGGGTGCTGCCCGCCGAGGACCGGCGGGTGCTCGGCGCGTTCGCCGCGCAGGCCGCCGTCGTACTGGAGCGGGAGCGCCTGGTCGACGAGGCGGAGGAGGCCCGGCGGCTCGCCGAGGGCAACCGGATCAGGACGGCACTGCTCGCCGCCGTCAGCCACGATCTGCGTACCCCGCTCGCCGCCATCAAGGCCGCCGTCAGCTCCCTGCGCTCCGACGACGTCGCCTGGTCCGAGGAGGACCAGGCCGAACTCCTGGAGGGCATCGAGAACGGCGCCGACCGCCTCGATCACCTCGTGGGCAACCTCCTGGACATGTCCCGGCTCCAGACCGGCACCGTCACCCCGCTGATCCGCGAGATCGACCTCGACGAGGTGGTCCCGATGGCGCTCGGCGGTGTCCCCGAGGACAGCGTCGACCTGGACATCCCCGAGACCCTGCCGATGGTCGAGGTCGACCCCGGGCTGCTGGAGCGGGCCGTCGCCAACATCGTCGAGAACGCCGTGAAGTACAGCCGCTACGCGGAACGCGTCACCGTGGCCGCCAGCGCGCTCGGCGAACGCGTCGAGCTACGGGTGGCCGACCGCGGCCCCGGAGTCCCGGACGACGCCAAGGAGCGCATCTTCGAGCCCTTCCAGCGCTACGGCGACGCCCCGCGCGGCGCGGGCGTCGGACTGGGGCTCGCCGTGGCCCGCGGCTTCGTGGAGTCCATGGGCGGCACGCTGGACGCCGAGGACACCCCCGGCGGCGGCCTCACCATGGTGCTGACCCTCAAGGCGGCATCGGGATACGTTCCGGTCAGCCCCGACCTGTCCGCGCGGGTCACCTCATGACCACGCGGAACACTTCATGACCACGCAGTTCACCTCATGATCTCCGGTACGTCCCGAGAGATCGCCGTACAGCAGAAAGGCAGGGCCCCCATGACCCGGGTGCTTGTGGTCGACGACGAGCCGCAGATCGTACGCGCCCTCGTGATCAACCTGAAGGCGCGCAAGTACGAGGTGGACGCGGCGCCCGACGGCGCGACCGCCCTCCAGCTCGCCGCCGCCCGCCACCCCGATGTCGTCGTCCTCGACCTCGGGCTGCCGGACATGGACGGCGTCGAGGTGATCAAGGGGCTGCGCGGCTGGACCCGGGTGCCGATCCTGGTGCTCTCCGCCCGCCACACCTCCGACGAGAAGGTGGAGGCCCTGGACGCCGGCGCCGACGACTACGTCACCAAGCCGTTCGGCATGGACGAGCTGCTGGCCCGGCTGCGCGCCTCGGTCCGCCGCGCCGAGCCGGTCGGGCAGCACGGCTCCGACGACGTCGTGATCGTCGAGACCGAGGGGTTCACCGTCGACCTGGCGGCGAAGAAGGTCCACCGCGCGGGACGCGACGTACGGCTCACCCCCACCGAGTGGCACCTGCTGGAGGTCCTGGTCCGCAACAGCGGCCGGCTGGTCAGCCAGAAGCAGCTGCTCCAGGAGGTCTGGGGGCCCTCGTACGGCACCGAGACCAACTATCTGCGGGTCTACATGGCCCAGCTGAGGCGCAAGCTGGAGGCCGACCCCTCGCACCCCCGGCACTTCGTCACCGAGCCGGGCATGGGATACCGCTTCGAGCGCGGCTGAACGGGGCGCAGGGAGCTCTTCCGCGACTCTCCCCGGTCACTCGTCCGAGTGAGACCGGGGACACCCGCCCGGAGCAGCCGGGACCGGTACCCTTCGGGTATGAGTGCTGTTCCTCGATCCGACAAGCCCGGCAAGGCGGAGAAGCCGTCGGGCCGCTTCCGGCGGATGCTCGACCGGCTGTCCAGCTCCCAGGAGGACCTCGAGTCCGAGGAGCTGCAGGAGGACGCGCAGGCCTCGGGTTGCACGCGGATCTCCGAATGCACCGACCGCCAGATCGTGAAGGTGACTGGTACCTTGCGGACCGTCACCCTGCGGCCGCGCGCCGGAGTGCCCGCCCTGGAGGCCGAGCTCTTCGACGGCACCGCGCCGCTGGACGTCGTCTGGCTGGGCCGTCGCTCCATCGTGGGCATAGAACCGGGCCGCAAGCTCATCGCCTCGGGCCGGATCGCCATGAGTCACGGGCGCCGGGTGCTGTTCAACCCCAAATACGAACTCCGACCGCTCGGCAAGGAGTAGCCGGTGACGTCTCTCGACAAGCCGACGTCCGACACGGACCCCACCACCCGCACCGACCAGCAGGCGACCGACGCGAAGGCGGTCACCGAGGCCGCGCTCTTCGAGGCGTTCGGCGGAGCCCGGGGCATGGTGGAGACAGTCGTCCCCGGGCTGCTGTTCGTCACCATCTTCACGTTCAACAAGGATCTGCACCTCTCGGCCATCGCGGCCCTGGCGGTGTCCCTGGTCCTTGTCGTCGTACGGCTGATCCGGAGGGACACCGTCAAGCACGCCTTCAGCGGTGTCTTCGGCGTGGCCTTCGGTGTGGTCTTCGCGATGATGACGGGCAATGCCAAGGACTTCTATCTGCCGGGCATGCTCTACACACTCGGCCTGGCCCTCGCCTACCTGATCACCACCCTCGCCGGGGTGCCGCTGATCGGTCTGATCCTGGGGCCGGTGTTCAAGGAGAACCTCTCCTGGCGCACCAGGAACCCCGGCCGCAAGAAGGCGTACGCCAAGGCCAGTTACGCCTGGGGACTGATCCTGCTCGCCAAGTGCGCGATCCTCTTCCCGCTGTACTGGTGGGCCGACACCACCCAGTTCGGCTGGGTCCTGGTCGCCCTGAAGATCCCCCCGTTCCTGCTCGCGGTCTATCTGACCTGGGTCTTCCTGGCCAAGGCGCCGCCGCCCATCGATGTATTCGCCGAGATGGAGGCCGAGGAGCAGGCCGAGAAGGAGCGCAAGGCTGCCGCGGCCGCCGCGCGCAACCAGGAGTTCTGAGCCGGGCGTTCCGAGTACCGCGCTCGCCGGACATACGGAAGGGCCCGGAACCGTGCCATACGGTTCCGGGCCCTTCCCGCGTCCGCGCCGTCCGCGCCCACGGGTCAGTCGTCCGAGTCGCCCCGGCGCACCGACAGCAGGTCCTCCAACTGCTCCTCGCGCGCCTGCGCGGCCACGAACAGCAGCTCGTCGCCGGCCTCCAGGGTCTCCTCGGTGCTCGGTGTCAGCACGCGCTGACCACGGATGATGGTGACCAGCGAGGTGTCCTCGGGCCAGGCCACCTCGCCGACCCGGGTGCCGGCCAGCGCCGACTCCGGCGGCAGCGTCAGCTCGACCAGGTTGGCGTCACCGTGGCTGAAGCGCAGCAGCCGGACCAGATCGCCGACGCTCACCGCCTCCTCGACCAGGGCCGACATCAGACGCGGCGTCGAGACCGCCACATCGACGCCCCAGGCCTCGTTGAACAGCCACTCGTTCTTCGGGTTGTTGACCCGGGCGACGACCCTCGGCACGCCGTACTCGGTCTTGGCGAGCAGCGACACGACCAGGTTCACCTTGTCGTCGCCGGTCGCGGCGATCACGACGTTGCAGCGCTGGAGCGCCGCCTCGTCGAGCGAGGTGATCTCGCAGGCGTCCGCCAGCAGCCACTCGGCCATCGGCACCCGCTCCACGGAGATGGCCGTCGGCGCCTTGTCGACGAGCAGCACCTCGTGCCCGTTCTCCAGCAGCTCGCCCGCGATGGAACGGCCCACCGCGCCGGCCCCGGCAATCGCGACACGCATCAGTGACCGCCCTCCTCAGGACCCTCGGCGAAGGCCGCCTCGACCTTCGCGATCTCGTCCGTACGCATCATCACGTGGACCAGGTCGCCCTCCTGCAGCACCGTCTGCGAGGTGGGCAGTATGGCTTCGCCCAGCCGGGTGAGGAACGCCACGCGGACGCCCGTCTCCTCCTGCAGGGTGCTGATCTTGTGGCCGATCCAGGACGGCGTGGTGTGCACCTCCGCGAGCTGCACACCGCCGCTCGGATCCCGCCACAGCGGTTCGGCGCCCGAAGGCAGCAGCCGCCGCAGCATCTGGTCCGCGGTCCAGCGCACGGTGGCGACCGTGGGGATGCCGAGACGCTGGTAGACCTCGGCGCGCCGGGGGTCGTAGATCCGCGCCGCGACATTCTCGATGCCGAACATCTCGCGGGCCACCCGGGCGGCGATGATGTTCGAGTTGTCGCCGCTGCTCACCGCGGCGAACGCACCGGCCTCCTCGATACCCGCCTCGCGGAGGGTGTCCTGGTCGAAGCCGACACCCGTGACGCGCCGTCCGCCGAATCCGGACCCGAGGCGTCGGAACGCCGTCGGGTCCTGGTCGATGACGGCGACCGTGTGCCCCTGCTGCTCCAGGGTCTGCGCGAGAGCGGCTCCTACTCGCCCGCAGCCCATGATGACGATGTGCACCTTGCGCCTACCTCGCAGTCCTGGTCGTCCGGCTGACCTGCGAAAACACCCTGCTCACACTTCTTTCTCAGCTTGCCGGGCAAACAACGGGGCAACGGTGTGTCCCGTTGCCCAGGATGAGCTTATGCGGCCCGGAGCGCGAAGCCTCATCCGAGTGTGCTTTCGCCGTGCCCCGCCCGGTGGCCGCCGCAGGCCGCCGCTCGCGGCTGCCGACGGACGGACCCTTGAGTACGAAGTGCACAGACATCTAACATGTCAGTTCATGGAGACCCTGCGCCCCGTCCGACGGACCCTGCTGCGGGACACCGCCTACGAGGCGATCCGCGACGCCATCGTCCGCGGCGACCTCCCGCCCGGTGCCCCGGTCCGCGACGCCGACCTCGCCGAACGCCTCGGACTCTCCCGCGCCCCGGTCCGCGACGCGCTGTCCCGGCTCTGTGGCGAGGGCCTCGTCGAGGCCAAGCCGCAGAGCTACACCCGGGTGACCCGGCTGGTGCCGCGCGACGTCCGGGACGCGGCGGCCGTCGTACGGGCCATGCAGGAACTGGCCGCCAGGACCGCCGTGCCCCGCCTCAGGGACGGGGACGTCGCCGCGATGCGCGCGGCCAACGACCGGTTCCGGGACGCGACCGGCCGCGGCGACGTGGCGGAAGCGCTGCGCGCCGACGACCGGCTCCACGACGTCCTGGTCACCGCCTGCGGCAACCGCGCCGTGGCCGCCACCGTCGAGCGCTACACCCCCTTGATCCGGCGCCTGGAGTGGCGGCAGTTCGGCACGGCCGGCTCCGCGCACGGCTCGGCGGAGCTGCACGAGCGGCTGATCGAGGCGTGCGCGGGACGCGATGCCGTAGCCGCCGCCCGGATCACCGCCGAGATCTGGCGCGCGCTCGAAGAACTCGCCGACGAACCGCCCGAGTAGCCCGGCGGCCCGACGAGCGGGCCGCCGCAGCACCCCACTCCGCACTCCGCCGCACCACCGAGCCAGGGAGCCCGCATGACCACCACCACGTCCGCCTCCCCGTCCCTCTCCTCCTACGACCGCTACCCCCTCCTCTTCGGTCCCTCGCCGGTGCACCGGCTCGACCGGCTCACCGAGCACCTCGGCGGCGCCGGGATCTGGGCCAAGCGGGAGGACTGCAACTCCGGCATCGCCTACGGCGGCAACAAGACCCGCAAGCTCGAATACCTCGTCGCCGACGCCCTGGCGAAGGGCTGCGACACCCTCGTGTCCATCGGCGGCGTCCAGTCCAACCACACCCGCCAGGTCGCGGCGGTCGCCGCCCGCGCCGGTCTCAAGTGCGTACTCGTGCAGGAGAGCTGGGTCGAGTGGCCCGACGCCGTCTACGACAAGGTCGGCAACATCCTGATCAGCCGCCTGGCCGGCGCCGACGTCCGCCTGGTGCGCGCCGGGTTCGGCATCGGCGTCAAGGAGAGCTGGGAGCAGGCGCTGCGCGAGGTGGAGGAGGGTGGTGGCAAGCCGTACGCCATCCCCGCGGGCGCGTCCGACCACCCGCTGGGCGGGCTCGGCTTCGCGAACTGGGCGTACGAGGTCGCGGAGCAGGAACACGAGCTCGGCGTGTTCTTCGACACCGTGGTGGTCTGCTCGGTGACCGGCTCCACCCAGGCCGGCATGGTCGCGGGCTTCGCCGCGCTGGAGGAGGCGGGCGCCCGACCGCGGCGCGTCCTGGGCATCGACGCCTCCGCCGAGCCCGCCCGTACCCGCGAGCAGATCGCCCGGATCGCGGCCGGCACCGCACGGCTCATCGGGGTGCGCCGGGAGCTCACCGTGGACGACATCGAACTCGACGAGCGCTACCACGCGGGCACCTACGGCATCCCCGACGACACGACCCTCGACGCGATGCGGCTCGCCGCCCGTACCGAGGGCATGATCACCGACCCCGTGTACGAGGGGAAGTCGATGGCGGGAATGGCCGACCTCGTGGCCCGCGGCGAGATCGCCCGCGATTCCACCGTCCTTTACGCACATCTCGGCGGCCAGCCCGCATTGAATGGTTACAGCGCCCTTTTCGCGGACGCCTGAGTGCAAGGATTTCGTTAAGGATTTCGTGGCTTTTCTCGTCCGAGCGCAGGAGATTGCAGGGCCACGGGGGTGGTGGGTCTGCGGCTTCCATACAAAGCGCTTACGATCCTCTGCGTGTCCAAACTGACCGACGTGCCCAAACGGATCCTGATCGGGCGCGCACTGCGCAGTGACCGGCTCGGAGAAACGCTCCTGCCGAAGCGCATCGCCCTCCCCGTCTTCGCCTCCGACGCCTTGTCCTCCGTTGCCTACGCGCCTGGCGAGGTTCTGCTCGTCCTGTCTGTCGCGGGCGTGTCGGCGTACCACTTCAGCCCGTGGATCGCCCTGGCGGTCGTGGTGGTGATGTTCACCGTGGTGGCGTCGTACCGGCAGAACGTGCACGCGTACCCCAGCGGCGGCGGCGACTACGAGGTCGCCACCACCAACCTCGGCCCCAAGGCCGGCCTGACGGTCGCCAGCGCGCTGCTCGTGGACTACGTCCTCACCGTCGCCGTCTCCATCACCTCCGGCATCGAGAACCTGGGCTCGGCGATCCCGTTCGTGGTCGAGCACAAGGTGCTGTGCGCCGTCGCGGTGATCGTCCTGCTGACGCTGATGAACCTGCGCGGCGTCAAGGAGTCCGGGTCGCTCTTCGCGATTCCGACGTACGTGTTCGTCGCGGGCGTCTTCATCATGATCGCGTGGGGTGCCTTCCGCGCTCTCGTGCTCGGCGACACCATGCAGGCGCCCACCGCCGACTTCCACATCAAGGCGGAGCAGGAGGGCCTCGCGGGCTTCGCCCTTGTCTTCCTGCTGCTGCGCGCCTTCTCCTCCGGCTGTGCCGCGCTCACCGGCGTCGAGGCGGTCTCCAACGGCGTCCCGGCCTTCCGCAAGCCCAAGTCCAAGAATGCGGCGACGACGCTCTCGATGATGGGCGTGCTCGCCATCACCATGCTCGTCGGCATCATCGCCCTCGCCCTGGTCACCGACGTCCGGATGGCCGAGAACCCGGCGCAGGACCTGCTGAAAGGCAGCGTGCCGGTCGGCCCCGGCTATGTGCAGGACCCGGTGATCACGCAGGTCGCCGAGGCCGTCTTCGGCAACGGCAGCTTCCTGTTCATCGTGCTCGCCGCAGCCACCGCCCTGGTGCTGTTCCTCGCGGCGAACACGGCGTACAACGGCTTCCCGGTGCTCGGCTCGATCCTCGCCCAGGACCGCTACCTGCCGCGCCAGCTGCACACCCGCGGCGACCGCCTCGCCTTCTCCAACGGCATCGTGCTGCTCGCCGGCGCGGCCGCCCTGCTCGTCGTCATCTACGGCGCCGACTCGACCCGGCTGATCCAGCTCTACATCGTCGGCGTGTTCGTGTCCTTCACGCTCAGCCAGACCGGCATGGTCCGCCACTGGAACCGGCACCTGCGCACCGAGAAGGACGCCGACAAGCGCCGCCACATGATCCGCTCCCGTGCGATCAACGCCTTCGGCGCCTTCCTGACCGGCCTCGTCCTCGTGGTCGTCCTGGTCACCAAGTTCACCCACGGTGCCTGGGTCGCCCTGCTCGGCATGTGCATCTTCTTCGCGACGATGACCGCGATCCGCAAGCACTACGACCGGGTCGCCGAGGAGATCGCCGCCGACGAGACCCCGTCCGACGAGACGATCCGGCCCTCCAGGGTCCACTCGATCGTCCTGGTCTCCAAGCTCCACCGGCCCACCCTGCGCGCCCTCGCCTACGCCAAGCTGATCCGCTCCGACCGGCTGGAGGCGCTCTCCATCAGCGTCGACCCGGCCGAGACCAAGGCGCTCAAGGACGACTGGGAGCGGCGCGGCATCGACATCCCGCTGAAGATCCTCGACTCCCCGTACCGCGAGGTGACCCGGCCGGTCATCGACTACGTGAAGAGCCTGCGCCGGGAGAGCCCGCGCGACGTGGTGAGCGTGTACATCCCGGAGTACGTGGTCGGCCACTGGTACGAGCACCTCCTCCACAACCAGAGCGCCCTGCGCCTCAAGGGGCGGCTGCTGTTCACCCCGGGCGTCATGGTGACCTCCGTGCCGTATCAGCTGGAGTCCTCCGAGGCGGCCAAGAAGCGCGCCAGGAAGCGCGCCGAGTGGAACGCGCCGGGCTCGGTGCGCCGCGGCCCCGTGGAGCGCAGGCCCAAGGAACCCAGCAGCAAGGCCTGACCGCACCGTCCACCTGCCTGCCCGCCCGCTCGTGGTAAACGGCCGGACGACACCCACGTAGAATCGTAGGTTGTTGTCCGGCCGTTTCCCCTTGATCTCTGGAGCCACCCCCTCATGCAGAACGAACCCACGTCGTCGCTGGTCGGGGAGGAGTACGAGGTCGAGGTCGGCCCCGTCGCACACGGCGGCCACTGCATCGCCCGCACCTCGGAGGGCCGGGTCCTCTTCGTGCGGCACACGCTCCCCGGCGAGAAGGTGATCGCCAGGGTCACCGACGGCGAGAGCGACTCCCGCTTCCTGCGCGCCGACGCGGTACGGATCATCGAGGCGTCCAAGGACCGCGTCGAGGCGCCCTGCCCGTACGCCGGCCCCGGCAGGTGCGGCGGCTGCGACTGGCAGCACGCCAGGCCCGGCGCCCAGCGCCGCCTCAAGGGCGAAGTGATCGCCGAACAGCTCCAGCGCCTCGCGGGCCTCACCCCCGAGGAGGCGGGCTGGGACGGCACGGTCATGCCGGCCGAGGGCGACAAGCTCCCGGCGGGCGAGGTTCCCGCCTGGCGCACCCGCGTCCAGTACGCCATCGACGAGGACGGCAAGGTCGGCCTGCGCAAGCACCGCTCGCACGACGTGGAGCCCGTCGAACGCTGCCTGATCGCGGCCCCCGGCGTCACGGAGCTCGGCATCGAGAAGCGGGACTGGCCCGGCATGGCCACGGTGGAAGCCATCGCCGCCACGGGTTCCCACGACCGCCAGGTCATCCTCACCCCGAGGCCCGGCGGCCGGCTGCCCCTGGTCGAGCTCGACAAGCCCGTCTCGGTGATGCGCGTCGACGAGCGCGACGGCGGCGTCCACCGCGTGCACGGCCGGGCCTTCGTCCGCGAGCGCGCCGACGACCGCACCTACCGCGTCGGCTCCGGCGGCTTCTGGCAGGTCCACCCGCAGGCTGCCAACACCTTGGTCCGCGCCGTCATGCAGGGCCTCCTGCCTCGCAAGAACGACATGGCCCTCGACCTCTACTGCGGCGTCGGCCTGTTCGCCGGCGCCATCGGCCAGCGCATCGGCGAAAAGGGCGCCGTCCTCGGCATCGAGTCCGGCAAGCGCGCCGTCGAGGACGCCCGCCACAACCTCAAGGACCTGGACCGGGTCCGCATCGAACACGGCAAGGTCGACCAGATCCTCCCGCGTACCGGCATCACCGAGTGCGACCTGATCGTCCTCGACCCGCCCCGCGCCGGCGCCGGCAAGCAGGTCGTCAAACACCTGACGGGCCTGGGTGCCCGCCGCATCGCGTACGTTGCGTGCGACCCGGCGGCGCTGGCACGGGACCTGGCGTACTTCCGCGACGGCGGGTACCGGGTGCGGACGCTGCGGGCGTTCGATCTGTTTCCGATGACGCACCATGTGGAGTGCGTGGCGATTCTGGAGCCGGCTACGAAGGGCTCCTGACCTGGGGTTTTGTTGCCGGAACGGGTCGCTCGGCCTATTTCCCTTCGTGTAGCGGATCGAGCGGACAGACTGACCCTGGAGGCCCTTGCTCGTGACGGAATGGGGCCCCGCCCCTCGGCCTGCGTCGGCAGCGGCCCACCACCTCGTTCCCACAGCCACTAGCTAGATCTGTAGTGGCAGAGGATCCGAGTATCTCCGCGTAATTCGGCACTGCCCAACTGATCGCAGGTCGCGGGCGGTCGGAGCGTCGCGCGCGACGTGGGGGTGTGCGACTGCGACCACGTTCCCGTGCGGTCCCACGCCGCTGTCACGGCAGTCCCACCAGTCAGGCAAAGTCGGCCGCGGCCTTGGTCGCGGGCTTCCGGCCCGAGGTAATGCGAACGGACCCTCGGTCCACCTCACGCGAAGGTGTGAAACCACCACGCCCCGTAGGAGTCGCCCACCCCCGTGACAACGGGCGAAGAACCGTTCCGCGCGTCAACTCCAGCCTTGAACGGCCGCACAAACTCATCCTCTGCGCATGCCATCGTGTCCGCCGGGCGCCCCCCACGCCCACCACCGACCGAAAGCGAGGCACCGTGAAGAAGTCCATCGCCTGCTGGACCGCAGCAGTGGCATGCGTTCTGCTCGCCCTCACCGGAACCGCCGAAGCCTCCGGCGCCACCATGGCAAAGCCCAAGGCGTGGTACTCCACCGCCGTCTGTGGTGTCGAGAAGATCGGAAGTGGCGACCACGGAGACAAGCAGCTCAAGGGCAACGGAAAGGGGAAGAGCAAGTCGGAGGCCGAAAAGTCCGCCCAGCGAGATGTACAGGCCCAGATCAGCAAGAAGTACGGAAAGGGGTACCGGGCGCACCACTGCACCTTCCGCAGCTCCAGGCGGTAGGCCCCGCGCCCGTGGAAACACGTGAACAACAGAAAGCGTAAGAAGCTGCCGAAGCGGCTTGCCGCGGCTGCCGGTGACGGACGAGTCGGCCTTCTCCAGCGACTCCTCGCCCAAGGGGCCGATCCCGGCGCCCGCGACCCTGACGGAGCCACACCGCTCTATCTCGCCGCCGTCCAAGGCGAAAACCGCTGTGCCGAGCTGCTCCTGGCGGCCGGGGCCTCGCCCAACGCCGAATCCCGGGGGTGGCGCAGCGGACTGCCACTCGCCGCAGCCACCGCCAAGGCCAACCTGCCCCTCGTCGAGCTGCTGCTGTGCCATGGAGCCGACCCGCACCTGCGGGAGTCGGGGGGCGGCTCGGCGCTCGCCTGGGCACAGGGCTGGAGCGACAACACCGAGGAGCGGCAAGCCGTCCTGGCGCGGCTGCGCAACCTCACCGTTTGAGCCGTCCCCACCGGACGGTCGGCACCTCCGGTTTGCCGAGTGCTGCTGGGGGTGCCCCTATGTGCTTCGTCGACCCTGGTCGCCGGAACAGCCAGTCAGCCTGCATCGCGGCCCCCCTCGGCGATTGATGCGGTCGTGGCATGTGGAAATGACCCTATGGCCTCCCATTGAACAGCGGCGCGACTTCCTCAGTGCTCGTTCGAGCGGACACACCGCAGGGCAGGGCATAGGTGCGGTCCAGCTCGTCCAGATCCGCACGAGTGAAGCGAACTTCGTTGCAGTCGTGGTCGATGAGGCGGTCTGCGAGTGAGACCAGATGGGCCTCGCCTACCTGTGGGAGCGCCAGGAGCACCGAAAGCGGATACGCAGAAACCGTGAGTGGGCCCGGAGGACCGGGCGGCTGAGTCGCCCTGAGACTCTCCTGCTCCAGGGCGGCTCAGCCGCCCGGTGTGTTCATGAAGCGGGCAAGCGCATGAGCGGTTCGAGAAACGGGCTCGGACGGCTGTGCCAGAAGATGGCGAGGCTGTCCCGGGACCGGGTGGCCGCAACGAAGAGCAGCGAGCGGGCCCGCTGGAGCTCGCGCCGGTAGCGGACGGCATCGGCGTTCCGTAGGCGGGTGACCGCCTCCCGGGGCACGAGTCCGTCCCGAACCCCCGCGATGACCATGCGCTGGTACTCGAGTCCCTTGAAGCGGAACATCGTGCCGATGTGGACGCCTTCGTCTCCACGGGGGCCCTCAGGGCCGATCTCGACGGCCTTGATCCCCTTGTGGGCGAGCAGGGTGTAAGCCAGCTCGCTCGCCATGGCGTTGGTCGGAACGCAGACGGCGATCTGCCCGGGCGGTGTCGGCAGGGCGATCCAGTCGGCGAGGAGCGCGGCGATCGACTCCTGCTCGGACTCCCAGTCGTCGCAACCGTGCAACTGCGGAAGGCTTCCGGTCAGGACGGACCTGTACCCGGCCAGGTCCTCGCTGCTGCCGTCCAGGTCGTCGAAGCTTTCGCCGCTGAGCACACCGAGTGCGGAGCCGAGGATCTGCCGGGTCGTTCGGTAGCTCAATGTCAGCTTGGCCGAGCGTCCGCGGATGTGGACACCGAGGCTTCCCAACGTGACCTGGTTGCCGTAGATGCGCTGGTGTGTGTCGCCCACGAGGAAGATGTCGTTGGCGGCACGCGGCGCCATCGCCCGCAGCAGCTTCCAGTGCGCGGCCCGCAGGTCCTGTGCCTCGTCGACGACGATGTGCTGGAAGCGGTGCCGCAGCCAGCCCGCGGAGCCGGCCTGAAGATGGATGTTGTCAAGACCGCCCGCCTCCTCCCGCTGACGCTCGACGTTCTGGATCCGCCGCTCGCGGTCCATCTCCAGCCGGGCCGCACGCTCGGCGACCTGTTCCCAGGTCTGCCGTCCGAGGCGGTCGAGTCGCTGGGTGAACCGCTCCGCGAGCTGCCAGATCTCGGCGCGCTCGGCCCGCGCGATGTTCTTGCCCCGGCCGGCTCGCCGCGCACGGAAGTATTCGGTCCGGGAGACGACGGCCTGGCCCAGGATGACCTGCGACCACTCGTCGTGCAGGAACTGGACGTCCCACCCGGTTTCGCCCAGCTCGTCGAGCATGGCACGCCACTCACGGAGAGCCTGGCTCTCGTCGAGAGTCTGCTTGGCGCTTCCGGGCTCGGCCTCGCGCACGACGCGCAGCGCGAGCTGATCGACGTGACTGATCTCCACGCGCGCCAACAGCTTCTCGCCGCCCAGTTGGAGCAGCCGGGACCTGAGGTCGGCGGCAAGGTTCTTGTTGTACGTGGTGAGGAGGACGGGCTTGTTACGGCCGGGAGGCAGCCGGTCCACCAGGTGCTTGACCCGGTGCAGGGCCACGATGGTCTTGCCGGTGCCCGGCCCGCCCCCTACCCGGGCGGGACCCGAGTACTCGCGCTCGACGAGCCGGGACTGGGTCGGGTGGAGGAATACCTTCCACCGACCGAAGTCGCCGCCCTCCAGGGCTTCGCGCAGCGCCTCGTCCGTCGTCGTGACCATGGTGGCCGGCCGCTCGGCGGCGGCCCTGAAGTCGTCGGTGTCGACGGGGTCCGGTACGGAGACGGGACTGGTGATCTGCTCCAGCACCGCGTCGTACGACGCACCGTCGTGGAGTGCGAGCAGGACTTCCGCGGTGAGCTGAGGGGCGTACTCCGCCAGACCGAGGAGCTGATCCTCGGTGGTCAGGGTCCGGACGACCGGTACGAGCGGTCCCGCGACGCCGAGGTCGGTGAGCTGCTCGTCGGAGAACGCGGCGAACAGCGGGACGGGGGCGGGCGCGGGCGCCGGGGCGGGCTCGGCGGCGGGCCCGGGAGCCGCTGCTCGGCGAAGGACGCTCTCCTCGACGATCTGGAGATCGACGTACTCGATGCCGCCGGTGATCCGGTTGATGCCGTACGAGAGCCGGTCGAGCTTCTCGTACGCCTCCTTGCGGTGCTTGACGGAGACGATGAGCCAGTCGGTGTCCGCCAGACGCAGCAGCAGGACCCTGTACTCGTCATTGACGCGGGCCGACCAGAGCCGGTCGTGGCCCTCCAGCTGCTTCAGCCGCAGGCCCCGGAGCTGAGGGTTCTCCTTGAACTTGTGCTGGAAGTCGTAGATCGCGCCCTTGACCGCACGCGGCAGCCTCAGGATCTCCTTGTCCGCCTTGTCGAGCAGACGCAGGGTCACGCCCGTGGTCGTCATCGCTGCTGGTCTCCGTCGTTCGTGTCTTCGCCCTCCGCCGCGGCGAGGAGGTCCTTGATGTCCAGCGGGGTGCAGGAGGCGGCTGTGCGGATCCACCAGCCTGCCGAGGCGAAGGCCCTGTCCCGGTCCTCCGCATCGTGATCCCGTTCCCCGTCGGTCGGACGGTGGGCCGTCACCACTGCGATCCGGGCGGAGGGCCAGGCGAGTTCGGCCATCCAACCGTGCTCGTCCAGCTCGTAGCCGGCTTCCGGCGGCACCACGCCCAGCGCGCGAAGCCCCTGGCTGAGGGGGAGCAGGCCGGGTTCATCGGGGTCGAGGAACTCCAGTACCTGCTCCCAGCCGGTGTCATGAGCCGTGTCGGAGGACTGGGCCGGCCGAGATGTGGGGATGACCGGGGCGGGCGGCCCTACTGCCAGGTCTCCGGCGGGGCTCGCCGCAACGGCGGCCGGCCGCTCGACCCGCTGGGATTCGAGCCAGCCCGAGCCCCCGGTGACGGCGAGGCCGTCGGTGGTGAAGCCCTCCAGCAGGCTGGCCGTCAACTGGACACTGTCACCGCCTCCGTGCTCCAGGAACTGCAGCACATTGCTCCAGTAGAGCCAGCCCTGCCAACGCCGCTTGTGCCCGGCCTCGTCCGAGAGGGCCCGGTCGCTGTCGTCGAGCAGGGTCAGCGCGGTCCACACCGGCGGCCGGTGCCGACCGTCCGCGGTAGCCGTGACCACGCATCCTGCGGCGTCGACCGCGGAGAGCAGCTGCACCGGTCCCTTGGGCCCCTGCGGGGCGCCGCCCCGCAGCGCGGTGAGCAGTTGCTCGCCGACCGCTTGAGGGTGCAGTGCGGCGATCCGGGCTCCGGCGCCCAGCAGCCCCGCGACGGCGGCCTCGGCGCGCTGCTGCCACAAGGAAGCGTCCGGGGCACGCAGATGGGCGATCAGAAGGTCAGCCGGATTCACCCAGAGGTTCGCGGACAGCTCGCCCGGCAGGCCGCCGTGCACGCCCGCGTAGTAGTCACGGGCACGCTTCTGGCCCTGCTCGCCGTACGGCACCCAGACCGGGTGCTCCGGCCCCGTGCTCGCGTAGCCCGTGTCACGGACCCGGGTCCGCCACTCCTTCACGTCGTAGTAGGTGAGCTGGAAGACCCGCACCCCGTCGGCGCGCAGCCGGGTGCGCTTGACGGCGTCGTCGGCCAGCCTGTCCTTGTGCTTCGGCCCGGCATGGAACTCGTATCCGTCGAGGTAGAGCGCGATCCGCGGACCGGGTGCGTCGGTGCGCTCGAAGAGTACGTCGGGGCGGGTGCCGTCGAGGACCCGCTGCTGGGAGACCCGCCAGCTGACGGTGGCCCCGTCGACGCCGGTCAGTCGCAGGTCCAGCGAGTACGTTCCGGCCGTGGTCGTGTAGGCGTCCGCGCTGGCCTTGGCCGAGGGCTGCTTCGCCCATTCGCCCAAGGTCTCCAGGAACATGACCTCCAGATCGCTCTCGGCCTGCCGCTCCAGCGGGATCTGGTGGGTGGCCGTGACCGGTGAGGTGGCCCAGTCGCCGCCGTCGGCTCCCAGCAGCTCGTCGAACATCTGCCGGACCTCGTTGCGGCTGACCTTGTCGTAGTCGCCGGCCGGTACGCGGCGCAGCAGGCAGCGGTGGCAGCCGTCGAGGCCCTTCTCGATGCACGGGCAGCTGTCGATCACCTCGCGAGCCCTCAGCAGCACTTCGCGGAAGCCGTCGGAGGTGGCGAGCCGGTGCAGGTAGCCGGTGCCGCCCGGCAGACGGTCGTAGACGACGAGGAAACGACGAGGCCATTCCGGGTCGTTGCCGTCGGGCATGGACGCGGCGGTGATGTCGATGTGGTCCGGGTCGCCGCCGTAGCGTGCGGCGATGCCCACGAACAGGGCGGCGGTGAAGGACGCGAGGCGTTCCTTGACACGGGCGACCGACGCGGGAAGCAGGATACGGACGGCCTCGGTGGTCAGCTCGTGGGCCAGGAGCAGGGGGACGTCCTCCCCCTTCCCCTGGCCTTCCGGGGTGCTCGTACGGACCTTGCGGCGCGGGCACCACAGCTGGTGGTGAGCGCTGGCCCTGGTCGCCGCGGCAAGGGATTCGGTGAGTGCGTCCTGGTGGTGGTCCACGACCGGGCGTCCCTCGGAGGTGGCGCCGCCGCAGCTCGTGCAGACGTAGAACGGGTTGATCCGTACGTCGGCCCCGGCGAGGGGCACGGTGCTGCTGCCGTCCTGGCGGTCGAGGCCCAGGTTCAGCGTGCGCACCACCGCATGGCGGGTGAAGTCGACGCCGAAGACGGCGGTGTCGTGGCGCCAGGAGCCCGTGGCCAGATGCACGGGGTCGATGTCCACCGTCGTGAGGACGGCGTACCTCTTGCTGTCGCGCTCGTCCTTGTCGTCGCGGACCCGGGCGTCGTCCCGCTTGTCGCGCGACATGACCCGCTTCGGTTCGAGAACGCGCTGGACACAGCCGGCGTCGGCGATCTCCCGGCCGCCGCACCGGGGGCAGGGCGAGGCATCGGCCTGGGCGTTCTCCGTACGGATGTAGCCGCACGCGGGGCACAGCCGCCACACCGACCAGGCACGACGCTCCGGACTGCCGATGTCCAGGGCCCGGACGACGTGCTTGTAGCCGTTGACGTAAAAGCTGTTTCCGGGCGCCAGTTCGGACAGCGCGGACCGGCGTGAGCGCTCGTAGTCCCGGACCTCGCTGTGGTAACTCTTCTTGGCCCCTTCGGCCTCGGGCTGCTCGGTCCAGTAGAGGGTGGCCTCCAACTGCGTGGTGGTGTCCGAGAGGGTGTAGTTGGGCAGGAGACCGAGCTCGACGAGGGCTCCGTGGGCACTGGTCTGGTTCAGGTCGCGCAGCAGGTTGCCCGTCGCGTAGCGCTCGGCGCGCAACTCGCGCCATTCGCGTTCCTGCTCGGGATCGCTGCGTACGAGCTGGTCCATCGCCGTGTCGATGGCGTGGATCCGGCGCCGGAGTTCCTCACCGCGGCCGGTCCATTCCTCCTCGGCCTCCTGGAGCGCGCGCACGATGCCACCGCACGCGTACGTGCGCAGCTCTTCGGCGGCCTGGTCGGAGACCCCGGTGTCCGGCCGGCCCGGGAGGGAGGGGAAGAGGTCCAGGAACGATTCGACGAGCACGGCGCCATGGGCGAGGGCGGCGTCCGCGAGCTCCTGGCACCATGCCGTGCTGCCGAACAGCGCCGACACCAGGCGCGGCGCGGGCTGCAGCGGCTCACCGTCGCTCGTCGTGAGCCGGCCCCGGGCCGCGAGGTCCAGAAGGTGCGCCGTGTACTGGCGGCGCAGGATCTCCACCGCGGAGAGGTAGCAGCCGGGCGGCACGATGTCCCCGGCGATCATCTCCCGCGGCTCGTCGAGGTAGTACAGATCGCGGGCCCGGCGGCCGCCGAAGGCCACCACCAGGGCGTTGCCCGTCTTGCGGCCCGAGCGGCCCGCTCGCTGCACGTAGTTGGCAGGGCCCTTCGGAAGCGATCCCAGCAGGACGGCGGACAGGTCTCCGATGTCGATGCCGAGCTCCAGAGTCGGAGTGCACGACAGCACGTTCGGGTCGGTGTAGTGGGTGCCGTCGCGGAAGGCCCGCTCCACGCGCTCCCGCTGGGGCCGGGTGAGCATGCCGGTGTGCTCGGCAGTGACCACCCGGAAGGTGCTACCCGTCCGGTACAGGTGCCGGTAGTAGTCATCGCGGTAGTCGCGCGGCCGGGGGCCGCCGAAGCTGGTGGAACCGGAGGCCGGCACCGTGGCCTGGCCCGGTTGCGGTGCGGTGATCCGCCCGCGGCACCGGTACCGGGGACAAGGATGGCCGTACCAGCGGGTCCGCCGGGAGGGATGTACCACCTGCTGCCAGCCGCACGCCTCACAGGCGACGAAGGCCTTGTTGACGATGTCGTCCTCGAGCAGCCGCACCTCGATGTGGCCGGGCTGCAGGCCGTAGACCTTCGTCGTCCGGTCCTGTGCCGTCCGCACCGCGAGGAGCCCCTCGTCGACGAGGACGGGCAGCAGCCTGCGGAGGTACTCGGCCGCTCCGGGGGCGTCGAGGCCCAGGCACCGGCGCGCCCAGTCCTGGTACCAGCCGGCGCGGGCTGTCATCGAGTCGAAGTCGGACCTGCCCTTGTCGCCATCGAGCAGGAAGCGCGGCGCGGCCACACTGTCGGGGAACGCCGGCATGCCGTCGGGCCGGCCGCCCCAGATCTTGAACCGGGTCACCCCGGCGTCCTTCATCCACGGCTCCAGCCACCGGTGCCGGACCCCGCCGCGCAGCCGGACCCGCTCCAGCAGTCCGCGGACGAAGGCCAGATAGCGCTCGGCCGTCGGCAGGCCGGTGCCGAGCAGCTGACCGGGCAGGGCCATGTGCACGTCGCGGGCGAGCACGGTGATCCGGTGCTGATCCTCGATGACGACCTCGGCGACCGCCGTCCGGGTCAGCTCCAGGGTGCGGCCCTGCCGGGAACGGAGTCCGAACTCCATGACAGTGGCGAAGGCGAGCCGCTCTCCGATGAGCTTCCAGGTCCGAAGGTCGCCCGTGCCCCGCCCGGAGAGCAGCCGGTCCACGCCCGGCTCGTCATACAGGTCGGGCGGGACGACGGCGGCGAGGGCCTGTGGATCCTCGACGGAGTCGAGCACGTTCCCGATCAGGTCGTTGAGAGCCGACGGCTTGCCGGACTCGTCCAGGTTGCGCGCGAGGAGCGAGCGCAGCGAGAACGTGAACGACCGGTTCGCCACGTAACCCGCGCGGTGGGCGGCGTCCTGGGTCGAGTCGTTGAACAGGAGGGTCTTGCGCTCCTCCGCTTCGAGCGCGACCTCCTGGCCGGTGAACAGCTGGGTCACCGTCGCGGCTGCCAGTGCGGCCGGCCGAGTGCCGAGGAAACGCATCGCGTTGTCGGTGTCGCAGGCGGGGCAGCGCTGATCGACGGCGGCTCGGTCGGCGGTCTTCTTCTCGGTGATCGCCAGGACGAAGCCGGCGTCCTGGAGGTTCCCGGCGTCCTGGGCGACCGGGAGCCGGTACGTACCCTGAGCACCGTCCAGGATCAGCGCCGGTGGCTGTCCGCCTCCCGCCGCGGGCCGGGACTGGTTGACCGCTGCAAGTGTGTCCTCCTGTTCCGCAGGCGTGGCGGCGATGAAATAGCGGACCCGCCGCTTCTCCCGCCCCACGCTGGCGCGCCAGATCTTGTCGTGGGCCATCACCAGCTGCTGGGGATCGGCCTCCGGGGAGACGGCCGCCCAGCCGGAGCGGCCGCAGTTGCGGCAGTACACGGCGGGCAGCCTTATGCTCGCCTGTCGCACGGCGGTGTCCGCGCCGATCGCCGACTGCGCGCGATGCGAGCGCGCCACGTACCCGATCTGACCGGCTTCGGGCTCCTCGTCGCCCTCAGGGGGCGTCGCGGGCAGGGCGGAGCGTCGAGCGCGATCGTCCTCGTACCAGTGGAACTCGGGCTTGCCGGGGCCGACTCCGCGCACGATCCGGCCGACCGGCCGGACCCACAGGTGGGTCTCCACGTGAAGCAGGGGCCGCGGGCGGCGCTCGTCCGACTCCGGATCACGGGCGGCCGACAGCAGGGCGACGAACCGCGCGAGCGCGGCGAGGGCGAGGCGGGGATTCTCCCGGGCGGTCCGGCCCCAGGTGTACCCGAACCGGCCGAGGCGGTCGCGGAGCTCCCATTCGCTCAGCGGGTCCCCGTCGAGAAGGGACAGCACCCCCTGAGTGAAGTCGTGCTGCTTGAGCAGCCGTCCGATCTCGAAGGCGGACAGGCCCTGCTGTCCCAGCATCCGTGCCGCCAGGGCGTTGAGATCGAGCTTGTCCGGACGGGACACCACGTCGGGGCCGCCCGAGCAGGCGATGACCTCCTCGGGCGAAGGCGGTTCGGGCAGCCCGTAGTTCACCGGTCCGGTGAACTGCTCGGGCGTCATCCGTTCCTCGCCCACCAGCGCGTCCGGGGAGAACGGCATCCCGAAGACCTGCGCCGCCACCTCCAGGATGGAGCCGGGGCCGGCCCCGGGGCCGGACTCGCCGAGGGTCGCCGAGGTCGCCACCGGGCAGATCGAACCGAGGGGACGCCCGGGCTCGCTCCGGCCCGTGGTCATCGCCAGGCGGCGCAGCAGCATGGCGACGTCCGTGCCCTGCGCCCCGTCGTAGGTGTGGAACTCGTCCAGCACCACGTACTGGATCCTGGAGTCCTGCCACAGCGCGCGGTCCTCGGTCCGCTGGAGCAGCAGATCGAGCATCTTGTAGTTCGTGATGAGCAGGTCGGGCGGCGACTGCCGCATCTCCTCGCGCCGCGTCATCACCCGGCGGAAGTCGGTGTCCGGCCGGTCGCCGATGTAGAGCCCCGCCGTCACCTGCGCCAGGTCCGGCTGTGAGAGACAGTCGCCGATGCGGCCGGCCTGATCGGTGGCGAGCGCGTTCATCGGATAGAGCAGCACGGCCTTGACCCCGCGGCGGCCGAGGGCTTTCTCGCGGCGGCAGTGGTCGAGGACGGGGACGAGGAACGACTCGGTCTTCCCGGAACCAGTCCCCGTCGTGACCAGCGTCGGCAGGGCGGGCCCGTGGAGCGTGCTCAGCCGCTCGTACGCCTTCGCCTGATGCCGGTACGGGGTGAATCCCGGGTTCCACTCCAGGTGCTTCTCCCAGCCGGCATCGGCCTTGTGGAAGGGGGTCCTGATCCGCAGATAGGGACCGCGGAACATCCCGGTCTCGGGATGCTCGAGGAACCGCTCCAGCGCCCGCCGCGTGTCCTCGTCGGTGAGCGCGTACGTCGTCGTGAGGTACTGGGTGAGACTGCCCCGCAGTTGTGCTGCGGCCAGCGTGGGCCTCACGACGTTCTCCTTCGCCTCGTGCCAGGTCGGTGAGCTGTGGCAACGGTATATGTCGCCTCGGACAGGCGGGTCCGTAGTCCGGTTGACGAAGACCGGGACATGGCCGAATAGGAACCGATCCGAGTCTCGAACCTTTCCATTCCCGCTGTGGAGGCCACGGCTTTCACGTAAAGGGAGGTGCCGGGACCTCCGCAAGATCTACCATTCGCGAGCCGAGAAGGGGGAGCTTTGGGCTGGCGCGAGGAGATCACCACGGCGGTCGACGAATGGATCGCCGTGGAAGGAGGAGCAGGTCAGCGCCCGCGGTGGCGAAGGATCGGCCGCGCGGCCCGGGCCGGCGAGCCGGGCCGCTATGCCGTGGATCTGCGCGGCACCGAACTCAACCCCGACCAGCTCGAAAGCCTGCGCCTCGCCGGGCCCGAGGAATCGGGTGTGGAAGCCGGCTTCGCCGTCACCGAAACCATGCAGAGCGGTTCGTCGCTGACCGTCGGGGTCGCCGAGTTCGCGGACCCGGTCGACCCCTTCCTCTGGGTTCTGCAACAGCCCCCCACCTTTCTGCTGGAAACCCTGAGGGACGGCATCGCCGGGTTGGGGGAAACTCCGCTCGGCAGCCTGCTCGCTTCCGGCAGCCCCGCCGGAGAGCCTGCCCGGACCGAGGCACCGGCCGGCCTCTTCCCCGAACAGGCGGAGGCGTACCGGGCCTGCCTGGGGACCGGCGTACGCCTCGTGTGGGGGCCACCCGGCACAGGGAAGACGATGGTGCTCACACTGGCCATCGGCGATCTGATCGCCGCGGGCAAGAAGGTCCTGCTCGTCTCCGCGACCAACATCGCCGTGGACAACGCCCTGAAGGGCGTCCTGAGAGGACATCGCCACAGCCCTGGCGACATCGTCCGCGTAGGCCCGCCCCAGCTCAAGGAGATCGCCGACGACCCGCAGGTGTCCCTTCCCCTCATGGTCCGGGCCCGGCTGGCCGACGTCGAGGGCCGGCGTGCCCGGGTGTCGGCGGAACTGCTGGGCATCCGCAGCCGCGCGGAGGATCTGGCGGAGCTGGAGGCGAGCCTCGTACGGTTCGATGCGGAGGCCTATGCACAGGCCAGGGCCCTGGTGACCGAGCCGTTCGGTGATGCGGCGTCGCGCGATGTACGGGTGACGGAACTGAGGAAGGCCGCCCGGGAGGTCGGCCAGACCCTGGCGGCGGCCGAACAGGACCTGAACAGGGCGCTGAAGGACCGGGACGACGCCGAGGACTCCCGCCACCTCTGGAAGCAGGTCGACGCCCTCCTCGACGAGGCGGACAGGGTGGAGCACGCGGCCACGGCAGCCGAGTCCGCCGCTCTTCAGAGCCAGGAGCGGCTGCGCCAGACGCAGCGTGTCCTACGCGAGGTCGAGAATCGGACAGGGCTCGCCAAGCTGCGCTCACGAGCTGAGCGAACTGAGGCTCAAGCCGCATGTGGTGAAGCGGGAGTCCAATACCGGGACGCGCACGACCATGCCCTCAAGGCTCGCGATGTCGCGGATCGTCGCCGGGCCCGGATCGCTGGGCAGACCGAGGAGATGACACGCGCGATCCCCTTCTCCGGCAGCGAGATCGACCGACGTGACACGGCGGTGCGAGACGCCGCCACCCGCTACCAGACCCTGACCCGGTCCATGGGCGAACTGCGCACGGCTCTCGCCACGGCCGAGGACGAAGCCGAGCGCGCACACCTCGCCGAGGCGCTCATTGCCACCGCGGAGGAGCATGCCTGGCCGGCCAGGCACAGGAAGGCCGCGACGCTGCGTTCCGTCGTCGCCGCCGAAGCGGCCCGGAAGGGAGCGCTGGAGCAGCAGCACAAGGAGATCCAGGAGGAGTACGAGCGGCTCGCCCGCGACACGCAGGGCGAGATCATCAAGAACGCCCGTCTCGTGGCCACGACCCTGGCCCGCTTCCGCACCAACCGGCATGTCTTCTCCGGCCACTACGACGTGGTCCTCATCGACGAGGTCGGCGCCGCTTCCCTGCCCGAGGTTCTGCTCGCCGTCTCCCACGCCCAGCAGACGGCCGTGCTCCTCGGGGATTTCATGCAGCTGGGCCCGGTCGTCCCCCGAGCGCTGAAGGACAAGAGGCGCCCCGACATCCAGCGCTGGCTGGTTCCGGACGTGTTCCAGCACTGCGGCATCACCGACCCGGCGGCGGCGCGGACACACCCCGCCTGTACGACCCTGGTGACCCAGAACCGGTTCGGCCGTGCCGTGATGGGCCTCGTGAACGGCCTGGCCTACGGTGGTGTGCTCAAGGCCGGCCCCGTCGTACGGAGCTCCAGGAGCTCCGAGGACCCGGAGATCGTTCTCATCGACACCGACGGGCTCCACGAACTCGCCCATGTCCATCTCACGGGCCCGAGCAAGGGCTGGTGGCCCGCGGGCCCGCTCATCTCCCGGGCCCTGATCGATCTGCACGGCGGGGACGGCGAGACCACGGGCGTCGTGACCCCGTACGGAGACCAGGCCGAGGCCACGCTGGAGGCGCTGCGCGACGTCGAACGGGATGGTGGTCCGAGCGCCGAGGTCGGCACCGCGCACCGGTTCCAGGGCCGGGAGTTCCCCATCGTCGTCTTCGACACGGTCGAGGGTGAACACAGCCGGCCGCTGTGGATGGCGAAGGCATCGCGCGCACCGGAGGCGAGCGACTGGATGCGCAGCGGGATCAGGCTGTTCAACGTGGCCATGACCCGCGTACAGACTCGTGTGTACGTCATCGCGAGCGGCACACGCATCCGGGAGGTGGCACGGAAGGCGCCGGACTCCCCGTTCGGACAGTTGGACGCCCTCATCGGCACGTCCGGAGTGCGGGTTCTCCCCGCCAAGTCTCTGATCACGCCGCCCGAGCTGAACGTGCCACGCGGGGAGTTCGGCGACCGTCTGGCGGAGGTCCTCTCACGGCACGTGGAGGTCAGTGATGTCGACGACGAGACGACGTTCTACGCGTCCTTCGTCGCAGCCATCAGAAGCGCGCGGACATCCCTGTGGCTGTGGACCCCCTGGGTGGCCAGGCGCGTCCGCATGATCCTCCCGGAGTTGCGCGCGGCGGTCGACCGAGGCGTACGGGTGACCGTTTTCGTCCGCGACCCCAGTGACCAGCTCCAGAAGAAGCCGGCGAACCTGTCTCTCGTCGAGGACCTGCGTGCGGTCGTCCACACGGTCGTACCGATGCACGTCATGCACCAGAAGATCGTCGTCGTGGACGAAAGGACCGTGATGCTCGGCAGCCTCAACGCCCTGTCGCAGAGCTGGACCCGCGAGGTGATGGTCACGATGCGCGGCGCCTGCTTCGCCCGCAAGATCCTCACTCACGAGCATGCCGAGATCTTCGCCCGCCCGCCGAAGTGCCCCCGGTGCGGGCAGGACGACATCGAGATCAGGCGCGGTGCGAAGGAGAACTGGTACTGGCGCTGCTACAACACGCGGTGCCCGACGGGTGGCGGCAACAAGGCCTGGAAGAAGGACATCGACCTCTGGCGTCGCCCGGGCAGCGCATAGCGGTAGCTCACCGCGAGCTGCGAGGCACGTCCTCCGCCAGGCGCTTCCGGCCGATGTAGCCGATACGCACGCGGCCCTCCTCGGTGACCACCCTCAGATGGATGCGGCCGGGCCTCGGCCGGAACCGGGTGTGGAGGCTGAACAGCCGCTTGGCTCCGTCGATGTCGGTGAAGTTGCACAGCCCGAGATTGATCCGGGTATCGCTCTCGGGGACCACCTTGATGGGCCAGACCGGTTCCGAATCCCCGGGCTTCCAGGCCTCGGCCGCTGTGTTGAGCCCGAGAAGCGCAGTCCGGACCGAGGGCACGGAGACACCCGGGAGGTTCCTCAGGTCGTCCTCCACGCCAGGGGCGAACTGGAGCGAGGCGAAGAGACTTTCGCGTTCCTCCCAGAGCTGCGCGCCGGAGGTGACGGCGTTCGCCGCGCTCTCGCGTATCCAGTCGGCGTGTTCCGCCACGTGCTCGGGTGTCGAGGCGTGCCGGACCTCCGCGCTGTCCTCCTGGACCTCGTCCTCGTCGACGAGGACGTACTCGACACTCAGCCAGGAGGCCTCCCAGGGCCGGGCGGTGGGAAGGCTGACGGCCAGCGTGTCCATGAGATGGGCGGCGGCGAGCCCGAGAACCCGGTCGCCGTCGTGACGGTACTCGACCTCCTGATCCTCGGGAGGGGCCGGCAGCACCGTGGAGTGCGGGGACTTGCGGTTGAGCAGCCGCATGAACCGCCAGTGGTCTCGGTTCTGGCTCTCGTTCCGCCACTGGGCGAGGTAGTAGCCGGGAGCGATCTCCAGGTCCTCCAGCCGGACCTCACTGACGAGACTCGCTCCGTTGTCCACCCGCCTGACCGCCTGGCAGACCTTCACGAAATCGCGCATGGCCTGCCCGGCCTCGTCCTGCGAGCAGTCGGAGACGCAGGACTTCTCGTTGAAGAACATGAGCACCATGAAGCGCCCCCCTTGTGGCTTCCGGAACTGACAGGCGGGCGGTCAGCCCAACAGCTGGTCGAGTGTGTTCTCCGACTCGTCGAAGAAGCCCTCCGGCCATTCGGAGAGCGATCCGTCCTCGGCAACCGCCGGAGTGATGATCTCCACGCCGGCCCCGTTGCCCCGGAAGAAGTGCACCGCCGTATCCCCGGCCGCGAGCCGCCCCTGCTTGACCGCGAGCCGGGTCCCGTCGAGTACGTGGTCGCTGTGGGTCTCGACGACGAGCTGCGCGCCGGCGGACGCCGCGGCGGCGATGAGAGAGGCCATACGGGACTGGCCGCGCGGGTGGAGATGGGCCTCGGGGTTCTCCAGCAGGATGAGGCTGCCGGGCCCGGCGGTGAGACACGCCACGACGATGGGGAGGGCGTACGTGAGACCGAAGCCGACGTTCGTCGGGCGTCGACGCCGGGTGGAGTCCAGGCCGGCGGTGCCGCCGAACCCGAAGCTGAGACGTACCGAGTCGATCCCGGGAATCTCCGAGGCTTCGAGGTTGACCCCGGGGCACAGCTCCTGCATCCACGCGACGACCTGGTCGAGCAGGGTGTGGCCGCCGGCCTCCGGGTGTCGGAGCGGGTGGCCGTCCGGTACGACGTCCTGCGCGTGGTGCCGCAGGAAGTTGACGGCGTGCTCGCCGCGTGCCCCGAGGAAGCCGCGGCCGATCGCCTGATGGTGAGACCGGGGATAGGTGGTGGCCGGCGTGATCCGGTCGGCCTTGAGGTACTGGAAGCGCCGGGAGAACAGGGGGACATCACCCCAGTCCGCCGGGCGTGTGGAGCTTTCGAGCGGAAGTACGTCCTGCTCCGGCGCATACCGGGCGGACCAGGCGTACGACTCCTTGTCGGCAGATTCGAACACGACGGAGATCAGCGGGTCCGTGCCCGGCCGCTCGGTGGTGAAGTCCTCGTGCAGGAGGTCCTGGCCCGTGCCCAGCTCCACGAGGTCACCGTCGAGGAGGAAACCCCCGTGGCTGTCGGTGTCCCCGTCGGTGGACATGAGGATGCCCGAGTCGTACGACTGACGGAGCAGCGCCAGGGACTGCAGGACCGTGCTCTTGCCCGAGGAGTTGAGGCCGGTGAGGAGTGTGACCGGGGCCAGCCGGATGTCGGCGGACCGGAACGCCTTGAAGTTGGTCAGCGACAACTGTTCGATCACTGGTTGCTGCCCCCGTTGGTCTGCAGGACGGTGCGGAAGAGTTCGCGGACCTTGGCGAAGCGGTCGACCACCTTGACCCGGTCGCCGGTGCCCACGGACACGGCCCGCTCGAAGTTCCGGTCGGTCATGAGCTGCTGGAAGCCCTCGACCACCTGTTCGCGGGACGCTACCAGCGCAGATCGTTCACGGTCCGAGAGAACGGCCAGATTCACGGAAACTGTCTCGAAGATGGCCTTGTTGACCGGTGAGCGCCGAGTCTGACCAGGGAACTGCTTGCGGAAGGCATGACCTTCGAAGATCTCTTCAGCCGTGATCATGGCCCGCCGGAAGTCGTGGGCGTGAGCCTCCCGCTCGTCCTCGGTGAGGCGGTTGACCTGGCGCATGGTGAGAGCGAGGAACTGGTCGAAGTCCTGGCTCCTGAACAGGTTGGGGTCGGTGAGCCGGAAGGCGAGGTAGCGCAGCACCATCTCGCGGTCCGCCATCCGCTCGCTGTAGACGCCGTAGCTGGTGGCCGAGGCGAACTCCGGCGATTCGGCGAGCGAGGACAGGAGCTGCCGTGCCGGGCCGGGGACGAGCGCGTGCCGGATCTCCTGGCGGGTCAGCGGGAGGCCACCGGTGTTGATGCGCGCGAAGATGTTGAACTTGACCTCTTCCGGAGTCCCCGGGCGGATGAGGTGGACGACGACCTGGCTTTCGTTGAGACGGATCTGCATACGCCCCGACAGATCGTCGTACCCCTTGCCCTCGAAGTCGTCCTTGAGGTACTCCAGCCCGCGCAGCTTGAGCGGACCCGAATCTATCCCCGCCTCCGCCAGTGCTTCGGGTGCGATGAACCGCGCGATGGCGGTGAGGCGCTGGATTCCGTCGACGATGGCCCAGGAACTGTCCTGGGCCCACGAGCTGTCGGTCAGTTCGGAGGCGTAGAAGGAGGGGATGGGGATGCGCAGGAGCAGGGACTCGATCAGCCGGCTCTGCTGCTCGTCCGACCAGATGCCCGCCTTGCGCTGGAAGTCCGGGGCGAGATCGATCATCCCGTTGACCAGCCGGGAGATCAGCAGGTTGATCGTCGGGTTGAGGGTCTGGATCTCGATCTTGGACGGGTCGTACGGTGCCGTGATCCGCTCATCCGCAATGTCCGGCTCCTCGTCGGGCTGCTCCAGCTCGACATCGGTGCTCCGGCCGCCCGCCCCGATCTCCACCAGGAAGCCCCCGCTGTCCTCGGCGGACGCATCGTCCAGATAGCGGCCGTACAGGGACAGCTGGTCCTTCGGCTGGGCTGCGCGGTTGCTGCCGCTGTCCTCCGGTGACATGTCTTCGTGTCCGTTCCCTCGTAGGAGTGGCTTCCTTCCACCGTGACCGTCACATCGTAGGTCGCTGTACCTTCGGAGCCCGGTGAGAGGGGGAGCTGGTGCTGGGGAAACGCTATGACCAGCGTGTGCTGGTGCTCGTCGAGGTACGGGGGGAGCAACGCGACTGGGACGAGGCGGAGCGGGTGTTCGACCAGCGGGGCTGGCCGGTCGTCACTGGGTTCACGCGTGGTGAGGGCGCGTCGCGGGGGGTGCTGCGCGAGGCTCCCTCGGCACGGCTGTACTCCGTCGAGGTGCGGTTCTTCGGAGCCCGCAACCGGCGCACCGAGCGGGCGGCCGCCTGGCGGGTGGAGCAGCTGGCACGGGCGGCCGGTCTGGAGATGTACGCCCGGCGCTGCGAGCTGGTGGACCGGGACCGGGAGCAGCTGACTGGTTGGTGGGCGCATACGGTTGATCACAGACCACCTCGCGCACCCGCCCCGAGACCACTGACATGGATGGCGAGATTGAGCCGAGCGGCCGCAGTGTCGCGTGCGCGCATCTCGGAGAGGTGCGGCTACCGCGACACCGGAATGGTGGTCACGGGTACGGCATCGGAAGCCCGTCGGCTCTCCCGTATGAACCTGCCCGGAGGTTCCGCTCCCGGGGCTGCCGTCGATGTACGGCCGTTCTACGGTCGGGAGCGAAGCCACATCGTTCCGCGTCGCGAGGAGGATGGTCGGCAACGTACGTTCCGCGTCGTGGTCTGGCTGCTCGCCATGGCCTTCTGCGCGGCGGTCGCCCGGCAGCACAGCGGTGTGCGGGCATGGGCGTGGGCCGGCATCGCGGTGCTGTGCTTCGTCGGGGGAGCCCGGCTTGCATATGGCCTGTTCGCGGTCGGCGGCCGCGTGGGGAGTCTCCTCGTGTGCGGTGTGATGGCGGTGTACCTCCTCGCCGTCTCCCTCGGCGCGGGTACGGGGGACGGCAGAGGCTGGACTCCGGTGGAGATGCTGTCGGTCTTCGCCGTCACGGCGACGGTGGGAGGGATCTGGCTGCTGGTCCGCCAGTGGACGTGGGGTGAATGGCTCGCCTGGGCGGCGCCGCTCGTCTTCACTGCTGCCGTGTCCCTTGTGGTGGCCTCCGGATCGGTGCTGCACGCGCTGTACGCGGACAGTCTCGGCGTGACACCCGATGACCTCGGCGTCCCCGGGATCTGGCAGGCCGCGTCGGCGGTGAAGCTGCTGAGTCTGCTCAGCTATGCCCTGTTCGTCCCGGCCCTCTGGGGCATCGCGAAGCACGTGCACGCACCGTTCGTCAGCCCCGTCGAGCGGCTGGGGGTTCCGTTGTACGTGCTCACCCAGGTAACGGTGGTGTTGGTGTGTGGGTTGGGGGCGCTGGAATCGGCGCGGGAGGCGGTGGAGGACTTCCGTACGGCCGCGGCTCGGAAGACGGTGCCACCTTCGTACTTCGGGGTGGAACCGGAGTGGATGTGCGTCGAGCCGACGGTTCCCGCGGCGAAACTCGGCAGTCGGGGTGGTGTTCTGAAGCCCGAGCGCCCGTACCTGTCGTTCGGGGAGGCCGGAGGAACGGTGTCGCTCTGGGACGAGCCGGCGGGTACGGCAATGCAGATGCCCGCCGAGCAGGTACGCCTCGTTCCTGCGGCCGACGGCCGGGTCCGGTGCACCTTCTCGTACGAGCGCCTACCGAAGGACGGCTGACTCCGTCAGGCCGCGAAGTCCTCGTCGAGCTCCAAGGACAACTGGCCCTCGGGCACACGCCTTCGAGGCTTCACCGGGGCCGGATCCGGGGGCGACTCTGTGGCCTGGCGTTTACCGGCCTTACGGGAGTGGGCACGCCGTTGGCGCTCCCGCACGGTCTCCCCAGGGTGGCGGCCGTCCCCGAGCTCTGCCGCGATGGTGACGGAGCCCCCATGGTCTTGCCCATGAACTGGTCCAGCTGCAACTACCAGTCGATGTCGTCGAGTTCTGCGCGGAGAGGGAGATTGCGTAGACCACGGACGGCAGCGTATGGGATCACCGGTCTGGGGGAGTGCTGATCTCCGCCCAGACGGTCTTGCCGGGGGCGGCTACGCGGGGTGTGGTGCCCCAGTGGGTGGCGAGGGCCGCCACGAGGAGCAGACCACGGCCGGCCTCGGCGTCCGGCGTAGGGGAGGCGAGGGCGGGAATCCGCTCGGTGCGGGTGTCGGTGACTTCGATACGGATGGTTGTGGCGTCGGCGTCCGCGTCGACGGTGAGGCGGAGATGGAAGTCCCGGCCGGGGACATGGCCATGGCGTACGGCGTTCGCGGTGAGTTCGGCGGCGAGGAGGGTGACGGTGTCGTTGGTGGTCGTGTTGTACGGGTGGCCCCACTCGTGGAGACGGTGCGAGACGAGGCGCCGGGCGAGCCGTGCGCCGCGTGGGGTGGAAGTGAAACGCATGTCGAACTCCTGGGCGGGAGCATTGGGTTCGTGCGCGGGCTGGGTGGGGTGAGTTGTGGACTTCATGCCGCCAACGGTGGCGTTGCGTGAGTAACGTTGACCAGGAGTGACGCGCGGACGGGTGCGGGTTGTATGCGTCGGTGCGGAGGGTGTCGGCGGTGCGGGGCGTGACCGGCGGGACGGCCGGGGCGTTGGGCGTGGGAGGCGCGGATCATGGACGATCAGCAGGCGGAAGCCGGGTACGAGGCCGAGCAGGGGGCGACGGGCATCCTTCAGGTGTTCGGGCGGCAGCTGAAGCGGTTCCGGGAGTGGGCGGGGCTGGAGCGGCCGGAGTTCGGAGCGATGACGGGGTACTCGGCGTCGACCATCGCGGCGTTCGAACAGGGGAGGCGGATCCCGCCGGGGAAGTTCATCGACCAGGCGGATGAGTTGCTCGGGGCGCGCGGCATCTTGAAGGAGATGAAGGAGGAGGTGGCGCGGGCGCAGTACCCGGCGTTCTTCCGGGGCGCGGCGAAGCTGGAGAAGGAGGCTGTGGAGCTGCACGTGTACGCGGTGCAGGCGGTGCCGGGGTTGTTGCAGACGGAGGAGTACGCGCGGGCGGTGTTCGCGATGTGGCTGCCGTTGCTGGACGAGGCGACGATTGAGGAGCGGGTCGCGGCCCGGTTGGAGCGGCAGGCGATCTTCTCGCGGATGCCGATGCCCACCATCAGCTTTGTGATCGAGGATTCGATGCTCGGGCGCCCCCTTGGCGGCCGGGAAGTGATGAGGGGGCAGCTGGAGCAGATCCTGTTGGCCGCCCAGCGGCGCAATGTTTCGATCCAGGTGATGCCGACCCGCCTTGAGGAACATGCGGGGCTCGGTGGTTCGTTCACCTTGATCGAGACAAAGGAAGCGCGGAGGATGGCTTACGTGGAAGCGCACCAGGACAGCCGTCTGTACACCGAGCGCAAGCCGGTGCGGGAGTTCGAGGAGCAGTACGGGCTCCTCAGGGCTCAGGCGCTCACCCCACGTGAGTCGTTGAACGTCATCGAGAAGGCGCTGGGAGAGGTATGAACACGACGGAGCCTGTGCGGCCTGTGCCGGAGTCGGCCTGGTTCAAGAGCAGCTACAGCAGTGGCGCAGGTGGCGAGTGCGTGGAGGTGGCGAACGCCGTCGGTTCGACCCACGTCCGCGACTCGAAGAACAAGGCCGGGGCCATGCTGAGCTTCGATGCGGAGCAGTGGGCGACGTTCGTCGCATTCGCGGCGCACTGACCTGTACGACAACGCGGGCCGCGTCAACCTCGGTTGGCGCGGCCCGTTCGTCTTCCTACGCGTCAGCCCTCGCGGGCGGCGTCCACCGGCCGGCAGCGATCTCCGCGTCGACCCGAGCAGAGAAGTGCGCGTGCGCGGCCCGCATCTCGGTCTCGCGGTCGGCCTTGTAGAAGGGCGCGGTGTATCCCTCGGGCGGTGGGGTGGTGGCGGGGCTGGCCAGATGGTCGAGGAGGGCTAGATAGTCCTCCTTTGTCTGGCCGTGGCCGTAGGTATTGAAGTCACCCGCGATCTTGCTGCCGTTGGCGTCGAAGTAGGTCACCGACTCGTAGTTGTACAGCTGCGGGTAGCGGGACCTGAAGATCGCGACGAGTTGGTCGGCGGTGATGCCGAGCCAGACGGCGACCAGGGCGTCGAGCTCTACAAGCGCGGCGCGGCGCTCGTACTCCGTGCGGAGCGGGGTGGCGTACTCCCAGGTCGGCTTGAGGTCGGCGGCGAGGGGATGCAGTCGGGACCAGTGGGGATTGGCCCAGTCTTCGTATCCTGCCCAGCGGGGGTCGAACAGTTCCGCCCAGAGGGGGGCGTAGTGGATGGTGAGGGCGTTGAGTCGGAGAGTGCGGAGGAGGAGTGCGGGGGCCAGGGGGTGCTTCGGGTTGGGCGCTGGCATCTTGGCGGCCTCGGTGACCTGGAGGTGCGAGCGGCCGGTGATGCGCAGCAGGTAGTCGAGCGGCAGCGTCGCCCAGAAGCCCGCGTTGAGGGCGGTCAGGCGCTCGTCCGTCAAGGCTGCCGAGTGCACGGTATGGACATGGGCGGGGCCAGGCGGGATGAGGGCTGCGTGCAGGCAGCGGCTGCTGTCGAAGGGGATCATGACCCGCCAGGCCAGACGGAAGTACGAGGTGGACGGCGCTCCGCGCCAGGAGTCCTGGGCCGTGAGATACGTGGTCTCGTCCGTGGCGCGCACGTAGTTGGTCACCGGAACGTAGTCCTCGGACAGCTCCGTCGTGGCGAGCAGATCCCAGTCCCTGTTGCTGCGACAGGGGATCCTCGGCTCCTTGGAATAGGGAAGCGCCGCCGCGAAGTGTGGCCCCTGGAGGATGACGTCCGAGAGACACGAGACAGTCTGGTTTCCCCAGTGGATCAGCCCGTCATGCTTCGCGCTGGCTTCGTGGAATCGGCTCGTGATCAGCGGTTGGTAGTCGGCCAGGCTGCCGCGATGTGCAGCGAGAGCCTCGATGGCTCCTTGCTCGCTGCGCAAGACGGGGTACAGCAGGGGAGTCTGCGCCGCCGGACCGGCCGAGTCTGTGAGGGTCTGCCAGCTGGCCAGCAGATCCGTGTCCACATGCACTACGCGCTCGCTATGCGGCCGGATGTCCCAGGAGCCGTTGTGCTTGATGCCGGGCGCCTCGCCGTGTCCGTCATGGGCCAGTGATGCGGGCAGCGCCTCCGCGTCGCGCAGTTCGCTAAGGTGCAGGAAATCGGGGTCGCGAGGCGTTCCGTAGATGTGCATCGCGAATTCCTGCGACCGGTTGAGATCTTCGAAGGCCCAGTTGGCTGAGTTGACGAAGTGTGCGTGTACCCGCAGATGCCGGTATGCGGCGGCCCGGATTGTGCCCTCGCGCACACCGCCGAAGTGCGTATCCGGGTGGAGTAGTCCCGCGATGCCGCATTGCGCCACATGCCGCCACACCTGCGCCATGAACGCCCGGTAAAGGTCGCCTTGGGTTCCTACGAGTATGGGATACACGGCTGGGCTGCCCAGCGCAGCAACGAACCCGGCATGGACCGCCAACTCACCAAGGAATGAGGTCCGGCTGTTCTCGTCAGTGATCAGCACCTCGTCCTTGCGCAGCCGCCACTCAGCCGCCCCTGGTTTCTCCGCGAGCACGAACCAAGGCTCCGACTCCGCCAAAACCAGATCTTCCTGCCATCGTGGACGTACCCACGGCGGGTTACCCACCTGCAAGTCATAGCCACCCTGCTCGAAGACCTGGGCATACTCCAACTCCCAGTGGAAGAAGCCCTGCTGGGTGGCGATGTCCTTCGATTGGGCTGCCCACGGGAAGCGGGACTCCAGCCAATATGACCGATCCATACCCATCAAGTCCGGCAGCGCGTCCTCGTACGGCGTCAGTTCCGTAAGCGACTCGAACTCCGCGATCAGCGACTCCGCCGGAACGTCCTGCGTCCCCAACAGCGACTCCGCGAAGTCCAGCCAGTCGTCCAGGTTCGCCAGCGGGATCACCTCGCGGCGCCGCTCAGCGATGGACTCCTTGCGGCGGCCCATCCGACGCTTGGCCACGGCCTCCTGGGTGAGGGAGAGCTGCTTGGCCTCCGTGCCGAAACCGGGGAGGGCCTCTTCCTCCCAGGACATCAGGACGCCGGCGTTCTCGTCGTCCTCCGTCCCCGAGACGGCCAACTCATACGCGGCCGACTGCTCCGCCAGCTCCGCCGCCTGCCGGTAGCGAGGATTCGTGCCATTCAGCAGCGACGCCTCCTGGACCGGCCAGAACCACAGCGCACACCACGCGTCCATCAGCGTCTTCAGGCGCCAGTACGGGGTGTCCACCGCCTCAAGGTCGGCCAAGACATCCTCGCGCTGGACCGCCTCCACCGGCTGGCGGAGCCACTCCGGCTCCGCTCCCCAGACGTCGATCTTGCGGCTGATGTCCCGCTCGGAGATCTCCAGGCGGCGGACCACCAGCTGCCACAGGTACTCCGCCCGACGCGCAAGCCCTTGAAGCCGGGCCGTCTGCTTCGCGCTCGGCGACTTCGTGATCGCCTTGCGCCAGGCGCCGAGCGCCTTCGCCTCCTCCGGGGCCAGGGCCTTCGCCTCCTTCTCGGCGGCGACCGCGCCCCACTCCTTCGCCGGGAGCAGGAAGTGGTGGACCGAGCCCGACGGCAGGCCCGACCCAGCATCCTTGAGGGGGAAGCGTTCCGGCGTGGCGCCCAGCCAGCCGCCCTTCTTCAGGCGTTCCGGACCGTAGATCTCTCTACGGCCCCCGATCAGGGAGTTGCCCCGCCGCAGGTGGAGGCCGAACCACGGCGCCTCCATGCCCGGATGCATCGTGTTCAGCCACAGCGAGACCTCGGCCAGCTCGACTGCCGTCGAGTTGAGGTCCACGCCGTAAGAGTTGTGCAGCGCGATGTACGCCTTGGCCTTCTGGAGCTCCACCGGGTACTGCTCGGTGTCGATCGCCTGGCCGGTCTCCTCCTGGCGGCGGCGCAGGTACTCGGCCGCGACCTGGTTGATGGCCTCGTTCAGGAACGCGCCCGAGCCGAGGGCCGGCTCGCAGATCTTCCAGTCCAGGAGTTCCCGGGCCTCCGTGACCGTGTCGTCCTGGTCCAGGCGGTGCTGCAACGCCAGCTGGACCGTGACCTTCGTCAGCGATTCCGGCGTGTAGTACGAGGCCGAGGTCTGGCGGTCGCGGCCCGAGAGACGGTAGACGAACGAGCCCGGGCGGTACCGGACCCGGACATCGGCGCCCGTCTCCTCGTCCCGGCGGCACACGAAAACGGAATCGGCGTACTCGTCGGCCTTCGAGGACGGGATCAGCCAGGAACCGTCCTTCGGGTCGCCGTTCTTCGCGACCTCGTACAGCTCTTCGCCGGCGATGAAGCCCGCGTACGACATCAGCCCTTCGTACACGGCGCCCAGCTGGTTGATGCCGAGCTGCGCGTACGAGATGAAGCCGCCTCGTTCGCCCTTTCTGCCCCGGGTGAGCATCAGCTTCCGCAGGACCTTGTACAGGGTGGCGTTGCGGAGGCGGGTGTCCAGGTAGCGCGGGCGCTCGTCCGAGTCGTCGTCGTGGCGGGGGTCCTTGACCGACTCCGCACCGATGAGGCGGATCGATTCCGGTTCGAAGAGCTTCGAGTGGAGGGGTTCGAAGCGGAGGCCGACGTCTTCGGAATCCTTGGCGCTCACCCCGTGCGTGCGGCGCGGCCGGTAGCCCTCCTGGACCTTGCTGAAGAGCAGGTCCAGGGACTCGTACAGGTACACGCCCTCGCGGGCCTTCTCGCCCACCAGGTCCCGCTCCGCGACGAGCTCGCCGAGGCGGCCGAGGCCGTACCCCTGGTGGTACTCGGGGTAGTCGGACGGAAGGATGCCGAGCTCCGGGCGGGCCTCCGCGTACAGGAGGAACAGGATGCGGTACAGGTAGCGGAGCGACTCGCGGGTCAGCTGCCGAGAGAGTTCCGGGAGTTCCTTGACGTCCTCCAGGCGGACGCCGTCATGGCTGGTGATCCGTTCCAGGACCTCGTTCGCGATGAGTTCCACGGATTCGCGCAGGCCGTCCCGGAGTTCGGACGAGACGCCCACGGCATGCTTCGTGGACTTGTCGACGAGCCCGGCGAGAGGGTTCTCACCGCCCTCCTCCGGAGTGCGCAGCGAGTCCGCGCCGAACAGGGCGGCCAGGGTGTCGAGTTCCTGGCCGTCCTTGGTGTTGTTGCGGTCGAGGGCCGTGTCCAGGGAGGCCGCCAGGTAGCGGCCCTCGCCCCACGCGGCCCGGTCCGCGAGGACGATCACGCCGCCGGCGAGCAGCAGCACGTACCGGGGTGCGTCCTCGCTCGCGAAGAGGAACGAGGCCAGCTTCGAGCCCGTACGGAGGGAGTTGGACGCGTCCAGCTGTACGGGGGTGAGGAGGCGGCCGGGGCCGTCCGGGTCCAGGGCCGCGTCGGGTTCGGCAGCCCAGCCGCAGTCGACGGCCACGAGGCCCTGTTCGGCGTGCGCGACGGGGATCTCGTAGGTGTGGTCCGCCCGGGACACCGTCAGGGTCCGGGGCTTGGCGTCGTAGCCGAGGGCGCGGAGGACGGAGGCGTTGAGGGAGGTCGCGCGCTCGCGCCACTCGGGTGCGTCGTACGTCGTCGCGTCGTCGGGCGTGACCGCCGCCTCCGCGAAGAAGGCGCGGGTACGGAAGTACGGGCGGCGCAGGGCGCGCAGACCCAGGCGGGGCGTGACCGGGAGGGCGTCCGGGTCCGGTTCCTGCTCGGAGTCGGAGTCGGAGGACGAGGACCTGGCCTCCTCCTCGCGGGTCCTCCAGGCCGCGAGGAGCCCGGACTTGAGGTCCTTCGGGAAGACCTCGGCCAGGTAGTGCGCGGAGAAGTAGTCACCGCGGTTGACCAGGGAGTCGTACGTCATGGGGATTCTCCTAGGCGTGCGCGGCGGAGCCGTGGGCTGAGTCGAGGACGGCCAGGACGCGCAGCATCGGGCGGCCCGTCGTCAGCAGGGAGTCGGCGAGGCGGGAGAGGTCGTCCTTGGTCTCCTCGCCCGCGAGGGTGGGTTGTTCCCACTGGCCCAGGCGCTGCCGGTACTCCTCGATCGGGGCGAGGAGCGCCTTGTCCCACTCCGAGCTGTGGCGCGAGAGGAAGGCCTCGGCGGCGTCCAGGGCCGTCGGGATGCCGGCCCGCAGGCCGTCCACGTCGTGGGGTCGCAACGGGTTGGCCATCGTCGGGCCGATGCCCGCCTCGCGCAGTGTCCCCACCATGTCGTCCGTGACGTCCTCGCCCGTGACGGCCATCCACTTCACGACCGTCGGGCGGCCAAGGGCGTTGGAGTAGATGCCCTGAACGAGGTACACGGGGGCCTCGACGTCGGCCGTGATGACCGGGGCCTCCTGGCGGCCCAGCTTCACGAGGACCTTGTCGGTCAGCCACTCCACCACCGGGTGGAGGTCGGTGAGCAGGGAGATCTCCGGCCAGCTGGAGGTGCCCGACTCGCGGGCCCGTACGAGGGCGCGGTCGGCCAGCTTGCGGTTGAGGGTGACCAGCAGGCGCTCGCTCAGGCGCTGCTCGCGGCGGTAGTCGGGCGGAAGCGCCTTCAGCCGGTGCACCAGATCGACCGGGGGCTTGAAGGAGATCAGGCCGTTCTCGGGGTCGCGGTCCATCCCGAGGGACTGCTGGGCGTCCGGGAAGACCTCCCGTACCGCCTCGTCGACGAACTCGCGCGTGGTCGTGAAGAGACGGGGCACGTGGGCTTTCGGCGGTGCCGAGGACTCGTCCGGCGCAGACGCGGACGTGGAGGCCTCCGAGGCGGGCTCGGCGGACACGTCGTCGACCTGGGCGAAGAAGTCGGCCAGGAAGTCGTCCGCCCCGCCCGCCTCATCGGCGGTGTGCTGGAGCGACTCGTCGACCGTGCGGCCCTTGAGGAGGTCCTGGATCAGCGACTTCTCCTCGGCCTCCGCGCGGTACAGGCCGGAGACCGCCTCCGCCGTGCCGAGCGAGCGGTGTGCCTCGTCCTCCCGCTCAAGGAGACGCTCGGCGACCGTGCGGTCGTCCTTCGCGCCGTCCACCTCGCTGGTCAGGATCAGGGCGCGGAACTGCGGCTTGTGGACCTGCCCGTAACGGTCGATACGGCCGTTGCGCTGCTCGATGCGGATCAGCGACCACGGAACGTCGTAGTGGATGAGCTGATGGCACTGCCGGTGGAGGTTGACACCCTCGGAGGCCACATCACCGGTGAAGAGGATGCGTACGGGTGCGTCGGCGAGGCCGAAGTCCTCGACGCACTGCATCTGCTGCTCGTCGGAGAGGCCGCCGTGCATCACACGGGCCGCTTCCTTCAGGGCCTTGCCCTTGAAACCGAGTGCGGCCGGCACGGCGGACCGCAGCCACTCCAGGGTCTGGACGCGCTCGGAGAAGACCACGACTCGTGTCTCGCTGCGCGGCCCGACCCCGATCGCCTTCAACTGCTCGACGAGAGCAGCGAACTTGGCCGAATCCTGCGAGGTCAGACCGGCCGTCAGCTCCCGCAGACGCTGGAGAGCGGCCAGTTCGGTGGCCGTCGCGTCCGGGTCGTTCTTCTTCTCCAGCGTCTTGATACGGGTCTCGACCGTCGAGCTCAGGGCGGCGTGCGAGGAGAGGAAGGACTTGAGCAGCGTGTACGGGAAGAGTGGGACCTCGCTCACCGAGCGGCCCTCGGCGGGCAGCCAGACCTGGGCCAGCTCCTCGAAGATCTTCTCCTCGGCCGGGGTCGCCGGGCAGTGCACCGACTCGGAAGGGCCCCGGTCGGCCCACTGGCCGGACATCTTCTCCCGTACCTCGGCGCTGACCTTGGTGCGGCGGATGAACAGGTGCTTGATGTCCTCGGCCGAGTACCGCTCCGGGTCACGGATCGCCGCCGGGTCGAGCAGTGCGATCAGCTCGGCGAACGAGCGGGCGTTGCCGTTGTGCGGGGTGGCGCTGGCGAGGATGAGGGCGTCCGTCTGCGGGGCGAGGAGCTGCGCGAGCTGGTTGCGCAGCGAACCGCGGTTGATCAGGTTGTGCGACTCGTCGATGACGACGGCGTCCCACCGGATGTGCTCCAGGTGGTGCTTGTACTGATCGGTGTTCTTGAGGGTGTCGATCGAGACGATCACGCGCTTGAAGAACGTGAAGGGGTTTCGGCCCGCCGGGATCTCCCGCTGGATCCGCTCGATGCCCGCGGAGTCGAGGCGGATCAGCGGGATGGCGAACCGTGTCCACAGCTCGTGCTGGAACTGCTCCAGAACGTGCTGCGGGGTCACGACGAGGATCCGCTCACCGCGGCCGCGGCGGATCAGCTCCGCGAGGGTGAGTCCGATCTCCAGGGTCTTGCCGAGGCCGACGACGTCCGCGATCAGCATGCGGGGGCGCAGGTTCCGGCCCGAGAGCGCGAGCTGCGCGGGCCGCTGCTGGTAGGGGAGCGAGTCGAGCAGGAAGCTGTCGGCGAGGGCCAGACCGCGCTCGGACTGGGGTAGTGGGGTCTTGCGCAGGATCGCTTCGAGGAAGAGCCGGCTGCGGCGGAAGTTCGGCGAGTCGTCGCTGATCAGGGTGGTCTTGGCGGGGTCCATCAGCTCGATGCCGGGCACGCCGTCGCGGGTGCGCTCCAGGCCGGTGAAGAAGACGGCCTCCTGATCGCGGACGAACTCGGAGATCCCGACGGCCTCGATGCGATCGCCGTCGTGATCGGTCCGGGTGACGTTCTTGACCAGCCATTCCTCATCGCGTACGACGATCTGGGCGCCGGGCGGGAGACTCGTACCGGTGCCCGGGGCGGACTGCCGACTGGACTGCTGGGCGGTCACCCGCGATACCTCCTGATAGCTGCTGAACTGTGTAGATCTTCGTGCGGGCCACGGCCCGGGACAAGGGGCGACGGTCACCTCTGTCCGGCCCGCCCTGGCGCCTCGCTGCCTGCCGGCCCGCTCAGAACGGCGCTGTCGACGCGTACGTCTCCCGCAACTGTGCCGCGATCCGGAGCGCGGCGGCGGAACGGCGCGGGCCGGCAGGCGGCGCGGGCGTGGGCTGCGGCGCGGCTTCGGTTGTGGGCTCGGCGTCCGGGGTGGTCACCGCTACCGTCGGGGTGTAGCCCGGCGGGTGGGCGGGGGCGGCGGACTGCTGCGGCAGCGGGACGGTCGGCGCCACGGCCACCGGGTTCGGGGCCAGGAGGGTCGACACCTCGGCGAAGGCCTCGGCATCCGTGGGCGGCGGGGCGGGAGCCGGTACGGGGGAGGGCTCCGGCGGTTCGTACGCGACCGTGGTGAGGGAGGCCAGCTGCCGTCGGGCCTGGGCAACGGTCGCCCCGTGCGCCTTGATGACCGCCACGCACTGGGTGACCACCTCGTCCATCGTCGGACGGTCGTGCTGCGCGTGCCGGAGCATGGACGACAGGAGACCGACCAGTTCCTCGGGGGCTCCCGACAGATCGGGGGCCTTGTCGGGGTCGACGATGTGACTGAACAGCACCTGTACGTGATCGGCCTGGTACGGATAGTGGCCCGTGGTCATGCAGAGCAGCACCGCCCCGAGCGCGTACACGTCCACCGGGGCCGTCAGCGGCTTCTCTCCGTTCGCCTGCTCCGGAGACATGCAGGCAGGGGTGCCCATCACCATGTTCGGCGCGGTGAGGGAGGCGCTGGACTCGGCGAAGACGGCGAGGCCGAAGTCGATGATCTTGGGGCCGTTGGGGCCGAGCAGGATGTTCGCCGGCTTGAGGTCCCTGTGCAGCAGCCCTTGGCTGTGGACTCCGGCCAGCGCCTCGGCAAGGGTCGCTCCGAGCGAAGCGGCCGCCAGAGGCGACAGGACACCGCGAGTGTCGAGGAGCCGACGCAGGTCGGGGCCCTCCACGTACTCGGTCGCGAGCCACGGCTGCTCCGACTCCGTGTCGGCCTTCACGAACGCGGCGACGCGCGGCCCCCAGATCGTCTTGAGGACCTCGATCTCCTGGGCGAACCGCTGCCGGGTCTCCGAATCGACGACCGTGGGTTTGATCACCTTCACCGCGACGGCCTCACCGGCAGCGGACTCGCCGAGGTAGACCTGGCCCATGCCGCCGTGGCCGATCCGTCCCAGCAGCGTGAACCCGCCCAGCTCGGCCGGATCGTCCGGGCTCAGCGGCGTTGTGTTCACTCTGGTCCCCACCTCGAAGATCTGCCGAAGGTCGCGCGATGGTCGCGTGCGTACGGGCAAGGGTATCGGCGGTGTCCGACAGCAGGTCCGGTACGGGGCAGGCCGCCCATCCCGAGCCGTCGGGCTTCGGCCCCTTCGCTCACCTCACCGTGCCGAACGCCCCGCTCTACCGCCACGTGATGCGGGCGTCCCGACGGCCAAGGAACGGTTCGCGGTCCACCTACGGCCCGAGGACGTGCACGCCGCACTGCCGGCGGACATCCGTCGCGCCGAGCTGGATGCCGTCGCCGGCGTGCTCGACAAGCTCGTCGGCTGGGGCAATCTGCGGGCGGACCCCGACACCGCCCGTGTGACCGCGGTCGAAGACTTCTACCGGAAGCGATTCATCCACCAGCTCACGCGGGACGGAGAAGCCGCCGAGGAGGCGCTGTCCGCCTATGACGAGGCGCTCGGGCGTCGCGGAGCCCTCCAGGCCGTGGCCCTGCACGACATCGTCACCCAGCTTCGCGCCCTTCTCGCCCTGGCTGCCGAGGAGGAGCCGGATCCGGCCAAGACGCATTTGGCGCTCGACGTGCTGGCCAGCCGATTCGCCGCGCTCGCCGACCATGCCCGGGCCTTCATGTCCCAACGGCGTGCGCTACGTCACAGCACCTCGTGATCCTCTTTGCGCTGACGAGGTTCCATGTCGGAGCCGGCGACAGCCGGTGAAATCAGACGGGGCACGATCTCGATCTGGGCCGCGTCGGCACGAGGTGCCGGACGGGCCGTCAGGGCATGGGTATGGGCGCGGGGACAGGTAGGTGGACCGAGGCGCTGCTCCGTCCCCCGTTCGTCCCCCGTGGGAGAATCGGTTCTGCGCTGCGCAGGGGCGCCCCTCACGCCCAAGAGCGTGTGGTTCCACAGGCCTGTCACCTCGAAGGGAAAGCTCTCCGGATGCGCATCGGGATCGTCGGCACCGACAACAGCCATGTCGACCAGATCGTGCGCCACCTCAACGTCGACGGGGCGGGCGGCGACGCGCGCGTCGTGGCGCTCAGTGGTGGACGCGGTCGGCGCAACGACGCGCTGGCGGCCACCGGAGGGATCGCGGAGATCGTCGACGGGCCCGCGGAGCTGCTGGGGCTGGTCGACGCCGTCGTCGTCGCGGACCGGGACGGCGCACACCACCGGGACCAGGCGATTCCCTTTCTGGCCGAGGGCCTTCCGGTGTTCGTCGACAAGCCCCTCGCCCGCACCGTCGAGGACGCCCGGGCCCTGATCGATACCGCGCGCGCCCATGACGCGCCGCTCACCTCGTCCTCGGCGCTCCGGTGGATTCCCGGCACCGACGCGCTGGCGGCCCGGTCGATCGCGGGAGGGAAGCCGGAACTGGTCGTCGTCTCCGGGCCCGCCGATCCGGCCGGCGACCACGGCGGGATCTTCTTCTACGGCATTCATGCGGTGGACATCGCCCTCCGGCTCGCTCCGGGCGAGATCTCCGGCGTTCGGACGGACATCACCGACACCACGGTCGTCGCGTCGTTCACGGCCGGTGACACCCGCGTCGTCGTGAACCTCGTCAAGCCGGGCAGCACGGACCAGATCCCCTTCCATGCAATGACGTTCACCCGGGAGAGCATGGCCCAGCAGACCCTGGTCCCGGGCGCGGACTACTGCGTGCCCGGCCTCGAAGCGTTCCTGGAGATGGTCCGCACGGGCAGGCCGCCGATCGGCTACGGGGATCTGCTGCGCCCCATCGAGGTTCTGGAGACCGTCGCCACTGCCCTGCGCGAGGCTCCGGCCGGCGCCCGGCCGTAGATCGGGCGAGGCACGGCCGGGTTGCGGCCGGGTGAAGGGAAGCGATCCAACAGGCGTACACTGCAGGGCAATTGGCCTGGTGGGGGACGCCTTTCGGGTGTTCGCCCAGGTCCGCTCGGCGGCCCCGTGAGGGCAGCGCACGATCGCGTTCATCGCGAGTGCCGGCAGTCTGGTCCGGGGAATGGGCGCCGTCGCCGCCTCGGCGATCCTCGTGGCCCTGTGCGCCACGCGGATCCGCTGGCCGAGGCTCGCCGAGTCCTGAAGAAGGCGGAGGATGGCGAGGAGGGCGCTGACGGCGGCGCTGTGTCCGATGCGACACTGTGGAGTCGGCGTTCGTGCCATCGGACGGTGGGGAGAACGCCCGACACCAGGCAGGATGGGGGAGTCCAGCCGGTAAGGGGAGATCATGATCGAGAAAATCCTGCCGTCCCGGGTAGCGGTGGCAGAAGCGTTCTCCGACCTGCCCGGTGCCGTGCTGCTGCCCGGTGAGGAGGAGCTGACCCGTGGTTTCGTGGAGAAGCGGCGCAAGGAGTTCGCCACGACGCGGCACTGTGCCCGCCGCGCGCTCGGCTCGCTGGGCATAGCTCCCGTCCCCATCCTCAAGGGCGAACGGGGCGCACCGCTCTGGCCGGAGAACACGGTCGGAAGCCTGACCCACTGCACCGGCTACCGCGCCGCCGTCGTGGCCCACCGGCCGGATGCGCTCACCGTCGGCATCGATGCCGAGGAACACGCGCCGCTGCCCGGCGACGTGCACAACAGCATCGCCCTGGCGACAGAACAGCGACGCGAGCGCGAACTGCGCCTGGAACACCCGGGGATCCACTGGGACCGTCTGCTGTTCAGCGCGAAGGAGGCGGTCTACAAGGCGTGGTTCCCGCTCACCCATCGGTGGCTGGGCTTCGAGGAGGCCGACATCGAGCTCCGTCTCGACGGCAGCTTCACCGCCGAACTGCTGGCCTGCGACCTGCGGTCGGCGCCGGGGACGGGGGTGCCGGCGGTCCCCGCGGCCTTCCACGGCCGCTGGCTGTCCGAGAAGGGGCTGCTGCTGACCGCGATCGTCATCGAGAAGGCCCCCGGCACCCAGGGGCTGTGCGGCGGGTAGGCGTTCCCGTAACCTCTGTCCGCATGAGCGGAGATCACCCGGGCGAAGACCGCAAGCGCGCACGTGAGTTGGGCATTCCCCTGACCGGTGAGCCGGGGCCGTGGAACGCGATCACGGACGTGCCCGGTGTCGAGGTCGGGTACGTCACCCTCGTCGACGGCGACGACGTACGCACCGGAGTGACCGCGCTGCTGCCGCGCGGCCGGGACGGGGTGGGCATCCCCTGCGCGTCCGGCTGGCACTCGTTCAACGGCAACGGCGAGATGACCGGGACCGCGTGGATCGAGGAGAGCGGCTCGCTCGCCGTTCCGGTGGTCATCACCAATACGTACGCGGTCGGCCCGGTGCACCGGGGCGTGGTCGAGTGGGTGCGCGCCAACTGCCGTGGCATGGCGCCCGAGTGGCTGCTGCCGGTCGTCACGGAGACCTGGGACGGCCACCTCAACGACATCCACGGTCCGGCCGTGGAGTCCCGGCACGCGGCCGCCGCGATCGAGGCGGCGGCGTCCGGCCCGGTCGAGGAAGGATGCGTCGGCGGCGGGACGGGCATGCGCTGCTACGGCTTCAAGGGCGGCTCGGGCACCGCGTCGCGCGTGGTGGAGTACGGCGAGGACCGGTACACCGTCGGCGTCTTCGTCCAGGCGAACTTCGGTTCACGGCGCGAACTGGTGGTGGCCGGTGTGCCGGTGGGGCGCGAGCTGACCGACCCGGTCGAGGCGCAGCCCTCAGTGGCGGAGCCCGACGGGGAGCGCCCGGTGCCGCCCGGCGCGGGTTCGGTGATCGTGGTGGTGGCGACCGACGCGCCGCTGCTGCCGGGTCAGTGCAAGGCGCTGGCCCGTCGGGTGACGCTCGGCCTGGGCCGTACCGGAACCACCGGCAGTCATTTCTCCGGAGACCTCTTCCTGGCCTTCTCCACGGCCAACCCGACCGCGCTGACCAGTACGTTTCCCGAGGACGACGGCAGTGCGCCGTACGAGTCGATGCGCTTCGTGCCCTGGGGCCGGATGGATCCCTTCTACGGCGCGGTGGTCGAGTCGGTGGAGGAGGCGGTGCTCAATGTGCTCACCGGTGCGCACTCGATGACCGGCCGGGCCGGACACCACGTACCGGCGCTTCCGCTGGAGCAGGTGACCGAAATCCTGGCGGCACGGGGAGCGGTGTCGTAGCCCCCTCGGCGTCATATCCCTCGTCCTTCTGTGGCTCCCACGGCCGTTCCGCGGCGGGCTCGCTGGCCCGGCACAGCTTCGTCGGCCATACTGCCCGCCGTGGAGCAGCGCATAGATCCGAACACTCAGCCCGGATACGCCGCAGGGACAGACCCGGCGTTCATCCCCGGTCTCACGGCCCCCGTCACGGCCGGGAAACCGGATTCGAGCCTGGAGCAGACAGACCTGGAGCAGACAGAACCGGAACAGACGGAACCGGAACAGACGGAACCGGAACAGACGGTGCCGGACGCGACGGAGGAGCGGGAGTCCGACGCCGCAGAAGCCGAGTCCGACGCGGGGAAGGCCCCCGCGGCGGACGAGAAGGAGGCGGAGGACGGACCCTCGTTCGAGGTGAGCGACCGCCGCGGTTCCATCACCGTGGACCGTGAGGGCGTCCGGTTCCGGCTGGACGACCAGGAGGCCGAGTTCCGGTGGGACGAGATCGGCGCGGTCGAGGTGAAGACCCCCCGGTTCGGCCGCCGGTTCACCGTGACGGTCCACATGTCGACCCGCCGGTGGTTCAACGCCGAGGTCGAGGCACCGGCCAGGAGCAGCCTCAAGGAGTGGGCGGCGGAACTCGACGAGGTTCTGGACGCCTACTTCGAGGAGTCCTGACCACGGCGGTGCCGTGGGAGAGCCCGGGCCGGCGGACGCAACGACCGCCGGCCTTCCCACGCATGGCCTGCTTCCCCGCGGGTCGTCGGTCGCCTCACGCACCTTCGGCCGGAGCGCGTGTGCCGCGCAGCGCGTCGAGCATGTGGGGCCAGGCGGCCGCCCCGAGTGCCGCGTCCGCCGCGGTCGAACCTCCGTAGAGGAACTGCGTGGAGGCGGGCGCAGGGCCCTCGCCCGGCAGCCGCGGGCGGTGGCCCGCGTCAGGGCCGCTGACGACCCGTACGGGCAGCCCGGCCGCTCTGCGGCGGGCGGCCAGCTCCTCGGCGGAGCGCAGCGAAGGCCACATCTCGTCGTCGCCGCCCGCGACCAGGACGAGCTCGGCACCGGACCTCTCCACCGGGATTCCCGCCGCGTCGACGCGGTCGGCGTACGTCCGCCGGCTCTGCTCGTACCAGCCGAGGACGGCCACGGGACCGCCCTCGGGCCGTCCCGGCGCCGGTGCCCAGGAGTCGTCGAGGGGGACGAACGGCAGCGGCCTACCGCGCCAGGTCCAGGAGGACCGGTACGGCCGGGCCTGCCCGTCCCGGCCGGGGCCCACGTTCGCCCAGGTCACCGAGGTGGGCGAGAGCGCCACCACGGCGTCGACACCGGGCAGGAGCACCGACAGGTGCAGGGCGGCCTCCGCGCCCTTGGACGTACCGAGGACGCCGATCCGCCGCGCACCGCCCGCGCGGAGCACCCCGATCGCGGACTCGAACGTCTCCAGCGGGACCTCGCAGATGCCCGGCGGCTGACCGGAGCCCCCGAACCAGCGGATCGAGAGGGCGGCCATGCCCTCCCGGGCCAGGAGCCGGCACCGCTCCTCCTCGATGCGTCCGCTGGACCCGGACAGCACCAGCACCCCGACCTCGCAGCCGGATACCGGCCCGCCCGCGGGCCTGGCGAGAAACCCCTCGCGAACGCCCTGGCACAGGGCTTCATGAGGGGTTCCGCGAGCAGCCTCGCGAGCGCCTTCGCCGGGATTACCGAAGGTGCGCTCGACGATGTGCACCGGCCGGTCAGGCGTCCGTGAGCACGACCGAGCGCGTCAGGTGGCGGGGGCTGTCCGGGTCCAGACCGCGGGCGGCGGCGCGGGCGACCGCCAGACGCTGCACCCGCACCAGCTCCGCCAGCGGGTCCAGCCCGCTCTCCACCCAGCGGGCGCCGGTCGCCAGCACCTGCTCCTCAAGACCTTCGGGGGCGGCACCGAACATCCAGGTCGCGGTGCCCGAGGTGGCGATGCTGATGGGACCGTGGCGGTACTCCATCGCGGGGTACGACTCGGTCCAGGACAGCGACGCCTCCTTCATCTTGAGCGCCGCCTCGTTGGCGAGCCCCGTCGTCCAGCCGCGGCCGAGAAAGCTGAACTGGGTGCAGTCCACCAGGCCTTCGGGCAGCGGCTCGGCCAGCGCGGTCTCCGCGTCGCGCACCACGTCCTCGGTGTGCAGACCCAGGTGGGCGCGGAGCAGGGTGAGCGCGGTGGTGGCGAACCGGGTCTGCACGACGGACTGCTCATCGGCGAAGTCGAGCACGACGACATCGTCGGCTGCCGTCATGACCGGGGTGTTCGGGTCGGCGGTGATGGCCACTGTGCGGGTGGCACCACGCAGACGGTCGAGCAGCTCCAGCACCTCGGTCGTGGTTCCCGAGCGGGTGAGGGCGACGACCCGGTCGTAGCCCCGGCCGAACGGGAACTCCGAGGCGGCGAAGGCGTCGGACTCGCCCTGACCGGACCCCTCGCGGAGCGCGGCGTACGCCTGAGCCATGTAGAACGAGGTGCCGCAGCCGACGACCGCGATGCGCTCGCCGGTGGCGGGCAGAGCGGCCGACTGCGTCTGGGCCAGCTCGGCGGCGCGACGCCAGCACTCCGGCTGGCTGGCTGTCTCGATCTCGACAAATGACACTTTTGCACTCCGTACTCGTGGTGGGATGCTCGTTTGCGAACGTTATACGCGACCTGCGAGCATTATCAAGCATTCTGTTTGCAGGATGCTTGACTGGGCGGAGCCTTGTGCGACGCTTTGCGCTGTCCGGTGACCGTACCCAAGGGGATGTGTGCCCGAAGCCCGGGTTCGTAAGGAGAGTTGCCTTGTCCAGGGATGCCCGGTGGAACGCGCTGCTGGAGCTTGTCGGTAAGAACGGCCGGGTGGACGTCGAGGACGCCGCCACCACGCTGGACGTCTCGGCCGCGACCATCCGCCGTGACCTGGATCAGCTCGCCGAGCAGCAGCTGCTCACCCGCACCCGAGGCGGCGCGGTGGCGCACGGCGTCAGCTACGAACTGGCCCTGCGCTACAAGACCGGGCGCCACGCCCCGGAGAAGCAGGCCATCGGCCGCGCGGTCTCCGAACTGGTGGCGGTCGGCGAAGTGGTGGGACTGACCGGCGGCACGACACTGACCGAGGTGGCCCGTTCGCTGGCGGTGCGCTCCGACGTCGTCGGCGACAGCGCGGCCCACATGGGCGGCCAGCCGACCCTGACCGTGGTCACCAACGCCCTCAACATCGCCAACGAGCTGGTGATCCGGCCGCAGATCAAGATCGTGGTGACCGGCGGAGTGGCCAGGCCGCAGTCGTACGAGCTGACCGGCCCGCTGGCCAGCGGGGTGCTGGGCGAGATCACGCTGGATGTCGCCGTGCTGGGCGTCAACGCCATCGACACCGAGCGCGGTGCGTACGTCCACCACGAGGGCGAGGCCAGCATCAACCGCCTGCTCGCCCAGCAGGCGCAACGGGTGGTCGTGGCCGCCGACTCCTCGAAGATCGGCAAGCGGGCCTTCGCCCGGGTCTGCGATCTGGGGCAGGTCGACTTCCTGGTCACCGACAAGGGGATCACGCCCGAGGCGACCGCCCGCTTCACGGAGGCCGGCGTCACCGTCATCGCCGTGTGAGGTGACCCGGTGCGTCCCCGGCGAGGTCGTTGGGCGCGGGGCGCTGTCCACCGCTGATCGGCCTTCCGCGGCCCGTTCACAGCTGGTGTCCGAGAAGGCTGCGTCCTGTGCCCGGCAACACGCGGTCGAGTACGAAGGCGCATCCCGGACCGCGATCAAGCGGCTGAGAAGGTTCGGTGATTGTCGTCGAACCCCTGTTGCGTCCTCCCTGCTCCTTTCCCGTGCCCTCCGTGCCCGTGCCCTGCCTCTGACGCTCGATCACGGGTTGCGGCGCGGCCGAAACGAACGTCCCAGACTGTTCAATGTCCTTAAATGTTTGTTAGCCGTGTTAAATGAACAACTCTTGCCATCTGGATGCATGTCGTGAACCATGTGGCTGTCACCGCGAGGGAGCAACGGTCGCACGGTCACCGCTGCGTTCGCCCTCCTGGCCGCCGGCCCCGAGTACATGATGCGCGCCGAGTCCGAGGTCTCGCTCGCCGGCAAGCAGCCGCGCATCAGTGTTCTCCGCCCGCACCACCCGCACGCACAGACAGAAGAGACCCCCGTGTCAGACCTGCGACTCGGCGTCATCGGGCTCGGCCTGCGCCGTTCCATCGCGACCTCCGCCCACCACCCCGGACAGGGTTCGGCGATCACCGCCGGATACCGCGCCGAGGCCGACATCGCCTACCGGCTGCCGGAGGCCAAGGGCTCGCACGGCGGCGGGGACAGCCGGATCATGGAGGAGTTCTGCCGGTTCGTGCGCGACGGGGGCGTCACCGACACCTCGCCGGTCGCCGCCCGGATGAGCGTCGCCGCCGGTGTGCTCGCGACCCGTTCCCTGCGTGAGGGCGGTGCGCCCTTCGAGGTGCCGGCCCTCGACCCGGAGCTGATCGCCTACTTCGAGGGCGGCCAGGTCCGCTAGGGGCGGTCCGGCGGCCGGTACGACGCTCGGGAGACCTCCGGGGGCAGTGCCTTCCGGCACTGTCCCCGGAGGTCCCTGTGCGACTATTTTCGGCCATGCTCGGTGGGTAATCGGCTCTTTCCGGTTTGGTGGCCGCTCGACGGGTGCTTGGTGCGACGCGTGTCGCCGACGGGTGAATTGGGGAGAGTTGTCCGGAAGGTGGCAGGTGGGGATGGGGTGCGCCGGTCTCGCAGGGTCACCACGCCCTCGTCGTCGGGGCGTGCGAGCGATCATTTTGCGCCAATAGGATCTCGGGGTGGCCGAGCTCGAACGCGTGGCCGGAATTCGGTCGGCATAATCGCGTCCATGTCGATCACGGGTGGAGACGTCGTTGACCTGGGGCGGGGCCTCTACGCATGGCTCCCGCCGAAACGGGGCTGGGGGCTGGCCAACTGCGGTCTGCTCGTCTCGCCCCGCGGCGCGCTCTGGATCGACACCCCGTACGACGCCGTGCTGGCCGGCCAGTTCCTGACCGAGTCCACCAAGCGGCTGCCCGACGGCGTCGGCATCGACCGGGTGATCGTCACCCATGCGAACGGGGACCACTTCTGGGGCGCGGGCGTGCTCCCGGACGCGGAGATCATCGCCACCCGCGAGGCCCGCGAGCACATCCACTACGAACCCACGCCGAAGCAGCAGCACGCGCTCGTCGCCACAGGCGATCCGGCCACCCCGCTCGGTGGCTATCTCGCCCGGCACTTCGGCCCCTTCGACTGGTCGCAGACCGAACCGGTGGTGCCGACCACCTACTTCACCGGCGAGCTCGAACTGACGCTGGGGGAGTACCCGGTCCAGATCTCCGCGCTGCCGTCCGCGCACACCACCGGCGACCTGATGGTCCATCTGCCCGCGCAGGGCGCCGTCTTCACCGGGGACATCATCTTCTCCTCCACCCCGGAGCAGCCGGGCGACCACCCGGTCCACTGGGCGGGCCCGCTGAGCAACCTGATCGCGGCCTGCGAACGGGTGCTGGCCACCGGCGCCGAGACCGTCGTCCCGGGACACGGCCCGCTCCTCGACCGGGCCGGGGTCCGCGACCACATCGTGTACCTGGAGTACGTACGTGAGCGCGCCCACGCCTTCCACACGGCGGGGATTCCCGCCGTCGAGGCCGCCCGCCGGGTCATCGGCGAGGGGCGGTACCCGGAACTGGGCCTTCCCGAACGGCTGGTGGTGACCATCGGCAGCGAGTACCGGCAGCTCGACGGCTCCGAACTGCCCGGCGTGCTCCAGGTGATGACCGAGGTCGCCGTGGTCGCTCGAGAACTGGAGGGGCCGCATGAGCCGGCCCGCCCCGCGGAGCAGTAGGCGGGGCTTGTGCCGCCGCTTCGGCCGGAAGACCGATCCGACAACAGAAACGCGGTGACGGCATGGGATGGATAGTGGCGGTGATCGCCGTCGCCGCTGCCGTGGCGGCAGCGGTCCGCGCACAGAACTCGGCGCGCGCCGAGAACATCGCCCTGGCCCGCGCCGAGCTGGCCGAACGGCAGTCGAAGGCCGCCGCCGCCCGTACCGCGGCCCTCACCGACGAGATCCGCCAGCTGGCCCGCAACCGGATACCCGCCGCCGCGCTCGCCCTCTCCCACCCCACCGCCAAGGTCCCCGGACTGCGCGAGGCGGCCGAGGTCGACGGCGATTCCGCGCGCCTGCTCACCGAGGCGGTGCAGGCCGCCCGCAAGGCCGTCGTCGAGGAGCGCGGGCGTGTCGACGCGGCCGCCCGCGCGGCGATGCGCGGCACCTCCGCCAAGATCCAGTCCCTGCTCAACCAGTCCCAGCAGCTGCTGCACGAGCTCCAGCACGAGTACGACGACCCGCGGATCCTGCAACTCGACTTCCGCAACGAGCTGGCGCTGCGACGCACCCAGGCCACCGCGGTCCTCTGCGACGCCTGGCCCGGCCTCGCCCGCCAGAACTCGCCGCTCGTCGAGATCGTGCTCGGCGCCCAGTCCCGGGTCGCCGGTTACGAACGCATCAAGGTCGCCAACCATCTGCGCGACGAACGGCTCGCGCTCGTCGCCCGCGCCGCCGAACCCCTCGCCATCGCACTGGCCGAACTCCTGGCCAACGCCACCGCCTACTCGCACCCCGACACCGATGTCCAGGTCACCGTCCAGCAGAGCGGCGGCCGGGGCGCGTTCCTGGTGGTCGACGACGCGGGCATCGGCATGGACGACGACGCGCTCGACCGGGCGCGGGCCCTGCTGGCGGGCCCGCCCGAGGTCCTGCTGACCGAGCTGGGCGATCCGCCGCAGACCGGCTTCGCCGTCGTCGGCCGGCTGGTGCTGCAGTACGGCCTCAACTGCCACATCGAGGCATCGCCGTTCGGCGGCATGCGTACGATCCTGCGCGTCCCCGCCCATCTGCTGACCGTGATGGAGGAGGACCGCAGCCTCTCCGCCCTCGCCCCGAAACCGGTGCAGGCGCAGGCCGCTTCCGCCCATCCCGCCCCGACCGAGCAGGAGACCGCCCCTGTGCCGCAACCCGCCGGCGGGGAGGCTGCCGCGCTGCCCAGCCGGCGCCGACGCGCCCCGCTTCCGGCCCCGGCCCGCCCCGCGCACGCCGACGCAGCCCCGGACCGCGAACAGGTGCCCCGTACACCGGAGCAGGCCGGGGCTTCCTGGGCGGCACTCCAGCAGGGCACCCTCAACGGCAGGAGCGTCGCCGGGCGGCCATTCGCACCGGCACCGGACGACCACGACCACCCGGACGACCGGGACGAGCAAGGAGACGACCAGACGTGAGCGCCCCCACTTCCACCACCGGTGACCTCGCATGGGTGCTGACCCCGCTGCTGGAGCTGCCCGGAGTCCAGCACGCCGTGGTCGCCACCGGAGACGGCCTCGTCGAGGGCGCGTCGCCCGGCCTTGACCGGGCCTCCGGTGAACGCGTCGCCGCGATGACCGCCACGCTGCACGCCGCGGCACGCGCGTTCACCACGGCGTTCACCGACGTCGAGGCACCGCGCCTGGCCCAGACGGTCGTCGAGTCCGACCAGGGCTTCGCCATCGTCGTACCGGCCGGGAACAACACCACGCTCGCCCTGTTCGCGGAACCCGGCGCCAAGCTCGGCGACATCGCGTACCAGATGCAGGTGCAGGTCACCGCCCTGACCCGGGCGATGAACGCACCCGCCCGCCGGCCGGACACCGCCGCCCGGCCATGACCTCCGGCCCGGGGCGCCGTCTGATACCCGCCTATCTGGTCACCGGCGGCCGGACCCGGCCCGCCGGTCCCGCGCTCGACCGGCTCGACGTACTCGTACGCGCCGACACCGAGCTGCCCCCGGACACCGGCTCGGAACAGCGCAGACTGTGCGAGCTGCTCGAACCGGGGGCGCTCACCGTCGTCGAGTGCGCGGCCCACCTGGACCTGCCGGTCAGCGCCACCGTCTTCCTGGCCACGGACCTCGCGGCCGCCGGACATCTGCACACCCGACCGCCCATCCCCAGTGCCGGGGAGATCGACCGGTCGCTCGTCGAGAGGCTGCTCGTTGGACTCCGCTCCCTCCACTGACCGCACCGGCATCGGCTATCTGCCGCCCGCGGCCCGGACCCTGATGAAGCTGGTCGTCACGGGTCCGTTCGGCGTCGGCAAGACCACCCTGATCCGGACGCTGTCGGAGATCGCCACGCTCCACACCGAAGAGGCGATGACCCAGTCCAGCACCCGGCTCGACGACACCGCCGGGCTGCCGGACAAGACCACGACCACCGTCGCCATCGACTTCGGCCGGCTCACCGTCCTGGACGACCTGGTGCTCTACATGTTCGGCACCCCCGGCCAGCAGCGCTTCCTGCCGCTCTGGGAGGACATCGCGCGCGGTGCGCTCGGCGCACTCGTCCTGGTCGACACGCGCAGGCTCGCCGACTCCTTCGCGGTCATGGACATGGTCGAGGAGCAGGGGCTGCCGTACGCGGTCGCGGTCAACCGCTTCCCCGACGCCCCCTCCCACCCCGACGAGGTCCTGCGCAAACACCTCGACCTCGCGCCCGGGACCCCGCTGGTGCAATGCGATGCCCGCGAACGCCGCGGCAGCATCGACGCGCTGATCGCGCTGGCCGAGCACGTGCTCACCCGGATGCCCAGGCCCGAGGACCCGTCATGACACCGTACGCACAGCCGCCGCGGCCTCTCGCCCTGTACGGACCGGAATTCGCCGCCGACCCGCAGAGCCACTACCGCCGCCTGCGCCGACACGGCCCGCTCGCGCCCGTCCGGCTCGCCCCCGGCATCGACGCCCTGCTGGTCACCGACTACCAGGCCGCCGTCGATCTGCTGCGCGACACCCACACCTTCACCAAGGACCCGCGCGCCTGGCAGGCCACCGTCCCCGAGGACTCGCCGGTCCTGCCGATGCTCGGCTACCGGCCCACCGCGCTCTTCAGCGACGGCGACGTGCACGCCCGCTACCGCGACGCCATCAACGACAGCCTCGCCCTGATCGAACCGCACGTCCTGCGGGCCGAGGTCGCCCGGGTCGCGCAGCGGCTCATCGGCGAATTCGCCGCCACCGGAAACGGCGACCTCATCGCCCAGTACGCCCGACGCCTTCCACTGCACGTCTTCGTCACCTGGTTCGGCGTGGAGCCGGGCGACGCCGAACGCATCGTCAACGGCATCGCGGGCATGTTCAACTCGGCCGAGAACGCCGCCACCGCGTACGCCGACCTCGTCGAGGTCGTCACCGCACTGGTCGCCGACCGGCGCGCCCGGCCGCGCCGCGACCTCACCTCGTACCTCCTCGGCCACCCGGCGAATCTCGACAACGACGAGACTGTGCGTCAGATCACCCTCATCATGAGCGCGGGCCACGATCCGACCACGAATCTGATCGGCAACGCACTGCTGCACATGCTCACCGACGCCCGCTACGCCGGTTCGCTGCACGGCGGCGCGATGACGGCGTACGAGGCGATCGACGAGGTCCTCTGGCAGGATCCGCCGCTGGCCAATCTCTCGGCCCACTACCCGCGGCACGACACCGAGTTCCACGGCGTGCGACTGCGCGCCGGACAACTCCTCCTGGTCTCCTACGCCGCGGCCAACACCCGTTCCACGCACGGTCCTTCGGACCTCGCGGTCCGCTCCGGGGCCAGTGCCCACCTCGCCTGGTCCGCGGGTCCGCACCGGTGCCCGGCGAAGCAGCCGGCGCTGCTCATCGCCATGACCGCGATCGAGCAGCTCACCAGTCAGCTGTGTGATGCGGAACTGGCCGTTCCGGTCGGCGAGCTGAAGTGGCGTCCGGGACCCTTCCACCGTGCGCTGGTCCGGCTTCCGGTACGGTTCACCCCCGTCGACATGAGTGCGGAAGCGCACCGGCTCAGGGCCGCCGGGGATGCCGCGGACGGGGCGCCGGCGGTGTCGAACGGGCCATGAACCGTGTCGGTGGTACGCCGAACGGGTGAGTGGCGAGAGAATTGCCCGATGAACAGCGAGCGCAGCCGGCGCAACGCCAACCGAAGCACAGACGGGGTGGTCCGGTGAGCAGGTACGACAGGTACGACGTCACGGACGAGCAGTGGGAGGGGCTTGCCCAGGTCGTACCTCTGCGCAGCCGCAACGAGTGGCCGTCCAGGGTGGATCACCGCACGGTCCCCGACGAGAGCCCGGCGTCGGAGCAGCGGCGACTCGTCGTGCTGCGGGTGCAGGTCTTCGCGGACGCACGGGAGGTGGCCGAGTACCTGGTCGCCCAGATCCCGGTACTGCTCGACCTGACCAGCGCCGAGACGGATGTCGCCAAGCGCATCCTGGACTTCACCAGCGGGGTGGTCTTCGGCCTCGGCAGCGGAATGCACCGGGTCGACCGGAATGTCTTCCTGCTGTCGCCGGTCGGCATGGAGGTCGAGGGAGTCACGGCGGCGGGCCTTCCCGGTTCCTAAGGCCTGGGTGGCCCGGGCGGGCGGGGGCGAGCCGGTTCACGTACTCCGATCGTAGGAAGGTCGTTCAGGCGGAACGGTTCGCCGGTCCGTGGCCCGCATACCGTCCGCCCATGACTGCACTCCGCCCGGAAACCACCCCGCCACTGCCGACCGGCCCTTCCGAGCCCGCCGGCGCGCCCGCTGTCGCCCGCACGCCGGCCCGTACGAAGGCCGCGCGGCCTCCGTACGGGCCGGAGCGCCCTGCCGGACCCGTCGTCACCGAGCTGCGGCTGTCCTCCTTCGCCTCGCATCGGGGCGCCGCCTTCCCCGTAGGCCCGGTCACGCTCTTCACGGGGCCCGGCGGCAGTGGAAAGTCCAGCGCGTTGCGGGCGTACGAGGCGCTGGCGCGGCTGGGCGCCGGAGACCCGCTGGAGGAGGTGTTCCCGGACCCGGCGGGCTGTGTGCCGGAAGGGGCCGCGGCCGACGCGCAGGGCCGCCGCGGCTTCCGGATCGGCTGCACGGCGGACGGCCCGGCGGGACCGGTGCGGCTCGACGTCGCCGTCCAGGCGGAGCCCGCTCTCCGGATTGTCGGCGAACGGCTCACCGGCGGCGGCGAGACCCTGCTCACCACCGCGTTGCGCGACCCGGGGCGCTCCACGGTCCAGGCGGCCTGGCACACCGCCGGGGCGGTACCGGTGACGCGTGCGCCGCTTCCGGACGACCGCCTCGGCACAGCACTGCTGCCGCTGCGGGTCGCGGGCCGGACCGAGGGGCAGTTACGGGTGCTGGCCGCCGCCGAACAGATGGTCGTGGCCCTGCGGTCGGTCTTCGCGTGCGAACCGCAGCCGCAGTGGATGCGCGCCCCCGTGCGGGCCGGTGACGGCAGGCTGCGACGCGGCTGCGACAACCTCGCGGCGGTGCTGGAGCGTACGCACACGCAGTGCGCCCAGCGCCATGCCCGGCTGGTCGCCGCGGCGCACGCCGGATGCGCGGGGCCGGTGACCGCGCTGGGCGTCGAGCGGCTCATGGACGGATCGCTGCGGGCGACGGTCGGGCGGGGCGGGGGGCGGGCCACCCCGGTCGGACGGCTGGGGGACGGCGAACTGCGATATCTCGCGCTCGCTCTCGTGCTGCTCACCGGCCCCGGGGTGCTGGAGGTGGACGCCGCGGGGGAGGTGCCGTCGGCCATGCAGACCCTCACCGTGCTGGCCGACGGACTCGACCGTGACCTGGACGGCAGGCAGTTGCGCGAACTGCTGTCCCTGGCCGTGTCGATCGGAGCGGCCGGACACCTCAGACTGGTCGCGACGGTCACGGAGCCCGGCGCGGCAGGGGCCGGGGAGACGCCCGGGGTGACGGTGGTAGACCTGGAGCCGTGACAGAACTCGATGTACGCGCCCTGCAGAGACGGCTCGCCGCGTTCGCGGCCGCACGGGACTGGGAGCGGTACCACACCCCGAAGAACCTGGCGGCGGCGCTGAGCGTCGAGGCGTCCGAACTGGTGGAGATCTTCCAGTGGCTGACGCCGGAGGAATCGGCGCGGGTGATGGAGCGGCCCGAGACGGCGCACCGGGTCGCGGACGAGGTCGCGGATGTCCTCGCGTATCTGCTGCAGTTCTGCGAGGTGCTGGGGATCGACGCGCTCACGGCACTGTCGGAGAAGATCGACCGGAACGAGTCCCGCTTCCCGGTGCCCGGGCGCCAGGACTCCCCGGAATCGAGTGACCGTCACTCTTCGGAGTGATCGACTTATCCACAATCGAGTTAGTGTCCACAGATTTCCGAATTCCCCTGGCTTTTCGGTACCGATGACCTCACTGTGGGTAATGGATGAGGTGAGCGGCTTTTCGTACGGACGGGGGAACACATGGAAGCGGAACGGCTTGTAGGAGTCAGTCGGCGTGCTCTGGCTCAGAGCAGGGGGACGCCGGACATCATCGCGGAGGCCTGGCAGGCGCAGGCGCTGGCCCAGGCGATCGGCAGCCGCCTGGCGGCCGAAGGGCCCAAGGAGTTACGGGGCGAGGCGCGCGGGCTGAGCGAGATCGGCGGGCGGAGCGGCGGGGCGCTGGACCACCCGGCGGCGCGGGCCGGGGTGGCGCGGGCCGCGCAGCTCTCCGAGCTCGCCGAGCCCCGGGCGACGCTGACGGGGCTGGGCACACTGCTCGGGGAAGTGGGGATGGCGCTGGTCGGGGTGGCCTGCGAGACCGATGAGCAGGGGCTCTACTGGCAGTGCATGGAAGCGATCGACGCCGCCGACGAGTCCATGGACCGGGTGCACGGAATGCTCCGCCGCCTCGACGAGCAGGACAGGGAGCGACAGCAGGATCTGGAGCGCGGCCGGGGGCGGGACGGCCCGTACGGTGCACACGGGCCGTACGGTGCGATCGGCGGACCGGCGGGTACGACCGCGGCCGGCCGCAGCCGTGCGGGGCTCCGGGAGTGACCGCGCGGGGAGGCCGGAGGAGAGGGGCGACCGGTGTCCGGAGGTGCAGGATGGAGGCATGGATCTTCGAATCTTCACCGAGCCCCAGCAAGGGGCGAGCTACGACACCCTGCTCACCGTCGCCAGGGCGACCGAGGACCTCGGCTTCGACGCCTTCTACCGCTCCGACCACTACCTCCGCATGGGGCCGGGGGACGGGCTGCCCGGCCCGACCGATGCGTGGATCACGCTGGCCGGGCTGGCGCGTGAGACCAAGCGGATCCGGCTCGGCACCCTGATGACCGCGGGGACCTTCCGGCTTCCCGGTGTGCTGGCCATCCAGGTCGCGCAGGTCGACCAGATGTCCGGCGGGCGCGTCGAGCTCGGTCTCGGTGCCGGCTGGTTCGAGGAGGAGCACAAGGCCTACGGCATTCCGTTCCCCAAGGAGAAGTTCGGCAGGCTGGAGGAGCAGCTGGAGATCATCACCGGGCTGTGGGCGGCCGGGATCGGCGAGACGTTCAGCTTCGACGGCGCCTACTACCAGCTCACCGATTCGCCCGCGTTGCCCAAGCCGGCGCAGGCCAAGGTGCCGGTACTGATCGGCGGGCACGGTGCGACGCGCACACCGCGGCTGGCCGCCCGCTATGCGAACGAGTTCAATATCCCCTTCGCATCGGTGGAGGACAGCGAGAAGCAGTTCGGCCGGGTCCGGGAGGCCGCCAGGACGGCCGGCCGTGCACCGGACGACCTGGTGTATTCCAATGCGCTGGTGGTCTGCGTCGGCAAGAACGACGCAGAGGTGGCGCACCGCGCCTCCGTCATCGGGCGCGAGGTGGCGGAGCTGAAGGCGAACGGGCTGGCGGGCTCGCCCGCCGAGGTGGTCGACAAGATCGGCCGGTACGGCGCGATCGGCTCGTCCCGGATCTACCTCCAGGTCCTGGACCTGAAGGATCTGGACCACCTGGAGCTGATCTCCTCCCAGGTCCAGTCCCAGCTCGGCTGAGGCCTGAGGCCTGAGGCCTGAGGCCTGAGGCCTGAGGCCTGAGGACAGAAGGACAAGAAGGCAAGAGGACGAAGGGAGTCACCTGTGCACCCCGCCCCCCGGCCGTCCGGCGACCCGTCGTCCCTCCGCGCGCGCGCCCGGGAACCCGTCCGTACGCTCGGCAGTGCTCTCGCGGCGGGGCCGGTCGTGCTGGACGGGGGGCTGTCCAACCAACTGGAGACGCAGGGCTGCGATCTGTCCGACGCTCTGTGGTCGGCCCGCTTGCTGACCGACGGGCCCGGACATGTCGAGGCGGCCCACACCGCCTATGTGCGTGCGGGTGCGCAGGTGCTCATCACGTCCGGCTACCAGGCGACCTTCGAGGGGTTCGCGCGGCGGGGCATCGGAAGATCGGAGGCGGCGGAGCTGTTCGCCCGCAGTGTCCGGCTGGCGCGACGGGCCGCCGGTTCGGTGGAGCGGGAGGTGTGGGTCGCCGCTTCGGTCGGCCCGTACGGGGCGATGCTGGCGGACGGCAGTGAGTACCGGGGCCGCTACGGGCTCTCCGTCCGGGAGCTGGAGCGCTTCCACCGGCCCAGGATCGAGGCACTGGCCGCCGCCGGGCCCGATGTGCTGGCGCTGGAGACGGTGCCGGACGTCGACGAGGCCGAGGCGTTGCTTCGGGCGGTCGAGGGGTGCGGGCTGCCCGTCTGGCTCTCGTACAGCGTGGTGGGCGGGCGGACCAGGGCGGGCCAGCCGCTGGAGACGGCCTTCGGGCTGGCCTCGGGCCACGACGAGGTGATGGCCGTGGGGGTGAACTGCTGTGACCCGGCGGATGCGGACCGGGCGGTGCGGGTGGCCGCCGAGGTGACCGGGAAGCCGGTCGTGGTGTATCCGAACAGCGGCGAGCGGTGGGACGCGGGGGGCCGGGGATGGGCCGGAGCCCCCACGTTCGACCCGGGCAGGGCAAGGGCCTGGGCGGAGGCCGGGGCCCGGCTGATCGGCGGCTGCTGCCGGGTCGGCCCGGACACCGTCGCGGAACTGGCAGGGCTGCTCGGCCCGACGGCGGCCGACGAGTCCGCGGACACGTGAAAATACTTGGTGGGAGGAGAGCGGACCGGACCATACTCGGACGTGTGTTCCTGACAATCAGTACGACCGGCAACCCCGAACGTCCGGCGACCGACCTCGGCTTCCTGCTGCACAAGCATCCCGAGAAGGCGCAGACGTTCTCCACCTCCCACGGCACCGCGCATGTCTTCTATCCCGAGGCATCCGCCGAGCGCTGCACCGCGGCGCTCCTGCTGGAAGTGGATCCCGTGGCCCTGGTGCGCCGCGGCAAGGGCAAGGGCCGGGGCGGCGCTCCCGACGCGGCGCTCGCGCAGTACGTCAACGACCGCCCGTACGCGGCGTCCTCGCTGCTGTCCGTCGCCATGAGCGCGGTCTTCAAGTCCGCGCTGAACGGTGTGTGCCGCGCTCTGCCCGAGCGCGCCCAGGCGGCGATACCGCTGCGGATCGAGGTGCCCGCGCTGCCGGCCCGCGGCGGTGCGGAGCTGGTGCGCAAGCTCTTCGGGCCGCTCGGCTGGACGAGCGTGGACGCCGTGGCCGTACCTCTGGACGAGCAGTTCCCGGAGTGGGGGGACTCCCGGTACGTACGGCTGGTGCTCGAAGGCGAGTTGCGGCTGGCGGACGCTCTGCGGCAGCTCTACGTCCTGCTGCCGGTGCTCGACGACGCCAAGCACTACTGGGTCGCACCGGACGAGGTGGACAAGCTGTTGCGGGCCGGTGAGGGCTGGCTCGCCGCCCACCCCGAGCAGAAGCTGATCACCAGCCGCTATCTCTCGCGGCGCTGGGGACTGACCCGGCAGGCGATGCAGCAGCTCGAACTGGTGCGGCTCGCCGAGTCGGACGACCTCGACGTCGAGAGCATCGACAACGCCGTGGACGAGACCACCGACACCGAGGAGAAGCCGGTCCCGCTCGCCGAGCAGCGGCGCGCCGCGATCCTCGACGCGCTGCGGGCCGCGGGCGCGAGCCGGGTGCTCGACCTGGGCTGCGGGCAGGGACAGTTGGTGCAGGCCCTGCTCAAGGACGTGGCCTTCACGGAGATCGTCGGCGTCGACGTCTCCGTGCGCGCCCTCACCATCGCGTCGCGACGGCTGAAGCTGGACCGGATGGGGGAGCGGCAGGCTGCCCGGATCACGCTCCGGCAGGGCTCGCTCACCTATACCGACAAGCGGCTCAAGGGGTACGACGCGGCCGTGCTCAGCGAGGTCGTCGAACACCTCGACCTGCCGAGACTGCCCGCGCTGGAGTACGCCGTGTTCGGGTCGGCCCGCCCCCGGACCGTGCTCGTGACCACGCCGAACGTCGAGTACAACGTCCGCTGGGAGACCCTTCCCGCCGGGCATGTGCGCCACGGCGACCACCGGTTCGAGTGGACCAGGGCCGAATTCCGCGACTGGGCCCGGGAAGTGGCGCAGCGGCACGGATACGGGGTCGACTTCGTCCCCGTGGGGCCCGACGATCCCGAGGTGGGGCCGCCCACGCAGATGGCCGTGTTCACGATGACCGCGGCCGACGAGACCGCGAAGCCGCACCGGAACGAAACCACGAAGCAGAGCAGCGACCGGACCGAGAAGGAGGCGAATGCCGCATGACCAGTACCTCACGCACGCTGCCGGTGACCGACCTCTCCCTGGTGGTCCTCATCGGGGCCAGCGGCTCCGGCAAGTCCACCTTCGCCCGCAGGCACTTCAAGCCCACGGAGATCGTCTCCTCGGACTTCTGCCGCGGCCTGGTCGCCGACGACGAGAACGACCAGAGCGCCAGCCATGACGCCTTCGACGTCCTGCACACAATCGTCGGCAAGCGGCTGGCAGCCGGGCGGCTGACCGTCGTGGACGCGACCAGCGTCCAGTCCGAGAGCCGCAAGCAGCTGGTCCAGCTGGCCAGGAGCCACGACGTGCTGCCCATCGCGATCGTCCTCGACCTGCCCGAAGAGGTCTGCGTCGCGCGCAACGCGGCCCGGCCCGACCGCGCCGACATGCCGCGCCACGTCATCCAGCGCCACCGTCGCGAACTGCGCCGTTCGCTGCGCGGACTGGAGCGCGAGGGCTTCCGCAAGGTGCACATCCTGCGCACCGAGGAGGAGGCGGTCCACGCCGAAGTGGTGCTGGAGCGCCGCTACAACGACCTGCGCCACCTCACCGGCCCCTTCGACATCATCGGCGACATCCACGGCTGCAGCTCCGAGCTGGAGTCCCTGCTCGGCAAGCTCGGCTACGTCGACGGCGCGCACCCCGAAGGGCGCACGGCGGTCTTCGTCGGCGACCTCGTGGACCGCGGCCCCGACAGCCCCGGGGTGCTGCGCCGCGTCATGGCCATGGTGTCGGCGGGCAACGCCCTGTGCGTGCCGGGCAACCACGAGAACAAGCTCGGTCGCTACCTCAAGGGCCGCCAGGTGCAGCCCACCCATGGGCTCGCCGAGACCATCGAGCAGCTGGACCGGGAGGACGAGAAGGACCCGGCCTTCCGGGGGCAGGTGCGGGAGTTCATCGACGGGCTCGTCAGCCACTACGTGCTCGACGAGGGCAAGCTCGTCGTCTGCCACGCCGGACTGCCCGAGAAGTACCACGGCCGCACTTCCGGACGGGTCCGCTCGCACGCGCTGTACGGGGACACCACCGGCGAGACCGACGAGTTCGGCCTGCCCGTGCGCTACCCGTGGGCGGAGGAGTACCGCGGCCGGGCCGCCGTGGTCTACGGCCACACCCCGGTGCCCAACACGTCCTGGGTCAACAACACCATCTGCCTGGACACCGGAGCCGTCTTCGGCGGGAAGATGACCGCGCTGCGCTGGCCGGAGCGCGAGCTCGTCGACGTACCCGCCGAGCAGGTCTGGTACGAGCCGGCCAAGCCGCTGGCCACCGAGGCACCCGGTGGCCGGGAGGGGCGGCCGCTCGACCTCGCCGATGTGCAGGGCCGCCGGACCGTCGAGACCCGGCACATGGGCCGCATCGCGGTCCGTGAGGAGAACGCCGCCGCCGCGCTCGAAGTCATGAGCCGGTTCGCCGTCGACCCCCAGCTGCTCGGCTACCTCCCGCCGACCATGGCGCCCACCGCCACCTCGCGCGAGGACGGCTATCTGGAGCACCCGGCCGAGGCCTTCGCGCAGTACCGGGCGGACGGCGTCACCGAGGTCGTGTGCGAGGAGAAGCACATGGGATCACGTGCGGTGGCGCTGGTCTGCAGGGACGCGGCCGCCGCCCGTGAGCGGTTCGGTGTGGGCGGCTCGCCGGGCGCCTCCGGCTCGGCCGGTGGCCCGACCGGGGCGCTGTACACGCGTACCGGACGGCCGTTCCTCGACGACGTCGAGCTCACCGAGGTGATCCTCGGCAGGCTGCGCGCCGCCGTCACCGCCGCCGGGCTCTGGGAGGAGTGGGGCACCGAATGGGTGCTGCTCGACGCCGAGCTGATGCCCTGGTCCCTCAAGGCGGGCGGGCTGCTGCGCTCGCAGTACGCCGCGGTCGGTGCCGCGTCCGGCGCCGCCCTGCCGGAGGCCAACGCGGCCCTCGCGGCGGCCGCGGCCCGCGGTGTGGACGTCGGTGCTCTCGCCGACCGCCAGCGGGGCCGCGCCGAGGACGCCGCCGCGTTCACCGAGGCGTACCGCCGGTACTGCTGGAGCACTCAGGGGCTGGACGGGGTGCGGCTCGCACCGTTCCAGATCCTCGCCGTCCAGGGCCGCTCACTGGCCTCCGTACCGCACGACGAGCAGCTGGCCTGGATCGACCGGCTGGTCGAGCACGACCCGACCGGGCTCCTCCAGACCACCCGCCGGCTCGTCGTCGACACGGGGGACGAGGCGTCGGTGCGCGCCGGTGTCGACTGGTGGCTGGAGATGACCGGCCGCGGCGGCGAAGGCATGGTCGTCAAACCGCTCGCCGCACTCGTACGGGACGGCAGGGGCAGGCTGGTCCAGCCGGGCATCAAGGTGCGCGGCCGGGAGTACCTCCGGATCATCTACGGCCCCGAGTACACCCGCCCGGAGAACCTGGAGCGGCTGCGCGACAGGTTCCTCGGCCACAAGCGCTCGCTGGCCCTGCGGGAGTACGCGCTGGGGCTCGAAGCGCTGGACCGGCTGGCCGACGGGGAGCCGCTGTGGCGGGTCCACGAGGCGGTGTTCGCGGTGCTGGCCCTGGAGTCGGAGCCGGTCGACCCGAGGCTCTGACGCCTGTCGCGCAGGGCACGGGGAATCGCCGGCGGGTTTCCGGTGCGATGAACGGAGAACCCGCTGGCGATTCGTGGGAGTGAAACGCCTGCGCACGGTGAGGATGGAGACATGGGATTCCACGTCGACTCCGAGGCCGGGCGGCTGCGCCGCGTCATCCTGCACCGCCCCGATCTGGAACTGAAGCGCCTCACCCCCAGCAACAAGGACGCGCTCCTGTTCGACGACGTGCTCTGGGTGCGCCGGGCCCGCCAGGAGCACGACGGCTTCGCGGACGTGCTGCGCGACCGCGGCGTGGAGGTGCATCTCTTCGGCGACCTGCTCCGTGAGTCACTGGACATCCCGGTGGCCAGACGGCTCGTCCTGGACCGGGTCTTCGAGGAGAAGGAGTACGGCCCGCTCGCCACCGAGCATCTGCGGGCCGCCTTCGAGGAGCTGCCCAGCGGCGAGCTGGCCGACGCGCTCGTCGGCGGGATGACCAAGCGGGAGTTCCTGGCCGGCCACAGCGAGCCGACCTCCGTCCGCTTCCATGTGATGGACCTGGACGACTTCCTGCTCGACCCGCTGCCGAACCACCTCTTCACCCGGGACACCTCGGCGTGGATATACGACGGGGTGTCCATCAACGCGATGCGGTGGCCGGCCCGGCAGCGGGAGACCGTCCACTTCGAGGCGATCTACCGCCACCACCCCCTCTTCACCGGCCCCGACGCGGGTGCCTTCCACCACTGGTCGGAAGGGCAGGACGACTACCCGTCCACCATCGAGGGCGGCGACGTACTGGTCATCGGCCGCGGAGCCGTACTCATCGGGATGAGCGAGCGCACCACCCCGCAGGCGGTGGAGATGCTGGCCCGCGGACTGTTCGACGCCGGTTCGGCCCGCACGATCGTGGCGCTCGACATGCCCAAGCGCCGGGCGTTCATGCACCTCGACACGGTGATGACGATGATCGACGGCGACACCTTCACCAAGTACGCCGGCCTGGGCATGCTCCGCTCGTACACCATCGAGCCCGGCGAGGGGCCCAGGGATCTGAAGGTCACCGACCATCCGCCCGAGCACATGCACCGGGCGATCGCACAGGCCCTGGGGCTGGACTCGATCCGGGTCCTCACGGCCACCCAGGACGTGCACGCCGCCGAGCGCGAGCAGTGGGACGACGGCTGCAACGTACTGGCGGTGGAGCCGGGCGTCGTCGTCGCGTACGAGCGCAACGCCACCACCAACACCTTTCTGCGCAAGGAGGGCATCGAAGTCATCGAGATCCGAGGCAGCGAACTCGGCCGGGGCAGGGGCGGCCCCCGCTGCATGAGCTGTCCGGTGGTGCGCGACCCGGTGTAGGGCCTCTCGTTTGGATCATGCCGGGCCCGCGGGGTCCGGCCTGATCCAAACGAAAGACCCCAGCGGCCGGAGGGCACCGGACGGACGGCGGGCGTGCCGTATAGCGATGCATGGTGTCGTATAGACTTCCAGAGTCACTGTACGTGCGATCCTCGCCCGACCCAGGAGCTGTCCCATGGCCATAGACCTCGCAGGCCGCCACTTCCTCAAGGAGCTGGACTTCACGGCCGAGGAGTTCCGCGGCCTGATCGAGCTCGCGGCCGAGCTCAAGGCCGCCAAGAAGTCGGGGACCGAGACGCAGCGGCTGCGCGGCAAGAACATCGCGCTGATCTTCGAGAAGACCTCGACCCGTACCCGCTGCGCCTTCGAGGTGGCCGCCGCGGACCAGGGCGCGTCAACGACCTGTCTGGACCCCTCCGGTTCGCAGATGGGGCACAAGGAGTCGGTGAAGGACACGGCCCGTGTCCTCGGCCGGATGTTCGACGGCATCGAGTACCGCGGTGACAGCCAGGCGGCCGTCGAGGAGCTGGCCGCCCAGGGCGGCGTTCCGGTCTTCAACGGGCTCACCGACGACTGGCACCCCACCCAGATGCTCGCCGACGTCCTCACCATGACCGAGCACAGCGACAAGCCGCTGGAGCGGATCGCCTTCGCCTACCTCGGCGACGCCCGCTTCAACATGGGCAACTCCTACCTGATCACCGGCGCCCTGCTCGGCATGGACGTCCGGATCGTCGCGCCGAAGGCGTACTGGCCCGCCGAGGGGATCGTCGCCGAGGCCCACCGGCTGGCCGGTGCGAGCGGTGCGACCGTCACCCTCACCGAGGACATCGCCGAGGGCGTCAAGGGCGCCGACTTCGTCGTCACCGACGTCTGGGTCTCCATGGGCGAGCCCAAGGAGGTATGGGCCGAGCGCATCGAGGCCCTGGCGCCGTACGCCGTGACCATGGACGTGCTCCGCGCCACCGGCAACGCCGACGTGAAGTTCCTGCACTGCCTCCCGGCCTACCACGACCTCGGCACCGCGGTCGGTCGGGAGGTCGAGGCCGCCTACGGGCTGGCGGAGCTGGAAGTCACCGACGAGGTCTTCGAGTCCGCGCACTCGGTCGTCTTCGACGAGGCGGAGAACCGGATGCACACGATCAAGGCCGTTCTGGTGGCGACCCTGGCACCCCCGGCGGCCAAAGGCTGATCGCTGCATGATCATGCGCCCGATTGGGTGAACATGCGTGAAGGCGACTAATATGTTGCCTCTTGGTGGGGTTCGGGCTCGCACGCTCGAACCCCATTTTTTTGTGTGGCACCGGAGCCCCCACAGCCCCGGCACACCCCCCCCACGTGCTCCACCAGAGAAGAGACCATCCTCGTGAGTCCGCTGCGCCCACCGAGCCCCCCGCATCCGTCCGGGCGGCGCATCAAGAACCCCCACCAGCTGATCGCCGAGTCCGGCGCCGACCTGGAGGGGCACGGCCTCAAGCGCACCATGGGGCTCTTCCAGCTGGTGTGCTTCGGGGTCGGCGCCGTCGTCGGCACCGGCATCTTCGTCGGCCTCTCCGACAGCGTCGCCGAGGCGGGCCCCGCGGTCGTGCTCTCCTTCGTGCTCGCCGCGATCACCTGCATCTTCACCGCGTTCTCCTTCGCCGAACTGGGCAGCGCCATCCCGGTCTCCGGCAGCTCCTACTCCTTCGCCTACGCGACCCTCGGCGAACGCGTCGCGTTCCTCGTCGGCTGGTGTCTGCTGCTGGAGTACGGCGTCTCGGTCTCCGCGGTCGCCGTCGGCTGGAGCCAGTACGTCAACGAGCTGCTGGACAGCCTGTTCGGCGCGCAGCTGCCGGCCGCACTCTCGGCGGGTCCCGGCGACGGCGGCGTGATCAATCTGCCGGCCGTCCTGGTCGTCATGATGGCCGCGACCCTGCTGGCGCGCGGTGTCCGGGAGAGCGCCGGGGCCACCGCCGCGATGGCGGTCCTCAAGATCACCATCCTGGTCCTGTTCTGCGTCATCGCCTTCACGGCCTTCGAGCACGGCAACCTCACGCCGTTCTTCGCCCAGGGCGCTGGCGGGGTCACGGCCGGTGCGTCGCTGGCCTTCTTCTCGTACATCGGCTTCGACGCCATCACCACCGCGGGCGAAGAGGTCAGGAACCCGCGGCGGAACATCCCGATCGCGATCATGGTCTGCATCGGCCTGGTCACCCTGCTCTACTGCGCGGTCGCGCTCGCCGCCATCGGCGCGCTGGGGCCGAAGGCCGTGGCCGACCGGCCGGCGGCGCTCTCGATCGTCGTCGACCAGGTCACCGACTCGACCGTGGGCGGCGGAATCATCGCCTTCGGCGCGGTCGTCGCGATCGCGTCCGTCGTGCTCGCGGTGATGTACGGGCAGACCCGCATCCTGATGTCGATGTCCCGTGACGGACTGATCCCGCGGATCTTCGAGCGGGTCTCGCCCCGAACATCGACGCCGGTCGCCAACACCTGGATCGTGGCCGTCGTCTTCGCGGTCCCGGCGGCCTTCTCGTCGCTCGACGTGGTGGTGAACCTGACGACCATCGGCGCGCTGGCCACCATGGTCGCGGTGAACCTCGCGGTGATCGTGCTGCGGCGGCGCAACCCGGAGGTGAAGGGATCGTTCCGGGTGCCGCTCTATCCGCTGAGCCCGCTCCTGGGCGTCGCCTTCTGCCTCTATCTGATGTACGGGACGGGCTGGGCGACCTGGGTCCAGTTCGCGGTCTTCCTGGGCGTCGGCTCGGCGGTGTACGCCTTCTACGGCCGCAGCCGCTCCCGGCTGGCCGGAGCCGGCGCCGCCCGGTGAGGGCGGCGGGTCAGCTCTGAGGCGTGAGGGACGGCAGGGTGAACCACACCGCCTTGCCGTGCTCCGTCGTGCGGTGGCCGCAGGACGAGCTGAGCGTACGGATCAGCAGCAGACCCCGGCCGTGTTCCTGCCAGGGGTCCGGCTCGCCGCCGGGCCGGGGGAAGGAGAGCCCGCCAGGCGGGGCGGGGTCGCGGTCGTGGACCTCGACCTGGCAGCCGGTCGGCAGGAGCTCCACCACCAGCTCGATCGGCTCGTCGCTGCGGGTGTGCTCGACCGCGTTGGCGACCAGCTCCGCGGTGAGGAGCTCGGCGGTGTCGGTGTCGGCCGGTGCGTCGATGTCCGCGAGTGCGGTACGGATCAGAGCACGGGCAATCGGTACGGCCGCCGTCGAGTGCGGCAGCGCGATCCGCCAGGAGGCGGAAGGGGGGACATCGGGGGGCACGGCATGGTTTCCGTTCCGGGGTGCGAGGGCGGGTGCGGGTTCACGAGGGCGGAGACTCTTCGGGATCCCCGGGATCTCCTGGGCTCTCTGGGGCTTTCTGGGGGCTTTCTGGCAGTCAAGACTTCTCGGTTTCAACCTTACGAAGCGCAACGACACGGGCAAGGGACCGCCGACCGGTATGAATGGGACGTTTGTCACTGCGTTCTCACGCTCCACTTATCGCGTTCTCGTGACGGAAGTCACGTACCAGTGATAAGTTCGGGTGCAGGCAGCGGCCCGACGGCTGAAGGGGAGCCCCCTCCATGAGCCCGTTTCCCAGCTCCGCCCCGCACACGGACGACTGGTGCCATCTGCGGCTGACGACGGACGACGGGGTTGCCACCGTCACGCTCGCCCGGCCCGAGAAACTCAACGCGCTCACCTTCGGTGCCTACGCGGACCTGCGCGACCTGCTCGCCGAACTGTCCCGCGAACGCAGCGTGCGCGCTCTGGTGCTCGCGGGGGAGGGCCGCGGATTCTGCTCCGGCGGAGATGTCGACGACATCATCGGCGCGACACTCGCCATGGACACCGCCCAGCTCCTCGATTTCAATCGCATGACCGGACAGGTGGTGCGGGCCCTACGTGAAACCCCCTTCCCCGTCATCGCCGCCGTACACGGGGTGGCGGCGGGCGCCGGGGCGGTGCTCGCGCTGGCCGCCGACTTCCGGATCGCCGATCCGTCGGCCCGCTTCGCCTTCCTGTTCACCAAGGTCGGCCTCTCCGGCGGCGACATGGGCGCCGCCTACCTGCTGCCGCGCGTCGTCGGCCTCGGCCACGCCACCCGGCTGCTGATGCTCGGCGAACCCGTCCGCGCACCCGAAGCAGAACGGATCGGGCTGATCAGCGAGCTGACCGACGAGGGCCAGGCCGACGTACGCGCGGCCGCGCTCGCCCGCCGCCTCGCCGACGGTCCGGCCCTCGCCCTCGCCCAGACCAAGGCCCTGCTCACCGCCGAACTCGACATGCCGCTCGCCGCCGCCGTCGAGATGGACGCCGCCACCCAGGCCCTGCTGATGCACGGCGAGGACTACGCGGAATTCCATGCCGCCTTCACCGAGAAACGGCCCCCGAAATGGCAGGGCCGGTAGCGCGATGGTGCCCGAAGCGGCTGCGGCCGGTGCGACCCGGACCGGCGTGAAGCGCATCGCGGTCATCGGCGGCGGGCCCGGCGGGCTCTACGCCGCGGCCCTGCTCAAGCGGCTCGACCCGGACCGCGAGATCACCGTCTGGGAGCGCAACGCCCCCGAGGACACCTTCGGCTTCGGCGTCGTCCTCTCCGACGAGACCCTCGGCGGCATCGAACACGCCGACCCCGTCGTGTACCGGGCCCTCAGGGACGCATTCGTACGGTGGGACGACATCGACATCGTCCACCGGGGCGTCACCCAGGCATCCGGCGGCCACGGCTTCGCCGCGCTGGGCAGACGCAGGCTGCTGCGGATCCTGCGGGAGCGCTGCCAGTCCCTCGGCGTACACCTCCGCTTCCGCACCGAGGCACCGCCGGCCGCCGAGCTCGCCGCCACCCACGACCTGGTGATCGCCGCCGACGGTGTGCACAGCCTCACCCGCGCCGCCCACGCCGACACCTTCGGCCCCCGCCTCACCACCCACCGCTGCCGCTACATCTGGCTCGCCGCCGACTTCGCCCTCGACGCCTTCCGCTTCGAGACCGCCGAGACCGCGTACGGGGTGATGCAGCTCCACGGCTACCCCTACTCGGCCGACGCCTCCACCGTCATCGTCGAGATGCGCGAGGAGGTCTGGCGGGCCGCCGGCTTCGACAGCTGCACGGTCGAGCATTCGACGCTGCGGTGCGCCAAGATCTTCACCGAGGCGCTCGGCGGCCGGACGCTGCGTTCCAACAACTCCTCCTGGCTCACCTTCCGCACCGTCGTCAACGCCCACTGGTCGCACGGCAACACGGTCCTCATCGGCGACGCCGCCCACACCGCGCACTTCTCCATCGGCTCCGGCACCAAACTCGCCGTCGAGGACGCCCTCGCCCTCGCCGCCTGCATCGAGGAACAGCCCGACCTGCCGCAGGCACTGTCCGCGTACGAGGCCGAGCGCCGGCCGGTCGTCGAATCGACCCAGCGGGCCGCCGCGGCAAGCCTGCGCTGGTTCGAGGAGCTGGGCACCTATGTCGACCAGCCGCCCCGCCAGTTCGCCTTCAACCTCCTCACCCGCAGCCGCCGCGTCACCCACGACAATCTGCGGCTGCGCGACGCCTCCTTCACCGCCGCCGTCGAGGAGGAGTTCGGCTGCGCCCCGGGCGTCCCGCCGATGTTCACCCCGCTGCGGCTGCGCGGCCTCGAACTCCGCAACCGCGTCGTCGTCTCGCCCATGGACATGTACTCCGCAGCCGACGGCGTCCCCGGCGACTTCCACCTCGTCCACCTGGGCGCACGCGCGCTCGGCGGCGCCGGTCTCGTCATGACGGAGATGGTGTGCGTCAGCGCCGAGGGCCGCATCACCCCCGGCTGCACCGGCCTCTACACCCCCGAACAGGCCGCCGCCTGGACCCGGATCACCGACTTCGTCCATGCGGGCGCACCAGGCACGGCCATCGGCGTGCAGCTCGGCCACTCCGGGCGCAAGGGCTCCACCAGACTGATGTGGGAAGGCATCGACCAGCCCCTCGACCACGGCAACTGGCCGCTCGCCGCCGCCTCCCCGATCCCGTACGCGGACGGCGTCAACCAGGTCCCGCACGCCCTGGACCGGGCCGGACTCGACACCGTGCGCGAGCAGTTCGTCTCGGCGGCCCGGCGCGCCGACCGCTGCGGCTTCGACCTGCTCGAACTCCACTGCGCCCACGGCTATCTGCTCTCCGGTTTCCTCTCGCCGCTCACCAACCACCGCACCGACGAGTACGGCGGCCCACTGCGCAACCGGCTCCGCTTCCCCCTCGAAGTCTTCGACGCCGTCCGTGCCGTCTGGCCCGACGACCGGCCCATGACCGTCCGGATCTCCGCCACGGACTGGGCCGAGGGCGGCACCACGGCCGAGGACGCCGTCGAGACCGCCCGTGCCTTCGTCGCCCACGGGGCCGATGCCATCGACGTCTCCACCGGCCAGGTCGTGCCCGACGAACGCCCCGAGTACGGCCGTTCGTACCAGACCCCGTACGCGGACCGGATCCGCAACACCCTGTGCGTGCCCGTCATCGCGGTCGGCGCGATCTCCTCCTGGGACGACGTCAACTCCCTGCTGCTCGCGGGCCGGGCCGACCTCTGCGCGCTGGCCCGCCCCCATCTCTACGACCCGCACTGGACCCTGCACGCGGCGGCCGAGCAGGGCTACGGCGGACCGGGCGCGCCCTGGCCGCTCCCGTACCGCGCGGGCAGCCGCACCCCGCCGACCGGCCGCACGGACGCACCGAAGCCGCGGCTCACCCTGGGGTGACGGACAGACACTCGTGACACCGGCACCCGTCCTGGTGCGGGGCCCCGTGGTGGGCGTGGCGCTCCTCGCGGGCTACCCGCTCCAGCAGCGCCGCCAGTACCTCGGCCTCCTCACGGGTGCCGAAGCCCCGGCCGGCGCACCGCTTCAGCACAGCCGGGCCGTACACCAACTGCGCCCGGAAGGTGTGCAGATGGCGAGTCCCCGTGTCGATGGTGATCCAGTGGCCGGTGTGCCGCCCGTGTCCCACCGTGGTCAGCTGCCGGTGCCCCGTCCCCGGGTACGTGTCGACGACGTACACCTTCGCCCCGCCCCGGTACGCCTTCGTACCGGGACGCAACTCCTGGCCCTGCTCCCCGTACCGCCGCCACAGCACCACGTTCGCGGCGACCAGCCAGACGGGTTCCGGCGGCCCGCTCATCGCTCCGCCGCGCTGACCAGCAGCCGGTCCGAGACCGGCCGGTAGCCGATGCGTTGGTACACACCGTTGCTGGTGGAGTTCGCGAGGTCGGTGAAGAGCAGCACCTCCTGCGCGCCGGCCTCCCGCGCCGCCCGGCTGATCTCCGCCGTCACCGCGGCCGCGTACCCCCGGCCGCGGTACTCGTGAGGCGTGTAGACCGCCGCGATCCGTACCGTGCCCGCGATCCGGGGTGAGACGCCCGCCATCGACACCGGGACGCCGTCGGCCTCCCAGAGAGTCAGGCTGCCGGACGCCGTCCGCTCGTCCAGGATCCGTTCGGCATGGGTGCCGGGCTGTCCGACCTGGTCGGCGAACGCGAGATGCCAGCGCACCAGCAGCTCCCGGTCGGCGGCGGTGGCGGCCCGGGGCCTGCCCGGCGGTGCCGGGGAGGGCGGGACCAGAGTCTCCAGCCGGTAGAGGCGTTGCTCCTGGTCGACCCGGTGGCCGGGCCAGTTGGCGGCCAGCGCCTCGGCGGTGGCCCGGTCCGCGTTGATCCCGGTCAGGGGGAGCGCTGCGGCCAGCGGAGCGACCGCCTCCGGGGCGACGGTTCCCAGCAGCGGCGGGTACGGCGGGGTCTGCACGAGCGTCCCCGCGACCTCGCCGTCCGCCCCGCGCCACCAGCCCAGCAGCGGGGCGGCGTCGCCGTAGGCGCGCGGGCCGTCGCGCCGGAGCGTCGCGGTGACGGTCAGCACCAGAATGTTCTCGGCGGGCCGGGCGGCCAGCGAGGCGCCGGCCGCGTCGAGGAAGACATCGACGTCATCGGTGAAGGTCCAGGTCATGCTTCATCCTGCCGGGTGTGCGTGGAACGGGACACCCGTATTTCGGGCCGGTTGCCCGGCCCTTCGCGTCAGTCGTCCCGCAGCCGGAAGCGCTGGAGCTTGCCGGTGGCGGTGCGGGGGAGGGCGGGCAGGAACTCGATGACACGCGGGCACTTGTGCGGGGCCAGCTCGTTCTTCATGAACGCGCGCAGCTCCTCGGCCGCCGTCGCCGCGCCCTCGCGCAGCACCACGTACGCCACCACGATCTGGCCGCGCAGCTCGTCCGCCCGGCCCACCACGGCCGCCTCGGCCACCGAGGGGTGGCGCAGCAGGGCGTCCTCCACCTCGGGGCCCGCGATGTTGTAGCCGGAGGAGATGATCATGTCGTCGGCGCGGGCCACGTAACGGAAGTAGCCGTCCGCGTCGCGCACATAGGTGTCACCGGTGAGGTTCCAGCCGTGCGCCACATAGTCCCGCTGGCGTTCGTCGGCGAGATAGCGGCAGCCGACCGGACCGCGTACGGCGAGGAGTCCGGGCTCGCCGTCGGGTACCGGCCGGCCGTCGCGGTCCAGCACCCGGGCCTGCCAGCCGGGCACGGGGACTCCGGTGGTGCCCGGGCGGATCGCGTCGTCGGCGGCCGAGATGAAGATGTGCAGCAGCTCGGTGGCGCCGATGCCGTTGATGATGCGCAGCCCCGTCCGCTCGTGCCAGGACCGCCAGGTGGCCACCGGAAGGTTCTCCCCGGCCGAGACGCAGCGGCGCAGCGCGCTCAGGTCGTGCCCGTCGATGCGGTCGAGCATCACGCGGTAGGCGGTCGGCGCGGTGAACAGCACCGAGACCCGGTGGGCGGCGAGCTCGGGCAGCAACTGGGCCGGGCCGGACTGTTCGAGAAGCAGGGCACTGGCGCCGGCCCGCAGCGGGAAGACCACCAGACCGCCGAGCCCGAAGGTGAAGCCGAGCGGCGGACTGCCCGCGAACACGTCGTCGGGCGTGGGCCGGAGCACATGGGCCGAGAAGGTGTCGGCGATGGCGAGCACATCCCGGTGGAAGTGCATGCAGCCCTTGGGCCGTCCGGTGGTGCCCGAGGTGAACGCGATCAGCGCGACATCGTCCGCCGCCGTGTCCACGGCGCGGTACGGCCCGGTCCTGGCCTCGGCCAGCCGCAGCAGGTCGTCCGGGGCGTCACCTCCGTACACCGTGATCCGCAGCCCCGGCACCTCGGCCTTCACCAGGTCGTCGGCCGCCCGGACGTCGCACAGCGCATGACTCACCCGGGCGATGGAGCAGATGGTGGAGAGTTCGGCGGACCGCTGCCGGTCCAGCACCGTGACGGCGATCGCGCCGGCCTTCAGCACCGCGAGCCAGCAGGCGGCCAGTCGGGGGGTGGTGGGGCCGCGCAGCAGGACGCGGTTGCCGGGGACGACCCCCAGATCGGAGGTGAGGACATGGGCGATCCGGTCCACCCGCTCCCGCAGCTCCCCGTAGCTCCAGACCCCGCCGTCGGGGGTGCGGAAGGCGGGGCGGTCGGGGCCCAGGCGGTCGGCCGTGCGGTCCAGCAGCTCCGCCGCGCAGTTGAGGCGGTCCGGATAGCGCAGTTCGGGAAGGTCGAAGAGCAGTTCCGGCCACTGGTCCTGGGGTGGCAGGTGCTCCCTGGCGAAGGTGTCGAGGTGCGCTGAGGTCTTCGGGTCCATGACGGATCGCCCCCTTGTCGCCTCTGGAGCGTATCGTTCGGGTGACGGTAGTCAACGGTCCGCGATAAGGCGAGTGGACTGGAATTCGAACAGGTGGGAAGACGAGCACGGGAACGGACAGGACGACAGGCCGGAGCGCCGATGCGAAGAACGGGCACGAGAAACCGAGAAGACGCGACAAGAGAGGTGCCGGTATGACGGCATTCTCGCTCGAACCGGCACAAACCGCCTGGTGTGAAGAGCTGAGGACCCTTGCCGAGCAGAGTCTGCGCCCCCTCGCGGAGAAAGGTGACCCCGGGCATGTCAACCGCCCCCTGATCGCCGCACTCGGCGAATCGGGCCTCCTCGACCGGATGCTGGACTCCGGCGCCCTCGGCCTCTGCCTGCTCCGCGAGTCCCTGGCCCGCGGCTGCACCGAGGCCGAGACCGCACTGGCCCTCCAGGGCCTCGGCACCCACCCGCTGGTCCGCTCGGGCACCCCGGCCCAGCGCGAGCGCTGGCTCCCCGAGGTGCGGGCGGGCCGCGCCGTCGCCGCCTTCGCGCTCAGCGAGCCGGGCGCGGGCTCCGACGCGGGGGCCCTCGCCCTGAGCGCCGAACACACCCCCGGCGGCTGGCGGCTGACCGGTGAGAAGTGCTGGATCTCCAACGCGCCGGAGGCCGACTTCTACACGGTCTTCGCCCGCACGACCCAGGGTGCGGGCTCCCGCGGCGTCACCGCGTTCCTGGTCCCCGCCGACCGCCCCGGACTGACCGGTACCGCCCTGGACATGCTCTCGCCGCACCCCATCGGGGCGCTGGACTTCGACGGTGTCCCGGTCACCCCCGACGACGTCCTCGGAGAGCCGGACCGGGGCTTCCGGGTCGCCATGGACACCCTCAACCTGTTCCGCCCCAGCGTCGGCGCGTTCGCCGTCGGCATGGCCCGCGCGGCCCTCGACGCCACGGTGGAGCACACCGCCCACCGCACCGCGTTCGGCGGCCCGCTGAAGGACCTTCAGGCCGTCTCCCACCAGGTCGCCGAAATGGCGACCCGGACCGAGGCCGCCCGGCTCCTGGTCTACGCGGCCGCCGCCGCGTACGACGCGGGGGAGTCCGGCGTGCCGCGCCGGGCCGCCATGGCGAAGCTGTACGCCACCGAGACCGCGCAGTACGTCGTCGACACCGCCGTCCAACTGCACGGCGCCCGCGCCCTGCGCCGCGGCCACCTCCTGGAACACCTCTACCGGGAGGTCCGCGCGCCACGGATCTACGAGGGCGCCAGCGAGGTCCAGCGCACCATCATCGCCAAGGAGCTGTACGCGAGCCGGGAGGCGTCCGTATGAGTCCGGTCCACCGGATCAACCCCGTCGAGCTGTCCCCGCCCACGGGCTTCTCGCACGCCGTCACCGTGACCGGCGGCCACCTGGTCTTCCTGGCCGGGCAGACCGCCCTCGACCAGGACGGCAAGGTCGTCGGTGACGATCTGCCCGAGCAGTTCGCGACGGCGCTCACCAACCTGCTCACCGCGCTGGGCGCGGCGGGCGGCGCCCCGACGGACCTCGCCCGGGTCACCGTGTACGCCACCGATGTGGCCGACTACCGCGAACGGGCCGAGGAACTGGGCCGGATCTGGCGGCGGCTGGCGGGCCGCGACTACCCGGCGATGGCGGTCATCGGTGTGGCCAGGCTCTGGGACGAGCAGGCCCTGGTCGAGATCGACGGGGTGGCCGTACTGCCGTGAACGCACCGTACGGGCCCGGTGATCCGGGCCCGTACGGCCATGCGCGCATCAGCGCGCATCGGTGCCGATCAGTACGGCTTCACCAGCACGTGCGCCGCACCCGGAATGCCGACCTTCAGCAGCTCGTCCTCCTTGGACGTCGTCCCGCTGCCCGTCTCCTGCTTGAGCACCGCACGCGACATGGCCTGCACCCACATGGCCCGGGGGCGGCGGCGCGCCTCCCACGCGTCGAGGGCCGCGGCCACCTCGGCCTCGGCGTCCAGCGACTCGGCGAGCACCAGCGCGTCCTCGACGGCCATCGCCGCGCCCTGCGCGATGTGCGGGGTGGAGGCGTGCGCGGCGTCACCGGCCAGCACGACCCGGCCGACGTGCCACGGTTCCTCGACCGTCACCTGGGAGATCCGCGAGTACACCACCGAGGCCGGGTCGGTCACGGTGGCGAGCGCCTCGGCGACCGGTCCGGAGAACATCGACAGCCGCTCCGTGAGCTGCTCGTGGGCCCGCTCCGGGTCCGGCCGGAAGTCCTCGGCCTCCGCGAACACCGCACCCAGGTACATCAGTTCCTCGGTGATCGGGGTGAGCAGCGCCTTGGCGTCCTTGCCCGCGGTGCCCATCACCACGCCCCGCACCTGTGGCTGCCGGGGAACCGTCACCCGCCAGTTGGCGAAGCCGGTGTACTCGGGGGTGTAGCGGTCCCCGTAGAGCCGGGTGCGCAGCGGCGAACCGATGCCGTCGAAGCCGACCACCAGGTCCCAGCGGCCCGAGGAGCCGTCGGACAGGGTGACGTCCACGCCCTGGCCGTCGTCGGTCAGTTCGGTGATGGTGGTGCCGATGCGGATCTTCGCGCCCGCGCCGACGGCGGCGGAGTTCAGCACCCGGGCCAGGGCGGGGCGCGGGATGCCGTTGTTGGAGGGGGCGTCGCCCATCCGGGGCTGGGGTATCTCGGCGAGCGTGTTGCCGGCCGGGTCGGCGATGGTCAGGACCTCCCACTCGAAGCCCGCCTCCAGGCAGTCGTCGAGGACCCCGATCTCCCGCATCACGTGCAGTGCGTTGGACGGCTGGATGATGCCGACGCCGAGCGCGTCCACCTCGTCACGGAGCTCGGCGACCTCGACGGTGTGGCCGCGCCGGGCCAGCGCGGTGGCGAGGGTGAGCCCGCCGATGCCGCCGCCGTGAATCAGGACGCGCAGGGGTGTTGCCATCTCAGGTGTCTCCAGAGCGGGAAAGGTAAAGGGCGATACGGGGGAGCGGACGGTCAGCCGGCCGCGACGGGCAGGCTCATCAGGTGGTCCACCAGGGCCAGCAGCACGTCCCGGCCGAACGGCCGCTCGCGGACGTCGCCGATCAGCAGCGGTACGTGCGGGTCGAGGTCGAGAGCGGCCCTGATCTCGTCCGGTGTACGGGTGTTGTGGCCGTGGAAGCAGTTGATCGCGACCACGAACGGGATGTCCCGGCTCTCGTAGAAGTCGATCGAGGCGAAGCTCGTCTCCAGCCTGCGGGTGTCGGCGATCACCACACCGCCGAGCGCCCCGTTGACCAGGTCGTTCCACATGAACCAGAAGCGTTCCTGGCCGGGGGTGCCGAAGAGGTAGACCACCAGCTCGGGACTGACCGTGATCCGGCCGAAGTCCAGCGCCACGGTGGTCGTGTCCTTCTGGCCGATGCCGGCCAGGTCGTCGACGCCGATGCTGGCCTTGGTCAGGTACTCCTCGGTGCGCAGCGGCGCGACCTCGCTGACCGCGCCCACCAGGGTGGTCTTGCCGACGCCGAAGCCTCCGGCGATAAGTATCTTGACGGCGGCGGGGGCCGCCTGACTGCTTGTCATCTTGGTTCAGAGTCTCCGGAGTCCGTCACGAACGGCGGCCAGCATGCCCATGTCGGCCCCGCCCGCCACCCGCGCCACCGAGAGCGGGGCGCGGGCCAGCAGCAGGCCCTGGGCGACGAGGTCGGCCAGCAGGATCTTGGTCACCGATACCGGGAGGCCGAGGTCGGAGGCGACCTCGGCGACCGCGGCCGGGAGGCGGCAGCGCTCCAGGATCATCCGGTGTTCCGGCTGGAGCCTCCCGGGCCGGACCGGCGCACCGTGCTCGTCCCGGGGGTCCTGCGCGGTCGTGAGCACGGTGATGAGGCTGAAGTCGTCCCGCTCGGGAGCGGTCCGGCCCCGGGTGATGGTGTACGGGCGCACCATCGTGCCCGCCCCGTCCTCCTCGGCCTCGTCCTCCCAGTACGGGGTCACGCGCGCTGCCCGTCCCCGGTACCGAAGGCGTCGAACTCACGGACCGGGGTGCTGAGCTTCTGGCCGACCTGCTGCACGAGGTTGTGCATGGCGAGCGACATGATCTCGGCGTCCACCTCCTGGGAGGCGATGACGGCCAGGTGGGTGCCCTGGGCGGCGGCGATGATGAAGAGCCAGAGCTCGTTCAGCTCGACGATCACCTGGTGCACGCCGCCGCCGTTGAAGAGCTGGCCGACGCCGCGGGCCAGGCTCTGCTGGCCGGTGCAGATGGCGGCCAGCCGTTCGGCGTCGGAGCGGTCGATGGTGCGCGAGTGGCTCACCACGAGTCCGTCGTCGGACAGCAGGACGGCGTTCTGGGTCTCGGCCACCGAGTCCACCAGGCCGTCGAGCAGCCAGTCGAGATCCTGGTGGGTGGCGGTTGTGCGTGTCATGGCCGTTCTTCTCTCGTGGGCTGGGGGATGGCGGGCGGTGCGGGCTGCTGCGGTGCCTCGTCGGTCGCGCGGGCGGCACGGGACCGGCGCTGGAACGCCCCGATCGCGGCTCCGGCCCGGCGTGGCTCCGGTCGTGGCAGCGGGTTCTCCGGCCGGCTCGGCGGCTGCGGTGCGGCGGGCCGGGCGGCCGGGGCGATGCGCAGTTCGTCGGCCAGGCTGGCCTGCCGGACCCGGCGCGGCAACGGGGGTTCCGCACCGGGGGCGGGGAGCGCGGGCGGCTCGGACCCGTGCTCGGTGTTCCGGGCGCGGACGGCTTCCGGCTCCGGCGGCGCGGGGTGGTCCGGCTCGGACACCGGCAGCGGGGCGGGCCGGACGCCCTGTGGACCGGACTGCCGTGGTGCCGGGATCGGCAGGGACGTACGGTCCGCCCCGGCGCCGGAGGAGTACGGGGCGGCGTAGGGCTGCTGCGGGTTCCCGTACGGCTCCTCGGGCGCCGTGTACGGGGGCTGGTCCACGGGGTACTGACCGGCGGCCGTCATATAGGGCTGCCCGGCCGGTCCGTAGGGGTCCTCGTGCGTGGCGTACGGCGCGGCGTAGGGGCTCGCCGGTGCTCCGAACGCCCCGCCGGGTGCCGGGTTCGCGGGCTCCGGTGCCGCGTACGGCGGTTCCTGGCCCGCGAACGGGGGCTCGGCCGGCTGGTAGGGCTGCTCCTGCTCCGGTGCCGGGTACGGCTGCTCGGTGGTGGCGTACGGGACACCCGCCGTGTTCAGCGCGGTGACTCCGGCCAGCGCCTGACCCTGTACGCGGGTGGGCAGCGCGTCGCCGGGCGCGGGGGCCGCGGGGGCCGCGGGCGCGGCGGGTGCGGCGGGGGCCGGCACACCGACCGGGCCGGTCCGCGGTTCGGCGACGGTCAGCTCGTCGGGGACGAGCAGGACCACGCGGGTACCGCCGTACGCCGAGGAGCGGAACTCCACCCGCAGACCGTGCTGGTCCGCGAGCCGGGCGATCACGTACAGACCGAGACGGATGTCGTCGGAGTGGGCGAGCACGTCCATCCGGGGCGGCCGGACCATGAGCTCGTTGGCCGCCGCCAGTTGCTCCTCGTCCATCCCGAGGCCGCGGTCCTCGACCTCGATGGCCAGACCGCGGCTCACCTTGGCGGCCCTGACCTCGACCGGGCTCGGCGGCCGGGAGAAGCTGAGCGCGTTCTCGATGAGCTCGGCGAGCACGTGGGAGACCGGGCCGACGGCCCGCTCCGACAGCCACGGGCTGCCGTCGAGGTCCAGCACCACCCGTCGGTAGTCCTGCACCTCGCCCTGGGCGGACCGCATCACGTCCAGCAGCGGAACCGGCTTGCGCCAGCGCCGGTGCGGGGAACCGCCCGCGAGAATCACCAGGTTCTCCTCGTACCGCCGCAGCCGGGCGGTGAGGTGGTCGAGGTCGAAGAGGCCGTCGAGCACCTCGGGGTCCTCGTGCTTGCGCTCCAGCTCGTCCAGCTTCTTCAGCTGCTGGCCGATCAACTGCTGCGTGCGGCGGGCGATGCGCTGGAGCAGTCGCTCGAAGCCGCGGTGCTGGTCGGCCTGTTTGACGGCCGCCGCCAGCGCACTGGTGCGCGCCAGGTTGAGCGCGTTGCCGAGCTGGGTCAGTTCGTCGCTCTTGCTGCCCTTGTTGTCGTGCTCGATGGCACGCGCCTCGGCCTCGACGTCGATCCGCTCGCCCTGACCGAGCCGCTCGACGACATCCGGCAGCGCCTTCTCCAGTTCCTCGGCCCGCTCCTGCAGACTGCCGATCCGGCGGCGGAGGTTACGGGTGAGGCGCCAGGTGGTCCAGATGACCGCGATCACGGCCACCAGACCGACGACCGTGGTCAGCACCATCTTGAACAGCAGCGACATGACGCTGCCCTTGCCCTCCTCGACCACACTGGCGGTGCGGTGCTCCAGCAGCTTCTCGATCTGCGGGGTGAGCTCGTCCATCGCTCCGCGCCAGGTCTTCTCCTGGGCGCCGAGGGTGACGAACCCCTTCGCGTCGGCATCGGCCGGACGCAGCACCTCGTTCTCCACCTGCGTCTTGGTCTTCCAGGCCGCGCTGCGGGTGATCTTCTCCCACATCGCCTTCTCGTCCGGGGGCAGCTGGGGAACGACCTTGGTGGAGTACTGGAGTTCCTGGCCGGAAACCGCCTCCCGGACCTGCTTCAGATCCTCGGTGCCCAGTTTCCCCTTGGGCCAGCCGCGCGCCAGCAGGGCGTCCGAACGGGAGATCATCTCCTTGGTCCAGAACAGGTCGACCAGCGGCTGCGAGAGCGTGGTGATCCGGCCGTTGTCGACATGGCTGAGCGCCGCGAAGAGCTGGAGGTCGACCGCGATCAGATCCGTGTAGTAGCCGTACACGGCCTCCTGCTGGTCGCTGCCGCCGTCGTCGACGAGCGCGCGCTGGGCCGGCAGCTGGTTGATGGCCTCGCGGGCCTTGCCCACCGCGTCACGGACCTCGGCGGGAGCGTCGTCGGTCGCCACGTCGGAGAGCGTCTGGAAGCTCTCGACGGCGTCGTCGGTCAGCTTGCGCTGCCGCTGGAGTTCGTCGGTGGCGCCCTTGTGCCGGGCGAGCGCCTCGGCACTGAGCCGGCGCTCCGCCTGGAGGTTGTAGTACACGATGTTGGACGGCTGGCCGGCCTTCTGCGCCAACTGCCCCTGAGCAGCCTGGCGCTGGAAGTCCAGCAGAGTCTGACCACTGGTGACGGCCCAGAGGGCGGCCAGTGCGACGCCGGGAACGATGGCCAGAACGAGCAGGGCTGTCCGCAGCGACATGGTGGTCGACTCGGTCCGCCGTGAGGCGCGCGTGCGCAGGGCGTGCTCCTTGTTGATGCCAGCCTCAGGACTGGGCAAATCCGTTGAGAACTTTCGACAGATAGATATTAGGCACAGTGAAAAAATGAAAAGAAAGTGGGCTCACAAGTGCATCACCGGTCACGCACAGCCCCACCGCGGCCATCCTGAAGTAGCTGATGACCGGCCCCGTCGCCGCCCACCTGGTGGGCCGAACCGCCTGCCGCACCGGCCGGATCGACCACGGCGAGCTGCTCTTCGACGAACCGGACCAGCAGCTGACGGAGGGGAACCGAGACCACGGAGCCTCCGGGCATCCGCCGCACGAAGCGCGAATGCCCCGCACGGGTTCCCACGCACAGCAGGCCCCCACGACTAGCCTCCGCATCATGCTGCGTATCGCCGACGCCCGCACCGGCCACCTCGTGGAAGTCCCCGCCGCCCCACGCCGCCTGCTGCGCAGCTGCGTCCACCTGCCGGACATCGGCACGGGCCCGGACACCGGCACCGGGCTCGGCCCCGTGCACCTGCGCGTCCCCCTGATCGGCGACGTGCTGGCACGCACCGCCGAACTGAACGGCCTCCAGGTCGTCACGGTCCTCACCACCCCGGAGCTGACGCACGACCGGGCCCGGGCCCTGGACCGGGTGATGGCGGTGCTCGGCATCCATCCCCCCGCGGTCGTCGGAGCCCACCGCCCGGACGCGGCACTGGGCGGCCCCGCCGACGTCCACGTGGCCGCCGCCGGCACCGACCCGGACGACGCCGGAGGCGGCGCCCTGATCGAGGTGGGCCACGTCGCCACGGCTCCACCGACGGAGGACCTCCCCGGCCTCCCCGACCTCGCCGACCTTCCGGACCCAACGATGCCGGAGACCGCCGATCCACTGGCGGTACGCCTGCTGCTGCTCGGCCGCCCCTACGCAACTCCGGTCACGGTCACCGGTCCCGCGCTCGCCGAGGCCCGGCGGACACTGCGCGACTGGCGACGATCGGTCGCCGACTGGGCGCAGCAGCCGTCCAGACCGATCCCCACCGACCTGCTGCAGCAGTCGCATTCGGCCCTCACCGAGAATCTCGACGTCGCCGCCGTCCTGGCGCTGCTGGCCGAGGTGGCGGAACGGCCCGATGTGCCGCCGGGCGCCAAGTTCGAGACCTTCGCCCATCTCGACCGCGTCCTCGGCCTGGACCTCGCCCGCGACATCGGCCACTAGCGCCGCCCGCGACGCCCGACGCACGCTCAGCCGGGGACTCCCGCACCGATCCCCACACGAGACGTAGGCAGGGGAAATGTGTCAATGCCGCCTTCCGGGATTCCGATGACCTCGACAGCCACCCCTCGTGCTGCCAGGGCCTTCGCGGTCCGGGCCATGGTGATCCGGGAGAAGCCGAAGACGGAATCCGGGGTCAGGCTCTCGCGGTTCTTGAGCGGCATGGCAAGGACGATCCGCCTGGGCGTGAAGTCGTAGGGAAGCACGTAGTCGCCTCCGCTGCTCCGGGTGACCTTCGCAGCGAATTCTGCACGGACCCGGGCGGACTCCTGGAGCAGTTCCACTGCCACCCTGGCCCGGCCGAACAGGTGGCTCAGCGGACCGGAACCACTTGCGCGCTCGACGAGGACCAGGGTGCCGTCGGGCATGAGCAGGTCGCAGATCTCTACCTGGTCCCTGGGCCGGAGGGGATCGGTGACGTTCTTGGTGTCGAGACAGAGCCAGCCCGGCCGCTCATCGGCCACCCTGTTGTTGTACGTGTTCTCGGACACGGTGCGGAGGGCCGCCGAAGGGTCCGACGCGGAACTGACGGTCACCGAGATGCTTCCCGACCGGGAACACCCCTGGCTGCCGGACGACGACGGCGACCGGTACACAGGCGAGTTCGGGCCTGTGGCTGTCGAACGAGCGACGGCACCCTGATCGGTAGACTCTGGCGGGCCTGACGTCTCCTGTCCTGTGCTTCGGCCGGGAGGTGCTCCGAGCCTGTGCCGCGTCCGTGGAGGAATGATCTCGGTGTTGACCATGCAAGAAGCCCTACTGGTGCTGAACAAGTACTGGACCGAACATGGGTGTTTGGCTGTTCAGCCCATGAACACCGAGGTGGGTGCGGGAACGCTCAACCCCTCCACGTTCCTGCGGGTTCAGGGGCCGGAGCCGTGGCGCGTCGCGTACGTCGAGCCGAGCGTCCGCCCCGACGACTCCCGCTACGGCGAGAACCCCAACCGTCTGCAGACGCACACGCAGTACCAGGTGATCCTGAAGCCGGAGCCCGGAAACGCCCAGGAGCTTTTCCTCGGCAGCCTGCGCGCACTGGGAATCGACACGGCGGCACATGACATCCGATTCGTCGAGGACAACTGGGCCTCTCCCGCGCTCGGTGCCTGGGGCCTCGGCTGGGAGGTGTGGCTCGACGGACTGGAGATCACCCAGTTCACCTACTTCCAGCAGGCCGGTGGCATCGCCCTGGATCCCGTGTCCGTCGAGATCACCTACGGCATCGAACGGATCCTGATGGCGCTTCAGGGCGTCAGTCATTTCAAGGATCTCGTGTACGCCCCCGGCGTCACCTACGGCGAAGCCTTCGGCCAGACCGAGTACGAGATGAGCCGCTACTACCTCGACGAAGCCGATCTGGATACCCAGCGGACGCTGTTCGAGGCCTACGCGGGCGAAGCGCGCCGCATGCTCGACGCGCACCTGCCCGTGCCCGCGTACTCGTACGTCCTCAAGTGCTCGCACACCTTCAACGTGCTCGACGCGAGGGGTGCCATTTCCACCACCGAGCGGGCGCGTGCGTTCGCCCGGATGCGCGGCCTGGCCCACGAGGTCGCCGCGCTGTGGGTCGCACGCCGTGAAGAGCTCGGCTTCCCCCTGGGCAGGAGCTCGGCACCCGCGGTGTCCGATGCCCCGGCAGCCGAACTCGCCGAGGCACCCGCCCCGGCCCCGGCCGAGGTCCGGGCCGAGGCACCCGCCCCGGCCCCGGCCGAGGTCCGGGCCGAGGCTCCGGCTTTTGACTCCGAGGCTTCTGCGCCCGCGGGCTCCGTTGAGCAGGGGCCCGCGACGATGGTGTTGGAGATCGGCGTGGAGGAGATGCCGCCGGCCGAGGTCACCCGCACCTCGCAGGCGGTGCGGGACGCGCTGACGGAGAAGCTGGCCGCTACCCGGCTGGGGCACGGTGACATCTCCGTCTCAGCCGGCCCGCGGCGCGTCGTGGCCGTCGTCGAGGACGTGCACCCCCGCGAGGCGGACTACGAGCAGACGGTGCGCGGGCCGCGGGTCTCCGCCTCCTTCGACGCCGACGGGAACCCCACGAAGGCGGTCATCGGCTTCGCGCGCAGCCACGGGGTGGAGCCGGCCGACCTCGGCCGTGTCCTTGTCGGAGCCAACGAACACGTCGCGCTCACCCGTCAGGTGGTCGGGCGCCCGGCGGACGAGGTCCTCTCCTCGCTGCTTCCCGAGGTCGTGACCGGCCTCCGCGCCGAGAAGAACATGCGGTGGAACGCCCCCGGGCTTGCCTTCACCCGCCCGATCCGCTGGATCACGGCCCTGCTGGGAGAGCAGGTCATCCCTTTTGCGGTGTCCACCTTGACGTCGGGACGCACGACTCAGGTGCACCGTGACGTGGCCTCCCCGACGATCGAGGTGCCGACGGCCGACGCGTACCTCTCCTTTCTGGAGCGGCACGGCATCCTCGCGGACGCGGCCGAGCGCCGGCGGCTCGTGGTGGACGGCGCGACCCGGCTCGCCGCAGAGGTGGGCGGACGCATCGACGTGGAGCGTCACGGGGGACTGATCGACGAGATCACGAACCTCGTCGAGTCTCCGACCCCGATCCTGGGCGGTTTCGACGCGAAGTACCTCGCACTGCCCGTCGACATTCTCGTCACGGTCATGCGGAAGCACCAGCGCTACCTGCCCGTCGTGGACGAGCAGGGGGAGATGCTGCCGTACTTCGTGGCGGTGGCCAACGGATCCTGCGACCACGATGTCGTACGGCGCGGCAACGAGGCCGTGCTGCGTGCCCGGTACGAGGACGCCTCCTTCTTCTGGAAGGCGGACCTGGAGACGCCGCTGGGCGAGATGAAGGAGAAGACCCGCCTCCTCACGTTCGAGGAGCGGCTGGGCTCCATGGCGGACCGCGCGGACCGCATCTCGGCCGTCGCCCGCCGGCTTGCGGACGTGCTCGGCATCTCCGGAGCGGATCGCGAGACGCTGGAGAGGGCGGCGTCCCTGACCAAGTTCGACCTCGGTTCCCAGATGGTCACGGAGCTGTCGAGCCTCGCGGGCGTCATGGCGAGGGAGTACGCCTTCCGGGCGGGGGAGGGCGATGCGGTGGCTCAGGCACTCTTCGAGAACGAGCTTCCGCGCTCCGCCGGCGACGCACTGCCGGCCACGCTCCCGGGTGCGCTGCTGGCTCTGGCGGACCGCTTCGACCTGCTGGCCGGTCTCTTCGCGATCGGAGCGGAACCCACGGGCAGCTCCGACCCGTTCGGCCTGCGGCGTTCCGCGCTGGGCACGGTCAACATCCTGCTCAGCCGTGGCGACCTCGCCGGTCTCACCATCCGTCATGGGCTTGCGATCGCGGCCGAACACCAGGTCGTCCCGGTCGAGGAGAAGACGCTGGACGGCACGGTGCAGTTCGTGCTGCGCCGCTTCGAACAGCAGCTGATCGAGACGGGACATGCCACCACGGATGTGCGGGCGGTGCTGGTGCGGGCCGAGGCGCCGCTGCTGGCCGCGCGCACGCTGGAAGAGCTGGAGAGCCTGCGGAACGACGACCGGTTCGCCACCGTTCTGACAGCGTTTCAGCGTGTCCGGCGCATCGTGCCGGCCGGGGTGGAAGCCGGATACGACACCGCCCTTTTCGAGGAGCAGGCCGAGCACTCCCTGCACGCCGCGCTGAGCAAGAGCCGGCAGGTCCTCCACGGAGAGATCTCGCTCATGCATTTCAACGCGGAGACGGGCGACTTGGTCGAGGCGGTGAACACCTTCTTCGACGATGTCCTGGTGATGGCCACCGATCCGCGCGTACGGGCGAACAGGCTGGGCCTCCTCGCCGCCGTGCGCGACCTCGCGGAGGGCATCATCGACTGGGAGGCGCTCGTCTGACGAGGGACACCTCCGACCGGCGAGGACAGTAGGCGGCCTGCACCCCGCCCCACGCTGCGGTCGGGGGTATGCGAAGAGCACGGTCGGCGGGCGCGGGGTGCGTGTGACCGGAATGCGCGCCCCTCGCCTCACCGAACGCTTCGCACATTGCCTTCGCAAGCCCCGCTCGGGCGCAAGGTCCCAGAGAAGTCCCACAGGCGTCGCCGCCCCCTTCCGAACCAGCGTTCCACCTGGTCGGGAAGGGGGCGGCAGCCTTTGTCGATCAAATATCCCGGAAGATCTCGATCTGCGCGCCCACGGAGTTGAGGCGCTCCGCGAGCTCCTCGTAACCGCGGTTGATCACATACACGTTGCGCAGTACGGACGTGCCCTCCGCCGCCATCATGGCGAGCAGCACCACCACGGCGGGGCGCAGTGCGGGCGGGCACATCATCTCGGCGGCGCGCCACCGGGTCGGGCCTTCGACCAGTACCCGGTGCGGGTCCAGGAGTTGGAGCCTGCCGCCGAGGCGGTTCAGGTCGGTGAGGTAGATGGCCCGGTTGTCGTAGACCCAGTCGTGGATGAGGGTCTTGCCGTGGGCCGAGGCGGCGATCGCCGCGAAGAAGGGCACATTGTCGATGTTGAGCCCGGGGAACGGCATGGGGTGGATCTTGTCGATCGGCGCCTCCAGTTTGGAGGGCCGGACGGTGAGGTCGACCAGTCGGGTACGGCCGTTGTCGGCGGTGTACTCCGTCGTACGGTCGCAGTCGACGCCCATCTCCTCAAGGACCGCGAGTTCGATCTCCAGGAACTCGATCGGCACCCGGCGTATCGTCAGTTCGGACTCCGTCACCACAGCGGCGGCGAGGAGGCTCATCGCCTCGACCGGGTCCTCGGACGGGGAGTAGTCGACGTCCACGTCGATGTGCGGAACTCCGTGCACGGTCAGTGTGGTCGTGCCGATGCCGTCCACGCGTATACCGAGCGCCTCCAGGAAGAAGCAGAGGTCCTGGACCATGTAGTTGGAGGACGCGTTGCGGATGACGGTGGTGCCGTCGTGACGGGCGGCGGCCAGCAGCGCGTTCTCGGTCACGGTGTCGCCGCGCTCGGTCAGCACTATGGGGCGGCCGGGGGTGACCGAGTGGTCGACCTGGGCGTGGTAGATCCCCTCGGTCGCGGCGATCTCCAGACCGAAGCGGCGCAGCGCGATCATGTGCGGCTCGATGGTCCGCGTACCGAGGTCGCAGCCGCCCGCGTACGGAAGCTTGAACCGGTCCATGCGGTGCAGCAGCGGGCCGAGGAACATGATGATGGAGCGGGTCCGGCGCGCGGCGTCCGCGTCGATGGCGTCCATGTCCAGCCGGGCGGGCGGGACGATCTCCAGATCGGTTCCCTCGTTGATCCACCGGGTGCGCACGCCGATGGAGTTCAGCACCTCCAGGAGACGGTAGACCTCCTCGATCCGGGCCACCCGGCGCAGCACCGTACGGCCCTTGTTGAGCAGCGAGGCGCAGAGCAGTGCCACGCACGCGTTCTTGCTCGTCTTGACGTCGATGGAGCCCGAGAGCCGACGGCCGCCGACCACCCGCAGGTGCATGGGCCCGGCGTAGCCGAGCGACACGATCTCGCTGTCGAGTGCCTCACCGATGCGCGCGATCATCTCAAGGCTGATGTTTTGATTGCCGCGCTCGATGCGGTTCACGGCGCTCTGACTGGTGGCGAGCGCCTCGGCGAGTTGACTCTGTGTCCAGCCCCGATGCTGACGGGCGTCACGGATGAGCTTGCCGATGCGTACGAGGTAATCGTCTGACATGTCGAAAGGCTATCTCAGATATGAGATGAGACCTGCGCCGGGGTGTGGTGTTCGGGTGACGCTCGCGCGTGTCGGCGCGGAAGTTGCAGGCCGGGTCCGATGAAATGAGCGGGTCCGGTGTGCGCCGTGCGTTCCATGGTCCACCCGGATCGCCGCGACCGCGCGCGGTGTGCGTCCGTACGGGGACGGGAGGGGCGGGAGAGGGCTGGAGAGGGGTGACGACGGCGCCCTTCGGGAGGCCGCTCTCAAAGGGCGAGCGCGTAGTCCACGTCACCCGACTCGACGACGATGACGGAGCCGGGCTCCGCGCGATGGATGGCCGCGTGCAGCATGAGGTTGTCGCCCGGAGGGCACCGCACGGTGAACGCCGGGCCGGCGACCCGCGGGACCGAGGGCCACAGTGGCCGGATGCCGATGTCCATGACCTGCCCGCGCCCCAGGAGATCGGCGAGGGTGGTCGGGGAGATGCCCTTGAACCCGCTGGTTTCGTTCATGTTCCTCCGTCGTCCGGGCCCGCATGTCAGGTGTCGTACTCGCCGTCCCAGGGGGCGTAGAAGCCGAGGCCGTCGGGGTGGAGCTCGGCCCATTCGTCCTCGTCGTTCTCGTCCTCGCCGCCGTCGTGGCGTTCGATGACCAGCCCGAACAGCACGTCGTCGAACCTCACTTGGAAGGGCCGGATCGCGATGTCCCCGTACTCGCGCCCGGGAAGACCGTCGAGCAGCGCCGCCATCCGCGACTCTGCCCGCGCCATGACGGAGTCCTCGCCATGCGGGCGTTGCCACTGCTCGGCCCATGTGCCCGCGCGCTCGATCTCCGAGTCGATGTGGCGGCCTTCGTGGTCGAACCGGTGGAGGACGGTGTAGAGGCGCTTGTGCTCCTCCCAGCCGTCGCCGAGCGTGAACCCGTCCGGGAAGGCGTAGGTGATCGAGGCCAGGAACTGTCCGCCCGTGTACCGACCGATGGTGTCGGTCCGGTAGTCCGGCTCGTGGGCGATGGGGATGATCGCGGGGACTGCCATGGGCGAAACCATAGACAGGGCAACGGACATGAGGGCACCAGGGGCGGCGGATCCGGCAGTGCCGGGCCGGATCCGCCGCCGGGCTCTGGAAGGTTCTAGGCGTCGGCCGGACGGCGCGGCTCACGCCACATGGCCCACAGCGTCGGCCCGTTCTCCGGCGGCTGCACCTCTTCGCGCACGGTGAAGCCGAAGTGTTCGTAGAAGGGGAGGTTGGCCGCCTTGGAGGATTCCAGATAGGCGGGCAGGCCCGCCGCATCGGCCTTGGCCAGCCCCGAGCGCAGCAGGGCGGCGCCCTGACCCTGGCCCTGGGCGGCGGGGTCGGCGCCGATCAACGCCAGGTACCAGTGCGGTTCCTCGGGCGTGTGCTCGGCGGCCGTCTCGACGGTGTTCTTGAACAGCCCGGCCCGGTCGCCGAGAATGTTCAGCAGCTCCTGGATGGTCTCCGCGTCGGGCACGGCCTTGGCCTGAGCCTCCGGCGGGACCCAGAAGGCCGCCGCGGAGTCGGTGCGTTCGCACACGCTGCTGTGGACGTACTGCCGGGTGAAGATCGTGGTGAAGTAACTGACCAGCGAAGCCTGGCGCGAGGAGTCGTCGGGGAAGAACGAGCGCATCATCGGGTCGTCGTCGAAGGCGAGGGCCAGGGAGCGGCTGATCTGCGCGGCGTCGTCGACCGTTGCCGTTTTCGGCGTATTCGTTATCGGCATACGGACATTCTGTATCCGGTGATCTTGGACGGTGGGGCGGGGTGGTGGTCCTGAGAGGGAAGCTGATGGTGGCGCGGACGCGCGAGGTGTACTACTTCGACCACGTGAAGGACTTCGGGCTCAGCTGCTTCGCCGGCACGCGCCAGGTGGACCAGGATCGGCACCGTCAGGATCGACCCACCGCCGCCGAGGATGCCGAGGCCGACGCCGATGAGCAGGGAGACGGCGACGACAAGGGCGGTCAGGAGGTGCTCCTCAGCTCCGCGATCACCGTGCGGATGTCGGGGCGCGGCCCGCGGTTGTACGGCAGTTTGGACAGCAGGACACCCATGGTGCAGGAGTTGCTGAGGGCCGCGTAGGTCAGGCCGGCGCCGATCGCGGTGCCGACCAGGTGGACGCCGGGCACGAACACACCGATGAGGCCGGTGGTCAGGACGATCGATCCGGCCACGAGCCGGACCTGGCGCTCCATGTCCCACCGCTCGGGGCCCCGGTCGACAGGTGCGCCGGCCGTCTCCCAGGCGACGATGCCGCCTTCCAGGACGCGGAGGTTGGGCAGGCCGGCGTCGGCCAGGGCCTTCCCGGCCAGGGCGGCGCGGGCCCCGGAGCGGCAGACGAGCACGACGTCCTCGTCGAGGTGGGCCAGGAGCTCGGACCGGTGCTCGCGCAGGGTGTGCAGGGGCACGTTGTACGAGCCGGGGATGTGTGCCGTACGGAACTCGCCGGGGGTGCGCACGTCGAGCAGGCGCGGCGCCCGTCCTTCCTGGACGAGGCGGTGCAGAACGGTGGAGGTGAGGGAGGAGGCGGGTGCGGGGGTGGTGCTCATGGGGAGGTCCGTTCAGATCGACCACAGATACCCCAAGGGGTATCTGTGGAGTTGTGAGGGGCCCTGGCTGCCGTCGGGGCCCCGGGGGTGAGTGAGGGGTGGGGCTGGGGCGGTCAGGCGCCGACGATCTCGACGGCTTCGGTCGACTCCGGTGACAGCGCCCAGGCGGCGTATCCGCCGAGGATGTCGGAGACGTCCTGGAATCCGCGGTGGCGCAGCAGGCTCGCTGCGATCGAGGAGCGGTGGCCGCCGGCGCAGTGCAGGACCAGGGGCCGGTCGGCGGGCAGCTCGTCGGAGCGCTGCGGCAGCTCGCTGAGCGGGATGTGCAGGGCCGACTCGATGAAGCCGTTCGCCTCGCGTTCGCCGCAGGTGCGGACGTCCACGACGAGGGGAGGGGTGCCGCCGGTGAGGGCGGTGCGCAGGTGCGCGGCGGTCAGACGGCTGGCGGGGGTGACCTCGTCGGCCAGCGTTTCCAGTGCGTCGTCGGGGTTGCGCAGGTAACCGACAGCGTGATCGAAACCGATCCGGGCGAGACGGGTGACGACTTCCTCCTCCCGGTTCTGCGGCGCCATGACGACCAGCTCGTCGGCCGGGTCGAGGACGGTGCCCGCCTGTTCGGCGAAACGCCCGTCCGCGGGTACGTTCACCGCGCCGCGCAGGTGTCCGGCGGCGAACTCCTGCGGGTCGCGGGCGTCCACGACGACAGCTCCCGCGTCACGCAGCTCGGTGAACTCGGCCGGCGTCAGCGGCCGAGGGGCCGCCGAGGCGTCGTACCTGGCGCGGTCCTTGCGGTTCAGTTCGGCGTCGTAGGCGAAGTAGCCGGGCGCCGCGGACTGGCCGGCGGTGACGAGCGCGACGAACTCCTCGCGTCCCATCGGAGCGCAGGCGTAGTTGGTGGCGCGCTGCTCGCCGATGGTCGACTGCTTCTCGGTCGAGAGGTTCTTGCCGCAGGCGGAGCCGGCACCGTGCGCGGGGAAGACCCGCACCTCGTCGGCAAGGCCCATCAGCTTGTTCTGGACGCTGTCGTGGAGCATCGCGCCGAGCTCCTCGGCGGTGACGCCGATGGACGCGAGCAGGTCGGGGCGTCCGACATCGCCGATGAACAGCGCGTCGCCGGTGAGGACGCCGTACGGGACGGAGTCGTCGGCGTGCTCGTACACGAGGACGCTGATGGACTCGGGGGTGTGCCCGGGCGTCTCCATGATCTCCAGGGTGACGTCACCGAGGGAGATCCGCTCGCCCTCGGCGAGCGTGCGGACCGGGTACTCGGTCTCGGCCCGCCGGCCGTAAGCGATCCAGGCGCCGGTCTCGTCCGCCATCTCCAGGTGGCCGGCGACGAAGTCCGCATGGAAGTGCGTGTTGATCACGCCGACCACCGTGAAGCCGTGCGCGGCGGCGTCGGCCAGGTACTCGGAGACGTCCCTGCGCGGGTCGACGACCACCGCCTGGCCCGTGCGCTCGTCGGCAATCATGTACGACGCCTGGGAGAGGCAGTCGAGGTAGTACTGGTTGAAGAACACGGCAATCCCTTCATTGAGGAGTGCGCACCCCGAGGTGGGTGCGAGGGTGTTGGGCCGCTGGGCTGTTGCACGCCCGGCGTGACGGGACCCGTCCTGGGCCAGGGTGTTCAGGCGGCGTGCACGTCGGAGCCGCGCACGAGCGGACGACCGGTGCGGACCCAGCCCGCGTGCCGCCCGCGACGAAGGCGGCGTCCAGACCTGTTTCACGCATCGGGGTATATCCCTTCTCGATACCCCCTCGGGTATTTACGCACTTGACCGTAAGTCGACTCCCGCGGGGAAGTCAAATACCCCTATGGGTATCCAGAGTCACAGTGGAGTGCACACCTCGATGCTCGCCTGTGGATACCCGCAGGGGTATTTTGAACTGCAGGTCTGTGCCTCCCGGCAGAACAAGACCACGTGGGATGCCGCACTGGAGCGGCGCGTGGCGGCTTGGCCGAGGTGCGTCCAGCGGGTCCGCCCGCCCACGGAGCCGGGCCCTCTGCCCGGCGCCCGCGTTTCTGCCTCTGCTCGCCACGCAACGGAGGACTCCGCTCGTGAACACCACGCTCGCAGCCACCACGCCGACCGACGCCTCCGGGCGTCCGGTCCGCCTCGGCCTGCGGGAGAACTGGCCTCAGTTCTCCCTGCTCGTCGTCGTCAACGTCGCCGTAGGCGGCCTGGTGGGCCTGGAGCGAACCACCGTTCCGCTCATCGGCACCGACACCTTCGGCCTGACCAGCGACCTGGCCGTCTTCTCCTTCATCATTGCCTTCGGCCTCGCCAAAGCGATGACCAACCTGGCTGCCGGAGCCCTGACAGCCGGATTCCGCCGCAAACAGCTGCTCGTCGCCGGCTGGCTGATCGGCATCCCCGTACCCTTCGCCCTCGCCTGGGCGCCGTCCTGGGGCTGGATCGTCGCCGCGAATGTGCTGCTCGGCCTCAATCGGGGCCTGACCTGGTTGATGACGGTCAACATGAAGATCGACCTCGTCGGCCCCTCGCGTCGAGGCCTGGCCACCGGCCTGAACGAGGCTGCGGGCTACACCGCCGTCGGCGTCACCGCCCGGCATCGGTGAGAGCCGCCGCTGAAGATGAGACTTGACATGCCCTCTGACCTGGCGACTGTTGATTTGATGAACATCTAATCGAGGCCATTCTGGGGCATGGGAAATGAGAGTGGAGCTGACCAGGGGGTTCTCGCTGCGTGTGAGCTCAGATCGCCATCACGCCGACGCTGTTGTCGTGGACGATGGCCTGCCACTCCAGCACCGGGCAGGCAGCGACCAGCAACGTGTCCAGCCCGTCCACGCCACTCCCTTCCGGCTACGTTTCCGCACCGGCTCCATTCGAGGGGCCATTTTCGACGCCCCCGCCATCGGGCAGGGGCGTTGCTCGAGATGGTCTGTTTCAGGATGCCTTTTGGTCGGCGGGCTTCTCGATCTCGGTGGTCACCCGTGCTCCTCGGAAGAGCACCGGGAGCCACAGGAGACATGCCAGCAGGGGGACCGCGGCGTAGGTGGCCATGCCCACACTGGAGCCGAACCCGTCCATGAGCGCGCCGAGGACGAGATAGCCGATGCCGATGAGCGCCGACTCCACGAATGCGATCATCGACAGCAGGCTCGCCCGGTGGCGCGACGGCACGGCCTCGTTGAACACGTTGTCCACGATCACGGCGGTGATCTCGGGAATTCCGACCAGGGCCAGGAACGCGGCGATGGTGACCCAGACAAGGCCGAGGCCGCTCAGGCCGAGCGCCACGGCGAGCGTCAGGAGAGACACCGGGACGATGACCCGATACCCGATGCGCCGGTCCGCGCGGTCCGACAGCAATGGAGGGAGCCCGCCGGCGAAGAATCCCGCCGATATGACCACGCCGACCAATGCGGTGCCCGCTCCCTGATCGGAGAGGGTCTTCTGCGTAAAAATGATGTACGGCGTCAAAGTCGCATGCATCAATCCGGACACCACGACAAGCGTCACGAGCGCCGGCGTGGCGACCCGAAGCATCGCCCGCCATGCTGTGGCGTCGCCGTGCTCCTCCTCGGCTCCGTCCTGCTCGTCCACCGCGTCCGCGCCGCGGATCTCGGGCACCCGTGACATCAGCACCACCACGGCCAGGACGAGGCACGCCGCCGAACCGACGTAGACGACTCCCCAGGAAATCTGCTGCAGTTGGCCGCCGAAGACGATGGCGGCTCCCGAGGCGACCGTCCCGAGCATGGTGAACCGGGACTTGATCTTGACGTAGCTGGCCGTTGCACCACGACGCACGAGCAGGTCGTACAGCAGGGCGGTGTCCGAACCGGACACACATGCCATGCCCACGCCCTGCCCGATGAACAGCGCCAGGAACACCCAGTAGTTGGAGAACGCCACCTGACCGAGCAGACATCCAGCTATCAGCACCTGGCCGATCACGATGCTGGCACGCCTGCCGATTCGGTCGGCGATGACTCCCGTCGGCAACTCCGCAAGCCCGCTGACCAGGTAGAGCAGTGTCTGCAGTAGGGCCACTTGCCCGGCGGAGAAGCCTCGCTGATAAAGGAAGAGGACGAATACGCCGCGCTGGAACAGCGTGTTGGCGAGCACGGCGTATACGTAGAAGGGGCGCGTGACGCTTCGTGCTGCATCGTCGACTGCAGCCGATCCGCCAAGGGCCTCCGTGGTGCCGGTCATGCTGCGGGCTCCCCCCTGGTGACTCCGGTGATCATTAGTGTTGGACCTCCGCCGCCGAGATGACGATGCGTCGGCGGGGACCAAGACGCGTGTCGTCGACGGAGATGAACGCCGGACCGCGCCGTGCGAGGAGCTGCGCATCAGCTCGCTCGAACGCCTCGCCCGCCCGAGGAGCCGTGACCAGCGCTAGTCGCCGTGGCGACACGCGCGCACCCCCCGAAGGCGACCCCATCACTCTCATCTAGGGGTTCACACTATGAAAGTGCACTACCAGGTTGGGGTCCGCACTCTCATTCTGAGCTTCGGCTCTCAATCGGGTGATCTCGTAGGGGAACCAGTGAAGTCGGTATGAGGTGTATGGGGTGAAGTCCTCCAGGCTGGTGATGGATCCGATCTCGGGCGGGGGATGCGGACCACGTTGCTGCCGTAGAGCACCAGGTGTTTGACCGCTGTCAGCCTGGCGATGCTCGGCGGCAGGGTGATTACCTGCCGCCGCTCTTCCGGGCTCAGCTCGGTGAGGGGGCGGAACTCTTCGCGCCCGTCGGCGGCGGCCTCATCGACCAGCTCCAGCAGGTGTTGCCAGCCCGGGGCAGAGGTCTCCTGCCGTTCGGTGTGGAATCCGACGCGGGCTCGCGGGTGCGGCCTGGACTGGTCGAAGCACGAGCAGCGTCCTGGCGGGGCCCCCGCCGCTCCGGGGCTGGATCTGATGTGTCGCCCCAGCGGGTTCACGTAGAGCTTCGGTTCTTCCGTGTCCGTCCTGCCCGGAGCCGGTTCACGACCGGTCCGTGCAGGCACCGCGGGTGCCGGTAGCGCGACAGCCACCGAACATTCGCCAGAAGCACCGCATCCGGCACCCCGACCCGCTCGAAGCCCCGTCCTGCCTGGCCGCAGGCCAGGCGGGTGACCTCGAGCGCTTCCGCGTCCTTCGGCTCGATCCGTTCATCGGCGCGGACATCGACGACCACCGCCGAGCCGTCCGTGCGGCGTACGAAGTAGTCCGGAGCGTGCCGACGCTCCCGCTCGCCGTCGTGCCAGTGCAGCCAGAACGGTTGCGAGGCGATTCCCGCCACCTCGGGATCGAAGTCCATCAGCAGAAGCCGGTCCCGCTCCAGCCACGATTCGAAACCGACGTGCTGCCCGGTCGTTGCCGCCCAGTACCAGCCGGAGAAGTGACGCTCACCGCGCGCCCAGCGAAACGGCCGTACGGCGGCCACGTCCTCGAACCGGGCCGTCACACAGTCCAGCAGCGGACGCCGCCGACGCTCGCGTACAGCATCCACGTACGACAGCTCGACGTACGGCTCCGCGAGATCCACCCCGACCGGTACGGCCATCCAGCACCCCCAGCGCGACACCTCGTACGACTGGGTTCGCTGGCAAGGAAGCCGAAACGACTGGGTTCGCTGTCAAACGCCTCGATTGGATGACAGCGGTCAGTGGCTGACCTGTTGCAGTGAAGGTTGAGCGATTCTCAGCGAAGGTTGAGTGATCGATCTCCGCTGGTGTGCCGAGCCACGACAGTTGGCACCTGGCCACGCTGGTTGGCATCGCCCTCGCTCATCTATGCCAAGATTCGAGGGTGGATATGACCGACGTCACGCGTGCGATCGCGGCTGCGACTTCGGTCGCCGCATCGCTCGACCTGCCAGCCAACGATGCAATCGTTCTCCACAACTCGAACAAGCTGGCACTGCGGCTGACGCCATGCGACGTCTTTGCCCGGGTCGCCCCTGTGGGACAAGAGGTTGCACAGTTCGAAGTCGATCTCGCTCAGCGGCTCACCGAGATCGGATGCCCGGTGTGTCCCTTGGAGCCTCGGGCGGACCCGCGTGTGTACACGCGCGATGGCTTCGCAGTGACGCTGTGGACCTACTACGAGCCCGTGACACCTCACACCTCACCAGTCGACTACGCCAAGGCGCTGGAGCAGCTGCACGCCGACATGCGCAAGGTCGATGTGCCGAGCCCGAGGTTCACGGACCGGATCACGGAGGCGGAAGAAGTTGTCGCCGACCCGGATCGCTCGCCGGAGCTCACCGACGCGGACCGCGTGTTCCTCAGCGGCAGGCTGGCAAGCCTGCGACGAGCGATCGACGACCGCGGCGCCGTGGAGCAGCTGCTCCACGGCGAGCCGCATCCAGGCAATGTGCTCAGCACGAAGAACGGCCCGTTGTTCATCGACCTTGAGACGTGCTGCCGTGGACCCGTCGAGTTCGATCTCGCCCATGTTCCCGAGGCGGTCTGCGAGCACTACCCAAGCGTTGACCAAGGGCTGCTGGACGAGTGTCGGCAGCTCGTTATCGCGATGGTCGCCGCGTGGCGTTGGGAGCTTGGCGACCAGTTTCCGAATGGGAGGCGATTCGGAGAGGAACTCCTGCGCTTGCTGCGCGAGGGTCCTCCTTGGCCGACACTCGACACAGTGACCAGGCGACTGGATGGTCTGTAGAAATCGCCGAAGGTCACGTGAAAGCGGCAACGAACCAAGCGACGAGACTGTCGCCGTTGCAACCCCATGCGCGCCGGCCTCGCTGCCGCGCTGAACCATGGCGCCGGTGCCAACAAACGTGGCAGTCCTCGGCGCGGACGTCGACGATCCGGGCGCGACCGTCGGCCAGCCGTACGAAGTAGTCAGGCGCGTGCCGTCGCTTCGCGCCGCCGTCGCGCCAGTGCAACCAGAACGGCTGGGAGGCGATCCCCACCACGTCCGGGTCGAAGTCCAAAAGGATCAGCCGGTCCCGTTCCAGCCACGACTCGTAGCCCACGTGATCGCGGGTGGTCACCGCGTAGTACCAACCGGGGAAACTGCGACTGCCCTTGTTCCAGCGGAACCCGCGTACCGGTGGCACATCCTCGAAGCGGACGTTCCATCCGGCACCCAAAGCGGTGCGGCGGCGTTGTCCGCCGTCCAAGAAGTCCAGGTCGAAGGCGCTGAGTGCTTGATCGCCGTACGCGTGTAACGGGTCCCCCCACCGTCTCCCCAGACGCCCCGGCCTCTGCGGCCACTCAACCTTCGCTGAGAAAACCCAGCGGTCACCAGACTTCGCTGACAATGCTCAACCTTCGCTGCGAGAGGTCAGTGGCGCCCGCGCATGACCGTGCGACGGTGATGTACTAGAGTTATCTCGACATCGAGATATATGCCGAAGGCGCACCGCAGTCCGCCAGCCAGTAAGGGTTACCTAACTAAGCCTTACCTTAGCGGATGGTCGAGGGGCCGTAGGCGGCACCACGCGGCGCCCGGCCAAATGAGGCGCGGCGCGGAGTACGCGCACATTGATGAAGGAGACTGTCGTGTCGGCGAACAGCTTCGACGCCCGCAGCACGCTGCGCGTGGGCGACGAGTCGTACGAGATCTTCAAGCTGGACAAGGTCGAGGGCTCCGCGCGCCTCCCCTACAGCCTGAAGGTGCTGCTGGAGAACCTGCTCCGCACCGAGGACGGCGCGAACATCACCGCCGACCACATCCGGGCGCTCGGCGGCTGGGACTCCCAGGCGCAGCCCAGCCAGGAGATCCAGTTCACGCCGGCCCGCGTGATCATGCAGGACTTCACCGGTGTGCCGTGCGTCGTGGACCTCGCCACCATGCGTGAGGCCGTCAAGGAGCTGGGCGGCGACCCGGCCAAGATCAATCCGCTCGCCCCGGCCGAGCTGGTCATCGACCACTCCGTCATCGCCGACAAGTTCGGCACCAACGACGCGTTCGCGCAGAACGTCGAGCTGGAGTACGGCCGCAACAAGGAGCGCTACCAGTTCCTGCGCTGGGGCCAGACCGCCTTCGACGAGTTCAAGGTCGTCCCCCCGGGCACCGGCATCGTCCACCAGGTCAACATCGAGCACCTGGCCCGTACGGTCATGGTCCGGGGCGGCCAGGCCTACCCCGACACCCTCGTCGGCACCGACTCCCACACCACCATGGTCAACGGCCTCGGTGTGCTGGGCTGGGGCGTCGGCGGCATCGAGGCCGAGGCCGCGATGCTCGGCCAGCCGGTCTCCATGCTCATCCCGCGCGTCGTCGGCTTCAAGCTGACCGGCGAGCTCCCGGCCGGCACCACCGCCACCGACCTGGTGCTGACCATCACCGAGATGCTCCGCAAGCACGGTGTCGTCGGCAAGTTCGTCGAGTTCTACGGTGAGGGCGTCGCCGCCACCTCCCTCGCGAACCGTGCCACCATCGGCAACATGTCGCCGGAGTTCGGCTCCACCGCCGCGATCTTCCCGATCGACGACGAGACGCTGAAGTACCTGCGCCTGACCGGCCGTGACGAGCAGCAGGTCGCGCTCGTCGAGGCGTACGCCAAGGAGCAGGGCCTCTGGCTCGACCCGGCCGCCGAGCCGGACTTCTCCGAGAAGCTGGAGCTGGACCTCTCGACGGTCGTCCCGTCGATCGCCGGCCCGAAGCGCCCGCAGGACCGCATCATCCTCGCGAACGCCAAGGAGCAGTTCGCCCAGGACGTGCGCAACTACGTCTCGGACGACGAGGAGTCGGGCAAGGAGTCCTTCCCGGCCTCCGACTCCCCGGCCGCCCACAACGGCGTCCCGACGAACCCGACCACGGTCACGGCCCCCGACGGCACCACGTACGAGATCGACCACGGCGCCGTCACCGTCGCCGCGATCACCTCCTGCACCAACACCTCGAACCCGTACGTCATGGTCGCCGCGGCGCTCGTGGCGAAGAAGGCGGTCGAGAAGGGCCTGACCCGCAAGCCGTGGGTCAAGACCACCCTCGCCCCGGGCTCGAAGGTCGTCACCGACTACTTCGACAAGGCGGGCCTGACCCCGTACCTCGACAAGGTCGGCTTCAACCTCGTCGGCTACGGCTGCACCACCTGCATCGGCAACTCCGGCCCGCTGCCGGAGGAGGTCTCCAAGGCCGTCAACGAGCACGACCTGGCCGTGACCTCGGTGCTCTCCGGCAACCGTAACTTCGAGGGCCGGATCAACCCCGACGTCAAGATGAACTACCTGGCGTCCCCGCCGCTGGTCGTCGCGTACGCCATCGCCGGTTCGATGAAGGTGGACATCACCAAGGACGCCCTGGGCATCGACCAGGACGGCAAGCCGGTCTACCTCAGCGACATCTGGCCCACCGAGGCCGAGGTGAACGACGTCGTCGCCAACGCCATCGGCGAGGACATGTTCAACAAGTCCTACCAGGACGTCTTCGCGGGCGACGCCCAGTGGCAGGCGCTGGCGATCCCGACCGGCAACACCTTCGAGTGGGACCCGCAGTCCACCTACGTGCGCAAGCCCCCGTACTTCGAGGGCATGACGATGGAGACGACCCCGGTCGAGGACATCACCGGCGCCCGGGTGCTCGCCAAGCTGGGCGACTCGGTCACCACCGACCACATCTCCCCGGCCGGTGCGATCAAGGCCGACACCCCGGCCGGCAAGTACCTCACGGAGCACGGTGTCGAGCGTCGTGACTTCAACTCCTACGGCTCGCGCCGAGGCAACCACGAGGTCATGATCCGCGGCACCTTCGCCAACATCCGCCTGCGCAACCAGATCGCCCCGGGCACCGAGGGTGGCTTCACCCGCGACTTCACCCGGTCCGATGAAGGTGCTCCGGTGTCGTTCATCTACGACGCCTCGCAGAACTACCAGGCCGCCGGCACCCCGCTGGTCATCCTGGCGGGCAAGGAGTACGGCTCCGGTTCGTCCCGCGACTGGGCCGCCAAGGGCACCGCGCTCCTCGGCGTCAAGGCCGTCATCGCCGAGTCCTACGAGCGCATCCACCGCTCGAACCTCATCGGCATGGGCGTCCTCCCGCTCCAGTTCCCGGAGGGCGCGAGCGCCGAGGCCCTCGGCCTGACCGGTGAGGAGACCTTCTCCTTCACCGGCGTGACCGAGCTGAACAACGGCACCACGCCGCGCACGGTCAAGGTGACCACCGACACCGGTGTGGAGTTCGACGCGGTCGTCCGCATCGACACCCCCGGTGAGGCGGACTACTACCGCAACGGCGGCATCATGCAGTACGTGCTCCGCAGCCTGATCCGCAAGTAGCCGATCCGGCAGGGCAGCGGGCCGCACCTCTTCGCAGGACGAAGGGGTGCGGCCCTTTCCCGTACCCGCTCGCCCGGTGTTCTCGGAGCCGGGCTTCTCGCTCCGGAAAGGAGTTGACCGGTGAGGGCTCGGACCGGTCGTATGAACCCGGCCGACAACCGTCGCCACCCCGACCCCCGGAGGGCGCTCATGCGGCCGGGCAAGATGCACGCCGACGAACCGGACTTCACCGAATCCCTCGTACACCGGCTGATCGCCTCGCAGTTCCCGGACTGGGCCGGACTGCCCGTCGAACCGGTCGTCCCCGTGGGCACGTCCCACGCCATGTACCGGCTCGGCGAGGACCTGGTGGTGCGACTGCCCCGTACGGCGGGGACGGCCGGTGAGGTGGACATGGAGCAGCGCTGGCTGCCCCGGCTCGCCCCCCGGCTGCCCGCCGCGATCCCCGTACCGCTGGGCAGGGGTGTGCCCGCGGAGGACTATCCGTGGCACTGGTCCGTCTTCCGGTGGCTCGACGGCGCGAACCCGGTGGTCGGACAACTGGCCGAACCCGGCCTGTTCGCAACGGACCTGGCGGACTTCGTCACCGCGCTGCACCGGATCGATCCCGCCGGCGCGCCGCCCTCCTTCCGCAGCGAGCCCCTGGCGGCCCGCGACGCCTCGACGCGCGCCGCGCTCGCGGAGCTGCACGAGGCGGTGGACACCGGCGCGGCGCTCGCCGTGTGGGAGGCGGCGCTGAGCGCCTGCGCCCCGACCGGTCCGGCCGTCTGGATCCACGCGGATCTGCAACCCGGCAACCTGCTGCTCGCGAACGGACGGCTCAGCGCCGTCATCGACTTCGGCTGCATGGGGCTGGGCGATGCCGCCGTCGACCTGATCGCGGCGTGGTACCTGCTGCCGGCGCACGCGCGCGGAACCTTCCGTACCGCAGTGCACGCCGATGACGCGGCCTGGGCGCGGGGCCGGGGCTGGGCGCTGTCGACCGCGCTCGGCGAACTGCGCTACTACCGGGAGTCGAACCCGGCCATGGCCGCGATCGCCCGGCACGTCATCCGCGAAGTCCTCACCGACGGCGAATCCGGCGGCGGATCCGGCGGCGGATCCGGCGGCAACAGCCGGGAGCAGCACGCCGTGTGACCGTTCGCGTCCCCGGCCGGTCGGTCCGTCCGGCTGGGGCATTGGACGGAATGTCGCGGACCATGCGACTGCCGTGCCCGGAAACGGGCCACCGCCCACCTCGTCGTGGGCGTGCGGAATGCGATGGTGGCCGAGCGGGTTCACAGATCTGCGGACCACGCGGAACGAACAGCACAGAGAGCGGATGACACCCATGGGTGAGCTGATCCTGATCCGGCACGGCGAGACGGAGTGGTCGAGGTCCGGGCAGCACACGAGCTACACCGATCTGCCCCTGACCCCCTTCGGGGAGCGACAGGCCCGCGCACTGGCGCCCCTGCTCACCGACCGGCGGATCGCGCTCACCCTCGTCAGCCCCGCCGTACGCGCCCGGCGCACCGCCGAGCTCGCCGGGCTCGCCGCCCCCCGCATCGCGCCCGAGCTGCGTGAATGGGACTACGGCGGCTACGAAGGGGTGACCACCGACGAGATCCGCCGCACCCGCCCCGAGTGGAACCTCTGGACCGACGGAGTCGCCACCGGCCCCGAGGCGCACCCCGGTGAAACCCCCGCCGAGGTCGGCGCCCGCGCCGACCGGGTGCTGGCCGAGGTCGCGGAGGCGGCGAGCCATGACGCGGACGAGGACATCGCGCTCGTCGCCCACTCCCACTTCCTGCGCGTGCTCACCGCCCGTTACCTCGGTCTGACCCCGGCCGAGGGCACACTGTTCCAGCTCGCCACGGGCGCCGTCTCCCGGCTCGGCACCGAGCACGGCAAGCCGGTCATCACGGCATGGAATGTGACATTGCCCGAGAGCCTGCTCCCCCAGGCCGTTCCGGAGACCCCCGAACACGACTGAGCGGGAGCCACGCCGCCCCGTGAGCGGACCGACGGCCGGCACCCCGGGGCGGGGTACCGGCCGTCGGCATGACACAGGTGGAACAGCGGGTCAGGAGAGCAACTCCAGCTCCGCCAGCGTGCCTTCACCGGCGAACACCAGGCGGTAGTGCCCGTACGAGCCGGGCTCGCCCACCGAGAACACCCTCGTCTGCTTGTCCCAGGCGAAGGACTCGGCCGACCGCTTGTCGAGGTCCTTCCACGTGGTGCCGTCCGACGAACCCTGGAGGACCCAGCCGGCCGGGGCCCCGGCGGCCTTGTCCGACGTCAGTGTGTACTGGACCGCCTCCGTGGCCGGGTCGACCGGCAGGTCCACCGTGGCGACCTTCGCCGAGGTGGCCGACGTGTCGTCGAACAGGGCACCCTCGCCCTTGATCACGTCCGCCCGCGGCGACGCCACCTTGTCGTCCGTGGTGATCGAGGTCGGCGCCGCGTCCTTGCCCGTGCCCCACGACGACGGCTTCGGGCCCATGTCGAAGTCCAGCACCCCGCCCCTGGCCAGCAGGTCGTGCGGCAGCGAAGTCGAGGTCCACTTCTTGCCGTTGACCCTCAGACCCTGCACATAGATGTTCTTCGCGCTGTTCTTCGGCGCTCTGACCACCAGGTCGTGCCCGTTCTCCAGATGGACGGTGGTCTTCTTGAAGAGCGGGGAGCCGATCGTGTAGTCGCCACTGCCCATGACCAGCGGGTAGAAGCCGAGCGAGGAGAAGAGGTACCAGGCCGACTGCTCGCCGTTGTCCTCGTCGCCGTGGTAGCCCTGGCCGATGTCGCTGCCGGTGTAGAGCCGGCTCAGGACCTCGCGGACCTTCTCCTGCGTCTTCCACGGCTGCGAGGCCGCGTCGTACATGTACGTGACATGGTGCGCGACCTGGTTGCTGTGGCCGTACTGCCCCATCCGTACGTCACGCGCCTCCGTCATCTCGTGGATGACACCGCCGTACGAGCCGACGAACTCGGGACCGGCCGTCTCCGGCGTGGCGAAGTACGTGTCGAGCTTTTTCGCCAGGCCCTCGCGCCCGCCGTACAGATTCGCCAGACCGCGGCTGTCCTGCGGGGCCGTGAACGCGTAGCCCCAGCCGTTCGTCTCGGTGTAGTCGTAGCCCCAGACGCGGGGGTCGTACTTCTCCGAGGGGAGCCGCCAGTCGCCCTCGGCGTCCTTGCCCTGGAAGAAGCCGGCCTTGTCGTCGAAGAGCTGGACGTAGTTGCGGGCGCGGTTGAGGAAGTACTCGGACTCCTCCTTGTACCGGGCCTTCTTCGTCTTCTCGTAGAGAGCCTCGCCCATCCGCGCGATGCCGTAGTCGTTGAGGTAGCCCTCCAGCGACCAGGAAAGTCCCTCGTGCGTCGAGGTGTCGGCGTAGCCGACGAAGGGGGACGTCGCCATGCCCTTGCGGCCGACGCCCGAGGACGGCGGGAGGGCCGTGGCGTTCTTCAGCGCCGCGTCGTACGCCGCCTCCGCGTCGAACCTCACGCCCTTGACGTAGGCGTCCGCGAACGCGACGTCCGAGGAGGTGCCGGTCATCAGGTCGGAGTAGCCGGGGGAGGACCAGCGGGAGATCCAGCCGCCGTCCTTGTACTGCTGGACGAAGCCGTCCACCATCTCGCCGGCCCTGTCCGGAGTGAGGAGGGAGTACGCGGGCCACGTCGTCCGGTAGGTGTCCCAGAAGCCGTTGTTGACGTACACCCTGCCGTCGACGATCTTCGCCCCGGTGTGCGTCGGGGTGTCGGAGCCGACCTGTGGGGAGAACGGGCTGGCGTACTTGTCCTTGCCGCCGACCTTCTCGAAGCCCGAGTTCGGGTACAGGTACAGCCGGTACAGGCTGGAGTAGAGGGTGGTCAGCTGATCGGCCGTGGCACCCTCGACCTCCACCTTGCCCAGGATGTCGTCCCAGGCCCGCTGCGCCCGGTCCTCGACGCGGCCGAAGGAGCGGGAGGCGGGGATCTCGGCGGCGAGGTTCTGCTTCGCCTGGTCGATGCTGATCAGCGAGGTCGCCAGGCGCAGTTCGACCGTGCGGTCCTTGCCGGCGTCGAAGCGGAGGTAGCCCGTGACGTCGTCGCCACCGCCGCCGGACAGCTTGCCGCTCGCGGTGACCGGGGCGTCGAAGACGCCGTACACGAAGAGGCGGGTGGCGCCGGTCGAGCCGCCGCTCTTGACGTCGGAGAAGCCGGTGAAGGAACTGGTCCCCGGGTCGAGGGTGAGCCCGCCGTCGTTGGAGACGTTGTCGAAGACGATGCTCGCGTCGCCACCGGGGTAGGTGAACCGCATCCGGGCCGCGTGGTCGGACGGTGTCATCTCGGCCTTGAGACCGTTGTCGAAGGTCACACCGTAGTAGTGCGGCCTCGCCGTCTCGTTCTCGTGGTGGAACGGCAGCGCACGCGCCTTGCGGGAGGCGTCCGGGGTGCCGGGGGCCGCCGACGGCATCAGCTGGAAGGTCTGCCGGTCGCCCATCCAGGGGCTCGGCTCATGGCTGGCGCTGAAGGCCTGGAGGGTGGGCAGATTGTCGTCGTTGTTGCCCCGCGCGTAGTCGTACAGCCAGCTCGTGGACCCGGCGTTGGTGACCGGGGTCCAGAAGTTGAAGCCGTTGGGGACCGCAGTGGCGGGGAAGTTGTTGCCCCGGGAGAAACCGCCGCTGGAGTTGGTGCCGCGGACTGTCGACGCGTAGTCCGAGAGGTGGGAGCGGCGCTTCTCGGGCGTCTTCGGGGCGATCTCGATGTCGTCGATCCAGCCCTGGAACTTCGCCGTGCCCTTGGGGGAGTCGTACGCCACCAGGATCCGGTCCACGGTCCTGCCCGCCGCGACCGTGCCGATCGTCGACTCGACCTTGTTCCACTGGTTGACGTACAGCCGCTTGGCATCGGCCTGGCCCTGCGGGGTCAGCAGGCCGCCGTTGCTGTCGGTGGCCCCCAGCTCGCTCAGATACGTGCCGTCCGTGAACGCCAGGTCCACCGCGACATGCGTCGCGGGGTAGGAGAGGTCGGTCTCGCCCATCTGGGGATAGACCAGATAGGACAGTGAGGTGTCACGGGTGACAGCCGTGTTCACATCGAAGACCTTGTTGTACGAGTACGCCCGGCCGTCCGCCTTGTGCGTACCGGCGTACCGCAGGGCCTTCTTGCCGCTGAAGCCCGCGCCAGCCTTCGCGGTGGGGGAGCCGGAGGGGCCGCGGTCGGTCTGGCTGCGCATCTCTTCGGGGGCCGGGGTGGAGGTGTCGCCGTCGGAGAACTGGACGTCGGCGAGCTGGGTGGCGTTCAAGGCGCCGTTGTTCTTCGTGATCTGCAGGCGGAAGTGCCGGTATGCGGTGTCGGACGTGAAGTCGTACGACTTCGTCTGGAACCGCTCGGTGAAGGTCTGGCCGGTCCGGGAGTCGAGGTCCTTCCAGTCCTTGCCGTCGGCGGAGCCCTGGAGGGTCCAGTCCTTCGGGTCGCGCTCGGCATGGTCATTGGCCGAAGTCAGCGCGTATGTCACGACCTTGACCGGTTCGTCGAGATCGAACTCGATCCAGCCGGTGGGTTCGAAGGCCAGCCACTTGCTGCCGGACTCCCCGTCGATCAGGTTTTCCTTGACCTCCCCGCCACCGGTGTTCTCACCACTGGCACGGACGTCTGTCACCTTGTCGGTCACATTGCCCGGTATTCCTGCGGAGAAGCCGCCATCGACACCCGATGACCGCTTCTTTCCGTCAGGACCTTCTTCTACGGTGTTGCGCCAGTCCGGCTGCTTATCATCCGCTTCGAAGGACGAGCTGAATGTCCGGTCCCCCGAAGGGGCCCGGCCCTTTTCGTGTGCGCCGGGCGGCTGCGCGGTGGCCACGGCGGGGGCGGTCACGACCAGGACCAGTGAAGCCGCGATCAGTGCGGCCGTACGGCTTTGTCTCTTACGAGAACCATGTCGGGGCTGCATGTCGAGCCATTCCTCCCGGGGGAAGTGCATCTGGACAACGTTGTCAGAGCGATGAGCAAGGTCCAGTAGGGAGCCAAGTGCCGGGATGTGTCAAGGGTGTTGGGCGTGAATGGCAAGCCGAATCGACCGGAATGCGGAAATCGTTACACCCGGACCAGGAGCGTGCGGGGGCCATGTATCCCTGAGGTCTCAACTCGGGAAAGACTGCTGTTCAAACTCGCATTCGATCTTGCTCAGTCGGCCGGGAGTGGACTATACCTGTCGGCGTCTGCACAGCTTTTCGGCGACGCGGGCAAGGGGGACAAGGGGGAACGGCCGAGGACGGCACGACGGGTGCATCCGACGCCTGATCCCCCTGAGCCCCCCACTGCACATGGCTAGCCTGAAATCAGCACCACCCAAGCGCAACTGACCGCGGTGGCGGGGCCCTTCGCCTGAGGCGAATATCTACGGGCGACCGGTACACACCGCCTGAGTCCTGGAGAAGGCGAGGACTTGAGCATGGGATCCACCTCCGCCCACAAGAATGAGGGCCTTGGCCGTCGCGATGTGATCAAGCGATCGGCCGCACTCGGCCTGATCAGCGTTCCGGCGATGGGCTTCCTGTCGGCGTGCGCCAGCGGCGACAGCGGCAGCGACAAGAAGGTCGAGAAGGGCAAGGTCACCAAGGCCAACCCGCTCGGCGTCAACGAGACGGCCCCGCTCGAGGTGGTCATCTTCGACGGCGGCTTCGGCCAGCAGTACGCGATCGACGCGGAGAAGAAGTACAACGCCGCGTTCCCGAAGGCCCCGAAGGTCAAGCACGTCGCGACCCAGAAGATCCAGTCGCAGCTGCAGCCCCGTTTCAACGGTGGCACCCCGCCGGACCTGATCGACAACTCCGGCGCCGAGCAGATGGACATGGGTGTCCTGGTCGGCAAGAAGCAGCTGCTCGACCTGACGCCGCTGATGGACGCCCCGTCCATCGACGACCCGAGCAAGAAGGTCCGCGACACGCTGCGCCCCGGTGTCCTGGAGATGGGTCAGTTCGACGGCGACCCGGTCTGGATCATGTACTACGCGTACACCGTGTACGGCGTCTGGTACTCGCAGACCGCGCTGGAGAAGCTCGACGCGGAGTACCCGGAGGACTGGGACGCCATGCTCGCCCTCTGCGCGAAGGCGAAGAAGCAGGGCATCGCGGGCTGGACGTACGCCGGTAAGTACCCGTACTACCTGCCGTTCTCGCTCTACCCGTTCATCGGCAAGATCGGTGGCCGGGAGGTTCTCGACAAGATCGACAACCTGGAGCCGAACGCCTGGAAGGACCCTGCGGTCAAGGCGGCCTTCGAGGCGTACTACGAGCTGTACAAGAAGGGGTACATCCTCAAGGGCACCCCCGGTCTGACCCACATCCAGTCGCAGACCGAGTGGACCAAGGGCAAGGCGCTCTTCCTCCCGAACGGTTCGTGGGTGGAGAACGAGGCCGCGCCGACCACGCCCAAGGACTTCAAGATGATGGTCGCGGCGCCGTCCGGCCTGGACTCGTCCGACAAGATGCCGTTCGGCACCATCTGGGCCTCCGGCGGCGAGCCCTTCGTCGTCCCGGCCAACGCGAAGAACCCCCAGGGCGGCATGGAGCAGCTGCGCATCATGCTCTCCGAGGAGTCCTCGAAGAACTTCACCAAGCAGGTCAAGTCGCTCAGCGCGTTCAACGGTGGCACCGACGGTCTGACCCTGTCGACCGCCATGCAGTCCGGTGTCGACGCGCTGAAGAAGGCCGGCGACAACGTGGTGAACCCGCGCCTGCAGGACTGGTACGTGAAGCTCCAGAAGGAGCAGATCGGTGTCGCCGGTATCGGCGAGATGATGGCCGGCCGCGCGACCCCGGCGGAAGCCATCAAGAAGATCCAGGCCTTCGCCGACGCGGCGGCCAAGGACCAGTCCATCAAGCACTACAAGCACCAGTGAGCAACCGTCACCAGCGGCGGCACCCGCGGAAAGATCGGGGTCGGTAAACGATGCAGCACGGCAAGTACCGTTTCATCGTGGGATTCTTGGTACTCCCACTCGCGTTGTACGCGGTCTTCGTCATCTGGCCGTTCATCCAGTCCATCTACTACTCGTTCACGGACTGGACCGGCCTGAGCCCGGACTTCAAGATGGTCGGGTTCGACAACTACACGAGGATGCTGAAGGACGACATCTTCTGGAAGTCGTTGCAGCACAGCGTGTTGCTCGTGCTGCTGCTGCCGCTGGTGACGCTGGGCCTGGCGCTCTTCTTCGCCTTCATGCTCAATGTCGGGGGCCGGCGGCGCAAGAACGCCGCGGTCTCCGGCGTGCGTGGCTCAAGTTTCTACAAGATCGCCTATTTCTTCCCGCAGGTGCTCTCGATCGTCATCGTGGCCCTGCTCTTCCAGTTCGCTTTCAACCCCCGTGACGGGATGCTGAATTCGACACTGGAGGGAATCGGTCTGGGTTCCATCCAGCCGGACTGGCTGGGCGACCCCAGTCTCGCGCTGGTCTGTGTCATGTCGGTGCTGGTCTGGTCGACGGTCGGATTCTTCGTCGTCCTGTTCTCGGCCGGAATGGCGTCCATCCCGAAGGACTTCTACGAGGCGGCGCTGCTCGACGGCGCCAACCGCTTCACCACGTTCTTCAAGATCACACTTCCGCTGCTCTGGGACACGGTGCAGTCGGGCTGGGTCTACATGGGGATCCTGGCCCTCGGCGTCGAGGCGTTCACCGCCGTGCAGGTCATGACCGTGGGCCCCGGTGGCCCCGACTACTCGACCACCGTCCTGCCGCTGTACGTGTACCAGACGGCCTTCCGCGACGGGCAGGCCGGCTACGCGACGACGATCGGTGTCGGACTGCTCATCGTCACCATGGCCTTCGCCGCCATCGTGATGCGACTGGGCCGGCGCGATCGGCTGGAGTTCTGATGCTGCGACTCCCGGGAGACGGTCCCCGGACCCCCAGCAGGCACCACAGGTCGGCCTCCGTGTCCGGCTCGACAGTACGAGGTGAGTACACGTGAAGACGACTGACACCCCGCCCGCCGCCCCGGCCGCCGGCCCGGCCCCGGTGGTCAAGGCGCCCGCCCCCGCCACCAAGGAGAAGAGCAGCGAGGGCCAGGTCCTCAATGTCTTCTCGCACGGCGTGCTGATCATCTGGGCGATCCTGGTCGTCATGCCGCTGCTCTGGGCGGTGATGGCGTCGTTCAAGACGGACGACTCGATCCTGTCGACGCCGTGGGCGCTGCCCGACAAGCTGCACTTCGAGAACTGGTCGCGCGCCTGGAGCCAGGCGCACATGAGCGACTACTTCTTCAACACGGTCGTGGTGGTGGGCTGCTCGCTCGTCGGCACCCTGCTGCTCGGCTCGATGGCGGCGTACGTACTGGCGCGGTTCGACTTCCCCGGCAACCGCTTCATCTACTACATGTTCATCGGCGGGATGAGCTTCCCGATCATCCTGGCGCTGGTCCCGCTGTTCTTCGTCATGAACAACATGGCCCTGCTGAACACGCGCCACGGACTGATCATGGTCTACATCGCGTACTCGCTGCCGTTCACCGTCTTCTTCCTCACCTCGTTCTTCCGGACCCTGCCGAGCTCGGTGGCGGAAGCCGCGATGCTCGACGGTGCCTCGCACACCCGGACGTTCTTCCAGGTGATGCTGCCGATGGCGAAGCCCGGCCTGATCAGCGTCGGTATCTTCAACTTCCTCGGTCAGTGGAACCAGTACATGCTGCCGCAGGTCCTCAACACGGAGCCGGACCACCGGGTGCTCTCCCAGGGCCTGGTCGAACTGGCCAACAGCCAGGGGTACAAGGGCGACTGGTCCGGGCTCTTCGCCGGTCTGGTGATGGCGATGCTGCCGGTCCTCGCGGCCTACATCATCTTCCAGCGCCAGGTCGTCGCCGGCCTCACCGCGGGCGCGGTGAAGTAGCGGCCCGGCACCGCTTCCCCCGTACACAGGAACCGCCCGTCGGCCACGCGCCGGCGGGCGGTTCCTGCGTGCTCCGAGGCTGCTCGGGGTGCGGCCGGGGTGCTCATCCGAGGCTTCGCTTGCTCAAGGTCTTGACGGGGAGTACCGCAAAACGCTCAGCTTAGAGTTCATATGTTGGAGAAAACGGTAGGAGTGAGAGAGTCGATGGAGACTCCGGGGTCGCAGACATCTCTGCATCGCGCCAACCTTGAGCGGGTCGTGCGCGCGGTACGCATGGCCGGCTCGCTCACCCAGGCGGAGATCGCACGGAGCACCGGCCTGTCAGCGGCCACCGTCTCCAATATCGTTCGTGAACTGAAGGAAGGCGGCACGGTCGAGGTCACCCCCACCTCGGCGGGCGGCCGCCGGGCCCGCAGCGTCTCGCTCAGCGGCGACGCGGGCATCGTGATCGGGGTCGACTTCGGCCATACGCATCTGCGCGTCGTGGTCGGCAACCTCGCCCACCAGGTACTCGCCGAGGAGGCCGAGCCGCTGGACGTCGACGCCTCCTCCGCGCAGGGCTTCGGGCGGGCCGAGCAGCTGGTCAGGCAGCTGATCGAGACGACCGGGATCAGTGTGGACAAGGTGATCGGGGTGGGGCTCGGTGTTCCCGGCCCGATCGACGTGGAGTCCGGCACGCTGGGCTCCACGTCGATCCTGCCGGGCTGGACGGGGATCAACCCCAGCAAGGAGCTCGCCGGCCGGCTCGGCGTGCCGGTGTACGTCGACAACGACGCCAACCTCGGCGCGCTCGGCGAGCTGGTGTGGGGGAGCGGCCGGGGCGTCAAGGACCTCGCCTACATCAAGGTCGCCAGCGGGGTCGGCGCCGGTCTGGTGATCGACGGGCGCATCTACCGGGGGCCGGGCGGCACGGCCGGCGAGATCGGGCACATCACGCTCGACGAATCCGGGCCGGTGTGCCGCTGCGGCAACCGCGGCTGCCTGGAGACCTTCACGGCCGCCCGGTACGTACTGCCACTGCTCCAGCCCAGCCACGGGCCCGACCTCACCATGGAACGGGTGGTCCAGCTGGCCCGCGAGGGCGATCCGGGCTGCCGCCGGGTGATCGGCGACGTGGGGCGGCACATCGGCAGCGGCGTGGCCAACCTCTGCAATCTGCTCAACCCCAGCCGGGTGATCCTCGGCGGATCGCTCGCCGAGGCGGGCGAGTTGGTGCTGGCCCCGATCCGTGACTCGGTCTCCAGGTACGCCATTCCGAGCGCGGCCCGGCAGCTCTCGGTGCTGCCCGGGGCGCTGGGAGGCCGGGCCGAAGTCCTGGGCGCCCTGGCCCTCGTACTCAGCGAGATGGGGGATTCGACCCTTTTGGGAAGCGCCTTGCCGAAGGCCACTTCTGCCTTCACTTAGATAACGGATGGCACCGTTGTCATCTCGTTAAGGATTTACTCCTTGACGCTGACGTTGCAGCCGAGTTGACTGCCAGCCACCTCGGCCGCAACGTTGCGGCCTCGTCAGGGAGGCAACCCGTAATGAACGCAACGACGCGACGCATCGTCATAGGCACGGCCGCACTCTCCATGGCCGTCTCCCTCGCGGCGTGTGGCAAGGCCGGCGACGACAAGGACTCCGGCAGCGGCGGCGACGGCAAGACCATCGGCCTGCTCCTGCCGGAGAACAAGACCACGCGTTACGAGACGTTCGACCGCCCCATCATGGAGGCGAAGATCAAGGCGCTGTGCTCCGACTGCGAGGTCAAGTACAACAATGCCGCGCAGGACAGCGAGAACCAGAAGAAGCAGTTCGACGCGCTCGTCACGCAGGGCGTGAAGGTCATCATCCTCGACACCGTCGACTACAAGGCCGCGAAGTCCTGGGTCCAGCAGGCCGCGAAGAAGGACGTCAAGGTCGTCGCGTACGACCGTCTCGCCGAGGGCCCGATCTCCGCCTATGTGTCGTACGACAACGAGAAGATCGGCCAGCTCCAGGGCGAGGCGCTGGTCAAGGCGATGGGCGCCAAGGCCAAGGACAGCAACGTTGTCATGATCAACGGCTCGCCGACCGACCCGAACGCCCCCTTCTTCAAGAAGGGTGCGCACAGCGTCCTCGACAAGCAGGTCAAGAAGGTCGTCTACGAGCAGGACATCCCGGACTGGTCGGCGGACGAGGCCAACAAGAAGATGGGAGCGGCCATCGACTCCCTGGGCAAGGACGGCTTCCAGGGTGTCTACTCCGCCAACGACGGCATGGCCGGCGGCATCATCACGGCCCTGAAGAAGCAGGGTGTGAAGGTTCCGGTCGGCGGTCAGGACTCCGAGCTCGCCGGTCTGCAGCGCATCCTCACGGGCGAGCAGGCCTTCTCGATCTACAAGCAGATCAAGCCGGAGGCCGAGACCACCGCCGAGATCGCCGTCCGGCTGCTCAAGGGCGAGAAGATCGACGACCTGGCCCCGGTCAAGGTCGACAGCCTCTCGGGCGAGTTCAAGGGCATCCCGTCCAAGCTGTACGACGCCTCGGTCGTGACCAAGGAGAACATCGCCTCCACGATCGTCGCCGACAAGGTCTACAAGGTCGAGGAGATCTGCACCGCCCAGTACAAGGCGGCCTGCGACGCCGCCGGCGTCAAGTAGTCACCCGTCGGCAGACGTCACCCCGGTCCGGTCCGGCGCCCGCCCCGTCACATGCCCCGCAGCAGGGGCGGGCGCCGGACTTCTCACCGGTTCCGGACTTCTCGCGGACCCCGGACTCCCACGGTTTTGGCCCTCGGCGTGCCCTCGCCCCCCGGGCGACGGCCTTTCGAGGGCATCCCCCCGGAGCCCCCGGCCGCCCCGGTGGTCCGGCGACCGGCTCCGCCCCCTGTGCTCAGCAGTACCATCCCCGCCGGTCAGGCGGCGAAGGAGATGATTCACGTGTCCGCTACGCCCGTGCTGGCGTTGCGCGGAATCTCCAAGCGGTTCGGCGCCGTCCAGGCGCTCACCGATGTGGACCTGGAGATTCGCTCCGGCGAAGTGGTCGCCCTGGTCGGCGACAACGGCGCCGGCAAGTCGACCCTCGTCAAGACCATTTCGGGTGTCCACCCGATCGACGAAGGCGCCATCGAGTGGGAGGGCGAACCGGTCCGCATCAACCGGCCGAACGACGCCCAGGAGCTCGGAGTCGCCACCGTCTACCAGGACCTGGCGCTCTGCGACAACCTCGATGTGGTCGCCAACCTCTTCCTCGGCAGCGAACTGCGCAAGGCCTCCGTCCTCGACGAGATCGGGATGGAGAAGCGCGCCAAGGAACTGCTCGACACGCTGTCCATCCGGATACCCAGCGTCCGTATCCCGGTCGCCTCGCTCTCCGGCGGTCAGCGCCAGGTCGTTGCCATCGCCCGCGCCCTGATCGGTGACCCCGAGGTCGTCATCCTCGACGAGCCGACCGCCGCCCTCGGCGTCGAGCAGACCGCCCAGGTCCTCGACCTCGTCGAGCGGCTGCGCGAGCGCGGCCACGGCGTCATCCTCATCAGCCACAACATGGCCGACGTGCGCGCCGTCGCCGACAAGGTGGCGGTGCTGCGGCTGGGCCGCAACAACGGAGTCTTCGACGTGGCGACCACGTCCCACGAGGAGATCATCTCCGCGATCACCGGTGCCACGGACAACGCCGTCACGCGCCGTCAGGCCCGCGCAGCCACGAAGGAGGACGCGAAGTGAGCGACCTCGCCAAGACCCCCAAGTCCCCCAAGTCCCCCGAGCCCCCCAAGGTTTCCACCGAGAAGCCCGCCACCGACAAGCCCGCCGCGGCGACACCCGCGGCCGAGCCGTCGGCGGCCCCCGCCTCCGCGGTGGATCCGCGCCTGCTCGTCCGCGAGGAGGGCTTCAAGGGCTACTGGTCCGAGTTCACCCGCAAGGTGCGCGGCGGCGAGCTCGGCTCGCTGCCGGTCCTCGTCGGCCTGATCGTCATCGCGGTCGTCTTCCAGTTCCAGAACAGCAACTTCCTCTCCGCCAGCTCCATCGCCAACGTCGCCGTCTACAGCTCCGGCCTCGGCATCATGGCGGTCGGCATCGTCTTCGTGCTGCTGCTCGGCGAGATCGACCTGTCCGTCGGCTCGGTCGCCGGTGTCGGTGCGGCCGTCTGGGCCGTGCTCAACGTCAACCACGGCTGGAACGACTGGTCGGCGGTGCTCGTCGCGGTGCTCTCCGGCATGGTGCTCGGCGCGCTGCACGGCTTCTTCTTCGCCAAGATCGGGGTGCCGGCCTTCGTCGTCACCCTGGCCGGTTTCCTCGGCTGGAGCGGTCTGCAGGAGTGGATGATGGGCGGTGAGGGCTCGATCAACACGCCGTCCGGCAGCATCGTCGAGAACCTCACCAACTACTTCTTCGAGGACAAGGTCGTCGCGTACGGTGTCGCCCTGGTCGCCGTCCTCGCCTACGCCGGGTCGCTCCTGATGGACAGCCGGCGCCGCGGGGCCGCGGGCCTGCCGGCCCGTCCCACCACCGAGGTCCTGCTCCGCACGGGCATCGTCGCGATCCTGTGCTTCGCCGTCGCGTACGTGCTGAACGAGCCCTCCGGCGCCCGCGGCCTGCCGCTGGCCCTGGTGCTCTTCCTCGCCGTGCTGGTCGTCGCGGACTTCGTGGCCCGCCGGACCACCTTCGGCCGCCAGGTCTTCGCGGTGGGCGGCAACCCGGAGGCCGCGCGCCGCGCCGGCATCAACGTCGACCGGATCCGGATCACCGTCTTCGCGCTCTCCGGAATGCTGGGCGCCTTCGGCGGACTCTTCATCGCCAGCCTCTCCGGCGGCGCCACCAAGAGCGTCGGCGGCGGAAACACGCTGATGCTGGTCATCGCGGCCGCCGTCATCGGCGGCACCAGCCTCTTCGGCGGCCGGGGCAAGGTCTGGTCCGCGCTGCTCGGCATGATCGTGATCCAGTCGATCCAGCAGGGCCTGAACATGATCGGCATGGCCAACGCCATCCAGTACATGATCACCGGCGCGGTGCTGCTGGCCGCCGTGGTCATCGACTCGGTCTCCCGCCGCACCCAGAAGACCGCGGGCCGCGCGTAACCACCACGCCGCACGGTCCAGTGCCCGGCGCCCCGAACCGGGCGCCGGGCACTTCCGGGTGCCGGGCACGGGGTGGGACAGCACATTCCATGCCCGATGCCCGGGACGACGAGCGGAAGATTAGACTCATCGGATCGGCATGCTCGACCAGCTCAAGACGCAAGGAGGCACGGGTGGCTCTGCTGACCCGCATCGGTGGACCGCGTGACCTGGACCGGCTCACTCCCGAGCAGCTGGACCAGCTCGCCGAAGAGATCCGGACCTTCCTCGTCGACGCCGTATCGAAGACCGGCGGCCACCTCGGCCCCAACCTGGGTGTGGTCGAGCTCACCATCGCCCTGCACCGGGTCTTCGACTCGCCGAAGGACAAGGTGCTGTTCGACACCGGTCACCAGAGCTATGTGCACAAGCTCCTCACCGGCCGGCAGGACTTCTCGAAGCTCAAGAGCAAGGGCGGCCTCTCCGGCTACCCCTCCCGTGCCGAGTCCGAGCACGACATCATCGAGAACTCGCACGCCTCCACGGTGCTCGGCTGGGCCGACGGCCTCGCCAAGGCCAACGAGGTGCTGGGCAAGGACGACCACGTCGTCGCGGTCATCGGTGACGGCGCGCTCACCGGCGGCATGGCCTGGGAGGCGCTGAACAATATCGCCGCCGCCAAGGACCGCCCGCTCGTCATCGTCGTCAACGACAACGAGCGCTCCTACGCGCCGACCATCGGCGGCCTCGCCAACCACCTCGCGACGCTGCGCACCACCGACGGCTACGAGCGTTTCCTGGCCCGCGGCAAGGACCTCCTGGAGCGGACCCCCGTCGTCGGGAAGCCGCTGTACGAGACGCTGCACGGGGCCAAGAAGGGGCTGAAGGACTTCATCGCCCCGCAGGGCATGTTCGAGGACCTCGGCCTGAAGTACGTCGGCCCGATCGACGGCCACGACATCGAGGCCCTGGAGTCCGCGCTCCAGCGTGCCAAGCGCTTCGGCGGCCCCGTCATCGTGCACTGCCTCACCGAGAAGGGCCGCGGCTACACCCCCGCCCTGCTCGACGAGGCCGACCGCTTCCACGCCGTCGGCAAGATCCACCCCGACACCGGCCTCCCGGTCGCCACCTCGGGCCTCGACTGGACCTCCGTCTTCGGCGAGGAGATGGTCAAGCTCGGCAAGGAGCGCGAGGACATCGTCGCGATCACCGCGGCCATGCTCCAGCCGGTCGGGCTGACCAAGTTCGAGAAGGCGTTCCCGGACCGGATCTACGACGTCGGCATCGCCGAGCAGCACGGCGCGGTCTCCGCGGCCGGCCTCGCCACCGGCGGACTGCACCCCGTCTTCGCGGTGTACGCCACCTTCCTCAACCGCGCCTTCGACCAGGTCCTGATGGACGTCGCGCTGCACAAGTGCGGTGTGACGTTCGTCCTGGACCGGGCCGGGGTCACCGGCACCGACGGCGCCTCGCACAACGGCATGTGGGACATGTCGATCCTCCAGTGCGTGCCCACGCTCCGGATCGCCGCCCCGCGCGACGCCGACCAGGTCCGCGCCCAGCTCCGCGAGGCCGTCGAGGTCGACGACGCACCGACCGTGGTCCGCTTCTCCAAGGGCGCGGTCGGCCCGGCGGTCAAGGCCGTCGGCCGGGTCGGCGGCATGGACGTGCTGCGCGAGCCCGGCACCACCCGGCCGGACGTCCTCCTGGTCTCCGTCGGCGCCCTCGCCCCGATGTGCCTGGAGATCGCCGAACTGCTGGAGGCCCAGGGCATCTCGACGACCGTCGTCGACCCGCGCTGGGTCAAGCCGGTCGACGAGGCCATGGCCCCGCTCGCCGAGCAGCACCGGGTCGTCGTCACCGTCGAGGACAACAGCCGGGCCGGCGGCGTCGGTTCCGCCGTCTCCCAGGCCCTGCGCGACGCCGGGGTCGACGTACCCCTGCGTGACTTCGGCATCCCGCCGCGCTTCCTCGACCACGCCTCCCGCAAGGAGGTCATGGCCGAGATCGGGCTGACCGCGCCGGACATCGCCCGCCAGGTCACCGGTCTCGTGGCCAAGCTGGACGGCCGCTTCGGGAGCGGCGCCGACACCCGCTCCGTGATCGAGCCCGCCCGCGACTGACGCGGCGGGCGGGAGCCCCCGAGAGCGCGCACCGATACGGCCGATGGGCCGGTCGAATCACCCTGTACGGGTGGTCCGACCGGCCCATTCGCGTGAAATCGCCCGATGCGGAGCCCTGAGGCGCCGATGCGGTCCCAAATCATGGCGTACACGACGAGTGCGTGGAGGTACGCCGGTGACTGCCCAGCAGGACACACCACCCAGCAGCGACGGACTGTTCCGGACCAAGACGGTCGAGCAGTCCATCCGCGACACCGAGGAGCCGGAGCACGCGCTCAAGAAGTCCCTCTCCGCCCTGGACCTCACGGTCTTCGGAGTGGGCGTCATCATCGGCACCGGCATCTTCGTCCTCACCGGCAAGGTGGCCAAGGAGACGGCGGGACCCGCCACCGCCCTCGCCTTCGTGGTCGCCGGCGTCGTCTGCGCGCTGGCGGCGCTCTGCTACGCCGAGTTCGCCTCCACCGTCCCGGTCGCCGGCTCCGCCTACACGTTCTCGTACGCCTCGCTCGGCGAGCTGGTCGCCTGGATCATCGGCTGGGACCTGGTGCTGGAATTCGCGCTCGGCACGGCGGTGGTGGCGGTCGGCTGGTCCGGCTACGTCCGCTCGCTGATGGACAACTTCGGCTGGCACATGCCCGATGTGCTCTCCGGAACGGATGTGGCAAAAGGATTCGGCTTCGACATCCTGGCCTTCGTCCTGGTGCTCGTCCTGACCGTGGTGCTGGTGCTCGGCATGAAGCTGTCCGCCCGGATCACGACCTTCGTGGTCGCCATCAAGGTCGCGGTGGTGCTGATCGTGATCGTCGCGGGGCTGTTCTTCGTGAAGGCCGCCAACTACTCGCCGTTCATCCCCGAGGCGCAGCCGCAGCCCTCCGGTTCCGGGCTGACCGCGCCGCTGGTCCAGCTGATGTTCGGTTACGCGCCCACCAACTTCGGCGTCATGGGCATCTTCACCGCCGCCTCCGTCGTCTTCTTCGCCTTCATCGGCTTCGACGTGGTGGCCACCGCGGCCGAGGAGACGAAGCTTCCGCAACGTGACATGCCACGTGGCATCCTCGCCTCGCTCTTCATCTGCACCGTGCTCTATGTCGCCGTATCGCTGGTGGTCACCGGTATGGAGCACTACACGGAGCTGTCGGTGGAGGCCCCGCTGGCCGATGCCTTCAAGGCCGTCGGCCATCCCGTCTACGCGGGATTCATCAGCTTCGGGGCCGCGATCGGCCTCACCACCGTCTGTCTGATCCTGCTGCTGGGACAGACCCGGGTCTTCTTCGCGATGAGCCGGGACGGACTGCTGCCGCGGTTCTTCTCCAGGACGCACCCGAAGTTCGGCACCCCGTACCGCCCGACCATCCTGCTCGGCGTGATCATCGCGATCGTCGCCGGCTTCACCAGCATCAACGAGCTGGCGACGCTGGTGAACATCGGCACGCTCTTCGCGTTCGTCGTGGTCGCCCTGGGCGTGATGGTGCTGCGCCGCACCCGCCCCGAACTCCACCGCGCCTTCCGCACCCCGTGGGTACCGGTGATCCCGATCCTCTCGGTGGCCGCGTCGGTGTGGCTGATGCTCAACCTTCCCGCGGAGACCTGGCTGCGTTTCGGCATCTGGATGGCCATCGGCGTGGTCGTCTACTTCGCCTACGGGCGCGGGCACAGCCGGATCAACGAGCAGCTCGACCGTCCGTAGCTCCGTCCGTAGCTCCGTCCGTACGCGACAGCTCCGTCGAAGGCCGACGGAGCTGTCGCGTCCCGGTCGCGCCTTCCGCTCCGTCAGCCGCCGGTGGCGGGGGACTTCTTCGCGGACTCCGGGATCGTGCCGTCCTTGCGGATGGCCTTCCAGAGGTCGTCGGCCTGCGGCTGGGCCGCCACCACGCGGTTGGGGTCCTGCTTGTCGTACGCCACCGGCAGCATGATCGTTTCCATGGTGCCCGGGTCCACGCCGTTCATCGACCGGGCGAACTCCGCGAGCGACGTGAGCGAGGCGAGCCCCGCGTCGGTGGTCAGCGACTTGGTGGCCGAGCTGGCGATCTTGTAGGACTTGGTCGGACTGCCCAGCAGGTCCTGCGACTTGACCTCGCTCAGCAGGGCGAGGAGGAACTGCTGCTGAAGCCCGATCCGGCCGAGGTCGCTGCCGTCCCCGATGCCGTGGCGGGTACGGACATACGCGAGGGACTCGGTGCCGTCGAGCTTGTGCGGGCCCTTGGTGAGGTCGAGGCCGGACGACTTGTCGTGGATGTCCTGCGGAACATCGACCGTGACGCCCCCGATGGCGTCCACCAGATCCTTGAACCCGGCGAAGTTGATCTCCAGGTAGTGGTCGATCCGGACCTCGGACATCTTCTCGACGGTCTTGACCACACAGGCCGGACCGACCTGTGAGTAGACGGAGTTGAACATCACACGGTTCGCCGGCGGCACCGTGGAGCCGTCGGCCTTGGTGCACTCGGGCCGGGACACCAGGGTGTCACGGGGTATGGACACGGCGACCGCCCTGGACCGGCCCTCGGGAATGTGCACCACCATCGCGGTGTCGGACCGGGCGCCGCTGACGTTGCCGCCGCCGCCCAGATCCTTGTTCTCGGCACCGGCCCGCGAGTCGGAACCGAGCACCAGCAGGTTCTGACCGCTGGTCGGCAGCTTCTCGGGACGGTCGTCACCGAGCGCCTTGTCGATGTCCACGCCCGTGATGTTCCCGTCGAGGCGGCTGTAGAGCCAGTAGACGGTGCCGCCGGCGGCGAGCAGCAGGACGAGCAGGACGCTCAGGGTGATCTTGAGGCCGCGGCGACGCTTGCGAGGGGCTCCCCGCCGCTTCCGTCCGCCACCGGAGGCCGGACGACCGTCGTGCGTGCCCTGTGTCATGGCGTCGTGGCTCATCCTGGTCGAGTCCTCAAATCTCATGGCCCGAGATGGGCTGTGAAGTGCGTGGGACTCGGGTGGGGGGTGTGGCCGGTCCGTGCATGACTGAGCGTGCACTATAGAACAGAGGATCGTGCGAATGGGTGTTTTGGCCCCCGGAATCATGATCTGCGCTGCTCGAACTACTATTCGTTCATGACTTGGTTGATCACGGGTGGGGCGGGCTTCATCGGGGCGCATGTCGTCCGCGCTATGCGCGAGGCCGGTGAGTCGGTCGTCGTGTACGACGATCTCTCGACGGGCGACCGCTCGCGCGTGCCCGCGGATGTCCCGTTCATCCAGGGATCGACGCTCGACGCGGCCCTGCTGCGGAGCACCCTGGCGGAACTGCCGGTGCGGGGCGTGGTCCATCTCGCCGCGAAGAAGCAGGTGGCGGAGTCCGTCGAGCGCCCGCTGTTCTACCACCGGGAGAACGTGCAGGGCCTGCAGACCCTGCTGGAGGCCGTGGCCGGCAGCGAGGTGCGGGCATTCCTCTTCTCCTCGTCGGCGGCCGTCTACGGAATGCCCGACGTACGGGTGGTGACGGAGACGACTCCGTGCGCCCCGATCAACCCCTACGGCGAGACCAAGCTGGCGGGCGAGTGGATGGTGCGCGCCGCGGGGAAGGCGCACGGCATCGCCACCGCCTCGATGCGGTACTTCAATGTCGCCGGCGCGGCCACACCGGCCCTCGCCGACACGGGCGTCTTCAACCTGGTGCCCATGGTCTTCGAGAAGCTGACCCAGGGGGCGGCCCCGGTGGTCTTCGGTGACGACTACGACACCGCGGACGGCACCTGCGTACGCGACTTCATCCACGTCGACGACATCGCCTCGGCACACCTCGCCGCGGCGCGGGCGCTCCTCGACCGGGAACCGGGCACCGATCTGACCGTCAACATCGGCCGGGGCGAGGGTGTCTCGGTGCGCGAGATGATCGAACTGATCGGTGAGGTGACGGGGTACGGGGCCGATTCGGCTCCGGTCTCGGCGCCGCGCAGAGCGGGCGACCCGGCGAGGGTCGTCGCCTCGGCCGACCGGATCCGCGCCGAGCTGGGCTGGTCCGCACGGCACGACGCGCGCGAGATGGTCGCCTCGGCGTGGGAGGGCTGGTGCCTCAGGCACCCCGCGGCGCGTCGTCCTGCCACCGCTGCCGCCTCGGCCTGAGCATGCCATGGCCTGTTTATGATGTCTCGATCCAGAGCCCGTGACCTGCGCGGGCCTGCTCACAGGGGAGGGTGACGAACGGCGATGCGCAGCGCCTCCCTACGTGAAGCGAAGCAGCGGAGCGAGCCCGTGGCGGAGACGTCCGGGCGGCTCTCCCACGTCCTGGGCGGCCCCTGGCTGCTGACCGGACATGACGGCAGGCTGACCGCGTACGTCCACGTCGACGGTGCCGTGCTGCGATGGACCGAGTCCGCCCCCGGCGGCCGACGGTGGGCGGGACCGGACGTCCTGCCCGCGAAGGACATCGACCGGCTCACCGTGGTGCAGGGGCAGAATCGTTACGCCCATCTGCTGGGGCGCCGGGTCCGGCAGCGGGCCGACGGCTGGAGAGGCGTGGACATCATGTACGCCACGCAGTACCAGACGGGCCGCCCGATGACGCAGTGGCGCTCGCTGGGCAATCCGTTCAAGGAGATCGACAGGGCGGTCGAGATCGGCGCCCCGGCCGCCGCCGTCACGAGCGACGGCGCGCTGTACGTCTGTGTCCCGACCGGACCGGGCGGAGTGGCCCTGCGCCGCGAGGACAAGCGGGGCCGGTGGGAGGCGTGGGCGCAGCTCCAGGTCTCCGGCGGCACCGACGGGCCGGCGCCCGCGGCGACCTCGTCCGGCCTGGTGGAGGTCCTGGTTCCCACCCGTACCGCCGCGCTCCAGCTCCGGCAGTCGGAGCCGGGCGGCGCCCTGGTGCGTGGATACGACGCGGCCGTGGCTCCCCTGCCCGGATCGGTGACCGCGCTGGAGACCGCCCCGGGCCGGCTGACCTACTACCTGACCGACGCACGGGGCTCCGGTGCCGTCGCGATCCGGGCGGGCAGCTGGCCGCTGCCGCTGGGGGGCAACCCCGGGGACGGCCGCATCGCCGCGGTCCGGACGACGGTGGACGGCTTCGACTGCACGGTGCTCGCGGTCCGCGGGGCCGATGGGACGGTCAACCTCGGTGTCTGCGCGACCGAGGGCGAGCAGGCCGGATTCTGGTGGACCGGCACCGGAATGACCTGCACCGGAGACCCCGCTCTGGCGGCCGACGGCCACGGAAGGGCGGTCGTCGCGGCCGTCGGCGCCGACGGCGGGCTGGCCGTCGCACGCCAGGAGGAAGGCCAGGGGCTCACCCTCGGCGACTGGAGCCGGGTATGAGCGCCACGAGTTCGACGGAGCGCGTGACGATCGTCGCCGCACGCCATCGCGAGGCGGTGGCACTCGTCGAGGCGGAGGGCGCCGGTGCCGAGCTCACCGTCCTGTGCGTCGAGGAGGACGGCAAGGACGGACGGGCGGCGCTGGACCGCGCCCTCGCGGACGCCGGACGGCGCGGCTGCAAGGTCGTGGGCTCCCCGCGCACCATCGGTACGCAGGACGGCGGCGACGCACTGCTCCGGGAGCTGCGCGCACTGCGCCCGCAGCGGGTGCGCCTGGCGGACCCCGATCCGGTGCATGTCTCGTACGACGAGGAACGCGATGTCCCCGTGCACGACGAGCCGGCCGAGAACGCCGACGCCGCGCTCGCCGCGCTGACCGCGGCCCGCGAACTCCAGCTGGAGTCGGGGACCCCGGTCTTCGTCGACTGTCACCGCGCAGGTGCGGACGGACGGTCCGGCACCGCTCCGCAGCCGCGCTACCCGCACCCGGCGCACTGGTTGACCGAGGGATTCGACGGCAGGCTCACCGCCTTCCTGCCCTCCGCGGCGGGCGTCGTGCGATGGACGCAGCGCGAACCGGGGGGTACCGCCTGGCAGGGACCGGAGCTCCTGCCCGGCCCGCGGCTGATGCCCGGCCTCCGGGTGGTCCGGGATACACACGGTTTCCCGCATCTCTTCGCGCTGCGCCGGACCCCGCTCAAGGACGGCGGCGACGACATCGCGGTGGTGCGGGCAGCCCAGTACCGCACCGGTCACCCGCTCACCGCGTGGCACTCGCTGGGCAGCCCGAATCCCGGCAACCGGCACCGCAGCCGGGAGGTCGGCTTCCCGGCTGCCGCGTTCGACGGCGCGGGCGGCCTCTTCGTCTTCGTGCGCAACTTCGGCCACAGCGTGAGCTACCTGCACCAGGGGGCCGACGGCGTCTGGACTCCGTGGCAGCACCTGCGGGGCGTCCGCGTCGCCGACGAACTCGTCGCCGTGACCACGGCCGCCGGGGAGGTCGAGCTCTACGCCCGGGCACGGGACTCCGCCACGGTGCTGCGCTGGCACCGCTCGGGGCCCGACGGCGCGTGGACCGAGGACCGGTCGGTGCCCTTCTCGCCCTGCCCGGGATCGATGGCGGCCGGGCCGGAGCCCGGAACGATCCTCTTCCGTGACCTGAGGACCAACGAGCCCTGCGTCTGGTGGCCCGGCGCGACGGGCCCGGTGCCGCTCGGCGGCGCCGAAGGAGCGGGCCCCGTCACCGGCACCCGGGGCGTCGAGGTGGACGGCTGGGCGTACTCCCTGCTGATCCGGTCCGGCCCCCGAGGCGCCTGTGCGGTGGGGATGCATGTCGAGGGCCGGGCGGACGCGGGCGTGTGGTGGAACGAGGTCCCCGCGGATTCTGCGGTGATGCCCGCAGCTGTCCGGGATCGTATGGGGACTGTCACTTTGGCGACGCTCACAGCCGGATCACAGCTGGCACTCTCTCACCGAGAGTCACCTTCTGACGGGTTTGAATTCGGCCACTGGTACACAGTGTGACTGCCTGCTGCCCTTGATGATCTTTTTAGCCACAAGGTTGGCCGAAACCTGTTCGGATTTTGATAAAGTCTGTGAATCTTCAATGTGAAGGGTTCGGGGGAGTCTCGTGAACATTCGGATATCCCTCGACCGTGTATGGATGGACGGGGGCCTGCCGCTGTCGTTCTCGTGACTGAGGGGTTATGGCCAAGCTGTCCTTGCGTGCCGTCCAGAAGCTCACCTGCAAGAAGCGTGACGCGTGGTGGACGGTGGTCCTGGTCGACCCCGTGGCCACGCGGATGCTCATCGTGATGGCGCGGTTCAACTTCATCACGCCCAACCGTGTGACGTGGGCGGCGCTGTTCGTCGGACTCGGTTCCGCCGGTTTCTTCCTCAAGGGCGACATGCAGTCCCTGATCATCGGGGCGGCGCTCTACCACCTGAGTTTCATCCTCGACTGCATCGACGGAAAACTCGCGAGGCTCAAGGGCAACGGCACCGTCTTCGGCGGCTGGCTCGACTACGTCTTCGACCGCATCAGGGTGCTCTTCTGCGCCCTCGCCCTGATGGGCGGGCAGTACCTGCGCAACGGTGATGAAAGGTTTCTGCTCGCCGCTCTGATGGTCGTCTTCCTCGACATGCTCCGGTACGTCGACGCGCTTCAGATCTACAAGATGCGCATGTCGATGCGGACGAAGATCGAGAAGGTCACCCAGGAACGCCGTGAGGCGGAACGCGTGGCCGCCGGCGAGAACCAGGCGGAGCCCGAGGAGCAGCAGATCCGGTTCATGGAGGACCTGCTGCGGGAGAACCCCGAGGCCGAGGCGGAGCTGCTCAAGGAACAGGCGGGCGCCGGCCAGGTGGTCGACCTGCACGCCCAGTTCCGCCACCGATTCCCCTGGTACCTGCGGGTGCGGCAGGCGCTGCTGCGCAGCCGTATCAGGCCACACCTCATCAGCGGCATCGAGTTCCAGATGTTCGTCTTCATCGTGGGGCCGCTGATCGGCCAGATCCTCCTGACCACGGTGATCTCCGCGGTCCTGCTGGGGATCTTCGAGCTGATCATCATGTACAAGTTCTGGCTCTCCACCCGCGACTTCACCCATGTGATGGCCGAGCTGTCGCAGGCCCCGTCCGGCGCGGGCTCCATCGCCCCCCACCTCCACCGTGGCCGGCACCGCCGCGGTGTGCAGGGCGACCCGCTCGCCGACCCGGCGTTCCAGGCACCGCCGCCCTACGAGGACCCCGGATTCCAGCCGTACCCCGAGCCCTACCCCTCGTACGTGGCGCAGGTCCCGCCGGCCCCGGAGCAGCCGACGCAGACGTACCGGCCGCTGGGGACGCAGGGGCACGGCCACCCGGCACAGGGGCAGCAGCAGGTGTACGCCCCTTATGTCGTGCCGCCCACCCACGGATACCCGGGAGACCGAGAGGGCGTCGGATGAACCACGAACAGGACACGCCTGACGTCTGGGTCACGGTGGTCATCCCCGCGTACAACGCGGCCACGACGGTCGGCAAGGCACTCCAGTCCGCCGTCAACCAGACGTACGAGCTGGTCGAGGTCCTCGTCGTCGACGACGCCTCCACGGACAACACCCTCGACGTCGTGAAGAACTTCGCCGGGAACAACCACCGCGTCCGCGTGCTCCGCCGGCCCACCAACAGCGGCGGCGTCGGTGCGCCCCGCAACCTGGGCATCGCGCAGGCCGCCGGCCGGTACGTGATGTTCCTCGACGCCGACGACGAGCTTCCGCCCCGCGCCTGCGAGCTGCTGCTGGCCGGCGCGCTGGAGAGCGGCAGCGACATCACCGCGGGCAAGGCCGTCAGGGTCAACCGGGCCACCGGCGAGAGCGAGGGCTGGGCCCCCGAGGTGTACGCGCTGGCGCGCACCGTGCCCGGTCTGGTGGAGTTCCCGCTGATGCTCGCCGACCCGATCGCGGCGGCCAAGCTGTACCGGGTGGACTTCCTCCGGGCGGGCGGGGTCTGGTTCCCCGAGGGGGTCTTCTACGAGGACACCTACTTCTCCACCGTGGCGGGCTGCCTCGCCGATGGGATCACCATCATCACCGACCCCGTCTACCGGTGGATGTGGGAGCCCGAGGGCGGATCGATCACCGGCCGCACGGGCGAGCTGCGCTCGATCAACGACCGGGTCGCGGTGCACCGGGCCACGGACGCCTTCCTGCTCGACCGCGGCCTGTGGCAGCTCAAGGTCCGCAAGGACTCGAAGTTCCTCGCACACGACCTGCGCCTGTACATGCGGGCGCTCGCGGAGGGCGACCCGGAGTTCCAGCAGGGATTCGCCGAGATCGCGAGCAACTACCTCTTCTCCCTCAGCGACGAGGCCTTCGAGCTGTGCGACCCGGTCGACCGGGTCAGGGCCTACCTCGTCATGTACCAGGAGATCGAGGCCGCGCTCACCACGCTCGACTATGTGCAGCGCAAGAGCGTGCTGTCCTCCTTCCTCGTGGAGGAGGACGGACGGGTGTACTGGTCGGGCGACCATCTGCACCTGCCGGACGCCCGGCGCATGCTCGATGTGACGGAGCTCGGCCTCTCGGCGGCCAAGCTCGCCCAGGAACCGCTCTTCGCCCAGCTCGACGAGTGGTCCGTGGCAGACGGGAAGCTCCGCTTCGAGGGCAGGCTGGTCAACCGCTTCGGGCGGATCGAACCCGGACACGACCTCAAGCTGACCCTGGCCGTACGCAACCGCCACACGAAGAAGGACGTCACGGTCCCGATCGACGGCATCGAGGTCGACGAACGGTTCGTCGACTTCAGGGGAACCGCCGACCTGCCCTCCGTCCTCGGCGACGAATTCTCCGAGAGCACGGTCTGGAACGTATCGGTCGTCGTCGAGTGGAACCGCGCCAGGTCCCGCTCCCCGCTCAATGTGCGGGACGTGGAACTCTCCGGGCTGACCTTCTTCGCGAACGGGGAGGAGCTGGAGGGCTACCGCACGATCAGCGGCAACCTCGCCCTGCGGGCGGCGACGGCGGGCCGCCGGACCTTCGAGTCCGCGCAGAACGACCCCGACGCGCCGTGGATGTGGTGGCGCGACCGGCTCCACCCGCCGATATCCCGCCTCGACCATCCCTTCGAGATGGCCGTCGTCGTGCCCTGTTACAACGTGGCCAAGTATCTGGACGACTGCCTCGGCTCGATCGCGGCCCAGGAGGGTTTCGCCGCCACCCAGGTCATCCTGGTGGACGACGGCGCCACCGACGAGACACCCCAGATCCTCGACAACTTCGCCCAGTACTACGCCAACGTCACGGTCGTCCACCAGACGAACGGCGGACTCGGGAACGCCCGGAACAACGGCCTGGACCGGGTCACCGCACCGTATGTGACCTTCCTCGACTCCGACGACATCCTTGGCGAACGGGCCCTGTCGCACATGCTCCAGGCGGCCTGGCGGGACGGCTCCGAGCTGGTCGTGGGCGACCTGGTGAACTTCCCCGACCGGCCCTACGGCCCCTGGAAGCAGTACTTCGGCCAGGGCGACCGTCTCATCGACGACTTCGCCTCCGTACCCGATCTGATCTTCAGCGGATCCGCGTGCAACAAGCTGTTCAGTACGCAACTGCTGCGCAGGCTCGGGGTGCGCTTCGGCGAAGGAGTCCACTTCGAGGACTCCTGGGTCACGCTGCCGAGCATGCTGCGGGCCAACGCCATCAGCCTGGTCGACCGTCCGGTGTACTACTACCGCGGGCGTCCCGACGGGTCCTCGATCATGGACTCCCTGTGGAGCAAGCCGGCCAATTACCGGGACCACCTGCGGCTCAACCACTTCCTGCTGGACTACACCGCGACCGAGCGGGCCGACGTCCGGCACATGTTCCAGCGCTATGTGACCCGCACCTACAAGGGCTTCCTGTGCAACGCCCGCAATGTCATGGGCCGGACGCAGTTGGAGGAGATGTTCCCGGACATCTGCCGCCACTACGCGCAGATACCCGACGAGGTCATCCTCGAATACGCCACCAACCCCGCCCAGCAGCTCGACCACTACGCGGCGAAGAGCGGGAACTTCGAGCTGTTCTGCAACCCGGAACCGGCGCTGGAGAACGCCCCGCTGGCGCTGGAGATCGACGACGACGGTTTCCACCGGACCTTCCCGGGAGGCGCCCGGAACACCCGGACCGCCCGTGTCAACGACCCCAACGTCGTCGTCGAATCGGTCCGTACCCGAGGCGATGTGCTGGTCGTGGAGGGCTGCCTGGCCTTCCCCGGCATGAACATCAGCGGCCCCATGGAGAACCCGCTGGAGTTCGTCTACCAGACCGCGCACGCCAAGATCGTCGTGCCGCTGTGCCAGGTCGCCCGCCGTGACCTGTGGAACACCCGCAACGGCCGCGACCTGTACGCCGGCTGGTACGCGGAGATCCCGGTCAAGGACCTGGCGCGCAGCGGATTCGGGGTCGGCGACTTCCGGCTCCGGGTGCACCGCGTGGATCACTCGCGGCAGCGCAACATCGTCATGAAGGCGCGCCTTCCGCTGCACCGGCTGAAGGGCCCCGGCCGGATCGCCGGCTACCCCTACATGCTGACCATCGGGGGCCAGGACGCGCTGCACCTGCGCCTCGTCGACCGGAAGGCCGGCGCGCGGGCGAAGCACCTGCTGTGGCGGATGTCCCGTGAGATCCGCATTCTCAAGACCCGCAACCCGGGCTGGCGGATGCGTCTCGCCTACTGGCTCGTCCATCCGTTCCTCGACCGCCGTGAGATCTGGCTCATCGGCGAACGGTCGGACACGGCCCAGGACAACTCGTACCACTTCTTCAAGTGGATGCGGACGCACCGCAAGCGGCGCAAGGCGTACTACGTCATCGACGGGAACTCGCCCGACTACAAGAAGGTCGCCGCCTACGGCAGGGTGATCAAGCTCGGTTCCTTCAAGCACCGGATGTATCTGCTGCATGCGACCAAGCTGATCGGCTCGTACGACTCCGAGTCGTATCTGTTGCCCGAGGGCTACCGGAAGGTGCTCTTCCTGCACCGGTTCGGTGAGCTGCTGAAGTACCAGCGGGTCTTCCTGCAGCACGGAATCATCTACAACGACGTGACCTCGGGTGTGGACCAGCGGATCACCAGTTACGACATGATCGTGACCACGGGCCGTCAGGAGCGCGCCTACCTGGCGCGCGAGGCCGGCTTCGGCGACCGCGCGGTGCTGGCGGGCCTGCCCAGGTTCGACGCGCTGCGGCGCGAGCCGGGGCGGCGTCCGCGCATTCTGCTCATGCCGACCTGGCGGCAGTGGATCGTCACGGCCTCGTACAAGAAGTCCGCGGGTCCGGCCAAGACGGCCTTCACCCAGTCCGAGTACTTCCGGTTCTACCGGTCGCTGCTCTCCGACCGGCGGCTCGCCGCGGCCCTGGAACACTTCGGCGTCGACCTGGAGTTCTTCCCGCACTACGAGATCCGGCCCTACCTGCACAACTTCCGGATCGATTCCCCCGCGATCGAGGTCGCCGACCCCGGGACGCGCAATGTCCAGGAAGCCATGAAGGAGTGCTCCCTCATGGTCACGGACTACTCGTCCGTCTTCTTCGACGTGGCCTACATGGGGATCCCGCTCGTCCATGTGCCCTTCGACGAGGAGGACTTCTACGGACGCCACTACAAGCGGGGCTACTTCAATCTGACGGAACACGGCTTCGGCCCGGTCTGCCGTACGGTCGACCAGGCCGTCGACGAGATCATCGCCTCGATGGCCGGGAACTTCACCGTCGAGAGCCCCTACCGCGAGCGCGCGGAACAGTTCTTCGCGCACCGCGGCGCGGGCAACTGCGAGCGTGTCTACGAGGCGATCGACGCCCTGGGCACGGCGAGCGCCGCCGATCTCGGCCCCTCGGGACCTGTCGCCGCGCTGCCCGCCACCCGCGTGCACCCGGGCGACAGCACACGGAGCCCGCAGGACGCCGGCCGGACGGCCGTGCCCGCGGCGGGCCGGGGGACGTACGAGGGCGGGTGGAACCGTGCTGTCTGACTGGAATCCCGAGCAGGGCAGGCCCCGCCGGATCTTCCTCGCGGGCGACTCCGCCGCGGTGACGCGGGAGGCGAGCAAGGCACCCATGACGGGCTGGGGCCAGGTGCTCCACTTCTTCCTCGGCTCGCAGGAGGTGGAGATCGTCAACTGCGCGCGGGCCGGAGCGAGTGCCCGCACGTTCAGTGAGCGGGGCAGGCTCGACTGGATCCTCCAGCACATCCGCCCCGGGGACTATCTGTTCACCTCCTTCGGCATCAACGACGCCAAACCGGAGGAGTGGCTCCGCACGGAGGCGTACGGCGACTTCCCCCACCACCTGCGGAAGTTCGTCGACGGCGCGCGCGAACGCAATGCCCACCCGGTGCTGATCAGCCCGCCGGAACGGGACACCCACGATGTGCACGGCAACATGCCGAGGAGCATCACGGAGTACCCGATGGCGATGCGCGACCTCGCGGCCGAGTGCAGCGTTGCGTACATCGATCTCTACGAGCAGAGCCACGGCTGGTGGGAGGGACTGGGGCCGGAGGGCGTACGTCCCTTCTTCATCCACCTCGAACCGCAGGAGCACCCGAACTATCCGGAGGGTTTCCACGACCCCGGTCACATGACGCCGGAGGGGGCCATCGCGTGCGCACGCTATGTCGCCTACGCGCTGGTGGAACAGCGGATCGTGCCACCGCACTGGGCCATCAACCTCGACCGTGCGGACTTTCCCCCGGAATGGGTGACCTGGCTCGACGAGGAGACACACACCGAGCTGACCAGGTCACGCACACTGGGCTCGAACTGAGAGTCGGACGATCATGAGTACCTTCACCCTCACCGGAATGCGCAGCGTCCAGCAGGACAACCCTTCGATCGTGGCGCACATGGAGCTCCGGTCCACCGCGGACCCCCGGCTGCCCGTCGAGCCGGGCCGGCAGATCGACTTCGAGTGGATCCTCACCCCGCAGGGCGACGGCACCCGCTACTACGGCTACCTCATGGCCGACTCGTTCGACTCGGTCGCCACCATCGAGAACATGGCCGGAATGAGCCTGCTGCCCTCGGGCGACCGGTACGCGACATCGACGGGCCCAGGGGCCGAGCGCATCGCCAGGTTCACGCTCCGGGTGAACAGGCACGTCGCGCCCGACGCCTTCCTCGTCCCCGTCCTTCGCGCGGGCATCATCGCCGATGGCGGAAAGGGCCTCACCTCCACCACGTTCTCCCTGAAGAACCATGGATTCCGGATCGCCTCGCTGCCTCCGCAGGGGCGGAGCATGACGGTGGTGCCCGGACACCGCGGAGTGCTGAGCGGTCTCACCGCCGGGATGGGCGAGGACGTCCGGCTGGTCGGTGTCGGACCCGCCCGGCACGGGGTGACGAGTGTCGAGGTGGACGGTGCGGTGACGTACCACCCGTTCTCCGGTCATCTGGGCTACGACTGGTTCGACTATGTGCTCGACGCCGGAGGCGGCCGCCTGGTCTCCGGCCGGGTGACGGTCCATGTCGGAGACCTCGGCGCGACACCCGGAGTGCTCGGAGGCTGGGCACCGGGAACATGAGGCCGTACCGGGGACGCCTCGTGCGGTGGTGCGCGGCCCTGCTGGCCATGGCGGCCACGGCCACCGGCTGCACCGGGCACGCTCCCGCCGGGGGCGACGACCTGCCGCGCCCGTCCCGGTCCGCGTCGGCCGGGGCGTGCGGGCGGAGCCTGCCGTGCGGGGTGGGGGAGGAGTGGATCACCCGCCGGCTGGCGGACGGAGCGCGGGTCTCCATCGGCGTGGTGACCGTCCGCCCGTCCGCCCGTGTCACGGTGAGGCCGGTCGTCGGCGACCATCTCGCGACCACCGAGACCGTGCGCCGGACGGCGCGGCACGAACGGGCCGTGGCCGCGGTGAACGGCTCCTTCTTCGACACTGCCGGCTCCCCGGTCTTCAGCGGCTATCCAGGAGACCCGCTGGGCATTCTGGTGGTCGACGGCCGGCTGCTCAGCGAGGCGGCGAACGGCCGGACCGCGCTGATCCTGCCCGGTCCCGGAGGCCGGCCCCGCATCGGCGAAGTGCGTTCCGGGATGTGGCTGACCGCACCGGACGGGGCGGTGCGTGAACTGGACGGGGTCGACCGGGTGCCGGGCAGAATCGTCGGCTGCGGGGGCGCCGGTGGGGACCGGCCGGCCGGTACGGGGCTGCCGGAGCAGCGGCCCCGGCACAACCAACTCTGCCTGGACGACAGCGAGATCGTCGCCTTCACACCTGACTGGGGCGCACATTCACCCCCCGGCGCACCCGGCAGCGTGGAGGCCGTGCTCGACCAGGACCGGCGGGTGACGGAGCTCCGCAGCCCCGCCGGCGGCGAGATCCCGCGAACCGGCTCCACCCTCACCGGGATCGGGGAGGGCGCCGACTGGCTGCGGGAGCACGCCCGTCAGGGACCTCCGTTCGTCCGGCGGACGAACGTGACGGACGGGAGCGGACGGAGCATCCTCACGCCGGGAGTTTCGGTACTGGGCGCGGGCCCCGCGCTGCTGCGCGGCGGGGAGACATGGATCAACGACGCGGCCAACGGCTTCACCGGCGACACGTCGACCGAGCGCCAGCCCCGCACGGTCGCCGCCGTCAAGGCGGACGGCACGCTCCTCCTCGCGGTCTTCGACGGCCGCAGCCCCGCCAGCGCGGGCGTCACCCTGCGGGAAGCGGCGGAGATCCTGCGCTCCCTGGGAGCACGGGACGCCATCAACCTCGACGGCGGAGGATCCAGCACGATGGTGGTGAACGGACGGCTCCGCAACCGGCCCAGGAGCGCGGAGGGAGCACCGGTGCGGGAACGCGCGGTGGCCGATGCGCTGGTCGTCGTGGCGCGCTGACGTGCACATGTGACATGACACATCACGGGCGTACGCGGACCCGTGCGTACCCGGCTTCGCCCCACGCGGAACGGGCCGTACGGAGAGGTCTCCGTACGGCCCGTTCGGTGCGGCCGGTCGGTGTTACGCCGGAACGCTCGCCACGCCCTGGGCGAGGAACTTCTTGCCGTTCACCCGCTCCGAGACGCCCTCACGGTCCAGGTACGGCGTGATGCCGCCCAGGTGGAAGGGCCAGCCCGCGCCGGTGATCAGGCACAGGTCGATGTCCTGGGCCTCGGCGACGACGCCCTCGTCCAGCATCAGACCGATCTCCTGCGCCACCGCGTCCAGGACCCGGTCGCGGACCTGCTCCTCGGACAGGACGACATCGCCCTGCTTGAGAAGGGCGGCGACCTCCGGGTCCAGCTCCGGCTTGCCGGAGTCGTAGACGTAGAAGCCGCGCTTGCCGGCCTTGACGACCGCCGCGAGGTTCTCGGAGACGGTGAACCGGTCCGGGAAGGCGCGGTTCAGGGTCTCGGAGACATGCAGACCGATGGCCGGGCCGACCAGCTCCAGCAGCACCAGCGGGGACATCGGCAGGCCGAGCGGCTCGATGGCCTTCTCGGCGACCTCGACCGGGGTGCCCTCGTCGATGACGTTCTGGATCTCGCCCATGAAGCGGGTGAGGATGCGGTTGACGACGAACGCCGGGGCGTCCTTCACCAGCACGGCGGTCTTCTTCAGCTTCCGCGCCACACCGAACGCCGTGGCCAGCGAGGCGTCGTCGGTCTGCTCGCCGCGGACGATCTCCAGCAGCGGCAGGATCGCGACCGGGTTGAAGAAGTGGAAGCCGACGACCCGCTCGGGGTGCTTCAGCTTCGACGCCATCTCGGTGACCGAGAGGGACGAGGTGTTGGTGGCGAGGATGGCGTGCGCCGGGGCGACCGCCTCGACCTCCGCGAACACCTGCTGCTTGACGCCGATCTCCTCGAAGACGGCCTCGATGATGAAGTCGGCGTCGGAGAAGCCCTCCGCCTTGTCCAGCACACCGGAGACCAGGGCCTTCAGACGGTTGGCCTTGTCCTGGTTGATGCGGCCCTTGCCGAGCAGCTTCTCGATCTCGGCGTGGACGTAGCCCACACCCTTGTCGACACGCTCCTGGTCGATGTCGGTCAGCACGACCGGCACCTCCAGGCGGCGCAGGAACAGCAGCGCCAGCTGCGAGGCCATCAGACCGGCACCGACGACGCCGACCTTGGTGACCGGGCGGGCCAGGTTCTTGTCCGGAGCACCGGCCGGGCGCTTGGCGCGCTTCTGGACCAGATTGAAGGAGTAGATCCCGGAGCGCAGCTCGCCGCCCATGATCAGGTCCGCCAGGGCCTGGTCCTCGGCGTCGAACCCGGCGCCCAGGTCGCCGTTCTTCGCCGCGGCGATGATCTCCAGCGCGCGGTAGGCGGCCGGGGCGGCGCCGTGCACCTTGGAGTCGGCGATGGCCTTGCCCCGCGCGACGGCCTGGTCCCAGGCCTCACCGCGGTCGACCTCGGGACGCTCCACCACGACCGTGCCGTTCAGCACGTTCGCGGTCCAGATCAGCGACTGCTCCAGGAAGTCCGCGCCGTCGAAGAGCGCGTCCGCGATCCCGAGCTCGAAGACCTGCTTGCCCTTGAGCTGACGGTTCTGGTTCAGCGAGTTCTCGATGATGACCGAGACCGCGCGGTCGGCACCGATCAGGTTGGGAAGCAGCGCGCAGCCGCCCCAGCCCGGGACCAGACCGAGGAAGACCTCGGGCAGCGAGAAGGCGGGCAGCGCCCTGGAGACGGTGCGGTAGGAGCAGTGCAGACCGACCTCGACACCGCCGCCCATCGCCGCGCCGTTGTAGTACGCGAACGTCGGGACCGCGAGACCGGAGAGGCGCCGGAAGACGTCGTGGCCGCCCTTGCCGATGGCCAGTGCGTCGTCGTGGTTCTTCAGCAGCTCGACGCCCTTGAGGTCGGCGCCGACCGCGAAGATGAACGGCTTTCCGGTGATGCCGACACCGGTGATCGCACCCTCGGCGGCCTCCCTCTCGACCTGGTCGACGGCGGCGTCGAGATTCGCCAGCGACTGCGGTCCGAAGGTGGTCGGCTTGGTGTGGTCCAGGCCGTTGTCCAGCGTGATGAGGGCGAAGCGGCCCGCACCGGCCGGAAGGTCCAGGTGGCGTACGTGCGCCTGGGTGACGACCTCACCGGGGAACAGCTCGGCCGCACCCTTCAGAAGCTCTGTGGTGGAGCTCACTTGTTGCCTCCGTCGAAGTTCGGGTTCTCCCAGACGACCGTGGCGCCCATGCCGAAGCCGACGCACATCGTCGTCAGGCCGTAGCGGACCTCCGGCTGCTCCTCGAACTGGCGGGCCAGCTGCGTCATCAGACGCACACCGGAGGAGGCCAGCGGGTGACCGTAGGCGATGGCGCCGCCGTACTGGTTGACGCGCGCGTCGTCGTCGGCGATGCCGTAGTGGTCGAGGAAGGCGAGCACCTGCACGGCGAACGCCTCGTTGATCTCGAACAGACCGATGTCGTCGATGGTCAGACCGGCCTTGGCCAGGGCCTTCTCGGTCGACGGGATCGGACCGTAGCCCATGACCTCCGGCTCGACGCCCGCGAAGGCGTACGAGACCAGGCGCATCTTGACCGGGAGGCCCAGCTCACGGGCGACGTCCTCGGCGGCGAGCAGGGAGGCGGTGGCGCCGTCGTTGAGACCGGCGGCGTTACCGGCGGTGACCCGGCCGTGGGCACGGAACGGGGTCTTCAGACCGGCGAGCGACTCCAGGGTCGTACCCGGGCGCATCGGCTCGTCGGCGGTGACCAGGCCCCAGCCGGTCTCGCCGGCCGAGCCCGCGGTGGAGCCGCCATCGGCTGCAGCGGTGCGGCGCACCGAGATCGGCACCAGGTCCTGCTGGATCTTGCCGTTGGCGTACGCCTTGGCGGCCTTCTCCTGCGAGCGGACCGCGTACTCGTCGGCGCGGACCTTGGTGATCTGCGGGTACCGGTCGTGCAGGTTCTCCGCGGTCATGCCCATGAACAGGGCGGACTCGTCGACCAGCTTCTCCGAGACGAAGCGCGGGTTCGGGTCCACGCCCTCGCCCATGGGGTGGCGGCCCATGTGCTCGACACCACCGGCGACGACGACGTCGTACGCGCCGAAGGCGATGGAGCCGGCCGTCGAGGTGACGGCGGTCAGGGCGCCCGCGCACATGCGGTCGATGGAGTAACCGGGGACGGACTGCGGCAGCCCGGCCAGGATTCCGGCGGTACGGCCCAGCGTCAGGCCCTGGTCGCCGATCTGCGTGGTCGCGGCGATGGCGACCTCGTCGATCCGCGCGGGGTCCAGGTCCGGGTTGCGGCGCAGCAGCTCCCGGATGGCCTTCACGACGAGATCGTCGGCGCGGGTCTCGTGGTAGATGCCCTTCGGGCCCGCTTTGCCGAACGGGGTGCGGACGCCGTCGACGAAGACGACGTCCCGGATGGTACGAGGCACGGTGGCTCTCCTCCAGGGTGCGGGATGGCACTGCTGCGCGGCACGCCCGGAAGCGAGCCGCCACCATCATGCTACTTGCGGGTAACCAGACTGCCCACCCCCCACGGCGGGAGCGGCGAAGGTCACATGCGGTCGGGTCCGGTGCGCGGGCCCTTCCGCCCCGGACGTCGGCATCGGCGCGCGGCGGCCCGGCCCCGAAAACGCCATCGCCGGACGGGCTGTAATCAGCCCGTCCGGCGATCGGGAACACCACATGGCCACCGGCCGCACAACCTGGCGCGATTGCGCCCCCGTCGGAGCCCCTCAGGCCGCCGGTGTCAGCGCGCGGAGCAGCAGCGGGGCAACCTGCTCGATCTGCCAGCGGCGCGCCCCGTACCCGGCGAGCGCGGTCTCCACCGCGTCCGGGGTCGGGTTCTTGGGCGGCTCCCAGCAGACCCGGCGCACCGTGTCCGGGGTGATCAGGTTCTCCTGGGGCATGTGCAGCCGCTCGGCGAGCTCCGACACCGCGGTGCGGACGGCCGAGAGCCGGGCCGCCGCGGCGGGGTCCTTGTCCGCCCAGGCGCGGGGCGGCGGCGGACCGGCGAGGGTCTGGCCGGGCTGGGGGAGCTCGGCGTCCGGCAGCGCCTTGGCCCGGTCGACGGCCGCCTGCCACTGCTCCAGCTGGCGCCGCCCCATCCGGTGGCCGAACCCGGGCAGCGCGGTCAGCGCCTGGACGTTCGGCGGGAGTGCGAGCGCCGCCTCGACGATCGCGGCGTCGCCCAGCACCTTGCCCGGCGAGATGTCACGGCGCTGCGCGACCTGGTCACGCGCCGTCCACAGCTCCCGTACCACCGCCATCTGGCGGCGACGCCGGACCTTGTGCATGCCGGACGTGCGGCGCCAGGGGTCCTTGCGCGGGGGAGCGGGCGGCGCCGAGGCGATCGCGTCGAACTCCTCGCGGGCCCACTCCAGCTTGCCCTGCCGGTCGAGCTCGTCCTCCAGGGCGTTGCGCAGGTCGATCAGCAGCTCGACGTCGAGCGCCGCGTAGCGCAGCCAGGGGTCGGGCAGCGGGCGGGTGGACCAGTCGACGGCGGAGTGGCCCTTCTCCAGCGAGTAGCCGAGCACGCTCTCGACCATGGCGCCGAGGCCGACGCGCGGGAAGCCGGCCAGCCGCCCGGCCAGCTCCGTGTCGAAGAGCCCGGTGGGAGTCATCCCTATTTCCCGCAGACAGGGCAGGTCCTGGGTGGCGGCGTGCAGGATCCACTCACTGCTGGTCAGGACTTCGCCGAGGCCCGACAGGTCGGGGCAGCCGACGGGGTCGATCAGCGCGCTGCCCGCGCCGTCACGGCGCAGCTGCACGAGATAGGCGCGCTGGCCGTAGCGGTAGCCGGAGGCCCGCTCGGCGTCGACGGCCACCGGGCCGGAGCCGGCCGCGAAGGCGGCGATCACCCGGGCGAGGGCGTCGTCGGACGCCACCACCGGGGGGATGCCCTCGCGAGGTTCGAGCAAGGGGATCGGCGCCGGGGCGACGTCGTCCGGGGGAGCGCCCCCGGTGGTTCGCAGTGATGTGTCTGCTGCGGTCTCTTGGGCGTCGGTCACGTGTCAAGGGTATCTGTGTATGTACGGCGCCCGTCGACGGAACGTTCCGTCGACGGGCGCCGATGAATGCAAACCAGCCGGTCCGTGCCTGCGTGGACCGGCCGGAGCGCGGGCGTCAGTGGATGATTCCCGTGCGCAGGGCGACGGCGACCATTCCTGCGCGGTCTCCGGTGCCGAGCTTGCGGGCGATTCGGGCGAGGTGGCTCTTGACGGTCAGGGCGGACAGGCCCATGGAGACGCCGATGGCCTTGTTGGACTGGCCCTCGGCGACCAGCCGGAGGACCTCGACCTCGCGGCCGGACAGTTCGCGGTAGCCGCCCGGGTGGCTCGGGGTGCCGGGGGGCCGGCGCTGCATACGGGCTGCGTTGGCGCCGATGGGGGCGACGCCGGGACGGGTGGGGTGGCCGATATTGGTACGTGTGCCGGTGACGACGTAACCCTTCACACCGCCCGCGAGGGCGTTGCGTACGGCGCCGATGTCATCGGCGGCGGAAAGGGCGAGGCCGTTCGGCCAGCCGGCTGCTCGGGTCTCGGACAACAGGGTCAGCCCGGAACCGTCGGGCAGGTGGACGTCGGCTACGCAGATGTCGCGCGGATTGCCGACGCGGGGACGAGCCTCCGCGATGGACGACGCCTCGATGACGTCACGTACTCCGAGGGCCCACAGATGGCGGGTGACGGTGGAACGGACGCGCGGGTCGGCCACGACGACCATGGCCGTCGGCTTGTTCGGGCGGTAGGCGACCAGGCTTGCGGGCTGCTCTAGGAGAACGGACACCAGGCCTCCTGGGGAGTGGCGGGACGGGCCGGCTCGGGGATGAAGCCGGGGCGAACCGTGCTTGAAGGGTCATTGACCTCTTCGGCAGCAGACCCGTGCTCCTTTAGGGGAAGATCACGATTTCGTGAGTAACAATTCGGGCAAATCGGACATGCGATCGATTGTACGAAAAGAACGCCGGTGACTGGGCGGCGAATGTGACGCACAGTTACCGGCGGGGGGTGATTTCGGCCAGAGATGAAGTTCGTCGAAGAAGTCGGAGAGAAAAGTTCAGGGAACCTGCGGGCCGCGCCGCTGCGGGAGGGTCACCACCGCCGCGTCGACGGGGTCCGACGGCGGCAGGCCGGCGATCTGGCACAGCAGGTCGCCCCACGCCATGAGATGCGCCGCCGTGTCCGGCACCCCGCCGCGGCCCTCGCGCGGCGTCCACGACGCCCGGATCTCGATCTGGGTCGCCGGGCGTCTGGTGCCCAGCGCGCCGAAGTAGTGCGAGCCCGCCCGGGTCACCGTGCCGCCCGCCTCCCCGTACGACAGGCCGCGCGCCTCCAGCGCACCGGTCAGCCAGGACCAGCACACCTCCGGCAGCAGCGGATCGGAGGCCATCTCCGGCTCCAGCTCGGCCCGCACCAGCGTCACCAGGCGGAAGGTGCCCTGCCAGGTGTCGTGCCCGGCCGGGTCGTGGAGCAGCACGAGGCGGCCGTCGGCGAGATCGTCCTCGCCGTCGACGACCGCGGCCTCCAGGGCGTACGCGTACGGAGCCAGCCGCTTGGGCGGCCTCGTCGGCTCCACCTCCAGCTCGGGGCGGAGCCGCGCCGAATGCAACGCGTCCACCGCCGACCGGAACGCGGGCGGGACGGAGTCGCCCTCTTCGCTGTCCTTGCTGTCAGCGCCATCGGTTTGATCGGAGAACTGTCCCTGAGCCGGAGCCATGCGGGGAAGAGTAGGCGGAACCGGCGCTTCGCGCAGGGAGAGACACCCGGGCGGGCCCGGCTGCATACCGCTTCGTGCGAAGATTCCTGGTGTGAGTGCCAACGATCGCCCCATGGGCCAGCAGACGAAGACCTCCGCCACCCATGAGTCGGCGTTCCTGAAGGCGTGCCGCCGCGAGCCCGTGCCGCACACGCCGGTCTGGTTCATGCGCCAGGCCGGGCGCTCGCTGCCGGAGTACCTGAAGGTCCGCGAAGGCATCCCGATGCTCGACTCCTGCATGATGCCGGAGCTGGTCGCGGAGATCACGATGCAGCCGGTCCGCCGGCACAAGGTCGACGCCGCGATCTACTTCAGCGACATCGTCGTACCGCTCAAGGCCATCGGCATCGACCTCGACATCAAGCCCGGTGTCGGCCCGGTCATCGCTGACCCGATCCGTACCCGCGCCGATCTGGCCCGGCTGCGCGACCTCACGCCCGAGGACGTCGGCTACGTCACCGAGGCCATCGGCCTGCTCACCGCCGAGCTGGGCGCCACCCCCCTGATCGGTTTCGCCGGGGCGCCCTTCACCCTCGCCAGCTACCTCGTGGAGGGCGGCCCGTCCCGCAACCATGAGCACACCAAGGCCCTGATGTACGGCGACCCGCAGCTCTGGGCGGATCTGCTGGACCGGCTCGCCGAGATCACCGGCGCCTTCCTCAAGGTGCAGATCGAGGCGGGTGCCTCGGCCGTCCAGCTCTTCGACTCCTGGGTGGGCGCGCTGGCCCCCTCCGACTACCGGCGCTCGGTGCTGCCCGCCTCGGTCAAGGTCTTCGAGGCCGTCGCCCCGTACGGCGTCCCGCGCATCCACTTCGGCGTCGGCACCGGTGAACTCCTCGGCCTGATGGGCGAGGCGGGCGCGGATGTCGTCGGTGTCGACTGGCGCGTCCCGCTGGACGAGGCCGCGCGCCGGGTCGGGCCCGGCAAGGCGCTCCAGGGCAACCTCGACCCCGCGGTGCTGTTCGCGCCGACGGCGACGGTGGAGGAGAAGACCCAGGAGGTGCTGGACGCGGCCGCCGGCCTGGAAGGCCATGTCTTCAACCTGGGCCACGGCGTGATGCCGACGATGGACCCGGACGCGCTGACCCGGCTCGTCGAGTACGTGCACACCAGCACCGAGCGCTGAGCCGCCGGGGCCGGGCACCGCGCACTCAGGCGGTGCCCGCCCGGCGCACCGCGGTCACCGCCTTGCGGGCCGCCACCAGGACGGGGTCCCAGACGGGGGAGAACGGCGGGGCGTAGCCCAGGTCCAGGGCGGTCATCTGCTCCACCGTCATCCCGGCCGTGAGCGCCACGGCCGCGATGTCCACGCGCTTGGCCGCCCCGTCCCGGCCCACGATCTGCACCCCGAGAAGCCGGCCCGTACGGTACTCCGCGAGCATCTTCACCGTCATGGGCCGCGCCCCCGGGTAGTAGCCCGCCCGGCCCGTGGACTCGATCGTCGCCGTGACGAACCGCAGGCCCACCGCGCGGGCGTCCTTCTCGCGCAGCCCGGTGCGGGCGATCTCCAGATCGCACACCTTGCTCACCGCCGTGCCGACCACTCCCGGGAACGTCCCGTAGCCGCCGCCCACGTTGGACCCGATGATCTGGCCGTGCTTGTTGGCGTGGGTGCCCAGCGCGATGTGACGGGTGCGGCCCGCCACCAGGTCCAGGACCTCCACGCAGTCGCCGCCCGCCCAGATGTTGTCGTGTCCGACGACCCGCATCGACAGATCGGTCAGCAGCCCGCCGTGCGGGCCCAGCGGGAGGCCGACGGCGCGCGCCAGCGTCGTCTCCGGCTCCACCCCGATGCCGAGCACCACCACGTCCGCCGGGTAGGAGGCGTCGCCCGTGGCGACCGCGCGGACCCGGCCGTCCGAACCGGTGCGGATCGCGGTGACCTCGGCCCGGTTGACCGTGGTGATGCCCAGCCCGTCCATCGCGTCGTGCACCAGCCGCCCCATGTCGGGGTCGAGCGTCGCCATCGGCTGCTCACCGCGGTTGAGCACGGTCACGTCGAAGCCGTGCTTCAGCATCGCCTCCGCCATCTCCACGCCGATGTAACCCGCCCCGACGACGACCGCCCGTCTGCTGCCCGGCGCCCGGTCCAGCGACTCCAGCAGCGCCTGGCCGTCGTCCAGCGTCTGCACCCCGTGCACCCCGGGCGCGTCCATGCCGGGCAGCGCCGGGCGCACCGGGCGGGCGCCCGTGGCGATCACCAGCTTGTCGAAGCCCGTCCAGTACGCCTCGCCGGTGCCCAGGTCCACGGCCCGCACCCGCTGCCCGGCGACATCGATCTCCGTGACCTCGGTGCGCATCCGGAGGCCGATGTCGCGGGCCCGGTGCTCCTGAGGCGTACGGGCGACGAGCGCGTCCCGGTCCGTGACGTCGCCGCCGACCCAGTACGGGATGCCGCAGGCGGAGTACGAGGTGAAATTGGACCGTTCGAAGGCGACGATCTCCAGCTCGTCGGGGCCCTTGAGCCTGCGGGCCTGGGACGCGGCGGACATGCCCGCCGCGTCACCGCCGATGATCACCAGTCGCTCCGCCGTCATGCCTGGTCCCTTCGACGCCGAGTCCGAAGGGACCACGCTACGACGCCGGGGGAGCGGGCGAGGACCCGGCGGCCTCGGGCGTCCGCGGCTTGCGGCGTCCGGGCAGCCGGTGGCGCAGCAGCCGCCACAGCAGCAGGAGCACCGCGAGCGCGACCAGGAACGGGGCCGCGGCGCCCACCGCCATCGCGAGCCACAGCAGCACCGTCACGAAGGCATGCCAGCCGCCGGCGAGCGCGTCCAGGAAGCCGGGGTCGTCGTCGCTGTCCTTCGCCGCCGTCTCCGGCTCCGAGAGGTCGAGGGTGATCGTGGCGAGCGAGGTGCGGTCCTCCAGCGACGCCTGCTGGGCGAGCAGCGACTCCAAGGACGCCTGGCGGCTGCTCAGTTCGCCCTCCAGCGTGACCACGTCGCTGAGCTTCCCGGCCCGCTCCATCAGCTTCCGCACGCGTGCCACACTCGCCCGCTGGGTGGCGATCCGGCTCTCCACGTCGACCACCTGATCGGTGACGTCCTTCGCCGACGAGGTGCGCGACAGCAGCTTTCCGGTGCCCGCGAGTTCCTTCAGCACCGCGTCGTACTCGCCCTGCGGAACGCGCAGCACGAGGTGTGACATCTCATGCGTGTCGTCGACCCGCTCGGTCTCCTCGTTGGCCACCAGACCGCCCGAACCCTCCGCGACCGAACGGGCGACCGCGGCCGCCTTCGGCACGTTCTTCACCTCCACCGCGAGCGTGGCGGTACGGATGACATGGGTGCCCGAGGGCAGGGCATCGGACTTCTTCCGCTGCGAAGGCGCACCACCCGCCCCCTGCTCCGCCTTCCCGGACGCGGCGTCGGCGGCGCCCCGCTCGGCCGTGCCGAGCGCTCTCTTGCTGTCCCCGGTACTCGCGTCGCTCGCACTGTCCGACGCACCGCAGCCGCTCAGCGCGAGGAGGCCGGCGACCAGGCCGGCCGCCAGGAGCGTGCGCGGACGACGGACGGACGAACGGCCGGGATGCCGGTAGGTCTGCATGACTGCCCCCAAGGCGGGTCGTTGACGATGCCGGTTCGACGTAGCGGACCCCGGTGCGGGTTGCCGAATGACGGTTTCGAAGCAGTCACGTTCAGGACTCGGAAGGGGTTTGAGAGAGTGGGGTCATGCAGCGTTCACACAACCGCGCGGTCCCGGGCACCGGACATGTCGTCGTCATCGGCGGAGGCATCGCCGGTCTCGCCGCCGCCCACAGGCTCCTCGGCGCCGGACTGCGCGTCACCCTGCTCGAAGCCACCGAGCGGCTCGGCGGCAAGCTCATGACCGGTGAGATCGCCGGGACCCGGGTCGACCTGGGCGCCGAGTCGATGCTCGCCCGGCGCCCGGAGGCGGTCGGCCTGGCACGCGACGTCGGGCTCGGCGACCGACTGCAGCCACCAGCCACGGCCACCGCCTCGGTCTGGACGCGCGACGCCTTGCGGCCCATGCCCAAGGGCCATGTGATGGGCGTGCCCGGCGATCCGGCGGCGCTCGGCGAACTGCTCTCCCCTCAGGGCCTCGCCCGCATCGCGCAGGAGCGCGACCTCACCCCGACCACCGTCGGCGACGACGTCGCCGTCGGCGCGTACGTCGCCGACCGCCTGGGCCGCGAGGTCGTCGACCGGCTCGTGGAGCCGCTGCTCGGCGGTGTGTACGCGGGCGACGCCTACCGGATCTCGATGCGCGCCGCCGTACCGCAGCTCTTCGAAGCGGCGCGGGAGGGCGGCTCGCTGCTCGACGGGGTCCGGCGCATCCAGGAGCGGGCCGCGGCCCGGCAGCAGACCGGACCGGTCTTCCAGGGCATCGACGGCGGCATCGGCACCCTGCCCGGCGCGGTCGCCGACGCCGTACGCGCGGCGGGCGGGGAGATCCTGACCGCCACCCCCGTCCTCGGCCTGAGCCGTACCGCCGAGGGCTGGGACATCCGCACGGACAGCCGGGTGATCACCGCCGACGGCATCGTGCTCGCCGCCCCGGCCTGGTCCGCCTCCACCCTGCTCGCCGCCGAGTCCCCCGCGGCCTCCGCCGAGCTCGCCGCCGTCGAGTACGCGTCGATGGCGCTCGTCACCATGGCGTTCCGCCGCTCCGACGTCGCCGCCACGACCGCACTCGACGGCCGCTCCGGCTTCCTCGTCCCCCCGGTCGACGGCCGCACCATCAAGGCGTCCACCTTCTCCTCCCACAAGTGGAACTGGGTCGCCGATTCCGCCCCGGACCTCTTCGTGCTGCGTACCTCCGTCGGCCGCTACGGCGAGGAGGACCACATCCACCGCGAGGACCACGAGCTCGTCGACGTGTCGCTGCGCGACCTCGCCGAGGCGACCGGACTGGCCGCGAAGCCCGTGGACACCGAAGTCACCCGGTGGACGGGCGGACTGCCCCAGTACCCCGTGGGCCATCTCTCCCGGGTCGCCCGGATCCGCGACGAGGTCGCCGAGCTGCCCGCGCTGCGGGTCTGCGGAGCGGTCTACGACGGCGTCGGCATCCCGGCGTGCATCGCGAGCGCCCACCGCGCCGCGGACGAGATCGCGGCCGAGCTCGGCGGCGGTTCCGGGGAAGAGATCATCGCCACGTCGACCCTGGTTACGGGCACACGGAGCGAGGCGGGACAATAGCCGTATGAGTGCGCCTGAGACTGTGAAATCAAGCAAGGGCCCCAACGCGGGTAAGAAGGCCAAGGACCTCAACGAGGTCATCCGCTACACGCTGTGGTCCGTCTTCAAGCTGCGCGACGTCCTGCCCGCGGACCGGGCCGGTTACGCCGACGAGGTCCAGGAGCTGTTCGACCAGCTCGCGGCCAAGGACATCACCATCCGCGGCACCTACGACGTCTCCGGCCTGCGTGCCGACGCCGACGTCATGATCTGGTGGCACGCCGAGACCGCGGACGAGCTGCAGGAGGCGTACAACCTCTTCCGGCGCACCAGGCTCGGCCTGGCACTGGAGCCGGTCTGGTCGAACATGGCGCTGCACCGCCCCGCCGAGTTCAACAAGTCGCACATTCCGGCGTTCCTGGCCGACGAGACGCCGCGCAACTACATCAGCGTGTACCCCTTCGTGCGCTCCTACGACTGGTACCTGCTGCCCGACGAGGACCGTCGCCGCATGCTCGCGGACCACGGCAAGATGGCCCGCGGCTACCCCGACGTCCGGGCCAACACCGTCGCCTCCTTCTCGCTCGGCGACTACGAGTGGGTCCTCGCCTTCGAGGCCGACGAGCTCTACCGCATCGTCGACCTGATGCGTCACCTGCGGGCCTCCGAGGCGCGGATGCATGTCCGCGAAGAGGTCCCGTTCTACACGGGGCGCAGGAAGTCGGTTGCAGACCTGGTGGCCGGGCTCGCGTAGCGAGCGGGCTCCGACCACCCCAACCCGGAAGATCAGACGGCGGGCACCGGCGCTTTCGCGCTGCCCGTCGTTCCAGCGACACCGGGTTCGGCTCCCGGTGCGGCGCGCGTTCCGCGCGCCGCACCGGCGTCATCCGCACCACCCCGTGACGGACCGGCGGCAACTACCGCAGCGGTCCGCCCGACCCGCCGCCGAGCGCGGCCCGCAGCGCCGGATCGGCCACGGCGCGCACACCCCGTACGGCGAGCGCCGCCAGGACGTCGCGGTCCGCCCCCGCGGCCGGGACCTCGTTCGCGGCCAGCAGCCGCTGACCGGCCGGTGAGGCCCATGAGCTGTACGGATGGATCTCCATCCGGGCGATGGCCAGACAGCCGACGGTCAGCGCGAACGGCAGCCCGAACCAGACGAGCAGCGACATCACCGCGCCGCCGGGCCCGTGTTCCTGACCGGGCATCAGCAGCACTGCCGCGCCCATCGCGACCACCAGCAGAGCCGCGCCCCGCACCGCGCGCACCGCGCCGACGACATCGGTCCCCGCACCGCCCGGCAGCGCCAGGCCGACGGCGACGAGCCGGTCGCCCAGGGCGCGCACGGCGTCGGCGGTGGCCGCGGCCGCCCGTACCGGCGTTGTCCGGGACTGGCCCTGCGGACCTATCGCCCGTATCACCGTGCGCTCCATCTCGTCCCGGCCCTCCGGGTCGACGACCGTCGCCCAGCCGGTGTGGGCGAGCAGCAGCCGTCGGCGCAGATGCATGGTGGCCAGCGCCAGATCGACCACCCGGTGGGGGCCGCCGGCCAGGAACGCGGTCTCGTACAGGGTCAGTTCATGACCGGTGCCGATGCCCGGCACGGCCTCCTCGGACGCGTCGTACAGCAGCCCCGTGCGGGCCGATACGAGGCAGAGCCGGGCGCACGAGATGGCTGCCGCACCCCATGCGACCAGCAGCAACAGAACCCAGAGCATGGCGGATTTCTATGCGAGGCGGGCCGGGAAAGCCATGGCCTGTTCATCATGCGGACGATTCGGCGGCGCCGAAATCACCCTAACCGCCACAACTGGACCCACCGCCGCAGCTGCTGCCGGAGGAACCGCTGCTGCCACCGCAACCGGAGCCGCTCGACCCGCCGCAGCCGGACCCCGAACCACAGCCCGACCCGGAGCTGCATCCGCCCCCGCCTCCGCCGCTGCCCCCGTCGCCGGAGCTCCCGCAACTGCCGTGCCCGGGGCTCGTACCGGCGCACCACACCACCGGTGCGAGGAGCAGGGCGGAGGCGCCCGTGGACGCCGTCGCCGCCGTGTGTGCGTGCCGGCCCGCCGCCCGTCCGCCCGGCTGCATCCTGGCCGCCGCGATCAGCTGGGCCTGGAGCACGGGATCGGGGAGGGCCCGCAGCCCGTGCGTGGCCACCAGATGGGCCGGCTGCGGGTTGCCTGCCCGGGCGGAGCGGTACGCCTCGGCGGCCCGCCGCCCCGACCCGGTGACGCGTCCCCGGGCGATGCCGGCGCAGATGAAGCCGGTGAGGAAGCCGGGGATCAGGACCGGGAGCACCTTGAAGACGAAGGGTACGGGGGAGTCCGGGGACAGTTCGTCGGACAGTGACTGCGTGACGGTCGCCACGACGGTGAGCGGCACGGCCAGTACGCAGACCAGCCCCTGGGCGATGCCCCAGCGGCGCCAGGTCCGGCCCGCGGCGGGCGCGGCCAGCAGACCGCGGGCCGCGAGCCCGTCGCCGATCTCCTGCACCGCCGGGTGCCGCATCACCGCCTCGCGCAGGGTGTGCAGCGCGCCGCTGGGGGCCATGGCGTGTTCCTGGAGCACCGCCCGCTCCACCGGGTCCCGGGCGTCGGCCCGTTGGACGGCGACGATTCCGGGACCGCCGACGGCGATCCGTCCGTCCACATGCATCGCGGTGAGCGCGGTGTCCACGACCCTGCCCGGACCGCCGTTGAGGAAGGCGGCCTCGTAGAGGTCGTGGACCGAGCCGCCGGCGCCGCCGCGGGCCCGCGCCAGCCCCACGATCAGGAGGACACAGGAGACCACGACGCCGAGATCCACCAGCAGTGCCACGGTGTTCATGCCGGTCACCTTCCTGTCAGGGCCGCGCGGGCCGCTCGTACGAGCCGGGTGGTGCGGCGCGGCGGGCGTGCGCCGGCCCGATCCTGCCACCACTGGGTCAGACGGCGCCGCGCGGCGCCGTCGGCGGGCCGGCCCGCGATCAGCAGGTCCTCGGCGAAGTCCAGTGCGTCGCGCCGGTATCCGGCGGACATGGGACGGTCCGCGGCGTACGCGAGGAAGGCGTCCCGGTAGCCGGTGCCCAGGATGTCCGGCAGTTCGGGTGCCACCTTGGCGACGACCCCGGCCCGCTTGGCGGCCAGGGCGCGGCTCTGGATCCCGAGGCGGCGCCGGTCGAAGCCCTGCGGGGCGGGGCCACCGGCGACCAGGGCGGAGAGCAGCGAGGTCTGGGCGGTCGCGAGCCGGTCGCGGGTGGCGTCCGGGGGCGCGGACGCTCCGGTCCGCGCGGCCGTACGGACACCCTGCGCGGGCCGCGTCATGTTCGCCGCCGCCCGGTCCAAGGTGGCGCGGATCGTATCCAGTTCGCCCGCCAGCTCCCCGGCGGGCGGGAAGTCGTCGTCGCGTTCCAGGAGGACGCCGGGCGGGTCGACCCGGGAGCGGAGTTCGGCGAGGACGTCGAGGACGGGCGCGGTGACCGGGTGGGCGTGGGTGTCGTGCCAGACGCCGTCCTTCTCGACGCCGCCCGCCACATGTACGTACGCGATGGCCTCCACCGGAAGTTCGTCGAGCGCGGTGGCCGGGTCCTCGCCCCGGTTGACGTGGTTGGTGTGCAGATTGGCGACATCGATCAGCAGCCGGACCCCGGTGCGCTCGACCAGCTCCGCCAGGAACTGCCCCTCGGTCAGTTCCTCGCCGGGCCAGGAGATCAGCGCCGCGATGTTCTCCAGGGCCAGCGGCACCGGCAGCGCGTCCTGCGCGATGCGTACGTTCTCGCAGAGCACGTCCAGCGCGTCCCGGGTCCGCGGCACCGGCAGCAGATGGCCCGCTTCCAGCCCCGGCGAAGAGGTGCGCGGCCCCCCGGCCCGTACGAACGCGATGTGCTCGGTCACCAGCGGCGCGGAGAGCAGCTCGGCGCGGGCGGCGAGATCCGCGAGCCGTCCCGCGTCGGGGCGTTCGGCCCCGCCGATGCCCAGCGAGACGCCGTGCGGCACGACCGTGACCCCGCGCTCCCTGAGCCGGGCCAGCGAATCGGGCAGATGGCCGGTGCAGATGTTCTCCGCCACCGCCTCCACCCAGTCGATCCCCGGCAGCGCCTCGATGGCCTCCGCGATCTCCGGCCGCCAGCCGATACCGATTCCCAGCTTCATGCCGTCCCCCTCCTCCACTCCGTGCAGGGCTCATGGCCCCGGAGGGCGGTGCCGAATCCGAACAGGAGGACGTTCAGAGCTTGATTTGAGGTTCCCGGTCCGAGGAAGCCAGGGCGGGGAGGGCCCTCGGGGACGGGCCCCGGGAAACCGGGCGAGGACGGATTCGCCCCGCTCGTGCTCAGCCGCGTCGCAGTGCCGGGTGGTCGGCGACCACCGTGCACGAGCCGGGAGCGATCTCGGTGAATCCGGCGTCATGCACCACCGGAAGCCCGCTCTCCGTCAGTTCCCGCCAGCGGTCCGCCTCCCTGGTGGCCACCGAGAGCGGAAAGCCCGCCTCGCGCCACGCCTTGCGCTCCGTCTCCGACAGCTCCCACCAGGCGAGCTGCGCGCCGTGCCCGACCTGTGCCATGGCCTTGCCCGCCGACATGTCCAGCTCCGGGTTGAGCCACAGCACCGGGTCCGAGGGACCGGGCGCGGCCGGCGGCTCGGGGTCGTCCAGATCCGTCCCCGACACCTGGAGCTTCGCCAGCTCCTTCGGCCAGCCGTCCAGCGGCACCGGAGGGAAGACCCGCACCTCGGCGCTCTCGCCCGTGACCGTGATGCCCGGCAGCGCGGACGCCTTGCGCCACTCCGCGCCGCGCGCCCGCCGTACCACCTTGCGGATGCGTGCGTCCTGCCAGTCGCGCATCGCCCGCGCCCACTCGCCCTCGCCGTTCGAGCGCTCGTCGGAGAGCATCACGAGCACCGCGCGGGCGGCGGTCCGCAACGCGTCGGTACGGGCCGGGGGAGCCGTCTTCTCGATGTGCACGACCAGCGGCAGTACGTACTGCGGCGCCTCGTCGCGGTTCGTCGGCTCCGGCATGAACGGGCTGTCCGTCGCGGGCGAGTGGGGCGTGGCCGGGGATCCGGAGGGGGATACGGGAGTGTCGTTGCTGCTCACCCGTCCAGTCTGCCAGCCGCCCGGGAAAGGTTTCTTGGCGGAATGGATCGCTCCGGGTGAGGATGCACCGCATGAAGAGCGATCTCTTTTCCAGCGAGAACATGGCGCAGCAGGCGATGGCCCCCGGAATGACCCTGCAGAACGCCAAATCCATCAAGTACGCAGTCAACGGCGAGATGCACGCCCGTCAGGGTTCGATGATCGCCTTCCGCGGCGATCTGCAGTTCGACCGCAAGGGCCAGGGCATAGGCGGCATGCTCAAGCGCGCCGTCACCGGCGAGGGGCTGCCGCTGATGGCGGTCCGCGGCCAGGGCGAGGCATGGTTCGCGCACGAGGCCGCCAACTGCTTCATCGTGGACATGGAGCACGGCGACGTCCTCACCATCAACGGCCGCAACGTGCTCTGTTTCGACGCCACCCTCTCCTACGAGATCAAGACCGTGAAGGGCGCCGGGATGACCGGTGGCGGGCTCTTCAACAGCGTCTTCACCGGGTACGGCAAGCTCGGCCTGATGTGTGAGGGCCACCCCATCGTGATTCCCGTCACGCCGCAGCAGCCGGTCTGCGTCGACACGGACGCGGTGGTCGGCTGGAGCGCCAACCTGACCACGTCGCTGCACCGTTCGCAGAGCGTCGGCTCGATGATCCGCGGCGGATCCGGCGAGGCCGTCCAACTGCGGCTGGACGGAGAGGGATTCGTGATCGTACGGCCCAGTGAGGCCAAGCCCGAGAAGGCGGCCAACTGAGGCTGAACGGGGTCGGCCGCCGGTACGGACTCGGCGGCCCCTGGGTGCTGCGCGGGGTCGACCTCGACCTGCCCGCGCACACCCTGATCCGGATCGAGGGTGCCAACGGCACCGGGAAGTCGACCCTGTTGAGGCTGCTCGCCGGGATCGACTCCCCGACGGAGGGCCGGATCACCGGCCGCCGGCCGCGTACGGCGTACGTCCCCGAGCGGTTCTCCGCCGCGCTGCCGTTCACCGCGGCCGGGTATCTCGTCCACCTCGGCCGCATCCACGGCCTGCGCACCCCTGAGGCGGCGGACCGGGCGCGGTCGTGGCTCGACCGCTTCGGGGCCGCCGGCCACGCCCGTACACCGCTTCCCGAGCTCTCCAAGGGCACCAGCCAGAAGGTCGCCGTCGCCCAGGCGCTCCTCGCCGAGCCGGAGCTGCTGATCCTGGACGAGGCATGGACCGGGCTCGACACGGCCGCCCGCGACGAGCTGGACCGGGCCGTGGCCGAACGGGTCGCGGCAGGCGCCACCGTCGTCTTCGTCGACCACGACCCACGCAGGCTCGCCGGGTCGGCCGACGCCGTGTTCCGGATCGAGGGGAACGGCCTTTGCGCCGCGTCCGGCGCACCGGCCGCGAAGACGGGCCCGCGGGTACGGATCGCGGCGGCGGGCCCGCCCGGCGCCGCGATCCCCGCCGGACTGCCGGGCGCTCCGGAGCACGCACCCGCGGCCGACGGGGGCGTGCTGTTCACCGTCGCGGCCACGCACTCCGACGCTCTGCTGCACGCCCTGCTCACCGCGCGGCCGCCCTGGCACATCCGGCAACTGGCCGCCGCCCCCGGCATCGAGCAGGACCCGGGGACCGACGGGCCCCCGCACCGCAGCCCGACCCCCGAGGCACCATGACCGCCCTCCTCCGCTACCAGACCGCCCTGTTGGTCCGCTCCCAGCGCTGGCTCGCCCCGGTCCTGCTGTACGCGGCCTTCGTCGGCGTCGGCGTGCAGTGGGGGCAGCCCGTCCTCGACTCGCTCGGCTACGCAGCCGCCGGGCTCCTGCCCGTCACCGCCTGGCTCGTGCAGCTCTGTGTCAGCCAGGAGCCGCCCGCCGCCCGGACCGTCACCGCCGCGGTGGCCGGATCGCCGAGGGCCCATCTGGCCCCGCTGCTCGCCGGGACCGGCTGCGGCGGGCTGCTGGGCGCGGCCGCCACCCTGGTCGTGCTGCTGATCAGCAAGCCGAACAGTACCGACAACACCGTCCGGGTGGCGCTGCTGCCCGCCGGGATCGCGGGACTGCTCGCCGCCGTCTGCTGCGTGCTGCTGGGGGCGGCGGTCGGCGCGCTCTGCACCCGGCCGCTGCTGCACCGGCGGGGCTGGTCCGTCGCCGCCACCGTGCTCACCGCGCTGCTGGCCCTGGTGACCGGCGGTTCGCCCGCGAACACCGCCGTGACGGGCCTGGTCACCGGATCGCGGACAGGCACGGTCCACCTGCCCGTCCTGCCGTTCGTCGCTGCCGCCGCCCTGGCCGCCGCGGCGGCCGCGCTCGCCTGCAAACTGGCTGCCCTGCGCGGCTGAACTACGAGCCGGCCGCCGTGCGAATCAGGTCGGAGACCTTCACGAAGCGGTACCCCTGCCTGCGCAGTTCGGGGACCACCTGGCGTACCGCCTCGTCCGTGACCGGTGCCGCGCTGCGGGTGCAGTGCATGACGACCAGTGAGCCCGGTTTCACCCCGTTCAGCACCTGCTCGGCCACCGCTTCCGCGTCCGTCGCGAAGGCGTCGCCGCTGATGACGTCCCACTGCACCGCCGTCACCTTCTCGGGCGCGAGCGCGCGCAGCGACGCATCGTCGTAGCAGCCGCCGGGGAAGCGGAGGTAGGGCACCGTATTGCGCACCCCGGCCTTCCGGAACGAGGCGAAGGCCCGTGCCGCATCGGCGCGCATGTCGTCCTTCGCCACGGTCGGCAGCCCGTAGCAGGGGGATGTGTAGGCGTAGTGGCTGTACGAGTGGTTGGCGACCTCGAAGAGGGGGTCGGCGCCGATGGACCTGGCCTGCGCCGGGTACTCATCGGCCCACCGACCCGTCATGAACACCGTCGCGGGCACCTCCAAGTCGCGCAGCAGATCGATCAGTCCGGGATTGTCGAAACGCTCGCCCGCCGCCGCGCGCGGCCCCTCGGCGGCCGTCATGTCGGCGTCGAAGGTCAGTGCCACCACCTTCTCGCCGGTCCTCGCCCCGTGCGCGAAGACCGGTGTCAGACCGCCGGGGCCGGGAGCCAGGGTGGCCGGTGGGGCCGGGGCCGGATGCGACGGCGCATGGGCCACGGCAGGTGTGCGCCCTGCGGCCGGGGGGCCGTCGGCGGGTGCGCCGCCGTGGCCCCCACAGCCGGTGAGGCTGCCGAGCACCACACCAAGAACGGTCAGAGCGGTCGTTTTCCTTACGGAATGTGTCACTAATGGAAAGTATCGACTTATCCGACTAATGGGTTGATATGGTGCTTCTCCTCGACGGAGTCGCGTACGGATTCACCCGGGCGATCCGCTTCTACGCGTACGCGCGAACCGCCACGACGTGCGCCGAAGGGGCTCCGTTGGTCGCCTCGACGACGGTCCTCAGTGCCGTCGACGTGACCGGCTCGTCCAGGGTGTGCACCTGGCGGCGCCACCGGTTGTCCGTCGTGCGGGAGACGGTCCGCCAGGCGCCGTCCGCGTCGCGCGTCTCGACGCGGTAGTCCCGCAGCAGGGTGGGCAGCGTCTCGAACGGCGTCCGGTGGTGGTGCAGGTTGATCAGATCCTCGTTGACATCGTTATCAGCGAGCACGTCGATCCGGCTGAGCGTCACCGGCTGCGGCCAGGTCAGCTCCAGAAGCGGTTCGGCAACGAGACCATCCGCGTCACCGACACCGGTGAGGTGTCGATCAAGCTGCCCGCCCCGCTCGCGCATCTGGCCAATGCCAAGCATGGCCGGTACATCCTCGCCTCCACCGTCACGTTTACGCGCCGTGGTGCGGAGTGGGGTGACCGGATCGCCGCGAACCGGGCCGTGGCCTACCGCATCCACCACGATGTGGACCGTGGCCGCTGGTACCTCACCGCGTCCTGGCAACGCCCCACCGTCCAGACGATCCCGCTGGAGGCCGCCCGCGCCCGAGGCATGGTCGGCGTAGACACCAACGCCGACCACGTCGCCGCCTACCACCTCGACCCCGCCGGGCCGTGGGTCGTTCGGGCAGCGCAAGGGGGGCGGGCAACGCCTGTCCGCCCCCCGGCACCTCAGCGCGTCAGCGCCACGGCCCCGTCACCGCGAACGTCGTCCCCGGCGTGTAGCAGTTCACGTACATCGTCGCGCCGTCCGGAGCGAACGTGACCCCGGCGAACTCTCCCCACTCGGGCTCCTGCGGCGTCCCGATGTTCTGCCGGCCCCGCGCCATCGCGTAGACCTCGCCGCCCCGCGTCAGGCCGAAGACATGCTGCGCGCCGTCGCCGTCCTCGCACACCATCAGCCCGCCGTCTGCGGCGAGGCAGATGTTGTCCGGGGACTCGCCCGGCAGTTGCACGTCCGTGCCGGGGCCGAAGACGATCACGAGCGTGAGGCGGCGCCGCTTCGGCTCGTACCGCCACACCTGGCCGTAGTGGTCGGCGGCCGACCCCTGTGAGCTGTGCGCGAAGCTGGAGACGAAGTAGACCGAGGAGCCGCCCCAGTAGCAGCCCTCCAGCTTCTGCGCGTGTGTGATGCCCTTGGGACCGAAGTCCTGGAACCGGATCGGCGTCTCGGCCGCCAGCGGATCGGGTACGGGCACCCACTCGATGCCCTCGAAGCACGCCCCGGTCTCCTGGACCACGGAGAGGTCGGGCACACCCGGCACGCGCATGGCCTCCAGATGGCCGCCGGCCCGCAGCGAGCCGGTGCCGCCGAGCGGTTTGTTCGGCAGGAAGCGGTAGAAGAGCCCGAACGGCTTGTCGAACGCGTCCTCCGTCTCGTAGACGATCCCGCTCTTCGGGTCGATCGCGATGGCCTCGTGCTGGAAGCGGCCCATCGCGGTGAGCGGTACGGCCCCGGTGCGGTGCGGATCGGCGCCGTCCACCTCGAAGATGAAGCCGTGGTCCTTGGTGTAGCCGTTGGTGCCGGCTCTGTCCTCGGTCTCCTCGCAGGTCAGCCAGGTGTTCCAAGGGGTGCGGCCGCCCGCGCAGTTCACCGCCGTACCGGCGATGGCGACGCGTTCGCCCAGGACGTTGTTGCGGCCGTCCAGCTCCAGGGTCGTACAGCCGCCCTTGCCCATCGGGTCGTAGGTGAGGCCCTCGACGACCGGGACCGGGAGCTTCGCGGTGACCCGGTTCTCGTGGTTGCGGACCAGGCGGACGTGACCGTGGCGGCCCGCGAAGGCGGCCATTCCGTCGTGGTTGCCGGGTACCTGGCCCTCGCCGGAGCGGAGCGGGTCGCCCTCCCGGGACAGGACCCGGTAGCGGAAGCCCTTCGGGAGGTCGAGCAGACCGTCGGGGTCGGGCACCAGCGGGCCGTACCCGCTGTGTCCCCGGGCGGCCGCGGTACCCGCGAAGAGTTCGGAGAACGCCCCGGTGAAGGCGATGGAGGCGACGGCCGCGCCGCTGCCGGCCAGGACCTGGCGACGGGTGGCGGTCGGTCGTGACGTTTCTTCGGTCAGGCGTGACGTTTCTGATGACATGAGGCAACTCCCTGCTGGCGGACAGGAGAAGTGACCCGCATGTGTGTAGCACGCGTATCGCCGCGCGGGAACCATGCGGGTCACCGGGCCCCAGGTGCGTCCCGGGCCGGGAGTGGCCCCTGGGGTCAGACCAGCGAGGCGGAGAGCGTGATCGTCGTGCCGGTCAGCGCCTGGCTGACCGGGCAGTTCGCCTTGGCGTCCTCGGCGGCCTTGATGAAGTCCGCCTCGCCGATACCGGGCACCTGGCCCTGGACGGTGAGGTGGATGCCGGTGATGCCGGTGCCGGGCTGGAGGGTGACGTCGGCCGTGGTGGTCAGCTGGGTCGACGGGGTGCCGGCCGCGGCCAGACCGTGGGCCAGCGCCATCGAGAAGCAGCTGGAGTGGGCCGCCGCGATGAGCTCCTCGGGAGAGGTCTTGCCGTTCGGCTTCTCCGCGCGGGACGGCCAGGAGACGTCGAATTCGCCGATGCCGGAGGAGTCGAGGGTGACGACACCCTTGCCCTCGATCAGGTTGCCGTCCCAGACCGTGTGAGCCTGACGCGTGGTTGCCATGCCGATTCCCTTCAAACGGTGTGCGCGGTCGATACGGGAGCCCCGGGGCGCCCGAAGACGCCTCGGGTGGTACGCCCCGAACCTACTGCGCCACCAGCCCCTTCGCGTCGCGCGCCAGCGCCGTCAGCCGGGAGATCGCCCGGAAGTACTTCTTCCGGTATCCGCCGTTCAGCATTTCTTCGCTGAACAGCCGGTCGAACGGCAGCCCGGAGGCGAGCACCGGGACCTCCCGGTCGTACAGCCGGTCCGCGAGGACGACGAGCCGCAGCGCGGTCGACTGGTCGGGGACCGGCTGGACCTCGGTGAGGCAGACCGCCCGCAGACCGTCCGTCAGCGCGCCGTAGCGGCTCGGATGGACCCGTGCGAGATGGTCGAGCAGGGAGGGGAAATCGTCCAGGCTGGCGCCCTCGGTGGCGTACGCGGCCCTGGTGACCTGCTCGTCGGAGTACGGCGGCGGGGCCTCGGGCAGCCCGCGGTGGCGGTAGTCCTCGCCGTCGATCCGCAGCGGACGGAAGTGCGCGGACAGCCCCTGGATCTCCCGCAGGAAGTCGGCCGAGGCGAACCGGCCCTCACCGAGCTTGCCGGGCAGTGTGTTGGAGGTGGCGGCGAGCGCGACCCCGGCCTCGACCAGCCTGCTCAGCAGCGACGACACCAGCACGGTGTCGCCCGGGTCGTCCAGCTCGAATTCGTCGATGCACAGCAGCCGGTGCCCGCTCAGCGTCTGCACGGTCTGCTGGAAGCCCAGCGCGCCGACCAGGTTGGTCAGCTCGACGAAGGTGCCGAACGCCTTCAGCGAGGGGGCGGCGGGGGTGGCATGCCAGAGCGAGGCCAGCAGATGGGTCTTGCCGACGCCGTAGCCGCCGTCGAGGTAGACGCCGAGGGGCGCCGACGCGGCGGCAGGTTTCCTGCTGAACCACTTGCGTTTGCCCGAGCCGCTGGCGTGCGCGCCGCCGAGCCCGGCCGCAAAGTCGCTCAGGACCCCGACCGCCTCCGTCTGGCTCGGCTGGTTCGGGTCCGGCACGTACGTATCGAAGCGTACGGAGTCGAAGCGCGGCGGCGGCACCATCTCGGCGACCAGTCGATCGGCGGGAACGCGGGGCTCTAGGGCACACAGGGACAGGGGAGCCGTTTCGGCTATGGGGCTCTGCCCCGGCAGGGCTGTGGAGGACGACACAACTCTCAACCTTAAGCGCCGTGCCAGACTGCAGAACATGCGACGCCTCTTCCCTGTGACCGACCTGACACCGGCTGACCACGAGGAGGAGTGGAGTCTGGACGCCCTGGCCGACGCCTACGCCTACCCCGAACAGGACGGCCCCTGGCTGCGCGCCAACATGGTTTCGACGCTCGACGGGGCCGCCCAGCACGACGGCCGCTCGCAGCCGATCTCCTGCGAGAGCGACATGCGGATCTTCGGCACCCTGCGCGGTCTGGCCGATGTGGTCCTCGCCGGGGCGGAGACGGTGCGCCTGGAGGGCTACCGCCCCGCCAGGGCCCGGGAGGCCTTCGCCGCCCGCCGGGCCGCGGCCGGACAGGGGCCCGCACCCGCGATCGCCGTGGTGAGCGGCAGTCTGGACCTCGACTTCTCGTTGCCGCTCTTCACCGAGCCGCTCGTCCCGACCCTCGTGCTGACCGGCGCCGGGGCCCCCGCGGGCCGGGTCGAGGAGGCGCACCGGGCGGGCGCCGAGGTGGTGATCGCGGGGGAGGGCTCCCGGGTGGATCCCGCCAGGGCCGTACGGGAGCTGGCGGACCGCGGGCTCAAGCGGCTGCTGACCGAGGGCGGCCCGAGGATGCTGGGGCAGTTCGTGGCCGCCGGGGTGCTGGACGAGCTCTGTCTGACCCTCTCGCCGATGCTGACCGCCGGGGACGCGCAGCGGATCGCGGGCGGCCCCTCAATGGCCGTGCCGGAACGATTCGCCCTGACGTCGATGCTGGAAGAGGCCGGGTTCCTCTTCACTCGGTACCGTCGGAGCTGACAATCAGCGGAATTTGTCGTTCCGGTTAGCTTCCGGTGGGCACAATTACTCTCGCAGACCCCGTGCGAGCACGGGGAAGGATGGTTTCAGCAGTGACCGGCGACGGCCACTGAAGCAGAAGGGCGCCCGTGGTGTTCACCAGCGTTTTGATGATCGAGAAGCCCCTCACCTCCGAGGACGTCGAGTTCGTCACCACCCTGCACGGGGAGGAGCAGACCTCCTTCGTCGTGCTCATGCAGCCGCGCGGTGACCAGGCCGATGTGCTGCTGCGAGCCATCGACGACCTGGCGATGGGCGAACTGAAGGAGGCCGCCCGGGAGGGTGAGGAACCCGAGGGCAAGAACGCCAGACAGCCCGCCGAACTCGCGCTCGAAGTTTCACTGGAGGCACTGCGCCAGGCAGGCTCCGAAGCGGTCGGACAGGTGATCGAGGACCACCCCCTGGACAAGCTGAAGTCCGTGGTCGACGACGCGGAGGCGGACGAGGTGATCGTGCTGACCGCACCGCACTACGTCGAGGAGTTCTTCCACCGGGACTGGGCGTCCCGGGCCCGTCACAAGGTCGGCGTACCGGTGCTCAAGCTCTTCGCGCACAGCGAATAGGCTGGGCGGGCACTCCGTACCCACTCGGGTACTCGTATCGACTTCTGGGAGACACACGCATGGCACCCGGTATTCCTGCCGCCATGGAACGGCCGCACTTCATCGGCATCGGCGGCGCCGGAATGTCGGGCATCGCGAAGATCCTCGCCCAGCGCGGTGCCAAGGTCGCGGGCAGCGACGCCAAGGAGTCGGGTACCGCCGAGGCACTGCGGGCGCTGGGGGCGACCGTCCACATCGGGCACGCCACCGGACATCTGGCGGACGACGCCTCGTGCGTGGTCGTCTCCAGCGCCATCCGCGCCGACAACCCGGAGCTGCTGCGCGCCGCCGAGCTGTCGGTCCCCGTCGTGCACCGCTCCGACGCGCTCGCCTCGCTCATGGGCGGGCTGCGCGCCATCGCGGTGGCCGGTACGCACGGCAAGACGACCACCACGTCGATGCTGGCCGTCGCCCTGACCGAGCTGAACCTCGATCCCTCGTACGCCATCGGCGGCGACCTGGCCGGCCCCGGCACCAACGCGGCGCACGGCGAGGGCGCGATCTTCGTCGCCGAGGCGGACGAGAGCGACCGCAGCTTCCAGAAGTACGACCCCGAGGTCGCGATCGTCCTCAACGTCGAGCTGGACCACCACGCGAACTACGCCTCGATGGCCGAGATCTACGAGTCGTTCGAGGCGTTCGCCGGCAAGATCGTCCCGGGCGGCACCCTGGTGATCGCCGCCGACCAGGAAGGCGCCGTCGAGCTGACGGAGCGGGTCCGCGCCCTCCCCTCGCTGAACGTCGTCACCTACGGCGAGTCCGAGACCGCCGACGTACGCGTCCACAAGATCACCCCGCGCGGCCTGACCAGCGAGGTCACGGTCGTCCTGAACGGGAAGTACCTCACGTTCACGGTCTCCGTGCCCGGCCGCCACTACGCCCTCAACGCCGTCGCGGCCCTCGCCGCCGGTGTCGCCCTCGGCATCCCGGCCCACAACCTGGCCTCGGCCCTCGGCAAGTACACCGGGGTCAAGCGCCGCCTCCAGCTCAAGGGCGAGGCGGCGGGCGTGCAGGTCATCGACTCGTACGCGCACCACCCCACCGAGATGACCGCCGACCTCGAAGCGATGCGCGGCGCCGCCTCCGAGGCCCGCCTCCTGGTCGTCTTCCAGCCCCACCTCTTCTCCCGCACCCAGGAGCTCGGCACCGAGATGGGCCAGGCCCTCGCGCTGGCCGACGCCTCCGTGGTGCTGGACATCTATCCGGCCCGCGAGGACCCGATCCCCGGCATCACCAGCGAGCTGATCATCGACGCCGCGCGGGCCGCGGGCGCCGATGCCACCGCGGTCCACGACAAGGCCGCGGTCGCCGGGACCATCGCGGGAATGGCGAAGCCCGGCGACCTCGTTCTCACCATGGGAGCGGGCGACGTCACGGAGCTCGGCCCGCAGATCCTGGATCACCTGTCGAGCTGAGGGAGCGATGTGTCGTACGACATCGAGAAGCCGGACGAGCAGTGGCGGGCGGAGCTGACGCCGGCCGAGTACGCGGTCCTGCGCCAGGCCGGCACCGAACCCGCCTTCGTCGGTGAGTACACCGACACCAAGACCACGGGCGTCTACTCCTGCCGCGCCTGTGGCGCCGACCTGTTCCGTTCGGACACCAAATTCGAGTCGCACTGCGGCTGGCCGTCCTTCTACGACCCGAAGGACACGGACGCGGTCGAGCTGATCCAGGACCGCAGCCACGGCATGGTCCGCACCGAGGTCCGCTGCGCACGCTGCGGATCGCACCTCGGTCATGTCTTCGAGGGCGAGGGCTACCCCACTCCGACGGACCAGCGGTACTGCATCAACTCGATCTCGCTGCGCCTGGTCCCGGACCAGAGCTGAGAGACAAGAGACGAGGCGGGTGCCCCGGAACACGTTCCGGGGCACCCGTTGCGCCGTGCGGGCTCAGTACACGTCCCTGCGCATCGGCACCAGCACCGCGACGAACGCCGCGGCCAGGGCGTAGCCGGTGAGCAGCAGTCCGCCGCCGACGGGGGAGAGCAGCGGCACCGGACCGGTCGCCAGCTCCGCGGCCATCGTGTCCGCGGCGTAGTCGAAGCCCGTCAGGGCCGCCGTGGCGCCACCGGGCAGCAGCGGATAGAGGAGTTTCACGCCCGGGATCGTCATCAGCAGGAACTCGCCCGCGTACAGATAGCCGACCACGACGGCCAGCGCGGCGACCTGGTGACGGATCAGCGCCCCGGCGGCCACGCCCAGCAGGGTGTACACCGCCATCGCCAGGGCCGGCCGGAGCAGCAGCTCCAGCACTTCGCCGGTGGCCATGCCGGGGGTCACCCCGCGCGCCGCGGCGCCCCCGAAGAAGGCGGCCCCCGCGGTGCCGGTGAGCACCAGCCCGTACGCCAGGCCGGCGACGCCGTACGCGACGAGTTTGGCGGTGAGCACCTGCCGGCGCCGCGGGGCGTGGAGGAAGGTGTACGTGACGGTGCGGTGCCGGTATTCCCCCGTCATCGCCAGGGTGCCGAGAGCGGCCGGCAGGAACACCGTGAAGCTCAGCATCCCGAGGACGGAGCGGACGCCGTCCTCGGTGTCCAGGCCGGGCGCCGGCCGATCGAAGTTCTCCGGGCCGACCAGCGTCACCGCCCCCACCATGCCGCCGCCCAGGACGACGGCCGCGAGGAGTGCCCACAGCCACAGGCGGGTGGCGGCCAGCCGCCGGAACTCCGCCTTGATCAGTGCGTTCATCGCCGGTTCCGTCCCTCGTCCGTCAGTGCCGACGGCCGGTCGAGGCCTGCCGGTGCGCCGTCCCCCGCCAGCCGGAGGAAGAGCTGCTCCAGGCTCGTCCCGGCGGACAGCCCGTACACGCGCAGCTGCTCGGCGGCGGCCAGATCGGCGACGGCCGAGTCCGCCAGCCCGTACACGCACAGCGTCCCGTCCGGCATGAGGTCCACCCGGTCGGCCGCCCCACCCCGCGCGGTGCCGCGCAGCAGTGCGGTGCGCAGGGCCGCCGCGTCCGGGGAGCGGACCAGCACCGTGCCGGGCGAGAGCCGCTCGATCTCCGCCAGTGGTCCCGCCGCCACCAGCCGGCCCTCGCGGATCACCACGACGTCGTCGACGATCTGCTGCACCTCGCTCAGCACATGGCTGGACACCAGCACCGTGCGCCCCTCGGCCGCCAGCCCGCGCAGCAGGCCGCGCAGCCAGGCGATGCCCTCCGGGTCGAGTCCGTTGCCCGGCTCGTCCAGCAGCAGCACCCGCGGGTCGCCGAGCAGGGCGGTGGCGAGACCGAGCCGCTGCCGCATGCCCGTGGAGAAGGTGCGGGTCCGGCGGTCGGCCGCCCGGTCGAGCCCCAGCCGGGTCAGCAGTCGGTCGACCCGCTCGGGCGGGTGGCCGCCCATGGTGCGGTAGATGTGCAGATGGTCGCGGGCCGAGTGGCCGGGGTGGACCGCGGAGGCGTCGAGGACGGCGCCCACGGTGGCGGAGGGCCTGGGCAGGTCCGCGTACCGCTTTCCGCCGATGGTGGCGGTGCCCGCGGTGGGAGCCACCAGGCCGAGGACCATCCGCATGGTCGTGGTCTTGCCCGCGCCGTTGGGGCCGAGGAAGCCCGTGACGACGCCCGGCCGCACGGTGAAGCTCAGATCCTCGACGGCGCGGACGTGGCCGAACCGCTTGGTCAGCCCGCCGACTTCTATGGGCAGGCCCTGCGGGCGTCCGCTCATCGGTGGCTCCCCACCCGCTGCTCGACGAGCTGTGCCAGTCGCTGGGCGTCGTCGAGCGAGAGGACCAGCTCGTCGAAGTCACCGCCGGCGGCGGCACGGTCCAGCTCCACGCGCAGCCCCGGCCTGCCCCGGTAGGCGGCCACGAGCTGACGCGGGCCGGTGATCAGCCCCCAGGTGCCGATCTTGGCGACTCCGGAGGCGTGCAGGCCCTTGCGGACGCCGTGGGCCGCGCGCAGCGGGTTGTCGACGACGGTCACCCGGCGGACCGCGGTGAGCGGGACGGTCAGGGAGCGGCGCAGGGTCCATATGCGCTCACGGCCGCTGAACTCGATGGTGAGGCCGGTGTCGGTGATGTTCATCAGTGCCATGGGAATTCACCCTCCAACGGGGCCTGAGCGTCTGTTCTATTAGATGTATAGCAGATAGAGTTGGGGCGTGTATCTAGTGCTCGACCTCGACAGCGAGGTGCCGATCTATCAGCAGATCCGGGACCGGGTGGTGGAGGCCATCGCGGAAGGGGCGTTGGCGCCCGGTGCCGGACTTCCGTCCACCAGGCAGCTGGCCGTTGACCTGGCGATCAACTTCCACACCGTCAACAAGGCCTATGACCTGCTACGACGCGAAGGATTCATCCGCATCAACCGCAAGAGCGGTGCGGCGGTCCGGCCGGACGTCAAGCAGCCCTCCGACGAACTGCGGGCCGGCGTCGACTGGGAGGCGCGCATGCGCACCCTCCTCGCCGAGCTGGATGTGCGAGGGATCGCGAAGGCGGAGGTGATGAGTCATGTCGCGGCGGTTCTGGACCGCTTCCCCGGGAGGGAGGACGAACAGCCCTGACCCCCGGGGCCGGGCGGGGGACCGCGGCGGCGCCTGCCGCAGTGCGACATCCCCCGGACAACGGCTCATGGAACGAGCCCCCGGAACGTCGCGCCGTGTCCCGGCGCGGAGCCCCGCCCCGCCGGGGTCAGTGACAAGAACGGACAGGTGAACACCTTGCTGGTCGACGCAGCTCTCAACTTCGGCATACTCGCGGTGCTCAGCGCCGTGCTGTACACCGCCCCCAGCCCGCTCCTCAACCCCTCCGCCGTTCCCTTCGGCGTCCGCGTACCGCCGGACAAGGCGCGCGCCGCCGCCGTCGAGGAACAGCGCAGCCGCTACCGCGGTGCGATGCTCGTCGCCGCGGCCGTCGTCACCGTTCCCGCCTCGGCGCTCGGCGCCGCGCTCGGCACCCCCGCCGCCGCAGTCGCCGGTTCGCTGCTGCTCTGCGCCCTCGCCGCCGCCCTGTGGGTACGCGCCCACCGGGCCATCGTCCGCGCGAAGGCGGAGGGCGGGTGGTACCAACAAGCCCGGCAGGGCGCCGTCGTGGACACGTCCCTGCGCACCGACCCGGTCCGCTTCCCCTGGGGCTGGACGGTCCCCGCGCTCGTCGTGATCGCCGTCAGCGTCGTCGCGGGCGTCGTCGTCTACCCCGGCCTGCCCGACCGCATCGCACTGCCCGAACGCTCGCTCGGCGGCACCGTCTACCGTACGTACCCGACCAGTGTGTGGACCGCCTTCGGGTTCGTCCTCGGCCAGGTCCTGCTCACCCTCACCATGGCCGCCACCGTCGCCGGGCTGCTCCGTGCCCGCGCCGACCTCGACGTGGCGCGCCCCGTGGCCGGTGCCGCACGGTACCGCCGCTATCTCACCGTCACGGCCCGCTCCATGCTGGGCATCACCGCCCTGGTGAACCTGATGCTGCTCGGGCTGTCCGCGCTGATGTGGAGCGACACCCGCTCCACGGCCATGACCCTGGCCGCCACCGGGGTGCCGCTCGTCGGGGTCCTCGCCGTGACCGCCTGGCTCGTCCTGCGCGTCGGGCCCGCCGGGAGCAGGCTGCGGGAGGACACGGGCGAGGAGAGCACCGGACTGGTCCCGCGCGACGACGACCGCTTCTGGCGCGGCGCCGGCACGGTCTACGTCAATGCCGACGACCCCGCGGTCCTGGTGCCCAAACGGGTCGGCATCGGCTGGACGGTCAACTTCGGCAACCCGCGGTCCCTGGTCGCCGTGGCACTGGTCCTCGCCGTCGCGGTGGGAGCGACCGTCGTCCAGGCCGTCAGGTGACTTCGGGGCGGCCGGTGATTCCGGGACGGGTGCCGGGGCCGGCGGTCAGTCCTCGGCCTCGTCCCCGGCGCTCTCCGGCCGCAGCAGCGGATGGGCGACACCCGGGAACACCCGGGCCTGCACGACCGGCTCCGCGGAGCCGCCCCGGACCACGGTCCCGGCGACACCCCAGGGCCGCCCGGGCAGCGCCACGGTCAGGATGTACGAGGACGCGCAGCCCATGCAGTCGTAACGGTCGGCCCAGGTCTCCACGTCCGTGACACTGCCGGGGTAGCGCGCCACATGGCGGTGGAGCGCGTGGCAGCGCTCGCACCGCTCGCCGGGCTCGCACGTGCCGCCGCAGGGGCACGGGACGTCGAGCGTGTCGGCGGGACGCCAGCGCTGGGTGAGGACGGCCTCACGCGTGGCGCCCATGTCCTTCATGGCCTTCAGATTGCGGGCGGCGACGTTGTACGACTCGCCGGTCGCGGCCATCCGGTCCCGGATGACGTCCTTGCGTCCGCGGTTCGTCGTCATCTGTTCCTCCTGGGGGTGTCACGCAGCCCGCCGGGAGCGCACGAGATCGATATGTGTCACACGGTACCGGTCACCCATGACGGGCCACGACCTCCGTGGCCCGCCCGTGACCGCCCGGGGTGCCGCTCACCGCGCTGGGGCGTCGCTCACGACCGCCTGGGGGCCGCTCACGACCGCCGCACCCGGGCCGCCAGTCTGTTGCCGAGCCGCTTGCGGAAGCCGCCCGGCCGGTTCCACGTCCGGAACGCCTCCGCCGTGCGGCTGCTGCCCGCCCGCTCGGCGGCCTCCTCCACCGCCGCCACCTCACCGGCGGACAGGCCGCGCACCACCGGACGCAGCACCTCCTCCAGCAGCGCCGCCCGGGTCTCGCTCCAGGCGCGGCCCGCGTGCGGGTGGGAGCTCCAGACGGTGAAGCAGTCGGCGACATAGGCCGGGTCGGAGCGCAGCCGGGCGAGCACCGCGTCCTGCCGGGCGGCGCCGCCGTAGGCCGCGATGAGGTCCGGGTCGTCGCTGTGGACGAACGCGTACAGCTCCGCCTCCGGCCGGTCCGGGTCGAGCAGCCGCCCGGCCAGGGCGCCGAACGCCTGCTCGCGCACGCCCGGCTCCACCGGCTCGGCCCCGGCGCACAGTCTCCGGGCCCGTTCCGCCCAGCCGGGCTCCGCCGCCCCCGAGCGGACGTCCCGCGCGAACTCCAGGAGGAGCAGCGCGCCGCGTGCCCGCGCGTCGATCTCCTGGGGGAAGCCGCGCAACAGATCATGGGCGAGCTCGGGAGCCTCCGCGTCGTCGGCCGGGGCACCGAGCGCCGCCGCCACGAGAGCGGCCCACGTACCGGCCGTACGGTGCGCGTCGGAAGTGCTCCCGGTCAGCAGCAGCCGCGCCTCGCCCGCCGTGGGGGTGGTGCCGCCCCAGACGAGACCCACCGCCGTGCGCAGCACCAACGGCTCGGTGAAAGGTGACATCCCACCGGCGCGCAGCACGGCGTTCAGCACCTTCACCCGGTCCTCGCCGCCGCCCGCCCTGGCGTCCGGCGCCGCCGCGCACATCCGCAGGTGCGGCAGTGCCTGCGCCCCGGTGAACGGCAGCGCGACCTCCGCCAGCAGCCGCTCCGCCGCCGACGGGTCCTGCGGGGCGATCCGGTCCAGCTCACCGAGCAGCGCCGTACGGACATCGAACTGTTCGTCCAGCAGATCGAGCAGCACCGCGGCGCAGTCGGCGGCCCCCTCGTCCAGCAGGGACCGGGCCATCCGCCCCACGACATCGGGGAGCAGTTCCGCGCAGTCCACATCGAGCAGCCGCGCGATCCGCAGCAACTGCACGGCGCGCCCCACGCTTTGGCCGGGCACGGCGTCCGGGGCGACCGGCCCGCCGGTGGCCAGTTCGGTGCGCAGATCGTCGCCGACGGTCTCGACGAGCGCCGCGGCGACGCGTTCCCCGTCCGGCTCGGCGAAGACCGAACGCCCCGGTGGAGCCACGGAGACATCGCCCCCGTAGACCGCCTCCGTCACCAGCAGGGCGCCGAGGGAGCCCGTCACGGAGGCCGGGGCCCTTCCGTCGAACGCGGTCAACAGCCGGGCCACGGCGGCGAGTTCGCGAGGCGTGCGATCGATGTCGGGGTCGGTCAGCGCGTCGGTGAGCCGGTGGGTGCGCTCCTCGTCCAGCGCGTACGGCCGCTCGGCGGCCCACTCGGCCGCCGCGGCCCGCTCGGCTGCCCCGAGCACAACGCCCGCGCAGAGCGCCGTCACGGCGAGCGGACCGGCGACGAACGGCCCGCCGGGCAGCTCGGCCGCCGCCCGGAACAACTCCGGGGACCGGTTCCGCCAGATCCGGGCGCAGGTCTCGGCCCAGGCGTCGTCCACCGGCTCGCCGGGCCGAGCGCCCGTGCAGTCGCGCACCCGCAGCGCCTGCGCCCCGGAGCCGCCGTCCTGCGGGGCATCCTGCGGGAGTACGCCGACGACCTGGTGCGGGGAACGGTCGGGGCGACGGGTGTACGTCGTGAACGTCAGCCGGTGCGCGTCGTCCGGCGGGAGCACGGCCGAGGCGAGGGCGATCCATCTGGCCACATCGGCACTGTGCCGCTCCACCAGCACCAGGCGCCCCGCCGACGGGTCCTCGCACACCCGGCGCAGGTCGGCGAAGACCGCCGCCAGCCAGGGGCTCCGGGAGACCGCGAAGTCGTTCAGCGCCTCGGGGCCGAAGGCGGCGGAGGCGGGCAGCGTGGATATCCGGTCGGGGGCGCCGCCGTCCGGCGGGGTCGAGGCCCAGCTCGGCGACCGCCAGGCGGTGATCGGCAGGGCGTCGCCCGGCAGCCGCGTACCGGCCGTCAGATGCACCGCGTGCGCGTGGAACCCGAGGGTGCCGTGACCGGCGAACGCCACCGCACGGGACAGCAGGTGTCCGCCGTCCGGCAGCGAGCTGAAGCTGAACGCCTCGGGGAGGGAACGGAGTTGGTCGGGTGTCGGCCGGTGCGGGGCGTCGGTGGGCGGCTCGTAGCGAAGGAGTTGTTCGGCCTCGGCCAGCACCTGCGTGGGCAGTCCTGTGCTGACCGCGGTGAAGTGCGCGCCGCTCCCGCCCCCGTCGTCGTCCGCAGAGGCAGCAGAGGCAGAGGTGTAGTGCAACTGCGCGAGACTCATGCGTCGGGCTCTCTTCGTCCTTGCCGCAGAACTCCCCGTGCCCCTCGGGGCGGCCCGTACGACGCACGGCGACGACCCGGCGGGAGGCGGAAACCGCGATCGCGGGAGCGACGCTATCAAGGCGCGTGCCTCCCCCGCGCGCCCCGCCGAACGGCCGTACCGCGTACGCCCCGCGCGCCCGCACGCGTGCGCGCGCTGACCGAGGCCGAGCCGTACGCTCTCTGCGCACACTTCCGCCTACTCGGCCGAGGCCGGCCGCCGTCGGCCGTGGTGTCGATTTCCGAAGCGAAAAGGAGCAACACGGATGCTGCTGCGTGATGTTGAGTACGGCGACGTCGACGCTTACGTCCGGATGCGATGCGACCCGGCCATGATGGCCGAGCTGGGCGGCCCGTTGCCTCGCGAGGGCATGGAGGCGAAGGTCCGACGCGATGTTCAAGGAGCAGAGGCGGGAACGGACTGGATCAAGATGATCGTGCCCGATGCGGCCGAGCCGGAAGTGGTCGCGGGAACCGTGGCCTTGTGGCCCCATGGCGCCGACGCCGAGCGCATCTCCGAGATCGGCTGGATGGTGCTGCCGGAGTTCCAAGGGCGGGGACTCGGTAAACGGGCCGTTCGGATGCTGCTCGAGCCGGCCCGCGACGACGGCCGGTGGGGGCTCGTGCACGCCTTTCCCGCGACAGCGAACGCTCCGTCGAACGGTATGTGCCGCGCACTTGGTTTCAGGTTCCTGGGCGAGGAAGACGTGCCCTTCGCCGGCCGAGTCCTGCGAACCAACCACTGGGTCATCGACCCCCGCACCGACCTGGTCTGACACCGGTCTTCGGGCCGCCGATGGCCGGGGACGAAGTGAACCGTGTTCGTGCTCGCTCACGGACAAGGGTGGCTGGGCGGCCGATCGGTGATCGACGTGATTTGACCTAGCCCGAATAACGACACCCTGGACAGGCTCTGTGTCATGCCGCTGCGTATCCACTTCACCGCCGAAGACCTGACCCGCACCCGGCTGGCCGGCGGGCCGGGTCCCATGCTGGAGCTGGACATCGCGCTGCGACTGCTGCAGGAAGGCAGCCATCCGACCCGGTTCGGGGCCTGGCGCCGGGAATCGCTGCGCCGTCTGTCACCGCGAGTCAGGCGGTTGTGCGACCTGATCCCACCGACGGGCTGGACAGTGGAATTCCTCGGCCACGCGACTGCCGACACCATCGAAGAAGCGCTGGACCGGGTCCGTGCCACGCCCGCCGCCCATGTCCGCAAGAACATGGAGACCTGGGCCGGACGCGACCATCGGCGCCCCGTGCCGGCCTGGACACAGTCACTCGGCAGCGACAAGCAACTGCTACTGGAACTGGCCGACACCGCCGCCCACGCACACAAGCACATCATCGCCCCGTATCAGCAGCACATCGATGCCCTCAACAGCGCGGACCAGGCACTGCGTGCGCGTCAGGTCGCTCATGGCGGGCTCCAAGCCCTGCTGTCCGGACTCAATCCCCGCTGCATCCAGTGGAAGCCGCCCGTTCTGGAACTCACCATGGCCTCCGGCAGTACGGGCGACATCCATCTCGCAGGCCGCGGCCTGCTCCTGATCCCCTCGGTCTTCGGGGCGGTGTACCCCGCGCTGGACGACACGGCCGAACCCCAGCCGTGGCTGACCTACCCCGTTGGTCTCCGCGATACCGACCTCTTCCTGTCCCCCATCGACACGGCGCGAACCCTCAGCACCGTTTCCGACTCGCTGGCCGCCCTTCTCGGCCATACCCGCGCCGTGGTGCTGTGGACCATCGCCCACCGTCCTGGCTGCACAACCACCGAACTCGCCCGCCACGCCGGTATCTCCCCGTCCAGCGCCAGCGAGCACGCAACCGTCCTCCGCCGTGCCGGCCTCACCCGCACCACCCGGCATGACAACACGGCCCTCCACACCACCACCCCCGCGGGCCACAGCCTCCTCAACAACGCTGCCTGACGGCGCATTTCGGGCGCGCGGCGGGCCGTGCCCAGTGCGCCCGGTTCACCTCAATGGCTCACGTACCGGCCGCCCCACCGGTCGTTGATCGCCTCCGGATCGATCGATTTTCCGAGGGTGCCGCTCAACGGGCCCAAGGGGCCATCCGAGCAGAGGAGATACTCCATTGAAGCGCAAGACACTCGCCGCGGCGGTCGCCGCCCTGGCCCTGGCCGGTCTCGCCGGTTCGAGCACGGCCGACGCGGTGCCCGGCACGGTCTCCGGCGAGTGGAGGCGGGCGACGTCACGGAGTTGGCGCTCTGCCTGACCCACCGTCCCCGCATGTGACCCGTGCGATCCGCCGCGCCGCACACCGGTCCCGACTTCGTGTGCGGCGCGGTGCGCACGGGCCTTGACCTCGGCGCTCCGGAAAATCGCTGGTCAGGGGCTCGGCTCTTCGGTAGGAAGGTGCCATGAGTACTTCCTCCTCCCCGCAGGCCGCCCAGAACCCCGGCCCCGTCGACCGCAAGTCCTTCATCCGCACCACACTCGATCTGGGAGACGTGGTGCTGCGCCCCTGGAGCCGGGAGGACGCCGGATCGGAAGCCGTGCTGGACGGCCTGGTGGCCGCCGGGGCGGATCCGGCGATCGCCCTCTGGAACCCCATAGCGACAGCCGACCGGGACGCGGCCCGCGCCTGGGTGGAGGCGCGCGACGGTGGGTGGGAACGCGGCGCGGCCGCCACCTTCGCCGCCCTGGACGCCGCCGACGGCACCCTGCTGGGCAACGTCACCCTGCGCTGGGTCGACCGCGCGGACGGACTGGCGATGATCGGCTACTGGCTGCTGCCCGCCGCCCGTGGACGGGGCTTCGCGACCAGGGCGACCGGGGCGGTGACGAGCTGGGGCTTCGCGACGGCCGACGCCCGCCGCATCGAGATCGCCCACGCCGTCGGGAACGAGACGTCCTGCCGGGTGGCCGACCGCTGCGGCTACCTCCCCGAGGGCACCCTGCGCGACTCCCACCGCTTCGGCGACGGCAAGTACCACGACGAGCACCTGCACGCCCGCCTGGCCACCGACCCGGAACCGGCCCGGACCGAGGGGGAGTAGCCCGGACGACACCCCCGTACGGCGGTTCGGTGACGACCCCGGGTGCCTGGGCGCCCCCGGACTGCTGTCCGCCCTGATCGCCGACCGCTCGCCGCCGCCCTCGCCGGACCCGGCGCGGTCCGGACGGGGGAACCGTGCCGACGGCATGAAGCGGATCTTCGGGCGCGCTTAAGAAAACCTCGATGGACCTGTGGCGCGGGGTGCGGCAGATTTCTCCGTGACGGCCGAGGATGGTGCGCGGCAGCCGACCGACGCGCGCTGCCGATGTGTCCCGTCCCTCTCGATCCTCCCCGGGCCGCAGGCTTTCCACAGGCATGCCCCCGGCCCGGGGTACTCAACGCCGCACCAGCGCAGGGAGCCGCAGCCGTGAAGGCACTCGTGAAGCAGAAGGCCGAGCCGGGACTCTGGCTGATGGACGTGCCGGAGCCGGAGACCGGCCCCACGGACGTACTGATCAAGGTCCTCCGTACCGGCATCTGCGGCACCGATCTGCACATCCGCAACTACGACGGCTGGGCGCAGCAGGCCGTACGCACCCCGCTCGTCCTCGGGCACGAGTTCGTCGGCGAGGTCGCGGAGACCGGCGCCGACGTCGTCGACATCAACGTCGGCGACCTGGTCAGCGGCGAGGGCCACCTGGTGTGCGGCAAGTGCCGCAACTGCCTGGCCGGCCGCCGCCACCTGTGCCGTTCCACGGTCGGCCTCGGTGTCGGCCGGGACGGGGCCTTCGCCGAGTACGTCGCCCTGCCCGCGTCCAACGTCTGGGTGCACCGGGTTCCCGTCGACCTCGACGTCGCCGCGATCTTCGACCCGTTCGGCAACGCCGTGCACACCGCGCTGTCGTTCCCGCTGGTCGGTGAGGACGTACTGATCACCGGCGCCGGGCCGATCGGCATCATGGCCGCGGCCGTCGCCAAGCACGCGGGTGCCCGCCACGTCGTCATCACCGACGTCAGCGAGGCCCGCCTCGAACTGGCCCGGAAGGTCGGCGTCAGTCTCGCCCTGAACGTCGGCGAGGAGACCATCACCGAGGGCCAGAAGCGCCTGGGACTGCGCGAGGGCTTCGACGTCGGCCTGGAGATGTCGGGCCGGCCCGAGGCGATGCGCGACATGATCGCGAACATGACGCACGGTGGCCGGATCGCCATGCTCGGACTGCCGTCCGAGGAGTTCGCCGTCGACTGGGCCCGCATCGTCACCTCGATGATCACCGTCAAGGGCATCTACGGCCGTGAGATGTACGAGACCTGGTACGCCATGTCCGTACTGCTGGAGGGCGGCCTCGACCTCGCCCCCGTGATCACCGGCCGGTACGGCTACCGCGACTTCGAGGCGGCCTTCGACGACGCGGCGAGCGGCCGCGGCGGCAAGGTCATCCTCGACTGGACCTCCTGACCCGACGCCTCCGAAGACGACGCCACCGCAGACAGCTGGGAGACACCCCTCATGTTCGACTCCGTACGCGACGACATGCGCACCACCCTCGAAGAGATCGAGGCCGCCGGACTGCACAAGCCCGAGCGCGTGATCGGCACCCCGCAGTCCGCGTCGGTCGCCGTCACCGCGGGCGGCCGCCCCGGTGAGGTGCTCAACTTCTGCGCCAACAACTACCTGGGCCTCGCCGACCACCCCGAGGTGATCGCCGCCGCCCACGAGGCGCTGGACCGCTGGGGCTACGGCATGGCCTCGGTCCGCTTCATCTGCGGTACCCAGGAGGTCCACAAGGAGCTGGAGCAGCGGCTCTCCACGTTCCTCGGCCAGGAGGACACGATCCTCTACTCCTCCTGCTTCGACGCCAACGGCGGTGTCTTCGAGACTGTCCTCGGCCCGGAGGACGCGGTCATCTCCGACGCCCTCAACCACGCCTCCATCATCGACGGCATCCGCCTCTCCAAGGCCAAGCGGTTCCGCTACGCCAACCGCGACATGGACGACCTGGAGAAGCAGCTCAAGGAGGCGTCCGGCGCCCGGCGCAGGCTCGTCGTCACCGACGGCGTCTTCTCCATGGACGGGTACGTCGCGCCGTTGCGCGAGATCTGCGACCTGGCCGAGCGCTACGACGCCATGGTCATGGTCGACGACTCGCACGCCGTCGGATTCGTCGGCCCCGGCGGCCGCGGCACGCCGGAGCTGCACGACGTGATGGACCGGGTCGACATCATCACCGGCACCCTCGGCAAGGCGCTCGGCGGCGCGTCCGGCGGCTATGTCGCGGCCCGCGCCGAGATCGTCGCGCTGCTGCGCCAGCGCTCCCGCCCGTACCTCTTCTCCAACTCCCTCGCCCCGGTCATCGCGGCCGCCTCGCTCAAGGTCATCGACCTGCTGGAGGCCGCCGGCGACCTGCGCGAGCAGCTCGACGCGAACACCGCGCTCTTCCGCACCCGGATGACCGAGGAGGGCTTCGACATCCTGCCCGGCGACCACGCCATCGCCCCCGTCATGATCGGGGACGCGGCGAAGGCGGGCCGGATGGCGGAGCTCCTCCTGGAGCGCGGTGTGTACGTGATCGGCTTCTCCTACCCGGTCGTCCCGCAGGGCGCGGCCCGGATCCGCGTCCAGCTCTCCGCCGCGCACTCCACGGCGGACGTGAACCGCGCCGTGGACGCGTTCGTCGACGCGCGGGCCGCACTGGGGGAGTAGCGCCCGGACGCCCCTGCCCGCAGGCTCACCCGGGAACCCCGCCCGGGAGGCGGGGTTCCCTCCGTGACCTGGGACAATGGGGCACATGATCGATTCACGGCGGCTGCGCATCCTCCGTGCGGTGGCCGACCACCGCACGGTGACCGCCGCAGCCGCCGCGCTGTATCTCACCCCCTCCGCGGTCTCCCAGCAGCTCGCCGCGCTGGAGCAGGAGACCGGGCACCGGCTCGTCGAACGGGGCGCGCGAGGCGCCCGGCTCACCCCCGCCGGAGAGATCCTGCTGACCCACACCAACGCGGTGCTGGCCCAGCTGGAACGGGCCGAGGCGGAGCTCGCCGCCTACAACGCGGGGGACGCGGGTACGGTCACCGTCGCCGCGTTCGCCACCGGCATCGGCCTGGTCCTCGCCCCCGCGATCGCCGAACTGACGCACACCGCGCCCGGCATCCGCGTCCGGGTCCAGGACGCCGAGGGCGACGCGAGCGTGCCGATGGTGCTCGACCGGCAGGTCGATGTGGCGGTCGCCGTCGAGTACCGGGGCGCCCCGGGCGAGGACGACCTGCGGCTGACCCGGGTGCCGCTGTACTCCGAGCCGTTCGACGCGGTGCTGCCGGTCGGGCACCGGCTGGCCGACCGGGCGCAGGTGGCCATCGCCGACCTGGAGAAGGACGCGTGGATCGGCCCGTACCCCGGCAACCCCTGCCACGACGTGGTGGTCCTGTCCTGCGAGTTCGCCGGCTTCCAGCCGAGGCTGGCGCACTCCTCGGACGACTTCCGCGCGGTGGTCGCGCTGGCCGGGGCGGGAGCCGGGGTGGCGCTGGTGCCGCGGTCGGCGCTGCGGGGGATGGAGCTGGCGGGGGTGGTGGTTCGGCCGGTGGCGGGCAGCGCGCCTACCCGCCGGGTCTTCGCCGCGGTACGGCAGGGGGCGGAGAGGCATCCGCTGATCGCCCCGGTGCTCGACGCGCTGGCCGCCGCGGCGGCCCGGGAGGGCGCGCTTCCTCTGCCCGCGTCACCGTGACACCCCGGGGCAACCGCCCTCACATCCGCCGCCCGAGGCCGGACCGGCCGCCGGACGACCCCGGCCACAGCGCCCCCGCACCCGCCGCGACCGTCACGGCCAGGGCGAGCACCCCGTACCGCTCCGGTGGCAGATACGGCACCGAACCGGTCGCCGACACCGCGAACGCCACCAGCGGGACCGCCGCGACCAGCGTGCCGATCGCCAGCCCGGCCACCGCCACCAGCCCCGTCTCCAGCACCAGCATCCGCCGCACCTGACGGCGGCCCGCACCGACCATCCGCAGCAGCCGGAACTCGGCGCGGCGGCCCACCGTGATCAGGGACAGCGTGCTGACCACGGCGAGCAGCGCGAAGCCACCGATCACCCCGACACCGATGATGATCATCGCGTTGTCCTGGTCCGAGGACGTGGGTGCGATCCGTACGTCGTCGGCCGTCGCGGGCCGGACCCGCACCCCCTCGTAGGGGGCGAGCGCACGCCGTACCGAAGCGGCGGTGGCGGCGGCCGTGCCGTCCGTCGAGCGGATCAGGATCCGCTGGTCGCGAAGGGCCGGGACATGCCCCGCCAGCGCCTCGCGCGGCAGCATGAACTCACCGAGCCCCAGCGCCCGTTCGTAGAGCGCCACCACGCGGAGCCGTACTTCGGTGCCGTCGCCGAGACGGAGCTTCACCCTGTCGCCGGGGCCGACATCGAGATCGTCGGCCCGGTCCTCGCCGACCGCCACCGTGCTCCTGCCGGTGAGGTCGGCCAGATCGCCCGCGGTGACCCGCGGATCGAGCGTGCCGGCCAGCTGGTCCGCCGTCACGCCCAGCACCGGGAACCGGTCGAGCTTCGGATCGCCCATCTCCCGGTGGGCGAGGACGACCCCGGAGCGCAGCACTCCGGTCGCCGCCGCCACCCCCGGTGCCTCGCGCACGGCCCGGGCCGCACCGGCCGGAAGTCCGGCCGCCGGGCCCGTCACCACCAGATCGGCCCGGAGCGCGGCGGCGGCCTGCCGGCCGGCGGCCCGCTCCAGCGTCGAGGCCGCCGCCAGCTGTACACAGACGAACGCGACGACCAGCACGATCGGCGTGATCGCCGCACCGAGGCGCCGATTGTGCGCGGCGGCGGACCTGGCGGCGAGGAAGCCGGACACCCCACCGGCACGCCGCACCGGAGTGCCGAGGACCCGCATCGCCACCCGGGCGATCCACGGTCCGAGCAGCGCCACGGCGATGATCAGCGAGGTCGCCGCGCCCGAAGCGGCCACCGCGGCGGCCTGCCCGCCCTGCGCCGTCGCCGCACCGGCCGCACTCACGCCCGCCACGGCCAGCACCGACCCGCAGACCGTACGCACCCGCCCCGGCTCGCCCGGCTCGGGAGCACCGGCCGCGCCCAGTGCGGCGGCGGGCCGCAGCCCGGTGATGGACCTGGCCGCGAGGACCGACACCGGGCGGGCGGCGAGCGCGACGAGCACGGCGGCCGCGGCCGCAGCGGCGAACGGCAGCCACACCGGTACCGGCAGCGGCAGCGGGTCCGTCGTCAGGAGCGACCGCATCAGCAGCCCCAGCGGTACGGCACCGACCCCGCCCAGCACCGCCGCGGCACCGGCCACCCGGCTCACCTCACGGCCGACGGCCGACCTGAGCTGCCGGGGCGTAGCCCCGACGGCACGCAGCAGCGCCAGCTCACCGGAGCGCTGGTGGACCGCCTGGGAGAGCGTGGTGGCGATCACCAGGAGCGCCACCATGAAGACCGTCCCCGTGATGGAGGCGAGCAGCGGCAGCAACTCGTCGCGGGCGCCGAGCGCGTCCGGGTACTCGGCCTGCCCGCGCTCCGGGCCGGTGAGCACCCGGATCGCGCGGTCGCCACGGGCCCGGTCGGGCAACGCGTCCTCCAGCGACGCCCGCAGCGCACCGGTCAGGACCCCGGCCTCGGCGACGATGCCGACGGCGTCGACCGTGCCGGGGTGCCCGGCCAGGGCGGTGAGGTGTTCCTCGGTGAGGAAGACGGCGGGGGAACCGCCCCCGTGCCCGGCGCCGACGACACCGCTGACGGTGTACGGCCGCGGAGCCCCGTCGACCTGCAAGGTCACCTGGTCGCCGGTGCCGCTCCCGGTGGCCGCCGCCAGCACGCCGTCGAGGACCACCTCGGTGGCGGTCCTCGGCGCGTGGCCCTCCGTCAGCCGGTACGGGGTGAGCGCGGCGGCCGCCCAGGAACGGCCGGAGCCCGAGGCCGCGCCGCCCTCGCCGCCCACGGTCACCGGTACCGAATCGTCCGCGACGGCCTTCGCGACGCCGTGCGCGGCGGCCGCCCTCGCCACCACGGAGCGGTCGAGCCGCACTCGTTCCGGCAGATACGCCGTCGCGGTCTGCGGCTCGCTGCCCCACGGCTTCGCCGTGTACGTCACCTGCTGATCGGCCGCCACCACCGCGTCGGCCCCCGCGTAGCGCTCCACCGGCGGCTGCGCCAGCAGCAGCGAGCCCACGACGAGAGCGAAGGCGCCGATCAGCGCGGCAGCCGCCGTTGTCGCCACGAACACCGCGCCCCAGGCCCGGCGGTGCGCCTTCAGCGACCGCCGGGCGAGGAACGCCGACGCCCGACGGACACCGCGCCGTACATCCGGCCCGGGCCGCGCATCCGACCGGGACCGGACCGCCGCGTCGCTCCCGCTTCTGTTCTCCTTGCTCATCGCAGCCGGCCGCCGTCCATCGTCAGCACGGTGTCCGCCCAGCTCGCCGCCACCGGGTCATGGGTGACCATGACGACCGTACGGCCGTCGATCCGCACCGCGTCCCGCAGCAGGCCGAGCACCAGCGCCGCCGACTCCGGGTCCAGGGAGGCGGTCGGCTCGTCCGCGAAGATCACCTCGGGTTCGGTCACCAACGCCCTTGCCACCGCGACCCGTTGCTGCTGCCCCCCGGAGAGCGTCGCGGGGCCCCGCGCCCCGCGGCCCGCCAGCCCGACCCGGGCCAGCAGGTCCCGCCCCCGGGCCAGCACCCGCTCGTCCGCCGGGTCGGCGCCCGCCAGCACCAGTGGCAGCACCACGTTCTCCTCGATGCTCAGCGAAGGCACCAGATTGAGGGCGTGCGACTGGAAGACGAAGCCGATCCGGTCCCGCCGCAACCGGGTCAGCGCGGCCTCCGAGAGCGCACCGAGATCGGTGTCCCCGATCCGTACCGTGCCCGAGGACGGACGGTCCAGACCCGCCGCACACTGAAGGAACGTGCTCTTCCCCGACCCCGAAGGACCCACCACCGCGGTGAAGCTCCCGGCCGGGACCACGCAACTGACCGCGTCGAGCGCGGTCGTCTCCCGGCCGCGCCGGCCGTGGCGCCGGCTCACCGACTCCAGCCTCAGCGCGGACGACCGCACCGCTGTGATCGTGTCCACCGTTGCCTCCACCTTTCCTTCCCTGCCCCCGTATGGCCCTTCTGACCTGGGTAAACGCTACGAATCCGAGGCCGTCCGCACGAGGGTGCGCGGTCCCGGAACGGGGGTGCAGCCAGCTCCACCCCGCCTCGGGGGAGGGCCCCACTCCGGCGGTGGGCGAGCCCCCGTAACGTGATGCGTCATGAGCACCACTCCCGTCCCGCTGACGGCCGCCATCCGGCGTTCCTGGGACGCCTCGCGCTATCTCGCCATCGGTATCGCGGTCGCGCTGCTCGCCTATGTGAGCGCGTTCCTCGTGGTGGCGGTGCTGCTGTTCGCCGCCGTGATCATCGGGCTGCCCGCGCTGCCGGAGGCCGCCAAGGTGCTGCGCCGGTTCGCGGAGTTCGAGCGGCGCAGGGCTGCGGCGCGGCTGGGCGTGCCGTTCACACCGACGCGGTATCCGCCGCTGGACAACGGTGAACTGTCCGAGCGGGTACGGCGGGTGCTCGCCGATCCGACGGTCTGGCGCGACGCGCTCTGGCTGCCCCTCCAGGCGCTCATGGGCAATGCCATCGGCTACCTCGCGATGGTGCTGTGGCCGGTCGGGCTCCTGGTGGACGGGGTCGCACTGCCGGTCGTGCATCTGCTGGACCGGCGCGCCGCCGACGAGTACGGGACCCCGTTGCCCGAGCGGCAGGGGTGGGTGCTGCGCTGGCACGGCGTACTCGCGGACCTGTCGGCCGGCTGGACACGGTCGCTGCTCACCTCGTCGCCGTCGGCCGCGCTCGCCGAACGGATCGCCCAGCTGACCGAGAGCCGGGCCGGCGCGGTCGAGGCGCACGGTGCCGAACTGCGGCGCATCGAACGCGATCTGCACGACGGAGCCCAGGCCAGGATCGTCGCCCTGTCGCTGCGCATCGGCCTCGCCAGACAGCTCCTGGACAGCGACCCGGCCGCCGCGCGCATCCGCCTGGACGAGGCACAGGACGGCGCGGAGGCGGCCCTCGCGGAACTGCGGCACGTGGTGCGCGGCATCCATCCGCCGGTGCTGACGGACCGCGGACTGGCGGGCGCGGTCCGGGCGTTGGCCGCCGACGCGGGCGTGCCCGTCACCGCGGAGCTGGACGGTGTCGAGGACGGCCGGCGGCTTCCGGCCGCGATCGAGGCCGCCGCCTACTACGTCATCGCCGAGGCGCTCACCAACATCAGCAAACACAGCGGTGCGACAGCCGCGACTGTGAGCATCGAACGTACCCCCGGCACCCTGCGCGTGACCATCAGCGACAATGGGCACGGCGGCGCGGGCGAACGGCACGGCACCTGGGAGAAGCCCTCCACCGGCGGCGATCGCCCGAGCCCCCGGCCCACGTGGGCAACGGACCGGGGTGGGTCCGGCAGCGGGCTGGTCGGCATCGGACGGCGGATCGCCGCCCTGGACGGCACCACCCGCATCAGCAGCCCCATCGGGGGGCCGACGGACATCGAAGTGGAGCTGCCGTGCGGATCGTGATCGCCGAGGACAACGCGCTGTTGCGGGAGGGCCTGATCCTGCTGCTCACCGGCTCGGGCCACGAGGTGGTGGCCGACGCGGCGACCGGACCCGAAGTGCTGCCCGCCCTGCTGGAACACCGCCCGGACGCCGCCGTGCTCGATGTGCGGCTCCCGCCCAGCTTCCGCGACGAGGGGCTGCGCGCCGCGCTCGCCGCCCGCGCGGAGCTGCCCGAGCTGCCGATCCTGGTGCTCTCGCAGTACGTGGAGGAGACGTACGCCGCCGAGCTGCTCGCCCAGGGCGCGCAGGGCATCGGCTATCTCCTGAAGGACCGGATCGGCCGGGTCGACCAGTTCCTCCAGGCGCTGGACCGGGTGGCGGCCGGCGGCACGGCGCTCGACCCCGAGGTCGTGACCCAGCTGCTGACCCGCAAGTCGTCGGCCGAGCCGCTGCGGAGCCTCACCCCGCGCGAGCGCGAAGTGCTGGAACTGATGGCCCAGGGCAAGGCGAACGGCACCATCGCCGCCGAACTCGTCGTGACGGAACGGGCGGTGAGCAAACACATCGGCTCGATCTTCGCCAAGCTCGGCCTGGAACCCGACGACGGCACGGTGCACCGACGGGTGCTGGCGGTGCTGGCGTATCTGGAGGGCAAGGGGACGCGCTGACCCGGAGCCGTACCCGTACCCGTACCCGTACCCCGTGAAGGCCGCTGCTCGACGGGGTGTGGTTCCTGGAGGCCGACCCGGCCCTGCGGGTACGGCGGCTCGTCGAGCGGCATGTGCGGTTCGGGAGCCGCGACCGTACGCCGAGCGCGTGCGGTTCGGGAAGCCGCGACCGTACGCCGAGCGGTGGGTGGCGGAGTCCGACGAGGTCAACGCGCGCCTGGTCGAGCGAAGGCGGGCCGGCGCCGACCTCGTCGTGCGGCAGGGTCCGGAGACCTGAGCCCCGCTCGCGTCGACCGGCCCGGAAGGGCAGGATGCTGTGTGCCGTGTCGCGTCACCAGGAGGTCCCGCATGTCCAGCCGGAGCCGGCCCGTACCGTTCACCGCCGACGACTACCGGGCCCGTATGACGCGCGCGGCCGAGACCGCCGCCGAGGCCGGGCTCGCGGGCGTCCTGGTCGCGCCCGGACCCGACCTCGTGTACCTCACCGGCTATCAGCCCGTGAACACCGAACGCCTCACCGTCCTCGTCCTCACGGCCGGTCAGGACCCGGTCCTCGTCGTTCCGACGCTGGAGGCCCCGGACGCCGAGAAGGCCGTCGGTGCCCCGGCCCTCACCCTGCGGGACTGGACCGACGGCAAGGATCCCTACGCCGTCACCGCGCCGCTGCTCGACGACGCGGGCCGCTTCGGGATCAGCGACAACGCCTGGGCGATGCATCTGCTCGGGCTGCAGCGCACCCTGCCGGGCACCTCGTACGTCTCCCTCACCGAGGCGCTGCCGATGCTGCGCGCGGTGAAGGACACCCATGAGCTGGAGCGGCTCGCGGCCGCCGGAGCCGCGGCCGACGCCACGTACGAGGAGATCCTCAAGGTGCGCTTCTCCGGCCGCAAGGAGACCGAAATCGCCGCCGAACTGGCCGAGCTGCTCAAGAAGTTCGGGCACTCCCAGGTCGACTTCACGGTCGTCGGCTCCGGCCCCAACGGCGCCAATCCGCACCACGAGGCCGGTGACCGCACCATCGAGCGGGGCGACATGGTCGTACTCGACTTCGGCGGCCTCAAGCACGGCTACGGCTCGGACACCTCCCGTACGGTCCACGTCGGTGAACCCACCGCCGAGGAGCAGCGGGTCCACGACATCGTGCGGGAGGCGCAGGAGGCGGGCTGCGAGGCGGTCCGGCCGGGCGTCGCCTGCCAGGAGATCGACCGCGCGGCCCGCGCGGTCATCACCGAGTTCGGCTACGGCGAACGCTTCATCCACCGCACCGGCCACGGCATCGGCGTCACCACCCACGAACCGCCCTACATGATCGAGGGCGAGGAGCAGCCGCTGGTGCCCGGGATGTGCTTCTCCGTGGAGCCGGGCATCTACCTGCCGGGCCGGTTCGGCGTACGGATCGAGGACATCGTGACCGTGACCGAGGACGGCGGCCGACGCCTCAACAGCACCGCGCGCGAGCTGGCGATCGTCGAGTAGCCGGACACGGGGCGGGGCGCGAGGTGCGTCCCGCCCCGTGTCCGGACCGTCAGCCGTCGGTCAGCACCACGCAGGACTCCGGAGGCAGGCGCAGCAGCCCGTCGGCGCCCGGGGCCTCCACCGGCTCCCACGCCGCGACCACCCGGTCCCCGCCGCCCCGGCGCCGCCCGCCGCCCAGCGGGATCGTGGCCGGCTTCTCGCCGAGGTTGACCGCGATCCGCAGATCGCCCCTGCGGTACGCCAGCCAGCGCGCCTGTTCGTCGTGGGCGGTGCGCACCGACGCCAGGTCCGGGTCGTGGAGGTCGGGCAGGGCGCGGCGCAGCGCGATCAGCTCGCGGTACCAGGCGAGCAGCCGGGCGTGCGGCTCCTGCGAGGGTTCGTTCCAGTCCAGACAGGAACGGTTCCGGGTGGCCGGGTCCTGCGGGTCGGGAATGTCGTCGGACACCCAGCCGTGCGCCGCGAACTCCCGCCGCCGGCCGCTGCGTACGGCCTCGGCGAGCTCCGGATCGGTGTGGTCGGTGAAGAACTGCCAGGGGGTGCGCGCGCCCCACTCCTCGCCCATGAACAGCATCGGCGTGAAGGGCCCGGTCAGGACGAGGGCCGCGGCGCAGGCCAGCAGGCCGGGGGAGAGGGCGGCGGAGAGCCGGTCGCCCAGGGCCCGGTTGCCGATCTGGTCGTGGGTCTGGGCGTAGCCGACGAAGCGGTGGGCGGGCGTGCGGGTGATGTCGACGGGGCGGCCGTGGGTGCGGCCCCGGAAGCTGGAGTACGTGCCGTTGTGGAAGAACGCGCTCGTCACGGTCTTGGCGAGGGCGGCCAGCGGAGCCTCGGCGAAGTCCGCGTAGTAGCCCTGGGACTCCCCGGTGAGCGCGGTGTGCAGGGCGTGGTGGAAGTCGTCGTTCCACTGGGCGTGCAGACCGATGCCGCCCGATTCGCGGGGGGTCGTGGTCCGCGGGTCGCAGAGGTCGGACTCGGCGATCAGCGGGAGCGGACGGCCCAGCTCGGCCGCGAGCGCGTCGGCCGCCGTGGACAGCTCCTCCAGGAAGGTCAGCGCCCGCCCGTCGGCCAGGGTGTGGACCGCGTCGAGCCGCAGCCCGTCGAGCCGGTAGTCCCGCAGCCAGGCGAGCGCGCTGCCCAGCAGGAACGCCCGCACCTCGTCCGAACCGGGGGCGTCGAGGTTGACCGCCGCACCCCACGGCGTGTGATGGGTCTCGGTGAAGTACGGGCCGAAGGCCGGGAGATGATTGCCGGACGGGCCGAGGTGGTTGTGGACCACGTCCAGGAGGACCGCGAGCCCGAGACCGTGCGCCGTGTCGACGAAGCGCTTGAGCCCCTCCGGCCCCCCGTACGGCTCGTGCACGGCCCAGAGCGACACCCCCTCGTACCCCCACCCGTGGGTGCCGGGGAACGGGCAGACCGGCATCAGCGACACATGGGTGACGCCGAGCTCGGCGAGGTGGCCCAGCCGGGCGGCCGCGGCGTCGAAGGTGCCCTCGTCGGTGTACGTACCGATGTGCAGCTCGTACAGGACGGCGCCCGGAAGTCCCCGGCCGGCCCAGTCGCTGCGCCATTCGAACAGCGAGTGGTCGACGACGGCGCTCTCGCCGTCCGGCCCGTCCGGCTGGCGGCGTGAACGCGGATCGGGAAGCACACGCAGGCCGGCACCGCCCCCGTCGCTGCCGCCCTCTTCGCCGTCGCCCCCGTCCAGGACGAAGCCGTAGCGGTCCCCGTCAGAGGCCTCCGCCTCGGCCGTCCACCAGCCGTCCCGCCCGGGATCACGTCCCATCGTCCGCAGCTCGCCCGACAGCCGCAGCCCGACCGAGTCCGCATCCGGTGCCCATACCTCGAACAGCATTGCAACGCTCCTCGTCTCCTCGCCCCGTGCCCCATCGTCGGCAGCAGCCGCGATCACCGGCCCACGACACTGGATCGAGCCCGTTACTGGCGATTAAGGTCTGGTTCTGATCATTGCCCCGCCGGGTTCCGCTCAATACGCACTCCCTCTTACGGCTGTGGAGGCCGAGATGACTGTGCCGTCGTTCCCGCCCGGCTTCCTCTGGGGAGCCTCCGCATCCGCCTTCCGGACCGAGGGGGCGGCCGACACGAGGGGTACGAGAAGACCGACTTCGGCTGGCCCGTCGTTCCCGACGGCCTGCGCGAGACCCTCGTCCAGCTCCACCACCGCTTCGGCGACCGGCTCCCGCCGCTCTACATCACCGAGAACGGCTGTGCCGTCGACGAGCCCGCCGAGGACACCCGCCGCATCGCCTACCTGGAAGGGCACCTGCGGGCCCTGCGCACGGCCATCGACGCGGGTGTCGACGTGCGCGCTACTTCACCTGGTCGCTCACCGACAATGTCGAGTGGATCGAGGGCGCCAGCAAGCGCTTCGGCCTGGTCCACATCGACTACGAGACACTGCGCCGGACCCCCAAGGACTCGTACGGGAAGACGGCGGCCGGGGACGGCAACCTGCTGCTCGACGTGGGGCCGCTCGGCGAGGACGCGACGATCCCCGCCGAGCAGCAGCTCCGCCCGGAATGGCTGGCGGAACTCACCCCCCGCACTCAGATCAGATGGATGCGTTCCTGGTTGATGCGATGACCGGCCCGCGCGAACGCGGCTGCCATCGGCGCGTTGCTCCGGTCGGTGGCGCCGCGCGCGGATGACCAGATCGGTCATGGAACAGTCCTCCGGAAGAAGCGGTGCGCTTCCGGTCAGACCGAAACCGGAACCGCCCGGCGAACGGGACGGGAGCGCGGGAATGAAGTGGTACGTGTACGCACTGTTCTCGCCTCCTTCCTCGGTTCTCGGGCGGAGCAGTCACCGTAACCGGCGAGCCGGTCGGCCGTCCACCGATTCAGTTCCACACCATGTCGAAGGAGCGCTCGAAGTTCACGTACCCGAGGCGCGCGAAGGACTTGGCCATCGGTACGTTGCCGAGGTCGGTGGCGGCCCGGATCCGTGCCACGCCGTCCTGCGCGGCCAGCACCCGGGTGCCCTCGGCGAGGACGTCGTCGATGTAGCCGTGGCCGCGCCGGGCGGGCAGCACACCGATGTACGCGATGATCGGGTTGTAGCTGTTGCGCGCCGGGATCACGAACCCGACCGGTTCACCGTCCGGGAGCTCGGCGATCCGCCACCACTCGCGCGGGGTCCGGTACTCCGCCAGCTCCTCGTCGTAGTGCTTCTCGGCGGCCTCGCGGGCACTGAGCCCGGACGCCAGGTCGGCCTGCCCGTGGGCGTCGAGGGTGCCCTCCATCACCGGTGTCATCAGCGCGAGGAGATCCTCGCGACCGTCGACCGGGCGGAACCGGAGCCGGCCGCTGCCGGCGGGGACCGGCGTGCCGGCGCGCCACTCCAGGCGGAGCCGCTCGACCAGCATCCGCGCACCGGAACGCTCCATGACCCGGATCCGGGCCTCGACGGCGTCGCGGACGGCCGGGTCCTCGCGCCAGTCGGCCGGTACGAAGCGTCCGTACTCGGGCCGCGGGGCGCCGGCCGGCACGACCGCGGCCGTCGCCGTCTCCAGCAGCTTCAGGCCGATCTCGCCGCGGTCGGGCTCGGGCAGGGTGTCGTCCAGGTCGAAGAAGTCGAGGAGCAGCGGCGCCTCCCCGCTCAGGCTCCACCACGCGATCCGTGCCACCAGGTGTTCGCCGCGCATCGCCACCCACATCCACTCGGGGCGGCGACGCCCGCTCTCCAGGTCGTCGGCGAGTTCGTGATCGAGGGTGTACGAAAGCCGGCGGAAGAGCCCGAGCTCCTGCGGACCGGCGAGCGGACGGATGGTCAGTTCCTGTGGTGCAAGGGTCACACAAGCTCCTCGGGCTGCGCAGGCGTGCCTTCCGGCGGATGCCGGGCGGCCTGCGGCGGGAGACAGTAGCAACGTCCCCGCGGCCGTGCGCGGGGATATTCGCGGCAGGGCGTTCCGCGCGGCCCGGGGCGGGACACGGGAGCGTTCTGGACACTCCGGGGCGGTCGGACCGACAATCGGCTGTGTGACGTCCTCCTTCGAGTCCCACACGTATCCCGTGCGGCTGTCCGACGCCCAGCGCGACCGCGTGCTCGGCGTACTCAGAGACGGCGCGGCGGAGGGAAAGCTGTCCCACGACACCTTCATGCGGCGCATGGAGCTGGCCCTCACCGCCCGGCGCTCCGAGGAACTGGACGCACTCACCGCCGACCTGGAGGGCGAGGGCCGCTGGTCACGGCGGATACTCCGGGTCGTGGGCGGGGTGTCCGGATTTCCTGGCCGGGTACGCCGGGTCTGGCAGACCGAGCGGCTCCCGAAGCTCCTGCTCCCCACCCCCAGCCCGCACCCCCTGCTGATCGGCCGCGATCCCGGGAACGGTCTGCGGCTCAACCACGAGACCGTCTCCCGGATGCACGCGGAGCTCACCGCGCGGGGCGGCTGCTGGCTGCTGCGCGACCTCGGCTCGACCAACGGCACCTGCGTCAACGGCCAGCGGGTCACCGGCACGGTCCCGGTCCGCGACGGGGACCAGGTGAGCTTCGGGCGGATGAGCTTCCGGCTCTCCGCGCCCGTCCTCGGGCCTCCGGACTGAGATCCCTCGCCCGGGGCCCGGCCGGTTCAGGACCGCTGGTGCAGTCCGCGTCCGCCGAGGGTGAGAAAGACCTCGCCGACCGCCTCGGAGAGCGTCGGATGGGCGTGGACGTGACGGGCCACATCCCCCGGTTCGGCGTCCCAGCCGACGACGAGCTGACTCTCGGCGATCATCTCGGAGACGTGCGGTCCGACGAGATGCACCCCGAGCACCCGGCCGCCGCGCTCGGCGACGACCTTCACCATGCCGCCCCGCCCGTGCACCGTTCCCTTGGCCACCGCGGTCAGCGGCATGCTGCCCACTATGACGTCGTGCCCGGCGTTACGGGCCTCCGCCTCGGTCAGGCCCACCGCGGCGGTCTGCGGGGACGAGTACGTGACCCGGGGGACGGCGGCGTAGTCCACCGCCGGTGAGGGCAGACCGGCCAGCGTCTCGGCGACCAGCAGACCCTCCGCGAACGACGCGTGGGCCAGCCCGAGGGACGGCGGCGGCAGCAGATCGCCCACCACATGGATGCCCGGCACGGACGTTTCGAGACGCGACCAGTCGACGGGCGCGACGCGCTGGCGCCGGGCGCACCCCGGGGTCGGCCTGGTCCTCCACGAGTACGCCACCCCGGAAGCCCTGGAGGAGCAGCTCGAACGCGGCACCGCCGACCTGGCCGTCGGCCCGCCGCCCGCGCACTGGCCGGGGCCCGTCGTCCCGGTCGGCGAGGAGGACATCGTCCTGGTGGTCCCCTTCGACGACCCGCTCGCCGGACGCACCTCGGTCCGCCTGCGGGAGCTGGCCGACCGGCTCCGGGTGCGCTGCGCGATGGAACCCGTGGTCCAGGGCAGGCCGTTCCTCGACCTGGCCTGCGGAGAGGCCGGCTTCACACCCCGTACGGCGGTACGCACCGAACACACGTCGACGGCGGTGCGGATGGCGGCGGCCGGGGTCGGGGTCGCCACGGCGCCGGCGCATGTGGTCCGGGGCGCGGTCGGTGAGGACTGCGCGGCCCTCGCCGTGGAACCTCCGTGGCGGCGTCGGCCGGCGGTCTTCTCCCGGGTCGAACTCACCGGGGCCGCCGCCGCGTTCACGGACCTGCTCGGGGTCTCCTGGCCGCTGTGCCCCCGGACGCCGACGGGCTGAGACCCCGACCGGGCGTACCGCCGTCACCCGGACGGCCGTACGTCGGCTGCGTGACGCCGCCGCCGGTGGTCCGCTGGGGGGAAGCCGCGCCGCACACCGGCGCCCTGACGCCCCGGGGGTACCGATGCAGGCCGACGCGCCGGAAGGCATACCCGTGGCGGAACGCGGCCGCCGGACCGGCAGGCCGGCGCGCGGCCCCCGCCCGAGCACCGGCCCCAGCCTGCTCGCACCCGGCGCGGTGCACGACCCTTACCGGCTCTACCGCGTCCTGCGCGAGGAGTACCCGCTCAGCTACGACGCGCCCCTGGGCGCCTGGCTGGTCAGCCGGTACGCGGACGTGGCCACGGCCCTCACCGACCCCCGTTTCGCCGGCCTCCCGCACGACACCGCACCCCGTGGCGGCCCCGCCCCGCTCGGCCTCTGTCACGGCAGCCCCCTCTGCGCACCCCGCAAGCACCGCACGCCCGCGCCCGGGCCGGTGCACCATCACATGCCGGACCCCGGCCCGGTACCACGTCACATGGCAGCGCGGATCGAGCGGACCGCGTACGTCCTGGCGCGCCGGATCGCCGGCCGCCAACAGGCCGACCTCGTCGAGGAGTTCTGCCGCTGGCTGCCCGTCGGCGCCACCCCTGACGCGAGCGTCCGGCCGCACCGGCTGCCCGGCGCCGGGACGGTCACCACCGCCGCACCCTGCACCCGGCACACCGGCCTCCGCGAGAGAGCGCTCGCCTCCTTCCTCGCCAATGTGCTGGACGCCCCCGACCTCCTCGCCGCCCTGCGCATCGAACCCGCCCTGGCCGACCGGGCCTGGACCGAGTCGCTGCGCCGCGACCCTCCGGTCCAGGTGGTGCTGCGCCGTACCGTCACCGAGGTCGCCCTCAGCGGCGGCACCCTGCCCGCCGGGGCGGACGTCGCCTGCCTGATCGGCTCGGCCGGCCGCGATCCGGAACGGTTCGCCGCCCCCGACCTCTTCGACCCCTTCCGCCGCGACCAGGGCCGGTCCCTCACCGGCCCCGCGTCCTGCCCGGCCGTTCTGCTCGGCCGACTGGAGGCCCGGCAGGGCCTGGGCGCGCTGCTCGACGCGATGCCCCGGCTCCGCTGGGCCGACGGATTCCGCCCGGCCGGCACCGGGCTGCTCACCCGTGGTCCGCGGGCCCTCCTCGTCAGGCCCGGCTGAGCAGCGCCACCGGCCGCCCGGCGAAGAGCTCGGCGAGTGCGACCGATCCCCCGGCGAACTCCCGACCGGACGTCAGCAGATCGGTCCACGGACCGTCGTCCGGCAGCGCCAGCTCCGTGTCGTGCCAGCCGCCCGACTCCGCCAGCCGCAACGACAGCCTGGTCACGGCGGTGACCACCTCGCCCGAGCGGCAGAACGCCAGACAGTGCGCGGCCGCCGGGCCACGGGCACTCAGCGGGGCGTACGTACCGGACTCGCCGAACACCTCCGGCCGCTCGCGCCGCAGTCGCAGGGCGACCGCCGTCAGCTCGCCCTTCTCGCCGAGGGCCCCGTCCAGGGACGGCTCGCTGAACGGCCGCCGGTTGTCCGGGTCGACCAGCGCCAGGTACTCGCGCTCCGTGCCCTGGTACAGATCCGGCACACCCGGCATGGTCAGATGCACCAGCGCCGCCCCCAGCACATTGGCCCGCACATACGGGTCGAGCGTGTTCGCGAACCGCTCCAGGATCTCGCGCACCGGACCGGAACCGGCGGCCGGCCCGGCCGCGACGAAGTCCGTCACCGCCCGCTCGTACCCCGGATCGGATTCGGTCCAGCTGGTGAAGAGCCCCGCCTCGCGGACCGCCTTCAGCAGCGCCGGCTCCAGCCGGCCCGCCATCTCGCCGCCCGGCAGCCTCGCGCAGCCCACGGCCGTCTGCCAGGCCTGCCAGGCGAGCTGGGCGTCGGGCGCGGTGGCCGGGGTGGCCCGCTCCAGCTCCGTCAGCAGCCCGGACCACGACTCCGGGCACTGAGTCAGCACCGCGATCCGGGCCCTTACATCGGCGCTGCGCTTGGTGTCATGGGTGGTCAGCGCCGTGCCGGTGGCGGGCCAGTCGCGGGCCAGCCGGGCACAGAACGCGTGGAACTCCTCCGGCGTCACCGCGGGCTGTCCGGGTTCGCCGCCCACCTCGTTGGCCGAGATCAACGGCACGTACCGGTAGAACGCCGTGTCCTCGACCGATTTGGCGCGCAACGCGGAAGCGGTCTGGGCGAACCGGGCACAGAACGCGGCCCGCTCGGGCCCCTCTCCCAGCCGCCCCAGCGCCAGCTCCCGGACCACGTCGACGGCCGAGGCCTCCTCCGCGACGGCGAACATCGCCTTCGCGTCCCGCACGACCGCGTCCGGCAGCGTCTGTTCGGCCGTCGCCGTGCGGGGCCCGCCGGCCGTCGCGTACGGGCGGTAGACCGGTACCCGCACGAGCAGTTCGCGCACCGCGGCGTGCAGCGTCCACGGGGCGTGATCGCGCAGCGCGGGGTCGTCCGCGCAGATCCGTACGGCGAGCCGGGTCAGCAGCTCCGTCTCGGCGGCCAGTTCATGCGTCACCACCCGGTACGCGGCGCGGCGCACGGTCGCCGTCCAGTGACCGCCGCGGTCGCCGGCGGGACCCGCGTACTCCCGGTAGCGGCCGACCAGCTCCGCCGCGCCCATCGGGTCGACGAACAGGCCGTCGACGCGGTGCAGCACGTCGTACCCGGTCGTCCCCGCGACGGCCCAGTCCGCGGGCAGCGGCTCGCCGCCGGTGAGGATCTTCTCCACCACCGTCCACCGCCCGCCGGTCGCCGCCGAGAGCCGCTCCAGGTAGGCCGCGGGGTCGGCCAGCCCGTCGGGGTGGTCGATGCGCAGCCCGTCGACGACACCGTCCCGGATCAGTTCGAGGATCTTGCCGTGGGTGGCGGCGAAGACCTCGGGGTCCTCCACCCGCACCCCGATGAGCTCCGAGATGGTGAAGAACCTCCGGTAGTTCAGCTCGGTGCGGGCCAGCCGCCACCAGCCGAGCCGGTAGTGCTGGGCGTCCAGCAGCTCGGGCAGCGGCAGACCGGCGGTGCCGGTCCGCAGCGGGAACTCCTGCTCGCCGTAGCGCAGCACGTCCCCGTCGGCCCGGAGCCTGCCGAGCTCGTCGCCGATCCGCCCGCCGAGCACCGGCAGCAGCACCTTGCCGCCGCCCGCCGCCCAGTCGATGTCGAACCAGCGGGCGTACGGGGACCCGGGGCCCTCGCGCAGCACCTCCCACAGCGCGTGGTTGTGGCGGGGGACGGCGGCCATGTGGTTCGGCACGATGTCCACGATCAGTCCGAGACCGTGCCCGCGCGCCGTGCGGGCCAGCTCCCGCAGCCCTTCCTCGCCGCCGAGCTCGGCGCGGACCCGGCCGTGGTCGACGACGTCGTAGCCGTGCCGGGAGCCGGGCACGGCCTCCAGGACCGGGGACAGATGCAGATGGGAGACGCCGAGCGAGGCGAGATACGGCACGGCGTCTCCGGCGGCCGAGAACGGGAAGTCGGGCTGGAGCTGGAGCCGGTAGGTGGCGGTGGGCGTCATGCGGACGTTCGTACCCAGCCTGGCGGCATCTGTGTCACGGAACGCCGCAAAGGGCTCGACCGGCGGTGTGCCCCGGCCGCCTGACACGCCCTAAGCGGGCCGCTGCAGCACGGCCATGCTGCGTCCGACCAGTTTCACCCGATCGCCCGCCGCCACCTTCGGCCCCGAGCCGGGCATGACACCGACCGGGCGGGCCGTGTCGACCACCACCAGCCACTGCCGGCCGTGGTTGACCGGAACGGAGAACTCCAGCGTCTCGGCGCTCGCGTTGAACATCAGCAGGAACGAGTCGTCGGAGATCCGCTCGCCGCGCGGCCCCGGCTCGGAGATCGCGTGTCCGTTGAGGAAGACCGTCAGCGCCTTGGCGTGCGCGGCCTGCCAGTCCCGCTGCGTCATCTCGCGGCCCTCCGGCGTGAACCACGCGATGTCCGAGAGCTCGTCGTGGGTGCCCTCGACCGGACGGCCGTGGAAGAACCGGCGGCGCCGGAAGACCGGATGGTCGCGACGGAGCCAGACCATCGCCTGGGTGAACTCCAGCAGACTGCTGCCGAGGCCGCTCTCCCCGTCCCGGTCGGCCTCCTGCGCGTCGTCCTCCGCGGCTTCTGCCGGGTCCGGCCAGTGCACCCACGACAACTCGTTGTCCTGGCAGTACGCGTTGTTGTTGCCTCGCTGCGTACGCGCGAACTCGTCGCCGTGGCTCAGCATCGGCACGCCCTGCGACAGCATCAGCGTGGCGGTGAAGTTCCGCATCTGCCGCATCCGCAGATCGAGGATCTCCGGCTGGTCGGTGTCCCCCTCCGCGCCGCAGTTCCAGGACCGGTTGTGGCTCTCGCCGTCCCGGTTGCCCTCGCCGTTCGCCTCGTTGTGCTTGTCGTTGTACGAGACCAGGTCGTGCAGCGTGAATCCGTCGTGGCAGGTGGTGAAGTTGATCGAGGCGAGCGGCCGCCTGCCGTCGTCCTGGTACAGGTCCGACGAGCCGGTCAGCCGTCCGGCGAACTCGGCGAGGGTCCGGGGCTCGCCCCGCCACAGGTCCCGCACGGTGTCCCGGTACTTGCCGTTCCACTCGGTCCACAGCGGCGGGAAGTTCCCCACCTGGTAGCCGCCCTCGCCCACGTCCCACGGCTCGGCGATCAGCTTCACCTGGCTGACCACCGGGTCCTGCTGCACCAGGTCGAAGAAGGACGACAGCCGGTCCACCTCGTGGAACTGCCGGGCCAGGGTGGCCGCCAGATCGAAGCGGAAGCCGTCCACATGCATCTCCGTGACCCAGTACCGCAGCGAGTCCATGATCAGCTGGAGCACGTGCGGCGACCGCATCAGCAGGGAGTTCCCGGTCCCCGTCGTGTCCATGTAGTACCGCTGGTCGTCCGCCAGCCGGTAGTACGAGGCGTTGTCCAGGCCCCGGAAGGAGAGCGTCGGACCCAGGTGGTTGCCCTCCGCGGTGTGGTTGTAGACCACGTCGAGGATCACCTCGATGCCGGCCTGGTGCAGCGCCCGCACGGCCTGCTTGAACTCCAGCACCTGCTCACCGCGGTCGCCCCAGGAGGCGTAGGCGTTGTGCGGGGCGAAGAAGCCGATGGTGTTGTAGCCCCAGTAATTGGCCAGCCCCGCGTCGGCCAGCCGGTGGTCCTGGACGAACTGGTGAACAGGCATCAGTTCGATGGCCGTGACGCCCAGTTCCGTCAGATGGGCGATCACCTCAGGATGGGCCAGCCCCGCGTAGGTTCCGCGCAGATCCTTCGGCAACCCCGGGTGGAGCATCGTCAGGCCCTTCACATGGGCCTCGTAGATCACCGTGCGGTGGTAGTCCGTACGGGGCCGCCGGTCGTCGCCCCAGTCGAAGTACGGGTTGACCACGACCGAGGTCATGGTGTGCGGCGCCGAGTCGAGGTCGTTGCGCGCGTCGGGCCGGCCGAACGGATAGCCGTACACCGCCTCGCCCCACCGGATCTCTCCGGCGACGGCACGGGCGTACGGGTCGAGCAGCAGTTTGGCCGAATTGCAGCGGGCGCCGCGCTCCGGCTCGTACGGCCCGTGGACCCTGAAGCCGTACCGCTGACCGGGCATCACGCCGGGCAGATAGGCATGGCGGACGAAGGCGTCGGTCTCCCTGAGCTCCACCGCCGTCTCGGAACCGTCGTCGTGCAGCAGGCACAACTCGATTCGTCTGGCGGCCTCCGAGAAGACCGCGAAGTTGGTCCCGGCGCCGTCGTACGTGGCACCGAGGGGATACGCCTGTCCCGGCCAGACCTGCATAGGTTCGACTCTTCCACTTCTGATCCGGGTGCCTGGAGCTTGCGGGCTGCCAGAACCCGTCCGACCCCTGATCCGCCGGACAGGCCCTGGAGTCTGTCGGGTGGCCTCCGACCGGGCGGCCACGCCCTGATGCGCACGCTTCCCGCGTTGTCGTCGGTCGCCGACGCTCCGCGTCGACTCCCTCCTCCGCCTTGGAATCGCACGCACCGGACCGCGTCCGCTATCCGATCGGAGGCCACCCGACAGGCTCTGAGCCAGATCTTCCCCGAAACAGGTGCGGCTACCTAGGACCGACCGGCACGTCACGCGGTCCGGTCAACATCGGGCCTCTCCGTGTCGCCCGGAACCGGGATCCGGACCCCCGGCCCCGGCGCTCGCCCGGTACTGGGCGCCGGATGGGGTGCTCAATCACTATGAATCCCCTCACTACGGCAGATCTTGCCGCCGGGAACATCCCCGCGTCACAGGGGAGTTGACGAAGCAGCATGTGCATCCGGCTGCACCGGCTCCCGCTCCCGGAGTACCCTTCCTTGATCGTTGGTGGGGGAGTGGAAGGCGGTGCGCGGGTGAGCTCGGGAGGCTTCGAGCTGCCCCCAGGTGACCCAGGTCACGAGGGGGAATCCACCGATGTCCCGCCAGGGGCGGTTTCACTTGCGCAGCCCATGGAGATCGGCGCGGAACTGGACTGGGGGGCGGACGCCTGGAGCGAGGTGCGTACGCGCGCCCAGCGGGCCGGGCGGGCCTACATCTGGCTGAATCTGGTGGAGCAGCGGCTGCGCGCCGTGGTCGCCGCGGTGCTCCGGCCCATCTACGAGCCGGTGCACGGCGAGGACTGGGTGGTGGCCGCCGCCGGGCCCGCCGGGCAGGAGTGGGTGCAGCGCGCCGTCGCCGTGCGCGAGGTCTCGCGCCGCAAGGGCTATCTGCTGGACCCCGCCGACGACAACGTCCTCAGCTTCCTCACGCTGCCTCAGCTGCGTGAGCTGATGGTCCAGCACTGGCCGTGCTTCGAGGCGTACTTCGACGACCGGCGCGAGGTGGAGCTGGCGCTCGACGAGCTGGAGGTCGCCCGCAACGTGGTCTCCCGCAACCGCGCCCTGAACGAGGCGGTCCTCGCCCAGGCCGAGCGCGCCTCCGCCCGGCTCCTGGAGATCCTGGGCAGCGGCGCCGCCGTCCCGTCGGCCGACCGGCTCCCGGTCGACGCCGTCGAGGAGCTGGTCGGCGACCGGTACGCGGACGTGGTCTCCGTCCACTCCGACCGGGTGCGGCTCCAGCGCCAGCTGCCGGCCGAGGATCTCTTCGGCGGTTCGCGCCGGCTCGACGCGATCGGCATAGGGCTCAATCTGCTGGTGCAGAACTTCTCCGGCCGCCGGCTGATCCGGCTCGCCGAGTCGGGCTGCCGGGTGCGGCTGCTCTTCATCAACCCGGCGAGCAGCGCGGTCAAACGCCGGGAGCGCGAGCTGGGCCTGAAGAAGGGCGAGCTGAGCCGGACGGTGGAGATGAACATCCTCCATATGCGCCGGGTCCGCTCCAAGCTCCGCGATCCGGGAGCCTTCGAGATCCATGTGTTCGACGAGACCCCGCGCTTCACGGCCTATCTGGTGGACGGCGACGGGACGGACGCGGTCGGGGTCGTGCAGACCTATCTGCGGCGCGCACGCGGCATGGAGGCACCCGTGCTGGTGCTGCGCGGCGGCGGGCGTGCCGTGGTCCGGGCGGGGCAGGACAACGAGCACGGGCTGTTCGAGACGTACCGCGAGGAATTCGAGTCCGTGTGGGCGGACTCCCGGCCCGTCTCCTGAGGGGCCGCGACCGCGTTGTCAGTGGTGCATGCGAGGGTGGTCATCACCTGGGGGAGAGCACCACGAAGGAGGTACGGGATGAGCTGGCACCGGGACACGCTGGTCGGCTTCGACCTGGAGACGACCGGCACCGATCCGCTGGAGGCCCGGATCGTGACGGCCGCGATCGTCGGCGTCGGCGGCAGGGACGGGGAGCCGGTGCGGCAGCGCACCTGGCTGGCGGATCCGGGCATCCGGATTCCCGAGCAGGCCTCGGCGATCCACGGCATCAGCAGCGAGCGGGCGGCGGCGGAGGGCCGGCCGGTGCGCGAGGTGGCCGACGAGATCGCCGGGACGCTCACGGAGTACTGGCGCCGGGGCGTGCCGGTCGTCGCGTACAACGCCGCCTTCGATCTGACGCTGCTCACGGCGGAGTTGCGGCGGCACGGGCTGCCGTCGTTGAGCGACCGGCTCGACGGGGCGGGGATCGGGCCGGTGATCGACCCGTACACGATCGACCGGGCCGTCGACCGCTACCGCAAGGGCAAGCGCAACCTGGAGGCGGTCTGCGTCGAGTACGGCGTGGTGCACGGCGGAGCCCATGACGCGGGGGCGGACGCGCTGGCCGCGGTCCGGGTGGCGTACGCCATAGCCGAGCGGCACGGCTCGGTCGCCGGGCTGACCGCCGCCGAGCTGCACGAGCGTCAGGTGGAGTGGTACGCGCAATGGGCGGCGGACTTCCAGCAGTTCCTGCGCCGCAAGGGCACCGCCGACGCGGTGGTCGACGGCCACTGGCCGCTGCGGGAGCCGGCCGGGGTCGCCGCGGGCTGACGGCCCGGCCCCGCAGCCGGGTTCAGGGGGTGGCGCTCAGAACGGATACCACCGCACCGCCGTGTCGCCGTCACGCAGCGAGGCCACCCGGCGGCGGAATTCCGCCAGGGCCTTCAGGTTGCTCGGCGCGTGCTGGGACACCCAGGCACAGCTGGCCGTCTCCCGGGCCCCGCGAAGCACGGCGCAGCCCTCCCACTCGCGGACATCCCAGCCGTACGCGGCGGTGAACGCGTCGTATGCCTCGGGCGCCAGGCCGTACCGGTCCCGGGACAGGGCGAGCACCACCAGGTCGTGCTCGCGCAGATCCGCGGAGAAGGTCTCCAGATCGACCAGCACCGGCCCGTCCGGACCGACATGGACGTTGCGGGGCAGCGCGTCGCCGTGGATCGGCCCCGGCGGCAGATGCGGGACCAGTGCGGCGGCGGCCGCAGCGAAGCCGTCGCGGCGCTCGCGCAGATAGTCGGCGTCGGCCGGGTCGATCGCGTCGCCCGCGAGCCGCAGCCAGCGTTCGACGCCGCCCAGCAGTTCACGGCGCGGCAGACCGAGGCCGTCCGGGGCGGGCAGCGCGTGCACCAGGGTGAGCAGCCGTGCCAGGTCCCGCGGCTCGGCGGGGCGCACGGCGTCGGGCAGCCGGTGCCAGAGGGTCACGGGGTGGCCCTCGACCAGGCGCGCCGTGGCCTCGGCGGCCCGTACGGCGGGTACGCCCGAATCGGCCAGCCACCGGGCGACGGCCACCTCGCGTTCGGCCCGGTCCCGTAGTTCCGGGTGCCGCACGGCGTCCCGGCCGACCTTGACCACCAGGTCGCCGACGGCGAACACCACGTTCTCACCCAGCGCGAGCAGCTCCGCACCGCCGGACAGTCCGGCAGCGGTCAGCACCTCACGCGCACGCATCTCGTTCATGGCTGCGATTTTCGCATCCGTGCAGGTTGGCTTGACGAACCGACGGCCCGTCAGCACGATGACGGAGGCCACCTGAGCGGCCAGAACGGTATGAAACCGATCGAATGACGCAAGGGGGCGAATTCATGACATTAGCTAGTGCAACCGTACGTTCGGAGAGGCGCGGCCCGCCCGGCGGCTCGCAGGACAAGCGGTCCCGGCCCGCCGGCCGGAGCGCCGGCACCTGGTTCCTGGTGCTCCCCGCGCTGATCCCGATCCTGGTCCTGAGCGTCGGCCCCCTGCTCTACGGCATCGCGCTGGCCTTCACCGACGCCCAGTCCGGCCGCACCCGCTCCACCCAGTGGGTGGGCGGGCTGAACTTCCAGGACCTGCTCCACGACACCCTCTTCTGGGACTCGTTCCGGATCGGCCTGGTGTGGGCGTTCGGCGTCACCGTCCCGCAGTTCGTACTGGCCCTCGGCCTCGCCCTGCTGCTCAACCAGAATCTGCGGATGCGCTGGCTGGCGCGGGCGCTGGCGATCATTCCGTGGGCGATGCCCGAGGTGGTCGTGGGCCTCATGTGGCGGCTCGTCTACAACCCGGACGCGGGCATCCTCAACGAGACCATCCGCGATCTCGGCCTCGGCGACGGCCGGGACTGGCTCACCGGACTCGCCACCGCCCTGCCCGCCGTGATCGTCGTGGGCGTCTGGGCGGGCATGCCCCAGACCACCGTCGCCCTGCTCGCCGGGCTGCAGAACACCCCGCAGGAGCTCCACGAGGCGGCCGCGCTGGACGGGGCCGGTGCCTGGCGCCGCTTCCGTACCGTCACCTGGCCCGTGCTCAGGCCGGTGGCGCTCGCCATCACCGCGCTCAACTTCATCTGGAACTTCAACTCCTTCGCGCTGGTCTACGTACTGACCAACGGCGGGCCCGGCGGGCGCACCCGGCTGCCGATGCTCTTCGCGTACGAAGAGGCCTTCCACTACGGACAGTTCGGATACGCCGCCGCGATGGGCTGTGTGATGGTCGCGGTGATCTCCGTGATCCTCGCCGTGTATCTCGCCGGCCGGCTCAGGGGAGGCGAGGACCGATGAGCATGCGCACCAGCAGAACCGCACGCGCCGGACAGTACGCCGCGCTGCTCGGCTATCTCGTCTTCCTGGCGTTCCCGTTCCTCTGGCTGATCTCCACCGCCTTCAAACCGGCGCGCGAACTCGGCTCCCTGCACCCCACCTGGATCCCCGACCATCCGACGCTCGACAACTTCCGCAAGGCCTTCGACGAACAGCCGCTGCTCCAGGCCGCCGCCAATTCGCTGATCGCCGCGGTCTGCGCCGCTCTCATCGCGGTCGTCGTCGCCACGCCCATGGCGTATGTGATGGCCCGCCGCCGCTCCAGGCTCTCGACGGCGGCCACCGGATGGGTCGTGATCAGCCAGGCCTTCCCGCTCGTCCTGCTGATCATCCCGCTCTTCCTGATCCTGAAGAACCTCCATCTGATCAACACCCTGTGGGGGCTGATCATGGTGTACGTCGTCTGGGCGCTGCCCTTCGCGCTCTGGATGCTGGTCGGATACGTACGGGCGGTGCCCGCCGAGCTGGAGGAGGCCGCCTCGGTCGACGGCGCGGGCCGACTGCGGACACTCGTCTCGGTCACGGCCCCGCTGCTGGCCCCCGGCATCGTCGCCACCGCGCTCTTCGCCTTCATCACCGCATGGAACGAGCTCTTCTTCGCGCTCGTCCTGCTCAAGACCCCGGAGAAGCAGACCTTGCCGGTCGTACTGACCCACTTCATCGGTGCGGAGGGCGCGGCCGATCTCGGGCCGCTCGCCGCCGCCGCGTTCCTCGCCACCCTGCCCTCACTGGTGATCTTCGCGATCATCCAGCGGCGGATCACGGGCGGCATGCTGGCCGGGGCGGTGAAGAGCTGATGCGGGCATCCCTGCGGACGACGGCCGCCGCCGCGGCCACCGCGCTGGCCCTGCTGCTCACCGGCTGCGCCGGGACGGACGACGGCCGGGACGCCAGCGGGCGGATCGAGCTCAGCTTCCAGTCGCTGGCCTGGCAGAAGGAGTCCGTCGACGCCAACAAACAGCTGGTGAAGGAGTGGAACGAGGCCCATCCGGACATCCATGTCAGCTACGTCCAGGGCAGTTGGGACACCGTCCACGACCAGCTGCTCACCTCCTTCGAGGGCGACGAGGCGCCGGACATCATCCACGACGCCTCCGACGACCTGGCCGACTTCGCCTACAGCGGCTACCTCGCGGACCTGCGCGGACTGCTCCCCGGCCGGCTGACCGCCGACATCCCGCGGCAGAGCTGGTCCACCACCACCTTCGGCGAGGGCGTCTACGGTGTGCCGTTCCTCCAGGAGCCCCGCGTCCTGATCGCCAACACCAAGATCCTCACCGAGTCCGGGGTCCGCGTCCCGACCCCCGACGAGCCGTGGAGCTGGGACGAGTTCCGGCAGGTCACCAAGGAACTGACGGGCAAGGGGCGGTACGGCGTCGCCTGGCCGCTCAAGGAACCGGTCTCCGTCACCCTCAACCTCGGACTCTCCGGCGGCGGCCGGCTCTTCCACCGCGGTGCCGACGGCAAGGTGACCATCCGCGCGGGCGAGGGCGACCAGGTCGTCCCCGGCACCATCCACGACCAGGTCGACACCGACCACAGCGCATCGCGCACCGCACTCGGCATGGGCGGCTCCGACACCCTGCCCGGGTTCTTCGGCGGCAAGTACGCGATGGTGCCGCTGGGCTTCTCCTACCGCCAGCAGGTCGTCGAGCAGGCACCCGAGGGCTTCGAGTGGACGGTCCTGCCGGCCCCCGCGGGCAGTGCGGGCCTCGCCCAGGGCGTGAGCCCGCAGACCCTGTCCGTCGCGGAGGCCAGCCCGCACAAGAAGGAGGCCGCGCAGTTCATCGACTTCATGCTCCGGCCGCCGAACATGGTGCGCCTGGCCAAGGGCGACTGGATGCTCCCGACCGGCACGGCGGCCCTCGCCGACCCGTCCCTGCACACCGCGGAGAACGGCTGGGCGACCGGTGTCGCCGTCGCGAAGGCGCTCCGGCCGGCGCCCGCCCAGTCGGTGCGCGGCTACCCGGAGTGGAAGGACAAGGTCGCCACGCCCGCCCTCCAGGAGTACTACAGCGGAGCCATCGGGGCGCAGGAGCTGAGGAAGCGTCTGGTCGACGACGGGAACCGGGTCCTGGCCCGCTACCAGCGTTGAGGTTCTGAGGGTCTGAGGTGCCGCTCGCCGGGCCGACGGGGGTCTCCGGGGGCCGCGTCGCCCGGAGCCGCCCTCAACGTGGTCACCTCGTGAGAGCTCTGTGAACACGAGGGTGGAATCAAGCCGTCGCCCCGCCCGTCCGTACGGCCGGGCGGGGTTCGTCTTCCCAGGTGCGAAGTGTGCCGGTCGTGCCCCAAGCCCGTTGTGCGCGGGGGGTGTTGCGGCGGCCGTGCCCGACTTGGGCACGGCTGGCCGGTTTCTTATTACGAAACTTTGTTGAGTAAGTCACAGCCGCATGAAGGTCTTGATCTGGGCGCGTCAATCGGCGAGGGTTTCGAGCCAGCCCCCGGAGATCTTCCGGCCGGGGGTCAATCCCCCCACAAAGAATGACGAGGAGACCCCTCTTCATGGCAATTCACAAGCGCGCACGCCGGATCAAGCTGACCGCGGCGATAACCGCCGTGGCCGCGGCCGCCGGAGTCACCCTGCTCAACACCTCCCTCGCCGGTGCGGCCCCCGCCCCCGCGATGGGCGTCGTCTACGGCGCGGACGCGGCGAACGCCGTCTCCGGCAGCTACATCGTGATGCTGGACCAGAAGGCCGACAAGGCGAAGCTCGCCAAGGAGTACGGCGGCAAGCTGAAGCGGAACTACAGCTCCGCCATCAACGGCTTCTCCGCCAGCGGCCTTTCGCTCACCGAGGCCAAGCGCCTGGCGGCCGACCCGGCCGTCTCCAAGGTCGTCCAGAACAAGAAGTTCCACATCGACGAGACCCAGGACAACCCGCCGTCCTGGGGGCTGGACCGGATCGACCAGACCGAGACGGCCGGCGACAACGCGTACACCTACCCGGACAGCGCGGGCGAGGGTGTCACCGCGTACGTCATCGACACCGGTGTCCGTACCACGCACAACGAGTTCGAGGGCCGGGCCAGCTCGGGCTACGACGCCGTGGACAACGACGACAGCGCCGACGACGGCAACGGCCACGGCACCCACGTGGCGGGGACCATCGCCGGTGCGACCTACGGGGTCGCCAAGAAGGCCAAGATCGTCGCCGTCCGGGTGCTCGACGACTCCGGCTCGGGCACCACCGAGCAGGTCGTCGCCGGCATCGACTGGGTCACCGAGAACCACGAGGGCCCCTCCGTCGCCAACATGAGCCTCGGCGGCGGCGCGGACGAGGCGCTCGACGCCGCGGTCCAGAAGGCCATCGCCTCCGGGGTCACGTTCGCGGTGGCCGCCGGCAACGAATCCTCCGACGCGGGCGAGAGCTCCCCGGCCCGCGTCCCCGAGGCCATCACGGTCGCCTCGTCCACGGTGGACGACGAGCAGTCGTCGTTCTCCAACTACGGCTCGATCGTGGACATCTACGCCCCGGGCTCGGACATCACCTCGTCCTGGAACGACAGCGACGACGGCTCCAACACCATCTCCGGCACCTCCATGGCGACCCCCCACGTCGTCGGTGCCGCCGCCGTCTACCTCGCCGGTCACCCGGACGCCACCCCCGAGGAGGTCGCCACGGCTCTGACCGACGGGGCCACCCCCGACGCGATCTCCAACGCGACCGAGGGCACGCCGAACAAGCTGCTGAAGGTCGTCGAGTAACCGACCCGCAGCCATGACAGGCCGCCGCGCCCTCCCCCACGGGGCGCGGCGGCCGCATCGCGCGAAGAGATCGTCCTATGGTGTGCCCATGACGATGTACGCGGCGCTGTTGCGCGGGATCAATGTGAGCGGCCACAAGAAGGTTCCGATGGCCGAACTCCGTACGCTGCTCACCGAACTGGGACACGGGGACGTCCGCACCCACCTGCAGAGCGGCAACGCCGTCTTCAGCAGCCCGTCGGACGACGAGAACGCACTCGCCGCCGAACTGGAGCAGGCCATCGAGAAGCGCTTCGGCTTCCCCGTACCCTGCCTGGTCCGGGACGGAGCCTACCTGGCGGCAGTTGCGGCGGCCTGCCCGTTCCCGGCCGCCGAACTCGAAGGAAAACAGCTCCACATCACCTATTACGACCAGCCGGTCGACGCCGGCCGCTTCGCCCGGATCGACCCGGCGGCCTTCCTCCCCGAGGCGTTCGGACTCGGCGACCGCGCCCTCTACCTCTACGCCCCCGACGGACTGGGCCGCTCGAAGCTCGCCGAGGCGCTGTCCCGTTCCTCCGTCACCAAGGGCCTCGTCGCCACCTCGCGCAACTGGAACACCGTGGTCAAGCTGGTGGAGATGACGGCACCCACAGGGACCACGGCACCCCCGGAGACCACGGCACCCCCGGCACCCGCGCACGACGGAGCCCGCACATGAGTGAACCGTCCCCCGGTGTGGCCGCCGCGGTCGAGGGCGAGCTGCGCCTTCTGGACCCGGCCGTGCGCGCCTCCGCCGAACTCCTCGCCCAGCTGCTGCACCCCGACTACCGCGAGATCGACTACACCGGCCGGGTCTGGAACCGCGACACCATGATCACCTCGCTCACCGCGGCGGACGCCCCGCGCCCCGGCCCGCTCACCGCGTCCCGGATGAGCGGGGTCCAGCTCGCCGACGACCTCGTCCACCTCACCTACGACACCGAGACGAAGGGACGCCTCGCCCACCGCAGTTCGGTGTGGCGGCTGACCGACGAAGGCTGGGTGCTCTACTTCAACCAGGCCACGCCGTTCGACGCCGACGCCGACGCCGACGCCGACGCCGACGCCGAGGGCTGATCACCGGTCAGCGACGGCCCACGCGCTGCGCCCGAGCCGCCCACCGGCCGTCCGTACGGGAGATCCGCACCGGATGCCCGAAGCAGTCGCTGACCCGGTCGGTGGTCAGTACCTCGTCCGCCGGGCCCGAGGCCACGCACCGGCCGCCCCGCAGCAGCAGCGCGTGCGTGGTGGAGGCGGGCAGCTCCTCCAGGTGATGGGTGACCAGGACCGTGGCCGGCTCCGGATGTTCGTCCCGCAGCACGTCCAGACTGTCGAGCAGCTGCTCACGCGCGGCGAGGTCGAGACCGGTGGCCGGCTCGTCGAGCAGCAGCAGCCGCGGCTGCGGCTGCGGCTGCGGCATCAGGGCGCGGGCGATGAGCGTACGGCCCCGCTCGCCCTGCGACAGCGCCGGCCGGCGCGAGCCCGACTTGCCGCCCATGCCGAGCATCTTCAGCAGCCGCTCCGCCCGGTCCCGCTGCTCCTCGTTCACCGACCGGCGCGGCACCGGCTCGACCGAGTTGGTCAGACCGGTCAGCACCACCTCGTGCACCGACAGCGGGGAACGCAGCGGATGACGCGGATTGACATGCCCGAGCAGCGACCGCAGCTCCCGCAGATCGACCCGGCCGAGGGTGCGTCCCAGCACCTCCACCGAACCCCGGGTGGGGTGGTTGACCGCGCCGAGCAGCCCCAGCAGCGTGCTCTTCCCGGCACCGTTGGCACCGAGCAGCGCCCAGTGCTCGCCGCTCCGAACGGTCAGCGAGACCGAGTCGAGCAGCACATCGCCGTCCCGTACGAGCGAGACGGCGTCGGCCCGGATCACCGGGTCGGCGCCACCCGGTTCGGGAGCGGCGGCCGGGGCGGGGACGGCGGGGGTGGTACGGGGGGTGGTACGGGCGAGTGCTCCTTCACGCGGGTGCGAGCGCCTCCAGGCGGCTCAGGTCCTCGGCGGACAGCCGGATCTCCCGGGCCGCCAGGTTCTCCGCCAGATGGGCGGGCGAACCGGTGCCCGGGGTCGGGCACAGCACGGGGGACCGGTGCAGCAGCCAGGCGAGGGCGATCTGCCCGCGGGGGGCACCGTGCCGGTCGGCGATGCCGGTGAGCGCCGCGGCGGCGTCGCCGGTCAGAACGCCGTTGGCCAGCGGGAACCAGGGCAGAAAGGCCAGGCCGTGGGCCTCGCACACCTTCAGTACCGCGTCCGACGAACGGTCGAGGAGATTGAAGCGGTTCTGCACCGAGGCGATCCCGGTCAGGGACAGCGCCTGCTCCAGCTGGTCGGCGGTGAGGGTGTCCAGACCGATGTGCCGGATCTTGCCTTCCTGCCTCAGTGCATCCAGAGCGCCCAGCTGGTCGGCCATCGGCACCTCCGGGTCCAGCCGGTGCAGCTGATAGAGGTCGATCCGGTCCGTCCGCAGCCGCCGCAGACTGGCCTCGCACATCGCCCGCAGCTGCTCCGGCCGGCCCGCGATGTGCCAGGCGCTGTCACTGGTGCGCACCACCCCGCCCTTGGTCGCGATCACCAGATCCTCGCGGTACGGGTGGAGCGCCTCGGCGACGAGTTCCTCGGCCAGCCCCGGACCGTAGTTGTCGGCGGTGTCCACGAGCGTGACGCCCTGCTCGACGGCGGCCCGCAGCACCGCCACGGCGTCCTGTCGCTCACCGCGCGGGCCCCAGTAGCCGGGGCCGGTCAGCTGGGCGGTGCCGTAGCCGAGCCGGCGTACGGGCAGTTCGCCGCCGAGCAGAAAGGTCTCATCGAAGGAGCCAGACATGAAGGACATCCCACGATCCTAGATCGCTCCCCCCACCCGCTGACTTCACGCCCGAGCCGGACCCTTACGGAGACGCCGAGCGCGGAAGACCCCACCTGCGCGGGGAGAACTCCGCCGCCCGGCGGCTCTGCTCCGCCCGTGCCGACCCACCCCCACCCGCGCGGGGAACACACCATTTCTCCATGGTGACAGATGTGTTCCGGCCGAGGCGGCGCTTGTGCCTCGTGCGGAGCGGGGCGGTTGGTGGGCGTCTTCCGCGTGTGTCCGCAGCCCGCAGTCCACTGGTTGCGGGGCGGGGAGCCGAACCAGGCTCGGTCGGGGGCAACGGACTGTTGGAAGAGATGGGCTGCTGTCGCTTTTCTTCAATCGCTGTGTGAGGTGGCGCTCGTAGGCTTGCGGCATGAAGAACGAGCACGCGCACCTGACCGAAGTCGCCGCCGAGGCGGCCCGCATCGCCCGCACCATCCGTGCCGAGCAGCTCGACGCACCGAACTCGCCCTGCGGCGACTGGGATGTGCGCGGGCTCGTCAACCACTGGGTGCTGTACACCTCCCACGGCCTGGAGCACCGCGCCCTGCGCAAGGACCTCCCGGAGGAGCTCACCGCCCGCGACTTCACCGCCGACGCCGACTGGGCGCAGCAGTACGCCGCGCAGCTGGACCGCGCGGTCGCCGCCTGGTCCGACCCGGCGGTCTGGGAGGGCGAGGTCGACCTCGGGGGTTCGGCCACCCCGGCCGCCGACATCGCCGCGATGCTCATCGCGGAGACGGCCCTGCACGGCTGGGACGTGGCGCGTGCCGTCGGCGAGGAGTACCGGCTCTCCGACGGGGCGGCCGCCTACGTCCTCGGCGTCGTCGACAGCATGGCCGCGCTCTACCGGCAGTACGACGGCTTCGCCGACGAGGTGGCGTTGCCCGCGTCGGCGTCGGTCTTCGAGCAGGCGCTGGCCCACAGCGGACGCGACCCGCAGTGGACCGGGGCCTGAGTCGCCCGGACAGAACCTAGTCCTGCCAGTAGAAGAGCAGGGTGGCGATGTCCAGGGGCTCGCGGCTGCCGAAGTAGTAGACGCAGAGGCCGGTGACCCGGATCGCGCCGGTCGCCCGGTCGATCCAGCGGAAGCCGGCGGATTCCAGGGCCGCGCGGGCGGCCGGTTCGGGTGCGTACGAGCCGGCGAACCGGCCGAGGGCGCTGACGAAGATCTCGCTCCCGTCCTTGCTCTTGCCGGACCTGATGACGTGATAGGTGCCGCCGCCCTGCCGGTGGTCCTCACCGCAGGAGACCGGGGGCTGCGGCGTCAGGCCCGCCGCGGTCAGCGCGGCCGTGGCCCGGCGGAGCTGCTCGTCCTCGTCCGGCTCGACGGGCGGCTCGGCGCAGATGGCCTCGACCCGCCACCGAGGGTCGCTCTGCTCCTCGCAGTCGTGCCCGTACTCCTGGAGGATCACCCCGCGCAGTTCGTCGTCCAGACCGTCGACCTCGACCCTGGGGCGGCCCAGCGAGTCGTGGATCGCCCGGGTCTCGGCGGTGTCACCGGTGAGACGGTGCAGCGCGTACGCGGCCCACAGCTTCGCCTCGGCCGTCGGTGCCTCGCCGAGGTAGCCGCGGAGCCGGTCCGGGTCGGTCAGCAGTGACTGGGCGAGGTACGCGACCGCCCGGTCGGGGTCCGCGAGCGCGTCGGTGACGTCCTGGCCGGCGCGGTGCCGCATCCGGACATGGAAGGCACGCCCCTCGGGGCGCGCGTCACCGACGTCGGCCAGGACCGCGTCCGTTCCGTGCCGGGCGACCAGCGCGTCCAGCCCGGCCTCGCCGATCGCCCGGAGGCGCGGCCACGGTTCGGCCGCGAGCGTCGCCAGTTCGCCCGCAGCCGAACGGTCGCCGAGCAGGCCGCGGGCCTTGAGGATCGCCGCGGACACTCCGTACGAACTCTCCTGCCGCCGGTCCTCGTGCCCGAGCCAGGGCAGGAGTTCCGCCCGGTCCGGGAGAAGGTCCAGCAGCGCGATCCGGACCTCGTCCACGTCGCGGGGGTCCTGGACGCGCGCGATCAGCCCGGCGACACGGTGCTCCGGCACCCGCCCGGCCAGCGCGACCACACAGGCCCTGCGGCGCCACCACGGGTGCGCCGGATCGGTGACGTACCCCGCGAGTCCGTCCGCGTCGAACGCGCGCAGGCCCTCGGTGTCGATCTGCCCGGCCTGCGGGGCCAGGGTCTCGATGGTTCGCATCCGGGGATGCTACCGCCCGCCCCTCCCGGGCCGAAGTGGCCCAGTCGAATCGATGGACAATGGCCCGGGATCACGTGCCAATCCGTGTCTAGGCTCGACCCATGACCACATCACGCACATCGGAACAGGACCGGACCGCCGTCGACTTCTACTTCGACCCGGCATGCCCGTTCGCCTGGATCACCTCCCGCTGGATGCTGGAGGTGGAGCAGCGGCGCGACATCGATCTCCGCTTCCACGTCATGAGTCTCCATCTGCACAACACCGGCAATGAACTCCCCGACTGGTACCGGGAGCTGGTCGACAAGTCGATCGGCCCGGTACGGGTCGCGGTCGCGGCGGCCGAGGCCCACGGCGACGGGGTGCTCCGCGATCTCTACACCGCGATGGGTGTCCGTATCCACCAGAAGAAGAACGAGGACTTCGACGAGGTGATCGCCGAGTCGCTCGCGGAGCTCGGCCTGCCCGCCGGGCTCGCCGCCGCCGCGCACTCGGAGGCGTACGACGAGGCGCTGCGGCGCAGCCACGACGCCGGAAAGGACCCGGAGGCGGACGGTTACGTCGGTACGCCCACGATCCATGTCGACGGCGCCGTCTGGTTCGGGCCCGTGCTGCGGGCGGCACCGCGTGGCGAGGAGGCGGGACGCGTCTTCGACAGCTTCCGGGTGCTCGCCGGGAATCCGGACCTCTTCGAACTCAAGCGGACCCGCACGGGCAGCCTGGACGTGGGGTGACCGGGCGCCGCGTCACGCGGTGAGCACCGCGGTCCGGGCCGCCGGCACCCGGGCCTCGTCGTACCGGGTCAGCAGCAGCCGCGCCAACTCCGGTGAGGCACCGAGCACATCGGCCAGCACATCCGCGTCGGCCGCCCCTTCGGCGATCCGGTCCGGGAGCCGGCCGGGAGCGATGACGTACGGCGCCACCGCCACCCTGCGCACCCCCTCGTCCCGCAGGGCCCGTACCGCGTCCTCAGTACGCGGGAACCCCGTGGGAGATGCGGCGGAGGCGAACGCAGGCCGCACGGAACACCAACCGGTGTGCCGCAGCTCCCGCGCGATTTCAGCGATCACTGCGATCGCCTCCGGGTCTGTGGAGCCCGCCGAGGCCAGGACGAGCCCGGTCGAACTCCGGTCGCCGGGACGGATCCCGGCTTCGTGCAGCCGCCGTTCCAGCGCCGAGTTCAGCAGCGGTGACGGGCCGAGCACCTCGGCCTGCCGGACCCGCAGCCGGGGCAGCCTGCTCCGGGCCTCGCGCAGCACCGTGGGGATGTCGGACTTGGCGTGGAAGGCCCGGGTGAGGAGCAGGGGGAGCGCGACGACGTCCTGCGCCCCCTGTGCGGCCGGCCGCTCCAGGACCTGCGGCACCGACGGCGCGTTGAAGTCCAGGAAACCCGTCGCCACGCGCAGCCCCGGCCGCAGCGACCGCACCCGCGCGGTGAGCGCGTGCACGGTCGCCGCGTGCCGCGGGTCACGGCTGCCGTGGGCGATGACGAGAAGTACCGGAGCGGTCATGGTCGTACTCAGCTCTTGGCGAGGAGGCCGCGGCCGCGCAGCACCCACCGCTCCAGCGGACTGAAGATCAGCAGGTCGATCGCGATGCCGACGGTGAGGATCAGGACGATGGCGAGGAACACCATCGACATGCTGCTGGTCTCCCGGCCCTGCTCCAGCAACTGCCCGAGGCCCACCCCCAGATCGGGCGAGGAGGCGATGATCTCGGCGGCCATCAGCGAACGCCAGGAGAACGCCCAGCCCTGCTTCAGCCCCGCCAGATAGCCGGGCAGCGCGGCCGGCAGCACGATGTGCCAGGTGCCGCGGAGCCCGGTGGCACCCAGCGTCTTCCCGGCCCGCAGATGCAGCGGCGGGATCTGGTCGACGCCCGCGACCAGGCCGTTGGCGATCGACGGGACCGCGCCCAGCAGGATCACCGCGTACATCATCCTGTCGTCGAGCCCCAGCCAGATCACCGCGGGGGGCACCCAGGCGACCGACGGCAGCGACTGGAGCCCGGAGAGCACCGGCCCGATCGCCGCGCGGACCGGCTTGACGCGCGACACCAGCAGCCCGAGCGGGGTACCGATGGCCAGCGCCAGCAGGAAGCCGAGCAGACCGCGCGAGACGCTGGTCCAGATGTAGCCGAGCAGAGTGCCCTGCGCCCAGGCGTCGGTCACCTCGTCCCACACCTGGGACGGCGACGGCAGCTTGTAGTCGTCGGTGACCTGCGCCCAGATCAGGACCTGCCAGACGACGAGCACCAGGACCACTGCCACGACGGGCGGCAGCACCTTGCGCACCAGCACCTCGCGGACCGGGGTGCGGCTCACCCGTACGGCGTCGAGGGCGTCCAGCCCCGCCTCCAGGCCCGCCAGGTCCTGGGCGGTGTCCTTGGCGGCGGTCTCAGTGCTGGCCATGTCGGCGGATCTCCCCACGCAGTTGTTCGGTGATCTCTACGGACAGCTCGGCCACCGCGGTGTCCTCGATGCGGCGCGGCTGGTCGATGTCGACCGTCCACTCCCGGGCGATCCGGCCCGGCCGCGACGACAGCAGGACGACCCGCTCCGCGAGCCGGACCGCCTCGCGCACGTTGTGCGTGACGAAGAGGACCGAGACGTCCGTCTCGCGCCAGATCCGGGTCAGCTCGTCGTGCAGGACGTCCCGGGTGATGGCGTCGAGTGCGGCGAACGGCTCGTCCATCAGCAGCAGTTGACTGTCCTGGGCGAGCGCGCGGGCCATCGCCACCCGCTGCCGCATGCCGCCCGAAAGCTCGTGCACCCGCTTCCCGTACGCCCCGCCGAGCCGTACGAGTTCGAGCAGCCGCTCCGCCTCGGCGCGGCGGTCGGACCTGGGTACGCCGCGCAGCCGCAGCGCGAGTTCGATGTTCTTGCCCGCGGTCAGCCACGGGAAGAGGGCGTGTTCCTGGAACATCAGGGCCGGCCGCCCGCCGGGGGTCTCGATGGACCCCGCGGTCGGGCGGTCGAGTCCGGCCACCAGGTTGAGCAGGGTCGACTTGCCGCACCCGGAGGCGCCCAGGAGGGTGACGAACTCGCCGGGAGCGACATCGAGTGTGATGTCGTCCAGGACGAGCTGCTGCCCCTCCGGTCCGCCGAAGGACTTCGAGACGTGGTCGATGCGGGCGGCGTGCCCGACCGCCGTACGGTCCTCGGCCTTGGTGAGCGTGGTGGTCGCCATGGTCGTCACCTCCTGGGATCCTTTCCGGGTGCCGGATTACTTGACGCCGAGACCGGCGTCGGCGACCGCGGGCTTGCCCGCGGCCTTGAGGATCTTGTTCAGCGGCTTCAGGTCGTAGATGCCCGTCAGGTCCGTCTGCTCCAGCAGGCCCGCCTTCACCGCGTGCTCGGCCTCGGTGTCGAGCGTGGCGGCCAGCGGGTCGTCGATGAACCGGATCGACTTCCACGCCGGGTCGAGGACCTCGGCCGGCAGCTCCTTGCCGGACAGCGTCTTGAGCGCGGCGTTGGCGGAGGCCTTCGCCTTGTCCGGGTTGGCGTTGATCCACGCGTTGGTGTCGACCGTGCCGCGCAGCACCGCCTCGACGACGTCCGGATGCTCGGTCAGGAACTTCTGCGACACGATGATGTTCGTGATCACAAACTTGTTGTCCGGCCACAGCGTCGACTCGTCGAGGAGCACCTTGGCGCCCTGCGCGACCAGCTTGGAGGCGGTCGGCTCGGGGGCCCAGGCGCCGTCGATGGAACCGGACCTGTAGGCGTCCGGCGTCACCTTGTTGTCCGTACGGACCACGGAGACGTCGCCCTTGCCGCTGTTGGCGTCGACCTTCCAGCCCTTCTCGGACATCCAGTTGAGGAAGGCGACGTCCTGGGTGTTGCCGAGCTGCGGGGTGGCGATCTTCTTGCCCTTGAGGTCGTCCAGGGTCCTGATCCTCTTCGGGTCGACGACCAGCTTCACGCCGCCGGACGCCGACCCGCCGATGATCCTCAGGCTCTTGCCCTTGGACTTGGTGTAGCCGTTGATGGCGGGCGAGGGGCCGATGAAGCCGATGTCGATCGAGCCCGCGTTGAGCGCCTCGATCTCGGACGGGCCGGCGTTGAACGTCGACGGCTCGACCGTCGTGGAGCCGAGCTCCTTGGCGATGATGCCTTCCTGGATGCCGACCAGGGCGGTCGCGTGGGTGAGGTTCGGGAAGTAGCCGATCTTCACGGTGTCCGCGGAGAGCTTCTTGCCGCCGGTGGCGACGTCCGCCTTCTTGGCGTCGTCCTGCTTCGCCTCGGAGCCGTAGCCGCAGGCGGTGAGTGCGAGGGCGAGCAGCGGCAGGGCGGCGACGGCGGTCAGGGCGCGGCGCGGCGTGGTACGGGGGGCAGACACGGGAGGCTTTCCTCTCGTCGGCCCGGTCCTCGCGTCCCGGTCGATTACGGGGACGCGGCCGGGAAGTCGGCAGGTCTTCGTCCGAACTGGCTGTGCGGGCAGTGCGGTTGGGGCGAGTGGGCGCGCAGGCGGTGCGCGTACGTCATCGCGCACATCGCGCGACCCCGCCCTGGCCGCTGCCGAGGGCGCCGCTGCCGATGCGGCCGCCCTCCTTCGCGAACGTGGAGTAGATGTCGATGGTCATCAGAAGTCCCATTCGGCGTCGTCCGCGGCGGCCTCGGGCCCGTCCGCGGCGGCGAACGAGGCGCCCGCCATGCCGGCCGTCAGCGTGGTGCCGTCCGCGGGGTCGATCAGCAGGAACGATCCGGTGCGCCGGGAGTCCGCGTACGCGTCGAGCGCGAGCGGTTCCGCGGTGCGGACGACGACCCGGCCGATGTCATTGGCGACGAGCCGGCCGGGCGCCGGGTGCTGGGAGAGGTCGTCCAGCGTGAGGCGCGAGGGGATGTCCTTGACGATCGCCTTGACCGTGCGGGTGGTGTGCTTGAGCAGCACCCGCTGGCCGACGGCGAGCGGATGGTCGGCGACGTGGCAGACGGTCGCCTCGACGTCCTGGGTGACGGTCGGCGCGTCGTCGGCCGGTGCGATCAGGTCACCGCGCGAGATGTCGATGTCGTCGGCCAGCCGGAGGGTCACCGACTGGGGCGCCCAGGCGATGTCCACGCTCTCGCCGAGCGCGTCGATCCCGGCGATCGTCGACGTACGGCCGGAGGGGAGGACGGTGACGGCCTCGCCCACCCGGAACGCGCCGGCGGCGATCTGGCCGGCGTAGCCCCGGTAGTCGGGGTGCTCGGCGGTCTGCGGCCGGATCACGTACTGGACCGGGAAGCGGGCGTGGCAGGCGGTGAGGTCATGGCTGACCGGCACCGTCTCCAGGTGTTCCAGGACCGTCGGGCCGCCGTACCAGTCCATGTGCGCGGACGGCTCCACGACGTTGTCACCGGCCAGCGCGGAGATCGGGATCGCGGTACACCAGTTTTCCTGGGGGTCCCCCCCGGACCCCCAGCCCGGGACGCCGAGCGAGGCGGCGTACGCGGTGAACTCCTCGGCGATGGCGGCGAACACCGGCTCCGCGTAGTCGACCAGGTCCATCTTGTTGACGGCCAGCACCACGTGCGGCACCCGCAGCAGCGCGGCGACCGCGGCATGGCGGCGGGTCTGCTCGACGACACCGTTGCGGGCGTCGACCAGGACGACGGCCAGCTCGGCCGTCGAGGCGCCGGTCACCATGTTCCGGGTGTACTGCACGTGCCCCGGGGTGTCGGCCAGGATGAACCGGCGGCGCGGCGTCGCGAAGTAGCGGTAGGCGACATCGATGGTGATGCCCTGCTCGCGCTCGGCCCGCAGGCCGTCGGTCAGCAGCGCCAGGTCGGGCGCCTCCTGGCCCCGGCTGCGCGAGGCGTGCTCGACGGCCTCCAGCTGGTCGGTGAGGACCGACTTGGAGTCGTGCAGCAGACGTCCCACGAGGGTGGACTTGCCGTCGTCGACGGATCCCGCGGTGGCGAACCGCAGCAGGGTGGTGGCCGACAACTGCTCGGCTGTGGTGGTCATCTAGAAGTACCCCTCGCGCTTGCGGTCTTCCATCGCGGCCTCGGACATCTTGTCGTCGGCGCGCGTCGCGCCCCGCTCGGTGAGCCGGGAGGCGGCGATCTCGGTGATCACGTCGTCCAGCGTCGTCGCGTCCGAGTCGACGGCGCCGGTGCACGACATGTCGCCGACGGTCCGGTAGCGCACCTGCCGGGTCTCGACCCGCTCGCCCTCCTTGGGGCCGCCCCAGTCGCCCGCGGTCAGCCACATGCCGGAGCGGCTGAAGACCTCGCGCTCATGGGCGAAGTAGATCTCCGGGAGCTCGATGCCCTCGCGCGCGATGTACTGCCAGACGTCCAGCTCGGTCCAGTTGGAGATCGGGAAGACCCGGACGTGCTCGCCGGGGGCGTGCCGGCCGTTGTAGAGCTGCCACAGCTCGGGGCGCTGGCGGCGCGGGTCCCACTGGGAGAACTCGTCGCGCAGCGAGAAGACCCGCTCCTTGGCGCGGGCCTTCTCCTCGTCCCGGCGCCCGCCGCCGAACACGGCGTCGAAGCGGTGCTGCTGGATCGCCTCGGTCAGCGGCACGGTCTGCAGCGGGTTGCGGGTGCCGTCCGGGCGCTCGCGGAGCTTCCCGGCGTCGATGTACTCCTGTACGGAGGCGACATGGAGCCGCAGCCCGTGCCGGGCCACCGTGCGGTCGCGGTACTCCAGCACCTCGGGGAAGTTGTGCCCGGTGTCCACGTGCAGCAGCGTGAACGGCACCGGCGCGGGCGCGAACGCCTTGAGCGCCAGGTGCAGCATCACGATGGAGTCCTTGCCGCCGGAGAACAGGATCACCGGCCGCTCGAACTCGCCCGCCACCTCGCGGAAGATGTGCACGGCCTCGGACTCCAGGGAGTCCAGGTGGCTGAGTGCGTACGGATTGCCGGTGCCTTCCTGCACGGTCGCGACGGTCGTCATGCCGCACCCCTCTCGCTCAGCAGCGCATGGAGCTCCGCCGCGGACTCCTGCACGGTCTGCCGGTGCGACTCGATCCGCAGGTCCGGCGACTCGGGCGCCTCGTACGGGTCGTCGACCCCGGTGAGCCCGCTGATCTCGCCCGCCGCCTGCTTGGCGTAGAGCCCCTTCACATCGCGTTCGGAGCACACCTCGACCGGAGTCGCGACATGCACCTCCAGATAGGCGGTGCCCTCGGTCCGGTGCCGCTTGCGTACCGCGTCCCGGCTGTCCGCGTACGGGGCGATGACCGGGACCAGCACCTTCACGCCGTTGGCCGCCAGCAGCTCGGCGACGAAGCCGATCCGCTGGACGTTGGTGTGGCGGTCCTCGCGGGAGAAGCCGAGACCCGCGGAGAGGAACTCCCGGATCTCGTCGCCGTCGAGCACCTCCACACGATGGCCCTCACCGCGCAGCCGCCCGGCGAGTTCGTACGCGATGGTGGTCTTGCCCGCGCTCGGCAGACCGGTCAGCCAGATGGTGGCTCCCGTCTCCGTCACGCTCATCGAAGTCTCCTGATCAGTCGTCATCAGTCGTGCAGCCCGCACTCGGTCTTGCCCCGGCCGGCCCAGCGGCCGGCGCGGACGTCCTCGCCCTCCAGCACCCGGCGGGTGCAGGGCGCGCAGCCCACGGAGGCATAGCCGTCCATCAGCAGCGGGTTGGTGAGTACGCCGTGCTCCGCGACGTACGCGTCGACGTCGTCCTGCGTCCAGCGGGCGATCGGTGAGATCTTCACCTTCTGCCGCTTGCGGTCCCAGCCGACGACCGGGGTGTTCGCCCGGGTGGGGGACTCGTCGCGGCGCAGCCCGGTCGCCCAGGCCGTGTACCCGGTCAGGCCCTCTTCGAGAGGCTTGACCTTGCGCAGCCCACAGCACAGGTCGGGGTCGCGGTCGTGCAGCTTCGGCCCGTACTCGGCGTCCTGCTCGGCCACCGTCTGCCGGGGGGTCAGCGTGATGACGTTGACGTCCATCACGGCCTCGACCGCGTCACGCGTGCCGATCGTCTCCGGGAAGTGGTAGCCGGTGTCGAGGAAGACCACGTCGACGCCGGGGAGGACGCGCGAGGCGAGGTGCGCGACGACCGCGTCCTCCATGGAGGACGTGACGCAGAACTTCCCGCCGAAGGTGTCGGCGGCCCACTTCAGGATCTCCGGCGCGGAGGCGTCCTCCAGCTCACGGCCGGCCCGTTCGGCCAGGGGCTCAAGGTCCTCGGTCTGCAGAGTCCGAGTCATATCCCTTCCCCTTCGACGTCGTTGCGCTGCAGTCCCCGGGCCAGCAGGCCCAGGAACTTGAGCTGGAACGCGCGGTTGCAGGAGGCACATGCCCACGCGCCGTGGCCGCTCTCGTGCGGGCGCAGGTCCTCGTTCCCGCAGTACGGGCAGTGGAACGGTGCGGCGCGTTCGCTCATGACAGCGACTCCGCACCGGCCCGCGCCGCCCAGGCCGCGAACCGTTCGCCGTCCTCGCGCTCCTCCTGGAAACGGCCCAGGACCCGCTCGACGTAGTCGGGCAGCTCGGCCGAAGTGACCTTCAGGCCACGGACCTTGCGGCCGAACCCGGCCTCCAGGCCCAGGGCGCCGCCCAGGTGCACCTGATAGCCCTCGACCTGGTTGCCGTCGTCGTCCAGCACGAGCTGGCCCTTGAGGCCGATGTCGGCGGTCTGAATGCGGGCGCACGCGTTGGGGCAGCCGTTGAGGTTGATGGTGAGCGGCTCGTCGAAGTCCGGCAGGCGGCGCTCCAGTTCGTCGATGAGCGCCGCGCCGCGCGCCTTCGTCTCGACGATCGCCAGCTTGCAGAACTCGATGCCGGTGCAGGCCATCGTGCCGCGCCGGAACGGCGAGGGCCGCACCTGGAAGTCGAGCGCCTCCAGCCCGGCGACCAGGGAGTCCACCTGGTCCTGCGCCACATCGAGAATGATCATCTTCTGCTCGACGGTGGTGCGCAGCCGGTCCGAGCCGTGTGCGGCGGCCAGGTCGGCGATCTTGGCGAGCGTGGAGCCGTCCACCCGGCCGACCCGGGGGGCGAAACCGACGTAGAAGCGGCCGTCCTGCTGCTGGTGCACACCCACGTGGTCGCGCCAGCGGCTGCTGGGCTGCTCGGGTGCGGGGCCGTCGGTCAGGGGACGCTTCAGGTACTCGTCCTCCAGCACCTGGCGGAACTTCGCCGGGCCCCAGTCGGCCATCAGGAACTTCAGCCGGGCGCGGTTGCGCAGCCGCCGGTATCCGTAGTCGCGGAAGATGCCGACGACTCCGGCCCAGACGTCCGGGACCTCGTCGAGCGGCACCCAGGCACCCAGCCGCTCGGCCAGCCGCGGGTTGGTGGAGAGCCCGCCACCGACCCAGACGTCGAAGCCCGGACCGTGCTCGGGGTGGACCACGCCGACGAACGCGATGTCGTTGATCTCGTGGACCACGTCCTGCACCGGCGAACCGGAGATCGCGGTCTTGAACTTGCGCGGCAGGTTGGAGAATTCCTTGTTGCCGATGTACCGGTCGTGGATCTCGTCGACGGCGGGTGTGCCGTCGATGATCTCGTCGGCGGCGATGCCGGCCACGGGGGAGCCGATGATCACGCGGGGGCAGTCGCCGCACGCCTCGGTGGTGGAGAGCCCGACGGCCTCCAGCTTCTCCCAGATCGCCGGGACGTCCTCGATGCGGATCCAGTGCAGCTGGATGTTCTGCCGGTCGGTGATGTCGGCGGTGCCGCGCGCGTACTCCTGCGAGATCTCGCCGATCACCCGCAGCTGTGCGGTGGTCAGCCGGCCGCCGTCGATCCGGACCCGCAGCATGAAGTACTTGTCGTCCAGCTCCTCCGGCTCCAGGACCGCGGTCTTGCCGCCGTCGATCCCGGGCTTGCGCTGGGTGTAGAGACCCCACCAGCGCATCCGGCCGCGGAGATCGTTGGGGTCGATCGAGTCGAAGCCGCGCTTGGAATAGATCGTCTCAATGCGTGTCCGCACATTGAGACCGTCGTCGTCCTTCTTGAACTGCTCATTGCCGTTGAGCGGAGTGTGGTGCCCCACGGCCCACTGGCCTTCGCCACGGTGGCGTCCGGCCTTGCGGCGGGGCGTGGTGGTCGCAGGCTGTTCCGGGGTAGCGGCCATGACGATACGTCCTTCGGGACTGCAGGAGGGCGGCTCTGAACTGCACACTCGCGTCAAGGCGCGGCGGTGCGCAGGGATTGCAGAGAAAAAGGGGGAGCGCGGCGGTGCTGGGACTCTCAGCTCGCCGGACAGATGGCGCTGGACACGCGGCCGAGGTCGACGTGGCGTCGACTCACCAAGGCAATTCCAGTTCCAGGCATGACGGAAGCGTGGCACGCGTATCTCGGGCCAGTCCACCACTATCCAAGATGTGGACGAGAGTGTCCCGCATCACGAGATGGTGTGGCGCTCGTCACTCGGAGTGCCCGGGCCGGCCCGCCCGTGATCGCGGCAATCTCCCACTTGTCGCCGGTGGCCTCACCGCAGGCGGAGGGCTGCCGCCCGTCCCGCTACCGCCCGGCTCCCGGCCACGGTCCCGGCGTCGCCACCTCCGGCTCCAGCTCCACCTTCGTGTCGAAGAGCCGGAAGCCGCGCCGCAGATAGTTGTCCATGGCGTGCGGGCCGTCCTTGGAGCAGGTGTGCAGCCACACCCGCTTCGTCGGCGTCCGCTCCGGCCAGCGCTCCGCCAGGTCCCAGGCGCGGGCGACCCCGTACGAGAGCAGATGGCCGCCCATCCGCCGCCCCCGGAAGGCCGGAATCAGCCCGAAGTACATGATCTCGACCGCGCCCTCGTCCTGCGGGTCCAGCTCGATGTAGCCCGCCGGGGTGCCGTTCTCGTACGCCACCCAGGTCTCGGCCCCCGGCCGGTCCAGGGCCTCCTGCCACTGCGCGTACGTCATGCCGAGCCGGTCCGTCCACTGGATGTCGCCGCCGACCGCCGTGTAGAGGAACCGGCTGAACTCGGGAAGCGGAATCTGTGACCGCACGATCCGCACATCGCCCTCCGGGACCGCGGCGGGCCGCAGGTCGTCGGGGGAGGTCTGTTCCAGCGACCAGATGGTCACTTCAGTGGTGGCGGGCGCGGTGGCAGGTACGGAGTTGCTCATGACTGCCAGGGAACCACGCCCCGCCGCCCGCGCCAAAGCCGGCCCCGAGGCGCGGACGGCGGAGGGGAACCGGAACCGGCTACGAGGGGCCCTGGCCGTCCGTACGTGCCCTGACCACCACCGGAGCCGTCGAGTGCGGCAGCAGATCGGCCGGGTCGTCCGGGTGGATCACCTCCACCTCGATGTCCTCGCCGAAGCGGTACGGGCGGTGCGCGAGCACCTGGGCGAGATGGCGGCGCATCCGGGAGATCTCCGCCCGCACCGTCACCGTCCGGGTCGCGTCGCCGAAGATGTCCTGGGCGAGCTCGGACGCCGTACGCCCCTCGCGGTGCAGCGCCAGGGCGTACAGCAGCTCCGCGTGGCGCGGCGAGAGCCGCTGCGTCCAAGTGCCCACCGCGCCCACCACATTGACCCTGAGACCGCGGGGCCGGCTCAGATCGAGCACCACCCGTTGCGGCGCCCCGTCCGAGGGCCCGTCCGCGACCTGAAGCAGCCAGCCGCCGGGCAGCGGCTCCACCCGGCACATGCCGAGCGACGGCAGCCACACCCGGCCCGGCCGCAACGACTTGGGCAGCGGCAGCCGGTCGACCGGCGGCATCCCGGTCACCGCGGCGAGCCAGCCGTGGGTGTCCACCGCCAGGGCCCGGCCGCCCAGCCGGCACACCAGCGGTGCCGCCACCGAACGCAGCCGGTCGATCGCCTGCAGATGCCGGTTCCTGATCTCGCTCTCCGCGAGCCTGGCGACCGAACTGACCAGGGCGAGCGTCGTCGGATGGAACGTCGACGCGGGACCGCTCATGTCGACGATCCCCATCACCTTGCCGTCCCGCGGGTCACGGACCGGGGCCGCCGCACACGTCCAGTTGTGCAGGGTGCGGACGAAGTGCTCCGAGGAATGGACCTGGACCGGGACACGGGAGACCAGCGCCGTACCGATCGCGTTCGTCCCCGTGCTCTCCTCCGCCCAGGCCGCGCCCTCCGCCAGACAGACCTCGTCCGCCCGGCGCAGCACCGCCGCGTTGCCCCGGCGCCACAGCACCCGGCACTCCACATCGGCCACCACCATGATCTGCTGGGCGGCGTCCGCCAGGGCGACCAGACCGTCGTTCAGCAGCGGCATCACCTCGCCCAGCGTCGAGCTCCGGCGCCGGTGCTCGATCTCGTCCACACCCAGCAGCTCGCTCTCGGTGGACTGGTCCGGATCTATGCCGCTGCGCAGCACCCGGTCCCACGAGGCACCGATCTCGGCCCGCGGGGAGACCGGCGGGCGTACGCCGGCGAGCCTGGCCTCCCTGGCCCGGTGGATCAGGCGGGCGGCCTCGGCGGACTGCCGGGCATCCGTTGGTGTCACCCCGAAGGCGCTTGTCTCCACTCCGGTTTCCCCCCACATCCCAGGCCGGCTCGACGATCCATGGGCCCCATCCTGCCGCCGCGAGGAGGCCGGCACCGCATACTCCGCACAATGGTTGCAACCCTTTGCAACTCTGGCGAGGGGGTGGAGGTCCGTACGAGAGTGGTGGAACACCGTGCGGCGGAGCCTGTGCCCCACTGTTCGGTGTGCACAGCATGGAGGGTGGTGCCGTGTCGGCGCAGCACCACCCTCCGTTGCCGTGCACCCGAGGGCGGGCCCCAGCCGGCTAATCCGCGACCGGCCGCGCCCGTTCGACGACCGAGGCCAGATCGAGGCTGTGCGGCAGCGTGCCGAAGACCGCGCCCCGGTCCCCGCCCAGCCGTGACGCGCAGAACGCGTCGGCCACCTCCGGCGGCGCCCACCGCACCAGCAGCGAACCCTGGAGCACCAGCGCCATCCGCTCGGCCAGCCGGCGGGCCCGCGCCTCGATCCCGTTCAGATCGGCGAGCTCCGTCAGCATGTCCCTGATCGCCCCGTCCAGCCGGTGATCGGCCCCGCGCGCCCTGCCGACCTCCTGGAGGAACGCGTTCAGCGCCATCGGCTCACGCTGCAGCGCCCGCAGCACGTCCAGCGCCTGCACATTGCCCGAGCCCTCCCAGATCGAGTTGAGCGGCGCCTCGCGCAGCAGCCGGGGCATCCCGGACTCCTCGACGTAGCCGTTGCCGCCGAGACACTCCAGCGCCTCGGCCACCAGCGGCGTGCACTGCTTGGTCACCCAGTACTTCGCCGCGGGCACCGCGATCCGCAGGAAGGCCAGCTCGCTCGCCGAGCCGTCGTCGTACGCCGCAGCCAGCCGCATCGCGAGCACCGTCGCGGCCTCCGACTCCAGCGCCAGGTCGGCCAGCACATTGCGCATCAGCGGCTTCTCGACCAGCACCCCGCCGGACACGCTGCGGTAAGTGCAGTGGTGGATCGCCTGCGCCACCGCCTGCCGCATCAGCGCCGCCGAACCGACCAAACAGTCCAGCCGGGTCGCCGCCACCATCCCGATGATGGTGCGCACCCCGCGCCCCTCCTCGCCGACCCGGCGCGCCCACGTACCGTCGAACTCGACCTCGGCCGAAGCGTTCGACCGGTTGCCCAGCTTGTCCTTGAGCCGCTGGATCGCGAAGGTGTTGCGGGTGCCGTCGGGCAGCACCCGGGGCAGCAGAAAACACGTCAGGCCGCCCGGCGCCTGCGCCAGCACCAGAAATCCGTCGGACATCGGCGCCGAGCAGAACCACTTGTGCCCGGTGAGCAGATACTCGCCCTCCGCGGCCAGCGGCTCGGCACGGGTCGTGTTCGACCGTACGTCCGTGCCGCCCTGCTTCTCCGTCATCCCCATCCCGAGGAGCACCCCGGCCTTGCGCGCGGCGGGACGCAGCCCCCGCTCGTGCACCGTCGAGGTGAGCAGCGGCTCCCACTCGGCGGCCAGCGCCGGATCGGTGCGCAGCGCGGGCACCGCCGCGTGCGTCATCGACAGCGGGCAGCCGTGCCCCGCCTCGACCTGCGTCCACACCAGGAAGCCGGCCGCCCGCCGCACATGACCGCCGGGCCGGCCCCAGGCGTCGGTCAGGCCCGCGCCGACCGCGTGGCCGAGCAGCCGGTGCCAGGCCGGATGGAACTCGACCTCGTCGATGCGGTGGCCGTAACGGTCGTGGGTACGCAGCACCGGCGGATTCGCGTTCGCCTGCGCACCCCACTCCTGCGCCTGCGCGGAGCCCGCGGACCGGCCCAGCTCACCGAGCTCGCCCCGGACTTCGGCCAGGAGCCCGGGTGACGTGTGACGTCGCACCGCCTCGGTGAGCGCCCGGTCGGCGGCGAAGACGTCGTAGCCGGTCAGCGGCGGTACCTGGTTGGACACGGTGTGGGTGGTGGCTGCCATGCCGATACGGTAAGGACGTGCAGGCAGCAAATGAAACACCCGAGCGGCCAGCGGGTCGGCTCCACCGGGCCCGAGTCCTCTACCGCAACGTATCCAAGCGGCAGATGGCCTGGCAGTTGCTCAAGGACACCGTCAACTCGTGCATGGAGTACCGCATTCTCGGGCTCGCCGCCGAGGCGGCGTTCTTCACCCTGCTGTCCCTGCCGCCCCTGCTCCTCGGCCTGATCGGGCTGCTCGGCTACGTCGACGAGTGGACCAGCACCACCACGGTCGCCTCCATCGAGCGCAACATCCTCAACGCCGCGCAGACCGTGCTCAGCGAGCGGGGCGTCAACGACTTCGCCAAGCCGCTCCTGGCGGACGTCACCACCGGCGCCCGGCCCGATGTCATCTCGATCGGCTTCGCGATCGCGCTCTGGTCCGGTTCCCGCGCGGTCAATGTCTTCATCGACACGATCACCGTGATGTACGGCCTCGACGGCCAGCGCGGCATCGTCAAGACGCGGCTGCTCTCCTTCCTGCTGTACGTCGTCGCGCTGCTGCTCGGCTCCGTGGTGCTGCCCCTGCTCGTCGTCGGCCCGGACCGGGTCGTGGAGTTCGTCCCGTGGGGCACCGAGCTCATAAGCGTCCTGTACTGGCCGCTGGTGATCCTGCTGTCGATCGCGTTCCTGACCACGCTCTACCACGTGTCCGTGCCGGTCCGTTCGCCCTGGATCGAGGACATGCCCGGTGCGCTGATGGCGCTCGCGATGTGGGTGCTCGGCAGCTTCCTGCTGCGGATCTACCTCACCAGTACGGTCGAGGGGCCCACGATCTACGGCTCGTTGGCGGCCCCGATCGCCGTCCTGCTGTGGATCGGCATCTCCGCGTTCGCGGTGCTGGTGGGAGCGGCGGTGAACGCGGCCATCGACCGGGTGTGGCCCTCCCTGGCGACGGCCGCCGCCCGCGCGGCCAACGACCGGGTGCGTGCGGCCCAGGCGGCGGAGTTCGTCGCCCGGACGCAGGCGGGGAACCAGGACGACGAGGACTGGGACGACGACGAGGGCGACGACGGTGACAGCCCCTACATGCCGTCCGAATTCCCCGAGCGCTGGTCGAAGTTCCTGCCGCCGGAGGATGTGAAGTCCAGGCTCCAGCCGAGCCGCGACAAGGAGCCGGACAAGCCGAACGCCGACAAGCGGGACGACGAGTCCGACGGCTGAGCGGTTTCCGCGGCTGCTAGGGCGCGGGCGCCGGAACGACCGGAGCCGCCGGTTCCGCTGGAGTCGCTGGTTCCGCGGGTGTCGCGCCGGGGGACCAGGACAGCTTGACCACCATGTGGCCCTCGACCGCGCTCTTCGCGATCACGGCCCCGGCCTCCGCCGTGATCTTCACCCCGAATTCGAGCTCCACACCGTCCGGTTTCAGGGCGCCGTCCCGGAACACCGCGAGGGCGGACTCGGCCGCCGACCGGATTCCCGTGAGGGCGCTGTCGAAGGTGCGCCCGGCCCTGGCCAGGGTGTTGTCGTCGCCCAGCGCGACCAGCTGCGCGCCCTGCGTGTGACGGTCGACCTCGACCGTCACCGTCGCACCGTTGTCGGTGGTGAACTCCATCAGTGCCGTCATGACCGCCCCCGGGAAGCCGATTCCGTTCGCCGACGAGATTAGCGTGTGGGGCATGGGCGACAGGTACGAAGAGCGGACGTCGCGGTTCGACGGCGCGATCGTGTGGACACTGAGCGTGCCGGAGGGCGCGGTCCACCCGGTGCTGCCCGACGGATGCATGGACCTGCTCTGGATCGGCGGCCGACTGCTCGTCGCGGGCCCCGACACCCGTGCCGTGACATCGTCCGCCCCGCCCGGCGGGCAGTGCGCCGGCATCCGCTTCGCACCCGGCACGGCCCCCGCGCTGCTCGGCGTGGCGGCGCACGAGCTGCGCGACCGCCGCGTCGAGCTCGCGGACCTGTGGCCCGGCGGCCGGGTCCGCGTGCTCACCGAGCAACTGGCCGAAGCCCCCGACCCGGCCGCCGCGCTGGAAGACGTCGCGCTGCGCCTGGCGGCCGGCACCGCACCGCCGGACCCGCTGATGCGGTACGTCGCGGACCGGCTCGGCGCCGGGTGGTCCGTCGCGGACACCGCGCACCGGGCCGGCCTCGGCGCCCGCCAGCTGCACCGCCGTTCGCTCGCGGCCTTCGGCTACGGGCCCAAGACCCTCGCCCGGGTCCTGCGGCTGCAACGCGCGCTCGCCCTCACCCGGTCCGGGACGCCGTACGCCGAGGCGGCCGTCGAGGCGGGCTGCACCGACCAGGCCCATCTCGCACGGGAGATGCGCGACCTGGCCGGGACCACCCTGACCGCCTACATGGCCAGGTAGTCACGCACGCCGGGCCTTAGCTTGACGTTTATCCTCGCCTGTCACCCAACCTGCTGATCTGCGGTTCTTCCCGGGACAGCGGAGGCGGCCGTTCTCCACGCTTCGAGATGTCGAGTCACGAAGCACGAGAGAACGGCCGCTGCGTATGAGTCTCCCTCTCCCAGGGCCCGCAGGCGAGGCGTTGGATGTCTTGTCCCGCTTTCGGGTCGAGTTCTACGAGTGCCTTTACGCCCGCGCGGATGCACTCTTCGAGCTCACGGACGCGGTGCTGTGCGCGGACGGGCCGGTGAAGACCCTGGTCGAACTGTCGCTGGCCCTCGAGCACCGGCGTGGGCATGGTGCTCTGTACGCAGCGTTGGACCGGGGCTGGGCCGAGCC